>NZ_ATAX01000016.1 GCF_000571935.1 Ruminococcus flavefaciens 007c | reverse complement strand
CTCAATATCTAATGTAACCATCACCAAGGATGAAAACGATATGGTACTTTCAGTCGGTGACGGCAGCGATACACTCCGTATCAAGACTCAGTATACCGACTACTATAACCGTATCGAAAGCTTTGAATTCGCAGACGGAACCATCGCTCACGTTGACCTTAATAAGTCAGAGTTCGTGATCGACGTAGAACCGGAAACAGAAGTTGTTGAACAGACACTTACGGAATATCTCACCAATATCTATACAGATGAGATGGCAGGCACTGAGCTTACAGCTGACAATACAGTCATAGCTGAAGCATCTGACATAATCAGTGTCGGAGAAGATAGCAGCGAGATCTCGGATATGAGCAATATCCAGGCAATGATACTTGCGGAGAATATGTCAGCATTCAGCAATGAGAGCCAGATATCCAACGGTATCAATATCGGCGATATTACAGCAGATTCTTCTGCTCTGGATCAGCTCCTTGTAAACGCTTCAATGCAGTAAGTTATATTTTAAATAAAGAAAAACGCAGCAGTTCACTTTTGAACTGCTGCACTTTTTTATAATATTATCATAAAACTAAGAAAACGAAAAATAGTCAAAGGATCATAATATAATTCTCTTAGAGAAGACACACGAAAAAGTGTGAAAACTCTAAGGGAATTATTTTATGCCCATACGAAGTAAACTGGCAGATGAAGGACGCATAGCTTATGTTCAGGAGTATAAGATAAAAAATGCTCAGTGACAACCTGAGCATTTATATTGTTATTTTGCAGAGTGATTCATAGGTTATTCATTTTAACAAGTTGAGTATCTTTTCTTCACTCCACAGTTCATTAGAAAAAATAGATATATCTTCCTTGTGCTTTCAGATTATTCTGACAGGTTCTTTATTATTATCCCTCTTCACACAGCAGAAGTCTATCAGCTATTCACGGAAGGTTATAAAACACATTGAACTGTTACCGAACGCAGGCAGTCTTTTCGTCATCCAACGGACAACGGTGTTGGGAGTATAGCCTGTTATCGCTGCAACATCTGATACTGCCAGTACATCGGCATATCTGACCATTTGTCAAGCAGCTGTTCGCGGAAGCCTTTGAAGCTGAATTCTTTTAGCGGATTTTTTTCGTATTTATCATCTATTTCCTTATCTTCTGCCTGTAATCTTCAAATTCTATCTCCCCGTTTCCACCTTAGAACTGAGCTCAATAGCATAATTCGCCCATTCGGTAAATTCAGCCTGTGTCATCTTCTTTTTCATATATCGTGTTCTTTAAGAGTTGTATTATAAAGGAGTATAATTGACACATCAATAATATTCCTTAATCTTTTGATGTATTTATAATATATACATATATATATAAATATATATTAGAAATATATAATTCCAATCTATTGATTGAAATTTCATTGGAATGTAGTGCATAATAAACAGACTCGTATCACCGGACTCAAAATCTATGCTAAAGATTGTATTTTGATTTGACGTTATTTGACGTTTTATCATCATTATTAAAAGAACGGACAATAATTCGCCTAAAAAGTCTCAAAATTAAAACCTTATATATAGTTATGAGGCGGCAATCCTCATAGTCATACTCGTCATCATTAATGATTGTTTTTTTTAAATTTAGTTAGGAGATGAAATATCATGTGTAATCAGGATATAAGAGCGTATGCACTTGAGAAAAACGTTTTTTGGTGGCAGATCGCAGATGTATTAAAAAAATCAGAAGCGTCCATGACAAGAATGCTTCGTCATGAACTCAAGGATACTGAGAAGGCAATGATCAGACTCATAATTGATGATCTTGCTAACGCTAGTAGAACTCCAAGATCCGAGAGCTGCCAAATATCCGGCTCTACTGAAGAAAGGATGTGATATGTATTAGTTTAACTATGACATTAGAAATTGCAGAATCAGTACTATTCATGTAGTTGTTGATTTTTTGCAACTAACCATGCTTTGGTGTACGGGATGTATATTCTATAGAAATTTACGCCCCAAACCTCAAGAGGGTGGTTCACTCGTTTTATAAGCATTGGTTTACAAGTAATGATGCAGCTAGAGTTTTGCATCTGAAATTTAATTAAGGAGGAAAAACTATGAATGTAATAGTTTCTTTAGATTCTCAATCCTTTACAAGCAAACCCCAGGTTGATGCTGAGGTAGGTACTATTCGAAACAGGCTGGGTTCAAGTACGACACATAGTAAGCTCACACTCGAGCAGCTTGGAGAGTATCTCCACCGTGGATATACTATACAAGGAGCTTTATTGCGTGATAATCAAAACGTCGATGAGAGCACCGAAGAACGTTTTTTAGAACAGCAGCTATTTTATGTCGTTATCGATAATACGTATATAAGCAAGCTGATTGGAGTGAAATATAAATCTCCAGAAGCTATCGAAACTCTTGAAGCGATACTCAAAATATGTCGCAGAGCGGGCGTTAAACCGTGCATCATATACGAGAGTTTCACAAGCGGATCTAAAGATTTGCATGGAGCTACAATAAAGAAGTTTCTTGTTATATTTGCTGCTGATGAGCACGTAACAGACTTTGAAACTTCAAGAAAGATTATAGAGGCTCTCATCAGTTTATTTCCCACAGCTGATAAAGCCTGTAGCGATCCAGCAAGTATTTTGTATGGTACGTCTCCGGACAAGCCGATTTATATTTATAATGAAGCTAATTCAATAGAAAGTCTATTGAACTGCTCATCTGCTACGAAAAAGAGTACTTCAAAGAGAAGGCACCGTAAGGAGGATTGCACCGTGGCTGATATCAAAGTCAAAAGGTTATGGTAGTAAGAAGGACATAATTATGATCCGAACATCCTTTTGCAGATGCTAGACACTAAAGCTTTAAGCTATGATGAATAGCCTATTGCTTCATCTTGTCCTTTATGTCCATGGTATGCATATATTATCAAATTTGATACATATCATTTGCCTGAACCTTACGTTCTGGATCTTATAACGTTTCACAGATTTATTCTTAATTACTGTGGACATTAGGACAATAACATCATCAAGCTCTATACATAGGCAAAAGTATTGACAGGACAAAACAGGACATATCGAGACATTGATCACATAATATACTGTCATGCTCTTTCATACGACTCCCTCATATGCTGAATAGATTAGGGGAGCTTCATATATAGTGGCCTTGAGTAAGGTGTACGTAATAGAGCTTCTCGTTCTGCTCCCTGTGAGTTCGTGTAAAATCTTTGCTCAATCATAATATATGCTCAAAGATCAGAAGTTATGCGTGAGTTCCATATGTTATTCCATTTACAGTGAGTATCGGTTCTCCATGTTCATTAACTAAAACACTTACATGGCATTTCCTGAGTTGCTTCACATGCGGCAGAAGCTCTCTCAGCTTTTCAAGAGATACCATGTCGGTATTCTTAGCAAGAGTGATACTGCCAATGTCTGTCGAGCCGTTAATGCTATTGTTGCGTATCAAGCGTAACATAGCTCAAAAAGCCACATTTCTGACATGATGTATAACAGAAGTACTTTAGTATCCCGGTCAGATACTGGATAGACAGGTTCATCATTCTTAGGGTTTAAGAGTTATGTACCTCCTGCTCCACTTCCTATACTAATATATAAGGTTTTTACTGTTTTTTTTGAATTACTTATTTCAGCTTTGAATGTTGAAAACTTTATGTTGCAGTATAAATGATCGGTACATAATTCCATTTTAGAGGAGGATTTCTTATGATATAACATCAATTCTCATCAAGTACCTGATATACTTACCGTTCCTAGGACGGCTAATTATATCAAAATATTAATCCAATATTTAAAGGAAGGAGGCATAATCATGACTACACCAAAGAGAAAAGTGCTTACAATCAAAGAGGCAGCGAAGCTTATCGATGGACTGACAGAATACCGTATAAGGCAGATGTGTATTTCGGGGCAGTTAAACTGTTTCATGGCTGGTAAGAAGTACCTCATTCCAGAGGAAGCTCTTATGAAAGCTGTATTCGGACACTACGAACCCGAAGACGGTGAAATGCATGAACAAATTTGAAAAGGTTCATGGAAGCATTATCATATGCAGCGGATAAAGCAGGCTCAGGAGAATACATAGAAGTTACTAAAACTATCCTGTTTAAGTTTCTCTGAGCAGAGCAGTCGTAGTTATTCGCAAAAGCTGGCAGTGGGCCTTTTCGTGCGATTATCATTTTACACCGACTGTAAGTATTGACTTTATAGTAATAGGATGATATAATCAGCATGGAAAGGTACGCTGTAATATTACCAAGGAGGAAATATTATGGCAAGTATCAAAAAAAGAGGCAGCAGTTACCTTATCAAGGTAAGCTGCGGCTATAATTGTAAAGGCAAGCAAATGGTTCAGACTATGACCTGGAAACCTGAACCGGGAATGTCAGTTAGACAAATAGAAAAGGAGGTCAACAGGCAGGCAGTTCTGTTTGAAGAAGCCTGCAAGAAGGGATACCAGAGTTCAGCAGTAAAGTTTGAAGTGATGGGGGAAGAGTGGTTTAAAAACTATGCAAGGATCAATCTCAGAAAAACCACAGAAGAAAGAATGCGCCGCTTGTGTCCAAGAGTGTATTCTGCAATAGGTCATCTCCGCATGGATAAGATCACGCCGCGTCATGTTCAGGCATTTATCAATTCGCTTTCTGAGAAAGGTGCTAATATGCTTAACGGAAACCCACTATCACCTAAAACAATCAGACACTATCACAGCTTTATATCAGAAGTTTTTACTTATGGTGAAAGAATGGGAGTAGTCAGCGCAAATCCGTGTGAGAAGGTTATCCTGCCAAAAATACAATACACGGAAAAGCAGATATACACATCAGACGATATACAAAGGATACTTGTATTGCTTGAAAAAGAACAGCTTCAGTTCAGAGTATTTTTCACACTTATGATATACAGTGGTTTCCGCCGCGGCGAAATGCTTGGCCTGGAATGGAAAGATGTTGATTTCGAGAACAATATCATCAGTATAAGACGTACAAGCAACTACCTTAAACAAATCGGAACATACACTGATACTACAAAAACACAGCGTTCTCAGAGGACTTTGAAGTTTCCGGAACAGATCATGGAACTTCTGAAGCTTTATAAAGAAGAACAGGATATGAAGATATTACAGTACGGTGATAAGTGGGTCGAAACCGACAGGTTGTTTGTAAAATGGAACGGAGAACCGATGTATAACGAAACACCATATTCATGGTTAAAGCGATTCTGCGAGCGAAATAATATACCGTTCTATGGAATACACTCTTTCAGGCACACCTTTGCTTCGATTCTTGTCAATCAGGGAGTAGATATTGTTACGGTATCAGGAGCGTTAGGACATTCGTTAGTTTCAACAACAAGCAATATTTACTGCCATATGCTTGATGAAGCAAGAGCAAAGATCACTGAAGCTGTCAGCGCTGCACTGGATTTTTCAAACAAAAAAATAGAGCCAACAGGTGCCTGACCTATTGGCTTCTGAAATGCTTGATTCTTAATAAAGAACAAATAAGGAACAGATTGCATATAAGCAGAATCTGAAATCATGGGAATGACGATATATAGCCATTCCCACAGTTTAAACCTGGTGGAGGCGAGGGGAATTGAACCCCTGTCCGAAAATCCATTCATGCAACTTTCTACGAGCGTATTTTACCTATTATGATTCCCTGTGACCACCGCCGATAAACGGGCTGAAGTCTCAGGTAGTCCGTATACAACTGACGGACACGGACACTTCCGACAGTCGTTCACCGCTCATCGATGCCCAGGCGAGAGCCGCGGTACTCCCTCGGTGGACAGAAGCTGACTTAAGCAGCTACCAGTACTCTATCGTTTGTAGATACTGTAATGTTATTTCTTGCGTTTATATTTAAACGTGGCGCAGGTTATGGAGATCACGCCATTCTCCGCTCGCTTATCACACTTCAAGACCCCCGTCGAAACCTTTACGCCCCCATAATAAATGAGGGGAGAGGTTGGAAGCTGAAATGCTTCTTATAATATTATACACTGTTTGCAACCGTTTGTCAATTGCAAACAGTGTCGTTATTTGTTACAGCAGAGTTATTTCCTGTCTTTCTGCGTCAACGTGGGCAATAGAGCCGTATGGCAGTATGGCTCTGGGCAGGGCATGACCGAAGTTGACATTATAAAGTATGGGAAGCTCAGGGTTATTCACGGTCTCACGCCATACGTTCTTGTATTCCTCGTAGTATTTCTCGTTCATGGGCTTGCCAATGATAATGCCGTTTATATTATCGAAAACGTCCTCTGCTCTGAGAGCTTCAAGGTATTCTCTCAGCATTTCGGGAGTCGGCATGACCTCGCTTGTTTCCGCAAAGAGTATCTTACCGCGCCATTCCTCGGCAGTCGGGAAGATATTGTATCTTCGTGTTATCTCCCTCTGGTTTATGAAGTCCTCTCTGAGCTGCGAACACTTCTCAAACTCAGCGGAGAGAATATCGCCAAAACGTTCTATATTGCCTGCTATGAGCATTTCGCCCATACTGTCGATACAGCCGCCGAGGAGCTCGCCCTCGAATACGGGAGCTCCCTGTAAGAGCTCATAGCCGTGTTCTTCCTTGTGGGGCACAGGCAAAGTACCCACAGCGTTTGCAGAGAAGTCTGTCCTCTCCTCATACCATATATCCGATGGAGTTATAACCCTGCCGTGAAATGGCGCAAAGCAGCTCTCGAACTGAGCCTTTGAGTAGGGGAGCATATCTCCCGAAAGTTCGGCAAGGTCGCACATAAAGGCCTGACCGTAGAAGGTCTGCAAGCCCAGCCTGCGTAACATGAAGTGGTTATTGGTGGTATCGGAAAAGCCCAGAAAGAACTTTGGGTGCTGCTTTACGGCGTTTCTGAATTCCTCGTCCTCCATGAGATACGGGAAAGTCCGGAAGGTCTCTATGCCTCCGATAGCGCATATGATACCCTTTACAGAGTCATCGAGGAAGGCTTCTTTAAGGTCAGCGGCGCGGGCTTCGGGGTGGGACATTATGTAGTCACTGCCCATTAAAGCGTGCTTGGTGAAAACGGGTTCAAGTTCCAGCTCGCGGAGCTTTTTCTCGCCCAGCTCTTTTTCGTGAACGCAGTAGGGCTCGCCTATAATCCCGCTTGAAAGACATATTACAGCGACCTTATCGCCTTTTTTCAGAGGTTTCGGGAATATCATAGCTAAGTCCTTTCGTTACTGGTTGCGTGATTTGAGATTGCGGTCTATTTCGCGGTTGGCGTCGCGCTTTGCGATATCGGCGCGCTTGTCATAGAGCTTCTTGCCCTTGCAGAGACCTACCTGCATTTTTACTCTTGAGTCCTTGAAGTAAAGGCTAAGTGGGATAAGTGACAGTCCCTCCTGCTTGAGAGTGCCGTACAGTTTATTTATCTCGCGTTTGTGCATGAGGAGCTTTCTCACTCTCATGGGATCGCGGTTGAAGATATTGCCTTTCTCATAGGGGGAGATGTGCATACCGCGGACGAAAAGCTCGCCCTTGTCGATAGAGCACCATGAGTCCTTGAGATTTACGCCGCCCTGACGAATGGATTTTACCTCTGTACCTACCAGCTCTATACCTGCTTCATAGGATTCGATCACAAAATAATCATGGCGTGCCTTGCGGTTCTCGGCAATGGTCTTAGTACCTTTTGAACGCATAATATCATCTCCTGTTCATGTAAAAATTATACACTATACAGGCAGAAATGTCAACAGCGCATTGGTGCGGATATTCGTGAAAAAGGGTGTATGTGCGCAGCTATTGCAAACGGTGTTTTTATGTGGTATAATGTATGTGCAGATCATTTGGGCATTATCAATAATGATATGGAAAAATGAAAGGGGTATTCTATGGGAAGAGGTTATGGATTTCTGGATTTTCTTTTTGAAGGTATAGTTGCAACTGCGGACTATATTGCGGACGAAAGGCGTGAAAAGCGAGGCGAAATGCAGAGAAATAATGCGTTTCTCGGAGATATAAGCGGAAACAGGACTCTCGATTTTGCAGAGCAGCTCCGTCTGGACATGGAAAACGAAAAGGCTATGCGTGAAGCAGCCGAGCAGCAGAAGAGAGATAAATACAATTTCACCAACAGGAACACTTCTATGGATGATCTGTACTTCGGAGGAAATAACGGAAGCGGCGGTCAGAACGGTGGCTTCGGCAGCGGTAATTTATAAAAAGCAGGAAGCTGCGGCTTTATAGCTGCGGTTTCTTTTTTTCAGATTTTATTTATATACTCGTTCCTGCAAAATATACGTGACAACAGAAAAGCCGCAGTATTTCCATTGGAAATGCCGCGGCTCATTGATTTTATTTGTTTTCCTGTGTATCGCCGATTGTCTGTCCTTCTGTGAGGACTTCCGATGATCCGTCTGCGGAAAGAGACTTGTATATATTCGAATCCTTTGAGGTTTTGAGAGCTTCCTTGAAAAGCTGACGGAATTTCTTCCTTCCCTTGTCTGAGGAAAGGTCTGTTTTTTTCAGCTCACCACGGAATACCATTGAGAGCAGCTGTATATATGCTTCTCCGAGGGCTATGGTTATCACAGCAGCCGTGGAACCTGATATCAGCCCTCCTGCCACCGCGCCTACTCCCGTAAGCTTCAGAAGATTGGAAACGACTGTCCTGCCAAGCAGGGTGGCTCCGCCTGTACCCAGTGCAGAGGAAAGTATGCCCATCATGACGCTCTTGTCTGCTTCAAATCCGAAGAGCACCGTTATCTTTGCTATCATGGCTATCTCGGCAGAGACCAGCAGAGGCGCGTCAGCAAAGGGGACAGGAGCTGCTCCGACTCCCAGCGCAGTCACCGCAGCAAGATTAACTACGCTCCTGCAGTTTTTTTGCTTCTGCTTCAGGCTGACTATCTGTACCGAGGTCAGCGTATCGGAAATAAATGGTGCAAGCTCTTCGGTCTTTTCCACCAGCTTGTCCATACCGAATGCCTTTACCGTGGTGCGGCTGTCTATGGCTTCTTCACGGGCGAGAACGGGTATAACGGCATTTGCAAGGCTGTCCGAGCTCTTTATGACCTTTGTCAGCTGGTCAGCGCGGCTTTTAACGATAGACTGGGTGAGAACTATAATAACGGGAACACTGCGTTTTTCGCCGTCGCTGCCGAATGCGGTGAGCTGACGGAGCTCGTTGATATAGTTTATCTCTTCCTGCTCTATCTTGCTTGCCATGGTATTGATGCAGTACCATATGCAGTGTATGCACCTGTCGTCATTTCCGTTGCCTGCATCTATGACGGACTTGATCTGCTCCTTTATGGAGCTGCGCTGTACGGCGTCCAGCTCAAAGCCGGGAGTGTCGTATATCCTCAGTGGTATATCCGTACGGAAGTTCTCGTCAGGGAACAGCCTTATCTCTGAGGTAACAGGGAAGCCGATGCCTGTATCCGCAAGATTTCCGCAGAAGACCGAGTTTATGAGTGTGCTCTTGCCGACACCTGTTTTTCCGCAGATTATAATATTAAGGTGACTGAGATCCTCCTTGTAGCTTTTCATCTTGCTGATTACCTTGTCGGCGAGTTCCTGCCCGGGGATACCCGCATCCTCTTTATCGGGAAGAACGTCCTTTTTCTTCAGCACCTTGCCTATGACCTTTTTTGTGAGCTGCGGGAGCTTTTTCTCCCTGCCGTCCTGTTTGTTCATCAGATTTTTTCCCCCCCGATCTTACATTCTGCCATTATAATATCACGAAAAATCCCTGATGTCAAGGGCAATGCACAAAAAGCGGCTCTCCGTTTTGCTGCGGAGAGCCTTGATACTATATATTATAGAGGAGTGAATTATTTTATCAGTCCGTTCAGGAGCTTCAGCTGTATAGCTACGGCATCCTGAATGGTAACTCCGTCGCCTGTGTCGTCAACATCGGCGTTATATCTTCCCTGAGCAGAGAGCTGGAACTTATCCGGCTGAGTGATAGCCTGAATGATAAGCAGAGCATCTGCCAGGTCTACCTTTCCGTCGCAGTTTGCGTCGCCGCTGCGTTCCGTCTCGGTATTATTCTTGCTGTTGTTATTGTTCCTGCGGGAGATGTTGCTGTGACTATACTTTGTCTTTGCACTTACGGACTCTGCTGTGCCGTCGCTTTCCGTATAGATGATATACATCTGTATGGTCATGATGTCGTAGAGGTCACCGCTTATGCCGTTGTGGTTGAAGTCACAGCTGCCCGTGATATTATCCCATATCTCTGAAGGCAGAGAAGTTGTCTTTTCATTTTTGTCGAGGATAATATCTGCCAGATAGGAGTCTGATAACAGATAATCCTGATGGTCGGCGACTCCGTCCCTGTTTACATCGGGAACGGGCTCTTTGCCCTTGAGAACGCCCTCATAGTAGTTCTTGAACTCCTTTTCAAAGGTAGCGGCATTGAAGCTGAGAAGGCGGTTGTAATTCGGGTCAAGTCCCAGCCTCTTGGTGCAGCCGTCCAGCTGATCGCCGATGCAGTACTCACTGGCATAGGGGATGATGTCCTCGTAATAGCTGTTGTCGTAATACTCGGGGAACATCGGCATATGCAGTATGAAGTAGTCTGCAATGAAGCTAAGCGTGTCGGAATAGAATCTGTTATTCCTGAATTCGCCGTATATATCCGTTGCGAAAACGGCTTCGCACTTGCTGCGGATATTCTCGGGAATGGATATGACATTGGGGCGGATCTCTTCAACGACGGTGCCGTTGATCCTTATATAGTAGGCACCGTGGTTATTGCCATAGATTATAAGGTAAGTAAGGTCGTTGATATTCACGATGCCGTTGCCGTCCACATCGAGGTCGATGTCGTTATTGTCGATCCTTTCCTCGACCAGATAGTAGGTGGCAAGGAGGGCATCTGCGTACTTATATAATTCAGAAGCGAATATATATCCGCTGCTTGTATTTTCGGGATTTTCTACGACAACTGAGCCATGGACATAATCGGGATCGTAGGTCTTCGGATCTATATCCTTCCTGCTTATCTTGTTATTCAGCAGATAATAATCAGATAAGATCCAGCGGTCGTCCTCGTCTATCCTGCCGTTGTTGTTATAGTCGGCATTTTCGGCGATATAACTGCTGCCCTCATCTGATACCCCGTTTGCACCGGAAGAATTTCCCGGCTCTATATATCTGCTTAGCAGATAGCAATCGGTCAGATCGAATACTCCGTCCCTGTTTAGGTCGGTTACCCGTTCGTCTTTTTCCAGCGCTTCGATATGATCTGCAAGATGTGAATATCTTGCGGGATCGATGGCGTAATCAGCATATGGTGCGGATGATAGGGAAGTCATAGAGACTGTGATTGCTGATAGGAAAGCTGATATGTTTTTCATATCGCTGCTCTTGTCTGACGAAGAGGCTGTGGTAGTTGTTATGCACGGCTCATTTGTCGCAGTCCTACTGCCTTGAACAGTTCTGTCCGCTGATGCCGGTCCTGGTGCTTCCAGTGCAGGAGAAGCCTTCTGACCGTTTACCGTAGAGCCCGTCTTGTCCGCAGTCTTGTTGGTGGTATAGGCTGCAGTTTCCGATGCCCTTGCAGTAGTTACGGCGGTGAGACCGTCTGATAAAGCAGTAGTTGTGATGTGCTGCGGTTCAACTGTTGTAGCTTCCGTATCGGTAGCTGCGGTAGTTTCCCCGCGGAAATCATTGCCGCTGATCTTGTCAGATCTGTCCAGGTTCGCCCACAGGCCCACAGCAAATATGCAGGCTGCAGCGGCAGCAGCGGCTCTGAAATATACCGGAACAGATCTTTTCCGCTTTTTGTCCTCGGCAGAGGCAACGTCTGCCCTCATAAGAAACTCGTATTTATGCTTTGTCTGAGGAAATCTGAAAGAATTCTCGATCTCCTTTTTTAATTTCTTATTCAAGCGTCAGTCCTCCTCTTTTTTAAGATCATTTTTCAGCTTGCTGAGTATTTTTCTGATACGCCTGCTTACAGCGAATCTTGACATACCGAAAAGGCTGCTCAGCACACCGATCGGAACTTCATTTATGTATCGGAGAATAATAAGCTCCTTATCCTCATCGGGAAGTTCCTTTATAGCGTTTCCGAGAGCGACATTCGTAAGAATGATGTCCTCGTAATCCTTATCGTCCGGAATACTCTCATCAAGATCTTCCCGTGGTCTTCGGTGGAAAGAATCCTTGCAGAGATTAGAGGCGATAGTATAAAGGTAATGAAGTTCTTTGCCGATGTCGTGATAATGAGGGCTTTCGAGGAACCGAAGAAAAGTCTCCTGTGTCAGGTCTTCCGCAAGATCACGATCATGGATTTTATAATAACAGTAGCGGAAAATTTTGTCATACTGATCGTTGATATCCACTGACACATTCAAACCTCCCTTCATAATGATTAACTGTAAAGGCACAGGAAATGTGCAGGAATAATTGTAAACTTTCTGTGAACGAATTATTTTCCACTATTATTATATCATATTTCGGCGCTCAAATCCATAGCTAAAGAAAAAAAGCTCTCCAAAAATTGGAGAGCTAGAGTGTATTATCTGCCGAATCCTGCGAATACCTTTGACAATTCGTCGGGATATTCCATATTTTCCGTACTTATGCTGTCTGTCATTTCCTGCCATTTGGCTTCCGATACTTCATTTCCGTTTATTGTCAGAGCTACCGAACCGTCGCCATTGTATTCCTTATTCATGTCGTAAATGAGTTTTACGCGGCCCTGACTGACGTAATATACTTTATAGTTCTGGGAATTCCACGGTGTCTGAGTGAAGACCAGACCGTCATGTGCGCCTGAGTTAACGGTGAGATAGTCATCGGAGGCGCAGCCGATCTCGTATCTCTCTCCGTTGAAGAAGTAAAGCTCGTAATGCTTTCCGCCATCACCCAGGGTATAGATGATGAACAGTTCGGGAATGCTGTCACCGTTTACATCGTATACGGTATAATCACCCGTTGCGAGGGAGCCGTCATACTTCTTCTCGAATTCGTACAGGCAGTCGGCAATGCAGCCGTCATACAGCGGCGCATCTGAAATATCATAGTCCGGTCTGTATGAATTTATCAGGTATGCGATCTCGTTTGCCCTTTCTTCAACCACACCGCAGGGGAGGCAGAACTGGCCGTTATAATATGATGTGCAGTTCCTGCGTGATACGTGTTTGCCGTCTATCCATACGGAAACCGGGAATATGCTGTCGTCACACATTTTTTTCTGTCCTTCGCTGTCGATATTCACTACGACTTCGTAATCATAATTAGACTCCTCGGAAGGTCTTATCACTTCGGCTGAGAGAACATTATCGCCTGTCAGCAGTATCTCTCCGTCCTTGTCTTCGCCTTTGCGGAAGACGATTTCCTGCGCTCTTTCGGGTGTGGGAGCTTCAAAAGCTGTATTTTCCGGAGCTTCCGTGACGGGTTCGGATATTTCGGTGATCTGCGACTCCGCGCCCTTGTGCCTTCTGAGCAATACGACGCCTCCTGCAAGACTGCCGATAACTGCAAGGCAGGCTGCTGCTGTACCGATGTATCTCCACAGAGAATGGCGGCGTCGGTAGGGCTCCGAGCCGCTGACTGTGTCATTGTCGGAAAAATCTGCGGCAATTATGTCATTTTTCCTTTTATCGTACTTTCTTATGCTCATTTCGAGAATATTCTTTTTGTCCCTTTCCCTGACGGGCGGGATATTCTCTGAGATATGTTCTATCTGCTCCATATCGGCATTTTCCAGATAGCCGAAATCTATTTCTTTTTTCATGATTCTGCCTCCTTCAGGTCTATGTCGAGCTCGGCAAGCTTGTTTTTCAGACGTCTTAATGCTCTTGTACAGCGTACTCTGACAGCGGGAGATTCCATGGAAACTATATCGGCGATCTCCGATGAACTGAGACCGTAGTAGTATTTCAGCATTATTATGGCAGTATCCGGATGTCCGAGCTCGTCGATGAGCTTCAGCAGCGTACTGCGCAGTTCAGCTCTTTCGGTGCTTTTTTCAAGGTCTGTGCTGTCCGCTATGCAGTCCGCACCCGAGCCTTCCATGGGGACGGTCCTGCCGCTTGCGGCTGAGATGCTGCGGAAAAAGCTGACAGCCCGCCTTGCGGCAACAGTGCCGATAAAGCCTTTTATATCGCCGCAGTATGATGTTTCGCTGTCAAAATGTTCAAATATATCCGCAAATACGTCGCTGACACATTCCTCGATGTCCTCTTTGGACGCACAGCTCCTCAGCTTGTTGAAGACTATGGCATAAACATAGCTGAAATACTCGCCGAACAGTCTGTTTTGTGCATCTCTTGTCGATTTTTCATATAGTTTGCGGTATTCCTTGTCTGTCATGGAGATATGCCTCCTTTATATAAAAAGTAGTTATGCGCATTTCCGCTTTCATAAACCTTACTCGCAGCAGATGGAAAAAGTGCAACACATTTCGGCAAAAAATTTTTACCTTGAGAAATGGCTGCTGTAACACAAAAAGACAGCCGCATCAAGCGGCTGTCGGTAATTGTTCAGTCCACAAATTCCATGGTGAAAAGCTTTGAGAGCAGACTGCCTGCGTAAGACTTCATAAGTGCCTCGTAATCTGCTGCCTTTACATCTCCGCCGACTCCGAGTATCTCGTATATCACATCGCCTTCGCGGAGCTTCCTGTGGAGCTCGCTGAAGCCGCAGCGGAGATAAAAGTCCTTTCGGCTGACGCGCTGCTGGTAATTATCGGAGTTTTCGTCAAGCTGCTCTATGGCGAGGAAAAGCCTGCGTCCCTTGTAGATCTTCCGTGCCGAGCGGAGAACGGCGCTGCCTATGCCTATCCCGCGGCATTCCTCGGAGACAGCAAGGTAGAATATATATGACAGGTCGCGGTGATTTACAATATAGAGCAGGCCTGCCCATTTGCCGTCGCAGCTTATGCTCCAGAAGTCAACGCCCTTTTTCTTTGCCTTCAGCACCAGCATCAGGAATGGCGCTCTCTCCTCGTCGGGAAAGGCTCTCATGTAAAGCTGCTTTATGCTGCGGAAATCGGGGCTGTTTGGTTTTAGCTTTGTAAAACTCAGTTTCATTGCTGACCTCCTTTCAGCTTCTTTCGATACAGTAGCAGACTTCTCCCTCGGGGGCAAGTCCCTGCTGTCTGAAGCGTTCGACATTATCTGTGATATGCATGGCTGATTTTTCCAGCACCCGTCCCGACTTTGTGTTTTCGGCACGGTGATAGGCTTCCAGCCGTCTGAAATCAGTGCTTTTGAATATGCTTCCGATCACTGCGGACAGAGCTTCTCCCGCATAGCCTCTGCCCTGAAAAGCAGTTCCTATGCAGTATTCTATCTCGGCGGTACAGAGCTCGTCATACACGCGGCAGAAGGCTATCTGGCCTATGTTCCTGCCGCTTTCCTTTTCGATTATCGCCCAGCGGTAGAAGCTTTCGGAGCTGTAGCCTTTTATATATCTGTCCAGCAGTTCCTGTGCAGCTTCAGCGGTAGTATATGCGGGTTCGCCGTATTCGGTCTGCACGGCAGGATCCCCGGCCCAGTTGAGGAGCATATCCCCGAGGTCGCAGGCCTCAAATCTGCGCAGCCGCAGCCTCTGAGTATCTATGGTCTGTGTGCCGCAGTGACGCATGACGTTCCCTCCTTTGAGTTCTTTCTTATTATCAGTATAACACATAATTATGAACAAAACAACCGTTGCAGCCGATATTATGGGTGTCGGAGATATGAAAAAGCTCCTCACGTTATGTGACGGTGAGGAGTAGCGTTTATTTCTTTATACGTACAAAGTAGCTGTCATCGGTCTCGTGGTGGATATAGCCGCCGTTTTTCAGCATTACCTTCAGTGAGGCGGGATTGCTTTTGAAAACATGGAGATAAATCTCGTCCTCGGGGACTGTCCTGCGGGCTTCTTCGAGGAGGAGCTTCAGTCCTGTCGAGGCACAGCCCTTTCCGCGGAACTGCGGAGCTATGTAGTATCCGATATGTCCCGAGCCGTTCACGAGGGACTCGCAGAGATGGTGGCGGAGCTGGAATTCGCCTATGATGATGCCGTTGTCCCAAAGATAATATGTGGTTGCGGGAACGTACCCTTCCGGAAGTCGTCTGCCCTCGGAATTTGCTATTATTATGTCAAGGGCGTCGTCAAAATCTTCCCGCTTTATCTGATAGTTGGTATTGATATATCCGTTTTCGTCACAGGGGATATTTCTGATGAAGAGAAATTCTTCTTCGGCGTCTTTCTTGTTTGCTGCTTTGAGGATCATGTCTTTCAGCCTCCTTTTCCTTTATTATAGCACTTTTCGGCGACTCTTGCAAGTGAGGGAGCGTGGATTATTTGTTTTACAGCAAACTTATTCAAATTATTGACAAAAGTAGTGGAAAGTGCTATAATAATATTATATGTAATATAATGACGTAGTAGTGCGTTTTTGTAAATTATTTTTCTTTTTGTCCGGCGAAAAAATGCTTTGTCGTGACGAAATGTTCAAGGGGTGAGATTATGGCAGGCGGCATCAGGACCAAACTTCTTTATCAGGACTGTGACTCTTTTATGCAGGCAGGTCTGAAAAAAAGAGATAGAATAAATGAGGAGCAGCTTAAGTTCATAAACAGCAGTAAGGATAAGGGATTCCTTCCGATAAGATGGGAAAAAACTTCGGCAAGGAATGTTCTGAGATATAATGTCAGCAATATGACGGCGCTTTCGGAATATGTAAAGCAGAATATGTCCCAGGATAAATACTTCGGTATAATATGTCAGTTTCAGAGGATATATGAGTTCTGCAGCAAGACGGAAGGATTATCTGTGGATAATCTTATCTTGAGCGATTTGAAGAATCTGTATTTCGATGTGGATAAGCAGAAGCTCTATGTGGCTTATCTTCCTCTGAACGAGCATCTGTACAAGTGCTCCAATGTGGTGAAGTTTCTCAGCAAGCTTCATAAAAGCGCAAGAGTCAGCGTGACAAACGGCGTTGTGATGCAGAAGTACAGATTCTTCCTTGAGGACAGTATGTCAAAGCAGACCAGCAAGTCTCCGAGAAACGGCGGACTTTCGTATGATCAGCTCTATTCTCTGCTCCATGACGTTCTCCTCCTGACGGTGGAAGAAGAGCAGAAGTCCATTGTTACCCAGGCTCCCAAGGAGGAGCCCGTTTCCACGGATACTGTCATTGTGGACAGGAATTCTGCGGATGATGAGGAGGGAGATCACACTGTACTTGTCAACAGGAAAAACGAAGAGTGCCTCGCCTTCCTTAAGGATGAGAACAACAGGGAGTATCCCATCGAACACGTTCCCTTTACTATCGGCAGACGTCAGGAAAATGACCTTCCGCTTACCGATAAGGGTACAGTTTCAAAGTTGCATGCGGCTATAACATTTGAAGACGGAAAATGGTACATAGAGGACAAGGGCTCTGCCAACGGCACCTTCCTCAATAACTTTGTCGAGAACAGTGAGAGAGTAACAAAGGATGAACTCGCAAGCGGCGATGTTATATACATATACGACGTTCCCTTTGTGTTCACAGTAAGCGGAAGCGACTCCGCAACGGTACCTGTGAACAGCGACGGAAGCAAGAAAGAACCTGCCAATAAGAAGGTCAAGAGGATAGCATATTTCATAAACAGCTCCAGCAAGGAAAAGATCCCCGTATTCGTCTATCCCTTTACCTGTGCAGAACTGTCGGGAGTCATTATTGACCGTGAGAATAACGGCAGCAGACATAGTATCTCTGTCGAGAATATAGCCTGCAATTCCCTCAGCGTTGAGGACGAAGCTGTCCCCGCAGGAAGCAGGACGAGCTTGTTCTCGGGCTGTAAGATACTTTATCACGGCATAACATATACATTTTACGAAGAGAACTGACGGTGAGCTCCTATGGATTATATTTTTTCGTATGTTACTACCGAGGGTGCGGTAAGGAAGGTTAATCAGGACTCTCTGTTTGCGGCGATAGCTGAATTCAGGGACGAAAAGATCTTCTTCGGCGCAGTCTGCGACGGCGTGGGCGGCCTTTCGTCCGGCGAAAAGGCCAGCGGTTTTGTATGCAAGCGCCTCAGTGAGTGGTTCGCTGATGACTTTGCCGATCTTATGAGGAAAAGCTCCTCCATACTGAAGATCAGAGAGTCGCTGGACAACAGGCTCCATGAGCTCAATGACGATATAAACGCCTATTCGGACAAACATTCCGCAGATATGGCCACTACCTTCACGGGTATACTCATAATACCCCAGCTGAAGCGTATGCTCATCGCTCATGTAGGCGATACTCGCCTGTACAGGATCACAGACAGCGATATTTCCATAATGACTTCTGACCATTCAATAGTTGCTCAGGAAGTCAGGGACGGTAAGATCACTGCCGAAATGGCAGAGAATGATCCACGTCAGAACCAGCTGACAAACTGTATAGGTGCAGGCCTTGACGATACCTCCTATGATTACAGCGTGGAGGACTACGGTACGGATCTGTGCTATATGCTCTGTACCGACGGCTTCAGGAAAAAGATAACTTCCGATGAGATGCAGAAGTCTCTGAAGCCTTCATCGGTAAAGGATGAAAAAGCCATCTCACATAATCTGGAAAATCTGAAAAATACGGTGATACAGAGGGGCGAAAAGGATAATATATCCGCCCTTATGGTCAAGATCTGCTGAAAGCGGGGAATTATATTTGCTTAATAAAGGTTTTATTCTTGAAAACAGATATAAGATCGTTAATGTTGCGGGAAAAGGCGGTACTTCCATCGTTTATAGGGCAGTTGATCTGAAAGCGAACAATGCTCAGCGAGCTGTAAAAGAAGTAATGAAGAGCAACGGCACCGACGCATACAATGCCCGTCAGGAGTCATTGCTTATAAAGAAATTCTTCGAGAAGGACGTAAAGAATTCGTTCTTCCCCAATATAATCGAGATAATAGACAATAATCCGGATGCCCTTTATATAGTTCAGGACTATATTGACGGCGTTTCGATGGAAAAACTGCTGGCTTACGATCCCTTCCGCCACAAGACCGTGCTGAGGTACGCTAAGGACATCTGCTCGGTAATGTCATTTATTCATAAGTGCGGAATGATCCACAGCGACATGAAGCCCGACAATATTATGGTCGTAAGGAACTATGATGATTTTGAGAACTCAAAGCGTCCCGATAAGTACGATACTCTTAAATTCATAGACTTCGGTTCAGTGATTGAACGCCGTCAGGGAACATTTGCTTATACTCCTGCCTATGCTGCTCCCGAGCAGTTCAATAAGGAGGAACTGGACGAGAGGACGGATATTTTCAATATAGGCGCTACCCTTTATCATATGATGACGGGAAAAAAGCCCCGGAATGTTTCTTCCAAGGGAAAGCTGGTAAGCTCTCAGGAAAGATTTGCTTTCGGAAATGGCATGAATGCTTCTCTTGTAAGAATAATCAAAAAATGTGTGAATGAGGACAGGGATAAGCGCTATCAGACCTGTGAAGAACTCTATGATGCTCTTGACAAGGCTGAAAATCATACATATGCAAGAACTTCGGCTTTATTTGCGGTACTTGCAGCTGTTTTTATCGCATTTTCTTTGTTTGCGGGAAATATGGCGGAGAAAAAAAGAGCTGCAGGTCTGAAGGAGCTTATTGAAGCGGCCGAGAATGCAACTGATGATGATGAAAAGCTCGAAAAATTCCAGGAAGTAATAAAGGCCGACGCTTCCTACGGAAATGCCTATCTTGAGATCATAAAGATCTATAAGCATGACAGGAAGTTCGACAATGAAGAGAACGCTCAGCTGGTACGGCTTGTGAACAGCAATATCAATGAGCTTGAAACATCGCCGGAATACGAGAAGGTTTGCTTCCAGATAGGAATCCTTTACTGGTTCTATTACAACTACGGAAGTGAAGAAGGTCAGGACAGCAGTACAGTCGGAAAGACAAAGTCCGTTAAATGGTTTGAGAATGCCCAGACCGAAAGATTCAAAAAATCCGATCCCAGTGATTATGAGGTCGCAAGAGTTTATCATGATATAGGTAATTTCTATGTTATATCACAGCAGAAGGAATTTGAGCTCGTAAAAGGCGATTATGCTAATG
The DNA here is from genome assembly GCF_000571935.1 of Ruminococcus flavefaciens 007c. Taxonomy (GTDB): domain Bacteria; phylum Bacillota; class Clostridia; order Oscillospirales; family Ruminococcaceae; genus Ruminococcus; species Ruminococcus flavefaciens_F. The sequence goes on along the minus strand of NZ_ATAX01000016.1, from coordinate 253,409 downwards.
AGCTCTGGGATAATATCAATGAACTCAATGATCTTGCGGGCAAATCCGAAGCAGGTCCCGAAAAGCTGGTGCTTGAGACCTATAAGGCTATTCTCAATCTTGAGAACTCCAATATAAACTATTTTGCCAAAGCCGGCATTTCCTATGAAAAGCAGAGAGCTCTGGTAAATGATATCAGGAACAAAGCGGACGCTTACAATGCCGAAGACGAAGCCTATGCGGAAATAAAGGATTATATCCTGAAGTATTCCGAAAGGATACTCGAAAGCATTGACGGTTCGCAGTAAGGGGGTGCAGCGTGAATTCTTTTTACTGGCAGGTAATCTCGTATATCTCCCTCGGATTAGGTATCGTAATGATCCTGATAGCACTGTTTATAGCTGTCAGGTTCGGAGTTTTCGCAAATCTCTTCTCGGGATTGATGGCCAAGAAGACCATATCGGATCCGATCGCTGCCACAAATACCACTTCTAATATATTATCGCTCAAGACCGAAAGGGATATGTATGAGCGTGAAAAGGCAAGTGCGGACGAAGGTAAGGATGACGATATAATCACAGTTGTCATCGGAAAGAAAAGTAAGGAAAATATCAGCGATACTATCGTTGTTGCCAATGGTTCCGACAGTAACAGTGACTTCAGAATAATAAAAAATGTACTGTTAATAAATGCAGATGTAGATGTAATAGACGATCACAGGAGAAATAGATGAACAATCGTTGGTTAGCCGCTGGTGCGGCGGCAGTTATGCTGAGCTCTGCCGTGGGATCGGTAATAGCAGAAGCTGCTTATGAAGAACCGTCGGATATTCTTATAACGGCGGGCAGTGCTGAGCTCGGAAAAGATGATATGAACGGCGATACCGTAGCGGAGATACCCGTTTATATCAGTAATAATCCTGGTTTCACATGGATGGATCTGATATTTACCATTGATGACAGACTGAGATTCGACAGCGAAAAGGAGATAGCCTTCGATGATCATAAGATTGCAGGCGTCTATATGGTAAGGTGTGACGAATCGGGAAAAAGTATATATGCTTCTCTTGATGTATCGGATGAGATGGAAAACGGACGCTTTACCGAGAACGCTGAGATATGCAGACTGAGGATAATTGTTCCCGGAAATACACCGGGCGGCAGCTATCCTGTTGAAATAAAGAAAAATTTGAGACATTATGAGGCAAGTATCTATACCTATGATCATGAAGATGCAATGTTCGGCACCGAATGTTTTTCGGAGCCTGTGAGCGGCAGCATCAAGGTCAATAAACCGATAGTTACAGAACCGCCTCATCAGGATCCTCCGCCGCCGGAACAGAATACTCCCGGACAGGGAGGCCAGAGTGTACGGCAGGGAGGAAACAGCAATATCAGCAGAAATGAAAGCAGCAATGCTTCCGAAACACAGAATGATACAGAAAACAAAGCAGTGACAACTCAGGCAGCGACTAAAGCGACAACAAGCGAAAAGGTTACTGTCACCACGGCCTTAACGTCAAAAAAGACGGAGACTGCTACGACAGTAAGTACAACAAAAAAGGCAGACGAAACATCAGCGTCCGTATCTGAAACTACGGATGATACAGGCAGGAAACAAACAGCTGTAAAAGGGAATATACTGTTACCTGTGATCTGCGGGGCAATTCTGTTCCTGGTCGCGGCTGTAGGTCTTGCATCGAGAAAAAGGAGGTAATTCAGGATGGATAAGGGCATCTTTGATTTCAAAAAGAAAATAGCTTTTATAGCTGCGTTAACGGTGATCTCTCACTCGGCGCTTGCTTTGCCTGTTACAGAGGCTTCGGCAGCACCTAAAACGACTGCTTCAGATACGGAAAGCAGCTCGGGTTCGGGTGCGGATGAAGGTACAGCTTCCTCTGGCACTGCAGAAGGTGCAGCATCTTCTGACGCAGAAGAGGGTACAGCTTCCGGAGATGGAGAAGGAACAGCTCCTGATGACGAGACAGATGAAGGAGACTCTGCGCCTGATCCTGTTGTGGAAAAGGAATATACTATCACGTTAGCTAATCGACGAGTATCAGATGAAGGATTTAATGTAATTGTAAATACTTTAAGTAACGGTAAGGCTAAAGATATAAAACCAGAAAAAAATGATAAAATTGAAGGAATTGAAAAAGGTACATTTACATCCAGTGAGGTGGATTATGATAAAATTGCTGAACGTTATGGCAAGATCTATATAGTAGATAAGGATCAGTCTGATGATAGTAATATTGTATGCAACGTTTTTTGTAAAATGGATGGCTTAAAGAATATACTTGATAATGATCTGCCTTTTAAATTCACTAATGAAAGCCAAAATTATTTTTTATTACATGATGGTGAATACTATTACAGGAATAATACGAATTTAACACTGAATGTTAAGCAGGGATATATCGTAAATAATGATGCAACTATATCAAAGATCGATGTATATATTAATGATAATAAAACTATAAAATATTCTGATAAAAAACTTACAGTTAATAATTCAGATTATATTTTTGGAAGAAAAGCTATTAGTTTCGATCTTAAAGATGATATAAAAATAATTAAAGACAGACAAGAGGTATATTTCAGAGATTTCTACTTAGATACTATAGGTGCCTACAGCCTTTATTCAAAGAGTATTAAGGATTTCTATATTGAATGCGGTAATGAAACTTACAAATTCACTACTGAAGACGGTAAAGTGTCCTTGAGTTCGATTATTGAAAAGCTAAATTCTAATGGAAAAATATATGTCTCAAAGGGTAAGAAAGTCCAATCTTATTTTTATGAATATGGTGAAGAAACAGAAAGATTCAGAGAGAATGTCGATATTGAAATTGAAGATGGCGATAACAATAAAAGTAATATCATTGTGCCAAGTATACTCAAAGGCAAGTATTATTGTGCAGGATATTTTATAAACACTAAAGTTAATACAGTAAGTATTAATAACTTCGTAGATGAATGTATACAGCATGAGAAAATAAAGATCATCGGGTTGGATCCAGATCAGATAAAGAATATTCGTATCGTATATAAAACTCTTCCGTATGATGGCGGAAATGGACTGACACCGACTGCAAATGTTACCAAACACGCTGATAATGTTTATGCTGTTAATTCAAGTACTCCGAGTACGCAGTTTAAGTGCAACAAAAAGGAAACTGTGATAATTTATGATTATTTCAATAAGGACGGAGGATATGAACAAGGAGTTGCTAAACAGGATAACTTCTCACAAATGTTCACTAATAAAAGCTATAATTATTACAGAATAACAGACGTTATAATTAAAGGAACTGACGGCAATTATTCAAGTTGTCTTAAAGAACCAATCTATGTTTATTATGATAAAGACGCTCCGACGGTTTCAGAGACTAAGAGAGAGCATAGAAAATGGATAAACGGAAGCAATACTTATGAGCTTGAGATCAAGGAGGAAAACAAGCTTCCCGAAGACGCTCCTGCCGAGGCTAAGGAAGCTTATAATAAGATCATACCTGCTCTTAATAAGCCCGGAAATGTAAAAAGCATCATAATAGGCAATTATAAATTTGATCAGCCTTTAGACGGCTGGACCAGCGGCATGAGGTACGAAGGCGTTTCAGGTGATTATGTATCGGCTAAGAAAGATTTTTATGAGGCAGAGAAGGTATACCTTGAAGCTGTATCAGCGTACAATGACGCTTCTGCTGCTTACAAAAATGCAGTTGCTGATTTAACCGCTGCTAATTCAAAATATGAATTGGCTGATAAAAATGTTAAAAATGCTGTAAACGCCTTCGATGAGGCTACTGCTGTATATGAAGCTGCTAAGAGTGAGGGAAAAAGTGGGCTGGATACTCTTAAGACAAATAAGGATAAAGCTGAAAAAGCATTAAATGACGCTCGAACCGCATTAAAATCCGCTGATGCCGCATTAGAAACCGCTAAAAAAATAGAAAGCGATGCTAAATCGGCATTGACAGAAAAAACAACGAAAATGGAGGCTGCCAAAAAGGAGGCTGCTGTCAAGTATGAGGCTGTAAAGCAGGCATTAAAGGAATTGCCGTCTGATTATAGGGTCGCAGAAACAAATGAGATCGAGAATTTTTATAAATCAGATATTTCAACGACCGATTCCATAAATGCTAACATTGATTTAGCAAAAACTAAAATAAATGCATTAACAAGCGAAGCTGATTCTTTCAAAACATCCGGTGATTATAATTCTGTTCCTTCTTTGGAATATGATAATGGTAAGTTCAAAGTCATTTTATCAGCAGCTGAAGCCAATAAAAATAGCACCTTTATCGATAGAGTTAAACTGTCTGCTATTGATAGCGCCGGTAATCAATCGGATGTAATTACGTTGAAGGACTATAAGTACGACGGAACAGCACCTGTGATTGATGATGAGAAGTTCAGATGCGCTCCCGGAACGAATGAAAAAGATGTTTTGTACGCAAAAAACGGCAGTAATGTATCAGCTGTAGTAACCGATAAATATAGTGATGGCGATGCTTCCGGAGTTGAGAAAGTAAATATTGAATTTGTTGGCGGAAACAGCGGCGAAATGAAACTAAGCGATAATGAAGATGTGTACAAGTATAAAATCAGCGGTTTTGATCAGGATGAAAGCAGATCTTATGAACTTAAGTTCGTTGCAAGTGATAAGGCCGGAAACGTAACAGATGAAATCGCGGGACCAAAGATCATTGTCGATAATATCGTTCCTCTGAGCAGTATAACTTTAGCCGGAGCAAATGATGACGAGGAGAAGTGGTATAACGGCTTTGACAGCATAAAGATGGATCTTTTCGCTTCAGATAACAATGAAGGTAAGGAAGATTCCGGTATAAAAGAGCTTAATTTTGAGTATAATGACATAAATGAAAATGACAGACATAAGTATAAAACCCTGACCTTAAGTGATCTCGGCCTTAAAGAGGGCTTTGACGAGAATAATCTTAAGACCGGAGACCTTTATGTTGCATTCCGTCAGACAGATGACCAGGAGTATGAAGCTGTACTCAGAGGCGCTGCACTGGAAAAAGAAGTTGTTCTTTTCCAAAACAAGCTGGACAGCAAAAATAAGATCGATGTAACTTTCTATGTTGTGGATAAGGCAGGCAATTCTTCAGATAAGACACAGGCCAGTGCATGGGTTGATCTGTATGCCCCCAGGCTGAATGACATTTCAACAAGTGATGGTCAGAATATACAATACAATATCACTGAAAAAGTGCCGAAAGATGTATTTGGATATAATGCGTTCAGTAACAGTGGAACATTTGATATAGTCTTAAAATGTACAGCTGCATCGAAAATAAAGAACGTTGATATTGAGCTCTTTGATTCTTCGAATAATCCTGTTACAGACACATCGATCATATCCAAGGATATTGATGGAGAAAGAGTCAGAATTTCATTCCATAAGAACTTCAAGGGCTATATGAAGCTTGTTCTCAGGAACAGAGTCGATGTTGACGGCGAGATCATATATACGAATATGTTTATATATGAAAAGGATGCAACCCATAATCCTCCGAGAATAATCATTGTTGATCCAAAAGACGGCGACAAGAATGTTACGGACACAAACTTTGAGGACAAGGACGGAAATAAGCTCTATCAGGATGATGTAAAGGTCATTGTAATAGCTGAAGACAGCTTTTCGGGTGTTGAAAATGCTGCTGCAAGTATAATAAACCGCATATCAAATATTATACGTAATTCAGATGATAACTGGGAAGTTCTGGAAAGAGAATATAACATTGATAAGAGCGTTCAGACTACATTTACTGTAAGTGATAATGCCAACGGCTATGTAGTAAATGCAGATTTTACCGATAATGCAGGAAATCAAAGCGATCAGAGTTATTTCGGATTCGGTATTGATAAGGATGATCCCGAAATATCTGTAGATATCAATGATGGTATCTATAATACTGCAAAAACTGCAAATATCAGAGTAAAAGAACGCAATTTCGATAAGGATCTTGTACAGGTAAAGGTAAACGGCTCAAGACGTTCGCTGGAGTTCAATGAAAATGACGGCAATACTTCTTCCGATCCGAATTTACATCTCGATAAGATCGATTTTGACAGAGATGGAGTATATAGGATAGAGGCTGATTGTAAGGACAGAGCAGGCCGAAGTTCAAAAACGGTAAATAAAGAGATCACTATCGACCTTACAGATCCTGTAATTACTGCAAGTACCGATCAGGCTCTCCTGAATAATCATTATTACAGCGGCAAGACAACTCTGACCCTGAAGATCACAGAAAAGAACTTTGATGCTTCACTTATCAGCATAAGCGGTACATATAACGGAAGTACAGCAGGTTTCCCGAAGGCATCGGGCTGGACGAGAGTCGGCGACGATCATTTCAGCAGCATAACCTTTGCAAGGGACGGAGAGTATACTATCAGTGTTACAGGTAAGGATAAGGCAGGCAACGAGCTCAGACCTTATAACAGTACATTATGTATAGACTCTACTCCTCCGAAGCTTGTTATTGCAGACGTTGACAAGGCTAACAGCGGTACTGTAAGACCTACTATCCGTTTCACGGATACCAACCTCAACAAAGATACGATAAATATCACTCTTGAAGGTGCTAAGCGCGGAAAGGGACTTCCCGTAGACGGAAAGTTCAATAATACTTCCGATGGACTGGAATATCAGCTTAATGATTTCCCTGTAAAGCAGGAGTACGATGATATTTATACTCTCAGAGCAACTGCAAAGGATAACGCAAATAATGTTATAAGTGCTGAACAGCGCTTCTCTGTCAACAGATTCGGTTCCACTTTTGCTCAGGAGAACTCTACAAAGCTCATTGACGGAAAGTATATCTCCAAGGAGCAGGATGTAATATTTACCGAGGTAAATGCGGACAAGCATTCGGAGAAATGCACCGTCATCATTACCAAGGATTCGGATATGCACGAGCTCAAGGAGAATACCGATTATATCGTTGAGCATACAGGCGGAGGCGATACATGGTCACAGTACAAATATACTATCTTCGCTAAGAACTTCAAGGGCGATGCAAAGTATACTGTTTCCATTCATTCCGTTGACGCAGCAGGCAATATAAATATCAGTGATTCCGATAAGAAAAAGGCTGAGCTTACCTTCTTTGTAGATAAGACAAAGCCTCTCTGTGTTCCTATAAATATCAACGCAAACAGCACCTATAAGGGTGAGAGCTACACTGCACAGTTCAACGTATCAGATAATTTAAGCCTTAAAGACGTTGCGGTATATATTGACGGCGAAAAGGTTGATGTCAACAGAGACCCTGACAATGACGAATGTGTATTTGAGATACCTAATTCAAAGCGTTCGCAGAATGTCAGAATAGTTCTTACGGATATGGCTGATAACGAGATAGAGTATTCATATAAGAATATCCTTGTTACCACTAATGTTGTAAGACTTATGGTGCGCAAGACATGGTTCAAGTTTGCAGGAGGAGCTGCTATCCTTCTTGCCGGAACAGGTGCGTTCCTGATAAGGAGAAGAAAGAAGAGACTTCTGTAATATCAGAAACAGTGATATTTGATCCCTTATGTAAAAGTACCTCTTGTCATGCGAAACAAACCATAAAAAACGTACAATGATAAAAAAGACCTCCTATGGTATGATATAAACCATAGGAGGTTTTGTTTTTAGTCCCATTCGGCTTTTTTACCGACTGAAAGCGTTGAATAATAAGCCAGTATCTTTGAAGCATCCGAGCTGTCGATCTTACATTCGGGTTCGCTGCACATGGTGGCGGATTCTGTATCTATATCCGCTGCGAGGAAAGCAAGGCGTTCCATAAGTCCGTCGCAGCCTGTATTATCAGCGCTGGTAAAGCCCCATTCCTTTCCCACCGAGAGCTTTGCATAGCAGGCGAGAACGTTGCTGGCGTCAACGGAATTGACCTGTCCGTCCATATTTACGTCGCCCTTGAGTATCTCTGCGACCTGCGGAGCCGCCAGCAGTTCATCACCGAGGTATACGCTTACGCAGCATATAAAGGAGCTGCCCTTTCTGACGAATTCCAGTTCTGGCTCACCCGAGCTGCCGAAACTGAGCTTATCGGGCTCTATTGGCTTGCCGTTGCTTACAACTGCCGATACTATATCCTTTGGAGCAATACCCTTTCTGAGGATAATATCATGGGCAGCCGAATTGAGCTGTACAGGACAGACTGTAGTTTCCTGAGGAGCATCAGTAGTTGCAGATGTTGATGTAGTCGCGGCAGATGTTGTAGTGGTAGTAGTTGTAGTAGTAGTAGTAGTAGTTGTTGTTGTTGTTGTCGTTGTAGTTGTTGTGGTAGTAGTGGTTGAAGAGGTGGTGGTGATGACTATATCACGGACAATTTCATCTCCGAAGGGTATGACTACATATGTGTTCTTGTCAGAACAGCCATAGATAGGATTTATGCTGTTTTTCTGGTCGTAGAAATTGCTGTCTCCGAGAGTAGGTCCTGACTGCCACCATTTATCGGTATATCCGTTGCCTGTGTAGATACCGATATGGTGATTGTCCGACAGCTGACGCAGTCCGTTGAGACCTGTACCGCAGTAACCGTCAACGCACCATATTATATCTCCCTTGCGGAGAGCACCGCTGCTGAGCATTTCTGCCTTGGTTGAAAACTCATAGTATCGGATATTATAGCAGCTCAGGTAAGCCAGCCAGCCTCCGCCGCCGCCCCATGATCTGCGGGTGAACAGGGTGTTGAAGGTGTCATTGAAGGGCACGAGTGTTCCTGCATATTCGATGGAACAGCCTGTTTTGACGGATATACCCTGTGAAAGGGCGTGCCATACAAAAGCCATACAGTTCAGACCGCCGTCTGTCTCCGAGCCGCCCGTGTTAACGATTGTGGGCATACAGCCTTCCAGGTACTGCCATTTGTCCCCTCTCGGAGAGGCAGCGTAGAGCCATGTGGAATAGGGAGTATTTATGTAAAAGCTGTTGGCGGTATACTCGCTTATGAAGCTCTGCCACTGACTGAGGGATATGCTTGTCTGTCCGCCGCTTGCAGCCTTTATTCCGTCGTTAAAGTAAACTCCTTCGGGATTATTAAGTCCTTCTGTAACCGTTCTTGTACTTCTTTCACTGTATGTGACACCGCCTGAGACAGAAGTGGTAGTGACAGGCTGCTGCTGAATGGTTGTATTGGTTATGGTAGGCGTGGTCTGACCGCTGCTTACGCCGTCCCAGGGAAGAACTATGTAGGTATTGCTTACAGCGCAGCCATATATGGGATTTATACTGTTGAACTGCTGTGAAAAATCACCGTCCCCGGTGGTAGGCCCCGTCTGCCACCACAGGTCCGAGGAGCCGTCCCCCATGTATATGCCGAGGTGGTGGTTGTCCGCAGGTATGCTCAGACCGTTCATAAGCGTGCCTACCGCTCCGTCCACGCACCAGATTATATCACCCTTGGTGAGGACGCCGCTGGAGAGCATCTGGGACTTGGTAGTGAACTCATAATACTTTACGTTGTACTGCTTTATGAAGTCGTACCAGCGGTTATTGCCGCCGGACCAGCAGCGCCTTGAGAAGCCTGCATTGTTGAAGCCGTTCAGCATGGGCACCCATTGACCTGTCACTGACATATCCAGTCCAGAAGCCTCGGAGAGGCTCTTTGCAGCGGCGTGCCATACAAAGCCCGTGCTGTTCATGCCTCCCAGCTCAGAGGTGCCACCGCCCTGTATAAGACTGTTGCCGTAACCGTCGGCGATCTGCCATTTATCGCCCCGTGGAGAAGCAGAGTAAAGCCAGTAGTCAAAGGGCGTCCCCAGATAATAGTCGGTACGGGTATACTTATCAAGGAATTTTATCCACTGAGAGCGGGGCTCATGGTAAATGTTGCCGCCTGCGATATTGAAGGCTTCGCTGAGAAAAGCTCCGTTCGGATTATTAAGAACTGCCGCTGCATCGGCTGTCTTTGAGGACAAAGCGAATGAAGTGCAGAAAACGATCATGGTAAAAGAGATAAGCAGAGACACAGCTCTGCGCATAATGTTATAGGAATGAGCCATAAAAAAGCTCCTTTCACAAATTGTTCATAATTTATTATAGCATATTTATATGGGAATGTCAATATAAGCGATATTATAGAAATATTTTGCAGTATTTTGTGAAAATGGACGGCTTGTTATACGTTTTATCCACCAAATCTGCATTATGTCGGTTGAAGGACTTTGGTTAAAGTAGTAAAATATAAGTTGATAAGGAAGCTGAATTCGTTCAAATCTTACATATCGTGCATAATTGATCACGGATGACGGCTTCTGTTGTGACAAAAAGAAAATCAGGGGAAAATAATAAAAGGAGGAATTACTTATGAGGCATTTCCATGCAGGAAAAGCGGCACTTTCCGTGCTGCTGGCAGCAGCCGTTGCTTTTCCGGCGGCATCTTCCGCAGTGCGGGATGACAGTACAGCCGCAGCACAGACGACCACCGTATCAAATCCTGTAATATGGGCTGATGTTCCCGACGATGACGTAATAAGAGTGGGGGATACATATTACATGGTGAGCACCACCATGTTTTTCAGTCCGGGCGCTCCCATCATGAAGTCAAAGGATCTGGTGAACTGGGAGATATGCAGCTATGTATACGACAGACTGGCCGAGGGAGACGTACAGAACCTGAAAAACGGCAAGCATGATTACTCTCACGGACAGTGGGCTGCAAGTCTGCGCTACAACGAAAAGAAAGGAAAATACTACGTATTTTTCGGAAGCTACGGAACAAACAAGTCCTATATCTTCTCCACGGATGATATTGAAAACGGCGAGTGGTCGCGTGTTGAGCTCAACGGTATGTACCATGACGCTTCACTGCTCTTTGACGACGACGGAAGGAATTATCTTGTTTACGGCGGAGGCGAGATCAAGATCAAGGAGCTCAATTCCGATCTGACAGGCTTCAAGCAGGGCGGCGCTGACAAGACTCTTTTCAAGACCAATATCTCGGGATACGTAGCGGGTGAAGGCTCGCATATCCAGAAGATAGGCGACTATTACTATATATTCATCATCGCATGGCCAAGCAATACAGGCCGTGTGGAGATATGCTACAGAAGCAGGGAGCTCCTCGGTAACTATGAGAGCAAATACGTGTTTGATTCGGGGCTTGGATCCTATGGAAGCGGAGTTGCCCAGGGCGGTATAGTTGATACTCCCGACGGAAAGTGGTATGCTATGCTCTTCCAGGATCATGGCGCGGTAGGACGTATCCCCGTGCTTGTTCCCGTTACATGGCAGAATAACTGGCCTATGATGGGTGTTAACGGCAAGGCTCCTGTCAAGCTGGAGCTCCCCGTCGAAGACAGAGGCACAGATCTTGCAGGTGATGACTATTTTGACTACTCCTCCAACGATCTTGCACTTGAATGGCAGTGGAACCACAATCCGGACAACAGCGCATGGTCGGTGACCGAGCGTGAAGGCTGGCTCCGTCTGAAGAACAAGTCCACAGCCTCACATCTTCTGGATTCCCGCAATACTCTGACCATGCGAACGGAAGGTCCTGCGTGCAGCAGCTTCATCAAGCTTGATTCATCGAATATGAAGCCAGGCGACTATGCAGGTCTTTCGGCATTCCAGCTGAAGTACGGCTGTATCGGTGTCCGTGTGGATGACAGCGGAACCAGGAAGGTGTATATGTCCGTCAACGGCGGCGACGATATAGGAAACAGCTCCAACAAGATAGTTGCAGAGCAGAATATGAGCGGCGACGAGATATATCTCAAGGTAGATTTCAAATTTGCCAATGTAAGCTCTGACGGAAGCTCTTCAAATAACATCGACAAGGCGAACTTCTACTATTCTTATGACGGTCAGAGCTGGACAAAGCTTGGACAGGAGCTCTCCATGTCCTACGACCTCAAGCTCTTTACAGGCTACCGCAGCGGCATATACAGCTATGCTACAAAGACTACAGGCGGCTATGCGGATATCGACTTTTTCGAGTATGAACGCCAGAGCTGGAACGGCTGTGACGGAAGCAAGGTACTCAGCGGCCAGGCTGCGGTCATTGAGCCTGACGAAAACGGATACTACTTCCATAACACATTTGAAAACGGCTCCGAATCATGGCTGGGAAGAGGCTCTGCAATTGTTGAGACAAATAATAACGAGCATTATGCAGGCTCTGCTTCACTTGCCTGCACAGGCAGAGAAGCCAACTGGAACGGTGCTTCACGTACACTTCCTGCAAAGGTATTCAAGGCAGGAGAGGAGTACAGCTTCAGCACCGTGGTAAAATACGACGAGGGACCTGATTCGCAGACCTTCTATCTCACTCTTCAGTATGAAGACGGGTCTGACTCTGCAAAGTACGATAAGATAGCCATTGTCGAGAACGTTCCCAAGGGCGAGTGGATACAGCTCAGCAATACCAATTACAGGATACCTGAAAATGCCACAAATATGCAGTTCTACGTTGAAACAGCCGAGGACAAATACGGCTTCTATATTGATGAGGCTATCGGAGCTGTTGCGGGAACAGTAATAGACGGACCTAAGGCGGCTCAGCTGATACCGGGCGACGTCAACGGCGATGAGGTAGTTGACAGCTTTGATATGATAGCCGCAAGGAAGGCACTTATCAGCGAAAAATTTGCAGATTCCAGAGCTGAAAAGGCATATGATGTCAACAGGGACAAGGTATGCGGTGTAGCCGACCTGCTGCTCATACAGCAGTATGTTCTGGGCAAGATAACCGAGTTCCCGAAGGCTGAGATCAAGGAGGATGAAAAGCCTGCTCAGTACTCCATGGCGGACTATACCAGGCTCGTTGAGGCAAAGGTCGTCAATACAGAGCCGGATTCCTCACATCAGGAGAAGTCGGGAGTGAAGTACGGCACAATAAAGAGCGGTACATATTATTCCACCACCTGCAAGCGCAACAAGCCCTATAATATACTTCTTCCCGCCAATTATGACGAGAACAGAAAGTATCCCGTGCTCTACGCCATGCACGGCTACTGGGAGAACCAGGACAGAATGATAATCAAGGGCAACGGTACTATGTATACCCGCCAGATAATCGGTAACGCGATCGCAGAGGGCGAGGCAGAGGATATGATAGTTGTGTTCCCTTACATCTATTCAAGTGCCACACAGGAGAGTTGCTCGGGAATGGACGATGCCAACAATGCGGCATACGATAACTTCATCAACGACCTCACAAAGGATCTCATGCCCTATATCGAAAAGAACTACAGTGTAAAGAAAGGCAGGGACAATACTGCCATAACGGGCTTTTCCATGGGCGGACGAGAGTCTCTCCTGATAGGTATGCAGTGTCCCGATCTCTTCGGATATGTGGGAGCTATATGTCCTGCCCCGGGAGTTACGGGCAGCTTCAACTGGAAGAGCGGAGAGGAGCCTCACCTCCTTTTCATCACCGCAGGAAGCAATGACCAGACTGTATACGATATCCCCAGCGGATATAATGACAGCTTCACCAAGAATGGAGTTCCTCATATCTGGCACTACGTACAGGGCGGTTATCACGGTGATAATTCCATACACGCCCATTTCTACAATTTTGTACGTGCATTATTCAAGGCATAATGAGTAATTTCTCCTCTGAAAAGGAAAAGCCGCAGCTTCATTTACGAAGCTGCGGCTTTTCTTACTTATCGTCAACTATATTGTTTATCCAGATATTGCTGCGGACCATGAAATAGCCTATAGCCACCTTTATGATCTCGGAGAAGGTGACTGCTGCGAATACTATCCGTATGTCGAGGTCGGTGCAATAGGCGAGCACAGCTGCAAGGGGTATCATTATCAGCCATGTGAAGCCAAAGTCGAAAAGGAAGGTTATACCTGTTTTTCCGCCGCTTCTTAAAGTAAAATAGCAGGCGTTGGTATAGCTCCACATCGGAGTGGCCAGTGACTGGATGACTATCATGTATGCAGCAAGCGAGCGCACCGAAGGCTCGGTGTTGTACAGCTTCGGGAACAGCGGTGCGAGGGGGAGTATCAGTATACCTACCGCAGCAGCGGAAACGACTGCGAAGAAAAGCAGCTTGTTATCCGTATCGCGTGCTTCCTTCAGCTTGTTGGCGCCCAGTCTTGCGCCGACGATTATAGCTATGCAGGCTCCCATCTGAACGTATACAGAGTTAAAAAGGTTTGTCATTGTACTTGAGATATTTCTTGCAGCTACAACATCGGTGCTTCTTACGGAATAGCACTGCATAACTACCGACATTCCCAGTGACCAGAGAAATTCGTTCACAAGCATGGGAATGCCTTTTTTAGTCATATCAGCAATAAGCCTTCGTGGTATGTGGAAATCACGGAAAAGACCGATGATATACTTGTTTTTATCCTTATTGGTATGAGTCCATACAATTACCACAAGAGCCTCGGCGGTCTTTGCGATGACGGTTGCCCAGGCAGCTCCTTTCACACCCATGGCGGGGAAGCCCAGCTTGCCGAAGATAAGGCACCAGTCAAGCAGTATATTCAGTCCCACAGCCGACATGGCAGCTGCCATGGGAGCTTTTGTGTTGCCGCATTCGCGGGTGACGCTGGAATAGGCCTGACCGATACCGAAGGGGATAAAACCTATGATTATTATTTTTAGGTATTCCATACCGCTTGAAAGTATATGCTCAGCCTGTTCAACGTTGCTTTCCTTGCTGATGAAAAGGGAGATCAGCGGAGAACCGAAGGCTCTGCATACAAAAGCGGCGAGTATGATAATGGCAGCGCATACCAGCAGACGAAAGCGGAAGGTATGCTTCTGACCTGTATGATCGCCCTTTCCGAAGAACTGCGCTCCGAAAATGCTCGGACCGGCCACTGCGCCGAAAACCGTCACATTGAATACGAAAACAAACTGGTTGATTATGGAAACGCCGCTCATGGGTTCTGTGCCGAGTCTGCCCACCATTATATTATCTATAAGGCTGACAAGGTTAGTGACCATCATCTGCAATATCATCGGAATTGTCATGCTGAGCACCATTTTATAGAAAGCCCTGTTCCCTATGAATTTTTTCCTGAATCCTGACAACATATATATCCTCCTGCCTAATAGGAAACATTATATCACAGCTGCGGCAAAAAATCAAGTAAAAATAAATATAATGATGTGTAAAAAACTGATTGACTCGGACGTTAAAAAGTGGTATAATCTTTTTCAGTTGATCTGAAAGGAAGATAATATGAATAAGGAAACAAGGCTCCGCACACCTTTGACCGCCACAGGCGGAGTACAGAGGGCGTCAGTAAACGTCTGCACGAAAAAGGGAGCTGATCTGAAGCGTATAACAGGTTTTATCAAGGCACAGCCCGTACTGGTCATATCATTTGTACTGGCTCTGGTGACTATGATAGCGGTACCGCCCGATAAGGCGTACATGGGCTATTGCAACAGAACGGTGCTCATAGAGCTTTTCGCGCTTATGACGGCAGTAGCGGGATTCCGCACCATAGGGATATTCGACAAGGTTACGGGACAGCTTCTCAGGCGCACGGGAACAGTTCGCAGGCTTGGCGCGGTGCTTACGCTGATATGCTTTTTCAGTGCGATGCTGATCACCAACGATGTGGCGCTCATAACCTTTGTACCGCTGACACTGCTGATATACAGCGGTATAAAGGACGAAAAGAGCCTGATACTGACTATAGTGCTGGAGACGGCTGCTGCAAATCTCGGAAGCATGATGACTCCCGTAGGAAATCCGCAGAATCTGTTCCTTTACGATAAATACGGACTTACAGCCATGACGTTCCTGCGGACCATGCTGCCTGTGGGAGCTGTGGGACTTGCTGCGGTAATGCTGCTCACATTTTTATTGCCAAAGGACAAATGCGAGACCTCCGATGACAGCGGGGCAAAGGTGCCTGTGATAAAGGCAGCGGTGTATGCAGGACTGTTTCTGCTTTGCATAGCTGCGGTCTTCAGGCTTGTACCCGACTGGGTATGTCTTATAGCAGCACTGGCAGCCGCACTTGCCTGCGATAAAAAACTGCTGGCAAAGGTGGATTACTCACTGCTCGCCACATTTATATGCTTCTTTGTGTTTGTGGGAAATATAGCCCGCGTGGAAGCGGTCAGCGGCTTTTTCTCACGTATACTTGACGGACGGGAGCTGATAGTATCGGCTCTGCTCTCACAGTTCATAAGCAATGTACCTGCTGCGGTGATGCTTGCCGAGTTTACCGGCAAGGGCACTGAGCTCCTGCTTGGAGTAGATATAGGAGGCTTCGGAACTATCATAGCATCTCTTGCCAGCCTTATCTCGTTCCAGATCTACCGCAGGGAGGAGCGTGCAAAGGCAGGAAGGTATTTTGCGGTATTTACTGTCATAAATTTTGCATTGCTGATACTGCTGCTTGCGGTACAGTACATCATAACGATCATATAAAACATCTCAGGGAAGCTTTCGGGCTTCCTTTTTACTTTTTAAGAACAGGAAAAATATTTTGATAAAGGCTTGACAAATAAGTGAATAATGTATATAATGTATATATACACACGTGCAGGATGAAGCTGTGAAATAATTGACAACCCCTGTCCGAAGATGTATAATTAATATTGCGCTATATTTTAGCCACATTATATAACGTAATAATTATTGGAGGATTGAAATGAAGAAACACATGAAACTGTTTTCGTTTCTTCTTGCGCTGACAGTAACTGCGAGCTCGGCAGGATGTTCATTGTCAGGCAAGAAGAACAGCAGCACAAGCAGCAGCGTTCTTTCAGAAGATGACGAGGGCAACGAAGGTTCTGCCGACGGGGCGAAGGCAGATGAAAAAAAGACTGACGGGGATATAAGACCTCAGGATGACTTCTACGGATATGTCAATTATGCCACTCTGAAGGATGCCGAGATACCTTACGGTCAGTACGGCACATCAGTGTTTATGGATGAATCTGATGAAAGTCCATCCGAGAAGATCGTAAAGGAGATCGGAAAGTCAGACAAAAAGTATGCTCCGGGTACCAACGAACAGCTTATTCATGATATCTATGCCCAGGCTATAAGCTATAAGGACGACGGAACAGCTGAAAAGGAGATCATGGCAAACTGTGACAGGATACTCAATGCCGGGAACATCAGCGAGCTCATGTCTGTTTACGGCGATCTTACACTGAATTACGGATCTCCGTCCATTTTCCAGTTTGAAGTTATGCACGATTATAAGGACAGCAGCAGATATGCTATGTACCTTTATCCCATGCAGAGCTTCCTCGGAACCAGTCTTGAGTCCATTCACGATGAGATATCGAAATGTGAGGCTCCGAACAATATCGCAAGGGATATGTTCAGGATACAGGGCGACGACTATGATACTGCCGATGAGAAGGGCAGACAGATGGTATACATCGGCATGGACATTGCAAACAATACTGATTTTGAAGGCGCGAACGATATGGGTCATCTTCTTGCTCTGGAAAAGACGAGCTTTGAGGAGTTCGACAGCATCTTCTCAAATCTTGATGTGTCTCTTATCGATGTATTCTGTGCTGACGCAAAGAGCAGGGCAGACGGTCTGTATGTGATAGACCGCGGACAGTGCGAGAAGATCAACGAGCTCTTTACAGACGAGAATCTTGATAAATGGAAGGCCTATATCTATTCCACATACATTTCTTCGATGGGTTATTTTATACCTGACAGCAGCGAGATCCTTTCGGATTACTTCCCGAAGAGCAAGGAAGCCGAGGATGATCAGGCAGCCTCAGTGGTACTGAATTACCTTTCAAAGCAGGTAAGCGAGATATATACCGAGCGTTATTATACTCCCGAGCTTGACAAGGGAATACATGATATGTTCGATGAGATAATAGGCAGCTACCGCGAGCTCATTGCCAATGCCGACTGGTTATCTGCGGATACAAGAAAGGCACTCAGGAAAAAGCTTGATGGAATCAAGCTCATAACAGCTCCCGAGCCTCATAAGGTCAATGCCAAGGACGCAAAGCTTGTGGGCAGCAGCCTTTACGAGAGCGATAAGGCTCTGACCAGAAAAGTCATGGACGATAAGCTGGAGCTGCTTTCATCGCCCATGGACAGAATGAAGGCAATGATGCTTTCTACGGATGTAAACGCACAGTATCTCCCGTGCAATACCATAAATGTCACCGTAGCCATCATGCAGCCGCCCATGTTTGATCCCAAGGGCGACCATGCCGCAAATCTCGGCGGACTTGGTACAGTTATGGGACATGAGATAGGTCATGCCTTCGACTCCAACTGCATCAATTTCTCACCCGAAGGAAAATACGATCCTTCATGGCTGGGAGAGGAAGACAAGAAGATACTTGACGAGCGTGCAGACGTTCTTACCGATTATTACAGCAAATATACCATCATGGAGGTATTCCATGTTGACGGAAAGCTTACCAATGGAGAGAATTATGCCGATCTCAGCGGCGTTGAATGTGTCACAAATATACTTGACGATAAGGAAGAGCTGAAGAAGCTCTTTGAGAGCTATGCAAAGACATGGTGTTCTCTTTCAGTGGATTCCAGCGGTATCGAAAGACTCAAGACTGATGAACACAGTCCCGAGAAGATACGTGTAAATGCTGTCCTTGCCTCGAATAAGAAGTTCAATGAAGTATACGATATAAAGGAGGGCGACGGAATGTACGTTGCTCCCGAGGAAAGGGTAAGCAGGTGGTAAGCGATGAGACTGATATTCAAACATTTATTCAAGAACATCTGGGCTCATAAGTTCAGAACACTGCTGCTCATTCTCTGTATAATGATATGCAGCTTTACAGCAATGCTGTGCTTTGATATGAGCGGTTCACTGAGGAATATGCTGAGAGGCACACTTTCGTCGATGATGGGAAACACCGATCTCAATATAATCACAAAGAGCCCTGTTGGCGATGATTTTGCAGACGGAGCTCCCGAATGTACTTATGTGAAGTCGTCATCGAAATACACCTCATTTGACAGGCATATAGACTCGGATTATGCCTATGTCAACCGTAAGAGCCTTGAGGTGTACAGTATCGACATTCCCGCGGCAAAGAAGATGAACCTTGTCCGCAAGGAGCTGGAGCTCGGCGGCAAGAAGGCTGCTATCCCCGAGAACTTTGCAGATGAATACGGTTATAAGGTAGGCGATACTATAACCCTTCACGGTGATAATGACGTAGCTGTTGATTTCACGGTAGCAAGCATTGAAAAGAAGCAGGGAGTCTTCACTGACGAAAGCATCATCGTTATCGACCTCGAAGACGTCAAGGAGCTTTCCAAGGGCGGAAATATAGAGATCACCTCAATACTGGTAGACGTAGCGGATGACAAGGAGATCTCAAAGGCAGAGCAGTTCTTCAAGGACAAATACCCCACAGCCAATATAATAAACTATCTTGAAAGTGAGGACGTACAGCAGGCACTCGACCTGTTGACAAGGCTGTTCTTCGTTCTTTTTGCTCTTTGTATGCTTCTGGTAATATTCGTTACCATTTCTGTATCAGAGCGTATGATAGTTGACAAGATGTCGGTAGTCGGCACCTTCAGAAGTCTCGGTATCTCCTCACGGAAGACCACCACAGCACTTCTCTTTGAGAACGGATTTTTCGGACTGATAGGAGGAATCCTCGGAATACTGCTTTATCTGCTGGTAAAGAAGCCCTTCTTCAATTCGATGTTCATAGGCGTTGAGGACGCTATAAAGCCGGAGGTGCCCGCCCCCAAAGCATATCTGATCTTCATCGTGATCGCCGGAGCAGTACTGATCGAATGCCTCTGTCCTATCAAGGAGACTATAAAGGCGATCAAGACGCCGATCAGAGACATTATCTTCAATACAAAGGAAACGGAATACCGTTCCAGCAGGATCGCAACTATCGTGGGAGTTCTCCTCCTTGCAGCAGCTGCGGTAACATTCTTCTTCAATGAAAGCTTTATACTGACAATGATATGCTTTGTCTGCATCATTGCAGGCGTAGCCTTACTGTTCAACCATGTTGAGCGTTTTATCGCAAAGCTTCTTGCAAAGCTGTTTGAAAAGCTCAATTTCCCCATAGCACACCTTGGCGCAGTTGAGGCAGGCGCGAAGAAGAGTACCGTAGGAAGTTCGGTGCTCTGTGTAACAGCAGCAGCTCTCGCCATAGTAATATATATTTTCTCACATTCACTTTCGGCTATCAACGGACGCCAGATATTCAACTGCGATGTTATCAATATCATAGGCGGAACAAAATCCGATATGCTTTCTTACGTAGACCAGCTCGAAGGCGTTGAAAAGACCGAGTTCCTCTATTTCACACAGGACAAGGTCACATTCAACGACGATAAGTACGATTCGATAGTTTACGGCTGGCCTGACGGCGGAAAAGAGCTCATAGAGATGTTTGACGGGAATTTCGTAAATATCGGAGCCGACGAGGTATGCCTTGACAGACTGCTTCTCAGGAAGTACAAGCTGAAGGAAGGCGACACCGTTGATCTTACATTCATGACCGAAGGCTATCTCCCTGTGAAAAAGACCATGAAGATAACAGGTACAGTAACCACCGATTATTGCTGTGCTGCAGGCAATGCAGTAGTTATCAACGAAGATGTGTACAAGGAGATGTACAAGGATCACCCCATGTATATGTTCATAAAGGGCGATGATCCCAAGGGAATCAAGAAGACGATACAGGATCACTCGGCAGACCTTATCGCCCAGGTATTGACAACAAAGGAAATGAATATGCAGAGAGCCATAGCAAATGCTACTCTGACAGCTATCCTGAATATGCTCATACTCATCGGTGTGGGACTTACCTTTATCGGCGTAGTAAGCAACCAGCTCATCGGACTCGAAGGAAGAAAGCGTGAGTGCGCTGTAATGACATCAGTAGCAATGCCAAGGAGCAAGCTGTCCAAGATGTTCCTTATAGAGAATATGATCTCGGCAGGTACCGCGCTGCTGTTTGCGGTGCCGATAGGTATAGCGATGTCATACGTATTCATGCGCCTTATGGATCTTCTCCAGCAGGTAATGCCCATAGAGGTACCATGGATAAGGTGTATAATTTACGGAATATTCCTCTGGGGCATATTCGTACTTGTATCGCTCTTCCCGATAAGAGCTCTGAAGAAGATGGACGTAGTTTCACAGCTGAAATACGAATAAAGGAGAAAGTACAATGGCTAATGTAATAGAAGTAAACAATGTATATAAGGCTTTCGGCAAAGGCGAGAATATGACAAAGGTCCTTTCCGGAGCTTCACTGACAGTAGAAAAAGGCGAATTCGTATCACTTATGGGTGCATCGGGAAGCGGTAAGTCAACACTTCTCTATCTCATAGGCGGACTTGACAGATATTTCAACGGAAATATTTCGGTATGCGGCATGGACATCGGAAAGATGAAGGAAAAGGATCTTTCCGCAATGAGACTTGACAAGATAGGCTTTATATTCCAGTTCTACAACCTTGTTCAGAACCTCAATGTTGAGGACAATATCCTTCTTCCCTCAAGCGTGCAGGGCAAGAGCAAGGCAGAGATGGAAGCAAAGCTCACAGAGATACTGCGCATAACAGGACTTACCGAAAAGCGCAAGGCAAAGCCTTCCGAGCTTTCGGGCGGACAGCAGCAGAGAGTTGCCATAGCAAGGGCAGTTATCGGCGATCCCGAGATAATACTTGCCGACGAGCCCACAGGAAATCTTGATTCCAATGCAGGTGCTGAGATAATGAAGCTCTTCTCCGAGATAAACAAGGAGAAGGGGATAACCATACTCCAGGTAACCCACTCGCATAAATGCGCGGCATACGGTGACAGGATAGTTGAGCTTGTCAACGGACGTACAGACGCAGGCGCTGAAGAGGAAGCTCCCGCCGCAGAATAATGATAAAAAGAAAAGACACCTGAAAGGTGTCTTTTCCTTTATTATAATGATCGTTTTAAAGTTGAAAAAGTGATCATTCAGCCAGCTTCTGGTTGATAGCGTTTACCAGCTCATCTGCATTGACGCCGTGTACCATAGCAGCCTCCTCGATGGTCTCGCCCTGAGAAGCAGGACATCCGAGACAGTGCATACCAATGCTGAAGAGGATAGGAGAAACGTCCTTGTCCAGCTGAAGGAGCTCGCCGATCTTAGTTTCCTTAGTAATCTGTGCCATATAAAGTGACCTCCGTAATAATGATTAATGGGACTTGACAAATGTCTGTCCTCTTGTTATAATATTATCATAGTATCTGACAATTGTCAAGGCACTTGGATCAACTTTTACAAAGCGAGGTATTTTGTCAATGTATCAAGGGAGCAACAAATCTGCACTTCTGTCTCAGAAACTTATCTCGGAAGCTCTGCTGAGACTGCTTGAAGAGAAGAGTTTCAGTGAAATAAGCGTAAGCGACCTCTGCCGTGAAGCGCAGGTATCCAGACAGACTTTCTATTCATTGTTCGGAACAAAGGAAAACGTAATAATATACGAGCTGAAGAACAACTGCTGTTTTCTTCCCGAGGAGAAGAGCAATACGTGTCATTCCGCCATGTTCAGGAGCTTCTGCGAGGGATACAGCAAGTATATCGTAGATAAGAAGCACATAATCAGCCTGCTTGTACGCAACGACATGATACATTTTCTGTATGATGTGCAGTACAGTTCGCTTATGGAATGCAGGTATTTTATAAGCGACGTATCCGATGAGAGCAGGATATTCATAGTAGACTTCATAGCCAGCGGCATGAACAGTATAGCAAAGAACTATATACTTACAGGCGGCACATCGGACGTAAAGTTCATTAAAAAGCTGATGTTCAGTCTGTACGGCGGATTGTATTTCAAGAATTATCAGTAAAAGAAAAAGCCTGAGGCAGCTGATTCAGGCTTTTTTATACAGTTTTACCGCGGTCAGACGATATTATGATCGTATACCAGCAGCTTATAGGTGATACCGTTTATACAGGTCTCGGCGATACGGAATGGAGGGTGCTGAATGTAGCTGTCCGAGACTGAGAATTCGTCGAATTCGTAAGATGAGAGCAGCAGGAAGTATTCCTTCTGAGTGGGATCGGTGACATACCATTTATCCGAGGACTGGTATCTGCGGTGCGTAACGCCTGTTGTATTGACGATAACATCGCTGACGCGTATATCACCGTCGGACAGGAGAGTAATGGAATTTGCGTTCCAGAAGGTGGCATATCCCTTTGTGACTTCCTGTTCTCTGAGGAAATCCAGCAGCTGGTACTGAACATTTGTCTTATAGCAGTCCTTTTTGACCTTGAGAGTTTCTTTGCAGTTCAGTAAGCCTGCGGCTATTATGGGGACAGCCAGGACAACAGCAAAGCGGGAAATGCTCTCCTTTTCCGAGACAGCCCATAATATAAAGGATATGCTGAGTATGAGAGATGTACCTATCATGGGGACTGTGCGCCAGTCAGCCATAGCGAGTATACCGCAGATGTAGCCCATAAGAACGACAGCGGTGACAGCCCAGTGCATCCATACCCATATACGCATCAGTCTGCCTTTGAGGTCGTTGCCGTATTTTTTATAGCAGCAGGTAGCGATTATGGGGAGAACAGCAGTCATGACTGCAGCAAGAATGTATATCAGATTTGGAATTCCCTTTTTTTCCGTGAACATAACATCGGGGAGATCCTTTACGCCGAGAAGTTTGATCCAGGCGAAGGGCAGCTTCTGGAAATGTTCAAGCCAGCTGTCCATAGCGGAGAACTCGGAATTGGCGTCCTGATAACTTGCCCTGAGCCCGCCCAGGAGCTTTGTGTTGATGAGATTGCCTGTAACGGCCATTATCATGAACATTACTGCACAGAAAGCAGACATGAAGGTCCTGCCGCTCAGGAGTTTGTTGTCGTGATTAATGAACTGTTCCGCGAAAACGGCACCTGCAAAGGGGATAACGAAGAGAGTGAAGCCTGTGATGCCGTCCATGCCCGTAAGCAGCATGAAACCGCAGATGCATATGAATACGAATACCTTATGGATAACAGTTCCCTCTGATCTTTTATCGTCAGGGAGCTGTTTTTTGCTGTTGCTGCGCAGCAGTCTCGCATACAGGAAAGCGCCGATCACCAGGAAGAGGATACCGAGGGAATAGTAAATGGTATGTCCCCAGAATATCTCACGCATTTTCTGAGAAGACAGAGTAACGGAGAGAAACAGCGCGGTACCTGTCAGACCTGCTGGCAGGCTGTCGGTGATCTCCCGCAGCATCAGCACCATGAACAGAGCCAGAAGGATAAAGAAGCCGAGCATACCATAGGTATGAGCCTTCATACCGAAGCCGAATATCTTTATCAGCGGTATCATGATGGTATTTGTACTTATGGGCAGGAAGCAGGCATAGGAGAAGTCCTTGTCATACAGATGACCGCTTTCCACAGAAGCCTCCGCCCACATGATAGTATCCGTGCAGTCGGCGTGGAATTCGCCTTTAGAGCCTGTAGTGATATAATATACAACCGAAACAGAAACTCCTATGAAGACAACAGCGGAGAGAACCAGGAGTATCAGTTTTTTCAGGATATCAAGCCGGTACTTGTCCTTTGGAGCCTCTGAGGCTTCTTCTGTGCTGTCCTCAAATGAGGAGATCTCCTCTGAGAAGTGGTTTTCCCCATCGGAATTGACGGCAGTTTCCTCTGCGGGTTCAGCCGTGGCTGCGTCAGCTTCTGTCAGCTCCCCCTCAGGAGCCTCGGTGAAGTCGAGTATCTCCTGAATTTCCTCAGCAGGAGCCTCGGTGAAGTCAAGAATCTCCTGAGCCTCCACGGCAGGAGCTTCAGTGAAGTCAAGAATCTCCTGAGCTTCCTCAGCTGCAGTTTCGGCAATACCTGCCGACTCATCTTCATGGGGGATATTTGGGGTATCGTTTTTCATTAGTTCATTGTCCATGAGCTATCCTCCGTAAACAGGTAAGGGGCGACCTTCGCCCCCTTACGAAATATTATTTTTCCTTTTTTGTATAGAGCAGGATCTTCCTTGCGAAGAAGTTCCACAGGAACGAGACCGCAGTTGAAACGACCTTGGCGATTATCTGGAAAAGGCTTGTGGTATCGCCCAGCCATAACTCGAAGAGCTTGGTAATGCCGATTGTTATGAGAAGTCCCACAACGCCGATAGCCGCAAAACTTATAAACTCAACAAGTTTGTTTTCAACCTTTGAATTCTTGAAGATCCAGCAGGTGCTTATAATGTAGTTTACAGCAAGACCTGCAATGAAAGAGAGGGAATTGGCGATCCAGCCGAACTCCTTCTGCTCGCCGAAAACGAACCTGAACAGTATGTATGACAGTGCGAAATCGACGACAAAGGCCAGTCCGCCGACGAAAAGGTAACGGAAAAACTGGATCAGGGTATTATCGGTATCGCCAACGAAGAGTTTTTTGAACTGCTTGTCGCGGATGATCTGCTTGATCTCTTCCATTACTTCTGCTTCTCCTCGTGGTATTCCTTTTCGGTATTGACGTTCCAGATGGCAGATTTATCTGAGCTTCCGCTCTTGATTGCCTTTACGGCCTCAAAGGAGGTTACCATAGAGTGGTCGATGTTATTGTATCTGTGCTGACCGTTACGTCCCACGCAGTAGAGATTGGGGATGGTATCGAGGTAAGCGATGAGCTTGTCCATTTCCTCGTAGGTGTCGAAGTAAGCGGGATAAGCCTTCTTTACCTTTTCCATATGGGTATCGATAACCTCGTCGGCGCTGTCGATGAGACCCAGCTTTACCATTTCCTTTACGCAGAAATCGGAGAACTGCTTTTCTGTCATGTTCCAGAACTTATCGCCCTCAGATACGAAGTATTCCAGACCTACCCATACGGTATGGCCGAGATCCTTTACCATGTAGGGAGACCAGTTGTTGTATATCTGGAAGCGTCCCATTTTGACACGCCTGTCCTGAACGTATACCCAGCAGTCGGGAACTATATTGCCCACTGTTTTCATGGTGGTCTTGTTCTTCAGCTTGAGCTTGGGAACGAGGACACCGAGAGTCATATAATCACGGTAGGGAAGACCTGCTGCGATACGTGCAGCCTCCTCGGGAACATCGTTCATACCTGCAACGAGATCCTTGACAGGCATTGAGGAGATAACACAGTCACCGTCAAGAGAGATTTCCTGACCGTCCTTGACGTAGGTAACACCTGTTATAACGTTATCGGAATTCTTACGGAGCTTCTTCACAGCGGCTTCCATGATGATATTTCCGCCCAGCTTCTTTACCTCGTCGGCAGTAACCTCCCAGAGCTGGCCGGGGCCGAGCTTGGGGTACTTGAATTCCTCGATAAGGGAGGTATTGACCTTGCGGTTCTTAACCTTGAAGAGCTTGCCGAAGAAGTCTTTGATGATACCTACGATAGAGAGTCCCTTTGTACGCTGAGCTCCCCATGAAGCGTCGATCTCGCTGGGGTGTCTGCCCCAGAGGTTCTCGGTGTAGTACTCGAAGAACATGGAGTACAGCTCCTTGCCGAAGCAGTTTATATAAAAGTTCTCCAGATTTGTCTCGGGGCGCTTGTGAAGAGCGGCGCCGATGTAGCTGAAGCCTACTTTTACAGTGGTAAGGAAGCCGAAATTCTTTATAGTCTCGGGCTTCAGTGATACAGGGTAGTCATAGAATTTATCATTGAAGAGTATACGCGAAACCCTGTGCCTTTTCAGCATTACGCGGTTTTCCTTCTGAGGATCGGGGCCGCCCTCTTCAACGTTCACGTGTCTCTTGAGGTACTTGTCATCTGAGGATGGAGCGCCCTGGACAGGGAGCATTTCGTTCCACCATTTATTTACCTCTGGTATTTTGGAGAAGAAGCGGTGGCCGCCCATATCCATACGGTTTCCCTTGTAGTTGACAGTTTTGGAGATACCGCCGATAGCATTTGTCTCTTCAAGGACAGTGACCTGATACTCATCGGAGCCGTCCCTGAGAAGCTCATAGGCAGCTGTAAGACCTGCGGGGCCTGCACCGATTATTATGACTTTTTTCATGTTTATATTCCTTTCTGCACAGCGCCGGGCGCCGTGTGTTATAGATATAATGTAAAAACAAAAGTACAAGTTACTGAAAACTCTTATGTTCGGACGCAGAAAAGCTGCATTAGTCCACGCCGACCATAAAGTATATTATAACACCTTTACACATTATAATCAAGAGAAAAAGAAACATTTTTCGTGAGAAGGATTTTTTACCGTGCGTTTTATACAATAAATCCATGCCTTGATTGTGCACTATAACAATTCTGGATTTTTTTATTTTGAAATTCAATGGTTTTCCGTTGAATTTTTGTGATTTTCGGTGTATAAGTGAAAGGGGTGATAAAGGCCGCGGAGAATATCCGCAGCCATTACAGACACATTGTTTTTCAGTGTATTTGCGCCAAAAAAAAGGACGGATTATCTCCGTCCCGCTGGATATTAAAATTTAATAACTATCATTTATCAGACAGCCGCAGCTCAGCAATAGTAATTGTATAAGCTTTCAAACATATAGTAGAACAGCACAGAACCGCCTGTAAGCAGCAGGATAAGGCCGATGGTGGAGAGTATCTTTCCCTGGGGATAGAGCACTTTCCGCGGATGCCTTGAATCAATGACGATCTCAGTCGTTTTTTTACATTCAGTTTCCTTGCCGTATTTTTCCACTCTTGCCTTTTAGACCTTGTCCTTATAGGTATAGGAACAGGTAAAGAGAGCCATGATCTGCCCTGTGGGCAGGGTGATCCTCTCGGCATATAGTATCTTTGCGCTTATCTTTTTTGCGAAGCAGAGATAAGTCAGGATACGATGTATTAAATAGACCACGGCAGCGATGACGCAAAGCACCGACAGGATAAAAAAGAATCCTATCATGGCCTGCTTGCCGGGATCAAGATCGCAGAACGCTTTCCGGCTCATAAGCATATAACATTTCCCCCTAATAAATGAATACACAAATGAATATACAATTGAATACATAATTGATTATATCATATAATCAGACTTCTGTCAATAAAAAAGGCGCACATATAGTGCGCCCGAATGGCTGTTTTCAGCCATGATTCATATATTACTTCTCAGAACAGAATTCGACCTTTTCGCCGTTGAGGATCATATTCGTAGTTCTTACAGCACACATTTTGCCGCACATTGAGCAGGTGTGTCTGTCAGCAGGGGGAGTGCTCTCGAAATAAGCTCTTGCCTTTTCGCTGTCAACTGCAATATCGAACATCTTGTCCCAGTCCACCTCATGACGGGCCTCAGCCATAGCGTTGTCCCTGTCTGTAGCGTGAGGAACGCCTTTTGCGATATCGGCAGCATGAGCGGCTATGCGGCTTGCGATGATACCTTCCTTAACGTCGTTTGTATCGGGAAGACGGAGATGCTCTGCGGGAGTAACATAGCACAGGAAGTCAGCACCGCTGGCAGCAGCGATAGCACCGCCGATAGCAGAGGTGATATGATCGTAGCCCGGGAATATATCCGTTACCAGAGGTCCGAGAACGTAGAAGGGAGCATTGTGGCAGATGCGCTTCTGAAGCTTCATATTTGCAGCGATCTCGTTCATGGCCATATGTCCGGGGCCTTCTACCATTACCTGAACGTCCTTTGCCCATGCTCTTTCGGTAAGGGCACCCAGCTCAATGAGCTCGGCGATCTGGCCGGCGTCGGTGGAATCGTCTATACAGCCGGGACGGAGAGCGTCTCCCAGTGAGATGGTACAGTCAAATTCACGGAGGATATCGAGCACCTCATCGTAGTATTCATAGAAGGGATTTTCATTTCCCGTCATCATCATCCATGCAAAGAGCAGAGAACCGCCGCGTGAAACGATGTTCATCTTTCGCTTGTCTCTGCGGAAGGCCTCAACTGCACGGCGGTTGATACCTGCGTGTATAGTCATGAAGTCAACGCCCTCCTCGGCATGAGCGCGGACAACTCTGAGGAAGTCCTGGGGAGTTATCTCAAGGAGGTCCTTTTCAAGATAGCCGATAGCGTCATACATAGGGACAGTACCTATCATAGCAGGTGATTTTTCGATGAGGGCCTGACGGAAGGTATTTGTCTTACCGTAGTTCGAGAGGTCCATAATAGCCTCAGCGCCGAATTTAAGCGCCATATCTACCTTTTCCATCTCAACGTCGTAGTTCTTTGCGTCACCTGAGATACCGAGGTTAACGTTTATCTTGGTACGCATTTTTGTACCGATACCCTCGGGAGATATGGACTTGTGATTGATATTGCAGGGGATACAAACCTCGCCCTTAGCAACCAGTGCGCGGAGCTCCTCTGCGTCGATATATTCCTTTTCAGCGACTATCTTCATTTCGGGAGTTATGATGCCCTTCTTAGCCGCTTCCATCTGTGTATAATAATTCTTCATGATAATTTCCTCCGATAAATATATTTTTTCCGAGCTTTGATGCTCATTATTCAGCTGTTTTTGAAAATTCGCCGGTCAGTGCGAAGGCATGAGCCATAGGGCCGCTGCCCTTTCCGAGATCAAGCATTTCCGCCAGAGCTCCTGATATGTATTCCTTGGCACGCTCCACGGACTTCTCAAGACCGAAGCCCTTAGCCAGATTTGAAGCGATAGCACTGGAAAGTGTGCAGCCTGTGCCGTGAGTATTGGGATTGTCTATGCGCTTGCCTCTGAACCATGTTATATTTCCGTTGTTCCAGAGCAGGTCGTTGGCGTCATTGAGACTGTGGCCGCCCTTGCAGAGCACTGCACAGCCGTATTTCCTGCCTATGGTCTCAGCGGCGGTGATCATGTCCTTGTCCGAGGTTATGCTCATATCCGCAAGTATCTCGGCTTCGGGGATATTCGGCGTTACCACGGAAGCGACGAGGAGAAGCTCCAATCTCAGAGTTTCCACAGCCTCCTCGGCAATAAGCCTTGAACCGCTGGTGGCTACCATTACGGGATCCACAACTATATTTTCTGCTTTGTACTGACGAAGCTTTTCCGCGATGATACGTATCAGCTTGTCGGAGGATACCATACCTGTCTTGACTGCGTCGGGACGTATATCCGTAAACACAGCGTCAAGCTGCATGGCAAGGAATTCAGGCGTTACCTCCATTATACCTGTTACGCCGGTCGTGTTCTGCGCAGTAAGTGCCGTTACAGCGCTCATCGCATAAACACCATTCATGGTCATTGTTTTAATGTCCGCCTGAATGCCGGCGCCTCCGCAGGAATCGCTCCCTGCGATTGTTAATGCTGTTTTCATCTGCTTTTCTCCTTTTTGTAAATTCGGGCATATGCCCCAGCATTAATTTTGTATAGCGAAACAAGGTGGTGCCCCCGATGTCCCGCTGCAAAGCGAAACTTGAAAACAAAAGGTGTGCCGCAAAGAGACACACCTACATTCCATAAGTATTTCCCTCCGTTGGCATTATCCAAATCAGGTATGGTCGGAGTTTACAACTCCCTCTCAGCCTGTTCACAAGCTCCCTTTTTTATTATTATACCACTACATGAATAAAAATGCAAGCCACTTTAAAAAAAGTATTTTTGATATGGTGATATACTTCAGTCAGCTGCTGTGATATGAAAAGAAAAGATTTATAGCAATAATTAAGATACTGAATAAGATACATAGTGTTCCGAATGCGATATATGATTTGGTTCTTATTTTTTTATTCAAGACCTCATCCGGAAATTCGGGGTTTATGTATATAGTTAAAGTATCACCTTTTTGATAGTTTATACTTGGATATTCTGTCATTTCTGAGGATATATATTCGTGTCCGTCGTAATAGTACCGAAATACAGGCTTATAGTATAAGGTAGTATAACCATCTAAATCAGTGTCTTCTCCGGTCATTATATCGATTATTTCAGCCTCAACCATGACAGTACAATTCTTTATTGACTTGAATAATGAGTAAAAAGTATAAGAGCCTAAAGCGAGTGGTAAAATGGCAATAAAGTATACGAACATTATTTGTTCTCCTTTCGTTTTTCAAATTATATCACGCTACGGTTAGTTTGTCAATGCAAGAGCATGATACCGTAAAATCTTGCGGATTTTTGCTGATTAAAGAATATTAATAAAATTATACTTGAATTCGCAGATGGATTTTGATAAAATCAGAGTATGGGAATGGTTTCAGTTATATTTATGTAAAAAACTGGTGTGTCTTTTATGGACAAGAAAGCAATGTACAAAATAAGCTGCGGTCTTTTCGTTGTGACGGATAACAAAGGAACATTGTTGACATCATCTTATAATAATGCTATAATCAGGTAATATCAATAGCGGAGGTTGTATTTATGTTACTATTTTTTTCAGTTCTTCTTATTATGCTGGGAGTATATATCTCATATACGTTAAACGGCAAGAAAAAAAGATGTACGGAAATGGTCAGTGCAAGGATTGCATTTGTCAATAGGATAAATACAGGAGAAGGCAATAACTCGATGTTGCCATTTTATTCTTACAGTTATAACGGACAGGATTATGTGGAGAGAACGGGCAATTTTATTCCCGTGGTTCCGCATTCCGAAGGAGAGACAGTCTATATTTACATCAATCCTTCGGATCCCAGAGAAATATATGATGAGGGAGCGCAGAAGTACTCCAGAAGAGGGATCATAATGATGCTGGTAGTCGGTGCCCTGACCGGGATAATCGCTGTTGTTAAGCTTTTCAGCAGTATTTCTGTCGATATTTAATAAAATGTGCTTGAATCGAGGCATGGCTTGATGGTATTATAATAATACGGAAATAAGCGCGGATACTGCGCATAAAACGGAGGTGTCTTTTATGGACAAAAAAGCAATGTACAAAATAAGCTATGGTCTTTTCGTTGTGACGGCGAACAGCAGAGGCAGAGACAACGGATGTATCACCAATACCCTTGCACAGGTGACTTCAACACCTAACAAGGTAAGTCTCACGGTGGCGAAGACCAATCTCACTCATGATATGATAATGGATACCGGAAGGTTTACTGCTTCCGTTATAAGCACCGATGCGGATTTTGCTCTCTTTAAGCACTTCGGCTTCCAGTCGGGACACAATGTGGACAAGTTTGCGGACTTTACCGACTGCAAGCGCGGCGAAAACGGCTGCATGATCGTTACAAAGGGTACGAATGCGTTTATCTCATGCTCTGTATGGCACAGTATAGACCTCGGCACACATACCATGTTCATAGGTGACGTTACGGATATGGAGGTGCTCAGCGATGCTCCTTCGGCTACATATGAATATTATCAGAGCGATATAAAGCCAAAGCCCGAGGCAGTGGGAACTGCTCCCGACGGGCAGACCATCTGGAGATGCGCTATCTGCGGCTATGAGTATGTGGGAGAGGAAGTCCCCGATGATTTTGTATGTCCCATATGCAAGCACGGCAAGGCTGATTTCGAGAAGGTCGGCGGTGCAAAGGAGGAGGCTGTTCCTGTTGGAAAGACCGAGGACGGCAGGACTGTCTGGAGATGTACGGTATGCGGTTATGAATATACCGGAGACGAGCTGCCCGCTGATTATACCTGCCCTATCTGCGGCGTGGGAGCGGATATGTTCGAGAAGAACTGAGTTTTTCCGCAAGACCGCGGAAACAGATATGACTTCATGTAATTAAATGAATAGGGAGAGACATAATGGAAGAAAACACGCTCCCGAAGTATAAAGTATTCAACAGGGACATGATGAAATGCCTTGCCATATTCATTATGTTCTGGGGACATCTTGTAGGCTGGGTGATGATGTCAAGATTTAACGGAGACGTAACCAGATACTATGATCTGCCCCTGTGGGAACTGATACTTGTATATACCTCGATAATCTGTCCGCCTGTGATGTTTTTCTTCATTGCGGACGGCTATAAATATACCCGCGACAGGAAAAAATACGCGAAAAGACTGCTTATATTCGCCTGCATAACCCAGCCCTTTGACTGGCTCTGTCTGTACAAGGTCTTCGGCTGGTGGAATACCAATGTGATATTCACGCTTTTCTTCGGACTTCTTGCACTGATGGCGTGGGAGAGCAGATTCAGGCTGTGGCAGAGGATAGGTCTTGTGCTGCTGATATGCGGAGCAACTCTGCTGATACAGTCGGAGTGGATGTTGTTTGGCATCATATTCATACTTATCCTGCATTGTCTGCGCGGGAAGCCAAAGGCAAGGTTTATAGCTTATATCAGCCTTGCAATTCTGTACTGCGGTCTTAACCTGTTAAGCCTCGGAAAAGTGCCGACTGTGCCGCTGCTGGTACAGGTTGGTACAATGCTGCTGATGTTCGCGGCGGCTTATCTTTGTATGACTGTGTTCTACAATGGCAGGAAGGGAAAGCATCCCACCTTTTCAAAGTGGTTTTTCTATATCTTTTATCCGCTGCACTATCTCATAATATGGATAGTGATCCTTATAGTCAACAAGCAGTAATGAGCGGAAAGCTGCATAAAATGAGCCCCATGGTATTCCCATGGGGCTTGAATTATTTATAGGCGTTTATTTCAGATAACGTTTATCTTCGAGAGCACAAGCTTCCTGAGACTTATCATGTCGAATACATCTGTCTCGCCGTCGCCGTTTATATCGGCATTTTCCGGAGCAGGAAGAGCTTCCTTCTTCAGTAGATAGCGCTGATATGTTACAATGTCAGCAACGTCGATG
This sequence comes from Ruminococcus flavefaciens 007c, assembly GCF_000571935.1. Classification (GTDB taxonomy): domain Bacteria; phylum Bacillota; class Clostridia; order Oscillospirales; family Ruminococcaceae; genus Ruminococcus; species Ruminococcus flavefaciens_F. The sequence continues at coordinate 219,851 of NZ_ATAX01000016.1, read as the reverse complement.
CCTCCGTCATTGTTTACGTCCCCTGTGAGGGAGGCTGCCACTGCTGTGCCGTATACTGCTATCTCGGCTATATTGCATAGGTAAACGCTGTCGTTGTTAAGAGGACTTGAGGGAGCTCCCGTCGGCACCTCATAGCGTATATAACGGGCAGTGAGGTTTTCAAATTCGGGAGTAAAGTTCATTCTGAAGGCGGGCTTGCTTGGAACGGTATATATCCTTGTCCAGTTCACTCCGTCAAGGGATGCACTGAAAAATCCGTCTATCATGCGGTGTTCGTAGCCCTTACGCGGACAGTATGCTATATTGCCTATACTGCAATTGCTGCCAAGATCAAGGGTGACGCAGCCGCCCTCCAGTCCGTCGAAGAAGGTGTTCATATTGCCGTCGTAGGCCATTTCAAAGGTAGTGGTATCGTCCTCATGCCATGATAGCGTGCCTTCTGCCGAGCTTATGCCGAGCTTGTCGTACTTAGGGGCTGACGACTGGCTGTGAGGAGTGCCGAAGAGGGCTATCTCCGCTATATTTGCGCAGTAGGCGCTGTCGTTGTTGTACTCGTTTGTGGGCTTTCCGGATGGCACCTCGTATCTTATATACCTCAGTGTGGTGTCACCGGAAAGAGCGGTAACATAGTGCATACCCGAGGTGGGCTTGTCCTTTACGGTATATAGCTCTGTCCAGTTGCTTCCGTCCTGTGAGGCGAGAAATTTTCCGTCTGTCATGCGGTACTCATAGCCGCTTCTGGGAGCATATCCCAGTGCTGTTATATCATAGAGCTCTCCCAGGTCTGCCTGTACCCAGCCGTCGGAAACGCCGTCAAAGAAGGTGCCGGCACTGCCGTCAAAGGCCTTGTGGTAGGTGGTGGAGGAGTCGCTGTTCCATGAGTCGGAGCCGCTGAGGACAGCTGATGAAAGGTCTATCCTGTCGGTAAGCTCTGTGCCGCCCTTTACGCCGTCAATAATGAAGGTAGTGACTGACTGTTTGGTAAGAGTTGCCGCAAGCGCTCCGCCAGATACGGGTATGCTGCCGATATCCTTCCAGTTTTCGGAATTGCTTGTACGTACAGCAGAGGCCGAGCTTCCCATGGAGCTGAAGCCCGAGAGGTCGAATACCAGCTGCTTGTCCGATGAGCCGTCGTTGGTGGCTACGATGACCAGTCTGCCGTTCCTGCGGTCAAAGGCCGCTACGCAGTTATTGCTGCACTTGAGCATTGTCATTCCCGGACGGATATATCTTGAAAACTGTCCCATGGAGTAGTATTTCTTGGTGAGGATTATCCTGTTGCTGTCATGGTCGGCAACTGCAAGTCCCCAGTAGCCCCCCTGTGTGTTTACCATACCCTTGTCCTTGTTGCCGTTCATGCCTACGGAGGAGATATGGTTGTCTATGACCTGCCAGAGTATCCATGCTGAGGAGTTGAGCTCGTTGAGGTCAAGGGTTATGCGGTCTGCCAGCCAGAGACCTGCGCCCATTTCGCCTGCGTTGCTGCCTGCTGTTGAGCCTCCGTCAACCTCGCTCATCCAAAGGTTCCTGCCTGCCCTGATAGCTGTGTCCTTGAGCTCGCCGCGCTTGCTGCCGCCGTAGGTATGAGTGTCGATACGTCCGATGAGAGCTCTTGTTGCATCTGACATCTTGTTCCATGAAGTTATCTGGGTGTCGATAACGGATTCATCGTTGGCGCTGATGATTATATCGTTGAGGCCGCGTTTTTTCAGGGACTTTGACAGCTCCTGATATATCTTGTCCATAGAGGAGCCCTGATCGAAGTGGCAGCCCTCCTGCTTGTTGCTGTAGGCTCCCCAGTAGTCCGTATAGGGCTCGTTCATGGGGGTTATGCTCTGTACGTGTATGCCCCAGTCCTTTTCGTAGTGTGCCGTTACTTCGGCAAGGTACTCGGCGAAGTCCGTATATTTATCGTCGCGGAGATTGTTCTGTGACGAGGTCTTGGCTCCCGAGCTGCAGCCGCTGTTTGTCATATAGTAAGGGGGAGAGTTGGAGAACATTTCCACTATCATATCATCTCCCGCTGCCTTTATACATTTTTGCAGTACGTTGCGCTGATTGGAATCGGCGCTCCAGTCGTAGGTGACCGTGCCGTTGTTGTATCGGGTATATCCCGGCATATTTGAGTCGGTACGGGTTATATGGGTGTGGGAGGGATCATCGCCGCCGCCGATATTGAAGCGGGCGATATTGAGTCCCAGCCCTTCGGGACTGAAGAATGTGTCGGCTGCCTGCTGGGCAAGGGTGTCGGAATAGCCGATGCGGTTGGCCCACCAGCACAGGGAGGTTCCCCAGCCCTCAAAGGTTCCTCCGTTTATGTCGTATACATCATAGGGGGAGACCGTTACGGCAGTGGCTGCGGAAACAGAAGTTAAAGGCATAGTGCCGAGGGTCGATGCGAATACAGCCATTGACGCTGCCGCAGAGCATATACGCTTCAGCAGTTTCATGTATAAGACTCCTTTCATGTGGATTTTTCGGGTTCGTCTACATACATTATACATTATAATCGGAGGTTTGTAAACACAAATTATGAGGAATATGGTCATTTTTTGATGTAATTGTTTTTACTTTTGGCTTCGGACGGCTTTACATATAAACGCAAATATGGTATAATCTATATCAGCCTGACGGCATATGCGCAGGCTGTTACCGTAAAAAAGTCTTGCTTACCATGAAAGGAAAAGTATGAGCGCTTACGTTGAGTTTAAAAATGTGAAAAAGACATACAGGACGGGGGAAGTTGAGATCCACGCCCTGAGCGATGTCAGTTTTGAGATAAACAAAGGAGAGTTCTGCGTTATCGTCGGAGCTTCGGGTGCGGGTAAGACCACTATCCTCAATATCCTCGGCGGTATGGATACTCTCACCTCGGGCAGCGTCTTTCTGGACGGCACCGAGATCTCGGCTCTGAACAAAAAGATGCTGACAGCTTACAGACGCTATGATGTGGGCTTTGTGTTCCAGTTCTATAACCTTGTCCAGAACCTTACCGCCCTTGAAAATGTTGAGCTGGCGGCTCAGATATGCAGGGATCCCCTCGATGCGGAAAAGATACTGGGACAGGTGGGACTTTCGGAGCGTATGAGCAATTTCCCGGCTCAGCTGTCGGGCGGCGAGCAGCAGAGAGTTGCTATCGCACGAGCACTGGCGAAAAATCCAAAGCTCCTGCTGTGCGACGAGCCTACGGGCGCTCTGGATTACGAAACGGGTAAAGCCGTTCTGAAGCTGCTTCAGGATACCTGCCGCAAAAGCGGCATGACTGTGGTGGTTATAACCCATAATCAGGCACTCACTCCCATGGCCGACCGCATTATTACCGTGAAGAACGGCACAGTCTCGGCTGTGCGCATGAACGACAATATCGTTGATATTGCCGATATTGAGTGGTGATGTTATGGGATCGGCAATAAGAAAGAACACTCTCCGCGAGATAAAGAGCACCTTCGGACGCTATTTTGCTATACTTGCCATTATAGCTCTCGGTGTGGGCTTTTTCTCGGGAGTCAGGATAACTACTCCCGCAATGGTGAATACCGTAAACAGCTTCCTCGATGAAAAGCAGTTCTATGATTACAGGCTGCTGTCCACACTGGGCTGGCAGGAGGAGGATATTGCGGATTTCCGCAGCCGTCCCGGCGTCAGATATGCCGAGGGTGCCTATACTCTCGATATCCTTACAGCGGGTTCGAGAGAATATGTGCTCAGGGCTCATTCTCTGACGGATAATGTCAACGGTATCAGGCTTACCTCTGGCAGACTGCCTCAGGCTCCAGATGAGTGCCTTGTGGAGTCGGACAAGGAGAATTTCGTCATCGGCAGAGAGTTCAGACTGTCAGATGAGAACAGCGAGACAGTGAAAAAGGCACTGAAAAGCTCTGTTCTGACTGTGGTGGGCACCTGCGATTCTTCCATGTATATAAACTTTGAAAGAGGTACTTCCTCAGTGGGAAACGGTACGGTGACGGCTTTCATCTACCTTTCACGGGATGCCTTTGATTCAGATGTGTATACCGAGGCGTTTATACGCTTCGATCACGATCATGAGATATACTCCGATGAGTATGAAAGCTTCATGGACGGAAGGGACAAGCAGTGGGAGAGCATTGCCAAGTCCAGAGGCGATATGCGCCGGCAGGAGCTTTATGATGAGGCAAACGGCAAGCTGGCGGACAGCAGGGCGGAATTCGAGGAGAAGCGCAGAGATGGTCAGCAGAAGCTCGATGACGCAAAGGCTGAGCTTGACAGCGGAAAAAAACAGCTGGACGAGCAGCTCGCTCAGCTGCAGCAGATAAAGGACGTCATGTCCGAACAGTATTCCGCGGGAATGGAGCAGTATAACGCTGCACTGGCTGATTACGAAAAGGGACTTGCGGATTATGAAAGCTCTGCGGCTGACTTCAAAAAGCAGATCTCAGACGGAGAAAAAGAACTCAGCAGCGGTGAAAAGGAGCTGGAAAAGCTCAGAAAATGCGAGGTCTACGTTCTCGACCGCAATACCAATATCGGTTACGCCTGCTTTGAGAACGATTCGGAGATAGTGGCTCAGGTGGCACGTATATTCCCGATATTTTTTATTCTTGTGGCTGCTCTCGTCTGCATGACCACAATGAGCCGAATGGTGGAGGAGCAGCGTACACAGATAGGTGTTCTGAAGGCTCTTGGTTATTCAGAGGGCACTATCATGGGCAAGCTGGTGTTCTATTCGGGCTCGGCAGCCTTCATAGGCTGTATCCTCGGCTATTTCGGCGGTACGCTGCTTTTCCCGAAGGTCATATGGAAGACCTATGAGCTTATGTACCTCAGACTGCCTATGTCATACCTCTTTGATAAAAAGCTGGCTCTCATTGCTCTGGCGGTATCGCTGATATGCTCCGTAGGTACCACGTGGTTCAGCTGCCGCGTGGAGCTCTCGGAGACTGCCGCAGGTCTTATGAGACCGAAGGCTCCGAAAGCAGGAAAAAGAGTTTTCCTTGAATATATCACCCCTGTATGGAAAAGACTGAAATTCCTGCAGAAGGTCTCTATACGCAATATATTCAGGTACAAAAAGAGACTCTTTATGATGATACTTGGTATAGGCGGCTGTACGGCACTGCTCGTTACAGGCTTCGGATTAAAGGATTCCATTGCGGGCTTCGGTGATACCCAGTATGGTGAGATACAGATAGCCGACGCTTCCGTTACACTGAAAAATGTAGGCAGCACCCTCCCCGAGGAGACGGAAAAGGTCATCAGCGAGAATTCCTCAGGCTATAAGCTCCTCTATACGGGCTCCTGGGATCTGCTCTACGGAAAAAAGGTCAAGAGCGTTACCGTGAATGCTGCGGACAGCTTTGAGGATATGGACGGATATTTCGTTCTGAAAAGCATGGACGGCAGTCCGCTGTCTCCTCCAGGCAGGAACGAGGCTGTTGTAAGTCACAGCATCGCCGAAAGGTATAAAATAAAAGCAGGAGATACCATGAAGCTCCGCGACGAGAATATGCGTATGCTGAATGTAAAGGTCACGGGTATATTCGAGAACCATGTATATAACGTGCTCTTCATTGGACGAGACACTATGGCGGAGCAGCTGGGGGAGGAGGTGCCGCTGAATTATGCGTTCCTCAACTTCAATGAGGGAGCGGATACCTATAAGACCTCAGCGGCTCTTTCAAAGAGCGGCAATATCACCTCGGTGCTGGTGTTCGGTGATCTGAAGGAGAGACTGGGCAAAATGATGAGCAGTCTCGACTATATCGTGCTCATTGTTATCATATGCGCCGCAGGTCTTGCCTTCATTGTCATTTACAATCTCACGAATATAAATATTACCGAGAGAGTGCGTGAGATAGCTACCATAAAGGTGCTGGGATTTTTCCGCAGGGAGACTTCTTCCTATGTGCTGCGCGAAAACCTTGCGCTCACTGCCTTCGGTACAGCTGTGGGACTCGGGCTCGGCGTGCTGCTGCACCGCTTCGTTATGGCGCAGATCCGTGTGGATCTGGTGGATTTCAGCGTTAAGATCCTGCCTAAGAGCTTCCTGTTAAGTATACTTCTTACCTTCCTGTTTAACTTTATCGTTGACCTGTTCATGGAGCTCAAACTGGAAAGGATAAACATGGCCGAGTCACTTAAATCAATCGAATGATAACTTAAAACAACAGTGATTATTACTCCCTCTGTGAATCAGGGGGAGACTTTTTTGTGCAATACAATGAATGTTGTTAAAAAAAGCCACTTCAAGTTGACTTTTTGTCATGATTCTGCTATAATATTATAAAGAAAGCACGGATGGTTTAAAAGGGGAGATTGATCGATTATTCGATAAGGAGATAATTGAATGAACTACAAGATCAAAGAGGCGTACTTAAAAGGTACAAGGATGAGAAGGGCGTTACCGAGATCTTTATTCCCGATAATGTCGGTATCATCGATGAAGGCGCTTTCTGCGACTGCACCAATCTGGTGAGGATCCTCGTTCCCGATACCGTTCAGGTAATATCCGATACCGCTTTCAGCGGCTGCGAAAACCTGAAATGTATCGCACTTCCCGAAAGCACCATAAGAGTGGGCTGGTATGCTTTCCGCGGCTGCCGCAGCCTGAAAGACCTCACTATCCCTTCCACATTGAAGGAGATCGGCAAATATGCCTTTGCCGGCTGTGATTGCCTTTCCAAAGTCAAGGTGACACATGATGATAAGGTCTATGAATTCAATCTGCGCGGCGAGCTCGACAATGAGAGATGGCAGAAGATAAGACATTCTCTCAGCTCAATCGGCAAGGATATTGCCTCTTAAAAATGAATTCCGCATCACCCTCGTCCGTAATAATGGGCGGGGTGTTTATTTGCAGGTAAGAATAAAGGCGTAAAGAAGATCATACTTCTTTACGCCTTTCAGCTTTAATTACTTGCTGAGCTCATACTTCGGCATGAGCTGGAGCTTGTGAAGATTTGCCCTGTGGAGGCGGTCGATCTTCTCCTTTATCTGAGGTACGGAGCTGAGATCGTCCTCGCCGCGGATATACTTATCCAGCATTGCGTATGTAAAGCCCAGATTTTCTTCATCTGTCTTGCCGCAGAGTCCGTCGATGGGTACCTTGTGTACCAGTTCATCGGGAAGACCGAGGTATTCGCCTACCTGAAGGACCTCTGTTACCGTAAGGTCGGAAAGGGGAGAGAAGTCTCCTGCTGCGTCGCCGAATTTGGTGGAATATCCTACCCAGTCCTCGGAAAGATTGCAGGTATTCACAACTCTGCCGTTATTGCAGGCTGCAACGGCGTAAAGAGTTGCCATTCTGATACGCGCAGGTGTGTTGACTCTTGCCTGCTCTGAGGGCTCCATCTGCTTGCTGAGCTCGTTCATGAAGGAGCTTACGGTATTTCCTATGTTTATGGTATAGCTCTTTATACCCAGCGTATCCACCAGCAGATGACTGTATGAAATGTCAGCCTGCTCGCCCTGAGGCATGAGAACTCCGATAACTCTGTCCTTTCCCAGTGCCTTTGCACATACTGCTGCGGCTACGGAGCTGTCCTTGCCGCCTGATATGCCGATAACCGCATTGGTGGTGGGGGTAGCTGTCCTTTCGAACAGGTCGCGTACCCACTGGACTACTTCGTTTGTTACTTTCTCTGCATTGAAGCTGTAACTCATAACTATACCTCCGTATTGTTAATATATTATACAGACTGATGCCGCGGGCATCAGTCTGCCATTGCCTTCTTTATTGCGTCAAGAAGCTCATCATAGGTCTCAAATGCGGGAAGCTCCGGGTGATCCTTCTTGATCTGTTCGGTGCTTCTGAATAAGAAGCCTGCCTTGCTTGCCTCGATCATGGCAAGGTCGTTGTAGCTGTCGCCGCTGGCGATGGTATCGTAGCCGATGGACTGGAGAGCCTTGACAGTTGTGAGTTTGGACTTCTCACAGCGCATCTTAAAGCCTGTTATCTCGCCGTTGTCAGCAACTTCGAGAGAATTGCAGAATATTGTGGGCCAGCCCAGCTTCTTCATAAGGGGGGCTGCGAACTGTGTGAAGGTGTCGCTGATGATGATGACCTGTCCGAGCTCGCGGAGAGCATCAAGGAACTCTCTTGCTCCGGGCATGGGATCGATCTTTGCTATTGTATCCTGTATCTCCCTGAGGCCGAGGCCGTGCTCCTTGAGGACGCCGAGACGCCATTTCATGAGCTTATCGTAATCAGGCTCGTCACGGGTAGTCTTCTTGAGCTCGGGAATGCCGCTTGCTTCGGCAAATGCTATCCATATCTCGGGTACGAGAACGCCTTCAAGGTCAAGACAAGTTATATACATAATGAATTCCTCCGTTGAATTAAGATATTACTTTATCATTATACTACTTTTTAAGTATTTTGTAAAGCAGAAAAAAAGAGCGGCAGCAGGCCGCTCTTGATAATCAGTAAGAAAGTACGGTGTCTATAATCCCCTGATACAGTCCGCCTGTCTGGCTGGCGAAATCAAAGCCGAAGTCACCGGGATTCTGGAGCTGCATAACGATTATATATGAACCGTTGGCGCTGTAATTGCTGTAATCCGTGTATACAGGCTTTTCCGAGGAGTTGTCGTATATATTCTTCAGACAGCCGGTTATGTACAGGAAGTCTCCCGCGCCTGTCTCGGCAGTACCTGTCTTTGCGTAGAACTGATAGTTCTCGGGAACATAGATGCCCAGATTGGAGGCGACTCCCGTCATTCCGTCAAGCAGATTCTGGCGGCAGTTTTCTGGGATAGTACCGAGCATCTCATAGGGCTTGCTTCCTTCTTTTATCTGGGTATAGGGATCTGTGGTATCAACTATCTGCTGTATTACGAAGGGCTTGACCATATCACCGAAGATGGCTTCTCTGCCCAGAGCTGCAAGATATATGGGGCAGGTCCGTACATATGCCTGTCCGAAGGCGCTCCTGCGCAGATCATCAAGGCAGTATATCTCGATATTGTTCTCGATAGGTCCGAAATCGCAGTATATCGGATCGCAGAAGTGGAATATGGTATTGAGGTCTGACATTACCGTGTCTGAGCCCAGCGTGTCGAATACCTTTGCGAAGAAAATGTTGCTGGAGTTGACAAATGCGGAATAAAGTGTCCTTTCGGGAACGGGATACCAGCCTGTTTCGTGATCCCAGTTAACTATGGTAGCACCGCTGTCTACCCATGTTCCGTCATCATATAGAGTGGTTATGCCGTTCTTGTCGGCTATGACCTCGGACATTATCTTGAAGCAGGAGCCGGGAGAGGCGTTCTGGAATGCCTTGTTGGCTATGGTGCCGCCGCTTAGTCCCTGTACGTAGGAAGGATCCGAGTAGAAAAGCTCGGGATCATATGTAGGGTATGAGACTTCTGCAAGTATAGAGCCGTCTGTCCTCATTACCACGATGGCGCCTGCCATGCCCATATTTGCCATATATGAACAGAGCGCCGTCTGCACGTTGGAATCGATGGTGAGCCTTATGGACTGTCCCACGTTATTGTCGGCGTTCACAGGCGTCTTATTCTTTGTGCGCAGCAGATCGCCCAGCACATCGTCAAAGCCTGCGGAGGCCTCGCTTATGATATTTCCGAAGGAGTATCCATAGCCTTCTCCGTAGCTGCGCTGTTCTTCGCCGCCCTCCGCGACGGTGCTGTATGTTATAAGATTATAATTCGTGTCATATATATTTCCCCTGTAAACGGGTTCGGTAGTTGTGGTAGTCGTTGTCGTTTCTTCTGTTGTCACTTCAGCTGCCTGTGCGCCATGAGTATCCTTTCCTGCATCCGAGCTTTTGTTTGTCTGGAACTCAATCTGGCCGACCTCCGATGAACAGGACGGAAACGACATTGCAGCAGCTGCCGCTATCAGCAGCGAAACAAGTCTTTTTCCCCTCAATTTCATTAAAAAAACCGCCCTTGCTATCTATATCGAATGAGTCGCTTTTCAACGTTTTTCCGTATAAAAAGCCTCATACTACAATTATACATTTTTTTTCTGTGTTCGTCAATATGTTTTAAAAAATAATATTATAAAAAGTCCCTTCTGCACGTGCAAAAGGGACTTTATGCGTATCATGGCTCATCTGCCTATAACTATATTCATAATTCCTTTGTAAAGTCCTGCCGACTGAGAGGCAAATTCAAAGCCGTGTGAAGCAGGGTTCTGTATCTCCATAACGATCACGTAAGAACCGTTTGAGCCGTAATTATCATAGTTTTCCCAGGTCTGGGTGCCGTTGTCGGCGTTGTTTTTCGCACAGCCTGTAATGTAAAGGAAATCTCCCTTCCAGCCCTCGGCTGTTCCTGTCTTGGCATAGAAGCTGTAACCCTCAGGTACATATACGCCGATGTCAGAACCTACTGAGCCCATGACGCTGAGAAGGTTGTCCCTGCATTCGGCAGGTATCGAAGCAATAACGTCGTTTGCGGCAGAGCCTTCGCCGATCCTGCGTGTGCCGTCGGAGCTTACGAGCTCCTTGATAACAAAGGGCGTTACCATATCGCCGAATACGGCTTCTCTTCCGAGAGCTGCAAGGAATATGGGGCAGGTGAGCACCTTTGACTGTCCGAAGGCGCTTCTGCGGAGGTCGTCAACGTCCTCTATCTCGATATTGTTGCTGAGATCGCCGAAATCGCAGTGTATATCGTCGGAATCATCGGCGCCGAAATGGAATATGGTCTTCAGGTCGCTGAGGACATCAGCTTCTCCGACCTGTTCAAAGGTCTTGGCGAAAAAGATGTTGCTGGAGTTGATGAATGCGGAATTGAGTGTGCGGTTTGCTATGGGATAGCTGCTCTTGTTGGTCTCGTGATCCCAGTTGACTATGGGGTGGTCGTTGCCGAAGTCCCATGTGCCGTCGTCATAGAGAGAGTATATCCCATGCTTGTCAGCGATGACCTCGGACATTATCTTGAAGCAGGAGCCGGGCTCATAGTTGCTGAAGGCTTTGTTTCCCACATCTCCCCATGCCAGATCCTCATCGTATTTCTGGTCGGCAACCGAGTTGGGATCATATGACGGGTAGCTTACCTGTGCCATTATGGAGCCGTCTGTTCTGAGAACAACGACTGCTCCGACTATATTGTTCTGATCCATGTAGTTGTATATCTCGTTCTGGACGTCGCCGTTGAGAGTGAGCTTTATGGACTGTCCTGCGCCGTCTTCGGCAGGAGTCGTAAGAATCTTGTCAAATGCAGTGTCATAGCCGTCTGACATGGGCGTGATTATATTTGCAAAGGATACCGCATAGGGTTCGGCGGAGACTCTGCGCTTGCCGTCATCACCTGTGGACAGGAGAAGTCTGCCTCCTGCGTCGTAGAAGCTTCCCTTTGCTGCCGCAGCTGCAGTGACAGGCTGAGTTGTTGTCTCGGCCGAGGTGGTCACGGGAGCGGTGGTTTCGGCAGCCGATGTGGTATCGGGCTTTGATACACTGCTGATGTCTGCCTTGCCTACCGCACCTGAGGAGCAGGAGACAAGTGAAGCTGCTATTGTTATTGCTGCGGCAAGAGCCGAGGTTTTTGTTATATTCATATTATCATTTCCTTGATATGATGTAGATTATATCTGCATGAACTGCCGCTTACCGCCGCGGGAACGAAGTCCCCCGATGATAGGGCGTACATTGAGCTGAATCGTGATTAAGTAATATTATAGCGTAAATAGTCCGTTTAGTCAACAGATACAGAAAAAATTCGGAAAATACTTGACTATTTCCCTGTTTTATGAGATAATAAACTGTATGTGATTTTTTTATGAAAGCGAGTTTTGTTATGTTAAAGTATATTCTTACATTCCTTATTTCAATGGTTCCCATCGTTGAGCTGAGAGGCGGTATACCTATCGGTGTAACCATGGGCGTGAAGTGGTATTATGCAGTGCCCATATGTATGATCGGCAATATGATTCCTGTTCCGTTTATCTTCTTCTTTGCGAGAAAGATCCTGGAATGGGGCAAGGATAAGAAGTTTATCGGTAAATTCTTCACCTGGTGTCTTGAAAAAGGTCATCACGGCGGCGAAAAGCTCAAGGCAAAGGCCGGAAAAGGTATGTTTTTTGCGCTTCTCCTCTTTGTAGGAATACCGCTTCCCGGTACAGGCGCATGGACAGGCACTCTTGCAGCAAGTCTCCTCGATCTTGACTTCAAGAAGAGCATACTGGCAGTAACTCTCGGAGTTATACTTGCCGCTGTTATCATAACCGCTGCAACTCTGCTCGGCTGCAGCGCATTCAGCGCAGTAAAATAATGATCCGCCTGGAAGAAGAAAAGGACAGGCAGACAGTCGGATGGCTCATAAAGAACTTTCCCGACAATAATCACTGGACAGGGACAATGAGAGGCTCGGATAAGGTGATAAAGGAGCTCTCGCTTGTATCGGAAAGCGAAAACGGTACGGTGAACGGTTATATCTCCTGTGTGAAAGTAAAGTCGGGTGAGTATTCCACGCCGCTTATCACGGGCATTCATGCGGACAGTGATGACAAGAAGTCGGCGCTCCTTGCAGAACTTAAAATAACAGCCGAAAAGCTTGGCTATAATGCCCTTCTTGCATATCCCGACAATACGGAGCTTTTTAAAAAGGAAGGCTTCAGGGAAAGCATCGCCTGCGGTTTTATCCCGCCCGAGGATCATAAAAACATAGGCAGGATGTATTGCTTTGAGCTTACCACGAATAAGTACGGCAGGCTTGAGATAGCGTGCTTCCCCGAAGAGCTCGGGAAAAAAGGCGGACCTGTATTCAATATCTATACCGAAATGTCAGATGAGGAATATCGTTTTGCCGCCATTGATACAAGAGCTGTTTCCAGACTGAGGACCTATATTTTCTGCGGCACTGTTATAGTGGTTTTCATTTTGCTTTTTATTGCGGAAAAGCACCGGGTCTTCCTTGCACCTGCAGTGCTGGCAGCTCTGTATATGGGAAAGATACTGTCGGATCTTAAAAAATTCAAGGAAAAAATGGGAGAGAGTAAGGGAAAGCCCATGATCGAGCATGAATTGTTTTTCGAAGACAGGCTGCTGGTGTATTTCCCAGGTTCAATGAAGGCAAAATACTATGAATACGGATATTTCCATTATCTTTATCTGAAAAAAGGATATATGTTTCTTGGAACTCCAACCAGGAACGGTTTCCTTGACGGCTTCTTCATCAAGGACAGAAGTGATGAGGAGCGCAAAGCTCTGGTAAAGTTCCTTAAAAAGAAAACTGGCGGCATCGGCATAAGAAGATGACTGCTTGTATGTATATTTTGATATGAAAGCCGCGGACAAAGCTGTCCGCGGCCTTTTTGTAACCTGTTTCCGCAAGGGTGCATACTATGTGATGTGCGGAGGACCTTCGCACGCGGTTCTCCGCGCAGGAAAGGAGGACTCGGTTATGAATCTCGATCTTTTTGATGATATGGAAGGCATCATTCTTCATGAGCGTGAAGCTGCCCTCGATATATCCGATATGAATAAAAACAGCGGTAATGACAGTATACCGCGCTTTCCGGTGAATACTCCGATTGCTATGGCCTATGTGCCGTTCCAGCAGTGGGGAAAGACCTATGGAGACGATGAGGCACTGAGCAGGGGGACTCTCTTCCCCGAGCTTGATCTGCCCTTTGCGAAGGGAGGCAACGGGAAATGAACGAACACAATATTCTTCTTAGCAAGATAAAAAAATACGATTTTGCCCTCAAGGAGCTTGATCTTTACCTTGATACCCATCCGAACTGCCGCCGTGCTCTGGCTATGTTCCGCAAGTACAAGGAACTCCGCAGTCAGGCTGTAGATGAGTTTACAAAAAGGTTCGGCCCGCTTGCTCCCGAGCAGAACAATGATATGCAGCATTGGTCATGGATCGACGATCCCTGGCCCTGGGAAAGGAGATAATCTATGTGGCAGTATGAGAAAAAATTACAGTATCCGGTAAAAATAAAAACTCCAAATGCCAAGCTGGCAAAGGTGATCATATCACAGCTTGGAGGTCCCGACGGTGAATTATCTGCTTCACTGCGATATCTCAATCAGAGGTACTCCATGCCTTACGGAGAGGTCAAGGGACTTCTGACAGACATCGGTACTGAGGAGCTCGCTCATTTTGAGATGATTTCGGCCATACTCTATCAGCTCACGAAGGATCTTTCGATAGATGAGATAAAGGCAAGCGGTTTTGACACCTACTTTGTTGACCATACAACAGGCATTTATCCCATCGCAGCTTCGGGAGCTCCTCTGACTGCGGCGTATTTCCAGTCAAAGGGCGATATTCTTACGGATATAAATGAGGATATGGCTGCCGAGCAGAAAGCCCGCACCACCTATGACAATATTCTGAGACTTGCCGATGATCCCGATGTGCGTGATCCTATCCGTTTTCTCCGTGAGCGTGAGATTGTACACTACCAGCGCTTCGGTGAAGCGTTCCGTACAGGATAGTACACAAAGAAAAAGATAGTACATACCGCTTTCGGGGCTGTCTTTATATGTATTATCAGATGATTAGCTGCTATGCTGTTTTTCTGTGCGCCGGCACTGTGAGTATAAGTATCCGTAAAAAAAGGCAGAAGAAAAGCCATAGTATTTCCGGGAGATAACCGGAAACACCATGGCTTATTGCTTTTATTGGCAACTTACAGAAGGCTTTTCCTCAGCCTTAAACCTGCAAATCCGTCAGGATACGATCATGCCTTTTTGAGCTTGCCCTGCTTGAGAAGGTTGAGCATCTGTGTATTCTGAGCAGCTGTGCCTGAATAATTGGAGATGCTGTTTGCAGCAGCGATCTTCTTGCGGTTTGCGAAAGAAGAATCAACACCGATAGAATTGAGAGCGTCAACTATTGAATTGTACTGTGAACCGCACTTAGGGTAGAATTCATCTATAGTACCTGAACCGGGCTTCTTGAGCTTGCCCTGCTTGAGGAGGTTGAGCATCTGAGTATTCTGTGCAGGTGTGCCTGTATAATTGGAGATGCTGTTTGCAGCAGCGATCTTCTGACGGTTTGCGAAAGAAGAATCAACACCGATAGAATTGAGAGCGTCAACTATTGAATTGTACTGTGAGCCGCACTTAGGGTAGTAATCGCCGCCGGTAGGGTCGTTATATCTGAGAACGCCCTGCCATTTCCAGAATGAGAAGTTCTGAGTGTTTATTTCTCTGCCTGAGCTGTCGCCCTTCTTGCCGTCGTAGTCAGAGTGAGCACCGACATTTTTGCCGTTGCCTATATACATTTCCGTATGTCCGCTTGATCCGCTTCTGTAGAAGAGAACATCGCCGACTTTAAGGTCACTTGTGCCGCTGATATTGCTGATCGGTATCCATGTAAAACCATGAGCCATGAACTCTGACTTCATATTGCCTGTGTATGAAGCATTGCCCACATCAATGCCTGCCTGTCTCAGAGCTGAGATAACCAGTGATGAGCAGTCGTAATCGGGATTTCCGTTTCTGTTTGTCTGGCTGTAGCCGTGAGTATTGTCGTTTGCGATACCAACAGCCCAGTTAACAGCATACTGGAGCTTGCTTGCCGCATTTGCTGAAAGTGCTGAACCGCCGATGATGCCGCTGCCTGCTACAATGGCCGAGCAGGCGAGAACTGCTGTTGCTTTCTTGATCGATCTGAAGATTTTGTTTTCCATAATATTACTCCTTTTATTATAATCATTATTAAAATATAGCTTAGTTTGGTTTTACGAGCTGACCTGCCTTGAGGGAGTTCAGCATCTGAGTATTCTGAGCTGCTGTACCTGAATAATTGGATATATTGTTTGCAGCAGCGATCTTCTTGCGGTAGCTGTATGAAGAATCGGCACCGATAGAATTGAGGGCGTCAACTATTGAAGAATAGCTCTTGCTGCAGGGAGGGAAGTATGTCTTTGCATCAGGATTTATGAGCTTGCCCTGCTTGAGAAGGTTGAGGAGCTTAGTATTCTGAGCTGCTGTACCTGTATAATTGGTTATGCCGTTTGCTTCGGCTATCCTCTTGCGGTAAGCGAAAGAAGAATCAACACCGATAGAATTGAGAGCATCAACTATTGAATTATAGCTTGACGAGCAGGCTTTGAAATATATACCCGTAACGCTGCCGCCTCCGCCCTGAGGGTCAAATCTTGTAAGGCCATAGGTCTCGATAAGATTAATGAGCTTGGTGGTATATTTGCTGTCTGTTGCCCAGCCGTCCTCTCTGATCTTGCGGCAGGCTGCCTTATAGTCTGTCTCGCCGATGAGGTTGGAATATCTGGAATAGCCTGTGATGAACTGGTAGTAGCCTTCAATGCCCTGATTGAATGAGTGGTAAACTCTGAATGTTCCGTTTACAGTTACGATCTTGCCGTTGATCTCTTCGGTAGTCTTTAATGTTACGGTCTCACCCTTGTAGTTTGAACCTGCCTTCATGCCGAAGAAATTATAGTATTTCTTTGAGAGAGTGCTCTTTCCCCAGCTGGATTCAAGTATAGCCTGAGCTACGGTCATGCTCGGGAGTATCTTATACTTTGAATAGTTCTTCTGGGCTGCATTGCCGAGATTGTCGATGAAATCCTGCTGTGACTGTGTGATCGCATATGCGCTCACGGGCTTTACTAATGATGGCGATGATACTGCTGTAACACAGCCCATGCACATAAGCGAAGCCAGAAATGCTGCTGCTGTTTTTTTCATTTTTATACCTCCTATACTGCGGTTTTTTTTGAAACTATTGCAACGACTAGTCAATTACTTTATGCGTTTATATTACATTCGCTTCTGAAAAAATACCACAAAAATGGAGTGAAAGGGCATTTTTTCGGAGTGGACAGGCATTTCAGGCCAAAAATACATTATTGCATGGGGATGCTGCACTTGAAATTATGGGGGATCAATGATATAATAATAAAAAAACTATGAGGTGAAACGATGTCCGATATACTTATCATAGATGACGATGCACATATCAGCGAAATGCTTTCCGAAGCCCTCAAAGGAGAAGGCTATTCGGTCTCGGCAGCCTATTCGGGTACGGAAGCGCTTATGCTCCTTTCACAGACCAGGCCAGATCTTATACTGCTTGATCTTATGCTCCCGGGACTTACGGGGGAGGAGCTCCTTCCGAGGATAAAGGATATACCTGTAATAGTATTGAGCGCAAAAGCCGGTACAGCAGATAAGGTTGGACTTCTCCGCAGCGGTGCGGCGGATTACATCACAAAGCCCTTTGATATGGATGAACTGCTGGCACGTATAGCTGTTCAGCTGAGAATGAGCGTCAGCGCCGGAAAGACCGCTCTCTGCTTCCATGAGATCACTCTGGATACGGAGGCTCATACAGCCCGGGCAGGCAGCAGGGAGATAAAGCTTACAAGAACGGAATATGCCATACTAAAGCTCCTCATGCAGAATGCGGGACAGGTAGTCGCCAAGCTCAGCATACTCGAGCGCATAAGCGATGATACTCCCGATTGCACCGAGGATTCGCTGAAGATCCATGTACACAATCTTCGCAGAAAGCTAAGGGCTGCAACAGGAAAGGAATATATTTCTGCGGTATGGGGCATAGGATTTATGCTCGATGATAAATCTTAACCGTATCTTAACTGTTTTCTTAACCGTTTTCTTAACTATTTCATGTTATACTGTTTTCAGAAACAAAAAGGAGGTCATAATATGGACTATGTTCTGAAAACAAAAGATCTTTGCAAGCAATATAAAGACTTCAAAGCACTAAAAGGACTGACAATGAATGTTCCCAAAGGCGCCATTTACGGCTTCGTCGGCAGGAACGGCGCGGGAAAGACCACGCTTATACGTATTATCTGCGGCATACAGTTCTCCACATCCGGCAGCTTTGAACTGTACGGTGTAAAGGACTCTGATTCGGCTATATCCGAAACCAGGAGAAGAATGGGTGCGATAGTTGAAACGCCGTCGATCTTTCCTTATCTTACTGCAAGGGAAAATCTTGAGATGCAGTACGATATAATGGGAATGCCCGATTACAGCAGCATAGACGGACTGCTTGAACTGGTAGGACTGAAAAATACGGGTAAAAAGCTGGCCAAGAACTTTTCTCTGGGTATGCGTCAGCGCCTTGCAATTGCCGTTGCCCTGTGCGGAAATCCCGATCTGCTCATATTCGATGAGCCGATAAACGGTCTCGATCCTCAGGGAATCATAGAGATAAGAGAGCTAATACTGAAGCTCAACAAGGAGCGCAATATTACGATACTCATATCCTCTCACATACTTGACGAGCTTGCAAAACTTGCCACACATTACGGATTTATCGACAATGGCTCCATTGTCCGTGAGATGAGTGCCGAGGAGCTGGAAACTGCCTGCCGCAAGTGCGTAAGGATAAACGTGACCGACTGCACAGCTGCGGTAAAGGCTCTTGACGATATGGAGTTTGATTATAAGATATCGGACGAAAACGTCATTGATATATATGCCAAACCAAATATCACCCGCCTCGCAGCAGCTCTTTCAAAAGAAGGCTGCGAGATACTCAGCTGCACTGAGCACGATGAGAACCTTGAAGGCTTCTTTATCTCACTGGTAGGAGGTGACAGCAATGAATAAACTCCTCAGAGTTAACCTTAAGCTTATGGTGCGCAGGAAGGATACACGGCTGTGTGCCGGGCTGTCAGTAGTCCTTGCAGTTCTGGGCGCTCTTGTCAGCAAACTGAACGGCAATATGACATGGTATGATATGTTTGAATTTCCTCTTATTCTGGTGATGATCTTTTCTGCTGTGGGAGGACTTTTCATAAGCAGGGACTATACCCAGAATACCATACGCAACAAGCTCACAGTAGGACATAAGCGCACCGGCATTTATCTCGCCAATCAGATAACGGAAACTATCTTTTTCTGCGTACCGGTCATATTTTACTTTATTACCTCGGCCATAGCCAATTTTATACTTATAGGTGCAAAGGGTGCGGTATTCTCGGAGGTCATGGGGAATATTGCAGTATGTCTCATTGCTGTGAACGCATTATCAGCGCTCACCACCTTCCTTGCCATGACAGTCAAGAGCTCGGCAGGCGGAGTTCTGCCGATAATACTCATGTATCCGATGCTGATGCTTTCTGTACTGGCAGAGGCATTGGAAGACGTGAAGTGGCTTAAATATGTATGCGATTTTATTCCGGTAAGTCATATAGCGTCACTTATGCAGCCTGACAAGGATCCTGCGATGCATATATGCTATTCACTGATATTCTTTGCACTGTTCACTGCAGGTGGAATTGCTGCATTCCGGAAAGCTGACCTTAAATAATTACAACAGGAGGAAAAAATGGTTTACTGTCTGTTATGCGCCGCAGTTATAATAGTACTGCTCTGCGTCAAGATATATCTGCTGAAAAAGTCAGCGCGTGAGATATCCGCGCAGTTTGCTGATAGACTGAAAAACGATACCAATAACCAGTTATTTATATCCTCGGGTGACAAGGATATGCGCGAGCTGGCGGACAATATCAGCAGGCTGCTGGGGGAGGTGCGGAAAGAGAAGCTGCGTTACGATCAGGGCAATACAGAGCTGAAAAATGCCATAACCAATATCTCACATGATCTGCGTACTCCTCTTACGGCTATATACGGCTATCTGGATATGGTACGGAAAACCGACGATCCTGAAAATCAGGCGCGTTATCTGGGGATAATGAAGGAACGCGCCGATATGATGAAGCAGCTTACAGAGGAGTTGTTCCGCTATTCAGTTATTGTTTCCGATGACGAAAATACGGAGACGGAAAATGTTTATGTAAATCAGGTGCTCGCCGACAGTATCAGCAGCTTTTATCCTGCGCTTAACGGCAGGGGTATAGAGCCTGTCATAAAACTGACAGACAAGCGTATTGAACGTCGGATGAACAAGGCTGAGCTGTCAAGAGTTTTTTCAAATCTGCTCAATAATGCTGTTAAGTACAGTGACGGTGATCTTGAGATCGTTATGTCGGATACGGGAGTCATATCCTTTTCAAATACGGCTAAGGAGTTGTCCACAGTTGAAGTCGAACAGCTCTTTGACCGTTTCTATACGGTTGAAACTGCACATTACTCTACGGGACTGGGGCTTTCCATCGCAAGAACTCTTGTGGAGCGTATGGGCGGAAGCATCACAGCCGGATACAGCAGCGGCAGACTTACATTAAAAATAATGATATAGTGTTGATTACAGCCCGAAATATAGTTTTCGGGCTGTTTGAGTCAGCATAAGAAAAGCCTTCAGCGGAGCAGTTACTGCCGCTGAAGGCTTTTTCGGTCTCTGTATGACCGTTATGGTTGTTTTTGGATTATATACCTATTAATAATTTGGCCAGGTTCTCAAGGTGGAGGAAGGTGTCAACAAGCTTGCCCATATCCATCTCGCTGTTGTCATCGCTGCCTGCGAGACCTACCATAGTGGTCATGATATTACCGATCTCGCCGCCGATGTTGCTGCCGCTTGTGTTTACGTTCACAAGTGCAAGGATATTTGCAGCAGTAGCTGCAAGGTTCTTGGCAGCTTCTTTTCCGAGCCTTTTTCTGAGCTCCTGTTCTGTCATGCCCTCTTCGGCGTATTCAAGCACCAGATCGCACATATTGAGTTCCATCTGTACTGCGTTAGCGTATGCACAGGTGGATGCGAACATTCCGATGAGGTTTTCAACTACAGATTTGATGTCGCCTTCTTCTGCTTTGATAAGTCCTGCGCAGCCCTTGACTACACCTGCAAGGGCAAGGGCTCTGTTAATGTATGAAAGCTTGATATTCAGGTTGAACAGTTTGTCATTAATGTCGGGCTCAACTTCAAGGTCATAATCCTGTGAAGCACCGCCTGCTGTTCCGTCGGAGATCATATAAAGCGCTGCTCCTGTTACGGGATCCATAGCGATATAGGCAGTTCCGACCCAGTCGCCCATGGAGAGTATCTCAGGTACAAGGATTATGAGATTGCCGCTGTTTGCAAAGCCCTTTATATCGGTCTTTATATAGCTGTCGATATTGCATTCATCAAGTACAGCGTCTGCATTTGCAGCGGTTAGGTATACAGGCTCGATGCCCTTTTCTGCTGCGGCTGTCATGACGTGTACCGTTGAGATGCGGGGCTGGTCGGAGCCGGTAAGCTCTGCCCAAATATCGCCTTCGAATCTTGATTCGATAAGACCTGTTTCAAAGTTGTACTTTCTTTCGATACTTGTGTCACCGTCAAGATTGATAGCAGTGGATTTGTTATATGAGGCGTCTATGTAGAAATTACCCGGATCAAGTGAGCGGACAGTTCCGAAGGCGGTAGATATCTGGAACTGATAGCCGGTTATTGCAGCGCCTAAATGGCGTGAATAAAGGATATTGTTTGTTCCTGCGTATAACTGATCCTGGAAATCGCAGAGTGAGAAGTAGTACCTTCCGGCGTATCCGATTACCTCGCCGAGAACGTCGGCAGTGAAAAGCTTTTCTGTTCCGCGCTTTTCGGCAGCTGCCTTCATCTGATATTCGGCGAGTTCGCCTTCGATGGTGGAAATCACGTTGAAATCAAGGTTTATAGCATATACCGAACCTGCCAGTACCTGATCGTAGAGTACAGTCGTTCCTGTGTCGTCCTTTATCCTCGTGGACATCTGCTGTACAGTACCGAGAGTACAGCTCTCTTCTGCGGCATATCTCTTTGTTCCCACTGTTACAACGGGTACGACTCTTACCAGATATGCAGGGACAGAAGTAAACTTTTCGTAGCGGTCCATTACTTCCTTGTCGCTTTCGCTTGCGGGTTCGTAGGCAATTGAGATATATTGTCCGTAGAGCTCTGCAACAGGTGAGCTGAATATGGTCTCGTCGTTAAAGCCTATGGAGATCGTCTGCTTGTCAGCTGATTTTATGGCTGTATAGCGCTCGGAGACAGTATCAACAGTGTAGGGGAGAGACGAAGGGAGATAAATCTCATTTCTGTTGCTGATAACAGGATATCTGAGATTTATTTTATCGGGAAGAACGATATCGTCCTTGTACGTATCGGGGCTTTCCTTTATCATTTCCTGCATACCGCTGAACTGGTCAATCTGTTCCTGATTGTATTTTGCGTCCAGAGTTTCTTCCTTCATAACGATCTTCTTGAAACTGGGATCCAGAGGGATCCAGACGCTTTCGCCGGACTTGCTGCCTGCGCCGCGGTAATCGGTATAGGGGATATATGCTTCCGCCCATGTATGCTCGAATCTGAAGCCCTTGATGCCTTCATTGCCCATTATCTTCTGGGAATTCTTGTAGCATACAGCAATGATACGCGAAGCTGTTTCTGCGTCGGAAGCACCTGTAAGATCAAGTGCCTGCTGAGTTGTTATACGCACAGTGCCTCTTACAAATCTGGCGGGTATATTCTTTGATCTGAGAAGATATACCAGCAGTGAAGCCTGATCTATATCATTGCCGCCCAGCTGATAGAAGGTGAGAAGCGGTCCCTTCTTTGAGCCTGTGTACATCTCGTTCTTGATATTGTTCTTGATGAAGCGGTATATTTCGTCGAAGTCGCCTAACTCGTCTGCGATCTGTCTGAAGGCGTCCGCGTCGAAAATATCGTTTGTCATGTCAAGATCTTTCTCAGTGGGATCGTATGAAGGCGCGCTTGAAGCCTGAACTCTGATGGCTGCCTCGTCAATGGTCTCGATAACTGATGTATCCGCAACGGTGCGGGGAGCAGCGTAAGCGCAGCTGATCTCATTATCGGATGAAAGATTGTCGGAGATGATATCGATATTTGCATCGGTATCTATGCCGTTCTTTACATTGTTCAGCGCCTGTATGGTCTGTGTATACTTTTCGTTTATGGTTTTCTCATACTGCTTCTGGCGCTCAAGAATCTCGCCGTCGGCCCACTGAGCTATTTCAGCGGATTCGGCGTCTATGCTTTTCTTTGTCTCGTTCAGCTCGTCGATAAGATTGTTGCATATCAGTGTGAGCTTTGTATCGTCATTGCCCTTGCTGGCATATGTCAGCTGTTCCTTTACGGACCAGCGCTCCTCCTCGGGAACGATCTCCGCAGCTATCGGCTGAACGTTTTCTTTATTATTACTGTTATTATTATCAGAAATGTCCTTTTTGATGTTCCATGCAGTAACGCTGCTTGAAGTGCATACAAATGCTGCTGCAAGAACAAAAGCTGCCGCTTTCAAAAAATGCTTATTCTTCATTGCATTTCCTCCTGTTCTTTTTTAATGCTGTAAGCTGCGTCAGTCTTCTTTTTTCGGAGCCTCTGCCGTAAGCTCCAGCCAATCGCGCATATCGCTCAGTTTTCCGCCTGTTGACGTATATGAGTAATATGCAAGCACCTTGGATGCGTCTACCGAGTCTATGACGTTGGTTTCGTCAACATCGCCTGCTGTGAACTGCTTTTCGTTAAAGGTAGTATTCTGATTTGTGGATATCTTTGCATACTCGGCAAGGATAAGGCTTGCGTCTACGGAATCTACCTTGTTGTCGAAGTTGACGTCGCCCAGCTTAGTTTTTTCCTGAACAGGCTGTGTGGTAGTAGTTGTTGTTGTTGTTGTTACAGGAGCGGAAGAAGTTGTCTTTGCGGTGGAAGTAGTTGTCTTGCTTGTGGTTTTTGTTGCAGTCGATGTGGTCTTGCTTGTGGTGGAAGTGGTCGATGTAGTTTTTGTGGTCGTGGCTGATGAAGTCGTTGTGGTCTTTCCCGATGCGGATACAGTGAATTCTGTTTCGGCAGAAGCAGCCTCCTCACCGTTCCTTGACCATGTTATGACAGCCTTCATTTTGCCGCTGACATTGTCGGGCAGCTTGATCTCAACGGTATCTTTATGTCCCTTGTCTGCGGTAATTACCGTGTCCTTATCGAAATTGTGCTCCGAGACCTTATTGCCCTTTTCGTCGATCACGGTAACCTTTGCGTCTGCCTTTGAGTCAAAGGGAGCAGATTCCGAAACGACGCTGAGAGATACGGTATCTCCTGCGGAATATGTCGTTTTATCGGCAGTGATCTTTGCTGTAATGGTGCTTTCGGGGATAGGTGCGATGATCTCGCTGCTGATATTGCCGGCATTATCGGCTGCAAATATATGGATATACTGAGGACTGAAAGGATCGTTGGGAACAACCGTGATATCAGCCTTTCCGTCCTTATCTGCCTTGATAAGATCCTTTATGGTCTTTTTATCGCTTTCGTATTCGATAAGCGCCGGTGAGCTCTTGTCACTATCGGTTACCTTGGCAACAAATCCCGCAATACCGCTGAGAGCTTCATGCTTGGTGGTATTTGAGACAACGATGACGTTTTCCTCGGATTCGGCGCTTACATAGTATTCGTATACAGTGGCGGTGTCCTTGGACTGTACGGAAAGGATTATCTTTCCGCTGTCGATTACGGCGTCAAGGAACTGTGGTGTCTTTGGAGCGTTTGCGTCCTTGAAGGTAGCGTCTGCGGCAATCGTGGAGTTTACATTGTTTGACTCCCATTCTCCGCCGTTTCCGCGTCTGTAAAGCTTGTATCTGAAGGTATTGTTATTATCGCTGATGTCGTTCCACCTGAGTTCCACAGTACCGTCTTTGATGCTGCTGTTAAGTTTTAATTCTGATACAGGTGTCGGAGGTATTGATGTTGTAGTGGTCATAGAGGTGGTAACTGCTGATGAAGTGGTAGTAGTACCTGTCTGTGTAGTGGCAGTTGACGTACTTGTGACGGGATCCTCAATTCCGCTTTTTTCGCCGGCTTCAAGGAGCTTTATGGCCCAGTAGGTAGTGGTAATATCTCCGGCAAAGCTTCCGTCAGACTTCTGTGCAGCTTCAAGCTTCTTTATAACGTCGTCCAGCTGGGGATTCTGGCCAGAAGTGGACAGTGCAAGATATTTGCATATGGTCTTCTGAATATCACCATCCTCATAGCTGTCCTCGATATTATCCGAGATATAGCTTATGGAAGTGCTGAACTGAGACATATCCAGTCTGTTTTTCTCGCAGAATCTTCCTATATCGTATACGGCGATGGCAGTGAGCAGCGGATCGCTCTTGTTTGACTCGGCATAAGCGAAGCCTCCGTCCTTATTCTTGGCATTTATAAGGTAAGAGCATACCGACGCGCCGGAAATATCTGTTCCGCTGTATCCTGTTTCGTTTATAGCATTCAGAACCAGCAGCGAATCAAGAACATCGCTTGAATAATCGGGATAAAGTCCGAAACCGCCGTCCTTGTTCTGCTTTGTTTCCATCTGTCCGAGATACTCCGAGTTGCCGGAGGAAGAAGCCAGTCTTGCGGTAATATCGGTATTCTGACTGTCAGCCTTGTCGGAGAGCCAGCCGAAGCTGTCCTCATAACCCTTCGCGCCTGATGCTCTCAGAGCGGAAAGGGCATAGGAAGTATCGTTGATTATCCTGTTATCGCCGATACTCTTGTCAGGGTTCACCTTTGTTCCGAGATATGTAGCTGCTTTCGATACGGCGGGGGAGGAAGCGGTGCTTGCCTCGGCGCTGTCAGAACCTGATGCGATGAAACTTATTACCGAACAAGTATTTACAGCAAGTATCATGCTCAGGCAGGCTGATACTTTTTTCTTTGTTCGTTTTGAAAATTTCAAATCATACACCTCCATATATTTTTTGAATATACATATAATATAAATTATATCGCAAAATGACTTCAATGTCAATGTTATAAATCAAAAGCGCATTATTTGACAGCTTTTATGCAGTTGACAGCAACATTTGGGGAAATACAGGCGTACTGATAAAAGATCATATTAGTGCATAAAAACCGTCAGACAGATACTCAATGTATCTGTCTGACGGTCACAATGTTTTCTATTCTTTTTTTTAACTTTCCCCATGAAATATGGCTTGTTCACGGAACGGGAAGTTATCTTCCTAAATAGCTCCGCTGTTAATGAGATAAACAGGTGTTTTGCCTATGTATAAATGATACCACACGGAAGGCTCTGTTGTCAATGCAACTTACCCGTCAAAAAACGCAGCTTACCGCCTAAAAAATACAGCTTACGCGAAATGAGCTTTCCGTGTATGGAATGACAGAAAAAATACAGCCGCAAATACGGCTGCAGCTTATGTAAATACTTATTTTTCTGTTTGAGCAGCGGAATTCTTTTTTTCGTAGCGTTTTTTCAGCTGCTGATTCATAACGGCAGTGTGCTTTCTGTCAACAAGATAATGAACAAAGCAGGTGAAGAAGTAAATGAAGATAACTGCGATGAATGTGAGGAATACAGATAGGGGAGTTATCCTGCACCAGCCGAACATCTTCAGCAGTACGACGGTTATCAGAAATATCAGCAGGAAGTGTGTGCCCCAGAGCATAAGTGAATGTTTGGGACTCTGAGGATCAATGCACAGGCATATAGCTGTCGGCAGTGCGGTTATGAAGCCGCTCAGAAGGATCTGCCAGAGTATGGTGCTGTCGATCTGCTGTCCCGAGAATGTGAGATATACCGCTGCTGCAATAAGGACAGCAGTTGTGATATCAACAAAGTAATGTAATAACGAGATAAAAAATTCCTTTACCATCAGTCTACCTCCTGGATGCCGAGTTTTACCTTAAGATTATGTACGTATTGACGTGATATTATTATCTTCTCACCGTTTTTCAGGTGAGCTTCAAGCTTCCCGCTGAACAGCGGGGACAGAAAATCTATCTTTTCCATGTTGACTATCAGCGACTTTGAACAGCGTACAAAATCCAGCGGCCCGAAAAGATCCTCCAGCTCGTACAGCTTGTACTTTATTTCGTATACGTCCGAACTGCAATATGCGAAGACTCTGTTTTCGTTTGATTCAAAATAGCATACGTCATGGTAATCAAGACGTACTATCCTGTCTTCAAGATAGCCTGTAAGATCGGTCTTTACTGTCTGGAAAGAGAGCAGCATGGATATAAGACGCTGATCCGGCGAAGCACTTCTTATGATAACGACATCCTCGTCGTTAGTCTGTGGTGATTCAATAATTATTCTCATGCTCGACCTCCGATGTGGTAATGTGAGTTATTAAGTAAAAATCATTGAGAGGGGGTGGGGTTATGCGAAAAAAGTATAATGTCAGAGATAGAACGACTCACCGTGTTCAAGTTTGTACACCTTTGTGTGCTTTTTCAGGAAGCTTTCGATCTCTGATGTGTCGATGTCGGTGCTGAACGGGGGGAAGGTGTTGTCAAAATGCGTCAGCATAACGGCCTTGGGACGTAGCTTGCGGTAAATATTCCTTGCTGTCTCTTCCAGCTTTGGGGAGCCCTGATAGGGGAAAACTGCCAGATCAACTTCCGACGGATAGGAAACTCCTTTTGCGAGAGACAGGCTGCCGAGTATAAGTATCCTTTTCCCGCAGGCTTCTGCCAGATAGCAGAGAGTCTCTCCTTTTTCGCGGCATGAAGCAAATTTCTTTATCATATCCGCCAGAATACGGCGGTTTGCACGCAGGCATCTGCCGAATACAATTCCCATTATCCACAGTAATCCGCCTCTTATGTGACGTCCCTTATAGGCTGTGATGCGGAAATCACCTATCTTAATAACAGAGCCTGTCTTGATAAGGCGGAGATTACTGCTGTTCACACCTTTCCTGCAAAGGCTGTGGTAAGGAGCTTTTGTACAGTAAACCGTCGTATCTTTTCTAACAATATCGCTGATACTGCCGATATGGTCGTAATGACCGTGAGTTATAAGTATATTCCCGCAATTATCAAAAGAGCCTTTTTCTACGCTGACGCTGCTTCCCGAAAGGGGAAAAAAGGGATCGATAAGGAACTGTGAGTTCTTTGTGGAAATACGAACAGAAGCAGTCCCGTACCATGTGATCTTGATTTTGTTTTCTTGCATAAACTATCAGCTCTTTCGGTATATGTTCATTTCATTATATCACAATAAGGCCTGTGAATCAACCTGTATCTGCCGTAAAGATGAGAAGAGGCTTTTTCCTAACGCTTCATCATGATAAATGCAAGGTTCTGTCTGCCGCTGCTGCCGCGTCTGTACGAGTGGTACGAGCTGTCATGGCAGGTGCACACCTGGGTATTGGAAATATTTTCACTGGAGATACCCTCGGCGGCAGCCTTTGCTCTTATGGCCTGAGAAAGATCGAGAAACAGTCCGTTACCGCGGAGGGTAAAGATCCTGCTCAGCAGGTCTGCGGTAAAGGCTTCTGCATATTCGTCTCTGACTTCCTTGCCGACCTCATAGCAGTTGGGGCATATATGAGGGCCTATCGTCAGCCGTATCCTGTCAGGTGAGGCTCCGAGCTCCTTCATGCGCTGTACGGCGCTGCTTATCAGGGAGCCCGCTGCCGATATCCGGCCGCAGTGCAGCATACCAATGACCTCTGCTTCAGTGTCCGTGAGGTATACGGGAACGCAGTCTGCTGCGATAATACTTAGAACGAGCCCCTTTTCGGCTGTTATCAGGCCGTCTACCTTTTTGAGGTCGTTATCGGCGATAACTCCTGCACCGCCGTGTTCGCTGCCCACAATTTCAACTTTGCAGCCATTTGCCTGATAAGGGCGTACAATACGCGATAAAGGCACTCCGAGCCTGCTGCTCAGGTCTGAATAATCCTCTGTGGGAGGATCGTTTGCTTCGTTTCTTGTCCATATCCCGTGAGTCCCGGAGGTGAAGCCTGCATATGCAAAATTGTCGTTGATGACGGTGAGCTCTTTCATTTTTATCCTTTCAGCTGTTGATACTGCTTTTGCAGCCTGTATTTTTTGTGTTTTGCTTCCTATATTATATCATGTCATTCTGCATCCGTCAATGCGAAAAATCAGTAAGTATAAGCATTGATGCAAAAGAGTTTCAGGACAGGGAGCGGGAGCTGCTGCACTGTTGTGTCATTGACAATGACATATTGTGCGATCTGGCGACGGAGTGATATATTTTTATGTAATTATCTGTAACATAAGCTATTGACATTTATGAGAGAGTTTGCTATAATGATTTTATCAGATATTACACGAACCATGTCACTGATAATGACAATTATTTTACAGGGGGTAGGATATGAAGCATTTGTCACTGGAAAAACTGGCTGAAACTGTCAGCAGCAGAAGGAAGGCCATCGGTATGTCACAGGCTGCACTTGCTGAAAAGACAGGAATAAGCCGTACTATGTTCACAAGACTTGAAGCAAAGGATTACAGCCCGTCGGTAGATCAGCTGCTGGCTCTTTCCGAGGTTCTTGGCTTTGATTACAGGGAGCTGTTTGCTGATGATGAAGCTGAAAAGGAGAGTACGGACAGAAAAAGGATAGCAGTTGCCGGTACAGGTTACGTGGGTCTTTCGCTGGCAGTTCTCCTCTCGCAGCATAATGATGTAACGGCAGTGGATATAATCCCGGAGAAGGTCGAAAAGATAAATAAATGGCAGTCGCCCATTCAGGACGATTATATAGAGAAGTATCTCGCGGAGCATGAGGAGCGCAGGCTCTCACTCAGAGCTACAACCGACGGCGAGTCAGCTTACAGGGACGCTGATTTCATTATCGTGGCAGCACCTACAAACTACGATCCGAAAACGAATTTCTTTGACTGCTCTGCGGTTGAGTCTGTACTTGCGCTTATAAAAAAAGTTACGGTGAAAAAGAAAAATAAGCCCATAGTTGTTATAAAGTCCACCATACCCGTGGGATATACAGTCCAGGTCCGTGAAAAGATGGGAATGGACAATATCATATTCAGTCCAGAGTTTCTCCGTGAATCAAAGGCACTTTATGATAACCTTTATCCCTCACGTATAATAGTCGGCTCTGACGAGGAAAACAAGGGCGCAGCCGAGACCTTTGCGGCTCTTCTGAAGCAGGGCGCCGTAAAGACCGATATACCCGTGCTTTTCATGGCAACTACCGAGGCAGAGGCCACAAAGCTTTTCGTCAACACCTATCTTGCTCTGCGTGTATCCTATTTCAATGAGCTTGACACCTACGCAGAGGTCAAGGAGCTTAATACAGCAAATATCATACGCGGAGTGTGCCTTGATCCGAGAGTAGGCGATTACTACAATAATCCCTCCTTTGGTTACGGCGGCTACTGCCTGCCCAAGGATACAAAGCAGCTGCTGGCAAATTATCATGATGTCCCTCAGAATATGATGACAGCCATAGTTGAGTCGAACCGTACCCGCAAGGACTTTGTGGCTGACAGGATACTTAGCATCGCAGGAGCTTACAGCTATTCCGAGGGCACATACGATCAGGACAAGGAGAAGGAGGTCGTGATCGGAGTATACCGGCTCACTATGAAGTCAAACAGCGATAATTTCCGTCAGTCCTCAATACAGGGCGTTATGAAGCGGATCAAGGCTAAGGGTGCAACTGTTATCATATATGAACCGACTCTTGAGAACGGCAGCACCTTCTTTGGCTCACTGGTGGTCAATGACCTGAAGAAGTTCAAGAAAAAGAGCGGCTGCATCGTTGCTAACCGCTATGATCCCATACTCGATGATGTTGCTGACAAGGTATATACAAGGGATTTGTTCAGAAGAGACTGAGGATGATTCCGTCAATCTGAAAATACCGATAAACATGGCAGTTTTCTTTGCAGAGAGACGGCAGATGTGATGGAAACTGATTATTATTAAGTGTACACAGCTTTTATGATTAACAAAAAGAAACAGGCAGATACTCCATTGGAGTATCTGCCTGTTTTGCTTTGATTCAGCTGCGATCCCGCAGTCTTATTGTTCATCTTCGGGAAGTGGCTGACAGAGTGTTATTGCAATAACGTCATCGGAGTGGTTGCTCTTGACAAAATATTCAAAGGTCTCCGTTAGCCTGTATTTCCCGTCGTCTCCGAGCTGTCGGGTGATAAGGCGTATCTCCTTGACACCTGCCTTGAACGCTCTTAAAAGATTGAGCCTGTTGAAGGTTATGGAGAATTTGTCCCTGTCATCAGGGTGCATACTATTTGTGCCGTGTACGACCAGTTCATCGAAGATACCGGCTGAAGGACAGGGTGTAGAGGTGAAGTTCTGAAATGCCATTACATAATAGGTATTTCTGGTGAGATTTGCGAAGATGACCAGCGGATAACGGCGGAATACTACCTCTATCAGCAGATTCGTAGCACTTGCGGGGCTTTGTATCTGAAGAATGTCTTTCGGCTCTTCGGCAGCCTTATGTGCCAGACAAAGTGCAAGGTATTCATCTTCGGGCATGGGATGTGCAAAGATGAAGCCCTGTATCTTATTGCAGTCCAAGGAGCGCAGGAAAGCCAGCTGCTCCTTGGTCTCAACGCCCTCGGCGACGGTTTTCATATGCAGTCTGTGAGCAAATGTGAATATGCTCTCAAGAACAATACGTTCCTTTTCATCCTCACAGTTGTGGCTGAGAAGGGACTTGTCTATTTTCAGAACATCAGCGGGAACGTCCTTGACGAACTGCAATGAAGACAGACCGCTGCCGAAATCATCGATAGCTACCGTGAAGCCTGCGTTCCTTATGGAAGTTATCCAGTCGAAAAGCCTGTTTTCTTCAACCACCATTGCCGATTCCGTGATCTCTATCTCTATGAGCGGATGAGGAAGCTCGTATTTGTCCACAAGCTCGGTGAGCTTCCGGGCAAAGTTTTCTTCACGGATATGCTTGCGCGAGAAGTTTACCGAAATAGGATACTGCGGCATCATGTTCTGTTTTTCCAGTGTCCTGCATACTGCCTCTGTTACGTACCAGTCTATCTCCATGATGAGATCGGATTCTTCGGCGACAGGTATAAAATCTGCGGGCAGTATTAAAGTGCCGTCAGGTTTTTTCCAGCGGATAAGCGCTTCCGCACTTTTCAGCTGACTTGTCATTGTAACATAAAGAGGCTGATAATAAACGCATAGCTCATTATTGTAGAGTGCGTTTCTGATCTCTTCTGCTGTGTAATTCATATGATCCCGCCCTTTCGTTTTTATATCTGCAAGCTTTTCCTCTTCAGCGGATGCTTCCGTGTTCTTGCTTGAATTGTTTCTTTTCGTCGTACATTGCCTTGTCGGCGCGTTTGAAAACCAGCTCGTATGTATTGTCATCGGAAGCGTATTCCGCTATTCCCACCGCAGCGGAGTACCTCAGCCACGGATCCTTGTCTTTCTGTTCAAAAGTCCTTTTATATGCAGCACGAAGGCTGTTTGTTATCTGGGCTCTGTTTTTATAGTCCTGTCCGTGGAGGATGACAACGAATTCATCGCCGCCGATACGGAAAACAGGGGAATGTTTGAAGGCTTCGCATATAAGATGACAGCAGCCTTTGATATACAGGTCTCCTGCTTTGTGACCGTAGTCGTCGTTGATGCTTTTCAGATTGTTCATATCGACCATGACAACGGCGAATTCTGCGGGACCTTCGGCGATCTCGCTGTTAAGCTCGTTTATTCTACGTGTATAAGCCGCCTTGCTGCCCACACCCGTAAGAGAGTCTCTGTAAGCCTCCTGACTTATCTGGCCTATCTGTTCATCGCGTGCCTTAAGCTTCTGCTCCTCCTCTGTAACGTCCTGTATACGTAGAAAAGAGCCGTCCAGCTGACCTTTATTGTTTTTTACATAGTTTTCCTCCAGCACATAGAACCGCGCATTTTCGCTGCTGCCCACCATGCGTTTGGTCATATGTTCATACTGCTGTCCGGTATCTCCGAATATCTTTATCAGTTTTGCGGAGACGGCGTCATAATTGTCGTCATTGATCCCGGCGAGCCTGCATCCCTGGGCATTTGCCCATATGCAGTTTCCGTTGGGATCGAATACATAGAATGCGTCCGAGAGGCCCGAGACGATATTGGACAGTATGCGGTCCAGCAGTCTGAGAGGACGGTAACGTATGGCGAAAAAGAAGATGACCACTCCGAATACGCCGTAGCCCAGCATTGAACGGTCGATGGCGTACTGGAAGAAAATATTGTACGTTTGCAGGAGCCCTACGGCCACCATTGTGGCGAGTATGACTGCGTACCGTTCACGGTTGATCCTCGGAGCCTTGACAGTAGCCCAGACGAATATCAGCACGACGCTGAAAAAGACAGCATAATCAACTATACGGTGTATAGTCTGTCCGAGGAAAGGCATCAGCTTATAGTAGGGAGCGTCTTCGACATCTACTTCCGCAATATCAAAAGCATGGCCGAAAACGGGGTTCAGAAGCATCTGTACCGCATCTGCCGCAAGTATGGCATATATGAACTTAGGTGTGTATTTTTTGCTGTCACTGCCGTGGCAGTATACATTTGTGAAGTTTACCAGTGAATACATCACCAGATCCATGCCGAGATAATAGAAGTAGCAGCCGATGAGGGCTGTGATCCTGATGCTGGTCCCGACTATGAGCAGATTACCGAGTACGGGAGGTATCAGAGCCGATTCGAGAAAAGCGACAGCGTTTTTTGTGGCTTTGTCAGAACGGCGTGCCAGTACGGTGCAGACTAATAAAGCAAAAATCAGAATGAGATATAAAATAGAGAAGGTTACTCTCATCAGTCACACCCTTTCTGAAAAAAGAGTAAATATGCTTTTATAAATGATAGTTTTCATGTATTGTGTTAATTATAGCATATTATTTCAAGCTTTTCAATTAAATTTGTGTGAATTTATCAATTCCGATGTGAAAAATGTCTGCTTTCAGGCAATTAGACAGGCTGTATCTCAATAGAATGTAGCGGAGGCGATGTTTATTGCAGATATAAAAAGCAGCGGCTGGCGCTCAGAGGTCAGGGATGTTTTGACGGAAAAGGGGATAATGCGCATTGAAGCACTTATCCCCGATAAAACCGATGAAAAAGCAATGAAAAGGGCTGAAAAGGAGCTTTGCAAGATATTCTCAAAATACCGCGAAGTCACTGACAGATGCAAAAATCAATGAAATAGCTGTCTGCGGCGTGGGATAATCCGTACCGCAGCGGCATATAAGGAGCTGATGATATGACAGCGATATACGCAAGGCAGTCCGTTGACCGGGCTGACAGTATCTCCGTGGAGCAGCAGATAGAGATATGCCGGTATGAAACAAGAGGTGAAGCCTTCACGCAGTATTCCGACAGGGGTTACAGCGGAAAGGACACCAACCGTCCGGGGCTTACGCAGATGATGAACGATATAAGCGGGGGACAGATAGATACGGTGATAGTTTACAGGCTGGACCGCATAAGCCGTTCCATACTTGATTTTTCAAATATGATGGAGTTTTTCGGCAGATATGGCGTAAAATTCATATCTGCCACGGAAAAATTCGACACCTCGTCTCCCATGGGCAATGCCATGCTGAATATCTGTATCGTCTTTGCCCAGCTTGAACGTGAGACCATACAGAAGCGCGTGGCGGACGCCTATTATTCGCGGTGCAGGAAAAGCCTGTATATGGGCGGCCCGCTGCCCTACGGCTTCCGAAAGGTGCCGGCGGTGATAGACGGCATACATACCTCGATGTACGAGGCTGCGGATGAAGAAGCTGAAACTGTAAAACTCATATATGAGATGTATTCTCAGCCTGATACCTCCTACGGAGATGTTATAAAAAAGCTCAATGACCTCGGCATCAGAAAACGGGGCTCTGACTGGGCACGGCCGAGGATAAGGGATATACTTGTGAATCCGATATATGTGAAAGCCGATCTTGACGTATATGATTTTTTTGTCCGTAACGGCGCTGATATAGCTGATCCTCCTTCTGCCTTCACAGGTGAGAACGGCTGCTACAGCTATAAGAACAGATCCGAAAAGAAGAAAAAATCGTCAGGACTTTGCGGGATACAGATAGTGGCCGCTCCGCATAAAGGGATTATTGATTCTGAAATATGGCTTAGGTGCCGTGAAAAATGTATGAGCAGAAATCAGGTGATACCTTCTCAGAAGGCGAAGAATTCATGGCTGTGCGGTAAGGTAAAATGCGGTAACTGCGGCCATGCGCTGACTGTAAAGCGCTTCAGTACGCGGAACTCACGGTACCTGATATGCTCTGAAAGGATGAATTCGGGAACGTGCTGCGGAGCAGGTACGCTTTATGCCGATGAGATCGAGGAGATAGTCAGCGCTGAAATAAACAGGAAGCTGGTGAAACTCCGTATTCTGCCGCGGGCTGAAAGTGATGTCACGGACATAGAGCGGAGCGGGCTGGGGACAGAGCTTGCGAAGACAGATGACGAGATAAAAGTACTTCTTGAAAGAGTTGGGAAGGCTGATAATGCACTGTTCAGGTACATAAATGAGCGGATAAATGCTCTTGACAGGCGCAGGAACGAGTTGAATGAGCGCATAAAAGCGGCGGAGCAAAAAAAATACGCGGACGGGGAAGAGAAAATTGATATGTGGAGTGCGCTCAGCTTTGAAGATAAGCGTCAGACGGCGGATATACTCATAAAAGTTATCTGTGCGGCAGACAGAAAGCTTACGATACAGTGGCGCATATGAGCTGTTCCATGATGAACGGCGGGGTGAAGCTCTGCGCATAGCACAGGATAAGCTGAACTCAAGGAACTTTTATGCCTGCAATCCTTCTTTTGATAAGAACTGCGGAAAAAAATAATGAAAAAGCGGCTGCCTGCGGGCAGCCGCTGAGCTTGAACGGGAAGCAATAGTGATCAGTCGTATTATACATATAGTATTTTATTTGCTTTAGGATACAGAACAAAAATTTGCAATTTTTGAATATATATAATTTTTTTATGAGTATATATTCGAGACGCTTTTTCTGATAACTATGCTTGATCACGGGAAAAAACTGACGTCAGGCTCTGAAAATATGAGCTTTGCGGCTTGCTTTGTTGATATTACCAAAACATCAGGAGAAATATTGTGATATTTGCCTGATTTGTATGCTTTTGTGTGCGTCCGTGACGTAAAAAGAAATAATGATTTGATTTCTGATTTAGCAATCATTTTTATATTTTTAGTGGAAGTTTGTGGAACAACCTCTCGTTCATTTGCGTTGTGCACAGTGATAAACAGTGGGAGTTGTCCAAACTAACGAATTATTGACATAATTGTTAAAAATTGCTAAATCAAATTGACAGAACGGTTAACAGATGGTATAATATTAATTGTAAAAAGGATATACCGCTAAAAAAATCAGATCGGATGATCATAGAAAAAGAGGTTCGGCAGCAGGGGGCTGTCGGACACGATGTTTTTTAAACAGATTTGAAAGCTGTCATATGCCATATGCGGCAGAAGGCAGCATACACTGATATATTGCGTATTTACAGGTAAGGATCATAGTTATGAAGGACAAAGAACTGAAAAAACTCAAAAGAGCTGATCTTATAGAAATGCTCTACTATTTAAGTAAGGAAAATGACGAGCTGAGGGAAGAAAACGGTAAACTCAGGACAAGGCTTGATGAACTGGTGGACAGGGTAACAGCCCGCAGCACCGCTGCCGAGCCGCTTCCTTCATCTGATAATGATACATATAAAACGAATGATGAGCAGAAAGACAATGAGTGAAAAAAGAAGAGATCTGCCGACTACCGCACAGCTTGAAGCTGAAATGAAGCGGCTCAGGTATAAAGAAAGGTTTGCAAAGTCAGTCAGGAGCACTATCGCGTCTCTCATCGTAGTTACGGCGTTAGCGATAATTATTTCCACAATGCTCCTTCCCGTGCTCAGAGTTACGGGAACGAGCATGACACCGACCTTGCAGAATGATGAAGTCCTTTTATGCAGTAAGCTTTCTGCATACGAACAGGGCGACATCGTAGCCTTCTATTATAATAACAAGGTGCTTCTGAAGCGTATCATCGCTAAAGGCGGTTCAGTCGTCGATATAAAGGAAGACGGACAAGTCTACGTCGACGATCAGAAAATTGATGAACCCTATATCAGCGAGTCGGCATTGGGGGAATGCGACATAGAGCTTCCCTATAAAGTGCCAGAGAATCGGATATTCGTAATGGGCGATCACCGGGCGGTAAGTATTGACAGCCGCTCCACAAGTGTGGGCTGCATAGCGGAGGAAAATGTCATCGGAAAGGTATTTCTGGTGGTATGGCCGCTGAAGAACATCCGGTTCCTGTAACATGGGCAAAGAGTCTTGAACGAAAGGAGTGTTGCGCATGAATCTGAAAAGAATAGCAGATCATATGATCAGAAGCAGGCCGTTTGCCAGGAAATGCGTGGCATTCATCCTGAGTTTGAGTATTCTGATCGGCTATGCTTTGCCGCTTGACTGCATAATGACTGCGTTTGCAGCCAGTGAAAATGTGGTCCCCAGCGGATCATATGAGATAAACAATGATATTACGGGAGTAGACATCGGTTTAGGAGATGGCCAGGGTACATATGATTCCGGTACTAATACGATAACCGCGGGTGAAGGTCTTGATCAGGTCGATTTTGATATGACGGTCAATTTTTTAATCAACGATCATCAGCACGACAAGGTCGATACCAATAAGCCGTATATTTATCTTAAAGTACCGAAAGACCAGCTGAATATATTTGGAATGAGCGGTTCCGGTTCGGGAAAATCGGACGATAAATCCAGTGGCTGGTCAACATATAAGCAGGCGAATAATCTTGAAGCTACGCTGGAAAGCGGAACCTTTACAGTATACGATACAGGTAATGATGATTACGGATATGTTGTTCTTGAGTTCAATAACGACTATATCAATTATCTGAAACAGAGCGGAGGTATAATAAAGGGTGCGCTCAGCTTTCAGGGCGAGGTAGTAAGATCACATCTCCAGAACGGCGACAAGGTCGTTAATCTTGGAAATGTATGTATCAATGTGGATTTTGATGACAGGATACCGGATGTTCAGAAGACCGGAAGGATCGATCATACTGACGAACTCGGTTATCCGATAATAAGATGGGAATTAACGATCACCGATCTGTATGAGACAGATAACTATCACATCTCCGATGCGATGTTCGGAAGCATGATACCCGGAAGCTTCAGCTGTAATCCTAACGGTGTATGCTTCATGCAGAACGGCGACATAGTTTTCAATAACAGTATAAACGAACATAAGCAGTTTACAATATCGTATGAGACGAGAGTCACTCCTGAGGAGCTGAACTCTCATAACGAAACTTTCAATGTGACAAATACAGCAAGCATAGGCAATAATTCCGATACGGCATCTGTCCCGGTAACGCCCGATTCACAGCCTCATGTAGAAAAATCCGGAACAGCGGATTATAACTATCAGGGAGATCGTTCGGGTGAAGAAACAGGAAAGTATTACATTTACTGGACGGTGGAGGCAAGAAAGAATTACGGCCTCGGACTTGGAGGAGTCACACTGACGGATGTTCCGGGCATCGGACTGGGAAATATTGAATTGATAAGTGCTTCCGACGGAAGCAATCCGCTGAATGTCAATAATCTGCTGACAATAAGCGGCAATGATATTACTTTCAATTCAGGTGTGAATAACAGCTACGTTAAGCTTGTCTACCGCACAGAGGTAGCTCCCGCTTCGAGCGAGAGCAATTTCACCAATACTGTAAGCACAGACAATGAGACAAAAACTCAGACAGTCAATTACAACAAATCTTCCAAGCATACTTCAGGCAAGAGCGGTTCGTACCGCATCGAAGACAACAACGGCGTCATATCAGAGTTTATCGACTGGACGATAACCCTCGAGACCAACGACTGGCACGAGAAGATAAACGGATATGAGGTCGAGGACAGTGCCTTCGCTTCGGGAGCTGTATGGAAGAATGCAAGAGCTGTTACCAAATCCGATCAGTACATAGATATCAGTGCAAGTGATATCTCCCAGTGGATAAGCGTTTCTGGAGAGAAGCTCACAGTCAGCAGCAGTCAGCCCGATATAAAGAGGATAGAGCTTACATACAGCGTTCCTGTGGGAGCGATCGAAGGCCGTGATGCAACTCATGGAGGTACGGCGTCCAATACATATAAGGTCGAGGACGATAAGCCGCAGACAGCAACAGTGAGCGTTCCCGATCTTGCGGGAAGTTCACAGGTAGTTGTCAATAAGCACTGGGATAATAATGAAGATCCGAACAGAGGATCTACCAAAGCACAGTTTAAGCTGTATTATAAGATAGGTCAGAACGGTTCATGGGGCGAGTTCCATAATTATCAGAACGGATACGATGACGTTATTGAAGTACCCGCAACATATGACCAGCAGGTGATTTTCAATGATCTGCCAGCTTATCAGTATAATACATCTGATAATACAAGGACTCCGATATACTATAAAATAGAAGAGACCATAGTCGAAGACGGCGGTGCTGATACAAGTCTTTACAAAAAGGAGTTCATCTCAGGCAGTGCGGAAGGCATTAAGGCTTCCGATAATCCGTATTTCGGCCTGAGCAATACATGGGAAGGTACAAATGTTACAGGTACCAAGACATGGAGAGATGACGAAGGACTTGAAGCAAATCGTCCTGACGCGATATTGAAGCTTCAGAAGCTGGTAAACGGCCAATGGGTAGATGTATCATCAATGAATGCAGGCAAGGAGAATTATTCATCGGTAACATGGAATTCATTGCCAAAATATGACGAGAACCACAAAGAGATACAGTACCGCGTTGTCGAGGAGTCGGTTCCGCAGGGTTATACATCAGTCCAGAACGGAAATACCATAACCAACGTATACAATAATATGACAGTTTCGGCAGAGAAGTTCTGGGATCGTGTGGATTCGGATGACGACAAGCCTCCTTGTGTCAAGTTCAAGCTTATGAGGACTATCGATCCGAATGACGATTCGTCATGGACCGATGTTGCCGGCACTGAAAAGATTCTCAACAAGGCGGATTACGGCAACAGTGCAAATATACTGAAATGGCCTGATCTTCCCAAGGATGACGGGCAGGGACACAGCTATTATTATAAAGTAGTTGAAGTGCAGGAAAC
Source organism: Ruminococcus flavefaciens 007c (assembly GCF_000571935.1). Classification (GTDB taxonomy): domain Bacteria; phylum Bacillota; class Clostridia; order Oscillospirales; family Ruminococcaceae; genus Ruminococcus; species Ruminococcus flavefaciens_F. Next base: position 180,118 of record NZ_ATAX01000016.1, on the reverse strand, counting down.
ACCAGAGCAGCTGGATTTCGATGTTACTGATAACAATAACGTGATAGCTGCATCTACATGGTCACATACGGCCATCATAACGAATGTCTGGAAGAAGACAAATATCTCTTTCAGCAAACAGTGGATGGATGATAACGGAAATGAAAGATTCCGTCCGAATCTGGTCTTTGCACTTGAAAAGAGTACCGACAACGGTAATACATGGACTCAGATCAAAACTGTTAAAATGGTCAACGACGGCACAGGCCTTTACAAGCCTGAAGGTTCAACGGACGCAGGCAGCAGCGATATCAGCTATACCTGGCATGATCTTGAAGCAGGCGACAACATAAAATACCGTGTCGTTGAAACTGATATGCTCGCGCTTAAGAGAAACCTGGCAGAACCGGGTGTAGAAAGCGGAGATACAGATACGGGATATGACGTTTATTATAATTCTCCCGATGACAATAATCCTCCCACTCTTTCGAGTACCGGACTTACAGAGGCGCGAAACGTTAATGTCATAAACAAGTCCAATATGATAACGATCCGTGTCAACAAGAACTGGAATGGTGTCTATGGAGATTCCCGTCCGGATCGTGTAGGATACAGACTGTACAAATGGACGGAGGAACAGTACAATACCCTTACCGAAGCGGAAAAGTACACAGATACTTATAAATTCTCAAATAAGTATGCAATGAAGAATTCCGCAGGTGAATCCGATGTCATATACTGGACATGGATGCTCAGTGAGGACGAAAACGGAGATTCTTACCATTACGGACTGAGAGAGTTCTACATAGGCAAAAAGATTACTGATGACGGTAATGGAAACATCACGTACAGTGATGAATCAGAGTACTACAATGACTATGAAATAGACATCAGTGACGAGTGGCAGGGAGATAAGCTTCAGGTATTCAATGTAACGAATACATGGAAAAAGCTGAATGTCTCCATAGACAAGAGATGGGACGACGGCACGAACGTATCCTCATACAAGAGCATCACCATGAAGCTGATGCGGAGGATAGGAGAAAACGGTTCCTGGGAGGAGGTCCCCGGTAAAGAGCAGAAATCGGTAACGGCAGCAGAAAACTGGCGGTTAGATGATGCGTGGACAGATCTTCCGAGAACTACCGAACAAGGTCAGAACATCTACTATCGTGCAGAAGAGGTCAAAGCAGTAAAGACTGACGATACAGAGGTCAATATTGCAGATAATCCCGATTTCTACACAAGGCCCGATGCAGTGGGCATAAACAGCAGCGGCGATTCCGTTGTTACAAATACTCCGAAGAAGATCACGGTAAATGCGGTGAAGCATTGGGTATCTCCGAGAGGTACCGCAAAGCCATCCGAAATAACCCTGACGCTTATGGCTTCATATAACGGCGGTGCAAACTGGGTAACAGCTGATCAGATAAACAGCAGCATTGAATCGGTTAAGACGCTTTTGCTGGATCAAAATGATCAGAATGCAGATCTTACAACATCATGGCAGGATCTTCCTACAAAGTATGTTTACGATTCCATTGAGAGAGATGTAATATACAAGATCGTTGAAGGTGATGTTTCAGGTTATACCGCAAGTTACAGCGCGGAAGAGGTAATGACGAATTCAACCGTTACCATAACCAATACGGAGAATGCACCGTACACCAAGAAGGCGGCTAATTATTCGAAGAATGAGATGCAGCCTGCACCAGATATTTACAATAGACCTACACTTATTTCAACCAATGATGATCCGCTCGTTGAAAACACGCTCCCATCAGAAGAGCTCAAGAGTGTTTCTACAAAAATGGTAAACATCAATGGTGAAGAGGTCGAGTGTTATATATTCAAATGGCGTGTTGATCTGTTGACTAATCAGAACAGAGATAATGAAAATGAGCATCAGGATTATCAGTTTACTGATACTCTGACAGATGGATCGGTATTCTATAATGATTATAACGAATATGCTATAACGTATTATGATACCGGACAGGAAAAAAATAATGCATATGTGTTCTCTCAGCAGATACTTGATAAGATTTCTGACGGAACAATGACTGAATCAGATTGGAGCACTGCATTAGGTCCGTATAATAATCTGATCTCAGCAGAGTATAATGATTCCATGACATCGGCAACTTTTAATGCCGGAAAGAGTGTTTCAAGATTTGCATATTATACAGCTACTCCAAAATCAGTAGTTGACAGTGCAGTTGAGCAAAACGGTGAATTTGTGATCTCCAACTATATCAGAGAGCAGAATGAGCCGACTTCCAATAAAGTGGATATGAAAATAAATGGCGGAAGCGATACCGGAGTTATTGACAAGATCAATAAAACGGCATCGGGTACTACTTCCGGCGGCAAGGCGACTATCCAGAACGGTGTAGCTCATTATACTCTTGATGTAAACAAGGACAGCAAGTATCTGTCCTCGGGAGATACCGTAAGTGTAACGGATATTTTCCGTATACTCAAGTATAAGCCGAACGGTGGAGATGAGCAGGTCGGCCGAGATGTTCAGGTTGAACCTACTCTTGAAAACCTCAATGTTTATTACTATGATGTTGACGGAAGACGTTCAAGGGTTGATCCTGATGAATATTCATATTCGGTGACTAAGGATACTAACGGAGTTTTTGAAAAGGCCGAGGATTATTCAACTAAATTCGATAATTCCTGTATAAAGAATTATCAGCCGAATATATGTGTTGAGCCTTCAGTTGATGCTCCTAAGGGACTTGAAGTAATTGTCAGGTTTGTCGGAAACAAGCCTAATTCACCGGTTTATATTGATCGGAATTCAAGCACATTAATGAATAGCAGTGATGTATCTGTAGAATTGCTAAGCAATACATTTGATAGTTCAGGTGCTGTACTGATAAAGCTTGCATTCTTAAATGATGTGGCAAAAAAATCAAATCTTGGTCAATTAGGTTTCTTTATTGATGATGAACACGGCAGTGTAAAATCTGAATTACAAAGCTATGAAGTTGTAAGCGCAGTACTTTATTCCAGAACAGAGACCACAGATTACATTACAAAGTTCACACTTCCTGACGGCGGACACTATGAGATAATGTATGATTACGTTATCAAGAACCCTGACGGCTCGGATCTTGCCAGAGATTCAAGCATATGGCTTCAGAACGAGGCTACAGTGCATACCTCGGGCGGGGATAAAACGGATTACTCTCAGGAAACAGAGTACATAGTGTACAAATCAGGCGCACAGACACAGGTAGGCGAGAATTTCAGGATAGTTAAGGTCGATCTCGGAAACAAATCCATCACAGACCTGAACGCGGAGTTCAAGCTTGCAAGATATGATACGAATTCGGGAAACTGGATATATGCAGATGATTATTCGTATATGCAGTATACTCTGCAAAACGGATATTCTTACTTCGATGAATCTCTGCATGTGGCATCATTTGAACAGGAACTGACAGAAACAGGCGGTAATATCCCCGATGACTCTGCGAATATGGTTCTTTCGGGAAGCTTCGAGGTCGATGTACTGAAAGATACCCTGTACAAGATAGTCGAAGTCAAAGCTCCTGATAATCACGAAGGATATGATTATCCTGAGGTACCGTATCAGCAGGGAGATCATACAGTAAGCGGCAACAGCGGAAATACCTATTACTTTGTGTATGATACGTCTACCGAAATAAAAAATGCACTTGCTGAGCAGGCAAATGTCGGAGCAGGTGCCGTACAGTCGATAAAAACCGTAAATTCGGATCTTATAGTTCCGAATGTAAGACTTATAGACATCGGTGCTCAGAAGATATGGGAGCAGGATCCCGATTCTGCTGTAAATGATGTTGAAGTTGCGGTATTGCTTCTCAGGTCGCATACAAATGATATATCAGATGCTGTAATTGTAGAAAATCAGGAAGATTACATTCTTGATAGAAGCAACTGGGAAAACTATGATGCGGACAATGAGGCATACATACTGAAAAAGGAAGATGCCTGGACACAAAACAGTATATGGACAGATCTTCCCAACAGCGACATGACAACTCAGCAGCCGTATTATTACTTCTTGAAAGAAGTGGCCTACAAGATAGGAAACACATGGTACTATACGGACGATCCCGCAACGGAATACAAACCGTCATATGTAAATGATACCATAAGCAGCAGCGGTGTTATAGGCATATCAAATTCACGAAAACTGCTTGTAAAGAAGCAATGGGAGGATAAGAACGGCGATCCGCTTGTAGATCCTCCGGTATCAGCTGTTGATTTTAACCTTTACGGTATCAAGAGCGACGGTACAGAGGTAAAGATAATCCTTCCCGATGGCAGTCAGAGGCTTACAGCGCCGAACTGGTCGCTGGAGGTGCCGAGGTATCTGATAGATGATGCGGATTATGTAAGGTTCCGTATCGAGGAAACAACGTCTCTTGACGGCTATATCGTCAGTGATGTATATTCACTTAACGGAATTGTCGGAGTTATAAATCTTATAAACAAGAACACAGATCCGACAAGCGTAAGCGTAAATCTTACTAAGACATGGGCGGACGGAAATGATGCTCACGGCACAGAGGATGCAGTAACATTTACACTGTATCAGTTCACGGGAAAACAGACTGTTGACCAGACGTTCATCGAAAACTTTATTCTCAGCGGACAGTACAATGGTGTAAGTATGGTAAATACCGTACAGAATCCCGTAACTGTCGACGGCAGTACAGAAAGTGATGCGTGGAGCTGGCAGTGGGATGGACTCCCGTTCAGAGATGCTTCGGGACAGAACAAGCTTCAGTATTTCGTGACAGAAGAGCAGTCTTCTACCACATCGGGAAGATACAGTGCAATATATACACTTGACGGAAACAGCGTATATACGGCTGTCCGTGATCTCGATGTTACAAATAAACAACCGGGCGTACTTGTTATCAAGAAGCAATGGCGTGATAAGACACTGGTAAACGAGCCATTGATAGCAAATCCGAATTACAGCGATGTTAAGCTGAAGCTTTACCGTAAAGCGGCAGGTTCGGCTCAGCAGGGTGATCCGGAATCGGAGGATTTCTTTGAGAAATACGGACTGGATGAAACCAACGATCTTGTAACAGGCGCTGACGGCATGGACGAAAACGGTATAATAACCGTAGGAAGAGACGACCACTGGACGGTTTCGCTCAGCGGTCTTGATGAAGGATATCTGTATTACGTACAGGAGGTCGACGGACCGGGCTATCTGGTTGAAGATTATGCTCCTGTATACAGCAATGAGGGGCAGCTTCTCGGAAGCGATGAGATCATAACGGTCGATAACTTCGTGGAAGGCGAGCGCATAAAGGTAAAAGCAGTAAAGAACTGGGACGACAGGGATACCTCCGTTGATATACCCGATTCGGTAACGCTTATACTTGAACAGCTCAACAGCAGCGGCGGAGCTCCTGTGACCATCGGTTCAAAGTCAGTTTCCGCAAGCGATGAATGGACTGCCGAATGGGACAATCTCCCTGCAAGCAAGACATATCAGATAAGGGAGGAAGTTCCCGAAGGCTGGCTGGTATCCTACGGAGATGTTTCCGTAACGACAGACGATCAGGATAACGAAGTAAGAAATTACAGCGTTACCAATGTGATAGACACAGGACAGCTGAAGGTCAATAAGAGATGGCTCAACAACGATGCGAGCGGAACATCTTCCGTAACGGTCGGGCTGTACAGACAGGCGTATGACGCTAACGGCGATCCTGTAGCCGAAACGGAAGCGGATTCTCAGAATGTAAGCGGCAGATTCAGTTCAGGCAGGAATATGCTGTCGCTTAGAAAAGTACGAAAAGCTCTGGCGGAGAGTACACCTTCTCCTGCACCTTCTCCTAAGCGTGCACCGAGTGTGTCGGGCGCAAATCTGTTATCCAGAAATAGCAGAGATGCGGAAAAGCAGTATGTTAAACTTGATGTTAATGCTGCTACGATACCTGAAAATACAAATAATATAGAAGCTCTCTGTAATGGTTATACAATTGATGAGATAGAAGTAATATATGATGATTCTAAGGGAAAGAATGGAATATATAATTCAAAAATCCATCTTAAAAATGATGATGCAACGTTTGAATTAAACGGAACAGTTACAGATTACTCATCAAAATTTGAATTATCCGGTTTAAGTAATGTTTGGATAAATGGAGTACAATACCTTACTGTAGAAAATCCTCTTAGAGCTATATGGATAACAGAGAATGACAATAATTCTCAAAATTCAATTGATTATGGCAGAATTCTTATTAAAGAAATCCGCTTCTATTACACTCCAACCGGTCCGCAGGTGACTATCACAAATAAACCGGCAAACGCAAATGTGGTCGCAGGAGATACAGCTTCATTAGAGGCGACAACGACCGAAGGCACGATAACATGGTCAAGCAGTAATGCTGCTGCAACGGTTGATCCTGATACTGGTGCCATAACCTTCAATCAGGTAAGTGAAGCAACAAATGTTACTATCACGGCAAGCGCAACAGGCAGCGGAGTAACAGATACAGATTCTGTTACATATACTGTTTCACCATTCACGATCAATAATAAATCCACCATTAATACATCCCAGTCAGAGGGAAATGAATTGCAGTTATCAGCCAATGCTTCTGCAACATGGAGCAGCGATAATACAAGCGTAGCGACTGTGGACAACAGTGGAAACGTAACATTTGTCGGAAACGGCACGGTTACTATTACTGCTACACACGGAGGCGCAACAGATACAATAACATTCGACGTATCAAGTCAATCGTTCACAGCTGAGATAACACCGGATACTATCCACAATGGAATGACAGCAACACTATCGACTGATCCGTCGCTCACGAATGTTGTATGGAGCCTGAAGAACTCAGGTGACAGCGAAAAAGTTACTATAAGCGGCAATACAGTCACAGCAAATGTTGAAAATGCAGATGTTGTTCTCGTAGCAGAAAGAGGCGATGCGTCAACTGAAGTTACGCTGCATATCAGACCTATGATGGTATCTTACAACGGCGGAGATATTATTCCGACTTCGCTGACAATGAATGTAAACAGCAGCATTCCTGTACTGAATGTGGTTGGGGCTTCATCAGGTACTTCCGGTGATACGGATATTGCCTATTATGATCCTGTTACCAGGACGGTAAAGACAGGCGAGAAGATAGGTGAGACTTCAATTACCATCACAGACAGCGGCTCAACTATGACATTCACGGTAAAGACGGAAGTCAACGAAGCCAGTGCGAATGTTCCCGTAGGAGCTCAGAAGATCCAGGACATCACAATAACGTCAGATAATAACTGGCTTAGTGATACAATAAGCAATCTTCCTAAGACTGACGGAAAGGGCAATACCTACCGTTACTTCATAAAGGAAGAATCGACCGGTTCATATATACCGGTTGCATACAGTACAAGCGAGGGTGGTGCTGTTTTGGGTGATTCGGTATTACAGCTCGATCTCACCAATGCAGCAACACAAAGTCCCGTTACTCTGCCGGAATCAGGCTCAACAGGTACAAGGCTCTATCACACCCTCGGAGCATTGATGTTACTCCTGGTGGCTGCCGGATACGCAGAGTTTAAGCGTCGGAGGTGGTATAATGAATGATTAGACTGCCTTTACATCATGGAAAGACGCTCAGAATCATAAACGAATGATTGTCCGGAGGAGAAGGGGGGCAAACTCCTTCGGACACCTGCCAAAACTATTATAAAGGAGAATTATTATGAAAGAAAAAAGAAGATTCACTGCGATCATCGCAGCAATGGCTTTAGCCGCCACAATGGCGATCCCGAGTATAATGATGACAGCAAATGCTGCAACGGCAAATAAGGTCACGATCACCAATGAGCAGGGCGAAGGCAGCGAATATACACATAAGTATACTGTTTACAAGATCTTTGACGGTACAGTGACAGACGGTGCCCTTGAGGGGATCACATTTGCTAAGTCCGGAGGATTTTCAGCTTTCCTTACAGCGTTGAAGGCGGATACGACAATTGGCGGAGATTTTACTTCTGCAACAAATGAAGCAGCTGTTGCAAATATTCTCAGCGGATATACAGCAGATTCTGATAAGCTCAAGGCATTTGCCGCTTTCGTAGCAGCTAATCCTTTGCTGGTAACGACCGCTGCTTCAGCTGCGGCCAGTCCTATCGACCTTGCAACAGACGGTTATTACCTGATAGTTGAAGATCCCACCACAGGCACTCCCGAGGATGTGGGAATGACAAGGTATCTGCTTACACAGTATGATGCTTCTGCAGGTGTTGACATTGATGCAAAGTCGGCTATTCCTTCTGTTGAAAAGAAGATCAAGGAAAATGCTTCTTATACAACTGATGACGGTTACGGTGCAGGATATAATGATACAGCTGATTACTGTATCGGAGATACTGTTCCCTTTGAGCTGATAGGTTCACTTCCTTCCAATATCGGAGACTACAGCACATATAAGTACGTTTTCCACGACACTCTCGGCACACAGTTCACCTTGAACACTGACAGTATAGTTGTTACTGTTAAGAACGGCTCAACGACAAAGACCGTTAAACCTACTTCATACAGCACGACCACAGCTGATGGAGATACGCTTACAGTGACCTTCAATGATCTTCTCAGCATTAAGGATACCGATGAAACAGCCATTACTATTAACAGTGACTCAAAGATATATGTAAATTATACGGCAGTTCTTAATGATTCTGCTGTGATCGGCCGCAACGGTCAGACAAATGAAGTTTATCTGGAGTATTCAAACAATCCTGATGCAGGTGGCAGTGGAACGACTTCAAAGACACCTGTTGATAAGGTCGTTGCATTTACATATGAGCTGGATGTAAACAAGAAAGACAGTGCAACAAATGCAGCACTGGATGGTGCACAGTTTGTACTTTATAAGACGATTGACGGTGTTGATTACTACGCTAATCTTTCAAGTTCAAAAATAGTTGACTGGGTACCCGGTTCTTACAGCGGTACGACCTTTACCAAGAGTTCCGATAATACTAATCTGAACGGAACCGCAGCAGCTGCTCCGACTCTTACAAGCGGAAGCTCATTCTCATTTATCGGTCTTGATGACGGCACATACAAGCTGAAGGAAATTACAGCTCCCGATGGATATAACAAGCTTGCTTCTGATATAACCGTTGTTATCGATGCTGATACTTCAAATGCTCAGAATAAAGCCGGCGACGGTACAGAGCTTGTAAAGCTGGAGCTTAAAGTCGACGGTGAATCAGTGCAGTCATTTGACGCAAGTATAACAGATGATACGTCTACCACTGACGTAGATGAGGCAGCTGAACAGGCAGCAGGCCTTACAGCAGGTCAGCTGGCATTTGATGTAGCGAATACATCAGGTTCAACTCTTCCCGGCACCGGCGGTATGGGTACAAAGCTCTTTATCCTCGGCGGCGGCGTAACTGCTGCGGCAACAGGTATCTACCTTATCTCCAGAAAGCGTGCAAAGAAAGAAGAGGAAGAGTGATAACTGCTCATTTATCCCTTCTTTGAACTGAGATAAAAACAATAACGAATAATTAAGACCTGCGCCTCCGTGAAACGCTTATATCTCACATTGATGAGATGCGGTAACGGAGGCGGTCAGGGAGAAACTCATAAGGAGGCAGTCAGCTATGGAGCCGAAGCGCAGAAAGCGTGATATAATTATACCGTTTATCTTCGGCGTGATCTTTCTTGTGAGTCTCTCCGTGATGTTTTATCCGACTTTTTCTAACTGGTGGAATAAGCGCCATCAGGCGCGAGCCGTTGCGAGCTATAAAAGAGCGGTTGCGGAAATAGACACCGGTGAGACCGATCGTATGCTTCGTGAAGCCCACGATTATAATGAAAAACTGGCAGGACTTTATGCTCCCTTCACCAATTTCAAGCAGATCGCGGGCTATGATGATATTCTTGATATATCGGGTACAGGGATTATGGGATATGTTTCGGTTCCCAGCATCAATGTGGAGCTGCCCATATATCACGGCACCTCGGAAGGAGTACTTCAGATAGCCTCGGGACATATACAGGGTTCGTCCTTCCCCGTGGGCGGAGTTTCCACCCATGCGGTAATATCGGGACACAGGGGACTTCCCTCAGCGCGGCTTTTCACCGATCTGGACCGTATCGTCGAGGGGGATACATTCACTATCAACGTGCTGAATGAAGTCCTTACATATGAGGTGGAGAGCATCATGGTCATACTTCCCGATGATACCGACAAGCTAGCGATTATACCGGGAGAGGACGAAGTAACGCTCATGACCTGTACTCCCTACGGAGTAAATTCGCACCGGCTGCTGATAAGAGGTCATCGCATAGAAACATTTTATGACAGGAAGATAAAGGTGGCAGCAGATGCACTTCAGGTGGATTCAATGACGGTCATACCTGTAGTCTTCGTGCCGCTGCTCATGATGCTGCTGGTATACTGGCACATCAGCGGAAAACGCCGCAAGAAAATACGTATAGACAAGTACACCGTAAGAAAGCTCATAAAGCGGGATTGACAGGGCAATGCCGTTTTGATATACTTTGAAAGGAGGGCGGAACATGAGAAATAATGCAGCAGAAATACTTTCAAAGCGCATCACTGCGCTGTTCTGTGTAATGGCTGCGCTCCTCTGTATCTCAGCTGTGCTGCTGAGGCGTGTGTGTACCGCCTCCGCCGCAGATGGTCAGGGTAAACTGGCTGTCTGGTGCGTAAGGGATGATGACATCGTCTCTGAAATGCACTGGCAGATATACCGTGTGGGATACCGCACTGACAGAGACTATGTGTTTGAGGGGGATTTCAGTGACTATCGTCCCACTCTCGGAGACCGTACAAAACCTATGCTGGAATGGGACGCTGAGACAGTTGCCGATGCGGGAGAAACTCTGAAGCGGATTATTATCGCGGATAAGGTGCCTTCCATAGCAGAGGGTGTGACGGACAGCAAGGGCTGTGTCACATTCAGCGGCCTTGCCGACGGATTATATCTTGTATGCGGCGATATTCTCCGTAAGGAAAACACTATTTACATTCCCTCGGCGATATTTCTTGAGATGAACGGCGATGATGCCGCTGTGCTCAATGCTTATCCCAAGATCGTTCTGCGTACAATGAGTTCGGAAACGGTAAGCTATTCCGTGCGCAAGGTGTGGCAGAATGACGAGGATCAGCCTCAGAAAAGAAGTACAGCCATAACTGTTGAGCGTTACTGCGATAACGAGCTGTATGACGAGTTTGTGCTGAGTGATGAAAACGACTGGACATATAAATGGACAGACAGTGAGGGACATCAATGGTTCGTGCATGAAAAAGCTGTCCCCGAGGATTACACGGTGGTATACAAGGACAACACGACGCAGTTCCTTATCATCAATACCTATGAGGGGGATAAGCAGACTGTTACTACGACCACAACTGTGACTACCGCAGGGGGAACTGTCAGCACTGAAACGAGCAGAACGCAGACGACTGTAAGCAGTACCGCAAAAACAGTCACTACTACAGGCGGAAAGATACCGCAGACGGGACAGCTGTGGTGGCCTGTTCTGCCTCTTGCCTGCGGAGGAGTCCTGATGACTGGTCTGGGACTGAGACTTCGCAGGAAAGACTCTGATGACGATGAAGAATAAAGCTTGGGGTACAGGCTGGAGCTTTTAAAAACTATGCAGCTTATCATGCTGTTTCTTGTTATGATTTACATCGCAGAAAGAAAAGCAGCCGAAGCGATGAGAACGGAGGAATGAAATGCGCAGAGGAACGATATTTGTTACAATGGCTGTTCTGAGCATTGCATTTTCGGGCTGTGCGGGAAAAACTAAAGCTGATGTAAGACCGCTGCTCGGTCTGAAGTGGTTTGCAAGCTGTGATGATGTAAAAGCAAGCCTTGGAAGCTATAAGCTTCTTGACGAGCGTGAAAACAAAGACAGCGGAAACTCTGTTCATCAGATAATGCTGGATTACAGCGATGTCAGGCTGTATGAGACGGATTGCGATCTTACCCTTTGTTTTACGGATTCGGGACTGATAGGACTCAACTATCACGATATGGATAAGCAAAAAAGCTATAAAGAATGGTTCGGTACCTTAGAGACGAGATACGGCCTTCCCACGGAGGAGGGCAGCGGCATGGCTTCATGGTACGGCAACCCTCTCGGCAAGGACACGGCGATATACCTTTTCAACCTTCAGGAGGGAGTACAGGTGTCCTTTTATGCGACGGCCGATTCTCCCGATAAAAGCTATGAGCGAGCTGTCCCGGCTCCCGAGATAAGGACTCCCGTTATTCCTGTGAGCGATAATTCGGAAGAGCCCGTTTCCGAAAAGGCAAGTGAGACTGAAAACGCTGAAGTTGCCTCTTCAGGCGGTGAAATGCTCCGTTCAAATCTGAGAGAGGGCGATATAGTTTCTCAGAATATTATCGGGACAGACAGCGTGGGAAATATGAGCATTGTTGTTACGGATACCGCAGGTGAAGCAGTTACCGACGCTGTGGGCGAGACTGTAACGACTGTTGTGACCGCAGTTACAAGTGACGCTGTTACGGATAAAAACGTCAGCTCCGCAGCATCAGGGACGACAGCCGCTGCCGTGACTGCTTCGGTTACGGTGAACAAGACGACGGAGCCTGTAACGTCAGCTCCCAGGACAGATAAGAAGAACGCCTTCCTTATAAACGGTCTGACCTTTTACGGTTCTCCCGAGACCGAGCTGAAGAAGCTTAAACGCTATTCAAAGACCTACGAATACCGTACAGAAGAACCCGGACAGCCATGGGAGCTTGTTATGGAGTACGAAAATGTTACGTATCTCGGCAGGAAATGTAACAGCGTACTGTGCTTTACGAGTCTGGGACTTGTGGGTATAAATTTCTTTGACAGCAGAAAGACGGACTTTGATTACTGGAGGAGGACATTGACTGATATATACGGAACTCCCGATGAAGTGCAGTATGACTATATTTCATGGAGCGGCGCCGTAGGTGAGGGTACAATGGTTTATGTGTTCGCACTTGATGACGGAGTGCAGATCTCATTCTTCACGGATGACACAGGTTCGGAGATCGTGTAAATATATGACAGGAGCCTGACGGCTTCACGGTATAAACAGAATACTTACCTCTTGCAGCATTCGGCTGCGGAAATTTCTTAATAAGGGAAATGGAAGGGGAATGGAAGCTGTCGGCACAGTTCGGTGCCGACAGCTTTTTGTATGTTACGGCAGTATATGCGGAAATAATTCTTCGGGAAGCTGCACGATGCGGCAGAAAATACATGGGGAAAAGCTCGTATTCCCTCTTTTTTCGCCGGCATATGCCGGGAAAGGCCGATGATACGCAGAAAGAAAAGCTTTCCAATGAGTGTGACAGCGGGGTATACTTATTCGGAAGGAGGATTTGCCATGAAGATGATATTTGCAGTTGCTGCTTCGGTCATGACTTTGCTTGCACCCATGACCGAAATTGAGACCGCTTCTGCCGGTAGCTTTGATTACAGCATATTTGAAGGGGAGGTAACGGTGACGGGCTATAGCGGTGAGCCCGAAATTATAGAGATCCCCGAATTTATCGGGGGATGCCCCGTTACTGAGGTGAGAGACAACGCATTCTATAACTGTCATTCGCTGAAAAGTATCAGTCTGCCTGATACTGTACTGAAGATAGGACATCACAGCTTCTATGCCTGCTATGAGCTGGAGGAGGTCAGGCTTCCTGCTGAGCTTGAAGAGATAGGCATAGGCTGCTTCTGCGGCTGTGCGGCTCTGAAAGAAATCGATATACCCGAAACACTGAAGGTACTGCCCGACTCCTGTTTCAGAGCCTGCGGTTCTCTGGAGGCGGCAGTGCTGCCCGAGGATCTGGAGGCTGTGGACAAATTCTGTTTTGCGGGCTGTACGGAGCTAAGGTATGTGCAGACGGGAAGTTGCCTCGGGAGTATAGGCGAGAGGAGCTTCTATATGTGCGGCAGGCTGGAAAGCATAGTCGTACCGCCTTCTGTCCGTACTATCGGCGCTGAAGCGCTGGGGTATACCTGTGACGGAAATCTCATGCTCAGGCAGACGGATATGCTTATCGTAGGCCGGGAGGACTCTGCTGCGGAGGAATATGCAAAAGAAAACGATATCTCCTTTGCTGCCGATGAAGAAAAAGAAGTCTTTGCGGAGATAAGCAGCGGCTCTGTGACAGACTGTGAAAACGCGGCATCCTGGCTGGGAGCAGCCGTGTTTCTTCTGCTTGCTGCGGTGTTTTTTCTCTTTTTTATCAGGGAAAACAGACACAGCTTAAATGATGATGAGGACGTCTGACCATAAATTGCGCTTTTTTTCAATCAGACCATTTTTAGGAATGTTTCATAAAAGAGCTTGCAATTTCAGAAAAAATGTGATATTATAGATATGTAAGTATGCGTTAAGTCGATTTTTAATCTGGGCACTTAAAATATCGGCTTAACTTCGCGAAATTTAATATACCGATCTGGAGGGATCAGATTGAAGAAAGATATTATTAAGCGGTCTGTCTGCACTGTGGCAGCTGCTTGCATGGCCTTTGGGGCTGTGGATTTTCCCTCTGTAAGCAGGATCTGTAAGAGGGCTTCGGCTGCCGATAATATACTGAAGTATGAGTTCGAGGACGGCAGCACGGAAGGCGGCAAGATCTACGCCAACGGTACTGAAGGGGTTAAAACCGATGATCTGCCCGAGGAGACCGATCTCAGCGGTTTCTCGGGGAAGGGCTTTTCATATCTCGATCAGAAGGGCACTTCCATCAGTGTGGATGTGGATGTCCCGAATGAAGGCCTCTATGAGCTTACCGTATGCTACTGTGAGCCTTCCGATCCGAACAAAAAGGTCCAGTATCTCAATGTCAACGGCTCAAATCAGGGCGAGCTGACCTGTCCGTTCAGCGCCTCCTTCACGGAGATCTCGGGAGGAGTCGTAAACCTTAAAAAAGGAAAGAATACTATTGAGCTGAAGGCTTACTGGGGCTATGCTTATTATGATTATATCACTCTCAGGCCTGCCTCGGAAAAGCTGTCGAACCTGTCGCCCGACAGGCGGCTTTCTAATCCGCAGGCTTCACAGTCTGCAAAGAGACTTTACAGCTATCTCTGCGATACCTACGGAAATCATATAATCTCAGGTCAGCAGGAGTACTGCGGTGACCATAACTATAATCTCTGGAACAGTCCCGATGTGTTCATAAAGGACAACGAGGCTGAGTTTGAGTACATTCTTGAAAAAACAGGCAAGCAGCCCGCGATCCGCGGTATCGACTTTCTTGCCTATAATACGTCTTCGGACTGGCGCGATCACGCCCCCGAGCGTGCTATCGAGTGGACAAACAAGTACCACGGTATTGCTACTGTGACCTGGCACTGGAACGTTCCCTGTGAGAAGGACAGCAGCGAGATCGCCTTTTATGTTAAGAACGCAAATCCGAAGTACACTACGTTCAGTATTTCCAGGGCTCTTGAGGAGGGCACATGGGAAAATAAGGTGCTTATGGCTGATATCGCCCTTATCGCAGGGGAGCTCAAAAAGCTGAAAGATGCTGATGTGCCTGTTCTCTGGAGACCTCTCCATGAAGCTGAGGGCGGCTGGTTCTGGTGGGGAGCGGAAGGTCCCGAGCCCTGCAAAAAGCTCTATCGTCTGCTTTATGACCAGCTCACCAATGAGTACGGTCTTGATAATCTTATATGGGTGTGGACAGGCTATACCTCGCCTGCATCGGCTTCCTGGTATCCGGGAGATGACGTTGTGGATATAGTCGGCTATGATAAGTATAACGCTGCCGACGGCCTGCCTAACCTGAGCTCCATAGCCTCAACCTTTTATAGTCTTGTACAGGGAACTGACGGCAGGAAGCTTGTGGCAATGTCGGAAAATGATACCATTCCTTCACTGGAAAATCTGGTGAACGACAAGGCGGCATGGCTGTATTTCTGCCCGTGGTATATGAACTATCTTACCAGTGAGCAGAATAATCCCGTCGATAACCTCAAGGAGATATACAACAGTGAATACTGCATAACCCTTGATGAACTTCCCGACCTGAAGAAATATCCCATAAATGAGGGGGATCAGCCTTCAGGTACGACTTCGGCGACTACTGCTGTCACGATCACAACGGTTACTTCAACCACTGTTTCTGACGTCACAACTTCCGCAACGACTTCACAGCCTGTGACATCGGATACCGTTACAACTCAGCCCGACAACCTGAAGAAGGGCGATGTGAACTGTGACGGCAAGGTGGATCTTGCCGACTCCATACTTATTATGCAGGCGCTGGCAAATCCCAATAAATACGGCCTTGAGGGTTCATATGAGAAGCATATCACCTCTCAGGGACAGATCAATGGTGATGTTGATAAAAGCGTGAAGGGACTTACTCCCAATGACGCTCTGAGAATACAGGAATACCTGCTTGGTATTTCCGAATTTGACTAAATAAGCTTTTTATGATTCAGATCACTATAAAAGGGAGGAAAACATGATGAATCACAAAAAAACCATTGCTGCGGTATTGAGCATTGCTACTGCGGTAACAACTCTTACATCTGTGGCGCCCATACAGGCTGCGGATACCGAAGAAGAGCAGAAATTCTGTGCCCCCATAAGTGAGGTCGTAACAGACTCGGGACTTGATATCGACTATGCCCGTGCGCTCCAGTATTCGCTCTATTTCTATGATGCGAATATGTGCGGCTGCGAGGTACATGATCATTCACGTCTTGAATGGCGTGACAACTGTCATACCTACGACGCTCACGTTCCCATGATCGAATGGGACAAGATCACCAATCAGTCCAGCAAGGGCGGTACTAACCTTTCGGCTTCGTTCATGACAAAGTACAAGGATATACTCGATCCCGACGGCGACGGCACTATCGACGTTTCGGGCGGTTTCCACGACGCCGGCGACCACGTTGAGTTCGGTATGCCCGAAAACTACACGGCTGCCACACTCGGCTGGGAATACTACGAATACCGCGATGTTTTTAAGAAGCTGGAGCAGGACGATCATATGGAGGTAATTCTTCGTCATTTCAATGATTACCTTATGAAATGCACCTTCCGTGATAAGGATGGTACTGTTATTGCACACTGCTATCAGGTAGGCGATGGTGAGATCGACCATGCTATCTGGAACAGCCCCGAGGTGGATACGATGCCTCGTCCCGCTTTCTTCCTGACAGCTGACAAGCCGCAGATAGACTATGTTGTTTCTGCCTGTGCTTCACTGGCTATCAATTACCTCAACTTCAAGGATACTGATCCGGAATATGCAGAGAAGTCGCTTGATTACGCAAAGTCTCTCTGGAACTTTGCAAATGAAGCTATCAAGAAAAATCCTCCTAAGGAGGGACAGGAGAAGGATCCGCTCCTCTCCGATAACGGCGACGGCCCCGGTCGTTTCTACAAGTCAGACAAGTGGCAGGATGACTACTGTTGGGCTGCTGCATGGATGTACATCGTTACAGAGGACGAAAGCTGCTTCGATAACGCTGTTAAGTATTTCGACTACTATGCTCCTTCCGGCTGGTGCTACTGCTGGAACGATATGTGGAGCGGTGCAGGCGTAATGTGGGCTGTTGTAAACCAGCAGCACCCCGAGCTTGATCTCGTTCAGAAGATAAGAGATGCACAGGGTAAGAACCAGTACGTTTTCAAGGATTTCTGGGACAGTGACTGTGTTGGAAAGTGTCTCAATGCATGGAAGCAGAAGGAGACTCCCGGCGGATTTGCTCACCTCGATACATGGGGCAGCTGCCGTTACAATACAGCTATGCAGTTCATCTGCCTTATATACGATAAATACGTAAACGACAGCAAGCCCAGCGAGTGGAGCGAATGGGCAAAGAAAGAGATGGATTATGTTCTCGGTAAGAATGACATAACCTATAAGGAAACAGCGAAATATGCCGTACTTGCAGGAAAGAACGGTACTCATGGCCCGAGAGCATTTGTTGTCGGCTACAATGACAACGCTGTAAAGAATCCTCATCACCGTGCTGCTTCGGGACTTCTCATGGCTGAGGATCCACGTGAGCAGAAGCATATCCTCTGGGGCGCTCTCGCAGGCGGTCCTGACGGAGACGACGGACACGATGACGCAACAAAGGACTGGACAGAGAATGAGGTAACTATCGACTATAATGCTTGTCTCCCCGGTGCGGCAGCAGGTCTCTATGCAGTATACGGCACACCCGAAATGGCTGTAACTCCCAACTTCCCGCCTAAGGATGAAAAGCGTGTTTACGGCATAGGCGGAGGCGATGAAGGCGGTTCCGGCTTCTGGATAGAGGCTGTTGGTATAGACAGCCGCAACAATGACGGAACAGGTGCGGTTGAGGTCTCACTTAAGGTGCTTACAGGCTCTGCAAAGCCCAAGGGCAATATTACCGTAAGATACTTCATTGACGCTTCCGAGGTACAGGATCCTTCTATCATTGAAACAAAGAAGCTGTACGATCAGTCGGAAATGGAGATCGAGGGTGCTGTATGTACTGTCAGCGAGTTAAAGAAGTATAAGGATTCCGACTCTATCTATTATGTAGAGCTTTCATGGGAAGGCTGTTCTATCGCAAACAACGGCAAGAAGAGCCAGTTCTCCGTAGGATTCTACGGAAAGGGCTATACAGATCCCGAATCTCATCAATATATTGTTTATGACTGGGATCCTACAAATGATTATAGCTATAAGGCACTGAAGCTGGGCAAGAAAACAGACTTCTTCGCAGTTGATGATCCCCCTGAGGTACGCTGCGACGCTATCTGTGTTTATGATGACGGCGTTCTCGTAGGCGGTACCGAACCCGACGGCACAAAGCCCGAAGAGGAAAAGAACGATACAACGTCCACAACTACAACTACTACTTCCAAGACAACAACATCTACAACAACAACTAATGTAACCACAACTACAACTACATCTTCCGGTTCTTCCGATACACCTGCTGTATCTATGTGGGGAGACGCTAACTGCGATAATATAGTTGATCTTGCAGACGCTATTCTTGTTATGCAGTCACTGGCAAATCCGAATAAATACGGTGTCGGTGGTTCTGCTGCAAAGCCCATTACAAAGCAGGGACAGGCAAATTCAGATGTTGATGTTTCCACAAAGGGCCTTACAGGCGATGACGCTGTTCGTATACAGATGTATCTTCTCAAGAAGATCTCAAGTCTCGACCCTGCCAAGGCATAAAACAGGCTGCTGTATGTGCAGCTGATATACAGAAGATCATGCCGCAGTACTTCCGTTTCGTTACGGAACGCTGCGGCGTTTCTTTTGCGTCGGACGAATATTATATGCCCTTATACGGGAACGCAAGGGCAGCGTTCCTTACATTATTAATACAGCGCTGTATGAGCGGCCTCCGTTTACAGATGGGAGAGCCCTTTATCACCCCTTTCTGTATATGGGCGGAAAAAGACTGAAATTCAATGGAAAACCGTTGAATTTCAAAAAAACTTTTTCAGTTTCTGTGTTTTGCATAAAAACGGAGATATAAATATGTAGGATATTACCAATGGGACGACGGCTGTCTGTATAAGCTGATCGGTTTCTGTCAATGATAGCCTTTGAGGTGATATTTATGAAGAGAACTTCATGGAACGTCATGGCGGCGGGACTTATTATCGCTGTACTTATTTCTAATGCGGGCAGTTTTATCAGGGACGGGCAGAAGCTGGATGAGCTCCGCGGAAGTGTGCTGAGGCTGCATATACTTGCTAATTCCGACAGTGAAGAGGATCAGAGACTGAAGCTCATGGTCCGTGATGAGCTGCTGAGAAGGAATATATTCGCCGATGCTGAGGATCTAAGCGAAGCGGAGAGAGCTGCGGAGGAAAGACTGGAGGATATTGAGGCTGCTGCCGAAGAAGTGCTGCGTAGGAACGGCTGCGGCGATACCGTCAGGGCAGAGCTGGAGGACACTGTCTTCGATGAGAGGGTATACGGCGGTATAACTATGCCTCCCGGAAGATACAAAGCCCTTCGTGTCAGGATAGGCAGAGCTGAGGGACATAACTGGTGGTGCGTGATGTATCCACCGCTGTGTCTGCCTGCTGCCTGCGACAGTGAAGATAAGGCCTGTATTGCCGATAATACAGAGGAGGAAGAAGAGTTTTTTGACGAAAAAGAGCTGGATATTCTGAGAAAGCCGCGAAAATATAAGGTGAGATTTGCAATATGGGATAAAATCAAGAGTATTATAGATGAGTGAATTGTGAAATGTGCCAAAAATTGTTGGGGCTCTTGACTTATTCGGGACAGTGGTGTATACTATTTAAGTAAACAAAGCAGGACTATGCGTTCTCACCGTCGGGCTATGCTGAAACGGTCAATATGTATCGGATATTACGGGTGTTCTTGCGGCAGCCGTAAACTGTTCAGTGTGTATTGGTGAGTGCGGATAATTTCTGCACTCATTTTTGTTTTTAAATTATATTGCTTGGAGGTGCTTGACTATTAGCAAACAGGAACTGCAGATCAACGAAGAGATAAGAGACAAGGAAGTTCTCGTAATCGACGCTGACGGTAAAAAGCTCGGCGTATTATCCGCCAAAGAGGCTCAGCAGATAGCCTTCGAACAGGATCTGGATCTCGTTAAGATCGCTCCGCAGGCAACACCGCCCGTATGCCGTATCATGGACTACGGAAAGTATTGCTTTGAGCAGGCTAAGCGTGAGAAGGAAGCAAGAAAAAATCAGAAAGTCGTTGCTATCAAGGAGATCAGAATGTTCTCTACCATCGATACTCACGATTTTGAAACGAAGGTAAATCAGGCTGTCAAATTTTTACAGGGCGGCGATAAGCTCAAGGTATCAGTAAGATTCCGTAAAAGAGCTATTGCACATCCCGAACTTGGAAACGAGTTGCTTGATCGTTTCAAGGAAGCAGTTTCTGCGGCAGGCACTGTGGATAAGCCGGCTAAAATGGAGGGACGCAGCATAGTTATGTTCGTTTCCCCTAAGGCCGCTAAGTAAGGAGGATAAAATAATGGCAAAGGTAAAGGTTAAAACTCACTCGGGCGCTAAGAAGCGTTTTAAGATTACAGGAAGCGGTAAGGTAAAGTATCAGCACACCAACAAGAGACACAGACTTACTCAGAAGGACACTAAGCGCAAGAGAATCGCTCGTAATGCAGGCATTGCAGATTGCACAAACGCTCCTACAATCAAGAAGCTCGTTCCTTATATGTAATCTGGGCGGCATTGTCCGTAAAGTTTTGAGCTAATTCCCGTAATTTTAATTTTGGAGGTAAAAGACTATGGCACGTATTAAAGGTGCAATGATGACTCGTAAGAGAAGAAATAAGACTTTAAAGCTTGCTAAGGGCTACTGGGGCTCTAAGAGCAAACACTTCAAGATGGCTAAGCAGGCCGTAATGAAGTCAGGCAATTACGCATATATCGGAAGAAAGCAGAAGAAGAGACAGTTCAGACAGCTCTGGATCACAAGAATCTCAGCTGCTGCTAAGCTCAACGGCATGAACTATTCAACATTCATGAACGGCTGCAAGAAGGCTGGTATCTCTCTTAACAGAAAGATGCTCTCAGAGATCGCTATCAACGATGCAGCAGGTTTCACAGCTATCGCTGACAAGGCTAAGGCTGCTCTTTAATTGCAATTAAAAACACGCTTCTTAATTAATTTAAGAGCGTGTTTTCTTGTAGGAGGCAGAACAGTTCTGCTTCCTGCAAGCTACGTTTCTATAAGTATAACGGAGGTGTGTGTAGTATTGGATAATATTATAACCTCTAAAGATAATCCTACTGTCAAGCTGTATCAGAAGCTTTCTTCTTCAAAAAAAGAAAGACTTCAGTACGGCTTATTCGTGTTGGAGGGTCTGAGAATAGTTACCGACGCTCTCCGCGAGGACAGCGGCATTACTCAGCTTATCCTTACGGAAAAGGCAATGGAACGCTTCGGTGATGAGCTTTTACAGGCTGATTTGAGAAACACAAGGACTATTGTCATTTCAAATGAGCTTGGAAACAGGATCGCTTCCACCGACAGCCCCCAGGGTGTCTTTGCGGTGTGCAGGATACCTGTGCAGAGAAGGGTAAAGGATATTCTCAGAGAGGGCAGCAAGTACCTCGTTCTGTTCGGGCTTCAGGATCCGGGGAATGTGGGCATGATGATAAGAACTGCCGACGCTCTTGGCATTGACGGCGTTATCATGTCGGGAAGCTGTGATCTGTACAGCCCGAAGGTGATACGCTCAACTATGGGTTCGGTCTTCAGAATGAGGATCGCTGCGGAAAATGACGCCGATACCCTTTTCAGTGAACTTGAAGCAGCAGGAGCTGTCACCTCAGCGGCAGTCATTGACAAGGATGCTCAGCCCGTTACGGAGTGCAGCTTCGGCGGAACTCAGGCCGTATTCATCGGCAATGAGGGCAACGGCCTTCCTGACAATGTCGCACAGCGCTGCACAAGACGCATAATAATCCCGATGCACGGTAATATAAACTCCCTCAATGCCGCTATGGCTGCGGGCATACTTATGTGGGAGCTCAGCAAATAATTTTTTCTCGGATAAGGAGGTACGGCTATGGACGAAACTAAATACTGGGTATGGCTCAATATGGTGTTCGGTACGGGAAATCACCGTATCTGGGAGGTGATGAGCTTCTTCCGTACTGCGGAAAAGGCATATCTTTCACTTTCGTCGGAAAGTCCCATAGTCAGCCTTAATGAGAATGAGAATAAAAACGTTCACGGTGTGACGCTGCAGCGTGCGGAGGTATTCCTCGAAAACTGCGCAAAACACGGTATCGGTACAGTGGCTTTCACAGGCAACGATTATCCTGCCCAGCTCAGGCATATATACAATCCGCCCTCGGTGCTGTACTATAAGGGAAATATCTCCTGCCTGAAAAACGAGTTCACGGTAACTGCCGTGGGTACGAGAAAAGCCTCGGCTTACAGCCTGAAGGCCGCAAAGGAGATATGCTCGGAGCTTTCCGCAAGGGGGGCGGTCATAGTCAGCGGATTTGCCGTCGGCATAGATCTGGCTTCGAGTATGGCGGCTGCCGATATAGGACGGCCAACAGTGTGTGTCATGGGCTGCGGAGTCGATGTAGACTATCCGAGACAGAATTTCTCTTACAGAGATACCATACTCTCTGCGGGAGGTGTATTTATATCTGAGTTTCCTCCCGGGACTCCGCCAAATTCGCCGAACTTCCCGAAAAGAAACCGTATCCTTGCGGCTCTGGGAAAGGCTACTGTGGTCTTTCAGGCAGGTGCCAAGAGCGGTTCGCTGATAACTGCCAATCTTTCGGCGGGTCAGGGACGTGAGGTGCTTTGTCTGCCGCCGGCAGATATTTTCAGCGGCGATTATGCAGGCAATGTAAAGCTGCTCCGAGACGGTGCGATACCCATGTATGACGCTTCGGACGTGGTGGAGTGTATTACCGGCAGGAAAAATCAGCCTGCTGAGCCTGCTGCCGTTAAAAGAGGCGCAGAGCTGTTCGGCGGGGATAAGGATGATGCCTCAGCAGAGGCGTTTGCGGCTTTTGATGTGCCGGACAGTACATACGAAAGGGCAGAGGAGAAGCACCGCGATAATAATGCTGCGGAGCTTCCCGACGATCTTACTGACAGTCAGAGAAGTATAGCCAATGAGCTGGCAGACGGTCCTAAACACGCCGACGAGCTGTCAAGAGCTCTTGATATGGATTCCTCGGCGCTCATGACGGAGCTTACCGAGCTGGAAATATTCGGCGTTGTACGCTCGCTGCCGGGAAAAATGTTTGAACTTATTAGATAAGGGGATAAACCAATGTCAGATTTAGTTATAGTAGAGTCGCCTGCAAAGGCAAAAACTATTCAGAAATATCTTGGCTCCGGATATGAAGTTATTGCTTCAATGGGCCATGTCCGCGATCTTCCGAAGTCAAAGATGGGCGTGGACAAGGATAATGACTTCAAGCCTCAGTATACCGATATGAAGGGCAAGGAGGACGTTATCAAGGAGCTTAAGAAACGAGCTAAGAAGTGCGATAAAGTATATCTCGCTACCGACCCCGATCGCGAAGGGGAAGCGATCTCGTGGCATATAGCTCAGATGCTCAAGCTCGATATGAACGAGGACAACCGCGTTGCCTTCAACGAGATCACTAAAACAGGCGTAAAGAACGGTATGAGCCATCCTCATAAGATAGACGTTGATCTTGTAAATGCACAGCAGGCAAGACGTATCCTTGACCGTCTGGTAGGCTACGAGCTTAGTCCTTTCTTGTGGAAAAAGGTCAAGAGAGGCCTCTCCGCAGGACGAGTACAGTCAGTTGCGGTGCGTCTTGTAGTTGACCGCGAAAACGAGATAAGAGCCTTTGTACCCAAGGAATACTGGTCTGTGGACGCAAAGTTCATGGCTCCTTCGTCAAGAAAGGTATTTGACGCCTCTCTCATCGCCGTAGACGGCGAAAAGCTGGAAATACCCAACCAGGCAGAAGCCGACAACCTTCTTGCAAGACTTGAAAATGCGGAATATACCGTCAAGACGGTAAAAAAGAGAGTCACCAAGAAACAGCCGGCACCTCCCTTCATTACCTCTACACTTCAGCAGGAAGCTTCACGTAAGCTCAGCTTCAGTGCAAAGCGCACCATGAAGGCTGCACAGGAGCTTTACGAAGGTGTGGACGTTCAGGGTGTAGGTGCAGTAGGTCTTATCACATACATGAGAACAGACAGCCTGCGTATCTCTGACGAGGCAAAGAAGGCTGCCGCTGATTATATCGGTACGGTTTACGGCAGCGACTATCTGCCCCCCGAGCCGAGAAGCTTCAAGACCAAGAGCAATGCTCAGGACGCTCATGAAGCTATACGTCCTTCTACTCCCGAGCTTACTCCGGAAAGAGTAAAATCCAGCCTCAGCTCGGATCAGTATAAGCTTTATAAGCTCATCTGGGAGCGCTTTATCGCCAGCCAGATGGCAAACGCTCTGCTGGATACGGTGTCTGCGGACATAGAAGCAAACGGCTGTACCTTCAGGGCTTCGGGCTACTCTGTAAAGTTCGACGGTTTTATGGCTCTCTATGTGGAGTCAACCGATTCCGAGGACGGTACAAAGAAAATGCTCCCCGAGCTCAAGGCAGGAGATAAGCTCAAGCTGAAGTCTGTATCGGGTAATCAGCATTTTACACAGCCGCCTCCGAGATATACGGAAGCTTCTCTTATAAAGGCTCTGGAGGAGAACGGCATTGGCAGACCGAGTACCTATGCTCCTACCATTACCACTATAACCTCACGCCGCTATGTGGAGCATGAGGGCAAGGCGCTGAAGCCTACGAATCTGGGCGAGGTAATCACCGAGCTTATGAAGGATCACTTCAAGAAGATAGTCGATGCGAAATTCACTGCCGAGATGGAAAACAACCTCGATGAGGTCGAGCACGGCGAAAAGAACTGGGTAAGCACTCTTCACGAGTTCTATGATGATTTTTCAAAGACTCTGAAAAAGGCTGAAGAGGCCATGGACGGCAAGCGCGTAAAGGTGCCCGATGAGGAGACCGATGTGGTATGCGAGCTCTGCGGCAGGAACATGGTGATAAAATACAGTAAATTCGGTAAATTCCTTGCCTGCCCGGGATTCCCCGAGTGCAAGAATACCAAGAAGATAGTTACAGAGGCGGACGGAAGCTGTCCGCGCTGCGGAAAGAAAATGCTGCTGAAAAAGTCCAAGAAGGGCAGAAGCTTCTACGGCTGCGAGGGCTTCCCCGAATGCAGCTTCATGACATGGAACGTTCCCACTAAGGAGGTTTGTCCTCAGTGCGGCAAGACACTCTTTATGAAGGGCGGAAAGTCAGGAAAGCTGGTCTGTGAGACAGAGGGCTGCGGCTATGAAAGAGAGCTGAAGAAATGAGTATATGCGTTAACGTTATCGGTGCGGGACTTGCAGGCTGTGAGGCTGCATGGGCTGTTGCCGGAGCGGGGATAAACGTTAGACTTTATGAGATGAAGCCGGAGAAGTATTCTCCTGCTCATAAGTACGGCGGTTTTGCCGAGCTGGTATGCTCAAATTCGCTGAAGGCGGCAAGACTTGAGTCCGCTGCAGGACTCCTGAAATATGAGATGGAGATGCTCGGCTCACTGACTGTTCCCTGTGCTAAGGCGAATTCTGTGGAAGCAGGAGGTGCTCTTGCAGTTGACCGCGAGAAGTTCTCCGACGCAGTTACCGAGAAGATAAAGAACCACCCTCTCATAGAGGTGATAGGCGGCGAGGTGACAGAGCTCCCCGAGGGTACGACTGTTATAGCTACAGGTCCTCTTACTCAGGGGGCTATGGCGGATATAATAAAAGAGCTCTGCGGTGAAGGACTCAGCTTTTACGATGCTGCTGCGCCTATTGTTACGGCGGAGAGCATAGATATGGAAAAGGCCTTCTATGCTTCAAGATACGACAGAGGCGACGCTGATTACGTTAACTGCCCCATGAACAAGGAAGAGTATCTTGCCTTCCATGAGGCTCTTATCGGTGCGGAAAAGGTTCAGCTGAAGGACTTCGAGACGCATCCCTTCAGCGTTTATGAGGGGTGTATGCCCATTGAGGAACTGGCTTCGAGAGGCGTTGATACCATGCGCTTCGGTCCCATGAAGCCTGTGGGTATTGACGATCCGCGCACGGGCAGAAGACCTTATGCAGTGGTACAGCTGAGAAAAGAAAACCGCGAGGGTACTCTTTTCAATCTTGTGGGCTTCCAGACCAATCTTAAATTCGGCGAGCAGAAGAGAGTATTCTCAATGATACCCGGACTTGAAAATGCCGAGTTCATGCGCTACGGCGTAATGCACAGGAATACATTCATAAATAGTCCCGAGCTGCTTAATGCTGATTTCTCAATGAGGGAGCGTCCCGGGATATACTTCGCCGGACAGATAACAGGTGTGGAGGGCTATATGGAAAGCGCTGCCAGCGGCCTTATAGCCGGGATAGCTGTGTCAAGGAAGATAAAAGGCCTTGAACCTCTCAGGCTTCCCACAGATACAATGACGGGAGCACTTTCACACTATATCAGCGATCCCTTCAACAGCGGCAGCTTTCAGCCTATGGGTGCGAATATGGGCATCCTTCCCGACATCGGCACAAGGATCCGTGACAAAAAAGAACGCTACGGCGCATATGCAGAGCGTGCCGTTAATTCCCTGAGAGGAGAACTTGATAGAATTGGCTTTGAAAATAATAGTTGATGCCTTCGGAGGAGATAATGCTCCTCTGGAGGTGATTAAGGGCTGTGAAAGAGCAGTCCGTGAGCTGGGAGTGAGCATAATCCTCACAGGCAGCGAGCCGAAGATAAAAAAATGTGCCGGGGAGAACGGCCTGAGCCTCAGCGGTATAGAGATAGTTCATACCGATGATGTTTTTGATATACATGAGGAACCGAAGGAGATAATCAAGTCAGGGAAGAATTCTTCCATGGCTATGGGACTGTCTCTTCTTGCGGAGGGCAGGGGCGATGCCTTTGTTTCGGCAGGAAGTACGGGCGCTCTCGTTATGGGAGCTACCTTCATCGTCAAGCGTATCAAAGGTATCAAAAGGATAGCTCCGTCACCTGTGCTGCCCGGTGACAACGGCAG
Organism: Ruminococcus flavefaciens 007c; assembly: GCF_000571935.1. Lineage (GTDB taxonomy): Bacteria > Bacillota > Clostridia > Oscillospirales > Ruminococcaceae > Ruminococcus > Ruminococcus flavefaciens_F. The sequence continues at coordinate 152,536 of NZ_ATAX01000016.1, read as the reverse complement.
CTTCATACTCCTCGATGCAGGCGCCAATACCGAATGCAGGCCTGAAATGCTGGTGCAGTTTGCCATAATGGGCAGCGCTTACATGGAAAAGGTAATGGGTGTGAAGGATCCGAAGGTCGGTCTTCTGAATATCGGTTCGGAGGAGACCAAGGGCAGAGAGCTGGAGATAGAGGCATACAAGCTCCTGGAAAAGTCGGGACTCAACTTTACGGGCAACGTCGAGGCACGTGATATGCCCCGCGGCGATGTACAGGTAGTGGTGACGGACGGTTTCACAGGAAATATCGCCCTTAAGCTCTATGAGGGCATGGGCAGCTTCTTTGCCAAGAAGGTAAAGTGGATATTCTCGGGAGCAGGTAAGCTGGGGGCGCTGTTCTCTATGGGCAAGATAAAACAGTTCCGTAAACAGATGGATTATAAGGAAGTGGGCGGTTCGGCGCTTTTAGGCGTCAGAAAGCCCGTTATAAAGGCGCACGGAAGCTCTGACGGTACAGCCTTCTTCAATGCCGTAAGGCAGGCGAAACGCTGTATCGAGGGCGATGTCGCAGGGGTGACAGAAAGCTATGTTGCTCGTATGTCAGCCGCAGACAAGGAGTGATATGATGGAAGATCTGACAAAATTTGAGGATATACTCGGTTATAGATTCAAGGATATACAACTGCTTAAGCAGGCGCTTTCTCATTCTTCTTATGCAAACGAGAAGAAGCGTCCCAACGGCAGCAATGAGAGACTTGAATTTCTGGGAGACAGTGTGCTTTCAATAGTCGTTTCCGACTTTTTGTATAAAAATCTCAATGTTGCAGAGGGAGAGCTCACCAAGATGAGAGCTTCTCTGGTATGTGAAAAATCCCTGCATATCTTTGCAAAGCAGATAAATCTGGGAGATTTCCTGCGCCTCGGCAAGGGCGAGGAGAATACAGGCGGAAGGGAGAGACCTTCGATCCTTGCGGACGCTTTCGAGGCCGTTATCGCGGCTATATACCTTGACGGCGGAATGGAGCCTGCTGCAAAGCATATCCTCCGCTTTATGCCAAGTGATATACGCCATGCCAAGAAGCCCGTATTCAACGATTTCAAGACCGTTTTGCAGGAGATCGTACAGAAAAACCCCGAGGAAAAGGTGGAGTACGTTCTTATCGGCGAGGAAGGTCCCGATCATAACAAGCGATTCGTAGTTGAAGTATGCCTTAACGATCAGGTTATCGGCAAGGGCAAGGGCAAGAGCAAGAAGGAAGCAGAACAGCTGGCGGCTAAGGAAGCTCTTGAGCTTATGGGCTATGAAGCACAGTAATATCTCCATATTCATCCCGCATATAGGCTGCCCTCATATGTGCAGCTTCTGCGATCAGCGCACCATAAGCGGCGCTCAGCACCTTCCTGACGGCAATGAGGTAAGGGAGATATGTGAAAAGGCTCTGGGTGAAGTCAGAGATCCTCGGAATACGGAGATCGCTTTCTTCGGCGGCAGCTTTACGGCTATACCCCGTGATTATATGCTGGAGCTCCTTGAAGCGGCTCGTGAATATGTGGGCGAGGGAAGGTTTGCAGGTATACGCTGCTCTACCCGTCCGGACTGTATTGACTTTGATGTGCTGCAGCTCCTTAAAAGCTATGGCGTAAGGGCCATAGAGCTTGGAGCACAGTCTCTGGATGACGAGGTGCTCGTGCTCAATGAGCGGGGACATACCGTCAGTGACGTCGGGGACGCCTGTGAGCTCATCAGAGCCTTCGGTTTTGAGCTGGGTCTGCAGATGATGATAGGACTGTACGGCAGCACTCCTGAAAAGGAGTGGGCTACCATAGAGCGAATTATCGCTCTGAGTCCCGATACTGTACGCATTTACCCCGTTGTCGTGCTGAGAAATACACGCCTTGGAGAGCTTCTGCTGTCAGGGGAATACAAGCCCTTCAGCTTTGACAAGGCTGTGGAGATAGCTGCTTCTGCAATGGCGATGTTCGAGAACAGCGGCATAAAAGTCATAAAATGCGGACTTCATGCCAGTGAGTTCGTGGAGCATGATATGGTGGGCGGTTTTTATCACCCTGCCTTCCGCGAGCTTTGTGAGGCTCTTATCTATCGCCATAATATGGAATTTGAACTGAAAAGCGAGAAGGCCATGCCGCGTATTGCTGTGTTTGAGGTCAATCCGGCCTGTATCAGCAAGGCGGTCGGACAGAAAAAAGCAAATATCATCTATTTCAAGGAGATTGGAACAGATATAAAGATAATAGGCGACAAAAACGTCCCGAAATACAGATGTAAGCTGAGGAGGTGAGAGTATGTACCTGAAATCATTGGAAATACAGGGCTTCAAGTCCTTTCCTGATAAGATAAGTCTGACTTTTGACAAGGGACTTACCGCGGTCGTCGGTCCTAACGGAAGCGGAAAGAGCAATATAGGCGACTCGGTTCGCTGGGTACTGGGCGAGCAGTCCACTAAGACTCTCCGAGGCAATAAGATGGAGGACGTTATATTCTCAGGTACCGTTGCAAGAAAGCCTATGGGCTTTGCGGCTGTAACACTGAATATCGACAACCGCGACAATACCATACCCGATATCGGCGACGAGATCGCCGTTACACGAAAGCTGTACCGCAGCGGCGAGAGCGAATATATGATAAACGGTAAGCCATGCAGGCTTAAGGATATAAATGAGCTATTTATGGACACAGGTCTCGGCCGTGATGGTTATTCCATCATTGGTCAGGGACGTATAGCCGAGATCGTCGGCGCAAAGAGTTCCGAGCGCCGTGATATATTCGAGGAAGCGGCAGGTATCTCAAAGTTTCGCTACAAAAAGCTGGAGGCGGAGCGAAAGCTCACAGCAGCACAGGAGAACCTCCTGCGTCTTACGGATATATTGACGGAGCTGGAAAGCAGAGTGGAGCCGCTGAGGATACAGTCCCAGAAGGCCGAGAAGTTCATAAAGCTTGCCGAGGAACGCAAAAAGCTGGAAATATCCGTATGGGTGAGCAGGCTTGACGAGATGAAGATAAAGCTCGATGAGCTGGAAAGCAAGATACTCATCAGCAAAAATGAATACGAGAATATCGAGAACGATATACAGCGCGAGGAGCAGAAGATAGCTGACGGTATAAGAAAAATGCAGGAAAGCACTATCCGCTCCGATGAGCTGCGTAAAAAAATGCTGGAGGAGGAGCAGACCGCTTCGGATATGAAGTCGGGTATCGCCGTCCTCGAAAACGATATTAAGCACTGCAATGACGCTATCGAAGCTGCTCAGAAGAGCATAGACAGCTCTGAGGAGTCAAAAAAGGCTCTGGAAGCCGAGCGCAAGGCTGCTCTTGATGGACTTGCCGAGCTGGAGGAGCAGAAGAAGGCTCTGGAGGCCGATATAAAGGCTGCGGAGGAAAGCTTTGAAAAGGCGGAGAGCGAAAGCTCAAAGCTGGGCGACTCCGTTGACAAGGCTGGCAGCGAGATAAACGGACTTTACATAAGACAGAGTGAGTGCCGCTTCAATATCGAATCCTCAAAGGCTATGATAGAAGAACAGACCGCTCACCTTGCAGAGCTGCGCGAGAACAGCGGAAGCCTTGGAAAAAGACTCGAGGAGTATGAGAAAAGGACTTCCGAGACAAAGATACAGGCGGAGAAGAATTCTTCAAGAGCAGAGGAGCTGCGCAACAGGCTCAGCGGACTCGAAAGGCTGTGGAAGTCACGCCGTGAAGGCTTTGAACAGGCCAAGAACGACTTTGAACGCGCCCTTTACGAGCTCAAAGACAAACAGCAGCGCAAAAAGATACTCACCGACCTTGAAAACAATATGGACGGCTTTGCAGGCAGCGTAAAACAGGTCCTGAAGGCTTCCAAGCAGGGAAGGATAGGCGGTATTTTCGGCACAGTCGCACAGAATATAGGCGTTGAACCGAAGTATGCCGTTGCCATAGAAACTGCTCTCGGCGGCGCTATGCAGAATATCATCGTCGAGAATGAGGACATTGCCAAGCGCTGTATCCGCTTCCTCAAGGAGCAGAAGGGCGGACGCGCCACATTCCTGCCCATAACCTCTGTCAAGGGCTATGAGCTGCGCGAGCAGGGGCTGGAAAACTGCGAGGGCTTTGTGGCCAACGCCAATAAGATAGTTACATATGATCCAAAGTTCAGCGGCATAATTGCCTCACTTCTGGGACGTATAGTTATTGCCGAGGACATAGATACCGCTACTCTTATCGCCAAGAAGTACGGCTATAAGTTCAGGATAGTCACTCTTGACGGTCAGGTCATAAATGCGGGAGGTTCCTTTACCGGAGGCTCCGCGCAGCGTTCAGGCGGTATAATCACACGTAAGAACGAGATAGATACTCTCGATACAGAGATAGTCAAGCTTGAAGGAGAGCGCGATGCTCTCCGCGAAAGAGCTGAAAAGCTCCGTGCAGAGTCCGAGAAGCTGCGTTATGATACGGAGGCTGCCAAGGAGGAACAGACTCAGTGTGAGGCTGAGAGAGTACGTATCGAGGCAGAGCTGGGAAGTCTTGCTTCGCTGGCTGAGCAGCTCCGCACACAGTCGGCGGATTCGGAGAGACTTGTGGCCGAGACCGAGCAGCGCATCGCAGCTGCAAGGGAGAGTATTGCCGAGTCGGAAAAAACTCTGGCAGATACGGATGCCGAGATAAAGGCTGCCGAGGAAAAGCTTGCTGAGGGACAGGATATACGCGAAAAGCTGAGGCTCAGGCGTGAGGAACTGTCAGACAGGCGCTCGGAGCTGAAGATCAAAGGCATGGAACTGGCCAAGGACGTTCAGGCTCAGGAGCTGGAGCTCTCACGTATCGACCGCAGGGAAGAGGAGCTGAAATACGGCGCTCATCAGTTTGAGGAGGAGATATTCCGTCAGCGCGAAATGATCGCCGGCAAGGAGTCCGAGATAGAAGGACTTAAAAAACAGCTTGCCGATTTCAAGGACAATACCGCTGCCTATAATGAGGAGATAGCACGCTGCCGTGCAACCCATACCGAGCAGAACCGTCTTGTTAACGAGATGCAGAACGGCCTGAAGGCTATAAACGACTCCAAGGAGAAGCTCTCCGCCGAGATCACAAGGCTGGAGGAGCGCAGGGAGACAGTTTGCCGCGATACAGACAATATCATCAGGCAGCTCATGGAGGTATATGAGCTCACCCGCTCAGAGGCTGTAAAGCTGGCGGAGAAGATAGAGGATATGATGGCTGCTCAGGCAGAGCTCACAACTATCAAGAATAAGATACGCGCTCTTGGAAGCGTAAATGTTGACGCTATCGAGGAGTATAAGGAAGTATCCGAGCGTTACCGCTTCATGTCGGAGCAAGTGGCTGATATACAGAAGTCAAAGACAGAGCTGGAAAAGATAATCACAGACCTGACAGCAGAGATGTGCAGGATATTCTCGGAGAGCTTTGAGGTCATAAACTCAAACTTCAAAAGCATATTCGTCGAGCTTTTCGGCGGCGGAAAGGCTGAGCTCATACTCACCGATCCCGAGAACGTTCTGGAATCAGGCATTGAGATCAGCGTGGCGCCTCCCGGAAAGGTCATAAAGAACCTTATCTCACTTTCGGGAGGAGAGCAGTCCTTCGTTGCCATAGCAATATACTTCGCAATACTCAAGCTAAGACCTGCGCCGTTCTGTATTCTTGACGAGATCGACGCGGCTCTTGATGAGGTAAACGTCAGAAAGTACGCTCAGTACCTGAAAAAATTCACCGATACCACCCAGTTCGTCCTTGTAACTCACAGACGAAGCGCTATGGAGGAGGCAAATGTCCTCTACGGTGTTACCATGCAGGAGGACGGTATTTCCAAGCTACTGAAGATGGAGCAGGTGGATTTCCAGGAAGATGTTGCGGACGTACAATAATTTTTTTGTTACAGTTGTGCACTTCGGTGCGATTAGTATAATAGACCATGTTTGGAGGATATAATGGGACTTTTTTCTAAAATTGCCAGCGGTCTCAGAAAGACCAAGGATTTTCTTTTCGGCGGTATCCAGCGAGTACTCAACTCCTTTACCGTCATTGACGAGGAGCTTTTCGATCAGCTCGAAGAGCAGATGATAATGAGCGATATCGGTGTGGAGACCTCAGAGGAGATATGCGACAGGCTCAGAAAGAAGATAAAGGAACGCGGTATCACCGATCCCAAGGAGATCATGGGTCTCATACACGAGGTCATTTCCGAGATCATGGGCGATGATACGGGACTGGATCTTACTGTATCCCCCGCAGTTATCATGGTCATAGGCGTAAACGGCGCCGGAAAGACCACTACTATCGGAAAGATGTGTCATCAGTTCAGGCAGGAGGGCAAGAAGGTCCTTGTTGCCGCAGCTGATACCTTCCGTGCGGCTGCCATAGATCAGCTTGAGGTATGGACTCAGCGTGCAGGCGTTGATATAGTAAAGCACGCAGAGGGCTCGGACCCCGGAGCTGTTGTGTATGACGCTCTCGAAGCTGCAAAGGCAAGAGAATGCGACGTAGTGGTCATAGATACCGCAGGACGTCTTCACAATAAGAAGAACCTCATGGAGGAGCTCAAGAAGATCAATCGTATCATCGATAACAAGGCAGGGGACTGTTCAAGAGAGGTACTCCTTGTACTTGACGCTACAACAGGACAGAATGCTGTAAATCAGGCTAAGCTGTTCAGTGAGACAGCTCCCATCACGGGTATCGTCCTCACCAAGCTGGACGGTACTGCAAAGGGCGGTATCGTTATCTCCATTAAGAATGAGCTGGGCATACCCGTAAAGCTCATAGGCGTAGGCGAGAAGATCGACGATCTTCAGCCATTTGACAGCAATATGTTCGTTGATGCCCTCTTTGCAACTCCCGAGCAGATCGAGCAGCTTGAGGAAACAGAGGAGACGGAGGAAGAGGAATACGGCTATGATGACGCTGGTGAGACCGAGGACGATAACACAGTCGAGGTCGACGGCGTTAAGGGCTATTATAACGAGTACGGCGCATTTGTTGCCTATGAAGATGAAGAAGAGCCCGAGTACGTGGAAGAAGAGGACTACGAAGAAGAATCTGACGGGGAAGAAGCTGAGACTGACGATGAGCCGGAGGATACTTACGATGAAGATACAGAGACTGAGGACAGTGAGCTGACCGAGGAATCTGATGAGGATTCAGGCGAAGACGATTCAGATGATGAAGAAGCTTATGATGAGGCTGAGGATGAAGAAGCAGAGGAAGAGACAGAAGCTGCTCCGGAGCCCGAAAAGAAGAAAAAACGCGGCTTCTTCAGCAGACTGTTCGGAGGTAAGGACAATGATTAAGCAGCTTGTAATGGCTACAAATAACGCAAACAAGCTCCGTGAAGCCTGTGAGATACTTGCGCCTTTAGGTATAGAAGTGCTGTCACAGCGGGAAGCGGGAGCTAACTGTGATCCCGAGGAAAACGGGGCTACATTTGCGGAGAATGCCCTTATCAAGGCCAGAGCTGTATATGAGGCTGTGGGACTTCCCACCGTCGCTGATGACAGCGGTCTCTGCGTTGACGCTATGGACGGACGTCCCGGAGTATACTCCGCCAGATATGCTCCCGAGGGACAGCACTGTGCGAAGCTCCTTGATGAGATGAAGGACGTTCCTCAGAGCGAAAGAGGCGCGGCATTCGTATGTTCCATAGCATTTATAGATGAAAACGGTGAAAACTTCGGTGTGAGCGGCAGATGCGAGGGCAGTATAGGCTTTGAACAGAGAGGTACCAACGGATTCGGCTATGACCCTGTGTTCATGGTAGGTGACCGCACAATGGCAGAGCTCACTGCCGCGGAAAAGAACAGTATAAGCCACAGAGGTGCGGCTCTGAGAGGGCTGTACAGCTTCCTTAAAGAAAGATACGGTGATTGAATGTTAACAAGCAAGCAGAGAGCATACCTGCGCGGTATCGCTTCTAACTATGAGACCATATATCAGGTGGGCAAGGGCGGCGTTACCGAGGCTATGTGCAGGGACATCGCTGAAGCTCTCCGTAAAAGAGAGCTCATAAAGCTGAGAGTTCTTGACAACTCGGGCTGGACTGCAAAGGAGGCCGCTGAGGCCATTGCGGAGCAGACTGAGTCGGATGTGGTACAGGTAATAGGCAGCAAGTTCGTGCTTTTCAAGCGCAACGAGAAAGAGCCTGTTATCGAAAATATCCCCAAGGCAAAGTAAGCAATGAAGGTCCTGATAATAAGCGGTACGAACCACAAGGGCTCGACCTACAGTATCGGGCGGATAGTTGCCGAGAAGCTTACCGAAGCAGAAAACATCAGCGAGGTTTTCCTGCCGCGGGATTTTGACGAATTCTGCTGCGGCTGCACCAATTGTTTTGCGAAGTCTGATGACAAGTGTCCGCACTACGCAAAGCTACGCCCAATAACGGAGCTTATAGATGCTGCCGATGTTATAATACTTACATCGCCTGTGTACGTTTACCATTGTACGGGACAGATGAAGGCTCTCCTCGACCATTACGGCTGGCGCTGGATGTCACACCGTCCCGACGAGAGAATGTTCAGCAAGCAGGCGGTAGTTGTTGCAACGGCTGCGGGAGCAGGAGTAAAGTCGACTATGAAAGATATGGCGGACAGCTGTTTCTTCTGGGGGATACCTCAGACCTACAAGCTTGGAAAGGCTGTAAGAGCAGTTGACTGGAACAGCGTATCTCCCAAGATGAAGGACAGCATCAACATTAAGGCAGACAGTATCGCTAAAAAGATACAGAAAAGGCAGGGGAAAGTACCTGTCGGCATAAAAACAAGGGCGTTTTTCAAGATAATGAGCCTTATTCAGCGTAACGGCTGGAACAAGGCTGATATGGAATACTGGAAGGAAAAAGGCTGGACAGGCAGCAAGAGACCATGGAAATGAACGGAGAGTGGATATGCGCATAGGAATTTACGGAGGAAGCTTCAACCCCGTACACAATGGACATATACATTTGGCGGAGACCGCTGTTGCGGAATTCGGACTTGACAGGCTTTATCTCCTGCCTTCAAAAAAATCTCCACATCGTTCGAGTGCGGAATACGCTCCCGACGAGGACAGGCTTGAGATGCTGAGACTGGCAAGCAGACACAATGAAAAGCTTTTTGTCAGCGATTATGAAATAAAAAGCGACCGTGTGAGCTATACTATATACACAGTAGAGCATTTCCGCAGGGAATTTCCCGATGCTGAGCTGTTCCTGCTTGTGGGAAGCGATATGCTGCTCAGCTTCGATACATGGTATCGCTATGAGCAGATACTGGAAAATGTTACCCTGTGTGTGGTGTCCCGTGAAAAGGGCGATCTGCCCGAACTCAGGAAAAAAGCCGGGGAGCTCGGAAAAATCGGGAAAATACTGGTTTCGGAGACGGCTCCCACTGTTGTTTCGAGTACAGAGGTAAGAAAAAAAATTGCAAAAAATAAGGATTTTACTTGCTATCTGGACGAAAATGTAGTACAATATATAAGATTGAAGGGATTATATTCGGTAAGAGGTGAAGGTGAATTGCTGTATAACCCCGATGATAAAAAGAAGTACCTTAAAGCACATCTCTCGGCAAAACGCTTTGCTCATTCCATGAATGTTGCGGCTGAATGCAGAAAACTTGCGGAAAAGTACGGTGAAGATCCCGAAAAAGCCTATTTTGCAGGACTTCTCCACGATATTTGCAAGGAGCTGCCTGACGACGAGCAGAAGGCTCTCGTGCTGGAGAGCGGCTATACGGTGTGCCGTGAAGAGATGGAGACACGCTCCCTCTGGCATGGTATAGCAGGTGCTTATTATATAAAGAAAGAGTTCGGAGTGGAGGATATAGATATCCTCAATTCCATCAGATTCCATACCGTAGGCAGGGCTGGTATGTCACGCCTTGAGGAGATTGTTTATATCGGCGACCTTGTATCTGCCGAACGCGACTATAAAGATGTGGACAAGATGCGCAAGCTGGCATATACCGATCTTAATGCGGCTATGCTTGAGGCATTTGCTTTTTCCATGAAGTCTGTGATCAAAAAGGGCGGAGTTATCCCTATATGTACCGCCGAAGGATATAACTTTTACACCAGACTTATTAAAGAAGATAAAAAATAGTGGAAATTTGAAAAGAGGACTCAGATGAACCGAGAAGAACTTAACGAGGAGTATATAACAAGGAAAAATGGTGCTTCGAAGCAGGTTAAGCCGCTCAGGAAGCTTAAACGTATAGATAAAAAAACGTCTTATGAGCCTGAATATCAGGGACAGCATGAGGCTCCGTCCATTGACATAAGGATAGAAGGAGAAAAGCCTCCGAGAAAACCACGCCCCGAGGAGCAGCTTTATCACGGGCTCCATGAAAAGGGTAATGATGAGGATATGGATGAGGCTGAAGATTTTGACGGCTCTTTCGGCAAAAGAAAGAAAAAGAGCAAAAAGGATGCAGTGATAAAGTGCGCTGCCATACTGATCAGTATCGTTTCTATCATAACACTTTTTCTTAATATGCCTATATTATGGTATAAAAAAAGCGGCCAGCCCGATGAAAGGGTATCCATTATCACTTATTTCAAGAAGTGGCAGCCTACCGTTGAAATCGAAGGCGAGCTGGAAAAGCCTTCCAAGGACTTTAATGTGGATACCGATATTGTAAATACTGATTTTACCGACGGACTTGATCTTCCGCAGCTGGTTGAGGGACAGTATACTGTTCTGTTCCTTGGCTTTGACGAGGATCAGGAGCTGACGGACGTTATCTGGATATGCCAGTTCGATATTGCCGCTGCAAAGCTCAATATATTACAGATACCCAGAGATACAGCCGTACCCAACTATACCAGCAATCCCACTACAAAGATCAACAGCGTATACTATGAGGGAGATCAGAGCATAAGCAAGATACAGCGCGTCGTAAACTGCGTACAGGATAATTTCCAGGTACCTATCGACGCATATATCACAACAGCCTGCTTTGATATCGTGGATATCGTTGATCTTGTAGGCGGAATCCCTATACACCTTGATAATGAGATAATCTATGAGGCTGACAAGAGGATACCCAAGGGCGATGTGGTACTTGACGGTAAACAGGCGGAATGGTTCGTGCGTTTCCGTCACGAATGGCTTCAGGGTGACATCGGACGTGTTCAGAACCAGCGCCGTTTTATGGCAGCTGCTATGCAGAAGATACTGAGCATAGTAAAGGACGAGGGCAAGCTCAAGCTTTACAGCTACCTTAATACCATCTACAAGAACAAGTGGATAGCTACGAATATGAGCGTCGATGATCTCAGCAAGCTTGCCGATTTCGGTGCGACACTCACTACGGATAATGTAAGCGTAGATATGGTACCCGGTGAGGATGCTATGTATTATGCTTATGACGGAGTAGAGTACAGCATTTACTCTATCCATAAGAAAGCAACCATAGATAAGCTCAACGAGAAATTCAGACCTTATCAGAAACCTCTGCTCCCGTCTGAGAGCAATATCATCGAATATGTTGACGAATACAATTATCAGTACGATCTTTATGATGACACGGGAATGACCTTTGAGGAGCTCGAAACTGCTACCGAGCCTCTGAGAGATCCCGACAAGAAACCATGGTGGAAGGAAGATGAATAAATGACAGAGCAGGAAAAGCTTGAACTTATCATAAAAACTCTTGACCTTAAAAAGGGTGAGGATATACAGGCGATCAGGATCTCGGATCTTACTATACTTGCCGACTATTTCGTTATAGTCAACGGTACAAGCAATACCCACGCAAGAACACTTGCAGATGAGGTAGAATTCGTTCTTTCACAGAAGGGCATTGAGCCGCAGCGCCGCGAAGCCGATACCGGAAATACATGGATCATCCTTGACTATGCTGATATAATCGTCCATGTTTTCTATAAGGATACCAGAAACTTCTACAAGCTGGAGGGACTCTGGGCTGACGGCGAACAGGTGGACATAAGCGGACTTCTTATCAAGGAATAATATGAGCTTCAGAAATAAACAGGGAGGTGCCCTTATAACTGCCATGGCGGTCTACGTTGTGACAAAGGCAGTGCTGAATATGGTGCTGGCAGGGCATTTCTCACTCAGCAGTCTCCTTATTGCGCTGGCTGAGGCGGCAGCATTCTTCCTCTGGTTCAGGTATGTAAACTACGTTCTGGCAGCTATCCTTGCCTTCTTCGCGTTTATTTACCTGCCGCAGAATATAGCCAATATAGGTTCCAACTGGATATATCTCCTGGAGGGAGTGCTGGACATGGGCTGCGCAGTGCTGCTGTGCTTCAGCAGCAATGTCAGGGAGCATTATTCAAATCAGTGGAATAATAAAAATTAAATAAAGGAATGATATTAAAATGAGCAGATATGATTTCACATCTGTTGAAGCCAAATGGCAGAAATACTGGGAAGAACACCAGACCTTCAAGACCGATGTATGGGATTTCAGCAAGCCTAAGTTCTATGCGCTTGATATGTTTCCTTATCCGTCGGGAGTAGGTCTCCACGCAGGACATCCCGAGGGGTATACCGCAACAGATATAGTTTCACGTATGAAGCGTATGCAGGGCTACAATGTCCTTCACCCCATGGGCTATGACTCCTTCGGACTTCCCGCAGAGCAGTATGCCGTAAATACGGGCAATCATCCCAACGGCTTTACTCAGGAGAATATCAAGACCTTTTCAAAGCAGCTGAAGGAGCTGGGCTTTGACTATGACTGGTCAAAGATGGTGGCTACATCAGATCCCGAGTTCTATAAGTGGACTCAGTGGATATTCAAGCAGCTCTACAAGGACGGCTATGCAAAGTATATAGATATGCCTGTTAACTGGTGTGAGGAGCTGGGAACAGTTCTTTCAAACGACGAGGTCATCGACGGCAAGTCCGAGCGTGGCGGTTTCCCTGTTGTAAGAAAGAACATGAAGCAGTGGGTAATAGATCAGCCTGCATTTGCCGAGAAGCTCCTTGAGGGACTGGACGAGATAGACTGGCCCGAGTCCACAAAGGCTATACAGCGCAACTGGATAGGCAAGTCAACAGGTGTTGAGGTTGAATTTGACATCGTAGGCGGCGGAAAGTTCTCTATCTTCACCACCTGTATCGAAACTATCTACGGTATCACATTCATGGTGCTCGCTCCCGATGGTGCCGTAACAGAGAGCCTTCTCGACCGTGTAAAGAACAGGGAAGAGGTAGAGGCTTACATAGCCGAGACCAAGAAGAAGAACGATATGGACCGTACTGAGCTCAACAAGACCAAGTCAGGCTGCGAGCTCAAGGGCGTTACCTGTATAAATCCCGTTAACGGCAAGGAAGTCCGTATGTTCATTGGCGATTTCGTACTTGCAAGCTACGGTACAGGTGCGGTTATGGCTGTTCCGAGCCACGACCAGCGTGATTTTGAGTATGCAATAGCTCATAATATCGACATGATTCAGGTAATCGACGGCAAGGACGGTCACATCGACGTATCTGAAGCCGCTATGGAAAAGACCGAGTATCTCGGCAAGGGCTATAAGCTCATCAACTCCGAGGAGTTTACAGGTCTTACAGTGGAGGAGGCAAAGGAAGCTATCACTCAGAAGCTTGAAAAAATGGGCAGAGCAAAGCGCACTGTCAACTATCACTTCCGTGAGTGGATATTTGCCCGTCAGCGTTACTGGGGCGAGCCTGTTCCCGTAGTACACTGCGAGGACGGAACTATCCATGCCCTCGACGATGAAGAGCTCCCGCTCATTCTTCCCGAGCTTGACGACTATAAGGGCAAGAACGGAAAGGCTCCTCTTGAAAATGCAGCAGAGTGGAAGAAGTACGACAAAAACGGCATCAAGGGTACTCGTGAGACATCTACTATGCCCGGAAGTGCAGGTTCAAGCTGGTACTACTTCAGATATATTGATCCCCATAACGACAAGGAGTTTGCAAATCAGGAGCTCCTGAAGCACTGGATGCCTGTAGATCTCTACATAGGCGGTCCCGAGCACGCAGTAGGACATCTTATCTATTCGCGTATCTGGAACAGATACCTCTACGATAAGGGCCTTGCACCTACAAAGGAGCCCTTCAAGAAGCTGGTGCATCAGGGCATGATCCTCGGTGAGAACGGTATCAAGATGGGTAAGCGTTTCCCTGAGTTTGTTGTAAATCCTTCCGATATAGTAAGAGACTACGGTGCAGATACTCTCCGTCTCTACGAGATGTTCATGGGACCTCTTGAGGTGAGCAAGCCCTGGAGCAAGAACGGTGTTGAAGGCGCAAAGAGATTCATCCAGAGAGTATGGAACTTCTTTACAGAGGCTGAAAACCTCACTGACGACAACGACGGTGCACTCACCAAGGTATACCATCAGACTGTCAAGAAGGTAACGGGAGACTTTGAAAAGCTGGCATTCAATACAGCTATCAGCCAGATGATGATATTCGTTAATGAAGTGTACAAGAACGGCAAGTGCCCGAAGGAATACGCTGAGGGACTTATAAAGATGCTGTCCTGTATCACTCCACATATGGGCGAAGAAATATGGAGCATCATGGGTCATGATGATACCATAGCTTATGAGAGCTGGCCTGCTTACGATGAGGAACTCTGCAAGGAGGATACTATCGAGATAGTAGTACAGGTAAACGGCAAGGTAAAGGCAAAGCTGAATATCGCTGTTGACGCAGACAAGGATTCCGTAATGGAAATGGCTATGTCTGAGGAGAAGGTCAGGGAGTCAATCGACGGAAAGACCATTATCAAGCAGATATATGTACCAAATAAACTTGTTAATATTGTAGCAAAATAACGAAATTTTTCTGAGGCAAAAAAACGCTTGACAACCAACGCAAAATATGGTAAACTTATAGTATATTCTTTATAGCTATTTATAGTTCTGCTATGTATTGGGGTATGAGCTGACTGACACCCCTTAGGGTGATTAGTATAGAGCGTCGGAGCATTGTTCCGATCAACCTCTGGACAAGGGAGGGAAATTTAGTGGCAGAAGTTCGTGTTGGCAAAAACGAGTCTTTAGATACAGCTCTTAAGAGATTTAAGAGATCATGTGCAAAGGACGGCGTAATTGCTGAGGTTCGTAAGAGAGAGCACTACGAGAAGCCTTCGGTAAAGCGTAAGAAGAAGTCTGAGGCAGCTCGTAAGCGTAAGTATTGATCTTGCGAAATTATTAATGTTGATAAAAGCGGGCTGCGGCTCGCTTTTTCATTTGTAGAACGGAGTTGACAAGAAGCTTGAGCCTTTTACAAAGAATAACAAAAACCGACGTTGATTTCGCATTCAGAAGAACTGTTGACATAAAACCTTCATTTCTGAAAAAACACGGTATAAAAGGTCTTATCCTCGATGTGGACAATACCCTTACCACTCATGATAATCCTGTGCCTGCAGAGGGTATAGCCGAGTGGCTGGAGAGTATGAAGGCAAACGGAATAAAGCTTATCATAGTTTCAAATAATCATCCCGAGAGAGTAAAGCCCTTCGCTGAGCCTCTGGGACTTGATTTTGTCAGTGACAGCGGAAAACCGCTCAGTAAAGGATATAAAGCTGCCATGAAGAAAATGGGGCTCTCCCCTGAGGAGACTGCTGCTGTCGGCGACCAGCTCTTCACGGATGTATGGGGCGCCAATTTCTCGGGAGTAAAAATGCTTTACGTTGAGCCTATTGAAATGGAGCCAAGAAGCAAACGCTTCATACGCTTCAAGAGAGTGCTTGAGAGGCCTTTTCTGCCAAAAAAGTTCGTTAATACAGCAAAGGAGTAAATATGATAAAGAAGATACTTGTTATACACGGTCCCAACCTTAATCTGCTGGGAGAGCGCGAGCCGGGAGTATACGGCAGCGCAGGGATAGATACCCTCAACAGCAATATTATCGACCGTGCAAAGGAACAGGGACTGGAATGTGAGATCTTCCAGTCAAACCATGAGGGAGCTATAATAGACAAGCTCCACGCCGCAAGAAATACCTTTGACGGCGTTATCCTCAATGCAGGCGCATACACACATTACAGCTATGCTATACGCGACGCTATAGCTGCTATAAAGATACCCGTTATCGAAGTTCATATCAGCAATGTGTTCGCAAGGGATGAATTCCGTTCCAATTCGGTCATTGCTCCTGTATGCAAAGGAAGCATAAGCGGCTTCGGCTTCGGCAGCTATTATCTTGCTGTTCAGGCTCTTGCAGAGCTCTGAGAGGTGCTGCATGACAAGATTTGACAGACTGTTTGAGGTCTTTGAAGCCGCTGACTGCGTGCTCATAACCTCGGATATAAACAGGAGATACTTCACAGGAATGAAATCCTCCGCAGGAGTTGTCCTTGCATTCCCTGAAAAAGCTTATCTGCTCATAGATTTCCGTTACATAGAAAAGGCGAGAGCAACAGTGAAGGACGCTGAGGTCATAGAGGCCAAGAAGCTATATCCGCAGATAATGGAGCTGCTGAACAAACACGGCGCAAAGTCTGTGGCGATAGAGTCCGAGACCATGACCGTCAAGGAGCTCAATGCCTATGAGCATTTTTTCACAGAGATGACCTTTGTTCACAATGACTCTCTGAGCAATGCCATAGCTTCCCTCAGAATGATCAAGGACAGCGATGAGATAACTTGTATACAGAAAGCTCAGGATATAGCAGAAAAGGCATTTGATGAGCTTCTGGGCTTTATAAAGGCGGGAGTTACCGAGCGTGAGATCGCACTGGAGCTGAACCGCCTGATGTTTGCATACGGCGCGGAGGATCTTTCGTTTGATACCATAGTTCTTTCGGGAGCAAATACTTCCATGCCTCACGGAGTTCCGTCCGATAAGAAGGTGGAGAAGGGAGATTTCGTCCTTATGGACTTCGGTGCTGTATATAACGGCTATCACAGCGATATGACAAGGACTGTATGCGTCGGAGAACCTACCGACGAGATGAAGCAGGTTTACGATACTGTGCTCAATGCTCAGCTGGCAGGTCTCGAAGCTGCAAAAGCCGGGGTGCTCGGCTGTGACCTAGATAAGGTCTCCAGGGACGTGATAGAGCAGGCAGGCTACGGCAGCTGCTTCGGTCATTCTCTCGGCCACGGCGTTGGCCTTGAGATACACGAAAAGCCCAATGCTTCCCCTAATTACAAGCTTGCTCTCAACGAGGGATCTGTCGTTACGGTGGAGCCCGGTATCTACATTGCAGGCAAATTCGGCGTGCGTATAGAGGATTTTGTCATTTTAACTGAAAACGGCTGCAAAAACTTGACAAAAAGTGCAAAAAATCTAATATATTTATAATAATCTCGCTTTAGGTATTGCAAAAATTACTGAAATGTGATAAAATAAAGTATCATATTAATTTGAAAAATACGGAGGTATTTATAATGATTTCAGCAGGAGATTTCAGAAACGGTGTTACCTTTGAGCTCGACGGACAGGTAGTTCAGGTTATTGAATTCCAGCACGTTAAGCCCGGTAAGGGAGCTGCTTTTGTAAGAACTAAATACAAGAATGTAATTACAGGTTCAGTTGTTGAAACTTCTTTCAACCCCACAGCTAAGTTCCCGACAGCTTTCGTTGAGAGAAAGGATATGCAGTACAGCTACAACGACGGCGATCTGTACTATTTCATGGATCTTGAGACATATGAGCAGGTTCCGATCAGCGCTTCTATCCTCGGCGATAACTTCAAGTTCGTTAAGGAAGAGATGATCTGCAAGATCCTTTCATACAAGGGCAGCGTTTTCGGCGTAGAGCCCCCCAACTTTGTTGAGCTCAAGGTTACTCAGACTGATCCCGGCTTCAAGGGCGATACAGCTACAAACGCTACAAAGCCTGCTACTCTTGAGACAGGCGCAGAGATCAAGGTTCCGCTCTTCATCGACGAAGGCGAGATAATCCAGGTTGACACAAGAACAGGCGAGTATATGTCAAGAGCATAAGCTCTTGAGTATATTCAAGATATTATTCTGAGAGGAGGAGCTTGTTATGAAGCTTACCGAGAAAATGTCATATTTACAGGGACTTATCGACGGTCTTGAGATCGACGCATCTACTAAGGAGGGCAAGGCTCTTATTCAGATGTCTGAGGTAATGTCCGAACTGGTACTCTATGTTGAGGATCTTCAGTCACAGGTTGACGAGCTTACAGAGCTTTGTGATATACTTGATGAGGATCTCGGCGCAGTTGAAGACGATTTCTATGAGGATATGGACTGCGAGGAGTGCGAAGGCGATTGTGATTCCTGCGACGATGACGATGACTGGGATGACGACGAGTTCGATTTTGATGACGAGGACGATGAGCTTTATGAGATCACCTGCCCTACCTGCGGAGATACTATTCTTCTTGATGAGGGTATGATCGAAGAGGGTTCCATAAACTGTCCCAATTGCGATGAGCTCCTTGAGTTTGATTATGACGATCTTACTATCGAGGACTTCGAAGGAAAAGACGAAGAGCCCGAGAAAAAGTGATCGGTTTATTATCAGTAAACTGGCTGCGGATAGACGTTTATCCGCAGCTTTTTTATTCATAAAAAAATTTTTGGAAATTTCTGTAACGAAAGTAATGCAGCGTAGTCTTATAGTTGAAGGCGGTGAGAAGAATGGAAAAGGTCGAAGAGCTCTACAATGATTATTTCCACGATGTATACCTTTATATCAGATCTTTGTCTGCGGACGAGCAGCTTGCTGAGGATATAACTCAGGAGACGTTTTTTAAAGCGCTTAAATCTGTTGACAGCTTCCGCGGAGACTGCGATATAAGAGTCTGGCTGTGTCAGATAGCAAAAAATTTGCTTTACTCACATTTTAAAAAGAGCAAACGTTATACCGGAGAGGATATACCTGATACGTTTCCTGACAGTACAGCTTCTTTTGAGGATATGATAGCCGACTCAGATCAGTCAATGGAGATACACCGCATTCTTCATACCCTCGGTGAGCCGCATAAGGAGGTCTTTACCCTGAGAGTATTCGGGGAACTGAGCTTCAGGCAGATCGGAGATATATTCGGCAGGACCGAGAGCTGGGCACGAGTGACGTTCCACCGCGCAAAGCTGAAGATAATAGAAGAACTGGAGGTACAGAAATGAGCAAGAACTGTAATATGATTAAGGACCTGCTTCCGCTGTATGCAGATGATGTGTGCAGTGAAGAGAGCAGAAAAGCAGTTGAAGAGCATATAAAGGAGTGCTCCGACTGTAAGAATGAGCTTGAAAAGCTCCGTAAAAACGTGTCTGTAAGCCCGCAGAAGGACGCAGAGGTGCTTAAACGCATAAAGAGTCGTCTGCGCATAGAGAAGCTCATTGTGGGTATTATAAGCGTTCTGGCAATATGCGGAGCTCTGTTTCTGGGGCTTATCTACCTTATCAATACAGATAAGTCAATGGATATGGAGAAGTACAAAATAATTGATAACGTCAGCGTCACCGAGCATGACGGCGCATTATGGCTGAATGTAAAAGGAGCAGCTTCGTCATTTGTCAGCTTATCTCCTACCATAAGCGATACTGACGGCAATCATATGGGATATGACAAGGGCTTTGATAGGGAAAAGAAAAACGGCTTTGGCGTTACTCTGAAGCAGCGAAAGATAGACAGCTTTGAGTTCTATCCCAGAGCAAGCTCAAAGTGCTTCGAGCAGAAGCTTTTTGACATAGGTGAAAAGGAAGATATCGTCAAGCTTTTCTATTACGATGATGTCAACAACAAAGAGTATGTATTATGGGAGCGTGATTCAAATGACTGAGAGAAAGTTTAATATACCGCTGATAGCGCTTGCGGCAGTCTCCTTTGCCCTTAGTTTTTTTGGCCTTCCTGTGGGAAGCATACTTCTGGCTTTGGGTGTCATAGTAATATCTCTGAAAATGCGTGAGAAGTATCTCACAAAGATACAGATACTGATAAGCGTGATAGCGATTGCAGCCTCGCTGCTGTTCCTGGGAGTCCTTATATGGCAGGAAGTTAAAGGCATAGGCGCATCGAGCTACTGGCTCATGCGGCTTATATTTGGTGAAATGAAATAACAACAGCCACCCGGCATTGACGGGTGGCTTGTTTTATACTGTAAGTTCTATTTGATTTCCTTCAATTGCCACGATACAGCTCTCATAGTATCCGTCGCCCGTAGTGCGCGGATCGCTGAGGACTTCGTATCCGTCGGCTTTAAGCCTTGCAGTAAGCTCGTCTACCTTCTCACTGCTGCCGAGACTGAAGGCGATATGGATATATCCAAGCCTGGCAGTATCGTTTGCGGAACTTTCAAGCTGTGGACGAGTCATTATCTCAAGCCTTGCACCGCTGTCGAAGCTGAGGAAATACGAGCGGAAATCTGTTGATTTGTTATGGTAGCCGCTGTTTGATGAAGCGTCGAGGTACTTTATGAAGAAGTCCCGTGCGGCCTCAAGATCGGCAACGTACATTGCTATATGTTCAATGTTCATTTTTTGTCCTTTCGGGAGCCTGTGGGTATATGCGTAAGTATGATGAAGGCTGCCGCGAATACGGCTATACATATACGGACGGCGGTGTATTTGGTTTTAACGAACCAGATAAAAAGAAGAATTATCGCTGCAAGAAAGATTAGCAGGCAAATCAGCATGAATATAGAATTAGCGCCAATGATCTGTCCGATATTTGTATCGGTTATAACCCCGTCTTCCACTGTGATCTCTATGGTGCTGCCTTCTTCTACTGCCATTGAAGAAGCCCCGAAAAAAGACGCAGTCTGTTTACTGCCGTCCTTTTCGTATTCGCAGGTGTATTCGGTAGCCTTTTTTTCTCTGTCATATTCGGTCTTAACGATCAGAGCCTTGTATTTTTCAATCATATCATTCATACTGTGCAAGTATGCGCACAGCTACCTCAAGTCTTGTCTGACGGTTGTTCATGGCTTGTTTTTCTATGTATTTATGAGCCTGCGGCTCTGTAAACTTCAGATACTTCATAAGAGTGGTCTTGGCGCGGTTGATGGTGCGCATCTCCTCGATGCGGCTGAGAATATCCGTGCTTTCCTTTTTTACTCCTGCCATTCGTACTCGTGTATTCAGCACCAGTCTGAGAGTGCGCTGAAGCACCTCTCTTTTGACGGGCCTTGCAAGAACGTTCACGCCGCTGTCCGAAAGTCTGTCGGCAATATCGTCCGCAACGTCCCCGCTGCATATAAGTATCATACCTGCTGAGGTAGTTTCTGAGATCATTTCTGCAAGCTCCTGACCGAATTCGTCAGGCAGTGGAGTATTTATAATGACGATATCAGGCTCTGCTTCATTCTTGACAAGCCTGCGTGCTTCACTGCCGCTTGCTGCAACAGCCGTTCTGCCGCAGCCCTCTATGCGCAGGAGCTGTTCGGCGGTCTCGGATGTTTCTTTGTTTGCAGATATTATAAGTGCTCTTTCCATTCAATGCCTCACACAAATTTGAAATAGGACTCTTCCTCGAATCTATCCTTATCGGGAGCAGCTGCGTAATCGCTTATCTGTCTTTCGAGCTGACTGAAGATATTGCTGCGTATCTCTGAGGAAAGAGTTCGCTCTACGAATTCGCTGTCAGCGGCAATGGCAGCAGCCTCATCAAGGGAGGACGGCAGCTTCTGGAATACATTCTTTTCCTCACCCATATGCACAGCGCTCTCAAAGAGCGAGCAGTCACCTGTGTTTATGCCCTCGATACCTGCGGCGAGTATAAGCTTGAAGGTGATATAGGGATTGCAGCAGGCATCTGCGGAGCGTATCTCTATACGTGGAGATATACCCACAGGTTTGGGAACTCTTATTAGCTGTGAACGATTTTCCGAGGACCAGTTGACGTATTTCGGAGCATAGCCTATGCCGAAGCGTTTATAGGAATTTGTGGTGCAGTTGAGAAAAGCCGTTATTTCACGCATCCTGCCGAGGATACCTGATATGAAGCATTTTCCTTCATATGGCATTGTGTTGATGTCGTTGCCGAAGATATTTTCCCCGCCTTTTCTGAGGCTTATGGAAATGCTGAGAGCGCTTCCGTGCTCATCGGGGAGAGGCTTCGGCATGAACGAAGCGAAAAGCCCGTTCTGTGCGGCGATGGACTTAACGACGGTCTTGTAGTGTACCATATTATCCGCAGCTGTTATGGGCTCACTCTCGCGAAATTCTATCTCGTTCTGGGCAGGACCGTGTTTATGGCAGGAGCTTTTCGGACTCATGCCCATTTCCTCCAGCGAGAGACATATCTCACGCCTTGCGTTTTCGCACTTATCAAGGGGGGCAACGTCCAGATAGCCGCCCTTGTCGTGAGGTATCTTTGTAGGCTCGCCCCGCTCATCCAGCTCAAAAAGGTAGAACTCGCACTTTGTGCCCATTTCGCAGGAATATCCGTCCAGACGGAGCTTGTTGATATAGTCCGTGAGCTCTGTACGCATATCGCCTACGTAGTCGCTTCCGTCGGTGTTTTTCAGCGAGCAGAAGAAACGAACGACCCGTCCCGACTTAGGTCTCCAGGGGAGAACGGAAAGAGTGGATATATCGGGCACAAGAAGCAGGTCGGAGCAGCTCTCGGCGATACATGAAGCATCGAAGGGTATGCCGTACTCGAATGCCCTCGGCAGCTCATTGGGCATGATAGCCACGTTTTTGAGACTGCCGAACATATCACAAAAAGTAAGTCTTATAAATTTTACGTCGTTCTCTTCAACGAATTTCAGTATCTCTTTAGGAGAAAAGCTCATTGAAAGACCTCCAGTTTAATAATGTAGGGGCGGATAAATCCGCCCGTTAATATGACTTGTTTATCTCAATGTCATTGTAGATACGGCACTGCACATCACTATTCCGGTATTCTGTCCGCCACGGACAGGATTCTGTAAGTCAGGTTGTTGCTATGTCTGTGATAT
Organism: Ruminococcus flavefaciens 007c; assembly: GCF_000571935.1. Classification (GTDB taxonomy): domain Bacteria; phylum Bacillota; class Clostridia; order Oscillospirales; family Ruminococcaceae; genus Ruminococcus; species Ruminococcus flavefaciens_F. The sequence continues at coordinate 129,744 of NZ_ATAX01000016.1, read as the reverse complement.
AATCAAGTACTTCATAAAAATCAGAAAACATAAGACATTCTTCACTTATATCATCATAGTCTTCATATTCATAAAAAATGAAGGAATCATATCTTTTATCAAAGCATATATGCTGTGAATTATAAAAGCCAAGTATCAGCAATTCATCTGGAACACTTCCGTTTGAAAAATCATAATTTATCCTGAACTTGACATTCATATCGGCGCTGTACAATTTGCAGTCACCGCCGAATAATTCAGCACCGTTTGAAAGCCTCAGAAAAACCTTGTAAGACTCGGGAATAATGACATTGGCAGTCTTCTCAAAAGCTTCTATCTGAGAATCGGTTGCAGGAGAAGCAAATTCGGACTGCATCCAGTTGTCTTGAACAGCTTTTATGTGTTCAATACGTTCTTTCATATTATACATTAAATCTGAACAGAACTATATCTCCGTCCTGCATAACGTACTCCTTGCCCTCGAGGCGGACAAGTCCCTTTTCCTTGGCGGCAGCCATGCTTCCGCAAGCCATAAGGTCGTCGTAGGAGATTACCTCGGCGCGGATAAAGCCTTTCTCGAAGTCGGTATGTATCTTACCTGCTGCCTGGGGAGCCTTAGTTCCCTTGGTAATAGTCCAAGCGCGTACCTCCTGCTTGCCTGCGGTAAGGTAGGAGATAAGTCCCAGGAGTGCATAGCCCTCCTTGATGATACGGTTGAGACCTGATACTTCAAGTCCCAGCTCGCTGAGGAACATTGCCTTGTCCTCGTCGCCCATATCCGATATCTCAGCCTCTATCTGAGCACATATAGGCAGTACAGCGGAGTGCTCCTCTGCTGCGAGAGCGCATACAGCCTTGTAGTTTTCGTTTGTGTCGATATTGTTTGTGAAGTCCTCCTCACTGAGGTTTGCTGCATAGATGACAGGCTTTGCGGAGAGCAGGGGAGTTGACTTTATAAGCTCTCTTTCTTCGTCTGTAAAGTCGAAGCCTCTTGCAGACTTGCCGTTTTCAAGGTGAGCCTTCAGTCTTTCAAGGAACTCAGCCTCTGCAAGATACTTCTTATCGCCTTTAGCAGCCTTCTTTGCGCGGTCGATACGTCTGTCCACCATTTCTATATCCGAGAATATAAGCTCAAGATTAATGGTCTCAATGTCACGGAGAGGGTTTATGCTTCCGTCAACGTGGATGATATTGGGATCCTCGAAGCAGCGCACAACGTGAACGATAGCGTCCACCTCGCGTATATCGGCAAGGAACTTATTTCCCAGACCTTCACCCTTTGAAGCGCCCTTTACCAGTCCTGCGATGTCCACGAACTCAAGAGTTGCGGGAGTAAACTTATCCGGCTCGTACATCTCAGCCAGCTTGTCCAGTCTCTCATCGGGGACGGAGACTATACCAACGTTCTTTTCGATAGTGCAGAAGGGGTAATTCGCAGATTCCGCACCTGCGTTGGTGAGTGCGTTGAAAAGAGTGCTTTTGCCCACGTTGGGCAGACCTACCATACCAAGTTTCATATTTATTCTTACCTTTCATATCATATGTTTCCCCGCCGTAAAGGCGGGGAGAATAAGCTTTTAATTACTTGCGTAAGTTGTACGCTTGCTGTTTACCACAGAGGTAACATTTGAGTTCTGTATCTGGACATCGCCGTTTTCAGTGCCGATGTCTTTGGGATTTCCTGCATTGAGCACTATGGAAACCTTGGAATCAATGATGTTTACATTTCCTGTACCCGAAGCATCGCCGATGCCTGTAACGTCGTCGCCTTCGCAGTCGATGGAGATCTCGGCATTCCTGATCTTAGTATTTACGCTTCCCTTCATAGCTCCTATGCAGGAGTGCTTGGCAGAGCGCATCTTCATATTGATCTTGCCGTTTTTGATGTAGATGCTGCCTTCTCCTTCTTCGAGAACGCCTATACCTACGGACTGAGCGCCTGTACAGGACATGGTGATATCAGCGCCGGAGCTGATAGTGGATATACCCTTGCAGCTTCCGATACCGGTGACTTTTATGCCCGAGATAGCGATGTCAAGGGAGCATTCCTCACCGATGTCGATATTGGCGTCGCCGTTGAAGCTTCCGATAGCAAGACCGCTATGAGAATACATGAATATCTTTATCTTGCCCGAGCGGAGATTTATATCCGAATCGTCATCGTTATATCCGCCGCCGATACAGAGCGACTCCACGCTGTTGGAGATTATTTCAAGGTTACCGCTGAAATCTATAGTGATATCGCCGTAGCCATGGTCGTAGTCGTTTCCTATTCCGATACCCTCGGAGGCATAGCAGTCTATGGAGAGATTGCCCTTACCGCCCAGTTCGAACTGTGAGCCCATAGGAACGTATATACCCGAGTAGCTGAGCTTGTTGTTCTTGACCACATTGAGGACGAGCCTTGCGTACTCTCCCACGGATATAGTGGGCTTGCTGTTGCCGCTTATCATATTCACATTCTTGAGAGTGAGCTCACAGCTGTGGTTGTCCATGATGGATATATTCATCTTCACGGGCTTGTCAGGATCGCCGACGATAGTGAGCTTGCTCTGGTAGATATGAATGTCGGTATACTTTTCCAGCGCCAGCTTCAGCAGATCGAGTTCAGTATCGTTCTGAGCAGCGTATATCTTCTTGACGCCGTCAGGACGGGTTTCAAGATTTGTCTTTATGATTTCATCCTTTATATCAGCGGATATACTGTTCAGGAAGAGAGGTTTTGGCTTTGAAGTATAATAACCCTGAACCAGATCCACTCCAAGACGTATAACGGTCTTGAGCTCGTGGAGAGTCTCAACTCCCTCGGCCAGGGATTTCAGCTGATTATCGTGACAGAACTCGATTACAGAGGTCACCAGCTGCTGTTTTTTCAGGTCGTTATGGATATCGCTTATGAGGGAGCGGTCTATCTTGATATAATCGGGTGAATAGTTCAGCAGATTCGAGCTGTTGGAATATCCCGTTCCGTAATCGTCGATAGCAAGCATTGCCCTTGCGAAGCCGCAGCGCTTCTTCAGTGTCTCTATGCCCTTTGTGGAGGAAGCTGATTCCTCTACTATCTCTATGACAGTCTTTTCGAGGAGCTCGCCGTAAGTGAGATAGAGCTCATTGAAATCCTCGTCAGTGAGAAGGTGATTGGGCAGGCAGTTTATGAAGAGCTTTCTGTTCTCGAAGATCTGCTGATTGTCACTGAGAAGCTTCATAGTGTTGAAGAATGTGAGCTTTTCAATGGCGTACAGGTCATTCTGCGCATCTGCGATCTTGAGTATCTGCTTGGGAGCCATTTTTATATCTCCCACAGTTCTCATAAGAGCCTCATAGGCTACGATCTCGCCGGTCTGTGTCTCCACGATAGGCTGGAGATAGTAGGTGAGCAGGTTTTCCTGGACGATTCGTGAGAAGGTCTGCGCATTGCGGTAGGAGTCCTTTTCGCGGACGTAATTCTCCTCGGAGAACCAGTTTATGACAGAGCGCTTGTCCGTTCTGGCTTCAAAGAGGGCGAATTCGGAATAATTCACCAGCATATTGAAGTCGGAAGCCTCCTCGGGGAAGGAAGCGCAGCCTATGGAAAGGCTTATGCGGCTCTTGTCGGAAATATCTATTATCTCGCCGAAATCATCGGTAAGCGTGCAGTTCTGTACAGCCTCGTCCATACTGTTGAGGATGTTATATATGGTCATCTTGTCGCAGTCACAGAAAAAGACGCATATCTCATAATTGGACTTTGAGCCGATAATAAGAGTATCGCTGGCAAAGCTCTTCAGAGCTTCGGCGACTGAGGTTATACAGCTGTTGGTATTGTCAACTGTAAGGTAGGAGCCCAGCTTGTCTATGCCGTTTATATATATAGTTGCCAGACAGGCGTGCTGAACATCCGGAAGTATCTTCTTTATCTTCTGTGAGAAGGAAGGATAGGAGGGGAGCCTTGTAATCGGATCGTACTCCACGAAGGACTGACGGTCGTTTATTTCCGAGATCTGTCTTGTGAAGTCCTGGACGAAGCCCAGCCATTCATCGCTGCTCTCATAGATATTCATTTTTATGAAGCGCGAGGTGTTTCCGTCAGTGAATTTATATATATGCTTCTGACCTTCCACAGGACATTTGGAAATCTTCTCAAGCAGATTGAAAAATTCAAATTCGTTTATCTTTTCACTCGGGCATCCGAGCATATGACAGGCTGCAGAATCAAGATAAGCAGCTTTTTCCTTTGCAATGTAGGTAAACGCACCTATATTGCCTACAAACTGCTGGAATACCTGCCAGTCATGGCTCAGCGCGGGAGGAGTTTTACTGAAATCAAAAATACCCATACTCTCTCCTTATACCTTGGGAGACATGAGAAGGGGAATGCGCTCTCTGTCTCTTTGCGTACCTGCTTTTCTTCGGTCAGCAGGAGACCGTGATAACGTACATTTATACAATTTAATTATACTACATAAGAGCGTGAATGTCAATAAAAAAGCCGCCATTTGTGGCGGCTTCGGAAATACTTATAAGAGGATCAGTCAAGGAAATCCTTGACCTTTTTGCTTCTGCTGGGATGGCGGAGCTTTCTGAGTGCTTTTGCCTCTATCTGGCGTATACGCTCACGGGTAACGTCGAAACGCTGTCCCACCTCTTCAAGGGTTCTTGACTTTCCGTCCTCAAGACCGAAGCGGAGCTTGAGCACCTTTGCCTCACGGTCTGTAAGTGTTGAGAGGACCTCGTTGAGCTGTTCCTTGAGAAGTGTGTGTGAAGCAGCCTCGGCAGGAGCAGGAGCGTCATCGTCGGGAATGAAGTCGCCCAGATGGCTGTCTTCCTCTTCGCCGATAGGTGTTTCAAGGGATACGGGATCCTGAGCAACACGCATGATCTCACGTACCTTATCTACGGGCATATTGAGCTTGTCCGCTATCTCCTCGGGGCTGGGGTCGTGGCCGTTTTCATGGAGAAGCTGGCTTGATACCTTCTTTACCTTGGTTATAGTCTCTACCATATGGACGGGGATACGGATAGTTCTTGCCTGATCCGCGATAGCACGGGTGATAGCCTGTCTTATCCACCATGTTGCATATGTGGAGAACTTGAAGCCCTTGGTGTAGTCGAACTTCTCAACAGCCTTTATGAGACCGAGATTTCCTTCCTGGATAAGATCAAGGAACTGCATACCTCTGCCGACATACTTCTTTGCTATAGATACAACAAGTCGGAGGTTTGCTTCCGAAAGACGCTTTTTGGCATAGGGATCGCCCTTTGCCATTCTCTGTGCAAGCTCAATCTCTTCTTCTGTGGTGAGGAGCGGTACACGGCCGATCTCCTTGAGGTATATCTTTACTGGGTCGTCGATAGCTATACCCTCTGTTGAGAGAGCCATTTCCAGGTCGTCAGTCATATTTGAGTCGAGGCCGATCTTGAGGTCGGCGTCAAGGTTCATATCCTCGATGATCTCAATATTAAGGTTTTCGCAGCTTTCATAGAAGGAGTCAATCTGATCAACGTTAAAATCAAGCTCCTCCAGTGCGTCGGTGATCTCCTTTGTAGTGAGCTTGCCGTTGGCCTTGCCCTGTTCCATAAGGGCTTCGATGGTGTTTTTCTTTTCCATATTTTATATCCTCCTATTTGTTTTTGGAACGGAAGAGCTCCAGCAGCTCGTCGTTGCTGAGTTCTCCGTTTACCGCGGGCCTGGTGCTTTTTAGCACCTCTGCGCAGTCCGCCACTACGTCAAGCGTAACGGCAACTTCGCGCTTTTTTGCTGCTATTCCGCTTATTCTGCCCATTTCCTCCGTGGAAAATTCATCCGAAAGCAGGGATAGGGAGAATTTATCGGAATTTTTCATCCTTTCAAGAAGAGCTCTGTATACCTTCTTATTGAAGGCGGTCACAAAGCACTCCACAGGAGCAAGTTTTTCAACGTCCTCATATTCCTGAGGACGTTTCAGCAGATAGCTGATTATAGTTTCCTCAGCGCGCGCCTGCTTTTTGTTGCTGACGGCGTCGGGGTTTATATCGTCGCGTATGTATGAGGTCTTGGCCTTGATGTTTCTCCACTCGTTCTTTTTTGCGCTGCTGCTGTTCTTTTTCAGCATGGCGTCGATATGAGTCTTCAGCACCTGTACGGGGATGTCGCATTTCTTTGAGGTGCGGGAGATATAGACCTCTCTTTCGAGGGGGGATTCTATTCCCGCAAGGACCTTAGAGGTACGCTTCAGCAGCTCCACGCGGCCTATATCCGTGGAAAGATCCAGACCGTCCTCGCATTTGTCGAGCATGAAGTCATTGGCGTCGTTGGAACCGTCAAGGAGCATACGGAAGCGGTCTTTGCCGAACTTCTTGATATACTCATCAGGATCCTTTGCGCCCTCCATGTGGATTATCCTGGTACGCAGTCCCACATCGGCAAAATGGTTTATAGCCTTCTGGGTGGCCTTCTGGCCAGCGCCGTCACTGTCGTAGGCGACAATGACCTCCTCGGCGTAATGGCTTATCAGCCGCGCCTGATCGGGGGTAATGGCGGTTCCCAATGTAGCTACCACGTTATCGAAGCCTGCCTGATTGACAGCGATAACGTCCATATATCCCTCGCAGAGTATCAGACGCTTGGCGTTAGAATTCTTTGCGAAGTTCATGGAGAAGAGGTTTGAACCCTTGTCGAATACGGGAGTTTTTCCCGTGTTCAGGTATTTCGGCTGTGAGTCGTCAAGGACTCGGCCGCCGAAGCCTATTATATTGCCGCGAAGGTCTATGATAGGAAACATGACTCTTTTGCGGAACATATCGAATATGCGTCCGTTTCTGCTGCCTGCCAGCCATGCGTCGGTGATCTCGTCATCGGAATATCCCTTTGAGCGGAGATGATCGGTGAGAGCGTTCCACGAATCTGGAGCGTATCCGAGCCCGTATTTCTTTATGGTCTGGGGGCTGAGCTTACGGTTTGCAAAATATTGCAGCCCTGTCTTGTCGCTGCCCTTGAAAAGGTTGGTATAGAAGAAGTTGGCGGCAATGCGGTTCATCTCGTATATACGGGTCTTGCGTTTAGCGTAGCCGCTGTCCTTATTTCCGTATTCGGGAACTTCCATACCCGAGCGCTGAGCAAGGAGCTTGACAGCTTCCGAAAAATCGAGGTTCTCGATCTTCATGGTGAAGGTTATGACATCGCCTCCCGCACCGCAGCCGAAGCAGTAAAAGCTCTGGGTATCGGTGAATATGGTACAGGAAGGAGTTTTCTCTGAGTGGAAGGGACAGGAGCATACATAGTTCCGCCCTCGTCTCGTCAGATTAACATAGCCGCCCATGACTGTTTCGATGGGATTGGCATTTCGCAGATTATAGAGGAATTCGTCGTTCTGGGGCATGGCTGTTACTCACTTCCAGAATTTCGGAACAAATATCTCTGTGTAAAGATCGACGGCGTAGGAGTCGCTCATACCCGATATATAGTCGCATACTGCGCGGTCTGCGTCGGTCTTTTTCATAATGTCGCGGTATTCATCGGGGAGCATATTGCTGTGCTCGATGAAGTACGCATACAGCTTCCTTACAAGCTGTTCGGCTTTGCTCTCTTCGGCCTTTGCGGAAGGATTGGTGTAGACCTTGTCAAACATGAATCGTTTGAGATCGTCGTGAGCCTTTCTTATATCGGGAGCAAAGTCTATATCAACGGCTCCGTGTTCGATAACGGAGGCGATGAGCGTCGTTATACGCTGTGTCTTGGTCTTTCCGAGAGTTCTTACGCAGTCCCTGGGGAGATCATTTGGGCTGAGTATGCCTGCGCGGATAGAGTCCTCAATGTCGTGGTTTATGTAGGCGATAGTGTCAGCAAGTCTGACAACATTGCCCTCTTTGGTATCGGCAGTCATATTCGTATGGCAGAGTATGCCGTTGCGGACGGCGTGTGTCAGATTGAGACCTTTGCCGTTCTTTTCGATAGCTTCCACAACGCGGACGCTCTGTTCATAGTGCTTGAAGCCGTGGGGGCAGATATCGTTCAGTGTCTTTTCTCCGCAGTGACCGAAGGGGGAGTGACCTAAGTCGTGTCCGAGGGCAATGGCCTCGGTGAGATCTTCGTTGAGGCGCATACCGCGGGAAATAGTCCTTGCTATCTGTGATACCTCCAGGGTATGTGTCAGCCGCGTCCTGTAATGGTCGCCCACGGGCGATAGAAAGACCTGTGTCTTACGCTTCAGGCGTCGGAAGGATTTACAGTGGAGTATGCGGTCGCGGTCGCGCTGGAATTCGGTGCGGTACGGGCATTTATCTTCATAGCTGTCGCGCTTGGTACCGACCTCGTCTACGCTTGTGCAGGCGTACTTGCAAAGAATACCGTTTTCGCTGATCTCTATCTGTTCGCGTACTGTCATACCTTCTCCTCCTGACTTGAAATAAACGGCGGCCAAAGTAAAAAAACAGTGAAAAACAATGTACGGCAGAATTGTATTTCCGCTGTACATTGATCTCCTTATGACCGCTTCTATATACTTATACTAAAACGGGACAAAAAACCCTTTATTTTTTTCAGGAATTTTTTTTCACCGAGGAAAAATCTTCAAAAAGCTCTCCGCAGTCCTCGATATCTGCCGAACCGCCCGTTACCTCGGTGAGTTCCTTTTTGAGAGCCTCCAGCTTTTCCGAGAGTACGAGTATTTCAAGAGTAACATCGCTGCCGAAATCCGAATTGACCGTTATGGTCTCATAATTTGGAAGCAGATAGGATATTTTGCCGTACATACCGTAGTCTGCGGTTATTTTCAGACGGTGGCAGAGGCACATATCCATGATATGGGCTGCATCGCAGGCAAGGGAAGCAGCATGGGAATAGGCTCTTACCAGTCCGCCTCCGCCCAGGAGTATGCCGCCGAAATATCGGGTAACTACCACGCATACATCGGTGAGACCGCGCTTCTTCAGCACGTCGAGCACAGGGACTCCCGCTGTGCCCTGGGGCTCTCCGTCATCGGAATAACGGGAAATATTGTCTTCACGCAGAATATATGCGTAAACATTATGCTTTGCCTTGCGGTGCTCGGCTTTTATGGTATTTATAAAGGCCACGGCTTCGTTGTTTGTCTTTACGGGAGCGATATAGCCGATGAATTCCGAGCGCTTTTCGATGAACGAATCCTTTGCGCTCTCGGATATAGTCAGATAGTTCATAATACTTACCTATGTACGAAAAGCCCCGTCAATGACGGGGCTTGTGACTTACTTGTCCATATTGAAACGCTTCTTGAATCTGTCAACACGTCCGCCTGTATCAACAAGCTTCTGCTTACCAGTATAGAAAGGATGGCACTTTGAGCAGATTTCAACCTTGATGTTTTCCTTTGTAGACATAGTCTCGATCACATTACCGCAGTGGCAGGTAATTGTGGTCTTCTTGAACTCAGGATGGATTCCCTCTTTCACGATTTTCACCTCTTTACAATTAAATTGTAGATCGTGCAGCCCATCATTTCCTTTAGACAGTAGTGCCGAATATACATTACAGTTATAAATTATATCACACTGTGCCGTGTGTGTCAAGCTGTTTCTGATTTTTTTTTATTTTTTAACTCTTGCTACTGTGTATCCGTCTATCTCTTTCACATCAAGTCCCATGACATCAAGGGGAGCGTCTTTCTTATTGAAGAATACGTAAAGGAAGTCTCTGTTGCCGTTTCCGCTTTTCAGATCTGAGTATTTCTTATCGGCATAAGATGTGAGTATGCTGTTGTCAGTGCGGGCAAGATAAAAGGAGCTGAGTCTCATATCCTTATTGCAGGCAAGCTCGGCAAAGTCGAAATAAAGCTTCATTTTGGCCTTATAGTCGGGGATAAGGGGAAGAAATACTATTTCTTCGGCTCCGTCTGTGAAATCGTCCCACTCAGCACTGCTCAGAGCGGTCGTATAGTTTTTGTTCCTCTCATCTGCCTGGCGTATCTCGTCGCAGTAATTCTGCATATCGCCCAGCTGAACAGCGACGCATAGAGTCAAAGCCGTGAAAAATGACTTCTTGTTGAGCTGTGAGCATATCCATAATGCGCAGGTCATGGTCATAAGGCAGGGGAGCCAGATAAACCTTCCCGATGAACGGAAAATACCCAGCTTGCACAGTACGAACTGAGGCAGCGGAATGGTGATCGCTATATCCTTGTTCAATGTTAATTTGTTGCTTGCTGCCCATAAAAATGCGGTCATGAATATGACGCAGAAAGCGATGACCTCTGTTTTCCGGGAACTGATGACAGCTGAGGCGTTTTTGAAAAAGCTTCCATCCTTGTTGCTTATCCTGCTGATGGTTATTATCAACGCCAGAAAGCAAAGTATCAGCATACCTATGCCGAGGTATCCGAAGCCTTCGTACTGGCCGTTGAAGTGCTCCAGAGAACGAAGGTATCTTGCCTTTCCCATGCTGTTGAAGAAGGCATTGAAGTTGGCGGAGAATATTCCGAAGCCGCCGTCAGAGTAACTGCCGCTGCTGTAAAATCCGCCTATTATCCACAGTGCAAGAACTGAAAAAACAGTGGAAGAGCCGAATGTAATCATTGCCTGTGCACGCTTTTTATCCTTGAATACCAAAAGTATCATGTATCCCAGCATGACGCAGTAGATCATGGGTATGAAGTAAAGGTGTATGAGCGATGCAAGAATACAGGTAACTGTCCACAGTACTACAGGGGTGAATCGGTGCTTGTATTTGCGGTCATGGTCAATGGTGAGTATGAGCGGTATTATTACCAGCCATATGGCTCCGAGAGCGTTGTGGTGCGTTATTCTCAGGAGCGTCGGCCAGAAAGCCGAATAAAACAGCGAGCCTGCCGATGTGAAGAAAAGGTTCTGTTTTATACGGGTGAGCAGCAATGCTCCGAAGCCGCCGCTGAGCATATAGCACATAAGTCCCCATATGCCGAAATATTGGAAGTTTTCAGGCAGTATAGGTGAAAGCAGCTTGAATATCAAAGCGAAAAGCGGTATTGAGTCCGTATACATACATGAGACCTTTTCATCCGCCGAGATACCTTCTATAAGGCCGACAGGAAAAGTCCACGGAGTCTTGCGGAAAAATACCCAGCCTACATAATGCTGTGTGATATCATCGTGCTGAGCAAAGATCCATTTTGTATTGACAGGGGAGATTATTCCTGTGCCGAAGATTACAATGAACACTGCGGCACCGAGCAGAGCTCCTGCGATAAAATATATGTATTTATTTTTCTTTGTTGTCATTTGTTGTTTGTCTCCTGTATTTGTTCATAGAGAATAAAATGATATAAAGGGGCAGACTAAATGCCTGCCCCCTGTTATAAATTATTTCATGCTCTGAGTGAAGTCTGCGTAGATCTTCTGCTCGATAGCCTCGGCTTCTGCCTTTGTAGGTGCCTTGGCTGTGATGTATGTCTTTATCTTGGGCTCTGTACCCGAAGGACGTACTATTGCCTTGCAGCCGCCCTCGAGGTAGAATGCCAGCACGTTTGACTTGGGAAGTGTAAGCTCCTTTATCTCGCCTGTAGCGATATTCTTGCAGGTGCTTGCCTTGTAGTCCTCAAAGCGCTCCACCTTCAGGCCGCCGATAGCGGTGGGGTGGTTGTTGCGGAGATCTGTCATGATCTCTTCCATATGCTTCATGCCGCTTGCACCCTCAAACTCAAAGCTGTAAAGAGTCTGGAGGAACATACCGTACTTCTTGTACATATTCTCGCGTGCCTGCATGAGAGTTATACCCTGTGTGCGGTAGTAAGCAGCCATTTCGCAGATGAGCATCGAAGCGTCAACAGCGTCCTTGTCTCTTACATAGCCGCCGGAAAGGTAGCCGTAGCTCTCTTCAAAGCCGAAGATATAACGCTTTTCCTCGCCCTTTGCTTCAAGGAAGCCGATCTGCTCGCCGATGAACTTGAAGCCTGTGAGTACATCTATGACCTTTACGCCGTATTCCTTGGCGATGAGATTTACTATATCAGTAGTTACGATAGTCTTGACTGTTACGGGATTCTTCGGCATTGTGCCCTTCTTTATGCGCTGCTCACAGATATACTCCAGAAGCATAGCTCCTACCTCGTTGCCGGAGAAGAGAGCATATCCGCCGTTGCCGTCGGGAACTGCTATACCTACACGGTCACAGTCGGGATCGGTAGCAAGGAGAAGATCGGGTTTAACTTTGTCACAGTAGCTGAGACCTACCTTGAGAGCCTCGCGTATCTCGGGATTCGGATAGGGGCAGGTAGTGAAGTTGCCGTCGGGATTCTCCTGTTCCTTTACGATGGTAACGTCTGTAATGCCGATGCGCTTGAGTATCTCGCGTACAGGCTTGTTTCCTGTACCGTTGAGGGGAGTATATACCACCTTGAGTCCGCTTGAAGCGCAGAGGTCTGTATTTATTCCCTCGGCAAGGACTCTCTGGTAGAATTCCTCGATAACATCATCGCCTATATAAGAGATAGTGCCCTTGGCAAGTTCTTTTTCAAAATCAGAAGTCTTAACTCCTGTGAAAACGTCCAGTGAATTGATCTTCTCGAGGATTATCTCTGCACCTCTGAGAGTGATCTGGCAGCCGTCCTCGCCGTAAACCTTGTAGCCGTTGTACTTAGCGGGGTTGTGGCTTGCTGTTACCATGATACCGCCCTGACACTTGAGTGCGCGTACAGCCCATGAAAGGCATGGAGTAGGCATGAGTTCTTTATAAATATGTACCTTTATACCGTTTGCTGCAAGTACCTCTGCGGCAGCCTTTGAGAATACGTCGCTTTTTATACGGCTGTCGAAGGAGATAGCTACGCTGGGATCCTTGTATTCCTGGTTGAGGTAATCAGCGAAGCCCTGTGTAGCGCGTCTTACTGTATATATATTCATACGGTTGGTTCCTGCGCCTATAACGCCTCTGAGACCGCCTGTACCGAATTCAAGATCACGGTAAAATCTATCGTTTATTGCTTCACCGTCGCCCTTAATCCCCTCGAGCTCAGTTTTAAGATCGGGATCTTCCTTGGCGTTTTTGCACCAAAGGTCATAAAGTTCCATTTCTGACATTAAAATAACCTCCTGAACAGATATATAGTTATTATAGCATATTTGAAAGGTTTTGGGAATAGCTTTTTTCATTGAGAGGGAAATTTTTATGTTTTAACAATTAAATAAACAGATATTTTAGCGAAATACAGGTGTATCAAGTGTGACATATCAATTTTTAATGATAGTATTATAAAAATATATATTACTGTTTGTATAACATGGAGCTTACAAAAAACAGCCCCGAAACTGCTTCCGGGGCTGACATTATTTAACAGGTGGATTTTTTTCAAGGCTTATGATACTTCAGGGAAGTATCAGTCACCGAAGGAAACGCCGATGTCACGGGCTGCAATGACCAGATGATTTTCTGTATCCACGAATTTGGTCCTGCCTGCGATGTCCTCGAGCTTGTTTGAGGTTATCTTGTTTCCAATCTTGGCAACTGTTCTTCCGTAGCGTTCCTTGGCTATGAGGTAGGCAGCGTGAACTCCGAACTGTGTTGAAAGTACGCGGTCATAAGCACTGGGAGCGCCGCCCCTGAGCATATGTCCTGGTACGCATACTCTTGCTTCGAGCCCTGTATTTGCCTGTATCTGAGCTGCAATACGGCTTGTGGCGGTGATTATGCCTGCCTCTGCACGTTTCTTTGCACGCTCCTTCTTCTTCATCTTAGCTTCGTTCACGTCGAAGGCGCCCTCGGCAACTGCCACTATAGAGAAGGTCTTTCCCGAAGCGCTTCTTGCCATTACGGCGTCGCATATCTTATCTATATCGTAGGGGATCTCGGGGATTATAATAACGTCGGCTCCGCCTGCGATGCCTGCATTCAGTGTGAGCCAGCCTGCCTTGTTGCCCATTATCTCGCAGAGAAGTACTCTTGAATGGCTGGCAGCTGTGGTATGAAGACGGTCAAGGACGTCAGTTGCGATGTCCACTGCCGTATGGAAGCCAAAAGTAACGTCTGTGCCGTAGATGTCGTTGTCAATGGTCTTGGGAAGTCCGATCACATTGAGGCCTTCATCCGAGAGAAGCTTTGAGGTCTTGTGAGTGCCGTTGCCTCCGAGAGTGAGGAGACAGTCGAGCTTCTGCTTCTTGTAGGTCTCTTTCATATTCTTGACCTTGTCAATATTGTCTTCACCGATGACCTGCATCATCTTGAAGGGCTGACGCTTGGTTCCGAAGATCGTTCCGCCCTGGGTGAGTATTCCCGAGAATACGGAGGGGGACATATCCTTGCAGAGATTGTTGATAAGTCCGTAGTAGCCGTTGGAGATACCGACAATTTCTACATTGTCCTCGCCGAAACGCTCGTAGCAGGCCTTTGCCACGCCGCGTATTGTAGCGTTAAGTCCCGGACAATCGCCGCCGCTTGTCAGTATACCTATTCGTCTTTTCATGTTAATGACCTCCGTTTAAAATATATTGGGCTGCGGTGTCAGCGTTTGCTGTTTCTGCCGCTGTAATCGTGCTTATCGTCAATATCGAAGAACTCCTGTATCTTTTCGGGTGGCATGGGTTTGCCGTAGAGGAAGCCCTGTGCGTAGTCACAGCCTGCCATACGCAGGATCGACTCCTGTACGTTGTTTTCGATACCCTCTGCGATAGTTTCTATCTTCTTTGACTTTGCTATTCTGATAACTGCCGAAACGATCTCATATGCGATATTGTCATGCTCGATGTCTGTTATGAAGGAGCGGTCGAGCTTCAGCAGAGTTATAGGGAGTATCTGCAGATAGCTCAGTGATGAGTAGCCTGTGCCGAAGTCGTCCATAGCGAGCTTTACTCCAAGATCACGAAGTTTGTTCATCTGATCTACGGCGAAGTCTATATCGCTGAGGGCGAGAGTCTCGGTGAGCTCCACCTCAAGCCACTGGGGATCCAGTCCCGAACGTGCCAGAGCTTCGAATACCTTTTCCTTCAGGTCGTTCTGATAGAAGTCGGATGAAGCAAAGTTGATGGACATAACGATAGGAGGAAAGCCCATTTTCTGCCAGAGTTTGTTCTGGCGGCAGCCCTCGTTGAGTACGAATTCGCTTATCCTGCCTATGAGGTGTGAGCTCTCGGCGATAGGTACGAAGACGTCGGGCTTTATTATGGTGCCGTCGGGTTTTATCCAGCGTATGAGCGCTTCCACGCCCATTATCCTGCCCGAAGCAAGGTCGATCTTGGGCTGGTAAAAGAGCTGTAGCTCGTTGTTGTCGATGGCAAGAGCCAGTGACTTTTCAAGCTCGGTATTGCCGATAATAGAGTCGTGCATACTCGGCTCATAGCCGCATACGCTGCCCTGAGTGCCGTCGCTGGACTTCAGTGCGAATTCGGCGTGCTCCATTACGTCGAGGAAGGAGTTTCCGTCCTCGGGCATTTTTGAATAGCCCGCCGAGCAGGACAGATTTATGGAGGCAAGCTCGTCCACAGCCAGCTTTGAGAACTCTTCCTGAATGGATTTTACGGTTCTCGTTGGCATTTCCTCATCGCCGTAGTCCCTGAGGAGGAGCGCGAAGTTGTCTCCGCTGATCCTTGCGGCAAGACCGCCTGGAGTAACGAATTTATAAAGGATATGTGCGAAATTCTTCAGTACATAGTTTCCGTTGCTGTAGCCGATAGTATCGTTGATGATGTGGAAGCGGTCGATGTCGAGGACTATGATCCAGAAGGAGTAGTTGAGCACCTTGCAGGAATCGTATATCTCCTGACCTGTTCCCACCAGCTTATTGCGGTTTGCGATGTCTGTGACCTCGTCGATATACGCAAGACGCTCGATGAGGATGTCCTTCTCATGCTCCTGTGTGACGTCGATAATGGCACCGCCGAAGAGGGGCAAGGTATTGCCTGTACCCGGGATAGACTTGAAGCGGTAGGAGAACCAGCGGTAAGAGCCGTCTGCGCTCTTGATCCTTATCTCGATATTCCTTATTTCCGAAAGATCCTTGCTGCGGATAGCGCCGTCAAACTGGATCCTGTCGTTGGGATGTATGAGCGAGCGGAACTCGTTAATATTGATTGAGCCCGTTTTCAGTCCAAGCATACGCATCAGCTCGGGAGAAGCACGGAACAACTTCCTGTCTGTACTCATAAGGAGTCCGATCTCGGCGAGCTCCATGGATGCGTGGAAAAAGTCGTTGGCGCTGGCAAGGTTTACCCTCATTTTCTTCAGCTCTGTGAGGTTGAATCCCGTACTGAGGTACACGGACTGTTTGCGGTACTTCTTTACGGGAGAGGTGCTCCATGCTATGGAGACCAGTGTGCCGTGGGGATTGCGGAAGCTTGATTCGTAGGAATTGCTGCCCGCAATTTTCATAAGGGCATTCTCGTCTGAAGAATTTATGCCGAAGGCTGTCCAGACAGCTTCCTTTTTATCCGAACGGTCAGCACTTATGCCCAGAAGATCCCTGAGCTTCTTGTTTATGAAAACATATGAGAAGTTATCCGACCAGATTATCATTTCGGTATTGAGATCCTCGATTATCTTAGTGATGTCCTTCTCGTCGATGGAAGTACGCTTGCTTTTATATATATAAGTAGAAATGGCAAGGATAAGTGTAGCGCATACCAGTGTACATACATATATAACAAGTGTTATCATTGCATATTGCGGCCTGAGTATACAGTAACCTATGACCAGAGAGCTTGCGGCAACTATGATAAGGGCAGCAGCAAGCGGATTGAAGTGACGTCTGAAGCCTGATCTTTTCTTCATAGAAACCGCCTCCCTTCTTATACAATTATCCAAAATTATTATAGCAAAAATAGCCTAAAAAGTCAATCGAAAATTAAAGAGCCCTAACAAATTTGATAAAATTGACGGAAAATAACAAGAAAATTTCACAGAATATACACTTTTATGTGATAAGATGTTATAATATAAAAGGAGTAAGGTTGACGACCGGCTTCATGTTTATTTATTATAAATATCAAGAAGATATTGAAATATCTTAACGGAGGTTTTTGTATGGCACATATTCTGGTTGTAGATGATGAAATAAATATAAGAAAAGTTGTACGCGAATATGCCGAATTTGAAGGCTTTGAGGTAACAGAGGCGGAGAACGGCATGGAAGCTGTGAATCTCTGTCATGACAATGATTACGACCTGATAATCATGGACGTAATGATGCCAAGACTGGACGGCTATTCCGCCTGCAAGGAGATACATAAATCAAAGAATATACCTGTTATCATGCTCTCTGCAAGAGGAGAGGAGTACGATAAGCTTTTCGGCTTTGAGATAGGCGTTGACGACTACGTTGTAAAGCCTTTTTCTCCAAAGGAGCTCATGGCAAGAGTCAAGGTGGTTCTCAAAAGGAATACAAGACAGGATGAACAGGTACAGCCCGATAAATATGAATTTGAGGGACTGGCAGTGGATATTGCCGGACGTGAGGTCTACGTAAACGGCGAAAAGGCTTCTATGACTCCCAAGGAATATGATCTGCTCTTCTATCTTGTAAAGAACAAGAATATCGCACTTTCACGTGACAAGCTCCTTGAAGAGGTATGGGGCTATGATTTCTTCGGCGATGACAGAACTGTTGATACACATATAAAAATGCTCCGCAACAGCCTCGGAGAGTACCGTAAATTTATCGTTACACTGAGAGGAATGGGATATAAGTTTGAAGCAGCAAATCAATAAGTTCCGTCACGTCGGGAACAGAATGCCGCTGAAATTCAAAGTGTGGCTGTATTTTATGCTGTTTATCGTGGCAGTATTCGGCCTTCTGTGGTTTTTTCAGATATTCTTTCTGGAAAATCTGTACGAGACAATGCGTGTATCTGCGTCAAGGAAAAGCATGGAGATCATTGACGATGCTTATGACAAGTACTGGCCGAATGACAAAGCTGCATTCTACAAGACTATGGACAGCGTTGCATCAAAGAATGATGTCTGCATAGAGGTTCTGGACAGGTACGGCAGAGAGATCAAGCCGAGCCATGTTCTGGGAGAATGTGTGCTCCACGGCAAGATGAATAAGAATCTGTACCTTATCAGCAAGATCAACGAGACAAATGACGGCGTTGTCAGCGGAACTATAATCAATCCGAAAACAAATGCGGATATGCTGGTATTCGGCTGTGTTCTTGGGGATACGTCTTCTCCTGACGGATATCTGCTCATAAATTCGGCTTTGGTGCCCGTAGGCGCTACCACTGACCTGATAAAGCGTCAGCTCCTGCTGATCACTGTGATACTGATACCTCTTGCATTTGCTATCTCGATATATCTTTCAAGGCGTCTGGCTCTTCCTATCGACAGAATAACTGCCTCGGCGGAAAACCTTGCAAAGGGCGATTTCAATACGAAATTTGACGGCAGGGGCTATCTGGAGACAAAACAGCTGGCAGATACCCTTACATATGCCGAAAAGGAGCTCTCAAAGGTGGATACCATGCAGAGAGACCTTATTGCCAATGTTTCCCATGATCTTAGGACACCGCTGACAATGCTGAAGGCATATGCGGAGATGATACGTGATCTTTCGGGAGATAATCCCGTTAAGCGCAATGAGCATCTTGAAATAATCATCAGCGAAACGGACAGACTTGCACTTCTTGTAAATGATATGCTGGATCTTTCCAAGCTGGAAAGCGGCAAACAGAAGCTCAATCCCTCTGAGTTCGGCATAAGCTCAAAGCTCAGCGAGATAATGGACCGCTTCAGGGGACTGTCCGAGAAGAACGGCTACAAGATAACCTTTACTCCCGATGAGGAACGCACCGTATACTGCGATGTGGTTAAGATAGAGCAGGTAATATATAACCTTATAAATAATGCTATCAACTACACGGGCAAGGATAAAAAGGTGTTTGTACGTCAGATCAATACGGAGGACGGCGTTATTGTGGAGGTGGAGGACACCGGCGACGGTATCGAGGAGGACAAGATAAAGCTCATCTTCGACAAGTATTACCGTTCCGAGAACCACAAACGCGAGGTTGTCGGCACAGGTCTGGGACTTTCCATCGTCAAGGCCGTGCTGAAAATGCATAATTATGACTACGGCGTGAGAAGTACTCTGGGAAAGGGGTCTACGTTCTGGTTCAAGATCAGTGATGTGAAAAAGCAGTGATAAAAGCAATATGGATAAATCGCAGCGGCAGGGAAGTACCTGAGTGCGTGACTGCGGTACAGGTTTTGACGGAACTGTTTCCGTTCCTTTGAACCTCATAAGAGTTATCCCAAAACCTGAAATGTAATAACAGGCGATAATTCGTAGGGGCGAATTTACAGAGAGTAGATTTTGGGTGGACAAACTCAAGATATATTATGCAATATCCATATAAAAGTACAAAAACTGTTGATAATATTGTTTACTGCCCGTTTAGATTTTTCACAAAAAATACATAATCCTATGCTATAATATAGTTGCTGAGGGAGAATAT
Source organism: Ruminococcus flavefaciens 007c (assembly GCF_000571935.1). Taxonomy (GTDB): domain Bacteria; phylum Bacillota; class Clostridia; order Oscillospirales; family Ruminococcaceae; genus Ruminococcus; species Ruminococcus flavefaciens_F. The sequence continues at coordinate 110,418 of NZ_ATAX01000016.1, read as the reverse complement.
CCCGAAGCTGATTTTCATGGTAGTTTAATGTTTACCCCAACATTAAATTATTAAATCCCCAATAATCCCTATATCATGGCAGATGAGCTTCCTGAAAAGGAGGCTCATTTGTTTTGTGTACGTTTTTTTCCTGTATATGAGAAAATTCCTATTGACAAATATTGTCGAAGGGTGTATAATACATTCATAACCTTATCAAGAGCGGCGGAGGTAACAGGACCTGTGAAGCCGCAGCAACCCGACCTTTGAGTCGAAGGTGCTAATTCCTGCGGTTTTATCCGGAAGATGAGGAACGTTATGTTATCATGGCTTCTCGGATTGAGGAGCCTTTTATTTTTCAGGAGGTATTATTAATGAGTAAGTGCTTTTTTACATCCGAATCGGTTACTGAGGGACATCCCGATAAGATCTGTGACCAGATCTCCGATGCTGTTCTCGACGCTATCCTTGAGCAGGACAAGCTTGGACGCGTTGCCTGTGAGACTTGTGTGACCACAGGCATGGTGCTCTGTATGGGAGAGATCACAACATCGGCTGATATAGATATCCCGAAGATCGCTCGTCAGGTAGTTATTGATATCGGTTATGACAGAGCCAAGTACGGATTTGACGGCCACACCTGCGCTATTCTTACTTCCATTGATGAGCAGTCACCTGACATCGCTATGGGTGTAAATGAGGCTTTTGAATACAGAGAAGAAAACAGCGAGTCGGACGGTCTTTCCAATGGTGCGGGAGATCAGGGTATCATGTTCGGTTATGCCTGCAATGAGACTCCCGAGCTCATGCCCCTCCCTATCTCACTTGCTCACAAGCTCTCACTGAAGCTTACTGAGGTGCGCAAGGACGGTACTCTCCGTTACCTTCGTCCCGACGGTAAGTCACAGGTAACTGTTGAGTATGACAACGGCAAGCCGGTAAGAGTTGATGCAGTTGTTGTTTCTTCACAGCACTCTGCCGATGTATCTCTCGATCAGCTCCGCAAGGACATAGAGGAGTACGTTATCAAGGCTGTTATTCCCGCAGAACTCATGGACGGCAATACAAAGTTCTTCATCAATCCTACCGGACGTTTCGTTGTAGGCGGTCCTCAGGGAGACAGTGGCCTTACAGGACGTAAGATCATCGTTGATACATACGGCGGATATTCACGTCACGGCGGCGGAGCTTTCAGCGGAAAGGATCCTACGAAGGTTGACAGAAGCGCTGCTTATGCTGCAAGATATATTGCAAAGAACATTGTTGCTGCCGGTCTGGCTGACAAGTGTGAGGTACAGCTTTCATACGCTATCGGCGTTGCTAAGCCTATCTCGATCCTTGTTGATACCTTCGGCACAGGAAAGGTTGACGAGGAGAAGCTCTCAGATGCTGTTGCAAAGGTATTTGACCTTCGTCCCACAGCTATCATCGAGATGCTCGACCTCAGAAAGCCCCAGTACAGACAGCTTGCTGCATACGGTCATATGGGACGTGAGGATCTTGGCGTTGCCTGGGAGAAGACAGACAGGATCGACGCTCTTAAGGCTGCTCTTTCATAAGGAGGCTCATTATGACTGAGCTTGAGAACTATGCTGAGCTGAAGTTCACAAATGCCATGCTTCTCGATATTTTCAGCAGATATGCTACAAATTCCGAGCTGGCTGAATTCGTGGCTGATGACGGCTCTGTTGATATGAAATTCAAAATGATAAACGGAGTCATGGAGACTCCAAAGAGCTGCGAGCACGTGCTCAGTCTTATGTTTGCTCTCTTTGAGAGCAATCCCCAGTCTGCTGTGGGACGTATATATATGGCTCATCAGACGGAGATCCTCCGCGAGGTAGTATACCGCCTTTCGATGGTGCTTGAAAGCTTCAGCGACATCAGGCTGACAGTACATTCCGTGGCCCCTGATGAGGATGATCCCTCAAAGAAAAGGGCGACTCATACCGAATTCAAGCTCATTCAGAATAAGACTAAAACGGAGATAAAACAGTAAAATCAAAGCCCGAAGGCAGTTTGCGCTGCTTTCGGGCTTTTCGGTTTATTGTACATTGAACTTTTAATATTTCAATTCTTTCGAGAATACTTCCTTCTCTTATATAAATTATACAGGACCATTGTTAAAATGATACAAAAAAGCATATTAAAAATTCAAAACTGCATACGCTTATGCTTGACTTGATTTATTCACGGTGATATAATTACTATAGATAATTATGCGTACTTTGTACGGAATTGGAGGAGTAATATGAAATTCAGAAAACTTCTTGGCGGACTGATCTCCCTGACATTCTCTCTGTCAGCCTTTGCCGGTCTTGAAAATGTTGAACGGATAAAACCTTTGCAGGCTGAGGCAGCTCAGTCAGATTGGAAATTCGATTTCGGAGGCAGCGGAGCTGCCGGCGGGTTTACGGGAGTATCTGCCTCGGATGGATATAATTCTGGCAGAGGCTACGGCTTTGCACAGACATGGAACGTGGAAAATGTCAGCGCCGGAGGCAGCGGAGTGGTGGCAGATGCTGTAAAGTTCAAGGACGGCAGTTCGGGAAATACCTTCAATGTGGACCTTCCGAAGGGACTTTACGAGGTTAAGGTCACTACCGGAAATGCTCCGAGAACTACCATAAAGCTCGAGGGCATGGTTCAAATGATGAACCTCACAGGAAGAGGTGCTGTTGAGACTGTAAAGATTCCCGTTACTGACGGCCAGCTGAATATACAGGCTGTTGAGGGCATGAGCAACAGGGAACAGTCCATTGCCGCAGTTGAGATAACAAAGCTCAATGATACGGGAACTATGCCGCCTACGGTTTGGATATGCGGCGACTCCACCGTTGCCAATTACTATAACTGTGCGGATACCTCTCAGCACGGGTGGGGACAGTTCTTTGGCAGCCAGCTTCCCGCAGGAAGCTATGATGTCCGTAATATGGCTACCAGCGGACAGTACGCCAAGGGCTTTGTGGACGCCGGACAGTTTGCTCCTATTGAGACCTACGGCAAGGCAGGGGACTACTATATCATTTCTATCGGAATAAATGACGGAAATTACTCCAATAAGGAAGAATACTATGCGACAGTGACAGATATGGTCAAAAAGTGCAAGGCAAAGGGCATGGAGGTCGTACTTGTCAAGCAGCAGGGCAGACGCGGCGACCTTACCCGCAGTCCCTTGCTTACGGGACGATGGTTCGGCGATAAGCTGGATCAGGTCGGCAGCGAACAGAATGTCAGGGTCGTGGATCTCTTCACAAAGTGGCAGGATTTTGGACTATCTGTGGGATATGACGGTATGGCTTCATACTACGCCATAAAGGCTGACAACACAGGAGATGATCTTCATCAGAGCAAGATGGGCGCTCAGAAGATCGCCGAGATAATGCAGCAGGAGCTTCAAATAGGTGAAAGAGATTATATCCACCCAAAGGAAGATGTCAGCTATATGTTCAGGAACGTGAACAGCGGCCTTTATATGGAAGTGGCTGACGGCAGCACAGCAAGCGGCGCCAATGTTCAGCAGTGGGGAGCATCATCGTCTCAGCCCCATAATACATGGAAATGCGAACAGGCTACGGGAGATTACTTCTATATCAAGCCTTCGAACGCTGATCTTTACCTCTATGTGGACAACGGCAGCAAGGATAACGGTGCAAATATTGTAGTTGCCGACAAGAACGGCTACAGCGACCAGTTCTTCAGATTTCGCGACAACGGTGACGGCACAGTGAGCATTCTTACAAGAGCTACAAGGGACGCTTCCGCAGTGGAGGTCGCCAGCGCTTATACAAATAACGGTGCAAATATCCAGCAGTGGGAGGTAAACGGTCATAACTGCCAGAAATGGGAAATGATCGAGGTACAGGATGTTGTCGTTACCACCACTACCACTACTGCTACGGTCACCACAACTACAACTGTCACGACCACTGTGCAGTCTCAGGAGCCTGTTCTCGTTCGTTATCCCGGAGACGCAAATCTCAGTGATTCCGTAGATCTTTCGGACGCTATCCTCATTATGCAGGCGCTTGCAAATCCGAATAAATACGGCGTTGATGGAACGGATCCCATGCATATCACCAGACAGGGCTATTCCAACGGCGATGTTGACAAGGACGTTGTGGGACTTACAGCCAATGACGCTCTTTTCATACAGAGATACCTGATCGGTCTTGAGACTCTGCCTCCCAAGGAGTATGAGCAGCCTGCACAGACCACAACAGTCACGGAGACCACAACAGTTCCCGCGACTACAGTTTCCACCGAGCCTGTGAAGTATTTCGCAGCGGATCAGCAGTGGAACAAAGGAATTACAGAGACTGTCAATGCAGGCTATACAAGGCCGGACGGTTATGTGAACCTTGATAATACCATAGAAAGCAATATCTCCTTTACAGTCAATGTACCGCAGGACGGCAACTATATGACGCATATACGCTTTGCAAACGGTGTTGAAAGCGACCGTAAAATGAAGATATTCGTAAACAACGATATAGATATCTGCTGGATGCAGTCCTTCCCCGGAACAGGTTCATGGTCCGACTGGAAGGAATACGGAATAGTTCTTCCCCTTAAGGCAGGCACCAACAGTATAATGTTCCAGTCGGCTATGTCTGAGGGCGGACCGAATTTCGACTACATCGAGCTCATTCTTACGGACGAGCCCTATGCTGAGATATATGATCCTTCAAAGGAGCCACAGACCGTAAGCGGTCAGCATATGCTCTATATCGCAGGCGATTCAACTGTACAGAACTACAGTGCGAGATATGCTCCTCAGCAGGGCTGGGGTTATTATCTCCAGAACTACTTCAACAGCAATCTGACTGTTTCAAATCACTCAATAGCAGGAAGAAGCACCAAGAAGTTCTACAATGAGGGAAGATGGCAGACCATTGCCGACAGTCTCAAGTCGGGCGATTTCGTAATGATACAATTTGCCATAAACGATGCGGACAAGACGAATGAGGACAGATACTCTCCTTTGTGCGGTAATGTGGATAATCCCTCGTACGGCTCATACGAGTGGTATATGACAGAGTTCATCAAGTCTGCGAAGGAAAAGGGCGCAACTCCCATACTTGTTACTACTACCATCGGTATGAAGGCTTATTCAAATGGCAGATTCGTGAACACCTATACCGACTACAACTCTGCCTGCTACAATCTTGCAAGGAAGTACAGCATACCCTGTATAGACCTGAATACCCTTATGGTAAACCATTACAACTCCGTAGGATATGATACAGCCAAAAGCTATCACCTTATGGGAGCTGTTGCGGGTTCCACAGACGGTACTCATTTCTGTGAAAAGGGTGCGGATGTAGTTGCGGGACTTGTTGCGGGAGAGGTAAGAAATCAGAATATCAGCGGACTTGCCGCATATCTGAAGTAAACGATATAAAAACAAAGGCTTCACATTCGTGTGAAGCCTTTTCTTTTCGGGATATTCTCCCGTATTATTCGATGGTTACTTTCTTCATTACCTGAGGAGTCGTGGGCTTGTCGTTGTAGTCTGTGGGGCACTCTGCGATCTCGTCAACAACGTCCATTCCCTCTATTACCTTACCGAATGCAGCATAATTGCCGTCAAGGTGAGGAGCGTCCTCGTGCATAATGAAGAACTGTGAGCCAGCGGAATCAGGCATCATTGAACGAGCCATTGAGAGTACGCCTCTTGTGTGCTTGAGGTCGTTCTTTACGCCGTTTGCTGCGAATTCACCCTTGATCTGCCAGCCGGGACCGCCTGTGCCGGTGCCGTTGGGGCAGCCGCCCTGGATCATAAAGCCGGGGATAACTCTGTGGAAGGTGAGTCCGTCATAAAAGCCCTGCTTTACCAGTTTTTCGAAGTTTTCGCATGAGATAGGCGCAATATCGGGATAAAGCTCTATCTTGATCTTCTTTCCGTTTTCCATTTCGATGATTACCATGTTTTTTTCCTCCGTAAATTTATACTTGCAGCTTTGTCAGTCAATGACAAGCGTAACATCATATTTCGGCTCTACATATTCGTATGTAGTGGTCTGTACCTCAGAGCTTGGCGTTTCTCCCTTGCTTTTAGCGTATTCTTCAAGTATTGACAGGGTAGTAGTAGGCATATTTGCTTCTTCGGGAGAAGTAACGGGGATAGTCTCAACGACCTCTCCGAGCATATTTGTAACAGTTTCATACTCTATCTCTGTGGACTCCTCCGAGGATAATTCTTCTGAGTAGTAATCGGTATAATTATCCGTAAATGCCTGATCTGTAACAGGATGTGTGGTCACGAGATTGTTTCTGTTTTCGTTTTTTCTTGTCTCTGCAACGCTTTTGGCGCAGGATCTGCTTGCCATGAGCACCATTATAAGTGCTCCGAAGCCTATTGCGATAGCAACCAATGTGCTGAATTTCATAACATTCTCCCTTCGTCGGCATAAGCCGGGAACAGTTTACACATATTATAATCCAAACGGGACGAAATGTCAAGTGAGCCTCAGGCTGTTTTTATCAGCTTCAGACTGTAGATAGTGACGCTGGTATAGTCCTTGCCGCCCATGAACAGAGCAAATTCGCCGTCGGAAACATCATCGGGACAGATGAAATCAGCTTCGAAGGGAGTTTTTTCTCCCTTGGATACAAAAGTTCCCCTGAAGTAAATCCTTGAGCCGTCCTTGTTTCTTACCTCCACTGGAAGGCTGCTGCCCTCGGGAGCTGTGGCGCTGAAGGAGAGGTTATACTTTCCGTTCTTTTTCAGGCCGATGGGGGAGAGAACTGCCTGTACATCATTGGCATCACTGCCGCCTGTCACCACGTTTACCCAGAAGGAACGGTCATATTCCGAGAAGTATGTTGCTGCGTCGGCGCCAACCTTCTTGTCAAGAGCTGCGGTGAACTCTGCATCTGCCGAAACGTCGAGACCTACCTGGTCCGACTCTCTGCCGATCATACGGCATATCTTATCGGCAAGTACTGCTGCGGCCTTCTGCTGAGTAGTGTATGTGGGGTGCCAGTCGGAGCCGAGGCCATCGCTGTTCATATCCTGAGTTGCGGAGAGATAGGCGGTTATCCTGTCACCCATGCTAGAGGTTCTGCGGAATTGCTCCACTGCGTCTTCGATATATGGGAACATCTCCGAACAGCCCATAGTGCCGACAGTACAGATTATAGCTGCTTCGGGCTGAGCCTTATGTATCTTTGCAAGGAGTTCAACGTACTTTTCCGTGAACTCGGGGCCTCTCTTTTCGTAGTCCTTGCTCACATAGGTATTGTCGTTGGTTCCGAGATTAACCACGACCACGTCAGCGGGGCGGGAGCTGTGATTCCAATGCACCTTGAAGCTGCCCTGAGCCGCTGCATAGTCGTAGCAGTCGCCAAGAAGGCCGCTTGTATTCCTGCTGCCGTCTGAGGAGTATGCCGAGACGACTCCGTAGCCGCTGTAGCAGGCTGTACTGTATTCTGCGCCCAGCTTTTCGGCAGTAAGGTAAGCATAGGACTTCATAAAGTTTTCAGTGGAGGTCTTGAAGCCCTCATACTGATCCTTGCCCTCTACGCCGTATGCACAGGTTATGGAGTCTCCCACGAATTCAATATAAAGATCTTTTTCCGGAGTGGGTGCAATGGGAGTGACAGAGTCTGAATTAACCTTTATTGAGCTCACGCCCACAGCTCCGTTATTGGCTTCGGAGAGATGTATTACCTTTATTTCTGCGTCTATGGGAGTATCAATGTCAAAGACGGTGATCTCCTTTTCGCTTTCCGAGAGACATTCTGTCATTACAGGATCGTTATTTACAAGTATGGCATAGCGCGGACGATGGTCGGCGTCGTTCTTTTCTGAGCCGTCACCCTTGAGGGTTATAGTTACGGATCGTGCACGGCTTACGTTGAATTCTACTGCTCCGCCGCTCTGTACCAGCCATGCCGTGCCCTCCGAGAATACATTGCGGTTGACCATATTAACGTATTCCTCTGTGGGAGCGACAACTGTATCCTTGAATTCACCCGAGGAGAATGTGAAAGAGCGTCTCATGGCTACCATGTCGAATATGTCGCATACACTGTCGCTGTTGAGGTCAGCACTTCCCACGGCGGACTTGCCCAGCAGGAAGCTTCCCAGAGCATTAAGCTCCTCGGGGGTGTATCTTATAGCTGACGAAGAGGTATTTCCCGCGGCTGTAACAGCCAGTGCGGCCGTGAGGGCTGCCGCAATGCTTTTTTTCATATTCCCTTCTCCTTTACTATGTATTAATTCAATTATACAATGCGGCAAGTGGATAGTTCAATAACATTTTGTAAAATCGCGGCCGGGCGGAGCGGCTTGTTTAAAGATGAGGAATATTATTGTAGAATAGCGGTTACTGTTGACATATCATTAAAAAACGAACAGCTGCGTAAAGAGCATAAAATACAGGAGCATCGCATATGCTTTATCGGGAGGAGATATTATGCAGAGCAGAGATATGGATACAGAAAAATACAAGCAGGAGCTTATGAAGCTCTATGGCATGCGGAACGTTGCTGATAAGCCCGTAGAACAGAACAGACAGACCGCTGACGCTCCCGATGATACGGCATATTCCGAGTTTACTGATGAAAATGGCACTGAGGATTACAACAGCCGCTATCCCGAGCCGGATCTTTCGGGACTTGACACGGATGCGGGAACTGTCACAGAGGAGGACAGCGTGCCTCCTGAGTATTATTCTGAAGCATTTATAGACAGTGAAAAGGGCTATATACTGGTGAATGTGCGTACCGGAGAGGATTCCTCGGCGGTGTCGGGGGCTGCTGTGAGCGTAATTGCGGTAGTTGACGGGAAAAGACTCATCCTTGCTTCGGGACTCACCGACGAGAGCGGAGTTTCTCCGCGATTTGAGCTGCCTGTACCTGACAGCGTTCATTCCGGTACTCCCGATCCCTCTGAGAGACCTTACGCACTCTTTGATGTCACCGTTACCGCGGAGGGCTTTTTCAGGGCGAGAAGTGTTGATGTTCCTGTGTTTTCCGGCATAACCTCAGTCCAGAACTTCAACCTTATCCCCCTGCCGCTTATGATGAACAGCGCCGACGATACGGTGACATATTACAATGCTGAGCCGAGCTTCGGCAGCGGAAAGGAGTGAGATATGCTCACAGGCACTCCGTTTATACCCGAGACCATAACCGTACATCTGGGCTATCCCGATTCGGGAGCGCCCGATGTGACGGTGGGCTTTGCTTCATATGTGAAAAATGTGGCTTCCAGTGAGATATACCCCACATGGCCCGAAAATGCTCTCCGTGCAAATATTTATGCCATTGTTTCTTTTGCGCTGAACCGTATTTATACGGAATGGTACCGCTCAAGGGGCTATGATTTCGATATTACCGCGACAACTCAGTTTGACCAGAAGTTCATCAACGGCAGGGAGTATTTCGAGAATATCAGTTATCTTGTTGATGAGCTTTTCAACGACTATATAAGGAGGAGCGGAAGTATCGAGCCTCTTTTCACGTCCTTCTGCAACGGCACTACCACTACCTGTGCGGGACTTTCCCAGTGGGGGACTGTGAGTCTTGCCAACAGAGGGCTTACTCCGTATGAGATACTTCAGTATTACTACGGCGAGGATATAGACATAGTGAAGAACGCTCCCGTGCAGACAGCTATGCCTTCATATCCCGATATAGAGCTGAAGAACGGCTCCTTCGGCAACGAGGTGAAGTATATACAGGTGTGGCTCAATCGTATATCACGGAATTATCCTGCTATACCAAAGATACCTGCGGCAGACGGCGTGTTCGATACTCCCACTGAGGCTGCGGTGAGAAAGTTCCAGCAGGTGTTCGGCCTTGAAGTCACGGGAACAGTGGACGCTGCCACATGGTACAGGATAACCTATATCTATACCAGTGTGAAGCGGCTGGCTGAGCTTGATTCCGAGGGAGTACGTTTCGATGAGATCTCGCCTCAGTTTGCAGAGGATCTGCACATAGGTATGCAGTCGATAGAAGTGAGTATGCTGCAATACTACCTTGCGGTCATCGGAGCTTATTACGAAGCGGTTATACCCGTGGAAATAACAGGCTATTTCGGCGAGCAGACGGAGCGCTCGGTGAAGTCCTTCCAGAGGGTGTTCGGGCTCCCTCAGACGGGCATTGCCGACAGAGCAACAAGAAATGACCTTTACAGAGCTTATCAGGGTATAGTCGAGAGCGTTCCGCCTCAGTATACCTCCGTTGCACTGTATCCGGGCACAGTTCTCCGTGAGGGAGCCAGCGGAGACTCCGTGAAGATAATACAGCAGTACCTGACCTATATAAACAGGAGCTATTCCGATATACCTGCCGTAAGTGACACAGGCTATTTCGGACCTCTTACCAAGCAGTCCGTGACAGCTTTTCAGCGACAGTTCGGTATAGATCCTACGGGTATAGTCGGCGCTGTAACATGGGACAGCATAGCGGGAGTATATTCCGATTTACGCTATGGCTTTGACAAGCGTCCATATCAGAACCCCGGCTATACCATTAAGTAAAATGCGGAGCGCATGACGTAATGATTCTGCGTTTATCAGAGGGAGTGAGCTTATGCCATATACAGAGGAACAGAAAAAGGAACATATCCGTGAGCTGCGCACCATGCTCTACGGGATATCACTGTGCAACAGCAGGATACCGTATGTGCTGCCCTACGGCAGCTATGACAGCGAAACCCGCATGGCTGTGGAGGCTTTCCAGAGGGAGTACGGACTTCCTGTAACGGGAGATACCGACTCCGCCACATGGAACAGGATAGCATCGGTATACAGAAACTGTCTTGACGGAGCTCCTGCGGCCTATCATGCATTCCCGTCGCGGAGCTTCAGTACAGCAGAAGGTGACAGCGGTGAGCTGGTATACATTATACAGGCAATGCTCGGCAAGGCTGCCGAGTGGTATGACAATATGCCGAAAGTATCGGTATGCGGAGAGTTCAATGACAGTACGGCTGCTGCGGTAAGAACCTTTCAGGGCTTCTGTGGGCTTGACAAAAGCGGTTGTGTAGACTGTGCTACATGGAATATGCTGGTGCATTTTCTTGAGGCTAAGGGCTGAATTATGGCTGAAAATCGGGAGAAAACGGAATTTACAAAAAGTTCATACTGTAGATTTATCTTTGAATATACGTTAATTGGGTGAATGTGTACCTGTAATTTGTTGACAATAAGTATTGACAATTGGTGAAAGATGTTGTATTATGTGGAGTATAAGATCAACAGATCTTAAATTTATAAAGAAGGAACTGATACCAATGAACAAACATTTCAGAAAAATACTCTGCACTGCACTTTCTGCCGCTACATTATCTGCCTGTGTAGTAATGCCATCGGCTATCAACGATCCCGCTTCCCGATGCTCTGTTGTTAATTCCGTAGAAGCTAATGCAAAAACTATTGCTGTAAAATTCAAAATATTCACCAAGAGACAGGTTACAGCTAAAAGCGGTCTCAATATCAGAGAAGGCGCAGGTACGAATTATAGAGTGGTCGGAGCTCTTAATTACGGTGAGCAGATCATAACTATGGGTAATGACAACGGCTGGGGCTATATTCCCGGCAGAGGCTGGATATATCTTTATTACACAATAGAAATATAACAGATTAATACAGGATCAGAATAAGGCCGCAGTTTCGGCTTAAAATGTTATAGTAAAGGAATTGATATAAATGAAAAAAGCACTTAGAAAGATCTCCGCATTCGCTCTGGCAGTTGCTATTTTCGGTGCTGGTTCGGGAATAACAAAATATGATAAACCGCAGAAGAGCCCAAGGCTTTTAAAGGCTTATGCTCAGTGCCACGGCTGCAGCTACCACATGACCAGAAGAACGCTGTATTCAGGTCCCAACGGTGCATTGTATGAGAGATACTGTGCCCTCTGCGGACAGTCCTACGGTACATATTATCAGTCATATTGACAGAAAAGTTCCCCTTGTTATGAGGGGAGCTTTTTTATGCATTGTCGGATTTGACATTATTGTTATATTATGATATAATTATTTAAATGTTGTCTGTAAACAGATACCGGCATAAAAATAACGAAGGATTGATAATATGGACTATAAGGCACTTGCAGAACTTCTTTTTCCCGACGTAAAGGAAACTCCCGAGGATATAGAGGTGCGTTTCCCCGAAAGGCAGCTCCCGGAGGGCGCCTGCGTTACACGTATAGGACCGAGCCCAACGGGCTTCGTTCACCTGGGTAATCTCTATAATGCTATCATTGGAGAGCGTATCTCACACCAGTCTGATGGCGTTTTCTATCTGAGAATAGAGGATACCGACAATAAGCGCGAAGTTGAGGGCGCTGTTGAAACTGTGATCAACGCCATGAACTATTTCGGCGTTCACTTCGACGAGGGAGCTACAGCCGAGGGCGACAACGGCAGCTACGGTCCCTACCGACAGCGTCAGCGCAAGGATATATACCATGTATTCGCAAAGCTCCTCACAGAGAGAGGACTGGCTTATCCCTGCTTTATGACTGCAGAGGAAATAGAGGCTGTCCGCGAGCAGCAGACTGCCAACAAGGAAAATCCCGGAGTTTACGGCAAGTATGCAAAGTGCCGCGATCTTAGCATTGACGAGATAAAGGCCAATATTGCCGACGGCAAGGAGTGGGTCCTCCGTTTCAGAGGTCAGGAGACAGGTGAGAATATCGTTGTTGAGGACGCTATCCGCGGAAAGCTGGAAATGCCCCGCAACAATATGGACTTTGTGCTCCTCAAGAGCGACGGAATCCCCACATATCACTTCGCGCACGTTATCGACGATCACTTCATGCGCTCAACTCACGTTGTAAGAGGTGAGGAGTGGATCTCGTCTCTTCCCATGCACGTTGAGCTTTTCAATACTCTCGGATGGAAGCAGCCTATCTATTGCCATACAGCCACACTGATGAAGATGGACGGCGCAAGCAAGAGAAAGCTCTCAAAGCGCAAGGATCCCGAGCTTGCACTGGCTTACTACCAGCAGGAGGGTATCAGCAAGGACGCTATCTGGGAGTTTCTGCTCACTCTGCTCAATTCCAACTATGAGGAGTGGCGTATCGCAAATCCCGAGGCTGACTATCACGAATTTCCCTATACACTGGAGAAAATGTCTGTTTCTGGAGCTCTTGTGGATCTGGACAAACTCCGCGATATATCCAAGAACGTTATATGCCGTATGCCTGCACAGCAGGTCTATGACGGCTGGCTGGAATGGTGCAATGAGTACGACAAGGATTTTGCAGCACTCATAAACAAGTACCCAGAGAGAACTCTTGCAGCTCTCAATGTAGGCAGAGGCGGTGCAAAGCCGAGAAGAGACATTGAGACATGGAAGCAGGCCTGTGACTTCATGAGCTTCTATTATGATGAGAAGTTCACAGTATCAGATCCTATGCCCGAGGAGTGCGGCGAAGCTATAGTGAAGGAGTTCTTCGGCAAGTACCTTGCAAGCTATGATCATAACGACGACAGTGCCGCATGGTTCGATAAGGTAAAGGCTATCACCGAGGAAATGGGCTTTGCAGTAAAGCCCAAGGACTACAAGAAGAATCCCGACCAGTTCAAGGGAAGTATAGTCCACATCACAAATATGCTTCGTATAGCTCTCACGGGACACGCAAATGCTCCCGATATCTGGGAGGTCAGTCACGTTCTGGGCGAGGAGATCACACGCAAGCGCCTTCAGGCGTTCGCCTGATAAGCCATTAGCTTGTAGGGGCGGATATTATCCGCCCGCCAATAACTCACAAATTATATATGACCAATTGTAGGGAACGCCGCTCTTGGCGTTTCGTGGTAAACAATTATGTTTTGTAGGGGACGGCGTCCTCGACGTCCCACCCGAAATATAAACGAATAATGTTAAGAGGAAAATAAAATGTCAGACAATAAAGAAAAGAAAAATTTTGAGATACCCCGTCCTGTGTTCCCTAAAAGGGCAGTAGTCACAGGCGGTATGCCCTACGGCAATAAAGAGCTCCACTTCGGTCACGTTGGCGGTATGCTGGTATTTGCTGATACCTATGCTCGCTTCCTGAGAGACCGAATCGGCAAGGAGAACGTCATCTTCGTCAGCGGTACGGACTGCTACGGTTCGCCTATTGCAGAGGGCTGGCGCGTAAAGGTCAAGAACGGCGAGTTCGAGGGCTCCCTTGAAGACTTTGTACAGAGAAATCATAACAAGCAGAAGGAGACTCTTGCCGCTTACGGTATAGCTCCCAATCTGTTTGCAGCTTCGGGACTGGGCCGCTCCAAGGATATACACGCTTCTGTTACAGACCGTTTTATCAGCTCTCTCCATAAGAAGGGACAGCTGAATCAGATAACCACCATGCAGTTTTTCGATGAAAAAGCAGGTGTGTTCCTCAACGGCAGACAGGTAATCGGCAAGTGTCCTGTTGACGGCTGTACCTCCGAAAAGGGCTACGCAGACGAGTGTGACATGGGACATCAGTATATGCCCGAGAACCTCATAAATCCTGTCAGCACCCTTACAGGCGAAACTCCTACCATGAAGCCCGTTACTAACTGGTACTTCAAGCTCAGAGACTATGAGCAGCTCATGAAGGACTGGGTTGAGGAGCTGAAAAAGCGCAAGGATATCCGTCCTGTTGTATGGAAGACCATCGACGAGTTCTTAAAGAAGCCCGTCATCTACATAAAGCGTGAATTTGAGGAAAAGTACATGAGCCTGAAGGATAAGATGCCTGCTCATAACTACCTTGAAGAGCCTAAAAAGCCATCATTCACCATTGAGTTCGACAAGCTTTCCGACTGTGACGAAGCCTGCCGCGTACTTACCGAGAATGGCATTCGCTACAGAACAGGTAAGACCCTAGTTCCTTTCCGCCTTACAGGTAATATCGAGTGGGGAGTACCTGCTCCCGTTATGGACGGCGTTGACGGTCTTACCGTGTGGGTATGGCCGGAGTCGCTCTGGGCTCCTATCTCCTTCACAGAGACATACCTGGAATCTATCGGTCACGATAAGGAAGAATGGCGCGATTACTGGTGCAGCAAGGATTCTACCGTTTACCAGTTCATCGGTCAGGACAATATCTACTTCTACGGCATTGCCGAGCCTGCAATGTGGATGGCTCAGCAGGAGAGCGATACCAAGACCGCTTCACCTGCCGACGGTGAGCTTCAGCTCCCTGTTATCGTGGCTAACCACCATATCCTCTTCCTTGACAAGAAGGCTTCAAGCTCCGGCGCAGTAAAGCCGCCTATGGCTGACGACCTGCTCAATCACTATACTCCCGAGCAGCTCCGTATGCACTGGCTGGGACTCGGTCTGGGACAGCGTTCCGTAAGCTTTATGCCCAAGCCGTATAATCCCGACGCAAAGCCTGATGATGCAGATCCCGTAGTCAAGGACGGTCTGCTCCTTTCAAACGTTTTCAACCGTATGATACGTACCGCTTTCTATACCACTCAGAAGGAGCTGGACGGCGTTATGCCCAATAACGCTCCCGAGGAGAAGTTCCGTGAGGACGCAAAGAAGGCTGTGCTTGAATACGAGAGGCATATGTCCAAGTTCGCATTCCACCAGTGTACCTATGTTCTGGACAGCTATATCCGCAACGGCAGCAAGTACATGGCAAAGGCACTTACAGGTGAATATCCCGACAAGGAAGCTCTGAAACAGGCTCTTGCCAACCTGTTCTACATGATAAGGATAACAGGCGTGCTCCTGCACCCGATGGCTCCCTTCGGCACAGAGAAGCTACGCGAGTATCTGGAAGTCGACGAGCGTATCTGGTCATGGGATACTATTCTCGAACCGCTGACGTACTTCACAGGAGAGGATCACAAGCTGAAGTTCCTGCCTCCGAGAACGGACTTCTTTACCCGTCATGAGAGCCAGTTTGCTTCTGCTGAGGAATAAATCTGACAACTGAATGAAAAAAGCCCCTTATAAGGGGCTTTTTCTTTTATCTGCGTCTGAGTCCTCGCTTTTTCTCATCTTTGCGGATCTCCTCCGCCCAGTCCTCGCAGAGCTTTCCTGTTTTTCTCAGAGAGGTGACTGCACAGGCTGCTGAGCAGTACATGGCCTCAGTACCCATGGAGTCAGAGGTGTAGTTCACTGCATTGGCGGCTTTTATTCCAAGGTCTCCTGCGGCAGCAGCTGCGTCGATATTGGCGCCGAGAAATATGAACTCCCAGGCATACTTTTCCTGCTGACGGCTGATAAGCTGCTTTACTTCCTTGTATGAGTATCTGCGACTGGCATTTTCCATGCCGTCTGTGGTTATGACGAAAATAGTCTTTTCGGGAACGTCCTCTTCGCGGGCGTACTTATGGATATTGCCGATATGCTTTACAGCGTCGCCGACAGCGTCCAGTAGGGCAGTGCAGCCTGCGGGGACATAATCCTTGTCGGTCATGGGAGCAATCTTATCAAGTGGGACTCTGTCGTAAAGTACCTCTGAGCTGTCGCTGAAAAGCACAGCTGATACAAGAGCTTCACCTTCCTCGCCGCGCTGCTTCCTGATAAGTGAATTGAAGCCGCCTATGGTGTCTTTTGTAAGGTCTGCCATTGAACCGCTCTTGTCAAGGATGAATACCATTTCTGTAAGATTCTTTTTCATAAAAATACCTCCGTTCTGATGTTTCGGGAGCCTTTCCCTTTCTGTAATTACAGTATACATCAACACGGAGGAAGTGTGGTCGTTTCTGAAGCGACATTTTATGCGCCTATGAGAGTCTGGTCAAAGGCAAAGAGCGCTTCGTTTATCTCATAGATATTGTAGTTGTGGTTTTCGATGAAATATCTTATGATAAGATCAAATTTAAGGCTTCTTGAAAGGGCATAGCCTGCTTTTTCGAGAAGATCTTTGGTATCCGGGAGATCAAGCTCAAGTGCTATTGCAAAGGCAACAGCAGTCTGTTTCTTGGGCTTGTAGTTTTTGTCCGAGCGTATCTTTGAGAAGAGCTTGCGGTCGATATTTGCCTTTTTATATGTCTCCACGTCTGTCATGCCCTTGATGTCGATAAGTCTGAGCAGAAACTCCGAGAAGGTCTCGTCAGGCTTTTCAACAATATCCTGAAGACTGGCTGCGGGTAAGGTCGTGTTACCAACAAGTGAATAATTCTGAGCCTCGGCTGCCTCGAACATATCCTCGATATGCATCTCGGATACTGCGGCAGCGGCAGCGTGACCGCCCTTTCTTTTGCCGAATATAGCTATTTTTCGTTTGCGTGAATCGTCCTGCTCGACTGCGAACCTGTCGTTGATGTACTGCTGAATGACGCCGAATTTTTCAGTGCTTGCCACAAGGGCTTCACGGTCAAAGACAACCAGTGTCACATCCATATCGTTCTCGCTGAGAAACTCTGAAATAACCGATACGGCCACTTCGAGAGCCTTATCCTTGGGATAGCCGTAAACACCTGTGGATATGAGCGGGAAAGCGATGCTCTTGCACTTTTTTTCCTTTGCGATGGAGAGAGAGTTCCTGTAGCATGTTTTCAGGAGCTCGGGCTCACCCATGCTTCCGTCCTGCCATACGGGTCCGACGGTATGTATTATCCATTTGCAGTCCATGTCATAGCCCTTTGTGAGCTTTGCATCTCCCGGCTCACAGCCTCCGAGAAGTCTGCATTCCTCAAGGAGCTTAGGCCCCGCTGCACGGTGGATAGCACCGTCAACGCCTCCTCCGCCGAGGAGAGAGCTGTTAGCGGCATTGACTATTGCGTCCGCAGTTACTTTGGTAATATCGTTCCTGATAATAGTAAACGGCATATAAGCCACCTCCGAAAAACTGCCTGATTAATTACTGTATATATTATACGATATTTGAGCAGAAACGTCAAGAAAAATATTTCTTGCATTTTATAAGAATATATTATATAATAGTAATGCTAACGCGATTACGGGACGATGTTCCGAATAAGGAGAATGACATGATATATAATAATGTTTTGGAAGCTATTGGTCATACGCCGATGATCAAGCTCAACAAGATGAATAAGAAGGGCAGCGCTGATGTGCTGGTCAAGTTCGAAGGTCTGAACGTAGGGGGTTCAATAAAGACTCGTACTGCTTATAATATGATACGTCATGCCGAAAAGGAAGGCAAGATACACGAAGGGACCGTTATCGTAGAGCCTACAAGCGGAAATCAGGGCATCGGACTTGCTCTGGTAGGCGCAGTAAAGGGATATAAGACCATAATCATAATGCCTGATTCCGTCAGCGAGGAGCGCAGAAAGCTGGTAAATCACTACGGCGCAGAGGTCGTGCTCATACATGATGACGGCGATATAGGCAAGTGCATACAGGAGTGCCTTGATACCGCACTGAGAATGGCTGAGGAGAACGAGAATGTTTTCGTTCCGCAGCAGTTTTCGAATATCAATAATATAGGCGCTCATAAGTACCACACCGCTCTTGAGATACTTGAGCAGACCTCTGTCAGGATAGACGGATTCTGTTCGGGAATCGGCACAGGCGGTACCATAACAGGCATCGGAGAGACATTAAAGGCTCAGTATCCCGATATGGTTATATGGGCAGTGGAGCCTGAGAATGCTGCCATACTTGCAGGAGGAAATATCGGTACACATCTCCAGATGGGAATTGGCGACGGCATTATCCCGGATATACTCAATCAGAATATATATGACGATATTTACATAGTTACAGATGAGGAGGCAATACAGACCGCAAAGGATCTGGCTTCCAAGGAGGGCATCATGTGCGGTATCTCAAGCGGCACCAATGTTGCAGCAGCACTGAAGCTGGCAGAAAAGCTGGGCGAGGGAAAAACTGTTGTTACTATATTGCCTGATACTGCTGAGAGGTATTTCTCCACACCGCTCTTTGAAGAATAATAATAAACGCGAAAAGCGTTCAAGGAGGTTTATATCATGAGTAAAATTTACGATTTTCTGACAGAAGCAAAGTTTTTCTTCATCGCAACAAATGACGGAGATCAGCCAAAACTCAGACCGTTCGGTTCGCATATTGAAATGGACGGAAAGATAATGTTCGCCGTTGGCGATCAGAAGGCTGTTTACAAGCAAATGCTCGCAAATCCTCTTTGTGAGATAGCTGCCTGCAAGCCTGACGGTGTATGGCTTCGTTACACAGGAAAGATCGTTTTCGATGACGAGCCTGAGTATCTTGAAGCAATGTACGCTACAAGTCCGCTTCTAAAGGAGATATACAACGAGAAAACAGGCTTCAAGATGAAGATATTCCACCTTGAAGACGCTACTGCTTTTATCATGCCGCCTATCGGTGAGCCTGAGAAGTTACTGTGATAATTTGGCGCTGTCTGAATTGCTTCGGACAGCGTTTGTTTATCTTCAATTAGTTACAATTTGGTTATAAATTACGATTTTTATTGCTTTTTGACAAAAAATAATATATAATATATGGTATGAGATTATTTTTTCTATGAAAGGAAGAGATTTTACCATGAAAAAAATATTAAGCGTTTTGTCTGTCGGAGTAATTTTTGCTGCTTGTCTTACAGGCTGCGGAACACCAAAGAACACTGTTCACAATGCAAATGATCTTGAGGGGAAGATCATCGGTACACAGCTTGGTACTACCGGTTATATCTTTGCACAGGACGTTAAGGACGCCAAGGTGGAAGGGTATAATAAGGGTGCTGACGCTGTACAGGCACTCAAGCAGGGTAAGATCGATGCGGTTATCATAGACTCTGAGCCTGCAAACGAGTTCGTGAAGAAGAATAAGGGGCTTCAGATCCTTCCCGATGCTTTTGCCGAGGAAGAATACTCCATTGCCTACAAGAAGGGCAACGATGAGCTCGGCGAAAAGATCGACAAGGCTCTCACCGACCTAAAGGCCGATGGTACGATAGGAAGAATAATGAAGCACTGGATCGGCAGTAACCCCGATCAGAGATCTTACAAGATCGATGAAAAAATCGAGAGGACAGGCGTTCTGACAATGGCTACAAATGCTGAGTTCCCGCCTTATGAGAGCATGGATAACGGCCAGATCGTCGGTATCGATGTTGATATAATGAATGCCATATGCGATGAACTGGGCTATGCGCTGAAAATAGACAATATGGAATTCGATTCCATTATTGCTGCTGTAAATTCAGGCAAGGCTGATGTCGGTGTTGCAGGTATGTCAGTTACTCCCGAGCGTGAAGAGAATGTTTCGTTCACGCAGGGCTATGCTGTTTCAAAGCAGGTTATAATCGTCAGGGCAGACTGATACTTTTAAGGAGTGACTTTTTTGAGCGAATTTATGGATAAGCTTCACAGTACATTCGTTGAGGGCGACAGATGGAAGTACCTCACGAACGGTCTTAAAAATACGCTTATCATCACGTTTTTTGCTGTTATTCTTGGCATGGTGCTGGGCTTTCTTATAGCCATAGTACGTTCATCCCATGATAAAACAGGAAAAATGAAGATCCTCAATTTCTTTGCAAAAATATATCTTACGGTTATCAGAGGCACGCCTGTAATGGTACAGCTTCTTATAATCTACTATGTTATATTTGCATCTGTCCGTATAGACAAGATGTTTGTGGGAATACTTGCCTTCGGACTCAATTCCGCGGCATATGTTGCAGAGATAGTCCGTTCGGGAATAATGTCCATAGACAACGGTCAGTTCGAGGCGGGAGCAAGTCTAGGCCTCAATTACAGAAAGACCATGTTCTATATCATTATGCCCCAGGCCTTCAAGAATGTTCTTCCTGCTCTCGGAAACGAGTGTATAGTTCTTCTGAAGGAGACGTCCGTGGCAGGTTATATCGCTCTCGAGGATCTGACCAAGGGCGGCGATATTATCCGAAGCGTTACATATGAGGCCTTCCTGCCTCTTATTGCAGTTGCACTGATATACCTTGTGATAGTTATGTTCATGACATATCTTGTATCAAGGCTTGAAAGGAGGCTGGCTAAGAGTGATAGAGGTTAAAGGTCTGAAGAAATCCTTCGGAAAGCAGCATATTCTCAGGGGCATCACCACCACTATACAGAAGGGTGAGAAGGTAGTTGTCATCGGTCCGTCGGGCTCGGGCAAGAGTACCTTCCTACGCTGCCTCAACAGACTTGAAAAGCCTACCTCGGGAAGTATAATCTTTGAGGGCGAGGATCTTACAAGGGCTTCGGAGAAAAGACTTTATGAGATAAGGGAGAAAATGGGCATGGTTTTCCAACATTTTCACCTCTTTCCTCATCTCAGTATTATGAAAAACCTGACGCTTGCTCCTGTAAAGCTGGGACTTATGTCTCAGGAGGAAGCAAATAAGAGCGCAAGGGCAATGCTGAAAAAGGTAGGTCTGAGTGATAAGGCGGAGGCTTTCCCCAATCAGCTCTCGGGCGGTCAGAAGCAGCGTATCGCCATTGCGCGTGCATTGGTTATGAATCCCGATGTTATGCTCTTTGATGAGCCTACTTCAGCTCTCGATCCCGAGATGGTCGGAGAGGTTCTGAATCTTATGAAGCAGCTTGCCGACGAAGGTATGACCATGGTTGTCGTTACCCACGAAATGGGCTTTGCAAGGGAGGTCGCTTCAAGAGTCATATTCATTGACGAGGGCGTTATCGCTGAGGAGAATGATCCCTACAACTTCTTTAATAATCCTCAGAATCCGAGACTGAGGCAGTTCCTTTCAAAGGTGCTGTGATAAGGAAATATAACGTGTTCTGCTTTTGCGGATACAATATAAAGACACTTCCTGTAAGGGGAGTGCCTTTATTATTTTTGAAAAGGAGAGATAAAATGACGATCACAACCGACAGGCTTTTTCTTCGGGAGATGAGCATGGATGACTTTGAAGCACTGAAGGCGGTACTTTGTGACAGAGAGATAATGCAGCACTACCCCCGCAGCTTTGACGATGAGATGGTTCGCAGCTGGATAGAGCGCAATGTGCAGAGATACAGGATATTCGGCTTCGGACTGTGGGCGGTGTGTCTGAAGGAGACAGGAGAGATGATCGGAGACTGCGGACTGACAATGCAGCTTATAGGCAGTGTCATAAAACCCGAGATAGGTTATCACATACGCAGGGATATGCAGCGCAGGGGATATGCACGTGAAGCCGCTTCTGCCGTCAGGGACTGGACCTTTGAGAATACGCCCTTTCGTGAGATATATTCTTACATGAAGTATACAAATACTCCCTCCGCAATGACGGCGCAGTCATGGGGCTGTCGTTTTGCAGAGGAATTCAGTGACGAGGTCAATGAGAAGACGAGAGTATATGTCATAACGAGAAAAGACTGGGAAAATATGACCTGATATGCAAAAAAGCCTGAGAACGTCGATGTTCTCAGGCTTTATATGTTTTATCAGCTGTTGAAGCGCTTCAGGAACTGCTGTACCCGGTCGGAAGCATTCTCCCCGAAAAGCTGGTCGGGAGCTCCCATTTCAACTATATAGCCGTTTTCCATGAATATGACCTTGTCTGCAACGTCCCGTGCAAATGCCATTTCATGGGTAACTATGACCATTGTCATGCCCTCTGCGGCGAGCTCCTTTATAACCTTGAGTATCTCTCCTGTAAGCTCGGGATCAAGGGCGGAGGTAGGTTCGTCGAAAAAGAGTATCTCGGGATTAAGTGCAAGAGCTCTTGCTATTGAGACACGCTGCTGCTGTCCGCCCGAAAGCTCGCAGGGATAAGACTTGTCCTTGCTTTCGAGCCCCATTTTCTTCAGCAGAGCCATAGCTCTTTCCCTGGACTTGCTCTTGTCCTCCCTGAGGACGCATACGGGAGCTTCTGTTATATTTCTCAGAACGTTCATATGCGGAAACAGATTGAAGTTCTGGAACACAAGACCTGTTTTAAGTCTTATATCGCGGAGAGTCTTTGCGTCGGCATATACAGTTTTTCCTTTGGCGTTTTTTACGAGCATATCTGTACCGCATACGTTTATAACGCCGCTGTCAGCGCGTTCAAGCTGGTTTATGCAGCGAAGAAGTGTGGATTTGCCGCTTCCGGACGGGCCTATTATTGCAACGACCTCGCCCTTTTCCACGTCGAAGGAGATGTCCTTGAGCACTTCAAGGCTTCCGAAACTTTTGGAAAGATTTTTTACATCCAGCATAGCCATAGCTTTTCCTCCTTATTTGTAGTAGTTGAGCTTTTTCTCGATATAACCGAAAACAAGCGTGAGGACCATTGCGAAAACAAAATAAAACAGACCTGCCATGAACAGAGGCAGTAGTGAAGCATATGTGGGGACCTGCTTCTTGGCTATGTACATTATCTCCATGTATGGGATAGCGGAAGCAAGAGAGGTATCCTTGATAAGGGTTATTATCTCGTTGGAGCTTGCGGGGACCACGCGCTTTACGACCTGCGGTAGGATTATGCGGAAGAAGGTCTGGAGGCGGCTGAAGCCCAGAGCTCCTGCGGCTTCGTACTGTCCTTTGGGGATGGCTTCTATGCCTCCGCGGAATATTTCTGCGAAATATGCGGCATAATTGAGTACGAAGGCGATGAGCAGCATATTGAAGATGTATCCCGAGCTCCTTATATCTATGCCGTCGAGCAAATTTTTAAGGAATGAGGGGCAGCCGCTCCATTTTCTCAGGTACGGCACAGAATACTGCGCCACTATGAGCTGAAGGAGAAGGGGAGTGCCTCGCATGATGAGTATGTATATATTTGTGAGCCATGATACGGGCTTGAATCTGCACATTTTCAGCAGAGCCACGATCATTCCCAGTGGTATGGACCAAAGCAGAGTAAAGCCGAATATTTTCAGTGTCGGTGGGAGATATTCGAGCATGAGCCCGAAAAGGTTGCCGATCTGTTCCTTTGTCATATAAAACCACCCTTTAATTGATTGTTGTTTTGAGCTGTCAGGTCAGATCGAGAGTATTTATGCCGAGGTCAGCAAGTTCTGACATGAAGCGGCTGAATTCCTGACGCTGTTTATGTTTTGCGAACAGACCTGTGCCTTCAAATACTATCTTCAGCTCGATCAGAGGGGAACTGAAACGGAAATAAGGCGGATATGCCATTATATCCCTTTCTTTTTTGTCGAAGAGAGACCATGTAAATTCCGAAAGGTCGTTGAAAATTATCTTATCCTTGTTTATTACCTTTATATCCAGGGCTTTTTTGATATACGGAACCCATCGCCTGAATTCAAAACCGTCCTCTGGTTCGCCGATCTCGTAGCCGAGGGCAGCCGAAAGCTTTGCTTTGAGCTCGGGATACCATTTATCCCATATCTCGTCCGGCATTTCTCCCGATATCTGTATGCCTCCGGGCTCAGCGGAAGAGTACAGCTCGATATCCTGTCCCTGCCATGTAAGGCAGTTTTCACCCTTGCGGTAGTATTCCGATGATCTGTATACTTCATCGATCTTATCCCATATTTCAGCAGGGGCACAGCAGTCTATATTCAGGGAAACATCATGATACGCCATATTTGCCGCTCCGATCATAATTTTTTATGATTATATCATATCACTGTATATAAGTCAAGAATGATGAAAAAAGAGCGTTCCGTCGGAACGCTCTTAATATCCATGCTGATCGATCAAGCTCTTTCAACCTTGCCTGAACGCAGGCATCTTGAGCAAGCGTAGATATGACAAGGAGTACCCTTGACGATAGCCTTAACACGCTTTACGTTAGGCTTCCATGTTCTGTTGGAACGTCTGTGTGAGTGGGAGACCTTGATACCAAAGGTCACACCCTTTCCGCAGATATCACATTTTGCCATTAGGTTGCACCTCCTTAACTAACCTGTAAAAATACAACATGATTATTCTAACACATAATCAGAAAAAAAGCAAGTGTTTTTTGAAAAAAATCAAAAAAAATTTTTTAAAGAGCAAAATCACCTTTTTTTACTTGAAATATATGCCGCTTTGTAGTATAATATATATTGTATAACTATTGGAAGAATATTATTTTCTTTCGTGAAAGGCAGAATATGATAGGTACAGATTTCAGTGTGGATTTTCTTATGATGCTGGTCGCTCGTGCTGCGACTTTTCTTCTGGTCATACCGATCCATGAGTCGGCACACGGACTTATGGCAAAGTGGCTGGGTGATGATACTGCTCAGAAGGCAGGACGAATTACACTCAATCCATTTGCTCATCTTGAGCCCATAGGTCTTATAATGATGCTGGTCCTCGGCGTAGGCTGGGCTAAGCCCGTTCCCGTGGATCCTTCCAAATTCAAACATAAACGTCTTGGATACGCTCTTGTATCACTGGCAGGACCTGTTTCTAACCTTATAGCAGCATTTATCGGAGCTGCCATCGTTACTGTTGCCGCCTGCGTTGGTTATCATGTGGGAGTTGAAGAGCTCACTACGGATATGCTTTCTGATTTTGCCAATGCGGTATTTACTCTTCTGGTAGATTTCGTTCAGATTAATATTGTACTGGCTCTGTTCAATATGATACCTCTTCCGCCTATGGACGGCTTCAATTTCCTTCGTGCGTTCATGCCCTACAGCTTTGACCGCTGGGTATTCCGCAATCAGCGCATACTTACAGGAATATTCTTCGGTATAATCATGCTTTCGAGCTATGTATGGCAGGTAAGAGTGGCATTTGCCGTTGTGGAAAAACTGGTGGAAGTAGTGATCTGGATGTCTGTATCATGGATACCATTACTATTTAACATAAAATAAGACGAAAGGTCAGACCTATGAGCGCATTTTACAGATTATTGCTTATTCTGATAAGCAGGGGATTACTGATGGTCGCTGTTATGCCTGCGGCATCTTTTGTCAAGGCAGGCGTGGCGCATCTACTCGGTGACGATACTCCAAAGAGAAATGGCAGACTAAGCCTTGATTTCCGCCGCCATATGGATAAGCAGGGTATGCTGATAACCCTTATCATGGGCTTCGGATGGAGCAAGGAAATGAATTACGACGTTTCCAATCTGAAGCATATGAAGCGGGATATCACCATTATCTCACTTGCGGCTCCGCTGACATATTTTGTTTTGTTTGTGCTCCTTTACAATATTTCGGGAGCCGTATACGGACTTGCACCGTCATCGTACCTGCTTGCCAGCCTTTTCAGGGTAATCAGGGGAGCGGCTTATACGGGACTCTGCTTCGGAGTCATAGATCTTCTACCTTTGCCGCCTCTGGACGGCTTCCAGATATTCTATCAGTTCTCATGGCCAAAGTTCAGAAGATGGTATTTCAGCCGCTATCAGCAGATAATCTGCTGGTCGCAGTACATACTCTATGCAATATTCCTGCTGGCCATAATCACTGACGGTGAGCTTTCAATTATAAGCCTGCTGGCAGAGCTGTGGCGCTGGCTGATACTGGATCGCCTGATATTCTTCAATATGGACGCTTCAAGTATACCTTATAAGATACTGAGCGGAGTATTCGGCACAAACGGCTTATTCTATCTGGAGTGATACCGATATGGAAAGTATATCATTCAAGCTCGAGGTCTTTGAGGGACCTCTGGATCTTCTGCTGAGCCTTATAGCCAAGCATAAGCTCAATATATGCGATATTGAGATCTCAAAGCTGCTGGAGCAGTATCTGCTCTATATAGATCAGGCTCATGAGCAGAACCTTGAGCTGGCAGGAGAATTCCTGGAAATGGCTGCAAGGCTAATATATATCAAGACAGCTTCGCTTCTGCCACAGCCCGAGGAGGCAGAGCAGATGAAGCGAGAGCTGGAGGGAGCCCTTATAGAGTACTCTCTCTGTAAAATAGCAGCACAGACTCTGGCTGAAGCCTTCGTGGGCGGCGATATTTTCGTCAGGACCCCCATGAAGATAAAGGCGGACATGACTTATACCCTTGTCCATGAGCCTGAGAGACTTGCCATTGCTTACAGTGCAATATCGCTGAAAAATATAAAGTCGGAGCACGCAAAGCTTCATGTGGAAAACAAGATCAACTCCGTTGTGAAGCGGCGTATAGTCTCGGTAATGACCAAGGTAGTTCATATCCTCAGAGAGCTTTATGACTCGGGGGAGATGTACATGGACAAGCTTTATGAGGGCGTTACCGACCGTTCTGCAAGGGTCGCCACGTTCCTTGCAGTGCTGGAGCTCACCAGACACGGACGTATCACCATAAGTGAGGATAATATGAAGATATTCTTCAAGGGAAGAAAGAACGGAGTGAATAAGACTTGGAGATCAAAGACAAGCTCGGAGCAATAGAGGCAATACTCTTTGCAAGCGGCGAGCCTATTGAGATATACCGCCTCTCGGAGGCAAGCGGCGTTGATGCGGGAACACTCCCGTCAATGATAAGGCTGCTCAATGAGCGGTATGAGGACTGCGGCAGCGGGATCTGCATAAAGAAGCTGGACAGCAGCTTCCAGATGTGTACCCGTGAGGAGTTCGCACCGCAGGTAAGGGCAGCACTGGAGACAAAAAGGTCGGCACCGCTGTCAAATGCAGCTATGGAGGCACTTACCATAATAGCATACAATCAGCCCGTATCCAAGGGCTTTGTCGAGAATGTCCGCGGTATAGACAGTTCGTCGGTCATCAATAATCTGGTGGAAAAAGGCCTCGTTGAGGAGGCAGGACGCCTTGATGTTCCGGGAAAGCCCATAGTTTACAGGACTACATCTGTTTTCCTGAGAAGCTTCGGACTGAGCTCAGTTGCGGATCTTCCGCCCCTTCCCGGTCAGAGCGATCTGGTGCTTGAGACCGAGGAGGAATTTGTGGACAGAGAACTGGCGGAGGCGCAGAAGTCCGAATAAATCATCGAAAGGAGCGGCAGGAATGATCATACTAAAAATTCTGCTTTATATACTTCTTGCCGTGTTAGGCATAATACTTCTTGTCCTTATAACTCCTGCCGGAGGAGAATTCAGCTACATCGACGGTAAATTCAGCTATAAAGTGAAGCTTTGGATAATAAATATCATGGATTCCGAGGGCGGAGGACTTTACAGCTGGTGGAAAAAACGCAGGTCGAAGAAAAAGGAAAAGCCCGAAAAGCCGAAAAAGCCTAAGCCTGCAAAGGAAAAAAAGGCTAAGAAGAAAAAGGAGCGGGAAAAGTACGAATGGGAAAAGGAGCTTGACGATATTCCCGTAAATGATCCCGAAGAGGATATGCTTCCCGCGGAGCCTGCTGCAGAGAACGCTGAAAGCGTAACTGCCGAGGCTCAGACTTCTGTGAAAGAGGAAGATGAGCCCGATAAGAAGTCTAAAAAGAAGAAGGACGAGGAGTCCGATGATGACTTCTTTGATGACGATGAAGAGGAGCAGTTTGAAAATGAGGATAAAAAGTCCCTCGGTGATAAGGTCGAATTCATAGTAGGCATATGGGAGAGCGCTCAGCGCCCGCTGCTGAAGATATTCAAGGGCTTTAAGCTGAAGGATCTGTATATAGATTTTGTGATCGCTGATGACGACGCATATGACTGCGCATTGAAGTACGGAAGGTACTCGGTGCTCATATACAACGGTATCGCCTTTTTCAGTCAGCTTTTTACCGTAAGGCTGAAGACCATAGATGTCCGACCGCAGTTCGGTGTTTCCAGAGGACGCTGGGATGCTGCGGGAAAGCTTTCTTTCCGTCTCGGTACAGTAGTCATCGCGGGAGCATGGTTCCTGCTGACATATCTTTTCAGGACATTCATACCTGAAAAGCTCAGAAAACGTAAATTGAAAAAATCCGCCGCAAGGCAGAAGTGAGGTATAAACATGAGTGCAAACAATACACCTGTAAGTGATCTTTTAGGCATTTCTATTGAGAAGATCAAGGAAATGGCAGACGTTAACGCTATCATCGGAGAGCCTATAAAGCTTCCCGACGGTACTACCATAATTCCCGTATCTAAGGTCAGCTACGGCTTTGCTTCGGGCGGTTCGGATCTGCCATCAAAATACGATAAGGATCTCTTCGGAGGCGGTGCCGGAGCAGGAGTTTCGATCAAGCCCGAAGGCTTCCTCGTGATCTCTCCGGACGGTTCCGCAAAGATGGTGAATATGGAGGGAGCAAATGATCCCATCAGCAACGCTATCGAGAAGATGCCTGCTATCATCGACAAGGTAAGTGGCTTCATCAGCAAGAGAAAAGGCGGCAGCAGCGATGAGAACGTTTCAGGCGGCATAACAGACGATTCTGTGCCTCTCAACTGAGAATAAAAGCTGATATACGGGCATATCTTTTAGCAAAAACGTTTTTGCGGAGGTACGCCCATGAAAAGGCTCGTTTCTTTATATGCGGCAGTTGTACTGACAGCTGCCTGTGTTCGTCCGATAGTATCTTCCTGTGCCGGAAAGCCTGAAATTTCAGCTAAGGCGGCAGTTGTGATATCTGCCGATACTGGTGAGATAGTATTTGCCGAGAATGCTTCGGAGAAGCTCCCCATGGCAAGTACTACCAAGATAATGTCTGCTTTGCTCTGTATTGAGAGCGGCGGATTATATGACGAGTTCACTGTGGACAGCGAGGCTATAAAGGTGGAGGGCTCCTCCATGGGGCTCTGTGAAGGTGATAGGGTAACAAAGTATGCACTTTGCTGCGGTATGCTCCTTCCCTCCGGAAACGACGCTGCCAATGCTGCGGCGGTAAGGATAGCAGGAAGCATCGGTGGCTTTGCAGAGCTTATGAATGACCGCGCCCGTGAAATGGGACTTTCAAGGACCTATTTCGTCACTCCCTCCGGACTTGAGGGTGAAGGCCACGGCTCTTCCGCATATGACATGGCCATGCTTGCCCGCGAAGCGCTGAAAAACCATATATTCCGCGATATATGCTCTCAGAGCAGTATGAAGGTATGCTTCGGAGCTCCGCCCTATGACAGGTGGCTGAAGAATACCAATAAGCTCCTGACCATGTATGAGGGGGTATACGGCGTAAAGACAGGCTTTACAGATGAGGCGGGACGCTGTCTCGTTTCTGCCTGTGAGCGCAGCGGGAAGGATCTTATATGCGTGACTCTCAACGACAGAAACGACTGGGAGGATCATATATCCCTGTACGATTACAGCTTTGCAAGTGTAAGGACTATGGATGCAGAGCTTCCGAAGGATTTATCTGCGGAGATTGTTGGCGGCATCTCTGACAGTATAAGGCTTGTTCCCGAAAGGGACAGCATGACCGTTACAACGGCTGCGGGAAATAAGGACGATATTACTTTTACGGTGCTGAGAGCTCCTTTTCTCTATGCTCCGTTAAAAGCCGGGGATAAGGCTGCGGAGCTCCGTATAAGCTTTCTCGGACGTGAAGTGGAAACAGTTCCGTTGTTTGCTGCGGAGGATGTAGCCGCTGCACCCAAAAAGTCTGACAGCAGCCGGAAAAGTTTATTCGATAAAATCATTGACAGGATCGGGAGACTGTTCTCCCGTTAAGGATAGGATAACTGTGGAAAAAATAAGAATTCAGAAAATGATCGCCGATTGCGGCGTATGCTCCCGCAGAAAAGCAGAGGAGCTCATAACCCAGGGCAGGGTAAAGCTAAACGGCCACCCTGTAAAGCTTGGGGATAAGTGTGGTTTCAAGGACATAATCACCGTTGATGGTGAAAGGATATATATGCCGAAAAAGAAGAACTTCGTGTACCTTATGATGAACAAGCCCAGAGGCTATGTCACTACGGTGGCAGATGAGCTGGACAGACGCTGCGTAATGGATCTTCTTGAGGATGTTGACGAGCGTGTTTATCCCGTCGGACGGCTTGACAGAAATTCCGAGGGACTTCTTCTCTTTACCAACGACGGAGAATTTGCCAACAGCATAATGCATCCGAGCAGACATATCTCAAAGACCTACCGTGTAACTGTACGTCCCGACATAAACGACGATCAGCTTGTAAAGCTCTCGGAGGGCGTAGAGATCGACGGCAGAATGACTCTCCCTGCTTCTGTTATAGTAAAGGATAAGACTGAGGGAAGAGTAGTGCTCCTCATGACTATCAAGGAAGGCAGGAACCGTCAGATCAGAAAGATGTGCGAGGCTGTGGGACTGGAAGTTGCAAGGCTACGCCGTATCAGTATAGGCCCTCTGAAGCTGGGTATGCTCAAACCGGGTACCTACCGTGAGCTGACTGCCGATGAACTGCGTGCGATACGCAACGCTATCGGCAAGGAGAAGTGATATGCTGGAGATACAGGAGAGATTCGATACTGTCGGCTATGAAAAGCTTGCTTCTGAGGCTGACTGTGCTGAGCTTCATATTACAGAAGCTCTTGACAGGGACAGTGTTATCGGATTTATAGCCTATTCCTACGGTACGGAAAAGACTGTGGTATATGACTACGACTCAGGCGGAGATATAATGCTCTGTGACGGGCTCGTCCGTTCGGTAATGCTCAAAAGCGTCCTCAAGGGTATAAAGCATATGCTTTTTGACCTGAAGGAGGACGGAAAATTCGCTGATCTGAAAAAACTCGGTTTTATCAGAGGCGACAGCAGACAGTGCAACGATCTTGAAAGCTTCATGAATGGTTGCCAGAGCTGCAGGAACAAGAAAGATAATATGAAAGGATAGATTACGAGTGCCTATAAGGATTTCTTCAGAGCTTCCTGCATTCAGAACGCTCGGCGAAGAAAATATATTTGTCATGTCCAAGGAGAGAGCCGAGCATCAGGACATACGTCCGCTGAAGGTCATTATCCTCAATATAATGCCTAAAAAGATCGAAACGGAGAGCCAGCTTATGAGGCTTCTCAGTAATACTCCGCTTCAGGTCGATGTGGAGCTCCTTCAGATGGCATCCCATGTGTCGAGAAATACCTCCAGTCACCATCTTGATGCCTTTTACAAGACCTTTGACGAGATCTGCGATTACCGCTATGACGGCATGATAATCACCGGTGCTCCCGTGGAGCTCCTCGATTATGAGCAGGTGGATTACTGGAAAGAGATATGTACCATTATGGAATGGTCAAAGACTCATGTATTTTCTACCATATACATATGCTGGGCTGCACAGGCAGGACTTTACTATCACTACGGTATACCAAAGTATCCTCTTGAGAAGAAGATGTTCGGCATCTTCCCCCATAGGGCAGAGGTCAGCAACTGTCAGCTGCTTAGAGGGTTCGATGATGTGTTCTATGTGCCTCATTCGCGCAATACAGAGGTAAGACGGGAGGATATCGAGCGTATACCTCAGCTTGAGATACTGACATCGTCGGATATATCCGGAGTGCATATAGTCGCCAACAAGAACGGCAGACAGTATTTCATCACAGGTCATTCCGAGTATGACAGAGACACTATCGCCAATGAGTACAGGCGAGATGTTGAAAAGGGACTGGATATACAGATACCCTACAATTATTTCCCGAATGACGACCCGAATAATATGCCGGTCTTTTCATGGAGATGTACTGCCAATCTCATGTTTTCAAACTGGCTTAATTACTGCGTATACCAGAAAACACCGTATAATCTCGATGAGCTGGAGGTACGCAACTGGAACTGGCAGACAAGTCTATAATCAAGGGGTGTAAAAAATGAATGATATAAACGGAAATAACAATGGTTATAACGGCGGGGGCTATAATAACGGTTACGGAAATAACGGTTATAACAACGGCGGTTACGGAAATGGCTACAATAATGGTTATAACAACGGCTACGGAAATAACGGCTACAATAATGGTTATAACAACGGTTATGGCGGCGGCTACAATAACGGTTATAATAACGGCTATGACAACGGCTACGGTCAGCCTGCCGACGAGCGCGGAGGAGCAGGTCTTGCTATAGCTTCCTTTGTAATATCGCTGGTAAATATGATATTATGCTGTACTCTTCTCAGTATCGTAACTGTTCCGCTCTGTCTTATATTCTCAATAGCTTCTCTTGTAAAGAAGAGAAAGGGAACAGCATTTGCCATCATCGGTATCATAATTTCCCTGTTATCGGGACTGGCATTTGCTTATTACGGATTCTTCATATACAAGATAATGCCCGATGTTATGTACTTTGCAGAGCATCAGGAGCAGATCATCGAGGACTACGACAGAGACGGCACTATCCCTGAGAGGTATGAAAAGTACAGGGATCCTAAGTTCAATAAGTACTGGAAGCAGTACAACTGCGACAGCTTTGACGAGTTCTTCGAGAATGAGTTCATCAACAAGTACAGGACAAAGCCGCGTTCGGATGATGCGTATACCTCGACTCACGGAAGCGGTCATACCAATGATCTGTCACTGGGCTTCAGGCCTGCATTGATTATATGAATAAAACTCCCCGTGTCTTTACGACACGGGGAGTTCTTTTGTGATCAGTGACATATATTCCTCAGTGGACAGCAGACCGCTCCTGTTGTATCTGAATATCCCGTACAGGCAGTCAGGGGTACGAGTTATGAGATTGACGCCTTCGCGGCAGGTCAGAGTCATGAGTATGCCGCTGTCACGAAGTACGGGAAGGCTTTCGCGGCTAAGAGCTCCGAAGGGATAGGCGAATACAGCAGGAACGATACCGCAGTTGCGGTGGAGCTCGGTCCTGAGCAGTCCGATATCATTTTGCAGCAGATATGCGTACTCCTCTGAGGTTTCTCCGGAAAGCTTTGAACAGCCTTGTCTGCCGCTGTCGGAGTGCATATCATAGGTATGGCTGCCTATCTCTATTCTTCCCGAGGCAACCAGCTGTGAAATATCCTGCCATGTCAGATAGGAATAGCTGTCTGCATGGGGATCGGCAGCTGCATAATCATTGGTATATCTGCCAACAATAGATACAACGGCGCACATATCGTATTTTTCAAGCAGCGGCAGTGCAAGGGATAGATTATTGTAGAACCCGTCGTCAAAAGTGATAAGCACAGGCCTTGACGGGAGCTGACCTTGTCCGTGGGTATATTCTATGAGCTGCTGTGCGCTTACCGCGGTAAATTCGTTATCACTGAGCCATTTCAGGTCTGCTTCCAGCTGCTGCGGAGTTACTGAATATGCCGAGGGCGGCCTTCCGCAAACGCTGTGGTACATTATTACAGACAGGGGGACAGGCTTCTCGCCGCTGTTCTCTGCCGACACAGTCCTTATACCGAGAAATGCAGCCGCAATTATAAATATTACTGCCGCAGCAGCAAGGACTCCGAACATTTTTCTGCAGAGCCTGATACTTCCGTACATTGTCATCACCTCTGTATATACTATGTGAGATATTGTCGGAAAATGCCGTATTTTTCGGACATACCTGCTGCGGCAGGCGAATATACTTATCTCAGAGGAAAAAGCTGTGAGGTGAGTGTATGACACGTCGAAAACGCAGAAGGATAAAAGGTGCAGCAAGATGTTTTGCAGCCGTTATGCTGCCTGTTATGGTCGCATCTGCGGCAAAGGGAACGGTATATGTAAAAAGGGCGGTGAAAGGGGCGGACAGATTGCTTCTGAGCAGTACTGACAGTGCTGAGGCTCCTCACATAAGTACCGACAGCGAGATAGTGAGCCGAATAATCAGAGAGGATGAGCTTCTCGGCGGTGTTGTGCTTTCCGAGGGCTACGGAGCTGAGGACGAGAGCGGGAACAGCGAGCTCCTGAGACTTCCGTCTCCTCTTGATATGGAGGCAGATGATGCAGGTGAAAAGCCATACCCTCAGGTATGGAATACCGACGGAGAGATCGTCCGCGTGAATTACGGAAGGTACAGCGGCAGCTCCTTCTTTGACCTTGAAGGCGGAGGTCAGGTCAATAACAAGACTGATATACCCAACGAGACTCTTATCCGTGAGAGCGGATATCTGCCGAATTTTACCGTTGAGGATACAGATGAGCCGCTTGTTCTTATCTATCATACCCATACCACAGAGAGCTATGAGCCGTTTATCAGGGACAATTACGACAGCAGCTTCAATTACCGCACTACCGACAATACCAAAAACGTGGTAATGGTAGGGGATGCCATTCAGGCTGAGCTGGAGGCACAGGGCATAGGTGTGATTCATACGCCTGCCGTACATGATTATCCCTCCTATAACGGTTCCTACGGTAGAAGCCGTGAAACCATAATGCCCATCCTTGAGAAATACCCGAGTATTAAGGTCGTTCTTGATATACACAGGGATGCTATTTCAGCAGATGAGACCGCTTATCAGCCCTTTGTTGAGGAGAACGGCAGGGAGGCTTCGCAGGTGATGATAATTTCAGGCTGCGATGACGGGACTCTCGGTATGCCTGATTATATGGAAAACTTTCATTTTGCCTGCACTCTCCAGCAGAAGCTGGAATCCGATCATCCCGGACTCACCAGACCTGTATTGTTTGATTACAGACACTATAATCAGGATCTTACCAACGGTAGCCTGCTCATAGAAGTGGGCTCCCACGGAAATACTCTTGAACAGTCGCAGTACTCGGGACAGCTCATTGGCAGATCTCTGGGAGAACTGCTGAATTCCATGAAGAGGTGAAAAAATGCGCAGAAAAAAGAAAAAAGCCGCCCTCAGAGCAGCCTTCCTGTACCTGCTTCTGAGCTTCGGCTCATGGATGTTTATAAATTCCTATGCCAATTCCTATAACAGAATCAACAGTGAGAGCATAGTTCCCGCAGGACTTGTTATCAGTGACGGAAAAGCAGAGCTTGATATACTCGGACATCATTCTGAGTTCGGTACATCGGGCATAGCTCCGGCAAGCAAGGCTTACTGCGGAGCATATCTGCTCTCGCCTGACGAGATAAGGGCTGCGGCTTATGTCATATCATTATGTGTAAAGTTCTGATTGTCTTGTATAATAGAATGTATTTAGCTCACCTTTGTAAATAAGGTCTGCTCCCGGAAAGCTTCTGAAATCATCGGGAGTATAAAGGGAGAAGGCTTTTTCCAGAGGTATGCCTATCTTGTCCATAGTATAAGCAACGAACTGAGAACAGACAAAGCTGCGTTCACGTTTCCATTCAATATTGAAATAAACTGCCAGAAGTCCGAGAAGATTGTATGAAAAGACCTTCCTGTGGACTGCGAAATGGTTAATGATCTTATTGTATGCTTCTTTTTGTTCCGGTGAAACACTTATGCGATATATCTCACAGGGAATATTCTGAAACTGCCCCAGAGTACCCTGACCGACGGTCTCTTTATTGAAGGTTGCGGGGAGTGGAAACGGACGATATGTACGGCAGAAGCTATACATCTCCGAAAGCTGTATATCCCCTGAAAGAGAAACGTGATTATATGGCTTTTTTGTAAGAAATTTGAAGAATCGTGCGGGCTTTGTACCTGTCTGCGCAACTATCAGATAAATGTAGTCCCCCAAAACGTTCCCTCCTAATTTATTTTTTATAATTATATCACAAACGCTTGCAAATTTCAAGAGTTTTTGATATAATTATATAGTAGCTTTAAATATGCGCCTGTAGCTCAGGGGATAGAGCATCGGCCTCCGACGCCGTGTGCGCTGGTTCGATTCCAGTCAGGCGCTTTAAATGCCCCGTCAGGTCATGACGGGGCTAAGTTATTAGCTATCATTCGGTATCCTGCATTTAATATAAAGGAGATATTATGAACCTGAGACCTGTTATCAAGACGGCTGAGACAAGCCGCAAAAGCGGAAGGCAGGTATTGTATGTCCTTCTGCTCGTCCTTATTGCACTGTACTTGTTTTTTTCTTTTCTTGCCGGAAAAACAAAGAAGGAAACAGACCTTCCCGATATAGACACAGATGCTCTCGCAAGCAGCTATATAGAGGCGTTTTCAGAATTTAACGCAGGTACTTCGCAGAGTGAAGAGGACATGACCGCACAATTCAGTACAAACTGAATGTGTGATTGTAATATATAAGCTATAAAAGGGAGGTGCAGTAATGATCGACTTGTCCAATATAGAGAGGTACAAGGAAAACAACAGATTAGAGGCAAAAAAGGCAACAGGCGGACTGCCGGAAAGCCTGTGGGAGACCTATTCCGCCTTTGCCAATACTCTGGGCGGGATAATACTTCTCGGAGTAGAGGAGCGTGAGGACAAGTCCCTCCACCCTGTTGATTTGCCGGATCCCGAGTGGCTTCTCAGTGATTTCTGGGATATAATCAATGACAAACGCAAGGTGAGCAGAAATATACTTACTAACGATGATGTTCAGATAAAGCGCATAGAAGGCAAGCATATCATTGTAATAACCGTGCCAAAGCTAAAAAAAGGGGAAGAGCCGATTTATACAGGCGGAAGTGTATATACAGGAACATATAAGCGCAATGGTGACGGAGACTATAAATGCAGTGTGGAGGAAGTTGCTGAAATGTTAAGGCGAAAATGAATATATTACTGAGGGAGAGACTTGATAAAAAGTTTCTCCCTGAGTTTTTATAAACAGGTCAGAAAAATATATCACAAAGCGAGTGTAATATATGAATGCATTCAAAGGGGTGAAATGATGACAGACAAGGAGCTTCACCGTATAATGGAGCAGTCTCCCGAGGAGGGAAGACGAGCGCTGTTTGACGTGTACTGCGGATATGTCTATGCCATATGCGCCAATAAGCTTAAAGGCTGCGGTACAAGTGAGGACACGGACGAGTGCCTGAGCGATACGTTTGCGGCAGTATTCCGTTATCTCGACAGCCATACAGGAATGGACGGAGAGCTGAAAGGCATAATAGGTA
This sequence comes from Ruminococcus flavefaciens 007c, assembly GCF_000571935.1. Taxonomy (GTDB): domain Bacteria; phylum Bacillota; class Clostridia; order Oscillospirales; family Ruminococcaceae; genus Ruminococcus; species Ruminococcus flavefaciens_F. The sequence continues at coordinate 72,971 of NZ_ATAX01000016.1, read as the reverse complement.
CAATAGCAAAGCGTACTGCTATAAGCTATTTCAGGCGGCTTTCTCCTAAAACGGATACAACGGTATCTATCGAGTCGGAGAGCGTAAGTGAGTTATCCTCGGATACGGGAGTTGAGGAAGATGCTGATAGATCGGCTCTTCGTGAGGCAGTGCTGGACTGTGTTAACAGCCTTGGCGAGCCTGATTCGTCTATCATCATTTACTTCTATTATTACGGAATGAAAACAAGACAGATAGCTTTGCTTGTAGGACTGAGCGACATTGCTGTGCAGAAAAGACTCAGCAGGTCGAGAAAAAAGCTCAGGAAACTGCTTAGCGGAGCAGGTATCACGGAGGAGGGATTTCAGTGAGTAAAGATGATATATTCAAGGTTGACAGCAACATAGCAGACAGACTCTCCAAGGAGCATCCCGTCCTCAAAGATGCGCAGAAAGAGAGGTTATATGCCATGAGTAAAAGAAAGTATGATATAAATGAAAAGAATGAAAATAACGCTGCTGAGGTATCGGGAGTTGAAGAATACCGCAAACCTAAATGTTACAAGGTCGTAAGTATTGCAGCAGCGGCTGTGCTTCTCGTTGCAGGTATAGGCGGCAGTATGGCATTTATAAGCCGCAGCGGCTGGACGCCTGCGATAGAGGTGGAGGAAAACATTACCGAAACTACCGAAGCAGTTACAGAGGAGGTAACAGAAGCTGTTGAGGAAACTGCTCCGGCAGAGGAAGTTGACGCTGATGCTATCGCTAAGGAGCTGACCGATGATTGGATGAAGTGCTTATTTGATATTCACGGAAGAACTCTTGAAGTAGACAGGTCGGCTGTTGTAACCAAAACAATAACTTCTTACGGCGGAGATGAGATAACAAGGGACTTTTATCGTGTTACCGATAAGAGATACCCTACATGGGAGGATCTGGAAAAACGCTGTTATGAGGTCTGTGATGCAGAACTTGGAAAAACAGTCCTTGATGCTTGCGCCTGTGCAAAGGAAGAGGATATGGATTACACGACTCTGATATTTACCACAGATGACGGATACTACGTTAATACAGAGACTTGTGATACCAGTGACAGGCTGTACAAATGGAATGACGACGAAGTAAAGGGCGAGTTTGACGAGAACGGAAATATAATCACCACAAGAAGCCATACAGATTTAGATGTTGCTCCTGATTATGTTTATGAAACAAAGTTCACTATCGTCAAGACTGAGAATGGCTGGCGTATAAGCGAAGCTAAAGAAAAGCTTTACGGAGTACCCGAAAGCGATAATTATGACCCGAACATAAATGAATAACAAAAAAGGGACTGTATAAAGCAGTCCCGATTTTTTATAAATCCGAATTAGTAATCAATGCTTCGCATTGATTATGCCATACCAGCTGTGATTATGGCCATCTTGTAAACTTCGTCAGCGTTGCAGCCTCTTGAAAGGTCATTGATAGGAGCGTTAAGTCCCTGAAGGATAGGTCCGTAAGCCTCGTAGCCGCCGAGTCTCTGAGCTATCTTGTAGCCGATATTACCTGCCTCGATAAGAGGGAAGATAAATGTGTTAGCCTGTCCTGCGACCTTTGAGTCAGGGCACTTTGTCTTAGCGACTTCTGCTGAAACAGCAGCGTCGAACTGGAACTCACCGTCGATAACGAGGTTAGGATCAATGTTTCTTGCTTCGATAACAGCGTCGTGGCTGAGCTGAACTGTGCCGCCCTTACCTGAGCCGTATGTGGAGAAGCTGAGAACAGCTACCTTAGGATCAATTCCGAAGAAATCAGCAGTTTTTGCAGTCTCAACAGCAACTTCAGCAAGCTTTCTTGCACCTGTGAGAACTACATTGCCCTCCTTGTCAACTGTATCCTCATAGCTGAGGTTGATAGCGCAGTCGCCCATAGCGATCTTTTCTTCCTTGCCGTCCTTCTCACGGAAAAGGATGAATGAAGAGCTAACGAGGTTTGAGCCCTTCTTTGTCTTGATGATCTGGAGAGCAGGTCTTACTGTATCTGCTGTGGAGTATGTAGCACCGCCGAGAAGAGCGTCTGCCTTTCCTGCCTTAACGAGCATAGTACCGAAATAGTTGGACTTAGCCAGAGCTGCACGGCACTCATCCTCAGTCATCTTGCCCTTTCTGAGCTCAAACATCTGAGCTACGAGAGCGTCCATTTCGGGATATGTAGCAGGATCAAGGATCTCAGCGCTGTCGATATTGAAGCCGCCGTTCTTTGCAGCAGCCTTTACCTCGTCAACGTTTCCGCAGAGGATAACGCCCATGAGGTTTTCCTTGATAAGTCTGTCAGCTGCGGAGAGGATACGGGGATCGCTTCCCTCAGTGAAGACGATGGTTTTCTTGCTGGATTTAAGGTTTGCTATAAGCTTGTCAAACATTCCCATTGTTAGAGACCTCCATAAAAAATATTTTTACTGTATAATTATATCACACTTGTTTTTTAAAGTCAATCCGTAATTATAGTTATAGGTGCATTATCACGAGTCGGGCAATCGGATACAAAACAGCTCTTCTCATATGAGAAGAGCTGTTTTTATAGTTTTATCTGTACTTATAGACTGTAGCAGCCTCAAAGCCGTCCAGGAGGGTAGTCATTCTTCCGAATGCCATGCCTGTGCCCTTGGCAACGCAGTTTATCGAGTCCTTTGCGATATTGCAGCTTATGCCGAGAGTACGCTTTATAAGCTGAGTAAGTCCGCCCAGCAGAGCGCCGCCGCCTGTGAGCAGGAGGCCGTTATCATAGATGTCTCCTACAAGCTCCGGGGGAGCGTCCTCGAGGACTTTTCTTATAGCCTCCATGATAGTGAAAGTATCGTCCTCAATGGCCTCAAAAAGCTCTGTTTCGCTGAGGAGCACCTGAGCGGGGAGTCCCTTGAGGAGACTTCTTCCCTTTACGAGGTAAGTCATCTCGTCACTGGGATCGTAGAGGTTGCAGAGCTCTATCTTTACCTTCTCGGCGGTTCTTTCACCTATGAGAAGCTTGTATTTGTTCTGCATATACTTTATTATGGAACGGTCTATGGAGTTTCCTGCCACCTTGACGGTATGGGAGGTGACAACGCCGTTCATGGAAACTATTGCAACATCTGTAGTACCGCCGCCAATATCAACGATCATATGTCCCTTTGCCTTGGTGATATTGACGCCTGCGCCTATCATAGCAGCAATAGGCTCCTGTATGAGGTATACCTGCCTTGAACCTGCGCTCTTTGCGGCATCTACCACGGCACGGCTCTCGATGTCGGTTATGAAAGACGGGATACATATAACTATACGCGGCTTCATGAGCTGTCTGCCTGTTACTTTGAGTATGAATTCGCGTATCATGCTGTGGGTGAGGTCGTCATCGGAGATCACGCCCTCGCTTATGGGACGCTTAACAGCGATATAGTCGGGATTTCTGCCTATCATTTCATAGGCTTCTTTACCGACGGCAAGCACTCTTTCCGTTCTTGTGTTGTATGCGATGACCGAGGGCTCGCTGAGCACAACGCCCTTGTTTCCCATGGTCATAACGATATTTGAGGTGCCCAGATCAATACCGATGTCTGTATTTGCCATTTTTATCTTCCTTTCTTACTGCCCGAAGGGAGAGCTTGTCTTAGATTTCCCTGAAAGCATATGGCGCAGGCAGGTGTAACGCCTTGTGCGCTTGTTGTTGTCTACCATTTTATTTATATGCTCCTCTGTACCTATGAGTATAAGGAGCTTTTTTGCTCTTGTGACCGCTGTATACAGGAGGTTCCTGTAGCACAGCTTATCGAAGCCGCCCATGATAGGGAGTATCACAGCTTCAAATTCGCAGCCCTGACTTTTATGTACGGTTACTGCGTAAGCCAAGTCCACCTGTGAAAGCAGATCAAAGGTATATGTAGCCTTCCTGCCGTCAAAGTCGATAACGGCAAGGGAGCTTCTGTTGTCGATGCTTATTATGCGGCCGATGTCGCCGTTGAAGATACCTGCGCCCTGTTCGCCGTCCTTTGACCATGTAATGTCGTAATTATTACGTGTCTGCATGACCTTGTCACCTTCGCGGTAGGTATAGACATAGCCCTTTTTCTCCTGTTTGTTTTTAGCAGGTGGGTTGAGCTCGTCCTGAAGCAGCTTGTTCAGCTCAACGGTACCCGTGACGCCTTTTTTTGAAGGGGTGAGTATCTGAATATCCTCGGTGGGGGAGTAGCCGTAAGCTTTGGGGAGCCTTGTCTTTGCCAGATCGACGATAAGCTTCAGTGCCTGCTGATAATCGGTGCGCTTGAAGAAGAAAAAGTCGCTGTCCTTACGGGTGAGGTCGGGGTATTCTCCTGCGACTATCTTATGGGCATTGGTGACTATGCAGCTTTTCTGAGCCTGACGGAAGATCTCCTTCAACTCTGTAACGGGAACTATCTTACTGTCGATAATATCTCCCAGAAGATTTCCTGCGCCTACTGACGGCAGCTGATCGCTGTCGCCCACCATAATGAGCCTGCACCCGAGGCGTACCGCCCTGAGCAGCTTCTCAAAAAGTACTACGTCTACCATTGACATCTCATCTATGATGAGCACATCGCAGTCCAGGGGATTATTCTCATTATGAGCAAATGTCAGTCTGTCTCCCGAGTCGTATACAACTTCAAGGAGACGGTGTATTGTCTTTGCCTCGCAGCCTGCCAGGTCGGACATACGCTTGGCGGCTCTTCCCGTAGGAGCTGCAAGCAGCACCTTCATGCCTTTTTTTTCGAATATAGAGATCATAGCGTTCAGGGTGGTGGTCTTACCTGTACCTGGACCGCCTGTCAGCACCATTAGTCCCCGTGAAACAGCGGTGGTTATAGCCTGCCGCTGTAGCTTTTCGTATTTTATGTTATGCTCTTCCTCTTCGATATCTATAAGGAGATCGTAATCGAAGTCCTCGGGAGAGGAGAAATCCCTGAGTACGTGTATCCTGTCTGCAATGAAGCTTTCCGCGTAGAAGTAATCGGGGAGATATACGAATTCTATCTCGTTCTTTACATATTCAAAGAGCTCGTTATCTTCGATAGCGGCGTTGTATGCGCTGTAAAAGTCGCTTTCGGTGATGCCGAGGGTGTCCTGAGTCTTTTTTGCCAGCACCTCCAGAGGCAGGCAGGTATGACCTATTCCGCCGTTGGCGCGGAGTATGTACTGTACTCCCGCTGTTATACGCTTGTTGTCATTGCGGGCTATGTGCATATCGTGAGCAATTGTATCTGCTTTTGCGAAATCGAGTTCAATATAGTCGCCGCAGAGCAGATAAGGATTGAGTCGAAGCAGCGTCATAGCGTCCGATCCGTATTTCCTGTAGGTATTCATGGCAAAGCGGGACTTTACCTCATACTGCGACAGAAAAGACATGAGATTTCTCAGGCAGAAAAGCTTCTGAGCCTCAGCGGCTATCTCATCGCATTTTTTAGGTGATATACCCTTTATCTCGGCCAGACGGAAGGGGGCATTCTCCATAATGTCGAGAGTCCTCTCACCGAATACGTCCACTATCTTTTTTGCAAGTCCGGGACCGATTCCTTTTACAGCTCCCGAGGCGAGGTACTTTTCGATGTTTACAACAGTTTCGGGGAGTTTCCTTTCGCAGTATACCGCACTGAACTGAGTGCCGAACCGCGGATGTGTGATATAGCTTCCCTCGAGTATAAGGCCTTCACCCTCCTCGATGTCGCCCAGCTCTCCCACAACGGTTATGAGCTCGCCGCCTGCGTCGAGGTCCAGAACGATATAGCCGTTATTTTCATTTTTGAACAGGACATCTTCCACAGTGCCCTCTATGTGAAGGACCTCATGCTCCACCGTTTTCACCTCTGCACATAAAAATACATCTTACATTATAACATAAAGTTGTATAAAAAGCAACAGCCGCGTGAAGAATTTTCCTTTTTGTAAGATAAATCTGTTATGAGAGGTGAATAAATCTTCTCATGGCGTCTTCAATATCCTCCTGAGCCAGCAGCTCGGCAGAGCGGAAATGAGAGCAGAATTCTCTGCAAAGCTCGATCTGCCCGTCACTTCCTCCGCAGTCAAGAAGGATAAGGGTTTCCACGCAGGAGCTTCCGTCCTCTATGAGAGTGCCTATGTATTCAAGGCGCCTTTCCAGCTCATCATCTTCTGCAAATATAGGCAGTACAGTGCAAAGAGGGTAGCTCTTTCCGCGGAGCCTTGAGCATATGAAAAAGCAGCATATCTCCAGAACGGCAATGAAGGCTACCACGGCAAGTGCGGTTATCTCGGCATTTTCCATAACATCACTCCTTTCTTGTTATTATATGCTTCGGAGCGGGAAAGAGTTACAGAAAAAGCTCTCAAAGGGGAGCAATATCGGGCTAAATCACGGCATAAAATTACCGAGCCCGTAATTTCAGGCTCGGTAAACCACTTTTTCTGCTAAGGGCAGCAGACTGAAGGAAGCTCAGTCTGCTTTTCTTATCATAATGTACTCGTATGTTTTTACAAATCCCAGCTTTTCCGCTATACAGGCAGAGCCCCTGTTTGACTGCTGGCATGACCATAGGGGACGTTTTTTCGGGAGTATTTCACTTATTAAAGCAGAAGCTGCTGCATAAGCAAGTCCGCGGTGACGGAAAGGCTCTGCTGTTTCAATGCCTATGTCACATTCCTCACTGCTGACGCCTGCTGTGAAAGCCCATGAAGCGGGTTCATCGCCGTGCATTATGCAGATACCCTTGCCGTATTTTCTGAATTGTTCGGGATCATCCCAGAAAAGGGAAGGAGTCACTCTGCCTTTCAGCCTGTCAAAGAGCCCGTTGTCAATGTCTTTTACGGAAAAGCCCTCAGGAAGAACGAATTTTGGGGCAGAGTCATGTGGATAGCTGTAATTATTTCGCGGTATGAGAGTTACGCCGCCCCATTCCGAAAACAGGCTGCAAATATGTGCATCAGCGAACATAAGCTTCATTCCGCTGTTTATTATCAGCTCATATATGCTTCGGAGCTGAGTTTCGCCGGGAGTACCCCATATATAAGAATAATTGTATTTGTGTCGGAATAACACACAGTTTGCGGAGCTGTATATCATACCGCTCTGAAATCCCTCTGCAACGGACAGCGGATATACCCTTCCGAAGGGAAGCTCCCTTGCATTCTTGATAAAATGGCTGTATTCCGATATTTGCAGTACTTTCATCATATCACCTCGATTATTATTGCAGAATATAATGCCGGGAAGCGGAGAGTTATCAACATCAAATTCGACAATATGTTTATAATTAAATATATCTGTTGAAAAAAACAGTAAAAATTGTAGAGGAGGCTTCCTGAAGAAAGCCTCTCTTGCTCATCTGTATTTTCTTGTATTGAGTATCCTTACGGAATTGAGGATAAGCAGCATTGCAGTACCGGAGTCAGCAAATACCGCCAGCCACATATTGGGATGTCCTAAAAGTCCCAGCAGAAGCACTGCCGCCTTGACCGCCAGTGCGAAGATTATGTTTTCATAGGATATGCGCAATGTCTTGTCGGCTATTCTTTTTGACCTTACAACAGCCTCGGGCTCTGAATTCATGAATACAGCATCAGCTGCTTCCAGTGCAAGATCTGAGCCGCTCTGCATAGCTCCGCCCACATCTGCACCGGCAAGGACCGGCCCGTCGTTGAAGCCGTCTCCCACAAACATTACAGCGCCGTTTTCTCCGCGGATACGCTCTATTTCCTCAAGCTTTCCGTCAGGGAGCAGATCACCGCTGAAGCTGTCAATACCCAGCTGCTTTGCTACTGCTTCGGCGTTTTCTGATTTATCGCCTGTAAGCATTGCAGTCCTGATACCCATAGCCTTCAGCTGTGAAACAGCTGCTGCGGATGACTTTTTAATAGTGTCTGAAACAATGATCCTGCCCTGTATGACGCCATCAACGGCTACATATACCACACTTCCGCAGACAGCAGCTTCGGGCACATTTATGCCGTTTTCGGCCATAAGCTTTTCATTGCCGCAAAGCACATTTTTCCCGCGAAGTATAGTCGAAACGCCTTTTCCTGCAAGCTCAGAGCTTTTTTCGGTATCATAAAGGCTGATATTCTTACCTATGCAGTAGTCCACGATACTTTCCGCCACAGGGTGAGTGGAGTTCTGCTCGCAGCTGCCGCATACGGCGAGCAGCTCTTCGTTGCTCATTCCGCCGCAGGAGCTTACTTCTGTAACGGTAAACACTCCGTTTGTAAGCGTACCTGTCTTATCGAAGGCTATGACCTTGACTTTTCCGAGAGCCTCCACAGCATTGCCACCCTTGAAGAGTATACCCAGCTTTGAAGCAGCGCCGATACCTGAAAAGTACGCAAGAGGCACGCTGAGCACCAGTGCGCAGGGACAGCTGATAACAAGGAAGGTAAGTGCGGAATATACCCACTTGCTCCATTCGCCCGTAATGACTGAAGGTGTAATTGCAGTCAGGAGGGCTATTGTAAGAACAATGGGAGTATATACCTTTGCAAAGCGCGTGATGAACCTGTCGATCTTTGGTTTTGAGGAGGATGCGTCTTCGACGGCTCTTGCGATCTTGGAGATCATAGAGTCTGATGCGGCAGCAGTTACACGGAGATTAAAGGTCTCTGAGAGGTTGATGCACCCCGATAGTACCTTGTCACCTTTGTTAACATTGACAGGAACGGGTTCACCGTTGATAGCTGAGGTATCTATTCTCGAACTGCCTGTCTCAACCACACCATCGGCAGCAATGCGTTCGCCGGGCTTTATGCGCAGAATGTCTCCGATCTCTATTTCGTCAGAACTAATCTTTTTGAATTCGCCGTCTATGAGGATATCGGCTTCCTCGACCTTGAGAGAAGCAACATCCGTGATAGCCTTTCGGCTCTTGGAAACAGCGTAGTCCTCAAAAAGCTCGCCTATGCGGAAAAACAATACAACTCCCACAGCCTCGGCGTATTCTCCGAGAGCAAAAGCGCCTGCGGTAGCAACTGTCATAAGGAAATTCTCGTCAAAGAAGTTCTTTCTGCTAAGGTTTTTGAATGTAGCGATAAGAACATTATATCCCAGAGTAAGATAAGCGCCTGCATACAGAGCGACGGTAAGAGGCTTGATATCCGTTAGTCTGCTGCTGATAACAGCAGCTGCAAAGAGTATAACCCCTGTGATAAGCGGAATTATCTCATTTCTGAGACTGCTTTTTTCGCTGTGTTCATGAGTGTGTCCGTGCTCACAGCCGCATTCATCGTGATGATGTTCATGCCCGTGGTCATGGACGCAGCTGCATTCATCGTGATGATGTTCGTGTCCGTGGTCATGTCCGTAGTTACATTCTTCATGATGGTGATGTTCATGCTCATGGCGTCTGCGTCTGCTGTGCTGCTTCTCCTCGATAGCAGTGATAACAACGCCTGCTTCAATAGAGTTTGCTGTCTGATTGATTTTAGCGATAAGCTCATCTGTGATGTCTCCGCTTATTCTGAACTTCTTTAAAGGAAAATTGAGAACTGCGGATTCTACGCCTTCAAGCTTGTTTATGGCTTCTTCTATTTTAGCGCCGCAGTGTGCGCAGTCAAGATTATCAACAGAAAAGTATCTTTCCATATACTCACTGTCCTTTCTTACAACATATGAACAACTGTTCATATGTTTAATATACCACATTATTCCGCATTTGTCAAGAGTTATGAGAAATTTTCTTGATTTTTTTTAGCCCGAATGATATAATTACAGTATCAGCGGCTTTTCAGAGTAAACTGAAAAGCCTTTATAAACGCTGTTTTATAATACTAACGATTTTGAAAAATTTTTTGAGATAATATCGTCTTTTTCGGCTTCTGAAATCACTTATTTATGAAAGCTTTCATAAAACGTATCCCCGTAAGAGCTTGCAGGTCAGGAAAATGGCCTGTATCGGGGAAAACGGAAAGGAGTGATAATATGGATGCCGAAACACATTATATAAGCGGAGGTGACGGAGCGATTTTTACTGTATTTTCCCATGAAAGGACAGCACCTGAAGCGGATAATACCGTGAATGAGCTTATAATAAGCTGCCCGACTTCAAAGGAGAGCCTCAGCAGACTTTACACCATGTTCAAGGACAACGTTTTTGCAGTGGCCTTCGGAATAACATCTGATTATCATTTATCGGAGGATTGTGTTACAGAGACCTTTGTCAGACTTACTCAGGTAAAACGTTTTTCAGCAAAAAAAGGAGATGGCAAAGGTTTTATCCTTACAATAGCGCGCAACGTTGCACTGGAGTTTCGCCGCAGATACAAAAGAGACCTTGCGGATAATATCATACAAAGCTACGGCGAGACTGAAAAGACTGTCGAGGACAGTATTTACATAAATCAGCTCCTGAAATATCTCAATGACGTACAGAGGCAGACAGTGATACTGAAATGCTGTGCCGAGCTTACGTTCAAGCAGATAGCAAAGGTAATGAAATGCCCGGAAACAACGGCAAAATCAAGGTATAAAAAAGCGATCATCATATTACAGGAAAAGGCAGGTGAAGATCAGTGAAAGATAAAAATATCAAAGGAGATCCCGAATTCGAGAAGAAGCTCAGGGAAAAAATGAAAGAGCTGTCTTCAAATGTAGATTGTTTCGATAAGATCTCCTCAAGAGCTTTTCCTGAAACAGATTCGGATTTTTCCGACAGCGAGTTTACCGTAAGCGACCTTGAGAACGTTACGGGCAAACGGAGGATAGTACCCATACTCAAATGGACAGCCGCTGCTACTGCAGTAGTGATATGTGTGGGTATACTTCCGAAAACGGTATTTGTGCAGGAGTTTCTTTCAAATATCCGCAGAAACGACGACGCACAATTCAGAAACATCGTTGCTGAGATAAAAAACGAGACCGGAAAGAATACCTACGAAGTCTATGATATGCCGCTGAAGCAGTATATAATTGCTGACGTACTTGTAACACCTTTTTTCAGCTGTCCCTTCAATGATATAGATAATGATACAAATGTCCGCATATTTGTGCGGAAGATAAACGATACACTTACAAATCAGGTATATGCGGTAGAGTATGCCGGGGATTACAGCAGCGAGAACTTCATAGCAGCAGCCGAGTCGGCTGCAAAATTTACTGAGGATGATATAAAGCAGCTGAAATACGATCACATATTCGGAAATAATGATGAGGCGATTAATGCTGTAAAAGGAAATTTCACCCCGGATAAATACGGCTTCCTTACAGATAAAGACGGCAAAAACGTATGTGTAGCTTCCTTTGATTTCGACTGTTTTTATAAAGACGACACATGTATAGCCGAACTGAATACCCAGGTCCTGTACTCTAAAGATGTTGAAAACACTGAAAAGTATCTTTATGATATTCTGACAACATCTCTGAACAACGGCGGGGATACTTATGATGTGATCCATTATGAGCTGCCTGTATCCGGAAAGATGTGGAAGCGTTCGTTAAGATTTGACGGAAGCAATGATATGCCGGCGGAAAGCGGTTCGGAATTCGTAAAGACCAACTTTTTTGGTAAGGAAGAAGCCGACGACCTCTTTGGTGTGAGATACTATGAGCCTTATGTACTTGCCAATTCTACAGTGTATATGACAAATGATATACACAGGATAAAGATAGGCAACGAAGCTTATATGGGGGATATATTTACTCCTGCCTTCCCAGACGCCAAAAGACGTATGAGGGTATATATTCCTTTCACAAATTTTATGATGTTCTCATCGCAGGCAGATCCCAAATTTGACGCCGTAATTGAAACTAATGACGGTGAGCATACAATAACGGTGCATAACAGCAGGCTCGAAGGAGATATGTCAGTTGAAGCAGTTTTTTCGGATGAAGAAATAGATAATATCATCAATGAACAGGCAGCTCAGCAGCAGAAAGCCTATATGGAGCAGAAAAGCATTCAGACAACGGTTGAAGGAAGTTTTAGTATTACTACAGAGACTGAAGTTGTAATAACCTATGAAAAATGAAATGCTTATGTAAGCTCGCTTACGAGATAATTTGAATTGCAAAAGAAAGTTCTGATACAGTCCTTCGTGAAAACGGAGGACTGTTTTTTTCAAAAAAAGTGCTGTCTGCGGTGAAGCAGACAGCTGAGTGAGAAATGGAATTGGGTGTATATTTCGACTGAGAAGCAGTCGGGGATCAGGCAGCGTTTTTTACTCTCCTGTGATGGATCACGGGTTTACCGAGGTTTTTCCTGAGAGTGTATTCAAATGCCGACATATTGAGTATGAGAGCTCCTATCCATGCGGAAGCCTCTGCGAAAGCAGTTGCCCTGAATCCCACAGTGCCAATGAGGAGCGCGATTACACCGATCCTGAGAGCCATTTCGGTAATTCCCGAGATCATGGGGATAAGGGGCTTGCCGAACCCCTGACAGCCGTTGCGGAATACGAAGAGGTAGTCTACTCCGAAAAGGAAAATGCCGCAGACGGGAAGATAGGTACCGGCAATAGCCACAGGCTCTGCGCCGCTGACCATTATCCTTGCAAGAGCTCCGGGGAAGAATACCATGACGGAGCCGAGAACCACATATGCGATAGTTGCAATGACAAGGCACACGCGGAGTCCTTCGCGGATACGGTCAAATCTCTTTGCACCGTAGTTCTGGCTGGTGAATGCGGACATTGCAAATCCGGCAGTGCAGGCAGGCTGCATAAAGAGATTGAGGAACTTGCTGCAAGCGGAGTAAGCGGTAGTATATGCAACGCCGAGGCCGTTTACGAAATACTGTATTACCATACAGCCCACAGCGGTTATGGAATTCATGAGAGCCATAGGAAGACCGTTTTTGAACAGTTCGCCGTAAAGAGCTGCATCAGGACGGAAATCCTCCCTTGTGATATTCAGTACGTCTATCCTGCGTATCCTTAGCAGGCATATGAAGGCTGAGACTATCTGAGAGAATATGGTAGCTATGGCAGCTCCCTCCACACCTGTTTTCAGAACGAAAATACAGAACAGATCCAGGCATATATTCACAGCTGTTGATATGATAATGGCGATGAAGGGAGTTTTGCTGTCACCGAGAGCTCTGAGTATGCATGAGCAGAGGTTATAGGCAATGGTCGCGGTAAGGCCGCCGAAAACAAAGTAGCCGTATACAAGTCCCTCGTGCATTATGGCCTCATCTGTACGCAGCAGATGAAGAGTTGGCTTCAGCAGCGCCGTGCTCAGCGCAGTGAGCAGCAGAGCTATTATGAAACACAGAGTAGCCGAAGAAGCCACAGCACGTCTGAGCTTTGAGTAGTCCCTGGCGCCGAAGCTCTGTGCGGTTATGACCGAGAAGCCGTTGGCAAGTCCCATGGAAAAACCGAATATAAGAAAAGTCAGTGACGACATATTTCCAACAGCTGCAAGGGCGTTATCGCCAAGTCCCTTGCCTACGATGGCGGTATCGGCGATACTGTACATCTGCTGGAGCATATTGGTGAGCAGCATGGGAAAATAGAATTTCAGAATAAGGCTTGAAACCTTTCCCTGCGTAAGATCGTTGGCCTTTGCCATAGTGATGCCTCCTTGTGAAGCGTATCTTTCATTTCTGTTTCTTTCATTGTGATTATTATATTTAAATCGCAGGGCAAATTATATCAGAAATATTGCTTTTCTGTCAAAAATAGGATATAATAGAAATACAACAATTTCCGGTCAGAAGCACAGGGGAGGTGCATATATGAAAACAGACAGAGACCTTAATTACAGGTTATATATACAGCGTACCGACGGCTTTACAAGGAGTCCCTATGACCGTGAACTAAGAGTATACAGAACCATACAGTCAGGGTATACCGAGGCAGTAAAGAGCAATTTCCGCAGGATAAGGAAGAATTTTTTTGAGGGAAAGGGAACGCTTTCTCCGGATCCTGTCCGCAATATAATGTACCATTTTGTGACGGCGGTAGGTCTTGTGGCAAGATTCTGCATAGAGGGCGGCATGGGACACGACACTGCCTACACCCTCAGCGATATTTACATACAGCGCGGAGACAGGCTCAATGACGTGGAAAAGATAATAGACCTCTTTGAGGAGATGCAGCTGGACTTTGCCGAGCGCATGAGAACTCTCAAAAAGGAAGACGTTACCTCCCTCCATGTGAGACGCTGTATAGACTATATTTACGAACATCTGCATGAAGAGCTCACACTGAACGTTCTTGCTGAACAGGTGGGGCTCAATCCCTCATATCTATCCAAGCTTTTTTCAAAGGAAAAGGGAATGAGCATAAAGACCTTTATCACGCGTGCAAAGGTGTCAACGGCTGAAAACCTGCTCAGAAGCTCTGATTTTTCATGCCTTGACATAGCTTTTGCACTGGGATTTTCTTCACAGAGCGCATTTATTAGCGTATTCAGAAAGATCAACGGCATAACGCCGAAAAAATACAGAGAGCTGCATTATATGGATGTAATTGAAGGGAACAGAGCGAAATGAGTAATAAAAAAACATCTGAAAAGAAAAATGAATTTGTATTCGGACTTGCAGTCACGGTGATACTCACACTGACAGCAATAATAGGAGCAGTATTCCATGAACCGTGGTATGAGGAGGCTCAGCCTTACCTTGTGGGACGTGACGCCTCATGGCATGACGTTGTATTCCTTATTCCCCACTATGAGGGACATCCGCCGCTCTGGCATATGCTCATAAAGTTTGCTTCGGTATTCGGAGCTCCCTATGAACTGACGATAAAGGCGGTACAGTTCATATTTTTTGAGGCAATGATAATAATGCTTGAGCTGAAGTCACCCTTCAGCCGCATAACAAAGGCGCTGCTGCCACTGAGCTTTTTCATTGTCTATCATTACTGCGTACTTTCAAGACCGTACGCTATGCTGATGTTTGCCTGTCTGCTCTGTGCGGCGGCATATAATAAAAGGAAAGAGAAGCCCCTTCCTTATATACTTGCGCTTATCTTTCTGTGTCTTTGCCATTCTTACGGAATAGCCTTTGCAGGCGGAATAGCAGCTGCGGACATAATCGGCGGTATCGCTGCACGTAAGAACATAAAGAAGGGTATTTCCGACATATTTGCCAACAGGAAGCTTTCTGCTGGATATATCGTTCTCCTTGCAGCGGCTGCGGTGATATTGGCGGATATAGCGCCGAAGCATGACACCATGGCAATGCACCTTGAAAAGACTTACAGCTATCCCGTAGTACTGCTTTTATGTATATTCTTTATACCCTCAGAGGTATTCGTTACCTCTTTTTCCTCCGACGCTACGAGCATACAGAACGAGCTCAACTCTGTGGTAGAGCTTATCGGAGCAGGCGCGGTTTCACTGATAATATGGAGCGTCATATTCATAGTGTGCAGGAAGCGTAAAATGCTTGCCGAGATGATAATACCCTATCTCTGTGTTTCTGTCGTAATGAGCATATACGCATATCCCCATCATTACGGAATGTTCCTGATGTACGTGATATTCGTCATGTGGACAGCCACTGAAAAGAGTCCTGTGAAGGCAGAGGAGTTCATATCGGTCATAAAGAAAGCGGGAATATCAGACAAGCTTGCAAAGCTCTGCGTGTACGGTCCTGTGGGGATATGCGTGCTCATGAATGTTTACTGGGACGTTTACAGCTATGCCAGCGACATAATGAAGCCCTACGACAATGCTCCTGCCGCAGCCGCATGGCTCGGGGAGCATAACGCGGAGAATATGAAGGTAATGATAGTATGGGCAAGTGATGACACAAACATCTATCCCGATGTACCTGTTACTCTGAACGCCTATTTCGGCAGCAATATATACTACAATATGGAAGGCAATGTCGCATATGTAACGCATATCCTTGCCGATGATGAGGAAATGGAGAAGGATATCGAGTATTTCCGCAGCTTCGGTCCGCCTGATCTCTTTGTGTGCACAGCTCCCGTTCAGACAGCCGTACTCAGAGAGAAGCTGGGATTTGAGGGCAGCTATATTGCGGAAGCCTTTTCGGGTACAGCCTATCGTCCCTTCAAGGACAAACTTGACGAAAAAAATCTTTATATAATGTGTACCCGCGAAAAATACAAGGAGTTATTCGGAAAAGAATATGAAGTATCATCATATAAGGAAGGCTGAGTTTATCAGCAGACCCAACAGGTTCATAGCCCGGGTTCTTCTTGACGGTGCTGTGGAAACTGTCCATGTGAAGAATACGGGACGCTGCAGGGAGATACTTACAGAGGGCTGTACGGTCTATCTTGAAGGCTCTGATAAGCCCATGCGCAAAACGAGATATGATCTTGTGGCTGCTGAGAAGCATCGTCAGGGAGCTTCTCCGCTTCTTATAAATATGGATTCGCAGATACCGAATCATGCGGCAGAGGAGTGGCTGCGCAGGGGAGAGCTGTTCGGCAGGCAGGCCGATATACGCCGTGAGAGCGTATTCGGAGATTCGCGGTTTGATTTCCGCATTGAGGATAATGGCAGCATCTCCTATCTCGAGGTAAAGGGCGTTACCCTTGAAAACAATGGTATAGCTTCATTTCCTGATGCCCCCACAGAACGCGGAGTCAAGCATATCCGCGAGCTCATAAGGGCACACAGTCAGGGCTTCGGAGCTTATCTTCTCTTTGTGATACAGATGAAGGAGATAACAGAGTTCCGTCCAAATGATATTACGCACCGTGCCTTCGGTGACGCACTGAGAGAGGCGGAGAGGGCGGGAGTAAAGCTTCTTGCTTATGACTGCAACGTAACGCCTGACAGTATGACCATAGATAAACCTATAAAGATCAGAACGGAGTATTGATATGAACTGGAAAACATTATTATGTGAAAAGAGAAGAAGAGGTTTTTCCACTACTTCGGTAAGTACGGATCCGAGAAATGAGTTCCAGAGGGATTATCACAGAATAATCGGCAGTGCCTCATTCCGCCGCCTTCAGGACAAGACACAGGTCTTTCCGCTTGACAGGGGCGATTTCGTAAGGACACGCCTTACCCATTCACTTGAGGTCTCATCATTTGCCAAATCCCTGGGACAGATGATATTCCGCAGTCTGGTCAGATATAAAAAGGACGAAGAGCTTTCATGGCAGGATATTGAGAAGATATGCAGTGTACTCGAATGTGCGGGGCTGGTGCACGATATAGGAAATCCCCCCTTCGGACATTTCGGCGAGGATTATATACGCGACTGGTTCAGACGAAACATTCCACAGCTGGAACTGGGCGGAAAGAGGATTGAAGATATGCTGTCCGATCAGATGCTGAATGATCTCTATAACTTTGAGGGCAACGCACAGGCGCTGAGGCTGCTCACAAAGCTTCACTTCCTTGTGGACGAGAACGGCATGAATCTTACATATACCCTTTTAAATACAATCATAAAGTATCCCGTGCCCTCCACAGGAATAAACAAGCACAGCGGCAACATCAAGGACAAGAAAATGGGGTATTATTATGCCGACACGGAGATATACAAAGACATCACGGAGAATACAGGAGCCGTTGACTGCCGTCATCCTCTTGCCTTCATACTTGAAGCCGCTGATGATATAGCCTATAAGACCGCCGATATTGAGGACGCTGTAAAGAAGGGCTTTATCACTCTTCCGCAGCTGCTTGCAGAGCTGAAGAAAAATACGGACAAGTGTGCGGATAAGGGCGAGCTTGAAGAGTACAGCAAGGCAGCCGCAAAGCTTGAGGAGTATTACGCCAATGCACTGGAAAAAGGCATTTCTTCACCCGAGCAGAACGCAGTACAGCGCTGGATAATATATGTTCAGGGGGTTCTGCTCAGATGTGCGGCTTTCGGATTTACAGACAATTACGATGCCATAATGGCCGGCACTTTCCCCAGGGAGCTGCTTGCGGTCTCCCGCGGCAATGTTCTTGCAGGAGTGCTGGGAGAGATAGCATACAATTATGTATTCAGGTCAAAGGAGATATACAAGCTCGAAATAGCGGCAGGAGAGATATACGAATTCCTGCTGAATAAGCTTACCCGTGCAGCTCTGGTATACGATACCGAGTACAGCGGATCTGCCATTGAACAGCGCATAATGAGACTTGTTTCCGAGAACTATATACGTGCATACAAGTTTGCAGCAGAGGGAAAGAGCGAGGAAGAGAAGCTTTATCTGAGGCTCATGCTTGTAACGGATTATGTATGCGGCATGACCGACGGATATGCACAGAAACTATACAGGGAGCTGAGTGGAATTGAGTGATATAAAGAAAAAATCATCCAGACGACGCATATTTGACATTATCCAGATAGGCAACAAGGATGATCTTATAAGCAGGAGCTTTGACTGGTTCATCGTAACGGTCATAATACTGAATATACTCACGGTTTTTCTTGATACCTTTGATGAGCTCAGCAGCCTTAAAGGAGTATTCAGGATAATAGAGGGAATGACTGTTATCGTATTCTGTGTGGAGTATATACTCCGCATATGGACGGCGGATCTGCTCTATCCCGATAAAAAGCCGCTGGCGGCAAGAGGGCGGTTCCTGTTATCCTTTGACGGGATCGTTGATCTTCTGACTATACTCCCTTTCTTCTTTTTGTCAGGCTTTATCGTATTCAGGATGCTCAGGGTGGTCAGGATACTTCATTTGTTCCGTGTCAATGCCCATTATGACTCCTTCCACATAATCACCACGGTACTTGTGGAGAAGTGCAATCAGATAATATCCTCGGTCTTCATAATAATAGTGCTCATGCTTGCGTCCTCATTGGGCATATACAGTGCAGAGCACGACGCACAGCCCGAGGCCTTCAGAAATGCTTTTTCGGGAATATGGTGGAGCGTTTCCACTCTGCTCACCGTAGGCTACGGTGATATATACCCCATAACGGTCATCGGAAAGCTCATGGCGATATGTATAGCCTTTCTCGGTGTGGGAGTCGTTGCCATACCGACAGGTATCATCAGTGCAGGATTTGTTGAACAGTACACAAAGAATCAGCATTCGGATATGCGCATAAGCGACATAAACGAGGTGGGCGAGGTGCTTGTGGACAAGAACAGTGACTTCAGGTCAAAGACCGTGCGCGAGGTGTCCGAGAAGTACTGCATACAGATACTTGTCATACTCAGAAACGGCCTGACCATAGTCCCCATAGAAGATGTGACTATAAAGACCAATGATATACTCATAATCAGGACAGAAAAGCTTGTAAAGAGCTGAGTTCCCGATATACAGAAAAGAGCCCTGCTATTTGTTGAAAACATACAAACAGCAGGGCTTCTATTGACAAGAATAGATATAAATGTTATAATATATATGCGAGAATAATTGGGTTGATTATTTGAGCGATGACCGGGGTGTGGTATCTGCACAATAACCGCACTGCGGCAATTTCTTTGTAAAGGACAGATCAGAGAAGCTGTATTCATGGGAGAGTACAGCTTTAGTCCTTTTTTGCTATATTTCATATAAAAAACAGAGCCCGGAGCAGTATTTCAACTGACTTCGGGCTATTTATATTCTGATGTATTGCACAAAACGATGAAGTTGTCTTTGTGCATAACGCAGAAAGTGAAATATTATTTTTTGAAATTCAATGGTTTTCAGTTGAAATTTGCCGCTTTTTGTATCACTTACAGAAAGACATGAAGCTTATGCACTTTCAAACTGTGAATTATAAAGCTGAGCGTAGAAGCCGTTTTTGTCAATGAGGTCATCGTGGCTGCCCTGCTCGATAATATCTCCGTCCTTCATAACAAGGATGATATCCGCATTCTTTATAGTTGACAGCCTGTGCGCGATAATGAAGCTGGTCCTTCCGCTCATAAGTCTGTCCATAGCGCTCTGTATGAGGAGCTCGGTTCTTGTATCCACAGAGGAGGTAGCTTCATCGAGGATCATGACCTTTGAATCCGAGAGTATGGCTCTTGCAATTGTAAGGAGCTGCTTCTGTCCCTGGGATACATTGCTTGCGTCCTCGTTTAGCACCATATTGTAGCCGTTTGGCAGTGACTTTATAAAATGATGGGCATGGGCTGCTTTGGCGGCAGCTATGACCTCCTCATCGGTAGCATCAAGCCTACCGTAGCGGATATTTTCCATGATAGTTCCGTTGAAGAGCCATGTGTCCTGCAATACCATACCGAAATTCTCACGGAGCCTGCCTCTGGGTATCTTTCTGATATCCGTGCCGTCAAGGCTGATAGTTCCGCTGTTGACATCATAGAACCTCATCAGCAGTTTGACTATAGTTGTTTTGCCTGCACCCGTAGGCCCTACGATAGCAATTTTCTGACCTGCCTTTACGTCGGCGCTGAAATCACCGATGATGATCTTTTCGGGATCATAACCAAAGGAAATATGGTCGAAGCGGACTGCACCTGTGACATTTTCCGGGATAACAGCATCGGCAGGTGACTGCTCCTCCTCTTCCTCGTCAAGGAATTCAAAAACTCTTTCTGCGGCAGCTGCCATTGACTGTACCTGGTTTATGACCTGAGCGATCTGCTGTATAGGCTGTGTGAACTGTTTTACATATTGTATGAATGCCTGTATATCACCGATGCCGATAACGCCCTTTATAGCCAGCAGTCCGCCTGAGATAGCGACTCCTGCATAGCCCATGTTGCCGACAAACTGCATTACGGGCATCATCATTCCCGAGAGGAACTGTGCCTTCCAAGCTGAGCTGTAGAGTACATTATTGACTGAGCAGAACTCATCGACAGTTTCCTGTTCCTTGTTGTAAGCCTGAACAACAGTGTGACCGCTGTATGTTTCCTCGACAATTCCGTTTATATGGCCGAGATACTCCTGCTGAGTGCGGAAGTACTTCTGTGACTTCTTTATTACAGCCGAGAGCAGGAATGCGGATATGGGGAGAATGATCAGTGAGATCAGCGTCATAAGCGGAGAGATGGAAAGCATCATAATAAGCGTTCCCACCAGAGTTGCCACGGATGTGATTATCTGGGTTATGCTCTGGTTAAGGGTAGTTCCCAGTGTATCCACGTCATTGGTTATGCGTGAGAGGACTTCGCCGTATGTTCTGCTTTCAAAGTAGGACATAGGCATACGGCCGATCTTTTCGGATATATCCTTTCTCAGACGGTAGGAGATTTTCTGCGAGATTCCTGTCATTATCCAGCCCTGTGCAAAGCTTACGGCGGAGCTGAATATATAAAGTCCGAGAGTGAAAAGGAGTATTTTCCCGATATAGCTGAAATCAATGCCGCCTGTTCCTGCTATCTTGCTCATAAGGCCGTCAAAAAGGGCATTTGTGGCCTTTGCCATAATCTTCGGACCTGCTACCGAAAACAAAGTCGCTGCCGCAGCAAGAATCATAACGATGAATATTGCAATCTTGTAGGCACCGAGGTATTTTACCAGCTTTTTTATGGAGCTCTTGAAGTTCTTTGGCTTTTCACCGGGGGCAAATCTTCCGCCGCCCATATGTCCTCTGCGTCCGGGCATACCGCTGCTTCTGTTTTCACTCATTTCCGTCACCTCCCAGGCTCTTTCTTATCTCTTCCTCCGAAAGCTGTGAGCCTGCGATCTGTTTATAGGTCTCGCAGTTCTTCATGAGCTCTCTGTGAGTGCCTCTGCCGACGATCTTACCGTCATCGAGAACGAGTATCTGTTCCGCGTTCATTATAGTGCTTATACGCTGTGCAACTATAATCACAGCGGCATTTTTCACATATGCCTCAAGGGCTTTTCTCAGTGCAGCATCGGTCTTCATGTCCAGAGCTGAGAAGCTGTCGTCGAATATATAGATCTCGGGCTGCTTTGCAATGGCTCTTGCAATGGCCAGACGCTGCTTCTGACCGCCGGAAACGTTGCTTCCGCCCTGGGATATGCTCCTTTCAAAGCCATTTTCGTCAGCAGCAATGAATTCCATAGCCTGAGCTATTTCCGCAGCCTTGCGGAGCTCCTCATCTGTGGCACCGGGCTTTCCGAATCTAAGGTTTGAAGCTATGGTGCCCGAGAAGAGCACTCCCTTCTGAGGTACAAGACCTATCCTGCTTCTGAGGTCTGATTTGCTCAGACTGCGGACGTCAACACCGTCAACGGTGATCTTTCCCTCTGTAACGTCGTAAAATCTCGGTATAAGATTGATAAGTGTGGATTTTCCGCAGCCTGTGCTTCCTATGACAGCGGTGGTCATGCCTGCTTCAGCGGTGAAGCTGATGTTTTCAATGGCATAATCGTCTGCATTTGGGTATTTGAAGCTTACATTCTCAAAGCATACAGTGCCTGTTGAGGCGGTTATCTTTTCTGGAGCCTCGGGCTCGGTCACTGATGTATCGGTTTTAAGCACTTCTTCTATACGGTCTGCTGCGACTCCTGCACGGGGGAGCATTACCGACATGACCGTAAGCATAAGGAAGGACATTACTATCTGTATCGCGTAGGTTATGAAAGCGGTCATGGCACCTACCTGTAATTCGCCTGTGTCTATCCTGTGAGCGGATACCCATACGATAGTAAGGGTAACTCCGTACATTATGAGCATCATACATGGGAGCATGAATGTCATTACTCTGTTTGTGAAGAGCTGGGTGCGCATAAGAGAGGTATTGGCTTCGTCAAAGCGTTTTTCCTCCTCCTTTTCTCTTCCGAAAGCGCGGATAACGCTGAGACCCGTGAGTATCTCACGGGATATGAGGTTGAGGCCGTCCACAAGCTTCTGCATTGCCTTGAATTTGGGCATTGCTATCACCATGAGTAAGAGTATCAGCATTAGTATCACAGCAACAGCGGCTATGATTATCCAGCCCATGTGCGCACCTGTGTTCAGTACCTTTATAACGCTTCCGATACCGAGTATCGGAGCGTACATCAGAACCCTCAGAAGGAGGGCAGTCACGAGCTGTATCTGCTGTACGTCGTTGGTGCTTCTTGTTATAAGAGAGGCAGTTGAGAACTTGTCTATCTCCGTATTTGAGTAGCCGATGACCTTGCGGAAGATTTTTTCTCTCAGGTCACGGCCAATGCCTGCGCCTGTACGGGCTGCAAAGTAGCCTGCGCATATGGAAGCTGCCAGCATCAGCAGCGACATCAGGAACATTTTCAATCCCTGTTTCCAGAGGTAGCTCTTCTGAAGCGAGTCAACGTCCACACCTGCTGCCTTGTCTGCTGCGATGGCGTAGGCAATTCCCATTGAACGCATGGTATGGCTTCCCACGGCAGATATGGTCTTATCCATATCGCTTCTCATGGCGGCGATCTTATCGCTGTCAAGGCTGCCGTTCTGTACAAGACCGAGCATAACAGGGCGCATATCCACGTATGTGGTCATAATGCCTTTTTCGTTCTTTGCTTCCCTTATATTCAGATCGGCACCCAGCATAGCTTCCAGATCCTTTAATGGGATGCTGTCAATATCCGTATCGCTGCCGGAAGCTCCCATGGATTTCTTTAAGGCAGCCCTGAAGGCTTCCTCGCTCATATTTCCCGACTGATAGGACATTGTCAGCGGCACAAGGAATCTTTCGCTGAGCTCTTCAAGCTCCTTCTTATCCGCAGTCCTTTTATAGCAGCCGCTTTCCTGTGAATAACAGACTGACCATTCTTCCTTTTCGGCTTCTGTCATATAAAGCGAAGAATAGAGCATATCCTCTGCCGTGAGCTTTTCCGGCAGGGCATATTCGATGCCGTGATTCTGTATGCCCGTGTCTATCATATCCGATGTGTACTGCGGCAGTGAGAGGTCACAGTATGCCTGTACTCCCAGCAGCAGAAGTATAATGAGCACGATAAACTTGTACGGCGCAAGATTAAGAATGATTCTTTTCATTATATCCTCCTTGGTTTGATATCAGCGTATATTATACATTAACAGTATATAAAAGTCAAGAAAAATCCCTTGAAATATCAAGGGAATTCCGTCATTCGAGAATGTCTTTCAGTTTTTCGTAATTCAGCCTTACTCCATCATCGAGATCAAGGGCTATATCCTGCTCTGCCATTTCTCTGAGACGGGCGATAAAGCCCTCCATTTCAAGGAGAAGGGTATTCAGACGGCTGATATTTCTTCGGTATGCGGCCTTTTCGGCTCCGGAGGCTTTACGGTATGCATCCGACATCCTTCGGTGCTCTTCCGTAAGTTCTTCATAGCGCGGTCTGGCATAGCTGTCGTTCAGACATCCTATAAGGGAGCTGTCGTATCTGTGAAGATACATCAGCGCCTTGAAGGCACCTTTGGGACCTGAGCTGAACTGCCAGTATACGGGACGGCTGTGATATACCTTGAAATGATCCTTGAAGAAGCTCCTGCGCAGATAGCTGTGGAGAGCCTCTTTCGGTGTGCCGCTGCCTCCGAGGACTCCTGCAATGAAAGCAAGGTTTTCCTCAAGAGTGTCGCTGCCGTAGACAGTGGAGATAAAATCCTCAACTGCTGCGGTAAGACCGTCATCAGGGCTGTTGAGCGGCATAATATTGTTCTTGCAGGGAATGACCGTTGAATATGCGGAAACGTCCCATTTGCCGCCTGCGTAGCAGAGGCCCTCACGGTCGAGAGAGTATCTTCCGAAGATACATCCCACAGCATAGCTGATAAGGCTTTTTATATCCCGCTGAAGATCTGCGCGCCTGACAGTGACGTCTGAGTCGTCTATCTCGGGGGTTATCTCGTCGCCTATATCATAAAGCCCTATATAGAAGCTGTTAAGCTTTTCTTCATTTTCCTTCAGTTTACGGAAGCGTTCCTCGCAGAGCTGCTCCCATTCCCTGTATTTATCAGAGATCAGTACAGACATGATATCTCTCCTATAATAAGTATAGAAAAATTATAGCATAAAAATAATAAAAAAGCAACAGTAGGAGCTGATGTGATTGACATTCTCTTTCGTTGATAGTATAATTAATTAGTTGATAAATAGTTGATTTTTTTCTTTTATCATAAAGCGGAAGGGAAGTGAGCCGATGTATAAAATACTTATCGCAGATGATGAAAAGGACGTTGTGAGCCTTCTGAAGGACTATTTTGAGCTGAACGGTTATTTGGCCTATACCGCATACGACGGCAGGAGCGCTGTTGAAGCAGCTGCCAATGCTCCGGATATAATACTCCTTGACGTGAATATGCCTGAATATGACGGATTTGAGGTTTGCAGCAGGATAAGGGATCATGTGAATTGTCCCATACTTTTTCTTACTGCAAAGATAGAGGACGAGGATAAGGTGAGAGGTTTCGCGTCAGGCGGAGACGATTACATAATAAAGCCCTTTTCTCTCGATGAACTCGGGGCACGTGTTGCTGCTCATATACGCAGGGATCACCGTGTATCCGCTGCAAAAAACGTGAAATTTTTCGGCGATCTGGTCATAGATTATACTGAAAAGACGGTCAGCGTCAATGACAGTATCATAGAGTTTGCAAACAAGGAGTTCTGCATAATCGAGCTTCTGTCGCTGAATGCGGGGCAGGTCTTTGACAAGGAAAGGATATATGAGAAGATATGGGGCTACGACGCCGAGGGTGACAGCTCGGTCATTGCGGAGCATATCCGCCGCATCAGGGCAAAGCTCGGCAAATTCGGCGAGGACAGCCATATAGGTACGGTATGGGGAATGGGATACAAATGGATAAAGTAAAGAATAAAAAGCTGTATCCGGCGCTCCTGCGCTATCTGGTGCCATGCTTTATAATATGTGGTATAGGAGTGCTCCTCCTTGATCTGCTGACAGGGTACCTTATGGACTGGTATATGGAAATAAAGCAGTCTGAGTACGCTGCTGCCGAGAATCTTGTGGTGTACACCAAGGCCAGCGACGATCTGTGGATTTATAAGCTGATGAGCTTCGGAAGGAGCGCAGTTATTGCGCTGTGGGCGGTGTTCTGCCTCTGGGAGACTGTGAGGATATACTACCGCAGAGAGATCAGCGAGCCAATAGAGATACTGAAAAGTGCTTCAAACAGGATACTGGGCGATGATCTGGATTTTACCGTTGAGTGTCGTTCAGGCAATGAGCTGGGGCAGCTTTGCGGTTCCTTTGAGACCATGCGTAAAAACCTGTATGACAGCAATTATGAGCTCTGGAAGTCGCTGGAGGAACGGAAACGCCTCAATTCCGCTTTTTCTCACGACCTGAGAACTCCGATAACCGTGCTTAAAGGCTATGCGGAGCTTGCGGACAGGTTTGAGGGGAAGCTTTCCGCTGAAAAGCAGACAGAGATCCTCGGCAAGATGTCCGGTCAGATAAAAAGGCTTGAGAGCTATACCGATAAGATGAGCAGTATTCATAAGCTGGAGGACATTATTCCGGAGGAGAAAAGCTTTTCCTTCGGGGATCTGTGCGGTCAGATCAGTGAAACAGGCAGGCTTGTCTGCGGCGATATACCTTATACCTTTAACTGTGAAGGAGACAGCGGGAAGGAGCTCTTCTCCGATTCCGAGCTGATAATGCAGGTGTTTGAGAATATTATCTCAAATGCTGTGAGATATACCGGGGACAGGATATGCTGTTCGGCGTCCTCGGATGATGATACACTGAAAATAACTGTTGCGGATAACGGAAGGGGCTTTTCCGATGACGCTCTGCGGAAGGCATGGCAGCCCTTTTACCGTGATAATAACGAGGACGAGAAGGAACACTTCGGTCTGGGACTATATATATGCAGGCTGCTGTGCAGGAAATGCGGCGGAGATCTCTCTATAAGCAACGGTGAAAACGGCGGCGGTGAGGTAATTGCTGTTTTTTCAATAAAAAAAACAGAAAGTAGATAAAAAGTTGAAAAACGGATCTTATAATAATGACATGATAGGAAAAGCTATCATGTCATTTCTTTTTGGAGGCGATAATATGAACAACTGTATAGAGATAAAAAACGTCAATAAGTTCTACGGAAAAAAACAGGCTTTATTTGACATAGATCTCACCATTGAACAGGGAATGTTCGGTCTTCTCGGCAGGAACGGCGCGGGAAAGACCACACTTATGAAAACTCTTGCGGCTCTTCATCAGAAAAAGAGCGGAGAGATAACCGTCTGCGGACTGCCCATAGAAAAGGCAAAGGATATACGTGCCATTACAGGCTATCTTCCGCAGGAATTCTCTATGTATCCCAATATGAAGACCGATGAAGCTCTGGATTATCTCGGTGCTCTTTCGGGAGTGCCTGCAAATGAAAGGAAAAAGAAAGTGACCGCTCTGCTCAGGCGCGTAAACCTTATCGATCACCGTCATAAAAAGGTCAAGGAGCTCTCGGGCGGCATGAAGCGCAGACTCGGTATCGCTCAGGCGCTTATCCACGATCCGAAGGTGCTTATCGTTGACGAGCCTACCGCGGGACTTGATCCCGAGGAAAGGATACGCTTCCGCAATCTGCTGTGCGAGGTAGCCGAGGACAGGATAGTCATACTCTCAACTCATATAGTAGGTGATATTGAAGCTACCTGCGAGCAGATAGCTATCATGGACGAGGGAAAAGTACTCTGGCGCGGAACTGTGAGCAGCCTTCTTGAAAATGCAAGGGGACATATCTATACCGCAAATGTGGAGAAGAGATTCCTTCCTCAGATAAAGAGGGAATTCATAGTCACGGGAATGATAGCTCAGAGCGATTATACCACCGTCCGCATAGTTTCGGACGCTGAGCCTGATCTGCCGAATGTTGTGCTGACAGAGCCTGATCTGGAAG
This sequence comes from Ruminococcus flavefaciens 007c, assembly GCF_000571935.1. Taxonomy (GTDB): domain Bacteria; phylum Bacillota; class Clostridia; order Oscillospirales; family Ruminococcaceae; genus Ruminococcus; species Ruminococcus flavefaciens_F. The sequence goes on along the minus strand of NZ_ATAX01000016.1, from coordinate 45,446 downwards.
GAGCATATATGTACTGTCTCCACAGCAGCGGCTGCGATATAAGCGGAGGTGAGGAATAATGCTGTTTGCGAAGGAATGCAGAAAAATATCCGGGTCTCTGGTATTCTGGATATACTGTATAATCATTGCGCTTATGTTTTTAACACAGTACTTTTCTGACTGTACAGAAAGAGAGTATCCGCCTTCACCGGGAAGGTCAGCAGGTGATTACGATTTCAAGCCCTCCGGAGACCATGATACTATTATCGAGGGAACAGTCAACAGTCTTATAAATGATTACTATTCAAATAAGTATATATGCTATCCCTTGGGTTTTTACAAGGCTGTTCATCTCAAGGACAAGGATCAGGAGAAGATCGAGGCCTATATAACCGAGATCACGGGGCTGGATCATGATAAGCTCGCAGAGATAAAAAATAACTGCGAGGAATACTATGTTTCCGACGGCGTCCATGAATATAAGGAATATAAGGCTGAGCATATCGACGTTGATACGGACAATATATCATATGACAGGTTCAGGGAGATAATCTCCGATATTGACAGTATTCTCGGCGGCGGTTCGGATTATGCTCCGGAGAGTGCCGAGTATAATTTCTCAATGATCCCAATGACATATGAGGACGCTCTTGAGGAATACAACGAGCTTTTTGAGAAGGATGGGATCGCAGGAGCCTATGCGAGGTTATTCAGCGACTATCTCGGTATTGTCCTTGGAATAATGCCTGTTTTTGTGGCAATAGCCATTGCTGCGGCAGACAGGAGAAGCAGAATGGATCAGCTGATTTTTTCAAGGAGCATTTCCTCGTTCAGGCTTGTATTTACACGCTATGCCGCACTTATTACCATGATGTTCATACCTGTACTGACAGAGATTATCGCTTCTGTCATACAGCTATTGGTGATATACAACGGTGAAAGTGTTGCTGTGGAGAAAATGTTAGGTATCCCTGTTTTCTGGCTGCTGCCTAATTTAATGGTATCAGCTGCCCTCGGTATGCTGCTGACCGAGATGTTCTCGGGCGGAACTGCCATAGTCGTTCAGTTCGCGGTATGGTTCATGAGCATTATGAGGGGCGGTACGGTATTATCGGGAAACATAAGGAAATTTACCCTTGTATGCAGACATAATACTCTTTATAACCGCGCACAGTTCATGCTTCATAAGAACGATTTCATATTCAACAGAACGTTCTATTTTATCGCTTCTCTTGCGGCAGTCGCTGTAACGGCGTTTGTATTTGAAATGAAGAGGGGAGGAAGATTCAATGGTATCAGGCTGTTTGGCAAAGATGGTATTCTCAGACGTAAGGCATAATTATGTGATACATTACCTCACTGCGGTCGGAATATTGTTCCTGACCCCGTTGCTATTCGGAATATCACAGCTGGATAGTATTCTGTCCGCACAGCCTCTTGAGATCATACTTCCGCTTATGGGAACGGTCCTGATGACGCCTGTATTTTTTCCAGAGCAGAATGAGAATATCAGGGATGTGGTGCGTTCTAAGAAAACTTCATATCATCTGCTGTGCTTTATAAGGATAATGTGTTCGGTGCTGATGCTGTCCCTGTTTATCGGCGGATTTGTGATCTACATGAAGTCTGCCGGCTGCAATGTGACTGCGAAGCATTTTGCAGGTTCGCTGGCAAGTGCGCTTATACTTGGAAGTGCGGGTTTCTTTGCGGCAGCGGTCAGCGATAATGTTATTGCCGGCTATATGACGTCGGTCATATACTATATGAGCAATTTCACTATGAAGGATAAGCTCCGTGTGTTATACCTCTTCTCAATGTCACACGGGAGATTCGAGGAGAAAAAATACCTTGTTATAATAGCTGCCGCACTTGTGGCAGGTGGATTTGCAGTAAGGAAACTGATGAGAAAATAGTATTATCCGACACTTTGGGGTAAACATAATATAAAAGCCATAGTGCTTCCGTATAGCGGAAATACTATGGCTTTTTATTATATTTCTGTCCCCTGTAATCACCGTTCATATGTTTTCTGATAAATATTGCCTCAGCTGTGCGGCTATGCTATAATTATACGGTCAGGCATGAGCGCTTTTCAGCTGAAGACGTATTCTGTCGCTTATCAGTGCGATAAATTCGGAATTGGTCGGTCTGCCTCTGTAGCTGTCAACGTTGTACCCGAAGAAATCATTGATCATCTCGGCGTTTCCGCGATCCCATGCGATTTCTATGGCGTGGCGTATCGCTCTTTCCACTCTTGATGAGGTTGTGTCGTATTTCTGGGCTACCCGCGGATAAAGAAGCTTTGTAACGCAGTCCATCAGCTTCTGATTGTCTATGGCGCTGAGGATGGCTGTTCTCAGGTAATGATACCCCTTTATATGTGCAGGTACACCGAGCCTCCTTATTATATCGGTCACGATTATCTCTGTGTCCGTGCAGCTTCGGTCAGGGGATCTTTTGCATACCGATTTGATTATCGAAGCAATTGCTCCGACTTCATAAGGTCTTGAAAGAAAATATGAAGCACCATTTTCAATGACCTGTCGTTCGATGAAGCTGTTGTTGATATCGGATACTACAATAAATGCAGGGACGTTTCCTGACGATGCGCGTGCGCGCTCAATCAGTGATATTGCGTCTGTATCCGGAAGTGTCAGATCTAACAATACGACATCGGGACTGTCTTTCAGAATTGAATCAAGTATAGCTTTTCCGTTTTTTCTGCGGGTATAGGCAATGAAGCCGCATTCCCGCAGCGTTACTGCTGCTTTTACTCCGTTTGATGCTGAATCGTCTCCAATCAATACCTTGATTCTTTCATTTTCCATATCTGGACTCCTTTCTTGTTACTACGCTACTTATTTTACACATTTTCCGTTCAAAAAACAAGGGGGATATTTAACGCAAATTGTCGAATAAAAAGAAAAACTGTTAGGTGCTATTGCAGATAGTTGGTTTTTGAATTGCTTTAGGTAATTAATATTTCTTTTTGTGTTATAAAATAAAAATTATTGTAATCCCTTGACTTTTATTTTGGGGTGTAGTATAATATTAAAGTACTTTGCGAGTGTGCTGGAATAGGCAGACAGGCACGTTTGAGGGGCGTGTGTCGAGAGACGTATGGGTTCAAGTCCCATTACTCGCACCAAAGTATGGACAGATGGCTGAGCTGGTCTAAGGCGCACGACTGGAACTCGTGTTAACGTTAATAGCGTTACGAGGGTTCGAATCCCTCTCTGTCCGCCAGAATTAAAAAACCTGTATTTAGCAGAAAACGCTAAATACAGGTTTTTCTGTTATCTATGCAAATACAGTAAAAACTGCGTGTATGACAATGGAACTTCATATAATCACGCGAGATCGCACGAAATTCACTTTAAGGCTGTTCTGATATTATTAATCGGCTCTCTGTATGAGAGCCGGATTTATTTTGTGATATATATGCGATTCAATGAATGTTGCTGTAACTAAGGTCTTCCAAGAATTCGGCAGTCACTATCTAAGATTTTTATGTTTTTTTTATGCACATTCCTTGACAATTCCATTTTTATATGTTAGGATATAAGTGGTATATTTAACCGTTTTTCTTTCAGCTTAAGATGATATTGATCATAATAACAGGAGGGATATTAATGAAAAATAAGGTAAAAGCACTGAAAGCAACAGCACTTCTCGCTGTTGCTACACTGACAACAGGTATTTCTGTGTCAATTCAGAGAGGCGTTTTTGTATCTGCTCCGCTTGCAGCCTATGCAGCAGATAATGATAGCTACACAGAAGGAAAATCGGGCCCTCTGACTTACAGGAAATATTCTGACCATGTAGAGATAAGCAACTGTGAAATGTCGGCAACATCTGTTGAGATACCTGAGAGCATTGAAGGTTTGCCCGTTACTGTGATCGGTATTTATGCTTTCCAGATTAGCAGCATAAAAAGCGTAACTATCCCGAATTCGGTTAAAGAAATTGGTCACTACGCTTTTAACAATTGTTCCGGTCTTAAATCAGTAACTATTCCTGACAGCGTTGAAAAAGTCGGTATCCGCGCATTTGAAAACTGTACATCTCTGGAAACAGTTGAATTCCCTGATCATATTATCGAGTGGAATTCAAAAGTATTTGAGGGAACTCCGTGGATAGCATCGCAGCGCGAAAAATCTCCTCTGGTCATCGTTAACGGTGCATTGCTGGACGGAGACAAGTGCAAGGGCGATGTAAAACTTACATCTGACATAAAGTATATCGCATCAGGTGCATTTCAGCGTAATATGGATATTACATCCGTTGTTGTTCCTTCAAGCGTTACAAAGCTTTGTGACAACGTATTCTTCTATTGTTTAAATCTTACCTCGGTTGAACTCAACGGCGCAACACTTATTGACAGTATGGCTTTCTGCGGATGCAACAAACTGACTGATCTTAAACTTTCAGGTAAACTTACCAGTATTGACGAAAGAGCTTTTTCAGATGTTACATCAAATGCGACCATTACATTCTACGGCAGTAAGGAAACCTGGGAAAAGGTTGATAAACCGAGCGATGATCCATTTCTCAGAAATGCAAAAATGATATTTGATGAAAATCACACCGATCCTGATGAAGAAATTGCAGGCGATTTGAATATGGACGGTGAATTCAATGTTGCCGACCTTTTACTGTTTCAGAAGTGGCTGCTTGGTGATAAAAATGCAGAACTAAAGAACTGGAAGGCTGCTGATTATACAAAGGATGAAGTTCTTGATGTATTTGACCTTGTTATTATGAGAAAAGCTATTATAGATAAATAATTCTTATATATAAAACCACCCTTTAATAGGGTGGTTTTTGCATTATCCGATTATACCTATCTTTCGAGATTAAAAAATGCGCCTGTACTTTAGAGCTGTCTTCTTATATTTGAAATGATAATTATATCAGGTTTTTTATCATCAGGCAGGAAGAAGATATATTCCTGCTTTGTGAGGAGGATTTATTTCGAATTTGCTCTGGTTTTGTATTATTAATGATTGACATAAAACGTCTTAATTGTTATAATAACTTATGTATAGGCGAAAGAGAGAAGTTTATTGATAGCGAAGATTCATGAAAAAAATGGGCTAAATAATGGTATTGATTCGATGCAGATATTAATTATTCATATAACTATAAAACGCCGGGGAGGAGAAGAAAATTAAAAGAAAGCTTTTCTGTGAAATATCACCGCTTACTTATGCGATCTCGGAGAAAAAAAGCATTATGGTTAGATCGCTGAATAACCTGTGCAGTGCGAAGCACTTTGCTAAAACAAAGCAGAAGAAAAAATTGTCGTATGTTGTATACAGACATAATTCGCTGATAAGGCGAAAGCTTGGCAACGTCGATATGAGGCTCCAGGAAAACAAAGCAGTAAATCTTTCGATTGCCTCGCCCAGAATAACCAATATACTTATACGTCCCGGAGAAACTTTTTCATTCTGGTATCTTGTGGGCAATACGACTGCAAAGAAGGGGTACAAGGAAGGTCTTACGATATTTGCTGACCATACTGAACCGGGTATTGGAGGAGGAATGTGTCAGATGACAAATCTGATACACTGGATGGTGCTGCACTCTGATCTGAAGATAACCGAGCATCATCATCATGATGGGCTTGATCTTTTTCCTGATTTTCAGAGAAAAATACCGTTTGGCACAGGCACTTCGATCATGTATAACTACCTTGATTACCGGTTTGAAAATACTACACACAGGACTTATCAGCTTATAGTTTATACTACGCCGGAGTATCTCTGCGGCGAACTCAGAACGGATACGCCTCAGAATAACAAGTATCATATTTGGACAAAGAATGTATTCTTTTCAAGGGAAAACGGTGTTGTTTACAGAAATGGTGAGGTGTATCGCGACAAAATGGACGGCTGTACAGGCAAAATAATCGGGAGAAAGCTCATACGCCGCAACCACGCAAGGGTCCTTTATGATACAAGTGGACTTGATATAGCTGAAACCGACGTGACGGAAGCAATTAACTGATCGAGGCAGTACAAATGTCATTGACAAAGCTGTTTATGTCTATGATCAGACTGTCCTTGTAAATACGAATCAGTTCAGACATTGTAGCCGGCAGTCGATCGCAGAGACGAAGACCATTTGTCAGCAAGCATACATTGCATTATCTGATGAAATGTGATATAATGATAATACTTTAAGCTTTAAGATGTATTTATAAAGGAGGAAATAACATGGCAAACAATGAAAAACTCAATCCCTATGCAGGAACACAGACCGAAAAGAATCTTAAGGCCGCATTTGCCGGCGAATCAGAGGCAAGAAACAAGTATACCTACTTTGCTTCAAAGGCCAAAAAAGAGGGCTTTGAACAGATCGCTGCACTGTTTCTTAAAACAGCTGATAACGAGAAGGAGCATGCAAAGCTCTGGTTCAAGGAGCTTAACGGAATAGGCTCGACTTCCGAGAATCTTGAAGATGCTGCAAACGGTGAGAACTTCGAGTGGACTGATATGTACGAGGAATTTGCAAAGACAGCCGAAGCTGAAGGTTTCAATGAACTTGCAGAAAAATTCCGCGGTGTAGCTGCTATAGAAAAGCATCATGAGGAACGCTACCGTGCGCTTCTTAAGAATATCGAGATGCAGGAGGTCTTCAAAAAGAGTTCCGTAAAGGTATGGGAATGTCGTAACTGCGGACACATCGTAGTAGGTGAGGAGGCGCCCGAGGTATGTCCTGTATGTGCACATCCGCAGTCATATTTTGAAGTTCACGCTGAAAACTATTGATAGTATTCTGCACGAAACCGGTTTTAAGGCTGTTCCAATGACAGTAAAAGCTCGTCCGTTCAGGGCGAGCATTATTTTTAGTACATGACAAAAGATAGTACAACGATGTGAAAGAAGCCAGCTTCTTATATAATGGCTGTAGGTCCTCATATAATGCTCTATTTCATTGGGATAAAAGTATACTGTTTGTATTTTGTTGGCGGCTCCATATTACCTGTTTTAAAAAAATAAATAATCTGTAAATGTTGTGAATGCCTATTGACAGGCAAAATGATTGATGATATAATGATTGCAAGAAGAATACGGTATGTATATAAAATATGTAGGAGGGGTATATTAATGTTGCATAATACATTTTATCCTGCCGAAGACGGCAATACGGAAACGATCGTTATGCTTCATGGTTTTGGTGGAAATTCCCGTATCTGGAAATATCAGGTGCCATTGCTCTTAAAACATTATAATGTTCTTACTATTGATCTTCCAAGCCATAATGAAGGTAATCTGAGACTGTCACAGCTTGAGGTGAGTTTAGATGCGATAAGCCGTGAGATACTTGCTGTATGTGATGAGTATAATGTCAGGCATGCTATTTTTATGGGAGTTTCTCTCGGTACTATTTTTGTGAAGTATATTGAAGCATTTTATCCTGATTATGTTGATTTCGGAATTCTGGTCGGTGCGGTCGCAACTGTCAATGTATTGCTTCGCGGAATTGCACGTCTTTTTTCAAAAATAGGGGATAAGCTTCCGTTTGCTGCAGTTTATCATTTATTCAGCTGGATCATTATGCCGGGAAAGCTTAATGAAGAAAGCAGAAGTATTTTCCGTAAATGTGCTATCGCATTGAATAAAAAGGAATTCAAACTCTATATGCACATTTTCAATCAGGCTTTCCGTTTCAGCAAGATATTTGAAAAGGAGCATCATCCTGAAAACACTTATATTTCAGGCAGGCTCGATTCCTGTTTCCGAAAGAGAACAGTACGTGAAGCTAAGAGCAGCTGCGGTCGGATGATCCAGATGGCTTCCTGTGGTCATGTCTGTAATATAGTGCAAAAGGATCGCTTTAATGAGCTTATGATGAAGCTGCTTGACAGAGATTGTTCTCTCATGGCAGAATAACGATAAAAAATGTCAGCTCCCTATATGGGAGCTGATTTTTATTTCTGAACAAGGATTATTCGTTTCGGTTATTGAGATGATATTCTTTTCAGAGAATTCAGCAGCACCAGAAGTTATACATCTCAAAAAATAGTATCGCGGATACGGTGATAAGGTTTCCCGTAAAGCATGATATGCTGCGCAGCCTTCCGTAGGGGAGCTTTTTCTTTGCTATGAGTGAGTAAGCGGCGGCAAGCAGAGCAAGTCCGCATAATGCAAGGCATATGAGCTGTATAACGCCGATGACTGTGCCCTGTGTTTTGGTGAGACCGTCGTTGTCTCCTTTTATGCGAATGACCACAATGGATATCATTGCAGCAAGTGATACTATCTTTGCAAATTGTCCTGCGGTGATGATGTGTGCAAAGGACAGGGGAGCAGCCTTGTGTGCCTTGTTCAGCTTCCGCTTTGCAAGGAGTATGAACAGTGACGCAACGCCGCAGAGCATGAAGCCTGCAAGGAGACAGAGCTTGGGTATGTAATGCTTTATTTCAAGGTATTCCGAGCAGCTGTTATAAATGCCCCGTGTGCCGTCCGAATTATAGGCTATGCCATATATAGCGTCATCAGCCCAGTCTTCGGAGTGATATTCAAGAAATACATCGTCAGCGATCTTTACAGCGTCTATATTGTCGATTGAGAATGCGTCCATATACAGTATGAATCTTCCCATACCTGCTGCATGAGTACGAGTGTCGGAATAGTATCCGCTGTAGGGCGTCAGATCTGTTTTCTCGAAGTTTTCGCCGATATAGTTCTTAGTCTTCAATCTGCCGAAAACATATGAGCATAAATAGTTGGGGAAATCATCACGGCAGTTTGAAAGGCCTACGATTCCGAACTTTGATACGGGATCGAATTCCATATTAGAAACGCAGCCAAAGGTACCTCCTGTATGTCCGAAGGTGCGGACGTTGTTGTATTCATGGACGTCAAAGCCGTAGCTGAAGCTTGGGATATCAGTGTTCCCGTAGAATGAGGAGCCTGAGAACATCTTCTCCTGAGTTTCGGCATTTTTGAACAAGGGGTGGTCGTCGTTGACCAAAGCCTGTGCGTAGGTGGCAAGGTCGCCGATAGTACCTGTTATTGAGCCGCAGGGGTAGAGCTGGTCGTTGAAAAGGCAGGTGCCCTTGGAATTGAATTCCTGGATCATTCCTTCCTCTATTACTCCGTCCTCGTTTTCTTCATATCCGCTATGTGTGGATACTGCGTAGCAGTTCATTTTCAAGCGCTGCTCTCTTACCCACGGATTATCTGTGAGGTCGGGACCTGCTGAGGTGTGCTCCATGCCGAGGGGCTCGAAGATATTCCTGTGGACGTAATCAACGTAGTCCATGCCGCTTACTCGCTGAACGATAAGTCCTGCAAGTGAAGCAGCCCAGTTTGAGTAGGAAGCAACCTCACCGGGACGGTATGTCTGGGCAGGCTCCACATTTTTGAGGGCTTCTTCAAGTGAGGGCATTTCAGCCATATCCTCTGAGGTGGAGTCGTAGAACTTCTCGCACCAGCCGCCCTTGTGGTTCATGATATCCATAAGAGTAATGGGATCGTCGTATTTAAGGTGGCGGAAGAAGTTATCGGGGAGATAGGTGCGGATATCAGCTTCAAGGTCTATCTTTCCCTGTTCCCAGAGCTGCATGATGCTTACCCATATAAAGGTCTTGGAGATGCTGCCCCATTCAAACACGCTGTTCTCGTCGGCAGGGGTGTGCTCTTCGATATTTGTGCAGCCGTAGTAGCGGGTGTAAAGTATCTCGTCTCCGTGGAAAACAAGCTCCACACGAGCGCTGTCGGTCTTGCTATGTTCGATATTGTAGGGATGAGAGGCTATTTTTTCCTGACTGCTTATAAGCTTACTGACTGTTACTCCCGACGGACATTTTAGCTCGTCCTCATCTTCTGCAAAGGTACTGAAAGGCTGAGTGCAGACTGTAAGCACCGCCGAAGCTATGAAAGCGGCAGTTTTGCGCAATAAGTTTTTCATGTATATCCACCTCCTTAAAGCTCACGTGCTTCATAGTCCACTACCGAGCATACAAGCTGATAGAGTGTGAAGCCGAATCCGATAAAGATAAGTACGATACTGAGCAGCATACCGTTCATGGGAGCTGCCAGTGCCATGATCATATTTAAAAGCACTATAAGTGCAGGCTTGAGTATATCTATATTGAATATATATATTATGGCAGCTGCTATGGCATAGACAAGTGCGATACCGCCTAAGAATTTAAGGAAGCTCCTCAGCATGGAATTGCTTTTGATTGAAATGCCCTTTTTGAAGTATTTTCTGTGCTGACCTGCCATGACCATGAGCGTTACAGCAAAAATAAGCCAGAACATTGAGTTTTCCAGTGCCTTCATCTGTATACCTGTGCCGAAACCGCTTGTTTTTTCGTATACTTCGTTTACGTCCTTTGAAATAATAGTTCCGTGTAAATCACTGAATTTTTCCATTATGAGATACAGAATAAAAATAAATGCCGAAAAAACGGTGTATATTCCCGTGGTAAGAGCAAAGCGTGAAATGACAATGCTTTTTCTGTCGGCGGGGATAACTGTGAATATTTTTCCTGCATTGTGGGTCTTTTCTGCCATTGTGATGAAGGGCACGAGCATTACTCCAAGTACTACAATACTGAATGCCATGAATATGGCTTCTGTGAGCATTCCAATGGCTACAAATATAGCAGTAAGTGCGAGTATAAGGAAGAATATGCCCTTGTTTCTGCCCTTTGCCGATATGAGATCGACTCGTATAAGGTCGATTATCTTTTTCATATTGTCCCTCCTTATAGCTCTTTGTCAGAAGCCTTTTTTACGGTGACAGCACAGAAAAGGTATGCTGCGGCTAAGGTGACTGCATTGAGTATGGCGATTAAAAGCCATTTGCCTGCCGATGTGGTTGGCAGAAGTATATTCTTTAAAGCATCAAGCTTTTCGTTGTATATCATAACAGATATAAATGAAACTGCGGCAGCAAATACAGCAATTATTATTATAAGCTCACGTATAGCTGCTTCCATGCTCTTTATCTCCGAGCGCATCTGTGCATAGCAGAGAATTATGGTTATGAAGGCAAATGCCGCAGCGGCAAGCATATAAAGCATTGTGTATTCCTTCTCGGGCATTTTTGTAAGATCTTCTGCAAAATGCATTACTTTTTCGGGGAGCATCTTGTATAGTGAGGAGTTTCTGACTATGAGAAAGCACAGAAACGCGAGAAGCTCACCTGCGAACAATGTAAAGGTTATTTCTATGAAAAGAGCCTTTATTACCGCACTCCTGTTGACAGGCAGCATGCCGTAGAGCCTTTTGCAGCTTGAATTGTTGATTCCCTGCACAGGTGCTATTATCATTACAAAGCTAACAACGCAGAAAATACCGATGGGGAGGCTGAACAGTGCCGCTATGATACATACAGCAGCAAATATTGCTACATAAGGCACAGTGAGCCTGCTAACGGAGATAAGATCAAACCTTATCATTTTCATTATGTCGTTCATATCTGTCCTCCTTTGCAACATAGACCAGTATCTCGTCAATGTTGGCCTTTTCGGTCACAAGCTCGTCTGATACTTCGTCGAGATACTCGGTGCTGAGCAGTGCATCGAAGCCGTTGCGATAGTTGTGGAAGCCTATGCACTTTTCACGCAGAGCAGAGGAAATATCTTCCTCAGCACCTCTGAGGATAACGTATTTTTCGCTGAGCTCGTCTTTAGTTCCCGTAAACCACACTTGGCCGTCGTGGAGTATGGTAACGTAATCGGCGATACGCTCCACATCAGATGTAATATGGGTAGAGAAAAGGACACTTCTGTTCTCGTCCTCTATGTACTCAGCAAGTATATCAAGGAGTTCATCACGGGCGACAGGGTCAAGACCGCTGGTGGGTTCGTCAAGTATCATGAAATCAGCCTTGTGGGACAGGGCTATGGTTATCATAAGCTTCATTTTCATGCCCTTTGAAAATTCGCCCACACGTTTGTTGTCGGGGAGGCCAAATGATTTCAGTCTGTCTGCGAATTCCTTGCTGTCCCAGTCCTTGTAGAAGGGCTTCAGCTGTTTTTCTATCTGTTTAGCGTTGAGGTGGTCTGCAAGGTAAAGGCTGTCAAAGACCACGCCAAGCTTTTCCTTTATTGCAATGGTGTCGGTAATGCTGTCGAGGCCGAAAACGCTTATCTTGCCGCTGTCTATATTAGCCATATTGAGTATCGAACGGATAGTGGTAGTCTTGCCTGAGCCGTTTTCACCTACAAACCCCATGATATATCCTTTTGGCAGGGAAAAGGTGACGTCTTTCAGTGCAAAGCCGTCGTAAGCCTTGTTAAGTCCTTTAATCTCAAGAATGTTTTCCATAAATCATTCCTCCATGAAATTTTTTAATGCGGCGATGATCTCATCATCGGATAGTCCCGCATTTCTGCCGTTCAGCACGGCTTTCTCGAAGCCCTCCTCCATTTCACAGAGCATACGCTCACGGAGGAGTTCATTGTTGCTTGGCGCAACGAAATAGCCCTTGCCTGTGACAGAGATGATAAAGCCCTCCTCAGCAAGGTCGTTGTATACTCTTGTAGTGGTGATAACGCTTATCTTCAGATCTCTTGCAAGCTGGCGGATAGACGGCAGCTGCTCGTCCTCTGCGACCTTGCCTTCAAGTATCTGAGCCTTTATCTGCTGCTCTATCTGTTCATAGATAGGCAGTTCTGATTTGTTTTTTATAACGATCTTCATAGTGCACTCCTGTGTTATACTGTATATATCATTGTATATACAGTATAACACATCAACAGCAGTATGTCAATACCGAATTTTATGCTGTCACAGAAAAGTTGAAAATGCAGGGCAGACTTCGATCACTGGCATCATAGCATGGATCGGCGGTGATACCGCTATTTTATTGATAGATTCTGTGGTCTGTGATATAATCATGTTGTTGCAAATTGAATTATCAATGTAAGATAGCAAGTTTATGAATTGCTGCAATGAAAGGTTTTAAAACAGTCAATATCCACAAATTTTCATTGCGATTTTTGGCAGATCACACAAGACTGGCTTTTTTTCAAAAAAATGTATTACATCGCGCGTAGTTTTTTTCGTCTAATAAGTGAAAGCTCGGAAAGAGCATTTCGGAAAGGAGCAGTTCTATGGATAACGGTGCAAGTAGCTACCGCCGTTTTCGTGACAATGGTGATGTACAAGGATTGGATGAGATCATAATAGAATACAGCGACGGACTGATACTGTACCTGACAAGTATAGTTGGCAGCATTCAGACAGCTGAAGAGCTTGCGGAAGATACTTTTGTATTGCTTGGAACAAAAAAACCTAAGTATAAGGAAAAAAGCTCCTTCAAAACCTGGTTGTATGCTATCGGACGTAATATTGCCATAGATCATCTGCGCAAGTACGCTAAAAAGTCTTGCTTTTCTATTGAGGAAACCCCTGAAATGACTGATGATAAAGCAGAGATCGAAGAAGCGTATATCAAGAAAGAACAGCAGATAAAGATACACAAGGCAATGAGAAAACTTCCTCAGAACTATCAGCAGGTGTTATGGCTCATTTATTTTGAGGGCTTCAGTAATAAGGAAGCTGCAAGGATAATGAAAAAGAGCCTTCGCAGTCTGGAATCCATCCTGTATCGTGCTCGAAAATCACTCAGATCGCAGCTTGAAACGGAGGGCTTTGAATATGTTGAAACATGATGAGATGATCGAGAATGTACACCGCCGCATAGCTCAATATGAGGAGGAGAAGAAAATGAAACATTCTAAATTCAATAAAATCATTTCTGCTATAAAACCCAAAAGTGATTCTGTCAAAAACAAAGAAGATGATTTTACAGAAAGTGTAAGCGGTACGGAAACTGTTGGTTCCTCAAATCGTATAGTGCGCACGGTTAGTTCTATTGCAGCCGCTGCTGTACTTGTAACCGGTATAGGTACAACAGGTTTTCTGCTTCACAAAAACAAGCCGCAGCATTCTGCCATGTCGAAAGATGAAGTATCCCTGATCCAAGTAACAGAAGAAACCGAAGCGACCAGAGCCACAGAGGCAGATCCTGATATGATCTCACCATTCTGTGATTTCAATAAGATTTATTTCAGTATAAGCGAGTTAAACAAGCAATATTATGATTATTCAAGCGATACATATGATAAAATTGCAAAATACCTCAATGCTTTTAAATGGGGCAAAGGTATTGGGATCAATGCGGAAGAAGTCCCTGATATCGATACTTACACAGGTAAAGGATATGCAATCGGCTGGAAAAAAGGAGATAAATACTTTAATGTTTATGTTCTGGAAGACGGGAAAGCATATTATGTAGAAAAACAGTGTGTAATCAGAGAATTCAGCTTTGATTATCCGATCATCGAGAGTTCGGTTTTTGATATTGATTATAAAACATTTGATAAGTATATACAGGATATATTTAGCAAAGATGTACCTTATACAGACGAAAAGCTCTCTCCAAGGGATATAAAGGAGCTTTCAGAGGGCGAATTCCTGCGTGCTGAGTTGAGCAGCGAGAAAGACAATCATCCTGAAATAATAACTCCCAAAACCGAACAGTCACAAAGGGCGCTTCAGGATTTCCTCGGATATGACTTTGTATATTTACTGTCAAAGGAGAAAGCCATACCTTCTGACGACGATAAATCGGTATATACTATTGAGCGTTATTTTAAATCAAGCGAAACATCGACTCGCAGAGAAACATATTATATCCAAAGCAACGGAGTTGTTAGTTTCTACCCGTATGAGTTGGTTGGCGATGACGCGCTCCCTACAGATTGCAGGCAATTCTGCATTGATATAAATGAGTTTGAGACAAAACTCAAAGATATTTTAGACGGTAAGTATGATGAAAAGTACAGGGAAAATTCTTCCGACAAGACAGAAAAAGAAACAACTGCTCAAAAGCCTGAGAAAGTACAGCCGGCAACTGTAAATGAAGTTCCGGAAGAACCGCAGGATAACCCGCCTGAGGTGAATGAACCGTCAGGTGAAACCGAAGCAAATGCGGATTCACCTGAAAAAGACCTTGTCAGAGCCTTTTATGCATTTATGCATGACGGCAGTTACGGTGAGTATAATAGTTCGGTTTATGAAAATGGTAAATGGGTCGATTACAAAGACGAAGCAAATATAGTTTTCCACAATGCTGAGAAAATTTCTGATGACAGGGTGCTTGGAACTATTGCCGATGAAGAGGATGCTATAAGCAAAGGAAGAGAGATCCTTATCAAACTCATCGGACAAGAGAAAATTGACTATCATGAAAGAGAATACATTGAATACAAAGGTACTCAGCATAAGCTAACATGGGATGAACCGCCTTATAAAGCCGAATACTATGAGGAATATGATATATGGTATTTCAGTACTGTATTACGTCATGGCAAAACTGATGTAGGCATTAATCTTGGCCCTGGCCCCGATCAAAAACCTCGGTATCTTTATATCAGAGGCTGTGACGGAAAGGTATTAGCAGCTTACGTTTACTGCTGATTGGATTACCGTTGTCGGCTTTGACCATTCGCCTATATTTTGCATTGAGAGTAAAGACAAATCTCACTTTACCGTATTAGGTTATTCTTATGATGCGTACAAACACCATATAAGCGGAGATTTTGAGTATTGCCTGTATATTTTCAGCTTTAAAATCAAATCAACATTTACAAATGAAATAAGTCCAATGAACAGTAACATAAATCCTGATTTATCTCATTAACCTGATATACACTAAGCACCTGCTACGGCAGGTGCTTTTTCATGCCTTAACGCAGAAAGTGAAATCGTATGGAAAAAAGTCCGATTTTGTATGTGGTGTTACACTTGCATTATTCTGTGCGTATGTGTATAATGAAAGCAGATCTGCCGGAAAAGGAGGAGTTCAATGACCGACTCAGAAATCACAGAACTTATGAAGAATTCGCCGCAGCAGGGGCACAGAGCCTTGTTCGACGAATATTACAGCTATGTATATGCTATATCCGTGAATATCCTCAGGGGACCGGCTTCACAGGAGGATATAGAAGAATGCGTAATAGACGCCTTTGCTTCCGTCATAAAGAAGTTTGATATAAGCAGTGTCACGGCTTTGAAGCCTTTCATAGGCACTGTTGCAAAGAATAAGGCAATAAGTATGCGTAGATCACTTACGGCAAAAGCAGGGATAATCATATCAATCGATAGCGAAGAGTTCAGAGAACCGGCTTCCGATGAGTGTATCGACAGGAATGCAGAAAATTCCGTAATGACTGAGCTGCTGCTTCAGAGGATCAAAGAGCTCGGTGAGCCGGACTCCACCATTATAATACAAAAGTACTTTTACGAAAGAAACGCAAAAGAGATAGGCCGCATGATAGGGATGAAACACGCAACAGTGCGTATGCGCTGTGCAAGAGCAGTAAAAAAGCTTCGCAGCCTGCTCGAGGATTCCGATAAGGAGGAATAACCATGAAAAAAGATCAGCTTTTCGGTCGTGTAAGTGATGAAGAGGCGGCAAGGATCGCCGATGAATATCCTACAGGCGATATAAAACACCGTGACCGTATCTTCAGGGAGATAGAGCGCCGTGTTGAAGATACATCTGCCTCTGTTGACGAGGTAAGCGGAGTTGAGAGCTATCGTTCGAGGATTTGGGGTAAAGTATTATCAGCTGCCGCAGTGTTTGTACTTGTTGCAGGCGCAGCAGCCGGGGGAGGATATCTTCTGCTCAGAAACGGCAGAGCAGGTGTGCCAGTTGCAGAGTTTTCGGAGATATCTTCATCTGTAACAGAGGTGGAAACAACGGAAGAGGATACAACGGAGGAGGACACCACTGAGGAGCAGCTCACAAAGGAGGATTTGATCGCAAAGATAAAGAACAGGGATTATGATGCTTACGATCAGCTCAGTATCAAGTATCACACCACGGTCAACAGCGGTGCCTCCTGTGAGCACAGTGAGGCAAGAAGAGACCGTATAACAGGCAACGAATCTCTTATAAAGGTATGGACACATACTGCCGAATACTATAAAGACCTTGATGATGAAATAATTGCTGAGAGCGGCGGGATTGACAAGCTTGCAGAGACCATAACCAAGAATGAAATGTTTATGTACAAGGATCTGTATATATGTGTATACTCCGATACCAGCAGTCCAGGTCCGGATCAGTATGAGGCGTTTGACCGCAGCAGATGTGATTTTGACAAGCCTAATATCTTCTGCGATCTGTATTCGGAGTATATCATAAATGATGATCTTGACAATTTTGAGGTACAGGATATTACAACAAATGTAGAATTCATCGGAAGAGACTGCACACAGCTTGTGATGACATCAGATTATGTTCTTCCTCCTGCATACAAAGATGCTCCGATAACAGATCCGTCACCTGCTAAGGATGTCACGGGGCAGGGAGTACAGAAGCAGACCCTTACCCTGACTGTTGACAACGAGACAGGCTTTATACTTGCTGCAAAGCTTGTATACGGAGAGAACTATGAAGAATTCACGGTAGAGGAGATACTCTTCAACGAGGACGCAGCTCTCCCGGAGGACGCCGGCTATATAAAAAACCGTATTGCAGGCTGTATACCTAACTGCGAGGAAACAGCTGCTTATGATCTTAGTCAGCTTGATGAATGAGACCGGATTTTATACAGCTGAGTCTGACTGTATGTCTTTAAAGCCTGCGTGATACAGATAATAATAGTGCCCCCTTATCAGGTGAAGTTATCCTTCGCCCGAAGAGGGGGGCTTTTGCTAAGGTGCACAACACAGAACTGTTATGTATCAATAAGAAGATTAAAGAGAAAAACAAGAAAATAAGCCGGGGAATCCCCGGCTTACGATATATTATTTATCTTCCTTTTTCATAAATGCTTCCAGTGTCATTACATCATTTTTCTCTGTCGAAGCATATGCATAATAAGCAAGAATATTCGATGCATCAACGGCATTGATCAATCCGTCATGGTTTATATCTGCTAAAAGCTTCTGCTCCTCATTGTAACCGCCGTTTTTATTCGTGGAAATAAGCGCATAATATGCAAGGACTGAAGAAGCATCTACTGAATTGATAAATTCATCAGAGTTGACATCTCCAAGCTGAGCAAGCGCTTTGAAGGTATAACCGTATTTCTCAGCGTATTTTTCAGCTGTAGAACCTTTATAGCCCTTGATAACGCCCGAAAAACCTTCGTCAGTATTAGAAATGGTCGTGTTCCAGTGTTCGCAGATTTTACATTCGGGATTAAGTATGCAAATCTCTTCAAGAGACTCGCACTTATAAAAAGCCTGCTGTTTGATCTCTTTCACTGACGCAGGGATTGTCACCGATTTAAGAGAGGAACAGCTTAAAAAGGCGTTAAAACCTATTTCGGTGACGGTCTCGGGAATTGCGATCGAGGTAATTTTTGAACGTCTTTCTACTGCCTGATCGCATATTTTATTGACAGAAGAGGGGATAACCACATCTCCCGAAAGATCAAAATGTACATAAATGAGCAGCCCGTTTATTATTATGAAAGGATCATCAATACTTTTCTGAGCTTCAAACCACGGTGTGCCCGAAAACGCAAGAGCACCGATATATGTCACTGACTTTGGTATGGTTACATTGCTCAGCTTTTTGCAGCCTGCAAAGGAACTTGAACCGATATTGGTGACTCCGTTGGGGATAACTACGGCTTCAAGATTTTCACATCCCACAAATGAATAGGTATCTATGGCTTTCAGCGTATTCGGAAGCGATAATGAGGTAAGGTTATTGCAGTAGCTGAACATTCCCATTCCGATACTTGTGACGCCCTTGCCGATAACGACTTTCTTTATATCGTCCTTTAATTCTTTCCAAGGACACGGATTTCTATCAAGGGCTTCGTCCATATTTCCTGTACCGCTTACTTTAAGAGTACCGCTGCTGTCCAGCTGCCACGTCAGATCTTTACCGCAGGTACCGCCGTCAATTACTGTTGCAGCCTCGGCATAAATGGGGATCGGCGAGCTGATCGGAAGAACGGTCATTCCAAACGGTATTGCAGCACACATAATGGCTGCTGTTATTTTTTTATAATTCATGATATATCCTCCTGTTCAATATCAAGTTCGTGAATTTTCTCCTTTTGCAAGCAGCATATCTTTGTTTAACGCCCTTTCAGAGTTGTCTGTATAGGTACGTTTTCGGAAAACTCCGAGATATTATTATCACGGCACGCTGTAAATATTGCCATATATCCTGCATCTCAAAGCTTAATGAGTTCTTTGATCCGAGGCTACCTCATAGGCAATATATTCATGGTCCGGTTCATATCCCAGCTTCTCTGCCAGATGTACTGAGTTCAGATTATGGGCATCCCAGCTGGGATACAGACCTTCCTCCAGACAGTTCAGGATCAGGGCGGAACAGGCGATCAGCGCGAGATGCTTTCTTCGTTCAGGCTCAAAAGTGTCTACTTCGATCTCAATGCCCTCTTTGTAACGGGTGTATGAAGAAGCTCCGGACACTATACAGCCGTCCTTCAGGATAACTATTCCTCTGCCGTATTCCAGATACTTTTCCTTGCTTTCAAAGGATGAAACGAAATCAGCTGTCACAGGGTGTTCCAGACATTTATCATAGAGCTCTTCATCTATGCTTTTCAGTTCGTATCCGTCAGGAAGCAGCTCCAGATTCTTTTTCAAGGCCTCGGTATCAAAGCTAGTATCCTTTTTAATTGCATATCTTGTTATTTTTTTTGCATCGGGATAAGACTTTTCGATCAACTCTGCCCATTCCGTGTTCTGAGGCGTCATTATCAAAAATCCGCAAGGCTTATTCTTTACCAGTTCAAGGTCGGGCTTTCCTGCAAAAAATACGAAGCAGCCCACGAATGCAGATGCGGACAGCGGCTTCTCGGGATCGGTTACATAAACCTTTCCCATGATTTTCTGAAGACAGGAATATATCAGTGTTTCCTGCCAGCCTTCAAATAAGCTTTCAACTTTTGATGTATCATCAAGTTCGTATATCATATTCTTCATCTCCTGACTGTAGTTCGATCATAGAGCTGTGAAAGAACCTTTAAAGTATTTGTATCTGCGTATTTTCAACTGTTATGAGCCCGTGCCGCTGTACTTCATCGCACCGTGCATCCATATCTTATAGCTTGCCCAGAAGAACAGTATACCTATGACCGGCGACAGCCATGAAAGCAGCGGTATCTCATGGGGACGGAGTATAACAAGACTTGGATAGTAGGCGATAAATGCTATCGGCATTACAAAAGTGAAGATAAAGCGGAATATGGGACTGAATATGGTAACAGGGTATTTAGCATAGTCTCTGAAGCGGAATGCCAGATCCAATACATAGAATGAGTTCTGTATCCAGAAACAGGTGGCTGCCGCTGCATTCTGCAATGCGATCATTATCAGCGAGGCGGTCAACAGGAAGACTATCATTTTAAGCAGCATGAGCGGTGTGAACGCCAGTCCTATCTTTGCCCAGGAATAGATCAGTGTGCCGATACCGAAGGCAAGCTGTCCCAGTCCCTTGATGTCAAATACCTCCGACTGGTAATAAAAAAACATATTTATCGGTCGGAAGCAGTATTTTATGAAATCACCCGAATACACGTTCTGCCGCAGGCTCCAGTTGTTGTCAAAAAAGCACTGTACGGGAGTGAGAGATACAAGCGAAAAACCGTACAGGAAAAGCATTTCATAATAGCTCCAGCCGTTGATGGAAGGAAAGTTCCGGAAAAGTATCCAGAAGCTTACAAATCCCGAGATATTAGTGAATATCATGCCAATGGTCGAGATTATGAAGTCGGCACGATAGCTCATTTTGCTTTTCAGATCCTGAGCGAGTATCTTGCAGTATATCCGTAAATAGAAGATAAATCCTTTTCGTTTCATATCTTAGCCTCCGTTCACGGTTATCTGCTTCAGCGATGCCTTCCAGAACAGCTTGCTAAGAATAATCATCACGACACACCACAGAAGCTGTGTTCCGAGAGTAACGAGCAGTGTATGCGGCTGAGGAGCACTGTCAAGGAGTATTGAGAGCGGCGCATTGTAAATTGACTGGAAGGGAAGGTAGCCGACAATTGTTTTCAGCGGTTCGGGGAAGAATGCAAGAGGGATAGTTGCACCCGACAGGAGCAGTACTATCACCTGTTTCATGATATTTATACCCCAGATGGATTCAGTATACAGGCATATTGTTCCTACCAGAAAATCAATACTGTAATTTATCGATACTGCCAGTACGACAGAGATAACAAAATACAGCAGATTAAGCCCCATATGTATTGCTCCGTGGGTTACAAAGGCAACGGCTATGAAGGTGGGAAGGAACGTGAGAAAGAACTGTGTCACAAAAGAGCCTGAATACGACCAGAACAGGTATTTACGGTACTCCATGGGCTTCAGCAGGTCGAGAACTATCTTGCCTGACTGGATATTTCGTCCGATCTCCCAGACTGTGTACATTTCCATAAAGTTGAAGAGTGCTGTTGCAAGAACCAGATATATCAGAGTATCTGTAAAGGTCATGCCGTTTACAACGTCCGTGCCTGCCGATGCATATATGGCTTTCCAAAGGAAGTATACCACTATAAGATACAGCATATTTCCGACTACCATTACCAGGAATGACAATCGGAACTGGAGAGCTTCGATTATGCCTGCCCGGGTAAGGGTAAGGTATTTTTTCAGTTTCATTGTACACCCTCCTCGTAGATCTTTTTGATTACTTCCTCGGTAGATATCTCTTCCAGCTGCATATCGCGTATCTTATGTGTTTTTTGCAGAAGTCCGAGTACGTCTATGACCTTGTTTTTGTCTTCGTCCACCAGAACAGAGATCCATTCATCATCGGCAGATACGGAAAAATCGGGGACTTCCCGGCGTATAATGTCAGCCTGCGCCTTCAGATCGCCTTCAACTCTTATCTTCAGTGTACGGTAAGAGCCGAAAAAGCCTTTCAGATGCTCGATATCGTTATCGTAGAGCATCTTGCCCTTGTCGATGATAACAATACGCTGACAGAGAGCGTCAACATCGCCCATATCATGGGTGGTGAGTATTACAGTGGTTTTCTTTTCCTTGTTAAGGGCGTGTATAAGTGTACGTATTTTTGCCTTCATGGATACGTCAAGTCCGATTGTTGGTTCGTCCAGGAAGACTATCTTTGGATTGTGCAGGAAGGCCGCTAAAATATCGCTCAGTGTGCGCTGCCCCAGTGACATCTGACGAACAGCCTTGTGCAGCAGAGGACCGATGTCAACAAGAGACTGGTATAACTTGAGCATACCGTCGTATTCTGCATCGGGTATCTGATATATGTCCTTCAGGAGCTTGAAGGATTCCACCAGGGGCAATGCCCACCAGAGCTGGGATCGCTGTCCGAATACAACTCCGATCTTCTGTGCGTTCTTTGTACGGTTCTGATAGGGGATATTGCCGTCCACGAGAATCTCGCCCGATGTGGGCTCAAGAACTCCCGTCATCATTTTTATGGTCGTTGATTTTCCTGCCCCGTTGGGGCCGAGGTAGCCGACTATCTCGCCTTGTTCGATATTCATGGAGATATTGTCCACGGCACGTACTATTTTATAATCGCGGGAAAACAGGTCTTTCAGGCTGCCCTTCAGGCCCTCGCGGCGGTTCAGGACCTTAAATTCCTTTATTACGTTCTTTATCTTTATAATTTCTGACATTTTGTCCTCTCTTTCGTGATCATGCAGGTTGTCCTTTGCAGGACTTGGTGACCGCATGAAAGGTTTACTTATCGTCCTGCCGAATTACAGGAGCGACGGATATTCGGCGGATCGTATATCACCGACAGTCGGAAGACGAAGAGCGGGTGCTTCATTTTACAAGTACCAAATATCGAATAAAGATATTATATCACACCGCAAACAAAAAGGCAACGGTCCGACGGAAAAAAGGGAGCTTTTTACCATTGGGGATAATTCATCGGTTTATTGCAAGGCTTAGATGGGAAACGAGCCGTTATGCATGAAAACTGAACAGCAGAAAGGTGAAATGGAGCTGCTCACGTGAGTTATTTCTTGAAATAAATGCAGAACTGTGTTATAATTAGATAAATCAGAGAGAAAGCGGTGATAAAATGCACACAAGTGTCCTTGTTATTGATGACGAGACTGAGCTTGCCGAGTATACGGCAAAGTACTTCAATATGTCTGGAGTCGATACGCAGTACGTCCTTAATGCGCAGGATGCTCTTGATTTTCTCAGGGAGAATACCTGCTCACTGGTGCTTCTTGATATTAATCTCGGCAATGATTCGGGATTTGAACTTTGCAGGGAGATACGTTCTTCTATGGACGTACCTATATTCTTTATAAGTGCCAGATCAGCCGAGGACGATATGCTTCTTGGACTGAGCATCGGCGGTGATGATTATATCTGCAAGCCTTTCTCACTGGGAGTACTGCTTGCAAAGGTGAAGGTCGCTCTCAAGCGCTACGAGAGCAAGAGCGGTTTGGAGGAAAAAGCGGCAGATGACAGTATCGTACATCTCGGCAATGCTCTTTTTGATATGAAGAAGGCAGCCATTATCAGGGACGGCAGCAGTGCCGGACTAAAAGCTATGGAATACAAGCTTCTTATGTATATGCTGAAAAACAAGAACCGCATTATCCCTAAAGACGAGTTTTTCGAGAAGATATGGGAGACTGACTATGTCAGCGATGTGACGCTGAACGTTCATATACGTCATCTGAGAGAGAAAATAGAAGATAACGCAGGTGATCCGAAGGTCATCAAGACTATATGGGGCGTCGGATTCATGCTGGAGGACAATAATTGAAAAGGCGTTTTATTGTGATTTATGCGGCTTTATTCCTGCTTATGAGTGCTTTGATATGTTTGTATATACTTGATTCGGGCGGGAATCAGACAATGCCGCAGTATACTACGGAGATAAACAGGCTTCTTATTAATATGGAAGAGAACTGGAGCAGCGTCTCTGCCGAAAACGATAAACTCGTGGAAAGCAGTGAGGAATTCGATTATGCGGTCATAGACAAGGACAGCCGTCTGCTCTGCTATACAAAAGAGGGAATATCGGATACAGTTTCCGCGGCTACCGGAAATTTCGATATAATACGGGATATTGAGATCAATGGCGATGTTGTCGGCAAGCTGATAGTACATAACAGCTATGCTGAGCAGAGGCACAGGGACAATGTCAGAAACGCAAGGATGATAGGCTGTATGGCTGGACTCATGCTTATTGTATCTGTCGGATATTTCATATTCCTGAGAAAGCGTGTGGTGGAGCCCTTCGGCAAGCTCAAAGGCTTTGCAGCGAGAGTTGCGGCAGGCGATCTTGACACTCCGCTGGAAATGGACAGAGGAAATATATTCGGCGCATTTACGGAGAGCTTCGATATAATGCGTGAAGAGCTGAAGGCTTCACGGAAACGTGAGGAAGCAGCTGTAAAGAGCCGTAAGGAGCTTATTGCCGAGCTTTCCCATGATATAAGAAATCCTGTTTCTTCTATCAGGGCTATGGTGGATTACCTTTCTCTTGTTTCAGCGGATGAGGAGCAGAAGTCCACACTTGCCGCTATAAATGGCAAGACAGATCAGATAGACAAGCTGGTATCAAATATGTTCCATGCTGCTCTTGAAGAGCTTGAACAGCTGGAGGTCGCTCCCGAGGAGCTGCCGACACTGGAGCTTGAACGCATAATTGCCGAAAGCGATCCGCTGAAAAAGGTGACCTCTGCCGATATAAAGGAATGTGTGATATATGCCGATAAACTGAGACTTGAACAGACAGTGGGCAATATCATCTCCAATTCGTACAAGTATGCTGATACGGATATTACCATCAGCAGTTATTTTGACAGCGGATTTTTCGTTCTGGAAATAGCAGACAAGGGCGGAGGAGTTCCTGATGAAGAGCTTGAAATGATCACCGGGAAATTCTGCCGCGGTTCAAATTCCACAGGTAAGGACGGTTCGGGAATAGGACTGTATATCTCAAGATACTTCATCAATCAGATGGATGGAGAGATGGCGTGCTTCAATAACGACGAAGGCTTTACGGTATCACTTCGGCTAAGACTCGTTTAAAGAATAATTAAAGAACAGGCAAAGATTTTCAAAAAGCGATATGATATAATAAGGTCATACAGGTGATAACTGTATGATCTTATTTTTATGGGGGCCGCTATGGAGAAAAAGGAAGTAATAGTCAGGACCGAGAAGCTTTCCAAGAGCTTTTCTGTGGGAGGAAAGCAGCAGCACGTCATCAAGAATCTCGACCTTGAGATATACAAAGGGGATTTTACCGTAATAGTAGGTTCATCAGGTGCAGGAAAGTCCACGCTGTTATATATGCTGTCAGGCATGGACAAGCCTTCCCTGGGCAAGGTCAGTTACTGCGGTGTGGACATCACGGATATGAACGATGATAAGCTTGCTGTTTTTCGACGAAAACACTGCGGTTTTGTTTTTCAGCAGATACACCTTGTGGACAGCATGAGTATTATGGATAATGTTATAAGTACAGGTATGCTTATCGGTCGGAAGCAGAAGGAGCTTAAAGCAAAGGCAATGGTGCTCTTTGAAAAAATGGGGATACCGGAAGAGCTTACCCGCAAATTTCCGGCGCAGATCTCAGGCGGCGAAGCTCAGCGGTCTGCTGTGGTGCGTGCACTTATCAATGATCCCGAAATCGTGTTTGCCGATGAGCCCACTGGCGCTCTCAACAGTGCTGGAGTCAGATCAGTGCTCGATGTTCTGACCGATATAAACAATTCAGGGCAGTCAGTGGTAATGGTAACTCACGATATCAAGTCAGTTTTCCGCGGCAACCGCATCATATACCTTCAGGACGGCGGCATCATGGGAGAATGTGAGCCGGGAAGGTATGTCAGCGGAGACAAGCAGCGGCATGAGAAAATAAGGAAGTTTCTGGAGGATATGGGATGGTAAAGCTGATAAAATCGAGCTTCCGCAAAGATAGAGCCATTCTTTCGGTTTTTCTGCTCATAATCGTTATATCGGTATTTATTCTTCATTCGGGCATTTTTGCTTCAATGTATCCGCGGCTTTATGACGAGTATGCTCGGGATCAGGGACTTGCCGACGGTTATGTATATACTGACGCAGATCATGAGTTCGTTGACAGTGTTCTTGCAGGAAACATGGATATAGTCTCATATACTGTTCAGGATATGCTCGAAATAAAGAACTTGAAGTCTACGACAAGCAGAAATTCAAAAGGAAAAACAGGCATATGGAGCATACAGCGGTTTGGGGACAATGCAGGCTGTAAAAAGCTTGATTTTGAAGAATATGATAACAGTGTGAGCGGAAGGCGTATCTACATAAACTCATTTACTGCAGCCGTCAAAGAGCTGCATACAGGCGATAAAATATACATTAACACGGTACACGGGAAGCTGGAGTATACGGTTGCGGGAGTATTTCAGTATCTGCTTATGGATGATCTTTATCTGGTTGACGGTGATTCCTTCGATGAACTCGCAGAGCTTTCCGGCAGCAGAGCGATGTGTATAGCTTATTTATATGCGAAAGACGGAACAGATACGGGCGATGTGATGCAGAATGTGAAAACAGCGCTTCAGAGCGGCGGAAAATTTTATACCGACGGATATTCTTCGGAAGAGTACAGGAGCGGTTATACCGTTATTGTAAATGTTCTTGCGGGATTTATGGCTGTATTTGCTCTGATAATCATGATGATATGCATGATAATGATAGTTTTTACCATTAACAACAATATCAGCAGGGATATCGTGAATATCGGAGTTCTTCGCGCGGCAGGCTATACAGTCCGACAGATACGAGCTGCACTGACTGCGGAATATGTAATTGTGGGAACTGTCGGTGCTGTGGCAGGAATAGCTCTTTCATACGTCCTTTTCCCTGTTATGGACAGGGGATTCATCAGGGAGATATGCGGTATCATATGGAAAAAGTGTTTATATCCTGCAATAAGCTTTACTGTACTTGCCGCAGTTGTGCTTTTTATGATAGGAACAGCATATTTTTCCACGAAAAAGATTAAGAACCTTCATCCTGCAACGGCTCTCAGATTCGGACTGAAGTCAAACAGCTTCAGAAAGAATCATTTGCCGCTGAGCGAGACAAAAGGGGAGCTGAATCTGCTTCTTGCACTGAAAAGCTCTATGCAGAATATGGGGCAGAATGTCACGATCTTCTTTATCATTACTGCCGTGGCGTTTGTTACAATGATCTCCGGCCTGCTTTATTACAATACAAAAGTCGACATAACCAATTTCCAGCGCATGATACAGGGAGATTCTCCGGATATATATATTTATCCCGAAGATAACTCGTATGACTCGGCATACAGCTCAATAGAGAAAATAAGAAGTATCAGCGGAGTATCACAGGCTTATGGGCTGGATTCCGTCACAGCAAGTACAGGGGGAGTTGAGGTAACTCTTATATATGTTACAGATCCTGATTATGTATACTGCGGCATATATGAAGGAGAAATAATGCGTAAGAACAACGAGGTCGTAGTGGGAAGCAGTGTTGCGGCAAAGCTCGGAGTTGGGGTAGGCGATGAAATAGCCGTTGAATACGGTGATAAAAGCAGAAGATACCTTGTAACAGGATTGCAGCAGAATGTGCTCAGCAGCAGGCTGTATATGACTGACAAGGCTGCTCAGGAGATAGGGATAGATACGGTATATAATTCTTTGCGGGTAAGAGTCAGGAACGCTGATGCAGGAAAGGTCGATGACGTTATCAACAGGATAGAGAGTCAGGTACCGGGGATAATCAGGATAAGAAACAATTACAGAGAACTGAGAAGCAATGATTATACACCTGTTCTGGCTGTGGCAATCGTCGTATTTGTAATGATAATACTGAGCATTGCAACCGTTCTGCTCGTAATACGACTGCTGCTCAAAACTGTTTTTATCAGGAAGGAACGGGAATTCGGCATAAAGAAAGCTGTTGGCTTCACCAGCAATCAGCTGCGTTATCAGCTGGCGCTGTCGCTTATGCCCACAACTATGGCAGCTTCTATTTCAGGTGCTGTGCTGGGCTATTTACTGCTGGATCCGCTGTTCACACTTATACTCGGCGGATACGGCATACTGGATGCCAATCTGCTGCTTCAGCCGCTTCTGATACTTATAACGGCGGCTGCGGTAACTGGCATGGTGTTTGTATTCTGCTTCTTGATGTCAGGAAGAATGAAAAAACTGTCGGCTTATAAGCTGATACAGGAATAAAGAAAAATTTCAGGAGTGAGATAATTATGACATGTATTAAAATAGCAGCTGCGTTGTGCGCAATGTGTATCATAGGAAACGGAGTTGTTCTGGGCAGTGATAAGGTATGCCCTCATGCCATTACAGCTTCAGCGGAAACAGGTGAATTCAGTAACGGCTTCAGATGGGAGCTGACTGATTATAGAATACTGAAATTCAGCGGTGAGGGAGAACTGATATATTGGCCCTGGGTAGAATTTGATCCGATCATATACAGTCAGATCAGGATAAGGGAAGTAATAATAGACAGAGGGATTACCAAAGTAGGATTTATTGATTATTCGGACTACGGCCTTGAAAAGATAACTATTCTGAATCCTGAATGTATAATTTGTGAAACTCCGGATAATGCCGATCCGAAGGAAAGCGGTGTCATCAGCAATGTTCGGTACGGAGGAGTTATATACGGTTACAAAGGCTCTACTGCCGAGAGTTATGCGGAAAAGCATGGATTTGCATTTGAGATCATCGACGATACACCTGACGTGAAAAAGGGTGACGTAAATGGTGACGGTGAATTCAGTATATCAGATGTCGTACTGCTTCAGAAATGGCTGCTTGCAGTTCCCGGGACCGAACTTGCCGACTGGAAGGCAGCAGATCTGTGCAAGGACGATGAACTGGACGTTTTCGATTTGTGCATGATGAGGAAAGCTTTGATTGAAAAGCCGGAAGAATGATATGGGAGATGTTGGGTATTATTCCGCGTACAGAAAGAGTTTTCAGAAATAATTGATAAATACATATCCGTAATTGTTTTTAGCCGCCTTCGGGCGGTTTATTTTTTTGCCGTTGTTGGTTTCAATTTTACATATAATCGCGAAAAAATCATACAGTTGAAAATATTCATGATTTAAGATATAATAAAATTCAGAAAAATATGTTGCACTTTGAAGATTCGGAGCAAGTATATATAATAAAAGCGCTTATAATTCAAAAGACTTTTGAAGGTAATCGAATAAAGGGGTGATCATATGACAGATAATGAATACCGTAAAATGTATGATATTGATCCATACAAAGCGCAGACTGCACTTTTTTACGAATATTTCAATTATGTGTATGCCATTATTTACAATAAACTGCGAAGCTGCGGCAATCGAGAGGATATTGAGGAATGTGTGGAAGATGTTTTTTCATCCGTCTTCATAAGCTATGACCGTGACAGGAACTTCAATGGCGATATGAAAGGATTCATCGCTGTTATTGCAAACCGTACAGCCATACAGATGTACAGAAAGCTTTCCCGTCATAAAGATACTGTATATATTGAAAATGAGGCGGCTGAAATTGCCGATACAGATTGTATCATGGAAAAAACGGAACGCAATGTTCTGAAAAATACGCTGCTGAAGCTGATAAAAAGCCTCGGGGAACCTGATTCAGATATAATTATACAGAAGTATTATTATAATATGAATTCGAGCGAAATAGCAAAAAAACATTCAATGTCGCCCTCGTCGGTAAGAATGAGGTGCAGCAGAGCTTTAAAAAAGCTAAAGGAGCTTCTTGCTGCTGAAGGATACGGTTTGAAGGAGGGAAATATATGAGCGATAATAAAATATTCGGCTTCGATATCCTCGAAAATTCAGATATGAACACCATTGAAGAAATCGGTACTGATAAAATGGACATTGATAAAAAAGATATGGAAAGAATACTGAAAAATACAATGAAAAAGTATGAGAAGGAAAAGCAGAAACCCGATATGACAGATGACACGTTTTCTGAAAACGATGAAGGAGCAGATCCTGTATCAGGTGTTGAAATATATAACCGTAAAAAGTTGCCGCATATCATATTTGTGGCTTTATGCTCGGCAGCGGCTGTCGTTTTGACGATCGGAAGTATAGCAGTGTTAAATCACCGTAATGTAATGGTTCCGAATAACAATGATCCGATAGTCGAGGTGACTACTTCAGTTACAAGGACTTCAGCATTAACCACTGCGAAAACAACTTCATCAGGTACTCCTGTTACCACAGTAAAGGATACGGAGAAGGCGACGGAAACAACGACGCAGACAACAGCTTCGTCCTCTGATGATACAACAACTGTTACAACATCTTCAGAACAAAATTACTCCGGGCAGTCCGATATTCTCGTTCATAATAATCCGAAAACAGAACGTACTGATATAACTCAGGAAGAACTTGACAGTGCCCGCATGGAAATTATGGATAAATTGATGAATACACAAACTGCATTATGGAATATAAGGTATGCTTATTTTGATCTTAACAATGATACGATACCTGAACTGTTCCTTGGATATAATTTCCTCGGAGAAGGAAATGTAAATATGTACGTTTATGACGGGAAAGAATATGTTAAATCGGAATTTACGAGCCGTTTTGAGGCATATGGACGTAAAGAATATATTGTATGCGGATCGAGTATTTATATTTGCCCTGAGGAGAATCTTATTCATGCAAGTGACTTATTGAGCAGCGGAACGAGTCAGATCCTTGAATTTGATAAGAATAACACGATAAAAACAATACACGAATATCAGGGCGACGGAGTTTTTAACGGCGAAAAAATAGTTAATATGGGGCGCCCCGACTTCCTTACAGAGGAAATGAAAGAATTTAATTCTGCACTGGCTCTTCATGACTGGCAAGAACCGGAATTTATTGTATATGCTGAAAAGAACGAGAGTGCTGTCAGGTTTGAGAAGGAAGTTTATAATATAAACGACGATAAAAGCTGAAAAAGAAGCTATATGCGGGGAAATGCTCCATATTGGTGTGCCTGTACCTGCGACGCTGATGCAGGATATATCATGAAATAAAAACAGCTGTGACAGTGAACCATGCGAATATCCGCATAATTGCTGTCACAGCTGAATTTTGTTATGGTGTCGGTAACGAAATGAAAGATTTCGTTACCGTGCTTCCTTAAATGCTAAGGCATCGGATTCTTTTGCAAAATATCCGTTTTCGATCAATAGTATGACAAGATTTTTAACGTCCTCATCATCGAGCCATGAACAACTCTCTCCATATGTGCAGATCACCATTCTGTCGGGATCCTGATCCGGCTTGCGGTATACCAGATAAAGTACATCTTCGCCGTAATCCTCAACGGAGAAATTGAGCCTTTGCAGCTTCATATTCTCATACTTATCGATATTATCCGATATTTTTTGAGTAAGGCTGAGTATATCTTCATTTTCAGCAAGATCTGTGTTTTCGATACAAGTTATGATGCGTTGTTTTTCGGTGCCATTCCCGGTATTGCGGGTGCGTGACTGATCCAGTACGAACAGCGTGATCGGCGGTTCCTGCTGTGCAATGATAAGAGCTTTTCGCATCAGACACAGATCAAGGGAATCGATCACGTTATCATTGCAGTAATCCACTGCTTTCCAGTTCTTCAATACCGTATCTGACTTACCCAGCAGCCATTTCTGAAGAGTTACAAGGTCGGCGGTATTGAATTCACCGTCACCGTTCACATCTCCTGAAAGCGTTGCTGAGACTCTGTATTCTATATCATATGCTTCACCGTTGACTACCGTGATCGTCATATAAGCTTTTTTCTGTTCAACTCCGAATCCATCCTTCGGAACTTCATATTCATCCGGAATAACAAGTTTGAAATCGAGTGCATCTGATGAAACGGGAATGCTTACTTTCGTACCGGATTGAAAGCTGCTTGAAGGTTTGCACAGATCAGGTATAACGCAGGGGTTAGACGATATAGGAGTAATAAGAGTACTGCTGTCTGTAACACTTGTTCTGCGGTGAATATCGAAGCCGGTATCCTCATCGAGTATAACAGGTTCGCCTGTTTCGTAATCTGTTATCTTTATTCTTGCATCTCCCTTTGAAAGGGAAGGAGTTTTGAGGGAGGTATCCTGATAGGCAGCTGCAAAGCCGTAGTAAATATCGTCATGGTTGTATGTATCGACCACGTCCCAGCGTACATACACAGGTCCTTCCGAAATTGCTTCATATACTACAATATCTGACGTATCTCTCGGGCCTGCGAAAAAGCCTGCGAATCTCGTCTTGTTTGAACAGCTCCATTTTGCTGCTTGACGCATATTTTCTGAGCAGTACCCCTCATGCCATTCAGAAAAAAATGTCGTTGGATTTTGCAGACAGAATACAATCTTATCATCAATGACCGAAACTGTACCATGTTCCTGGGAGAATTCTTCGAGCTCAGCCATGCAGTCGGGAAGCTTGGCATAAAGGTCTGTTTCGGTGATATTCAGCATATCATCAACAATGAACTCATAAGAGGGGATATAATTATTACCTTCGAAATCGGTAAGGGTATCCACTGAGGGACAGGTAAGTGAAGTCTTGAAATTGCCTGCGCTGACAGGCTTGTAGACGAATACCTCAATATCGGATCCTGTCTGGTCATTATATTGTTCATGGAAGATTTCTTCCATTACGCCCTCGGAAACAGAAACGATGTATTCTGCTTTCGCTGCATCTTCACTCATAGAGTAGCTTCTGCAAAAGGTCACGCAAAGAAGGCCGTCCTGTATGTAGGTGCCGCCATGAAGGTTATAGAACTGACAGGCAGCATTTCGGTTTTGCGGTACCCATTCGGGAAGCTGTATGCTGTCAGAAGCCTCTTCCGCATGAACAGCAGGACAGATGTCAGGTGGGATTATGCCTGAACAGAGCAGCAAGGCCGCTGCGGTGAATGATGCTGCGAGTTTTGATGCTTTCATGATTTTTCACCTTCCTTTTGGTATTTCAGAGGGGCTTTGTTCTGTTGATAATATCGTATCACAAAACTTCCGCAACGTCAAGTATTGTTTTTATGCGGTACATATTATTATGAAAATGTCCGCCCACAGGGGGCGGACATTTGGTTGTTATCCCGTTTTTATGCGTTATGCGGACGGAGCTCGCTTCCGCCCCATTCAACAACTGTAAAGCCATTTCTTTCAAAGGACTCAAGCTGCTGGGGTTCAATATCCAAGGCATTTTCAAGGGGGATATAAGTCATGAAGATGCGGCAGATACTGTCAGGTGAAGGTGTGATGCTGAGTTTAGCGGAGTTCGTATATGCGTCTCCCTGGAAAGAGATGAGATTATACTTGTTATGCTCCATTCTCGGCAGCCAGTATACGATGAACTCGTTCATTTCTTCTTCTGTCAAGCCCATATATGTGAGCTTTTCTTTGAGGAAGCTCTCAGTATCAGCGCCTGCAACACAGAATCCCTTTGAGAAATCAAATTTAGTGCGGCTGTTTGCAGCGTCCCAGAACAGGTAATTATGGTGAGTGCCGTCTGCCTTGTTCAGAAGCTTTCCGTCAGGATAAGCCACAACGTCCCAGCCGTTATTATACCTGGGATATGTGGTTGAAAGCTCGGATTCAGTCAGTTCAAGTTCAACATGAACATCCGTCTTCTCCTCGGGATACAGGTAGATAACAGGCTTGTCAACAAATTCAGGGAAATAATACGTAACGGTATCATTATCATCTTCAACGGTCTTTATCCAGCCGTACTGACCATTGAATTTTGTAAATAACCATACATTATCATCATTCTGACACCCCAGTTCCCAAAGCACTGTTCCACTGGGAATTTTATCTACAGATTTATAACTTTCATCAGGACCAAGATAAAATTTCAGATCATTTACCATAACCCACAAAGGCGCAGCATTTGTAGTAAATCTTTCAGGTACAACATAAGTATTGTTATTGCTCAGATATTTTTCCTTAAGATTTTCAAGCTTGATAAAAATACTTGCCATATTTGCAGAAGTTCTCCTTTGTGAACCGTCTGCATAGGTAAGAACAGTGTCCTGCTGTATACTGCTCAATACAGGTATTGTCACATGCAAGGTGTTATTGATGAGCAGTTCGTAGTCCTGAGCCATTATCCTGCGATAATCCTGTTCTGAGATCGGAAGCATCAACGGCTCAATATCCATATCCGTTCTCTTCTCATCATAATACAGTATGTAATTATCGCCATTCTGATATACTTTCCAGGTTTTATCTGTTCCTTCATCTCCGTCTTTTATGTTGATGTTTACTGCGACAGGCAGATTTATTGAACGGAGAATGTGTTTTCTCATACGGATAAGGTCAAATACGTCAATTATGTTGTCACGGCAGAAATCAACAGCCTTCAGGTCGGAAAGCTCGGTATCGGCCATGCCAAGCAGCCATTTTTGCATGAACACCAGATCCGAAATGCTTGACAGACCGTCTCCGTTGGCGTCGCCGTAGGGAACCCACTTCATTCTGCACTTCAGCTCGACGTTATCTGTGCTTTCGGATATTATCTCGAATTCAAGATAATCATACCCGCCCCATGTCTCATCTGAGTGGAAAGAATAACTGCATGACTTTTCAAATACATTAACAGAGTCGATCGTACAGGGATTTGATTCAATATCATATATCTCACCTGTGGAAGGCTCGCCGGATGTGCATTTCAGAAGGAATGTATTACCTTCGGGAATGTCGATCAGTTCGCCTGTATCCTTGTCATAGAAGGTTATCTTTGTTATCTTCTTGCTGACAGCGCTGCTCTTTTTCAGTCTGAACACAACATCGGCAGTTTTGTTTTCATATTTTGTGACGGTCATATAATCCTCAGGAATTACATTACCGTTGTAATAACCGGGGGTAGAACCATCCGTTTCGGGGAGTGAATAGCCTTTTGGAGGACAACTCAATCCGAATGAAAAATAGTCTGCATCAAGGTGTAATCCTGCGCTCTTGTCGATGACAGGATTTGTCAGGAATCTCATGGGCTGACTATCCTGTGTGAGACTTCCTTCAGGTGTGTCATAGCGTACATTTGACCAGATAACAGGATCATCACCTTCGGTAAAAGCAATAGGCTCGCCGGTATCATAGTCAACGATCGTAAATCTCATATTGCCCGAAAGCAGTACGGTCTGTGCATTATTTATTACTGCGCAGTCAGCGAGGAGAGTTGTTTTATCCTCTGCGTTTGTGTCATAAATCGGTCCGAATTCGTAGGATATCTTATCATAGCCGTCCTTGACTGCCTTATATACGTAGATCTTATTGATCTGTCCGCCGTCAAGAGGAACATCAGATACGGGACTGCAATCACTGACTGCTTCAAGCTCAAAGCATTCTTTTCCGCCGTCCTTCAGAGTCCAGTTATAGGCTGTACCTGCGTTATGAGAAAGACCGAACACAACATAATTATCCTTTACGGATAAATATGTGTTTTTATTTGTGTACTCACTGAACTCCTTCTTGCAGTCAGGCAGCCAGCTGTATATATCAGTCTCGGTGATATCCGTATCGCTTTTTGCCGAGAAGGAATAGCGGGAGATGGCATGGCCGTATCTAAGGTCGGGATCCTTTTCTTCTACAAAGGTGTCAACCACGGCAATATCAAAGTCGCCTGCCTGCTGCGGATCAAATACTGCTACATCGTAGTAATACTGACTTTCGATACTGCTGTAAGGTCTGTGCATCAGAGTTTTTACAGATTCGTCTGTTGCTATGGTATCATAACGCAGCATTCCTCTAGGTTCATTATCCGATAGTTTTTCGGCCTGAAATTTGCTTACAACGCAGATAAAACCGTCTTCAATATGTGTAGCTCCGTATGTGTTTCTGAATTCAAGAACAGAGCTGAAGGTCCTGGGTACCCAGTCCGGAATTGTGGTTGCTGCGGGAGCAGGTTTGACCTGATCGGCTGCAAATGCGGGCGGCAGTGCTGTTACGGATGACAGCAGCATACCTGTTGTCAGTAAAGCGATAAATTGATTCTTCATTGTTAATCCTCCATTCATAAATGAATAATATCATAGATGCCTGTGCAGGCTTTCTTTACGTTGTATTTATTTGCCAATCTCAAATTCATAATCGGTGTAATCGGAATCAGGTGAAGTTTTGCAGCTTACCTTAAGAATACCATCAGTGTATTTTAAAGAGAAATCCGAACCTGTAACTGTGTGGCTGCCGTCATCGTTTTCTGTGTATGTATATTCCCCGGTGAACGGTTCATAGTCAGGGAAAAGCTCGATCGTACCGATATATTCATAACTGCTGTACCGTATAGGACCGCCTCCCGAGTGTGTCAGGTAGAGGTCTGCCGAGTATTCGCCTCCGAAGCCGTACTGGTTTACGAACAGTGTTCTGGAGTCATAGAGACTGCCGTCCATGAAATCTATTTCGATCGGTTCTTTGTCCAGTATCGGATAATTGTCATTTACATAGAAATCGTGTATTTTTACTTCATATCCTGAAATATCATTTGAGGTAGTAAGAATATGAAGGAACGCACCTCCTATATCACCGAAAGGCGTTGAAGAGACCGTATTCAGTTCGAGTATTTTTTCATCCTGTGATACATAAGATGATGAAAGCTTGTGTGTAGCGCCTATTACATCGTAATCAACCCAGACGTAAGCGCTGTGTACATAGAGCTTTGCATTTATCAGCTCGATTGCTTCGTCAGTAAGATACTCGCCGAGGTACTCATCGAGCTCTTCCTGCGAATTTACCCATCGCGGCTTCATTCCGAATGTTTTCGTCATGTCTTTATTATGCGTTTCGCAAAGCATTCCGAGATCGTATTCCTTGTGATCAAGTAGGACAGGTTTTTCCCAGCTCCGTATGACTTCAGCTTTATAATTGTGACACGCTCCTTTGGGGATGACTGCCTGAGTTATATACACGCCCTTAGATGTCTTGGCTCCCGTGAGATCACGGTCGTATGTAAGCGTTACTTTATTGGCTGTGACCTGAGCATCGGCAGTTATGGGACATGAACCATTGCTCTGTGCCGTAAGGTTAAGAACAAGGGCGTTTTGAGCAAAGAATTCTTCGTTGTACTTGTTCTTCAAGGATCTTTCAACTGCACTGTGGAATTTTCCTTCTGTCCACTTGTCAAAGAGAGCTTTGCTTGTAAAGATTTGAGGCGATTGCCCGTATACTGCTGCTTTCCAGCCGCTGCCTGTAAGCTCGCTGGTAAATTCCGATTCGACCTTTGCTTCTGCGTCGGGATACCTGTACACCCAGTCAAATCCCTTTGCATTGTTTAAAGTTCTTGGTATAACCACCTGTAAAAGCTGAAGGTGCTCCTCATAGCTGTTGGTTCTTTCACCCGAATATGTCTGAAAGAACTCAGCTTCTATATGGTCTCCCGAATAGTATACATCTCCGATATTGTTCTCACCGCCGTCAGGTTTGAGCTCGGTTTTCAGTAGGAGAATGTTATCCTTAAAGAATTCCTCGTTGTATATCTCTGTAAACTTCTCTATATCCTCATCCGTATATGTCGGTACATCAAAGCAGTCACCGTCAACAGTTATGACGTGCAGCGGGCTGAAGTATCTGTTAAGATCATCTGTTGAAAGGATATAATCCTCATGGGGATCACTATGCATTTTATCCGAATACTGAAGATCGCTGACTGTTTTGGTAAAGCCTCCCGACTCTGAGATCATTTTTTTTCTGAAAAGGCACATATCGAATATATCAACGGTGCCATCGCTGTTGAGATCAGCATTGATGAATGCCTGTTCGCTGAGTGTGGTCTTGCCGTGGAGATAATTCTGCATTGTGACCAGATCAGAGAGTGTGAAACTGTTGCTGAGGTTAATATCTCCGGGAACTGTCACAGAAAGTGTTGTTTCCGCTTTTGCAGTGAATGAGGGGAGCAGCATTACAGCTGCTGCAATAGCGGCACTTAAAGCTGATGATAGTTTCATGGTAACGCCTTCTTTCCGAATGTTATAGCAGGAATAAAATGTCTTTTTATATTTTAACGGGTGAGAAGACGGAAATGTGCGGATAAAATCGTAAACATTTTATGAATATATTGAATATATCACGAAAGCTCCGCATACTTTTATAAATTGCTTACTGTTGCTTTTGATGAATATATGATGTATAATTATTTCAAAGACTTCGCCGAAGATCATGGAAGCCATTGATATGTGAAATCCATTATCTTCTTGCCGATGCTGAAAACGTTTTTTCTGAACGATTACATATCCTTATGTCAGGAGGGGAGTGCTTTATATGGAGCTTACATCTGATGAACAGATCTTAATGGTCAACGGACAGTCTTTTTTCGGAATGGGAGAACTGCCGCAAAAGGAGGTTCCGCGTATTCAGATGC
The DNA here is from genome assembly GCF_000571935.1 of Ruminococcus flavefaciens 007c. GTDB lineage: Bacteria > Bacillota > Clostridia > Oscillospirales > Ruminococcaceae > Ruminococcus > Ruminococcus flavefaciens_F. The sequence goes on along the minus strand of NZ_ATAX01000016.1, from coordinate 7,130 downwards.
TTGACGGCGGAACGGGACTCAATTTTGAGCAGTTATTCGGGGATCTGATGGATAAAGCAGGTCATGCTCAAAAAGGCACTTCGGTATTCCGAAGAGTGCTTGAGAATTTCTATCAGCCCGATTTGCTTGATACACGGGACGAGCTTGAGCTTTACAACTGGCTGCGAGATCAGCTTCGGCTGCTGATCCCCGAAATGACGGCTCCGGGCTGCTATCCGCCGGGTATGATGCTTGGTGCGACATGGGATCCTGAGACAGTATATCAGGTCGGTCAGGCACTTGGGCATGAAGCGCGAGCCTACGGTATTCATGTGCTTCTCGGAACGCCGAATATCAATCTGCACCGTGATCTCAGGGCGGGACGCCTGTTTGAGGGCTATTCAGAGGATCCTTACCTTATTGCCATGCTGGCTCCTGAGCTTGTCAGGGGCGTACAGTCACAGGGAGTTGCGGCAAATGTCAAGCATTTTGCGGCCAATAATCAGGAAACGAACCGTCAGGGCATCAATGAGATAATTCCCGAGCGCGCACTGTATGAGCTTTATCTTCCCGGATTTGAAGCCTGTGTCAATGCAGACTGCGCGACTGTTATGGCGGCTTACAATCAGATCAACGGTGTGCCCTGTACCGAAAACAATTGGCTTCTGACTGAACTTCTCCGGGATGAATGGGGATTTGACGGACTTGTCATGAGCGACTGGGGAGCGGTTTATCATACTGCCGGGGCAATTAATGCGGGCTGCGATGTGAATATGCCGGGACCTGTTTCTTCGGAGCCGCTCCAAAGAGCACTGGAAGACGGAACGCTCGAGCCTGAAAAGCTTGCGGTTTCGGCAGAACGCGCAGCCAGACTTGCACGGAAGTATGCGCTGCCTGCAGCTGCTCATATCGACCGCGAAATGACAGACCGTGCCGCATATAAAGCAGCGGCGGAGGGTATCGTCATGCTGCGTAATCATCCATTCACTGTTGGATCAGATGCAAAGTGCTGCCCTCTGCCTGCATCTGCAAAAATCGCACTGACAGGTACTCTGAACGGCGAGCTTCTGGTATGCGGTGAAGGCAGTGCAGGTGTACACACCGACCGCAATACAAACCTTTTCGAAGAGCTGAGAAAGCACTTTGCAGATGTGCGGACAGGTCTTTATGATGAAGCAGATACGGTGATTTATGTACTCAGTGTTCCCGGACAGGAAGGCAACGACCGAAAAACGCTCAGTATATGTCGGGAGGAGCAGATGAAAATGAGTAAGCTGGCATCATATGCTGCGCAGAATAGTCTGCGTTCCGTGCTGATCGTGAATGCATCAGGACCTGTTACCGAATGGACCATAGGAAACTGGAATGCGGCGTTCTGGGTATCGCTGCCCGGAATGCAGGGAGCTGCCGCAATTGCGGACATTCTCTGCGGCAAAGTCAATCCGTCGGGACGTCTGCCGCTGACTATACCATATTCTGAGGATGATATGCCGACATTCCTGAATTTTCCCGGCGACGGAATGAACGTGACTTACGGTGAGGGCATTTTTGTCGGTTATCGCTATTATGCCACTCGTTATCACTGCAATCCTGACGCCGACTATGCTGCTGCATATTTTGGTTACGGTCTCTCCTATACGACATTTGAAGTCCGCAGTCTGCGGGTCGAAAGCGGTAATATCGCAAACGGTCTTGAGCTTGCAGCAGAAGTTGAAAATACAGGTGATACTGCAGGAAAGACAGTTGTTCAGGTATACGTACATGATCCCTTATCTGCACTCACAAAGCCGGTCTGTGAGCTCTGTGCGTTCAGGAAGGTATACGTCGGACCGCATCAGACTGTGACAGTACATATGCACGTTGACAGGCGTGCCTTTGAGAGCTGGGATCCCGATCGGCACGAATGGACGCTTGAGGACGGTGAGTATGTCCTCAATGCTACGGTTGAGGATGCCAATGCCATTGACTGGCATGATACGGCTGGCGTGCTGCTGCATTATGACGGAGAATCGCCATACAGCTGGGGTGAAAATACAAGTATCAAAGAGATTTATGAAAATCCCGTACTCAAAGCTGCTTTGTTGCGTTTTATAACGGATCACGGACTTCCCTGGGAGAATATTCTTACAACATATCAGTATACCGCAATGGACAGCATTGGAAAAGTTCTGAACAGCATGAACTGTTCAGATAAAGCTTATGCGGAGTTTATTGATACTCTGCGGCAGATGCGGTGTTTGAAAAAGTAACTGTTCATAAGCCGAAAAACTGAATATCAAGTTATATACCGACTCCCTTCAGAGTCGGTTTTTTTGTGCCTTTTCACAGATATGTCACAAAACAGGACATAAATTCCACATTTCAAGCCTGAGATTCCACTTTAACTCCATTTAACTTACAAACTGCTCCTGTATAATACAGACATAGAAACAAAACACCTCTGACGTATTAAAAAGGAGAGATATTATGAAAAAAATATATATGTATTCAATTATGGCAGCAATGTTTGCAGCAGCAGTCACAGGCTGCGGCAGCAGGACAAATACAGACGACAAGGCTTCGGCTGACAATAAAGTCAGAACTGCTGCTGTATCGGAGAATAATGAAGAAGCTTTACCGGTACAGCTTTCAGACAGCACAGAAAATGAGAAAACAACCTATACAAAGCGTGATCTTGAGCAGACAGCAGATACAAGCGAGGCGAAAAATATCACTGTATCAGATGATACCACCATTGGCATAACCGAAGAAGGAGTCTATACTGTACACGGTACAGCTGAAAATTGCACTATAAGAGTTGAAGCTGATGAAAATGCAAAAGTACAGCTGGTACTTGACGGAGTTAATGTTACAAACAGTGATTCTCCTGTTATATATGTTGTTTCGGCAGATAAGGTATTCATTACGACTTCAGGCAGTGAGAACGATCTCACAGTCAGCGGGGAATTCAAAGCAGACGGAGATACAAATACCGATGCCGTCATCTACTCAAAGGACGACCTTGTTCTCAACGGCACAGGTACGCTCAATGTCACTTCGTATTACGGAAACGGTATCACCTCCAAGGACGATATGAAGATAACAGGCGGTACCTACAACGTGAGATCTGCCCTTGACGCTTTTGAAGCAAATGATTCTATATCAATAAGTGACGGAACATTCAATATCGCTACCAATAAAGACGGTTTCCACTGCGAGAATGATGAGGCTGAGGGAATTATCACCATATCAGGCGGCACATTCAGCATTAACGGTGGAAGTGACGGAATACAGGCCTGTGCTATGGTTCAGATAGACGGCGGAACAATGGATATAAATGCTGCGGAGGGAATAGAGGCTACATATGTTCTTATCAATGACGGCGATATAAATATCTATGCGACGGACGACGGTATCAATGCTTCAACAGGTACTGACGCATATGAAACAGCTATCGTCATAAACGGCGGAAACATAACTGTTGAGGTAGGTCAGGGCGATACAGACGCTATCGATTCCAACGGTTCTACCTATGTGAACGGCGGAACAGTAAATGTCACAGCTCAGATGTCATCATTTGACTATGATAAGACAGCCGAATTCAACGGCGGTACTATAATAATCAACGGTGCAGAGGTCTCGGAGATACCCCAGAGCATGATGGGCGGCGGTATGCACGGAGGCATGAATGGCGGACCGGGAGGTTTCGGCGGCAGAGGCGGCAGGTTCTGAATGGAGGAGAACGTATGACAGATACGGTATCCGCTCAGGAAATATACGCTACGGAGAAGCTGCGTAACGTACCTTGCATCAATAAGGAATGAGAAAAATGAGAAAGAGGCTCCATCCCATACAGATAGTCAGGGCGTTCATACAGCTTATTTCATTCGTAACCGTGCCGGCACTGTTTATAACCATATTCTCGTCTATAGTATCTGTCATAATGTCCATAACAGACGGAAGCTTCGTACTCACCGATAATCTCGGCAGGATAATACTTGTAGTCGGAGTGTTTCTCACAGCCCTTGTATGGGGACGTTACTTCTGCGGTTTTATCTGTTCATTCGGAGCAATGCAGGATCTGCTGAATGTTGCGGGAAAGCTGATGCCGTTCAGGGGAAAAGTGCCCGAAAAAGCTGATAAGTGGCTGAAGCTCCTGAAATATGCTGTTCTTGCGCTTGTTGCAGTGGCTTCCGCGGCGAAACAAAGGTCACTGTTACAGTTGAAAACGGCGAGATCACCGATATATCTATTGATTCATACAAGGACGATCAGCAGTTTTTCAGCCGTGCCGAAAACAGCGTTATATCTGAGATACTCGGCTTCCAGAGCGTGGATGTTGACGCAGTTAGCGGAGCAACATTCAGCAGCAACGGCATAAAGGAGGCTGTGGCCAATGCACTCGGTATGGAGTTCACGAATCCAAACAGTACGGCTGATAAAAATCACGGAGGCAGACGTAACCGATGAAATAAAGGCGCTCTTTACAAAAGAGCGTCTTTCGTGTATAATATTAACAATAAAACTGCGGAGGTGCGCCATGCAGAAGATCCTTATAGCCGATGATGAACCGAATATAGTTACACTTATAAGCCGTTACGCTCAGCGCGAGGGCTACGATGTCACAGCTGTTTCCGACGGCAGACAGGCGATAGAAGCCTGTACAAGGGAGGACTTCGATCTCATAGTCATGGACGTTATGATGCCTGATACCGACGGATTTACGGCCTGCAAGAAGATAAAGGAATTTAAGGATATTCCCGTGATCATGCTCTCTGCAAGAGGTACGGAGTTTGATAAGCTTTTCGGATTTGAGGTAGGCGTTGACGACTATGTTACAAAGCCATTTTCACCTATGGAGCTTATGGCGCGTATTAAGGTGATACTCAGTCACAGACCTGTGTCCGAAAAAACGGCAGAGCAAAGGATAATCAGTGTCGGCGGTATAATAATAGATACCTTCGGAATGTCAGTCGAGGTTGACGGCGAAAAGGCAGATCTCACTGCAAAGGAATACTCGATTTTACTTCTTCTGGTTCAGAATAAGGGTGTTGTACTGTCCCGAGACAGAATACTCAATGAAGTTTGGGGATATGACAGCTTCGGCGTTGACAGGACAGTTGACTGGCAGATAAAGCTGCTGCGAAGTAAATTAGGAGAATACCGTGACTGTATCAAAACGATACGAGGGGTGGGATATAAATTTGAAACGTAAAACAATGACTTTCCAGCGGAAACTGCTGGGCTGCTTTATATTCTTCACAGCCGTTATTTTTGCTGTGCTATGGCTTTTGCAGACCGTATTTCTCCAGCGCTTCTACAATGGTATGGTCATAAAGAACACAGTATCAGCTGCCGATAAGATCTCTGCACGGAGCAATGAAGCAGATATAACCGAATATATCGACCAGCTTTCCCGTGACAATTCCGTTCTTGTATTTGTCACGGATACCGAAGGCAATATCCTTTACAGCTCCGATGAATACAAAAAAGGGCATAAGCTGAGAAACAACGAGTTTAACGGTATGAGGGCGGATATCAGGGTAGAACACGGGCATTACAGAGAGCTTCCGGATAATTATGACAGGTTTTTGAGCGAACTTGTGGCATCAGACAGCAATGAAATTGAACTTCTGTCAGACGAAATGTATATTTACGGAATGTATATAGATTTTTACGGCAGTGATGACAAGGCTGTGATGTATATAGGAACGATGCTCAATGCAGTTGGTTCCACAGCAAGAATAATCCGTGTGCAGCTTATCTGGGTTACGCTTTTGTCAGTTATCACGGGATTTGTTATCGCGTGGTTCATGTCGAGAAGCTTTTCCCGTCCTGTTGCACAGCTTAACGAAAAAGCTCATAAGCTTGCCGATAAGGATAGCGATACTGATTTCAGGAAAGGTTTCTGCTCAGAGCTTGACGAACTGAACGATACCCTTGACAATACTGCGGACAAGCTGAAAAAGTCGCAGGAATTCCAGAATGAACTGCTTGCGAATGTCTCCCATGATCTGCGTACTCCTCTGACCATGATAAAGGGTTACGCGGAAATGATAAGAGACATATCACGGGAAGATGAAAAACAGTGTGCAGAGGACGTTGCGGTGATAGTTGAAGAGACAGACAGGCTTACAGCCCTTGTCAATGAGATACTTGAGTATTCTGAGCTGCAGATGACAGATACACAGCTTGTAATGAGCGAGGTTGATCTTGCTGAGGTAGTAAATTCAGTTGCCGACAGCTTTGAAAACCTGTACTCTAAGGAAGGGTATATCTTTGAGCGTCATATCGCGGAGAATATCCGTATTAACGGAAATGTTTCGCGGCTTCAGAGAGCTGTTTATAATCTTCTTGACAATGCTGTACGTCACGCAGGTGAGGATAAGTGGACAGGAGTTATGCTGAAATCGGCAGACAGCAAAGCCGTTATCGAAATATCCGACCATGGTGAAGGCATTGCCGCAGAAGAACTGGAAAAAATATGGGACAAGTATTATACAAAGCGACAGAGGCAGGGCAAGGGCGTTTCAGGCCTCGGACTTGCTATCGTAAAGCAGACTGTTGTACTTCATAATGGCAGATGCGAAGCTGAATCGGTGACAGGTAAGGGAAGTACGTTCAGGATCATTTTTGATATTCCAAAGCAGGGTTCGCTGTGAAGAAATGCCCCATTCATCGCAAAAAAAAAAAGAGCGGCTTATTGCCGCTCTTTTTTTCAATATTATTCAGAATGAAGTTTACTTCTGATACTTTGCGTTATCCATTTCACGGATAGCAGCACGGCGTATTTTTCCGCTTCCGACAGTCTTTGGCAGCTCGGGAACGAACTCGATAACTCTCGGATATTTGTAAGGTGCGGTACGTTCCTTGACGTAGTCCTTTATCTCCTTTACAAGCTCGTCGGAGCCTGTCTTGTCCTTTGTGAGTACGATAGTAGCCTTTACTATCTGTCCGCGGATCTCGTCCGGAACGCCTGTTACCGCGCATTCAAGCACGTAGGGGAGCTCCATGAGTACGCTTTCGATCTCAAAGGGGCCGATACGGTAGCCTGAGGATTTGATAACGTCATCGACTCGGCCGACGTACCAGAAGTAGCCGTCCTCGTCCATCCATGCTGTATCACCTGTGTGATAGAAGCCGTCACGCCATGTTTCCGCTGTATTTTCCTC
>NZ_ATAX01000015.1 GCF_000571935.1 Ruminococcus flavefaciens 007c | reverse complement strand
GTAAAAAACAAAAAACCCGTCTCAAAGAAAACTTTGAGACGAGTATCATGATCTGATTACCCGCGGTACCACTCAAATTGTGCCGCTATTGCGTAACACCACTTCAGACTCCAGCAAGTCCTATTCATTCACGCAGAATCACGGGAACGCTTACTGAAATTTTCGGCATTCCGGCTCAGAAGGGATACATAGCATTGCATATCACCGACTCACACCTACCGCCGGCTCTCTGCAGACATTGGCAATCCTCTGCTTGTCTTCCTCATAGCTTATGCTTGGATTATACCACACAGAAATACATTTGTCAAGACCTTTTTGAAAAAATTTTTCTGAGATCACAGCCGTTGGAGATACATATACTCTTGCTGTTACAGGAGATATTTATCCGTGTACGGGCATATTTTATTGAATTTAAAATCAGAGAAATCAATAGCAATGGACTGTATGACACCATATGAGCTGATTTATTGTCAATGCAACTTACCGCTGAAAAAAGCAGCTTATCCGCAGCGTTCAGAGCATCAGGAGGAGCAGATGCTTTTCATACTTTTTTATATGAACTCTTTCTGCCTTGTCGGTCTGTTCCTTGACTCATGTGTTCACAGAGCGTATAATATAATTATACATCGATAAAACGCGCTGGATATGTGCTTTAATTTTTTTTGAAAAAACTGCGACATCTTATGCTTATCTTTCGTATAAGTAACAAAAGGAAACGTTTCTTTTCGAAAGGAGGATATATGGAAAACGGTATAAGTAGCTACAACCGTTTCCTCTCGGGAGATAAAGATGCAATAGACGAAGTTATACGCGATTATAAAGATGGTCTTGTATATTTCCTGTATAGTATCATCGGAGATATGGGGCAGGCCGAAGAAGCTGCCATAGATACCTTCGTAAAGCTGTATGTTGAAAAGCCCGCCTTCAAAGGCACAGGCAGTTTCAAGACATGGCTCTATACCATCGGAAGAAACAAGGCGATAGATATAAAACGAAAATTCTCTAAATTCAAGTCGGTTCCGCTTGAAAATGTGTTCGACGTCTCTGATGGGGAAAATATTGAACAGAAGGTCATAGATGATGAGCGGCGTTTAGACCTGCGCAAGCTCATCTCAAAGCTCAGACCGGAATACAGTCAGATATTGTATCTCATATTTTTTGAGGAATTCAAAAATGACGAAGCGGCTGAGATAATGAAAAAGAACAGCAAGCAGATCAGGGATCTGCTGTACAGAGCAAAAAATGCTCTGAAAAAAGAAATTGAAAAGGAAGGAGCAGTGTTCTATGGATTATAAAACCATGGCAGAGATAGTTAAATCCCGCGGTGATCTTATTCTGGAAAAGAAACGTACCCGCAGGATACGTTTGATAAGGATCACTTCAGGTGTGACGGCGTTGTGTGCTGCTGCGATCATAGGCTTTGGAATATGGCATAACAATACTGCTAAGGATCCTTCGTCGCTCAATTTCAACAAGGAGACGACTGCTGCAACAACAGATAATGTATCTGATGTTACAACCGTCACAGCAACAAACAATACTTCAGACGTTACAACTGTTACAGAAACAAACAAGACTACGGACGCTGCAACTGTCACAGCTGCAGATAATGCTTCTGCCGGTACAACGGCCGCTCTTGATAATAAGCATACAGTGACAACAAAAGTCCTCAGTACGGCTGCTGCAAAGAAAACGCAGACTACCGCGACTGCTGCAACGAGAGTTACATCTTCTCAGCAGCCTGCCGCACAGACAACTACCGTATCGTCTTCTGCTGTTACTGTCACGACTACAACGGAGAGTATTACTTTTATTAATCATAGGAGGGTATACTATATGAATAAATTATCAGCAGGATTTGCTGCAATGCTTGTAGCTTCATCAGCAGTTCCGAAGCCTGTGGACGCTGTCAATGATATAGGGATGAGACGCGTTCCGTTTGAAGTGATAAGTACAAAATATGATATAAATAATTTCTCTTTCAGTGAATGGCACAATGATGAAAGTCTGATCGACATAGACAAGAACGGAAAATTTGATATAAATGATGTTTATCGTCTGCACTGCATGGCAAAAGAGGCCGAAGATACCGGATGTGAGGAGCTGACTTACGATCTTAATAATGACGGCCTTTTTGACAGCGGTGATGTCAGTGAGCTCATTGTATATTATACTTGCTTTAACAAGATAGACCGAAGTATATTTGAATCCGGCCTCTACAGTGAGGACTTCTTGAAGTATTTTGCCGAAACATCTGAAATGGTTCACGGTATGTATGATATATTTACGGAAGCTTTAGAGACAAAGAAGCCTGATCTCGATGTTGACGGCAGCGGAAAATTTGATATTGCAGATGTGATGGATATTTACTGCTTCAAAAATATCTTTGATTCTCCTTGCGTAACATATGACTATATGGACTATGATAATCTTTCGTTTGAAGATAAGCTCAAGGTATATAATGAACTGACAAAAAACAAATTCCCGTCAGAATCGGAGACTAAGTGCATTGAAGTGTTAAGAACCATTGCAGACGATGAACTGGTCTATCCGGTATTTTCGGATTATCTTATAAGGTACTATTTTGAAAATGTACCATTTCAGCCTGAATATTCCGATTATCATTATTACGAGATACTTTGGGAAACAAGATATGACGAAAGAAGACTTTATGCACCGGAGCACAAGGACGCTTTAAGAGATTTTCAGTATGCAGTTGAAGACACGGAATGGGAAATGGGGCTTCCAAGAACCGATGTAAGAGCTGATGTGGATCTGAACAATATCGAAGCGGATTACGAGGTTTACAAGCAGAAGGTCGCGGAAGGTCTGCTCCCCGAACCGGACATGAACTTCGACGGCAGGATAACATTTGTTGACCATTTTATGATCGATGATATATTCAACAATTACAGATACCGTAAGAGCGACATATATACAGATGACATTATAGACAATTTCCTTTATCATTTCGATGTTAACGGAAACGGCATAAGTGGTGATGCGGCTGACTGCAGTATCGCACAGGTATATATCTGTGAAAAGCTCGGTATAAAGACACAGAAAGAGAAAGAATATGAGGATTTCAGGGATGCATGGATAAAAGGAGAGGTGACCAATTATTCGGGAACCAACTGCCTGGAAGGTTCAAGATATGGCCTTACAGATCCCGATGACCTGTTCAGTCTGTGCTATAATTATGTGTATGCTTTCACATATCCGAAAAGTGAAACAAGAGAATTGAAATATTTACAATACTATACAGACGTAAAAGCAGGATTAGCACCTGAACCTGATGTTGACATGAACGGTGTGATCGATGAGAACGATTATATCTATGCAGAGAATACGCTCTACTCTCAGACACATACCTCGCAGAATATCAATATTGTTCCTGAAAATGTAATGGATAATTATATCAGGAATTTTGATCTTGACGGCTCGGGTGTCAGCGGTGACGCAATGGATACGCTCATTATTCTGAATTATATATCAAGAGAATGCGGCATAGACACAAGTGACCTTGATATTATGGCGGAGAAAGCAAGAGGTCATTATACAGAGATACCTCAGAATGAAACAGTTGTTACTATGCCAATAATAACTACTACCGGCACCACGACTGCTGTCGGTAACGATACCGGATTAAATGGCGACGCAAACTGCGATACGGATATTGACCTTTCGGATGCTATTCTTGTAATGCAGGCGCTTGCTAATCCTGATAAATATGAAGTTGGGGGAACATCTAAAAATCATATTACAGTACAGGGAAAGAAGAATGCTGATGTTGACAGGTCCACCAAGGGACTTACAGCAAATGATGCCCTGTGCATACAGCAGTACCTTATCGGAAGCAGAGAATCACTGTGATAAGCATTATATGATTCTTATGATATGTTTAAAGGTATAAGTCAAGTCCCGCGGCATTGCCGCGGGGCTTTTTATGCGTCTGAACAATTATGCTTGACATTCGGCGGATTTAATGCTATCATTCAATTTTAGAGTATATTATTTATCTGAGGTGAATGATATGAAGATCGGATTTATCGGAGCAGGCAAAGTTGGTTTTTCTCTCGGAAAGTATCTTGCGGTAAAAGGTATGGATATTTCGGGATATTACAGCCGTTCGGAAATGTCTGCACATGAGGCGGCCGAATTTACGGGATCGGAGCTTTTTTTGTCTCCCGAAAGGCTCATTATCAACAGTGATGCCGTTTTTATAACCGTCCCCGATGGTGAGATAAAAAATACTTATCTTTCTCTGCCAAAGGAGCTCCTTTGCGGAAAACAGTTATGCCATTGCAGCGGAGCCATGTCCGCAGAGGAAGCCTTCCCCGGAATCGCGGAGTGCGGTGCAAAGGGTACGTCTGTACATCCGCTTTTTCCTGTGAGCAGCAGAACGGAATCCTACAAGGAGCTTGGCAATGCTTTTTTCTGTATTGAAGGGGACTGCGCCGATGAATGGAGCAGTATCTTTTCGTCTGTGGGAAATCATACACGCATAATAAGCAGCGGGATAAAAAGTCGCTATCATGCAGCCTGCTCGGTTGCAAGCAATCTTGTCTGCGGACTTATCGAGGAAAGCATCGGTCTTCTTGAGCAGTGCGGTTTTAATGAAAAAGAAGCGCTTACTGCGCTTGAACCGCTGGTAATTAGTAATATCAGGCGCATTTTTGCTGTGGGACCGACGGCTGCACTTACAGGACCTGTGGAACGAAACGATGTATCCACCGTTAAGAAACATCTCTCTTGCATAAGCGGAGATATCGATGTAAATGTTTACAGATCGGTTACAAAAAAACTTGCTGAAATGGCTCTGAGGCGCCATCCTGAGGCGGATTACACAGAAATGAATGAGCTGATTAGGTAATTGTCACCAAAGTCAAACCGTATGTTCATACAGTATTCATATTTCTGTGTTATACTTCATCTTGTATCTTATCCGTACTATCGGAAAGGTAACAACATTTAAGGAGAAAATTGAATATGAAGAACACTGTTTCAACCCTTCTGAAGCAGAAGCAATCAGGTGACAAGATCACGATGCTTACTGCTTATGACTACACAACAGCGAAGATCATTGATCAGTGCGGTGTTAATGCCATACTTATCGGTGATTCACTGGGAATGGTAATGCTCGGCTACGAAAACACACTGCCTGTTACTATGGAGGATATGATCCATCATACCGCCGCAGTTTCAAGAGGTGCCGAGAACGCTTTCGCAGTTGCTGATATGCCGTTTATGTCATATCAGATAAGTGTGCAGGAGGCTGTTATCAATGCAGGCCGTCTTGTCAAAGAGGGCGGCGCCAATGCTGTAAAGCTTGAAGGCGGCGCTGAGGTCTGCGAGCAGATAAGAGCTATCGTAAACGCTTCTATCCCTGTAGTTGCGCACTTGGGACTTACACCTCAGTCCGTCAACGTCTTTGGCGGCTTCAAGGTGCAGGGCAAGAGTCTTGACAATGCAAGGAAACTCATTGACGATGCACTGAAGATACAGGAGGCAGGTGCCTGCGCAGTAGTTCTGGAGGGTATTCCCGCAAAGCTTGCGGACATCATCACAAAAAAGCTTTTTATCCCTACTATCGGTATCGGCGCTGGAAAAGGCTGCGACGGACAGGTGCTGGTATATCAGGATATGCTCGGTCTTACCACAGGTCATACGCCTAAATTCGTAAAGAGATTTGCAGACGTTGGCTCTGTGATGCGTCAGGGAATAGCGGACTATATCAACGAGACCAAAGAGGGCTCATTCCCCGCTGACGAGCACACCTACGCTATCGAGGATGATGTTATAAACGAGCTTATGAGGGAGGAAAAGTGAAATGAAAGTTGTTAAGACTATAGATGAAGTACGCGCACAGGTAAGGGAATGGAGAGCACAGGGACTTACAGTAGGTCTGGTGCCGACTATGGGCTATCTCCATGAAGGACACGCAAGTCTTATTGACGCTTCTCACAGGGATAATGACAGGACAGTTGTATCTGATTTCGTAAATCCCATGCAGTTCGGTCCGACAGAGGATCTTGAAAGCTATCCCCGTGATATAGAACGCGACGCAAAGCTGGTGGAGGAGCACGGCGGTGATATTATATTCAATCCCGAGCCGTCAGAGATGTACCATGAGGGCTTCTCGTCATTTGTTGATATGACCGTACTCACACAGGAACTCTGCGGACTCAGCCGTCCTGTACACTTCAGAGGCGTTTGCACGGTAGTATCAAAGCTGTTTAATATCGTAAAGCCCGACCGTGCATATTTCGGCAAGAAGGACGCGCAGCAGCTAGCAGTTATACGTCATATGGTTGACGACCTGAATATGGACATAGAGATAATCGGCTGTCCTATAGTACGTGAAGCCGACGGTTTGGCTAAGAGTTCCCGCAATACATATCTCAGCGAAGCTGAAAGAGAAGCTGCACTTGTACTTTCAAAGGCAGTATTTCTCGGAATGGATATGGTGAAAAAGGGTGAAAAGGACTGCTCGGCGATAATCGGCGAAATGAAAAAGCTCATCGAATCCGAACCTCTTGCACGTATCGATTATGTCAAGATAGTAGATTGTGCAACAATGCAGCAGATCACCTGCCTTGACCGTCCCGCTCTCTGCGCTATGGCGGCATATATCGGCAGCACACGCCTTATAGACAACTTCTTCACAGAAGACGTATAAGGAGGCTGCCATGGAAATATCAATGCTCAAAAGCAAGATACACCGCGCCGTTATCACTCAGGCAGAGCTCAACTATGTTGGAAGCGTTACTATTGATGAAGAGCTCATGGAAGCTGCAGGACTTTATGAATACGAGCGTGTGCATATATCCAACGTAAACAGCGGAAGCCGCATAGAGACCTATGTTATTGCAGGAGAACGCGGAAGCGGCGTCATCTGCCTCAACGGAGCTGCCGCACGTTCGGGACAGAAGGGCGATCATGTGATAATAATGGCTTATGCGAATATGTCTCCCGAGGAAATAAAAACACATCGTCCCAAGGTAGTTTTTGTCGGCGATAAAAATGAGATAATCAGAGTAGCCGATTACGAAAAACACGGTGAACTCAGATAAAATGACATAGCATATGCAAGCCGCTTGCGGAAATCTCCGCAAGCGGCTTTTTGTAATGAAAAAAACAGGCAGCCGAAGGCTGCCTGCATATCGTTATCATTAAATTTATCTGAATCTGACACCAAATCCGTTCATTCTGCCGAAATGGTTCATAGGTGTGGAGCGTATGCCGTATACGGTGAAGTAATTATAATGCCTGCCGTTAAATCTGTTGAAGTACATTGAATTATAGCGGCCGATGCAGGACATGAGCAGGATTGCATCAATAATATCTACCCTTTTGTTTCCGTCAATGTCAGCATATTTCTTATCATCATCGGAAAGCTGTACCAGACCTGATGAATGTGCAAGGATATATGCTGCGTCGGCAGAATTTATCATGCCGTCTCCGTTTACATCTCCCACAATTCTGAAATTGCAGGCTGCTGTCTCTTCAGCGGGAAGTGTTTCCTCGGTGGTTTCGGGAGCTTCGGGCTTCTCCTCGACTTTCATTCTCTCGGTAATGTGTTCTGACATTGTATCATAGAGTATTTCCGCGATCTCTTTATGACCGTTTGCATTTGGATGAGGATCGAAGTCATCTTCGGGTGATATTCCGTAAACGTCAACGTATACAGCACCTGTTTCCTCAGCTACGTCCATGAGTTTCTCATTGAGGCGGCGCATCTGCGGATCAACATTTTTTCCTGTTGCCTTCATAGCCAGTGGAGCGGCTACTTCCGAAGCGATGGCATTTGCAACTGCTGTCTGATTGGCTGTGCGGTATTTTGTCATAACTGCCATAAGCTCTGTCAGTTCGGAAATATCATCGTAGTTACGGATGATGTCTATTACTGCCTGAAGCTCGGAAATATCGTCATAACTGAGCATTATGTCCATAAGCTCCTGATTTTCGGGCTTGCCTTCGGAGGAGGATACAAGCTCGGCAAGAGTCTTGACCTCGTTTATGTCGTCGTATTCGGCGATCATTGCAAGGAGTTCCTGAAGCTCTGCGGCGTCGTTATATTTCTCCATTACAGACTTGATCTCATTTATCTTGGCTACCTTATCCTTGAGACCGTTTATGTAGTCGATGGACTGCTTGCCACCTGCGGTGAGTTCGTCCTCGCTCTCAGCGGCAGCATTTGCAGCTGCGGCGTATACCTTTCCGAGAACTGCAAAAATATCTTCCTTGATCTCTTCAGATTCCTCGGGAGTGCGGTAAGGATTGTACATACCCACCAGAGCTATATCAGCGTCACTGTTGAGCTCCTTTACAGCTTCAACTACGCCCTTGACATGGTTTGCGGATTCGTCAACAAGAGCATCGGCTCTTGCGCCTATGTTGTACATAAAGCTTGCAGCTTCAAGGAAATCCTCGGAGGTTATGCTGTCCTTGCTCTCTGCGATCACCTGGAGACCGCCGCCTATGGCTGTCTTTGTGTCTGTGCCGAACAGAGTGAGCATAAGTGAGATGCCTGCTGCTTTGAGAACAGGATTTTCACTGCCGACCATCTGCGGAACGATGCTCATTATAATATCGTTTCCACCCAGCTGGATGCTTACAAGGTCAGCTTCGGTAAGGTATTTTGTGTATGTATCATGGTAGGGGATAAGTACATCGCTTGATCCCTCGCCGAGATATGCTTCGAGTATGCTCGAAGCAAAGGCGCCTTTATATCCTGGCGTTTTTATTGTATTTTCAATGTCCTCTGCGCGGTAAGCAGTGGAAGCAAGATTTGTTCCCTTGACATTATAGCCTCTTTCCTCACCGAGCTTATCTATATATTCAGTAAATATTGCGGGATATGCTCCCTTGACTGGATCTGCAAGAAGCTCATCAGTTATGATAAGTGCGGGATCCTGGGTAAGATCGCCTCCTGCCAGTCCGAAGCCTGCCGCAATACTGTCACCCAGGGCGACATATTTGAAATCACCGTTTGTTCTGTTATTTTCATTTTCTGCTGCAAAAGCTGTTATTCCCGTAGCGCTGCTAAGTGTTACAGCTGAAATCAGTGCAGCTAAGACCTTTGATACCTTCATTACTTTTCCTCCTTGCTGTATTTCTCATTTATCGGTATAACGAATTTACTGCCTGTTTTTATTCTGATGGTGCTGCCGTTTTCGGAATAGTCCACCAGCATGAGGTGACCGTTTCCGAGTGGTGCGATATATCCCTTGTAATCATGAGTAAGGAGAATATAGTCTCTCTTTGCGGTAATTTCGCCTATCTCGAATTCCTTGTAGAACTTTACTGCGTCGAGACGGTACTTACGGCAGATATACTCAACAAGCTCTGCGGTGGGCTCAGCTTCGTCGGGATCAAGAATGATCTGACCAACAACGTCGTAGCCGTCGCATTCGTTCTTAAAAGCACTTATTTCCCATTCGTTGATAGGATCATTCTCATCGAGAGTGCTCTCTATCATGAACAGATATACACGCTTTCCGTTCTCGTCAACGTATGAATCTGAAGCTCTGCCCATTATGGTGTATGAGCCGTCAGCGTGTCTTACGGCAATATCTCCCGTAACGCCCCATTTCATTCCGTTTTCGTCATAGTACCAGCGCTCCGCTGTGGCTTCGGGATTGTTGAGATAACGGTCAGCCGAAGCGGGACTTGAAGCATGAAGGTTTGCGAGTACCTCGCCCTCGTCCACGATATTTCCGTCGTCGTCTACCAGTTTTACCTGTACAAAGGGCTCAAGAGGCTTACCTGTCTCGTTGGTCTTTGTTTCCTCGTCCATAAAGTATGTAACGAGAGTAACGCCGCCCTCTTCGCTTGCGCCGCCGCCGAGAGAAAATCTTACGCTGCAGCCGTTGTCACGGAGCCACTTGTCGATCTTGCGGACGGAATTAACGTTTACAGCTTCACCGCCGGATGCGGGACGTGTGAGCATTTCAAGCGCTGTGGGGGAGACAATGCCCTGTCTTACGCTTGTAAGATAAAAGCTTGCTGTTGCAACGACACAGTTGCAGTTGGTTTCTGAAAGATCCTTTGCAAATGTATATTTGTTGTAGATAGGTCTCGGTACAAGTGTGCCGCCTCTTGCAAGAGGCATGATAGCGCAGACTCTTTCACCCGTCATATGAGTCATGGGGATGCACTGGAAATTGCGCTCTCCCACATAATTCTGAGTGTCGAGTCCTGCGTGCATTTCAACATATGCGTTCAGCGAATACTCCTTATAGACAACGCATTTTGGCTTGTTGGTAGTACCGCTGGTATAGAAATAACTTATATCACGGTCCAGATCTGTAGGACCGAGATCAAGCTCGATATCGCTCTCCTCACCGGCGATCCTGAGATCCTCAAGGCGTATGAACTCCACTCCCTTGATCTTGTCGAGATTGGTAAGACACTCTCTGATCTGCCCGATATTGAATACTTCCTGCATTTTCTCGGGCATCTCCGAGGTATCCAGGAACATTCCCTTCTTCTCGGGAGGGAGAAAATCATCAAGGCTCATGAGTATGACTTTTTTGATGCTGCTGTTTGAAAGATGCTCGATAAAATACGGCAGAAATGCGTCGAGAGTTACGATTATCTCTGAACCCTTGTCCTGTGTATAGAGCGGGAAATCGTCTTTAAGGAACAAGAAATTGACATTGTTGCTTATGGCTTTTATGAGATTGCAGGCAAAAAGCAGCATAAGGTTTTCGACACTTACAGGGAGGCAGAGCGTTACAACGTCGCCTTCCTTTACGCCTGCAAGCTTGAGGCCCTTTGCATAGGCTTCACGCAGTGCGGGGAGCTCACCGTAGGTGATCTTTGTGCCGAAGTAGTCAATAGCGTCGCCGTCGAGATTGTCCTGATTGAATGACATAATATTGTCAAAGATGTTCATGTTGTAGATCTCTACCCCGTTTATTACGCGATCTACTTTTGCCCAATCAGGAAACTTTCTTACAATAGTGCATGTGTTGACATGTGTTAGTGTTTTCATGGTTAATCTTTTTCCTTTCCTATATCATGTGGATGGAGATGCTTCTCCATAAAAATATTCAATTTTCAGTTATGGCAGAAACACCCCTATTTATGCCAAACAGCAGTCATATGCTCCTGACCCCAACACAGGAATCTGCTGTTCATTATTTATTATAACATAAAGATTTTAAAAAGTCCTTAAAAAATTCTTAAATCTTTTTTATTCTTTCTTTAAATAAATTCTTACACTCAGTAAAACATGATATATAAATAAGTATAAGAATATCAATGGCTTCGGACGTAGACAAAAATAGGGGAGTGTGATATAATGGATATATCTTATAAAGAAAGGCAAATGATTATGAAATTGCTTATCATCAGACACGGTGATCCTGATTATACTATTGATTCACTGACCGAAAAGGGGCACAGAGAGGCAGAAATGCTATCGGAGAGAATTGCCCCGATGAATATCGCAGCTTATTATGTTTCTCCTCTTGGAAGAGCACAGGCTACTGTCGGATATACTTTAAGAAAATGCGGACGTACCGCAAAAACACTTGAGTGGCTGCGTGAATTCGATAAAAATCTCATTATCGGTCCTGACGGCCAGCGGCGCATTGCATGGGATATGCTGCCGCAGGATTGGACTGCTGTTCCCGAATACTATGACAGGGATAAGTGGTATGATGTTCCTGTTATGGCAGAGGCAGATATGAGAAACGGTATCGCATATGTTCAGAACGGTCTGGACTCTTTGCTGGCAGAGCACGGATACAGACGGAATGGAAACTGTTATAGCGCAGTACGTCCTAATGAGGATACAATCGCATTGTTCTGTCATTTCGGAGTGGAAGGCGTAATGCTCGGACATCTTCTCGGTATCTCGCCAATGCTCCTGTGGCATGGATTTATGGCAGCTCCCACATCGGTAACAACTGTTTGTACCGAGGAGCGCAGAGAAGGCACAGCATACTTCAGAGTTACCACTTTCGGTGATATTTCTCATCTTAATGCCAATGATGAGCCGCCTTCCTTCTCGGGAAGATTTTGCGAGACATACGGCAATACTGCTCAGAGACATGACTGATGCTAAAAAATAACAGTTTATAGGGCAATGCTTTTTTGCATTGCATTTTTTATTTTTATCCGAATAATTTAAAAATACTTTCGTTTATCTATATAAGGGGAGGGATTTTTTCAGCGCAGTTATGCTTGCGGGAACCGCAAAAAACTTTGACAGATCGTAAAAATCACAGTGAGGATAGTCATTTTGCTGTGATATGATATTGCCTTTTTTTACGGACAAGGCATACAATGCGAAAAATCGGCAATAATCGACTTGCAGTTCGGAGCGGCATAGTGTAAAATCCTTATAAGGGGTATATGGACGGTCATTATAATTATTTGGAGGTGTATTTATGTCATTACGTCTATTCAAACGTGCAGCATCTGTAAGTACAGCAATTCTGTGCTTAGCTGCTGCGGTACCGTCAGTACCTTTCAAAGCTTCCGCAGAACAGAGCAGAGTGATAAGCTCTGATGGCTATGACTATGAATACTGGATGCAGAACAGCGACGACGAGTTCAAATTTGAGCTCGATGGTTCGGGCGGATTTGAAGCTTCATGGAATGCTGCGGATAATTGCTTTTTTTCCAAGGGACTGATAAACAGCAGACCGTCCTCGGATAATTACAGTGTGAGCTATGATATGTCACTTGCTTACAAGCCCGAGGAGTCATGCGATGACGCTTGCGTATATGTATGTGCATACGGTACCCTTACCGATCCTCCCGCAGTATTTTTCTTTACCGACTGTGCTTCGGACCGTTCAAGCTATATAGGTGAAAACAGCGGCTTTGAAAATCTGGGTATTTTTGATTCCAACGGCAATACCTATGAGCTATATTACAAAAAAGATGTTGAAAATTCCATTCACGGCTCGTATTCATACGACAGATTTGTAAGTCTGCGAAGAGGCTGCGAGATAAATGACAATTATGCTGAGCTTGAAGGAAATATTAACGTAAAAGCCCAGCTGGATGCATTTAATAAGCTTGGCAAGAAAACAGGCACACTGGACAGCCTTTCTCTTAATCTTGAGTCTTATAATTGCAGCGGTTTTGCTATACTCAACAGATGCGAGATAACAGAGCTTTCCGGTGAAGCCGGAGATGCTCCATATGCTTCGGGCGGCACCTTTGAGAAGAACGGATATACCTACTCCTACCGCTCGTCCTGCGAGCCGGATAATGTCGATTTCAAGCTTTACGATGTCGATGATGATACAGACATGGACTTCGGTTTTTCATGGAAAGAGGGAGAGAGCAGCCTTACCAAGAGCCTTTTATCTGCCCCTGTAAAAGCAGATGCTAATTCAATTCTGATCTTTAAAAAGGATTATGAATATGCTTTTTGCGGTGACAAGGACGATATTGCAAATGCTTTTGATAATATCCTCGAGCTTGACATAGAAAATGAACAGACAGTATATTTTGCTTCTGTAAAGAATAACTCGGGTTCTTATGTTCGGTATTTGACAGATAAGTACCTTGAAAAGGGCATTGATGCAAGGATAATCGCAGGAGATGTCAACAATGAGATAGCCCTTGACAATGACAAGGAGCGTATCAGGATGTATGTGTATCCCGTGGAATATACTGTCACGAGTAATGAAAATGAAGAAAAAAAGCATACCGATTACTGGCTTATGAAAGACGAAAACTATTACATAACGGATAATTCCGTTCACCATACAGGAGCGCTGGCAGACCTGTCAAAGGCTTTGAAGGAGCTTAAAGCATACGGACTGGACGCGGAAACTGTATACTCGGCTTCATATACCTTCGGTACTGAAAAGCTTGCGGGCAGTCTGAATGTGAAGGAGCTGTCTATCGAAAGTACAGATTTTCCGAACGGACCGTTTTACTATGATTATCATTACTTCAATAAGCATGATTTTTCGCTTGAATCTTCAGATCAGGCTTTCTTCGGCTTGAAATGGAGAGACGATATACAGGGATACTGTTCAGCCGAAGCAGGCATGAGCTTTGAAGAGGACGGCCTTGATCTGTCAGATGTTGAAAGGATTGCCGTTGATTACAGCGGAAGTCTGGAATACAGTAAGAACGACGACAATGCCGATGCTCTCACAGGTATTTGCATATACGGAAGTTTACCTGTATCAGAGAATGAGGCGGACGAGATGTGTATAGTGCTTGAAGGAATGTATGATTACGGTGAAAGTACGGATAGTCCCAGGACGGTGCTTTCTATTAATGATAACGGAAAATGGTATGATATTTCCCGAGATACTGCCTACAGCGGCGATGGTGGAGATGAATCTGCTGATATCGACTCTGCTGAAATCGTTTATCAGTTCAGCAGCAGGGAGCACGACCACAGAACTGAGAGTGGTGAGCCTTTGAAGTTCAGCGGGACCATAGATCTCACAAAGCATATCGAAGCTTATAGGGAGACAAATCCGAAATTGAATACTGCTGTACATCTCTGCAAGCTTGACAATATTGCAATTCGTGCAGATGCTTCAGGCTCTGAGGGACGTGCCGTTATCGATAAATTTGAAGTAACAATAGAGTACAGAGACGGAACTGTCGAGAACTACAATCCTTACAGAGTAAAAATGTTTATGCCCTGGGAGGTTACCGGAGATCTTAACGGTGATAAGATAATAGATTCCCTTGATGTTGCGCTATGCCGCAGAGAACTGCTAAGATCGGAGAACGGTGAGGAGTTCAATAAATTTGCGGATATGGATAAAAACGGAAAGCTACAGGTGAATGATCTGGTACTGCTGACACGTTTTGTGCTGGGCCTGAAAACATAATGTATAAAGTATAAATACCAAAAGTCAGTCCATATGGGCTGACTTTTTTGTATACAAAATGTGCTGAGTCCGAATGTGTATATGAAATATCGGACAGATTATAAAAAGGGCTTATCACTTACGGCTATTTGAGCTTTACAGCGCTTAATACTGCCTTTTCAGAGGACGAACTATATAAACGATATATAATTTCTATATATCTAATTGTGCAATATTATATAAAGCAATTTTTGGGTATAAATACACGGCGTTAATTGCGACCAATTTACAGCAGGCGGTCGTTTTCCTCTATTTTTAGGGGGAAATACGAACATACAAATCCGCAACATATGGTCAGAATGAAAAACGAGCGCAATATTTGGCTTGTATTACGTTTTGTTGATATAATATAATAATATACAGATTGATAAAGCCCGAATAATCAGAGTGGTATAGTCAAGAGCAATAGAGGTATGAATTGCAAGCTTGATGGGTTTTATCATCTTGACTTTTTATCATTTTCAAAAGGAGTGATTTTATTGAAGCTTTCTAAAATCAAGAAGATTCTCAGTGGAACAGTGTCTGCACTGATGATCGCATCAGCTGCACCTGTTGTTGCTTCGGCTGCTGATCAGCAGACCAGAGGTAACGTCGGCGGTTACGATTACGAGATGTGGAACCAGAACGGTCAGGGCCAGGCATCAATGAATCCCGGTGCAGGTTCTTTCACTTGTTCATGGAGTAACATCGAGAACTTCCTCGCTCGTATGGGTAAGAACTACGACAGCCAGAAGAAGAATTACAAGGCTTTCGGAAACATCGTTCTTACTTATGATGTAGAGTACTCACCAAGAGGAAATTCATATATGTGCGTATATGGATGGACAAGAAATCCTCTCATGGAGTATTACATCGTTGAAGGTTGGGGCGACTGGAGACCACCCGGAAACGATGGCGAGGTAAAGGGTACTGTTACAGCTAACGGAAATACTTACGACATTCGCAAGACAATGCGTTACAACCAGCCTTCACTGGATGGTACAGCAACATTCCCTCAGTACTGGAGCGTTCGTCAGACCAGCGGTTCTGCAAACAACCAGACAAACTACATGAAGGGAACGATCGATGTAACTAAGCACTTTGACGCATGGAGTGCAGCAGGTCTCGATATGTCCGGTACACTTTATGAGGTATCACTCAACATCGAGGGTTACCGTTCAAACGGTTCTGCTAACGTTAAGAGCGTAAGCGTTACACAGGGAGGCTCTTCCGATAACGGTGCTCAGCAGCAGAACAACGACTGGAACCAGCAGAACAACAACCAGCAGCAGAACAATGACTGGAATAACTGGGGACAGCAGAATAACGACTGGAACCAGTGGAACAATCAGGGTCAGCAGAACAATGACTGGAACAACTGGGGTCAGCAGAATAATGACTGGAACCAGTGGAACAATCAGGGCCAGCAGCAGAACAACGACTGGAACAACTGGGGTCAGCAGAATAATGACTGGAACCAGTGGAACAATCAGGGCCAGCAGAACAACGACTGGAACAACTGGGGTCAGCAGAATAATGACTGGAACCAGTGGAACAATCAGAGTCAGCAGCAGAACAACGACTGGAACAACTGGGGTCAGCAGAATAATGACTGGAATCAGTGGAATAACCAGAACAACAACCAGCAGAACGCTTGGAATGGCTGGGATAATAATAACAACTGGAACCAGAACAACAATCAGCAGAACAACTGGGACTGGAACAACCAGAATAACTGGAACAATAACCAGCAGCAGAACAATGACTGGAACCAGTGGAACAACCAGGGGCAGCAGAATAACGACTGGAACCAGTGGAACAACCAGGGGCAGCAGAATAACGACTGGAACCAGTGGAATAACCAGAATAACTGGAATCAGAACAACAATCAGCAGAATGCTTGGAACGGCTGGGATAACAACAATAACTGGAACCAGTGGGATCAGAACAATCAGTGGAACAACCAGCAGCAGAACAACACCTGGGACTGGAATAATCAGAACAACTGGAACAACAACCAGCAGAACAATGACTGGAACCAGTGGAACAACCAGCAGCAGAATAACGGCTGGAACCAGTGGAACAACCAGCAGCAGAATAACGGCTGGAACCAGTGGAATAACCAGAATAACAACCAGAACAACGGCTGGGACTGGAATAACCAGAATAACTGGAATCAGAACAACAACCAGCAGAATGCCTGGAACGGCTGGGATAACAACAATAACTGGAACCAGTGGGGCGGTCAGAACAACGACTGGAACAACCAGCAGCAGAATAACGACTGGAATCAGTGGAATAACCAGGGACAGCAGCAGAACAATGACTGGAATAACCAGAATAACTGGAATCAGGGTCAACAGAATAACAATAATTCAGCAGGATCAAGCGACAGCCTGAAGGGGGCTTTCTCCAAGTACTTCAAGATCGGTACTTCTGTAAGTCCTCACGAGCTTAACAGCGGTGCAGACTTCCTTAAGAAGCACTACAACTCCATAACTCCCGAGAACGAGCTCAAGCCTGAAAGCATTCTCGATCAGGGGGCTTGCCAGCAGAAGGGCAACAATGTAAATACTCAGATCAGCCTTTCAAGAGCAGCTCAGACTCTGAAGTTCTGTGAGCAGAACGGCATTGCTCTCCGTGGTCATACATTCGTTTGGTACAGCCAGACTCCTGACTGGTTCTTCCGTGAGAACTTCTCTCAGAACGGCGCTTATGTATCAAAGGATATAATGAACCAGCGTCTCGAGAGCATGATAAAGAATACATTTGCTGCTCTCAAGTCACAGTATCCGAACCTCGATGTATATTCCTACGACGTATGTAACGAGCTTTTCCTCAACAACGGCGGCGGAATGAGAGGTGCTGACAATTCCAACTGGGTAAAGATCTACGGTGATGACAGCTTTGTTATCAACGCATTCAAGTACGCAAGACAGTACGCTCCTGCAGGATGCAAGCTCTATCTCAATGATTACAACGAGTACATCCCTGCTAAGACAAACGACATCTATAATATGGCTATGAAGCTCAAGCAGCTCGGTTATATTGACGGTATCGGTATGCAGTCACATCTGGCTACAAACTATCCCGATGCTAATACTTATGAGACAGCTCTCAAGAAGTTCCTCAGCACAGGTCTTGAGGTTCAGATCACAGAGCTCGACATCACTTGCACCAATTCTGCTGAGCAGGCTGATCTTTATGAGAAGATCTTCAAGCTCGCTATGCAGAACTCAGCTCAGATCCCTGCTGTAACCATCTGGGGTACACAGGACAGCGTAAGCTGGAGATCATCACAGAATCCTCTTCTGTTCTCGGCTGGTTATCAGCCCAAGCCGGCTTATGACAGAGTAATGGCTCTTGCAAAGTGAGACTAATGTACTGATACAACTCCACAGTTATATATTTGTAATGATGTATAACATGATCTGATATTTAATATGATTTTATTTAAAAGCTCCCTGTGTTGTTATAGGGAGCATTTTTTTATCGTTTTATATGTATTCATGTATTTTGTGACAAAAAAGGACGGATGCTCATCCGTCCTTTGCTTTTATTCACTTTATTACCAGTTTTCGGAACATCTCTTTAGTATCATGCTCAGCTCCGTTGAAATGCGGCCATGCGTCAATATTGTCGCCTTTTTTTCGGGGGACAATATGTATATGGAAATGACCGACGGACTGTCCTGCGCTTTCTCCGCTGGCATTGAGCAGATTGACGCCCTCGTAGCCGCAGCTGTTCACAAGATGCCGTGATATCTTTTTTACGGTACTCATAAGATGAGAAAGGGTCTCTTCATCACAGTCAAGGATGTTTTTGGCGTGAACTCTGGGGATGACCAGAATATGTCCGTCAACGTCCATGGCAGTGTCCATGAAGACAAGAGTATTTTTGTCCTCGTAAACAGTCATTGAGGGGATTGTCTTATCTGCGATCTTACAGAATATACAGTCGTTCATAGATTTTCCTTTCATTAAGGGGAGTGCTCATACTCCGTATTTGATCTTTATACGTGAAAGCTTCTCTCCGAAGGGCTTTGCAAGCAGGAACAGGAACAGCACATTTGATACTGCGTAGGATACAGTATAGGGGACAGCGGAAACAAGGGCCGCCAGATAGAGCTTTATGTCAAAGCCCTGATTATACCACAGAACTGTCCATATATCCATGATGAATGAGTAGGCTATGCCTGTGAGTGCCCCGTACAACAGCAGCAGGGGACGGCTTCCGAGAAGCTTTTCCGAGAGTATCCCGGCGAAAAGACCGATCAGTCCCCATGCCAGCATCTGGAAGGCAGTCCACGGTCCCTGTCCGAAGTAGAAATTTGAAAGTACAGCGGAAAGAGCTCCCACAAGGAAGCCTGCCTCACCGCCGAGATAAAGGGCAGTTATAATGGTCAGTGCAGCAATGGGCTTTAAGAATGGAATGAATCTTCCTGCAAAGCTGAGAGCCACCATTACAGCGACTATCACCATGCGTCTTGTGCCTGTGGACTTCTTCTCAAAGCCTGCCGCAAAGAGCAGAAGAGCCGATACAGCCACTGCAAGGGCGATGATTATATGCTTTTTCTCGTCAAAGGCGAGAGCTCCCGCAACGGTTATCACGGGTATAAGTATAAAAGGAACGAATATCCTTATGAAGCTTCTCAGGCATTTATTCTTTATAAGGAGCATAGTCTCACTCCCTTCTGCCATTGATACGGCAAAGCTCCGCAGCGTCTTCAAGGGTGACTGCACCGTCGTAGAAGCCTCTTGTCATGCGGCTGACAGCTGTGGTGTAGAAGCTGTTCTGCGGAAAGAACTCATGCGGTGTACCAACGGAGGCTATTCTTCCGCCGAAGAACATAGCGCATCTGTCAGCACAGGCAGCCGCAAATTCCACATCGTGGGTGACAATAACAACAGTCACGCCTTTTTCCTTCAGACCGCGCAGTACTGTCATCATAGTCTGTTTCGCCGCAGCGTCAAGTCCTTTTGTTGGTTCGTCCAGAAGAAGAAGCTTAGGCTTTGCAGCGAGTACCTTTGCAAGAGCTGCAAGCTGCTGTTCTCCTCCCGAAAGATCGTATGGATGCTTGTCAAGAAGATGTGATATATCGTAGGGGAGCACGGATAAATCTGCCCCGCATTCCTTCAGATCCTCACGGACAGTACTCTTCAGGAATACAGTCTGAACATCCTGTGGGAGCATTGCAAGACACTCCTTATAGAGGGAGCGGTTCCTGTAGTCCTTCAGCTTTTTCCCGAACACCTTTATTCTGCCGCTGTAAGCTCTGAGAAGTCCTGCTGCCGCGGAAAGAGCGGTGGTCTTGCCCGAGCCGTTTCCGCCGAGTATACAGAAAAGCTCGTTTTCATATATCCTGAGACTCAGACCGCAGAGTATATCCCTGCCGCTGCGCTCGTATCGGAAGTATACGTCGCCGAACTCCAGTGCAGCATTGCTTTTATGCGTGTATTCGTCCTGCTGAAGCTGAGGAGATCTGTTGCTGTAATTATTTTCAATGAAGGCTCTTCCTTCACGGACAGTCAGCGGACAGGCCCCGCCTATGCCAAGCCTTGCATATAAGCGTGAGGCTGCAGGCATTCCGCAGAGGATATCCTCCCTGCTTTTGAGAGCTGCAATGACCTCCGCTGGAGGAGCCGAAGCTATAAGCTGTCCCTGCTCCATTACAAGAAGCCTGTCGCATATGGGGACAACTTCTTCCAGGCGGTGTTCTGCCATTATGACTGTGATGGAGAAATCGTCTGCCAGCCGTCTGACAGTTGATATGAAGTCCGCAGCTGCTATGGGATCAAGCTGAGCTGTAGGCTCGTCGAGAATAAGAAGCTTTGGCTGCATTACCAGTACGGAAGCAAGATTGAGAAGCTGCTTCTGACCGCCCGAGAGCTGTGCCGTATCCTTGTCGTACCAGTCTCCGATGCCGAAATAGCTTGCCATTTCCGCAATACGTCTGCTGATCTCGTCAGGGGGTGTTCCCATATTCTCAAGACCGAAAGCAAGCTCATGCCACACCTTATCGGTGACTATCTGCTGTTCCGGATTCTGCATGACGAAGCCAACTTCCGAGGCAGCCTTCCTGTCACTGAGCTGAGACAGTTCCGTGCCGCAGAATATAATACTGCCTTTTTTTTCTCCAAGGGGTGTCAACTCACGTTTGAGCATACGCAGAAAGGTAGATTTGCCGCTTCCCGTAGCACCGCAGAGCACGGCGAAGTCGCCGCGCTCAAGAGTGAATGATACATTTTTCACGGCAGCTGAGCTGCACTGAGGATAAGTGAAGCTCAGATCCCTGACCGCAAGTATTTCCATCTGAGGTTCACCTCCGTTTCTATTATCATGGGAAGGATTATGAGCAGACCATAGGAAATTATACCGAGTATTCCGAGAGTATCGGGAGCGCCTGCGTTTAACGCGGGATAAAACTCAAAGCTGAGCGAATCCGTTCCCACTGCGGCAGCAGTAATGCCGAAAAGTAACAGTGAAGCGATCAGGAGAGCAATATCCGCTCCTCTGAAACCGAATCTTCTCATCTGACTGCGTCTGCCTGTGCCGTAGCCTCTTGCTTCCATGCTGTCAGCGGTGATTATCCCGTTTTCCAGAGCCCAGGTGACCATTATGGAAAATATCCTTGATTTTCCTTTTAAATCATCGATTATATTGTCATCGGAGAAGAGCCCCATGGCTTTCTGCGCGGAGCTTATCTTTGCGGACTGTCTGCTGAAAAGCGGCACATACCTCAGTGCCATCGAAAGAATCAGAGACAGCTTTGGAGAAAGTGCTCCCGTGATGTACAGTAGCTTCTCGCTTGTCATTATCTGCGTGAAGGAGCGGAACCAGTAGAGCACGCCGATTATCATAACTGCCGAATTGAGGCCGTAGAGCGTAGCTTCAAGAGTAACGGGATTGTGGTTCATCACAAACAGTACGGTCTTGCCGTTATGTGATACAAGTGGATTTGCCAGAGCAAGTACGGCAAAGAGTATCCAGAAAAAAAGGTGGGTCTTGCCGTGGGACAGACCATTGCGCATTATAAAGAAAACAATGGCTCCTGCAAGGGATATGAGCATGAGCACGGGATAATTGCAGAACATGGCTATACCTGTTACACAGAAAAACCATATCGCAGTGACTATGGGATTGTATTCGGAAAAGCTTCTCATTCTTCATATACCTCGTTAAGATCGTGACCTATTTCACAGGTGTAGAGCCATTCTATCCTGTCACCGTCCGAAAGCTCATACTCGCCGCAGCTCTTTGAGGGAGTAATGCCGTTCACATGGTATACCCAGCCCGAAAGGTCGCCGAAATCGAATTCGTAGATGTAGTTTATTCCAGAAATGTAGACCATTCCGTGAGCACTGCCTGCACTGCCTTTGTTTTCAATCTGTATGCCGTAGGTCTGGGCAGCTTCCGTAAGTATGTCAAATACAGTATCTCCGACCTCGATATCAAAAGCAACAGGCGGAAGAATAACGCCGTCGGCAGGGATATGCTCCGAGTCGGACTTGCCTGCGATAGTATCGCAGCGTATTTCCATAGTGACGGAGCCTATGGCATTCTCCTTGCGCTTTTTTTCACCGCTGTAATACTCTTCGGTGGACTTTATATCCGTCAGAAGTACAACAGCTATTACAGCTCCCGCAGCAATTCCAAGGAATATGAAATTCTTATAGCTGCGCTTGCCAAGTATAAACAGTATTAGAGCTAAAACGGCCGCAGAACCGATTATTATGAGTACAGCAGCGGGCTTGTAGCCGCCGCGGGAGGTTTCCGACGTATCATTTTCGCCGTCTGTTTTATAAAGAACTGTGGCCGTTGCCGATGTAGCTATAGTCAATGAAGTGACCGTGGCGGCAGATGTACCTTGAGAGCGCTTTGAAACAGTGGTCAGAGCGGTTGTCCTTGAGGTGGTGCTCTTTCCCGTGACAGCAGAAGAAGCGGCAGTTGTCACCAGGCTTGCAGCAGAAGTGACAGTGTTCCCGCTGTTATTGGAGCCGCCCTGATTAACGGCTTCATGGCCCTGCTGAGGTGTTTCCAGAGGCTGCCTGTTATCGAGGATAAGCAGGGGAGACCTGCCCTCGGTCATGCGCCTGAATGCTACAAGTGAGTAATAAGCCTGTATCGTGGCAGTTGGGTTTGAACTTCCTCCGCGGATATGTGAGAAGCTTCCGTCATCAAGTCTGTATAATGTGATACCGTCTATAAGGTTATTGCCGTCCTTTATGAACCTGTCATCGTAACGGCAGTCTATACCTAGTGCAGAGACTGCGACAAGTACCTGAGATGCACTTTCGGGATTGGGATTGCCGAAGCTTTCATAGCCGCCGTCCTCCTTTTGTCTCTCGGAAAGAAAGTTGAGAGCTCTGTCCACGGAGTTTTCCACATCGCCTCTCTGGCTGTAATACGGAGCCAGAGCCTGAACTGTCATTGCCGTTACGTCTATGTCGCCGTAGTCACCGAAAAGAGCCCATCCACCGTCGTCGTACTGCATTGAAAGCAAGGTATCAACTACACCGTCCGCGGTATACTTCGAGCAGGTATATCCGTTGTTGAGGATATGCAGGCCGTATATCCAGCTCATCATGCCCTGCTGACCTATTGAGCCGTCCAGTATATCTGAGATATAGCTGTTTCTGCTGCCTGCGGCACAGAGAGCAAGAGCATATTTTTCTCTTGTGGATGCATTGAGTACATTGTTGCTGCCGAGATAGTTCAGCAGGGAGTGCTCATAGGCAGACATATCAGTATATCCGCACTGACTGAGAGTGATAGCGTACCAGTCGGTTGTGGAACCTGCACCTGCAGCAATTTCGCCGCTGAGCCATTCTTCTACGCTTCCTGCACCTGCCTGACTTAGCTTATAATCAACTATACCGCCGATAAGGTCATTGACCTCATCGACGGTATAGTCTCGGCACGCCGCCTTAAAAGGGACAAGGCACGGCGTAAGTAAAAATGTCAGCAGTACGCACAGAAGTCCTGAGAGTACCTTATTCCTCATTTCTGCGTCTGAGAGCGAAGGAAACTGCAACAGCAGCACCCAGTGCGAATACGGCTACAGTTGCGCCTGAATCGCCTGTCTTGGGAGAATTGCCCTTAGAAGCTGTTGTGGTAGCCTTTACATTGCTCTTTGCCGAAGCAGTGGTTGAAGCTGCGGCAGTAGTGGAAGTAGTTGATACAGCAGATGTGGTGGTAGTTGTTGTGGTTGTTGTCTCAATCTCGCCGTTTACGTTGATAACGTATGTAGGAGGAACTATATTTACATTGTCTGATACAGCGCTGATAACGTTCTTTCCGGGCTCGGTGAGAGTAAGTGTTGCCTTGCCCTCAGCGTCGGTAACAGCGTCGGTCTCCTTGCCGTTTACTGTGAGCTTTGCGCCTTCAAGGAGATTTGTTTTCAGTGAGTAATCGGGATTGAAGGTGTAATAGGAGAGCGTAAGAGTAACTTCCTTATTTGGTTCGGTGTCCTCGCCTTTCTTTGCATCGAAGAAGCTGTAGAAATAGTTGTAATCCTTTGGATCGGGGTATACAAAAGCTTCAAGAACGTCTCCGTCCTTGATCTCATCTAAGAGACCGCCAGAGTACTTGTCGTTTACGTAATAGCCGTAGCTGCCGCCGTTTTCGATGCCCCAGAGCTTATCGATCATAGGACCGAATTCTTTCTCGATGGTCTTATAGCCTGCTGCGGCGCCGCCCTCGAATTTATTCTCATGGGTAGTATAAAGAGCGTCATTGATGGTGAGCTTGCCGTCGTTGTCAATATCGGTAACACTTATGGGTTCCTGAGCAAGCACAAGCTTCTTTGCATCATCGGATATTGTAACATAGACCTGAGTATCCTCTGCGGATGCGTTCATACAGACTGCTGAGAAGGAAATGAGCATAGCAGCTGCCATAGCGATTGATTTTTTCATATAACCTACTCCTTTTTGTTAGATTGCAGGCAACAAAAAAGCTTTTCCGCAGTGCAGAAAAGCGCAGCAAAACGGCTTCGGAAAATACGAAGCTATCGTCGGCATACGTTCTCCACTGCCCGAAAACGTTTATCACCTGCATTGTCTGACGAGCGATCCGACTTTACGGTAGTGACTGCTGTGACGGATTTTCACCGTGCTTCCCTCAGTTTCAGACTGCAATTTTACAAGTACATTATAGCACAGGGCATATACAGTGTCAAGTTAAAAAAAGGTTACAGAAAAGAAGATATGAAGAAGTATCCCTCACTTCCGAGCAGGGCTGCGGGATGTTAAAATCTATGAAAAAATATGCGTATGAACCTTACGGTATTATGTAAAATAATAAAATTATATTTCAAGTCTTGCAATGAGGAGAAATATGTGGTAAAATATATTTTGTAATGTGTCCCAATAGCTCAGTAGGATAGAGCGACTGCCTCCTAAGCAGTAGGCCGGAGGTTCGACTCCTCTTTGGGACGCCAGGCGGGAAGTACCCGCTGTATTTTTGCGCCTCACTTAAAGTGGGGCGTTAGTTTTTATCAGCATATTTATATTTATGCCGGGGAGTGATTGATAGTTGATCCTGCTTACAGCTCAGAATATATCCAAGACTTACATGGAAAGAAAGGTTCTCGACAATGTGTCCTTCTATCTCAATGAAGGGGACAAGGTCGGTATAATCGGAATAAACGGAACGGGCAAGTCAACTCTGCTGAGGATACTTGCAGGTGCGGAGCGTCCCGACAGCGGCGAGATCATCAGAACAGGAGGCATAAGAATATCCTATCTTCCGCAGATACCCGAATTTGACGAAAGAGGCAGTATACTTTCACAGGTGCTCGCACATCTTCCGGACGATCTGAAGGAAGCAAAGGAATACGAGGCAAAGTCCATTCTTGCAAAGCTCGGAGTAACAGACTATGAAAGAGATATAAGCACTCTTTCGGGAGGCGAGAAGCGCCGTGCGGGAATTGCCGCAGCACTGGTTCAGCCCAGTGATGTACTTCTTCTTGACGAGCCTACGAACCATATCGACAATGAGACAGCACAGCTTCTTGAAGATCTGCTTATGAAGTACCGCGGCGCCATTGTAATGGTAACTCATGACAGATACTTCCTCAATAAGATATGCGGAAGGATAGCAGAGGTGGACATGGGCAGCCTGTATGTCAATGAGGGCAATTACAGCGATTATCTTGCCGTTAAGGCTCAGCGTGAGATAGACGAGGCTGCCGCCGAGCGCAGAAACAGGTCTGTTTATCGCCGTGAACTTGAGTGGATCAGCAGGGGAGCCCGTGCAAGAGGTACCAAGTCAAAGGACAGAATAGAGCGATTTGAAGCTCTCAGGGACAGAGAGATACCCGTTGAAGCAGAAAAGCTTAAATTACAGTCTGTGTCTTCGCGTCTCGGCAAAAAGACTATAGAGATAGAGGATATCAGCAAATCCATAGACGGAAAGCAGCTCATCAGCGGCTTTTCGTATGTCGTGTCCCGTGATGCAAGGATAGGCATAGTCGGACATAACGGCGCAGGAAAGAGCACCTTCCTTGAAATGATAATGGGAGAAACGTCTCCCGATTCGGGCAGGATAGTGCTTGGAGATACGGTAAATATAAGCTATTTCTCGCAGGAATGTGAGTCGATGGATCCTGGACAGAGAGTTATCGACTACATAAAGGAGACTGCCGAAAGGGTGCAGACTCCCGACGGTACGGTTTCAGCGGCACAGATGCTGGAGAGGTTCCTTTTTACTCCCGAGCTTCAGTGGAACAGGATAGAGAAGCTCTCGGGCGGTGAGAGAAAGAGGCTGTATCTGCTGAAAATACTTATGACGGCACCGAATATACTGCTTCTGGACGAGCCTACCAACGACCTGGACATTGCTACTCTTACCATACTTGAGGATTACCTTGAGGACTTCCGCGGTGCAGTTATTGCAGTTTCCCATGACAGGTACTTCCTTGACAAGATGGCAGATGAGATATTCGAGTTCAGGGACGGACAGTGCATAAGATATATGGGAAATTATTCCGATTATGCGGAAAAGTCCGCGCAGAACAGGACAGAGCCCGAAAAGGCAGCGAAGAAGGCTGTCAAGAAGGAGAGAGTATATACAGGCAAGACGAAGCTGCGTTTTTCATTCAAGGAGCAGCGAGAGTATGAAACTATAGACGATGATATTGCTCAGCTCGAGCAGTCCATTGCTGATATCGAGAAGGAGATAGCCGCCAATTCATCAGATTATGTTAAGTTACAAGAACTTTCGGATAAAAAGGATAGCCTTGAACAGCAGCTGTCCGAAAAAATGGAGCGTTGGGTCTACCTTAACGATCTTGCAGAACGCATAGAAAAAGGCGAAACAGTATAAAATATGCCCGCAGATGGTTTATCCTCTGCGGGCTTTCGTTATATGCAATTGATCCTTTATTTTATCTTTTCACCGTTTTTATCTGATAATGTATATTCGGGATCGGGGAGTACATTTATAACATCAGATATTTTTTCACCTTTAGGGAAATCATTTCCGGGAGTCGGTTCGGGAAGGACACGGATAAGACCAATGAGGTATTTCTGGATAGCCAGAGCGTCCTCGGGAGTCATGCCGTCGTTGCCTGTAACATCTGAGTTCTTTGCGCCAACCTTGGTTATATGGCCGGGATCGGTTCCGTTTATGCCATACTTGTTGGGATTTGCAAGAGCCTGCATGATGAGTATAGCATCTGAAAGATCCTTCACGTTATCGCAGTTTGCATCGCCGTAGTTGGTAGTATAGCCGTTACGTACCATTTCAATGGTTATATGCTTGGTCTTCTCCGAGCCGCTGAAGCTGAATATCTCAGGAGCGGGACAATTATAAGCTATACTGTAACTGTCCACAACGGCAGCATACCTTGCATAGGGCTCAAGATCAAGGAATACTCCTACGGTATCTTCCGAAGGTCTGAACGACTTGACGAGCGTACCTTTTTCAAATATCTCTGCTCTGTCAGGGGAAAGTCCCATATCCTCTGACAACCTGTAAAGGCGTATCTCCAGATTTGTAACACGTTCCTTCTTGAATATATCAACTGCGTCTATACTTGCAGAGCAATCATTGTAATTGAATGGATAGAGCTTGATAGTAACGTCCTTTGTCTGTTCTGCCTCATCAAAGCTGACGATAACAGGCTTTACACCGTTGAACATCCTGGAAAAGTTAGTCAGGAATACCGCATATTTTGCATCGGCTTCAAGATTTTTTATCTCAACGCTGCTGTTCTCATCGGATATTTCTCCGAGACCGCAGATAACGCCCATGGAGGCCAGTGTTATAATATCCAGTTCATCAGCCTTGGCTGCAAGCTCATCGGGTATGCGAATAACTTTGAATTCCGCAAATGCAGGCTTCTCAGTTACAGCGTCCATGATCTGAACGTTCAGTGAACA
This sequence comes from Ruminococcus flavefaciens 007c, assembly GCF_000571935.1. Taxonomy (GTDB): domain Bacteria; phylum Bacillota; class Clostridia; order Oscillospirales; family Ruminococcaceae; genus Ruminococcus; species Ruminococcus flavefaciens_F. The sequence goes on along the minus strand of NZ_ATAX01000015.1, from coordinate 42,677 downwards.
GGGCTTATCTGAAGCAGCGGGATAGAGCTTCAGTACAACGTTCTCGGTATCTCCGTTGTCGCCAAAGACAACGAGAACTGCTCTCGGCATGCCGTAGCGGTTGCTGCCCGATTCTGCGATAACAGCGTACCACGAATTGCATTTGAGGCCTGAAACCGTAACTGAATCAGCGTCCTTGGGCATCTTGCCCTTCTCGATGACTGTCCCCTTTTCCAGTATATCCTTTGCGGTGACAGTTCCGAGCATATCCCTGGGAAATGACGACAGATAAACCACCTTGTATTCCGCACCATCTGCTGTTTTTCCTGTTTCCGCATCGGGTATGGATATCGTCATGGAGCATCCTTCGGTATAGTCATAGGGATATAGCTTTACTGTTATCTCATCTTTTTCGCCGTCTTCAGCGAAGGTCTTGAAGACAGGCTTTCCGCCACTGTATTTCTTATTACCGGAAGCTCCGAGTATTGCATACTTTACGCCGGGTTCAAGTCCTGTGAAGGTGAATGTTCCGTCTTTTTCTTCGGGAATATAGAACAGGCCGTCTTTGATAAGTTCATCGTATGAGAGATTCTCAGCGTTGTCTTCAAGTGCTTCGGCAACGCGCAGCAATTCACATTCAGGTGCGCTTACGGGTTTTCCTGTCTGACCATCCACTATATTTACAGTGAGTTCGCAGTTGATCTTCTTCTTTGAATCCCTTTCAAAGAACAGGCAGGGCTGTCCGACTGTGTAGCCGTCCTTGATCTCTATTTCCATAGCGATACCGTCGGGAATAACGAAATCCTGACCGAAAAGCTTATGTATAGCTCGTGCTTTGCCGCCTTCATTGTCAACGGGAGAATAATCACCTGTTTTGTCAATGGCCTGAACATAGTATTTTCCGTCGGGGAGATAGATATCCTGTCGGGTTATGTTTATAGGTCCGAATTTACCTGCATAAATTATAAGGTCGTAGTCATCGGGCTCCATGATCTTATAGCCTTCATAGAGATGAGTTGCGGGATCTACTTCAAGGTCAGTCCAGTCATAAACAGCGATATTGACATTGGGCTTTTTGTCCTTGGGGACAGCTCTTATATAAAGCTCCATTTGATCGCCATTCTTATTGAAGTTGAAGTAGTTGTTCCTGTCGATGGTATAATCGTCAGGGATATTATTGAGCTGAACATTGTAATAAATCTTCGGATAAAGGTTATCAAAGGCCTTTACTGGCTCATCGGCAGTATCCCACTCTGCAACTTTTTTGCCTGTTGCATTGGGGTTCTGTATAAGTTTAGCCTTTATACCCTTGACAGGCTCGCCTGTATCTACATCCACAACAGAGACCTTAAGCTTGCAGTTGTTATCGGGTATAGAAGATACAGCCTCATCAAGACGGAAGAAAAGCTCTACTTTTGTTTCGGTATTGATGTTCTTGACATCAAGCTCCAACCTCTTATCCTTATCGGGGAAGACGATATCACTGAATATCTCCGAGGCAGTCCCTGCGATATCAAAGTCAGTGGTTATGATCTCATAATCCTTCTTTTCAGATTTCACTTCTAAAGTGTATTTTCCTTCTGGAAGATGCATACTGCTGTTGCCGCAAAAAGAATCTCTTGTAAAATATTTTCCGTTCTCGTCGTATACAAATACGGAATACATACCATCGTAAGGTGTGATGCCCTCAAGGAAGCTATTATTCTCTGAAGGAACGGCTTTTGACCAGTCCTCTGTAACAAATTGAACGTTCAGAGCGGCATCTTTTTTTACTGCTCTCAGGACAACATCCTCTGTTTCTCCGTCATTACCAACAGAGAAAAAGTTCCACTCGGGAATGTAATAATCTGAGGGAATATTCTTTAGAGTAATACCATAGTCAGATTTTGCATAAAGACCTGTGAATTCCTTTACGGGTTCATCGTCTGTGTTCCATTCACCGAGAATTTTACCCGAACCGTTAGGATTGTACTCAAGAGTGACATTGATACCTTCAATGCTTTTGCCTGTATCCATGTCCACAACGGAGATTTTTGCCGTGCAGTTTCCTTTTGCTTCTTCAGCAGCTGCTGCGGTGCTTTCGCCTGCTGCTGTAGCAGATAGGAATGGTTGAAAAGTTGCTGTGTTTGCTGCGGCGAGCACGACAGAAGTCAGTGCTGCCATGAATTTACTTGTTTTCATAGTAAACCCCTCCTTATCATGTTTTTATACTTATAATATAGCACTTTATTTTCACAAAGTCAATCATTAATTTGTTAATAAAGAACAAATCTCTTTATTTAGAAAAAATGACTTGACTTTTCGCGGCGGTAGGTATATAATGTAAGGCGCTGAATTCTGAAGATGAAGGCGGATAAGGGAAAAACGAGATCTATGGAGAGTGCTATGGAAGATATTGAAATTTACCTGAGCAGGCTTTCTTCTGAAAAGCTGCTTTACGAAGAGGTTTCGAAGAAAATGGGAGTTCCTGGGATAAGCGACAGATTCACCCTTGCAGGTGCTATTGCGGATAAAGGAGGATCAGCTTCCTACAGGATATATATTTCCGATGAGGATACAGAGAACTGCACTATTGATGATATAAAGGCTGTATTTACTGAGGCAGCGGAGGAAAACAGCGATATGACCGTTGAGTTCATAGTGGATGAGTTCCTCAATCTTATTGATGACAAGACGAGGATAACAGCTGAAAGCAAGCCGCGTACCCTCGTGCACAGGGACGGCGAGCTTCACCCAACGGTACATATATGGATGATCAAGCGCCGCGATATGGGAGTTTTTGTGCTCCTTCAGAAGCGTGCTCATGAAAAGGACATAAATCCCGACTGCTATGATGTATCGGCAGCCGGTCATGTGACACAGGGAGAGGAGTTCAGGCATACCGCTCTTAAGGAGGTACGCGAAGAGCTCGGCCTGAAGATAGACCGCAGCCAGCTAGAGTTTATAGGACTGAAAAAGGCCTGCTATACCAAGGATGATATTGAAGATAACGAGCTTGTGGCGGTGTATATATGTCGTGAAAACATAAATATAGAAGATCTTACCCTTCAGTCCTCGGAGGTTTCCGAGGTGTGCTGGGCAGAGATAGACGAGCTTCTTTCGGTGATGAAGTACGAGGATATACCGAACTGTATATCTCTTGATGAGCTCGACATGATAAAAAAAGCGGTCTTCTGATAAAAAAGGCTTCCGGATCTCTCCGGAAGCCTTGATCTTTATTATTCTGCCGGTGCAGCAGCTGCGCCGCCGCCTTCAACAGGAGCAGAAGCGTCTCCGCCTGAACCTGCGCCGCCTTCAACAGGAGCAGGAGTATCACTGCCTGTACCTGCGCCGCCCTCAGGAGGAACAACAGGAGTTTCAGTGCCTGTGCCTGTACCGCCCTCGGGAGGAACAACACCGCCGCCGGGATTGGTAACTGCTTCGCCGGTTCCGGTGTAGCCGCCCTCAGCTACAGTTGTAGTAGTGGGGGAGTAGTAAAACTCGTTGGGATAGTCGCCTGAAGGTATCTTCTGGCCTGTATAGAAGCCCGCACCTGATGTGAGCTTGTGGGTTGTGTATTTCTTGCTTGTCGTTCTGACAGCAGTTGTGGTTGTATGCTTACCCTTTGCGACAACAATATCATCATTGACAGTTGTGGTGACCTGAACAGTAGTGGTAACGCTGTCGGACTGCTTGTATATGCTTTCGCGTCCGATACTTGAGATCACCTTTTCAGAGGGAGTTATCGGGAAGAATACGAAGAATAACAGAATAAGTGCCGTAAGTGCAATGAAACAGCCGCAAGACACGAGGGTAATCTTTGTGGATTTTTTCAGATTACTGAAAAAGCCGTTTCCTTTACTCATGTAATAACACGCTCCTAAAAAATAGATATAAAACATTATACTACGAAAGTCGTAAAAAGTCAAGTCATAGACTGCCTGTCAATGTGATAATATAATGAAAATTGATGCATGAAAGGCGGGTATAACAGCATAAGAATATTGACTTTAGGAAAAAAAGGTGATATAATTCCTGCAAAAGCAATTGTTTATGAAAGGAAAAATTATGATAACAGAGATATTTGATAAAAATGAGAAAAAAGTCATCTCACGTAAAATACTTGAAGCTCTGACAGAATGGTTCGAGGTGGAGGAGTCAAGGGAGCAATATATTGACGGCAGTGCTGATATGCCGCTTTTTGCTGCTGAGGAAAACGGAGAATATATCGGATTTCTATGCCTTAAAGAGACAGGCAGGGATACGGTGGAGCTTGCTGTCATGGGCGTATTGAAGGAATATCACCGCGAGGGCATAGGACGTCAGCTTGTGGAAAAAGCTGTGGAAGCCGCGAAGTCGGCAGGCTATTCCTTTATGCAGGTCAAAACTGTTCAGATGGGAAAATACGAAGAATACGACAGGACAAATCTGTTCTATATCAGCTGCGGTTTCAAGGAGTTTGAGGTCTTTCCGACCTTCTGGGACGAGGCTAATCCGTGTCAGATATATGTTATGGTACTCTGAGATATTAAAAAAGGACGCATTGAAGCGTCCTTTTTATTTTATTTGTTATTCTTTCTCAGCTTTGCCATTTTGTATATAAAGAGTTCAAGTGAGATAAGACCTATAACTGCTGCACCGCATATGACCGCAAGCCTGCCCAGTCCGTCGGAGCGTTTCTCCTCTGTTTCCTTGTCATTCTTCGGCTTCTCTGCCTTTGATGTTGTTTTGTCGCTCTTGTCCTTTTGGGGCTTTGAAGCGGATGTCTTTTCAGTGTCGTCGGACTTTTTGCTGCTGCTGTGGTGAGTTATGCTTATACCCTCGTCACTTGCTTCCTGAGCAACAAAGCCCGAGAGCCATGCCAGCGAGCCGTTCCAGTTGATGGTACACTCGTTTACTGACCAGGCCTCGATATTGTCAAGGTAGCATTTCTGAGGCGGTATCTCTCCCTTTTTCCAGCCCGAACCTTGTACCCATGGATCCTGCATACCCGAGTTAGGACCTCCGCACATAACTCCGCTGGGAGCCATAGGGAAGCTCTCATCTATCTGGAAAGCCCAGAAGCGGTGATGGGGATACTGTATGGGATGTGTTCCGTAGCCTGTGACATAGGAGTAATCCATGGCGTTTCTTCCGAGTATGTAGTCCATACCGCCGATAGCGCCGTCAAGATACTGATCTTCGCCTGTGAGGAGGTAAGCATAGGCAAGTATTATGGAATTGTCTGTAACAAAGGAGTTGGAGCCCCAGAGGTAGCCCTTGTCGCTGTCATTATAGCTGAGAGTGCTCTGACCGTATGGGAGACCGTAGCCCTGGTTCTTTTCCATGGAGATGTAGTGATCCGAAGCTGATACTACAGACTCTTTTATTATCTCGACGTCATCCTTGTCGAACCTGTCAGGATTGAGGGCAGCGCTGAGCGTAGCCAGTGCGCCTGTATTTCCCCAGTCGAAGCTTCCTGCGCTGTCAACGCTTTCACCGCCGCCGAGAGACTTGGGTATGTCGAGGAAAAACTTGCTTTCGGCAGCCTCATCGAAATAATTCCCGTTGTCTGTGGTTATGTAAAGCTCGAGAGCTGCCCAGCAGAACTCGTCCTCAACGTTATTGTCGCCGTAGGCTCCGCCGCCGATTGACTCATCGAGAGGAGCGAACATATCGGGGTGCGCCTTTGCGGCTGCATAGGCATTTTCAGCAGCTTCAAGGCACTGATCTGCGAAGGCCTTGTCATAGTCCTTCCAGAGTCTTGCTGCCTGAGCGCCGCAGGCTGCCAGATTGAGCGTAGCCGCAGTAGTAGGCGGTTTAACAATACGCTTCATAACGTCGTCGGCAGGAGCAATGCCGAGAGCTGTCCATTTTTCGTCGTGAGCCTTGTGATAAGCCATGCCCTTGTATTCGCCCTTATCGACGATCATTTTCAGCATCCATTCCATTTCCCAGCGGGCTTCGTCGAGAAGATCGGGGCAGCCGTTGGAATTTTCGGGAATGAGCATTGTACCGTCGGCATAGGCTTTTTCAAAGCCGTATTTCACAGCGGTCTCGTACTGGTTCTGCATCAGCCAGAGGGAAAGACCTCCGTTTACTACGTATTTTCCATGATCGCCTGCGTCATACCAGCCGCCTGTGACGTCTATGGAGCCGCTGCTGCCGCTGTACCCCCAGGTCTGTTCGATCTCGGCTGTGTCCTTGGTATGGCCTGACGCACGGGCAAGGGACTTGGCGTCTCCTGAGGATATGAGGCCTTCCTCTATCTCAATACCGCTTCTGTTCTGGTAGAAGTAGTTCAGTGAGTCATAAAGCAGGGAAGAGTATACAGACGAACCGCCGATAGTGAATTCACGGCTCTCTGCTCCGCCGTCGGCTTCGAGAGTATATGAGCCCTCTTTGTCAAAGTCCGAGAAGTCGATTATATGTACATCGTCGTCAGAGTCGGAATCATGTCCGAAGGGGACTGTCTTGCCGTCAAAAACGGTCTTGCCTGACTGATCCCTGAGTCTGAATTCAACTGGTTTTGATGAGTCGGAGAGGAGAGTGGCTCTTTTCGCTCTGTTTGTGAAATAGCCTACCTGATTGGTGAGAATCTCGGCTCTCTGCCATTTTTCCTGCTCGGGATAATCGTTCTCGTCGCTGGTAAGATCGATGAGAGACATATTATCGAAGGTTATGACCGTACCGGCGGGGAAGCACTTGTCGGGAGTGTACTGACCGTCGCCTCCGAGGTGGAAAGCCCATTCCGCAACGTCTACTGTCTTGTCGGCAGTGAAGGTGTGCTCCTCCTTCTTGGTCTCGTTCTTGTTTATCTGAAGGCGCTCCCATGTGGAATCGAGGTTGGAACCGTTGTCCTCCATATTATTATGCCATACCTCGACCTTTCCGTCCAGATTTCCTATCTTTGTGTAGTATTTTCCGCTTTCGGAAGCAGTTATCTCGTAGGATACCTTGTATTTGTGACCTGCAACTATTTTCAGACCTCTGTGTCTGAACTGACAGTCCCAGCGATCCTGACCGCCCTCGGAAGCACCGCCAGTATTGACGATAGTTACCGAATAAACTCCGCCGCTGATGTCGAAATCCATCTCGCCCGGAGCGGATTCAACGATATGCCACGGCAGTCCGACACCTTCATTGAAGTCTGTCTGTCCCAGCTGCTGTCCCGCATAAGCCGTTACAGAAGGCGATACACTGACCAATGGCAGAAAAGCACCGGCAGCGACTGCGGCTGCGGCAACTGCAGACAGGAGCCTGTGTGAGAGTATGTCTTTCTTCCTCATACAAAAGACCTCCGTATTCATGTAATTTTTTCACTTAATACTTTAATACTTTTTTCATGCAGTGTAAAGTGATGAGAAAGAAAGTTTACAAATTCGACGTTTAAAACAGCATTTTTGCCCATAAAAGCAAGATGCTGACGTGATATTTCGTTTAATTAGACTATTTCGCAATAAATGGGCGAAATAGCTTCAAAATGTCATATTGTGTACTTGATTTATTCTTTTTGATGTGATATAATTGTATTAAAGTGGAGTAATCTGCTTTAATCTACTTTTTTAGCAGGAGCTTCTCAATGAATCATATTTTTTACCTCATGGGAAAAAGCTCTTCGGGAAAGGATACCATATACAAGCGAATTCTTTCTGAAATGGAACTTTCACCCATAGTTTTGTATACTACCCGTCCTGCCAGAGAAGACGAGGAAGACGGAAGAGAGTATTTTTTTGTCAGCAGAGAACGATTCAAAGGTATGCAGTCAGAGGGGAAGATAATAGAATACCGTATTTACAATACGGTTTTCGGCGAATGGATCTACTTTACCTCTGAGGACAGTATTCCTTCAGACAGCAGGGATTGCGTCGGCATCGGTACTCTTGAATCATATATCAAAATTAGAGATCATTTCGGCAGCGGAGTCGTTGTGCCCGTCTACATCGAGGTGGATGACGACATCCGTTTTTTGCGCGCCGTCGAGCGTGAGAAAAAACAGAAAAAGCCGAAATATCTTGAACTGTGCCGCCGCTTTGTGGCTGACAGCGCGGATTTTTCCGAGGAAAAGCTGTCAGAAGCAGGCATCGTCCTGAGATTTGATAACAGCGGCAGTGCCGATGAATGTCTTCTGAGTATAAAAAAATACATTAATGACATAAAATCAGGCTTGGATTAATTCGCTTGAGGAAGCGGAGTTTGGGAGGTTTATTGTGGAATCGGAAGTTAAATACTGCATAAGTGCAAAGAGGACAATGGTAATAGGCGGAGGTGCTGCCTGCAAGATGCTTCTCAGGGAGATCTTCAATGCTCAGAAATCGCCTTATACCGATGACAAGTACTCTGCACAGTTCAATCCTGTCTGCATCATTGACAACGATCCCGAAAAGCTCGGGACAGAGATATTGGGTGTAAAGATAATAGGCAGATCTGCCGAGATACCCAAGTATGCAAAGGAACTGGAGATAGAGCAGCTCATACTTGCTATACCGTCGCTTACGTCGGATGAGCGTAAGTCGATAATAGATATATGCAACGAGACAAAGCTCCCTTTGAAGATAGTTCCCTTTATCGGAACGCTGATACTTGATGATTCGGCGACCCTGCTCGGACAGGTACGTGACATCAAGGTCGAAGAGCTTCTCGGCCGCGATCCGATAAAATTCGACAATAAGGATATACGTCAGTTCATAACCGGCAAGGTATGTATGGTAACAGGCGGCGGCGGAAGCATAGGCTCCGAGCTGGTCCGTCAGATAGCAAGATACAATCCCGAGAGGGTTATCATAGTTGATATATACGAGAATAACGCATATGAGATCCAGCAGGAGCTGGTAATGGAGTACGGCAACAGTCTTGATCTTGTTACGCTTATTGCGTCAGTGCGCGATTATTACCGCATGAATCAGATATTTGAAAAGTACAAGCCCCAGATAGTGTTCCATGCGGCTGCACATAAGCACGTTCCTCTTATGGAGGGCTCTCCCATGGAGGCTATCAAGAACAATGTGGTAGGTACATTCAATGTGGCTACTCTTTCTCAGTTCCATGACTGTGAGAAGTTTATAATGATCTCTACGGATAAGGCTGTAAACCCCACAAATGCTATGGGAGCTTCCAAGAGATGCTGCGAGATGATAGTTCAGTATCTTTCACAGCAGAATGAGGGCAGGACCGAATTCGTTACCACACGTTTCGGCAATGTTCTCGGCTCCAACGGCTCTGTTATACCTCTTTTCAAGAAGCAGATAGAGCAGGGAAAGCCCGTTACCGTAACTCATGAGGATATTATCAGATACTTTATGACTATACCCGAGGCTGTAAGCCTTGTTATGGAGGCAGCTGCCATCGCACACGGCGGCGAGATATTCGTTCTTGATATGGGTCAGCCTGTAAAGATCGTTACTCTTGCCGAGAACCTCATCAGAATGTACGGCAAGGTGCCCTATAAAGACGTACCTATCGTATTTACGGGACTCCGCCCGGGCGAGAAGATCAAGGAAGAACTTCTTATGAATGAGGAAGGCCTGAAAAAGACCTCAAACAAGCTCATATTCATCGGCAGACAGATAGAGATAAACGAGGAGCATTTTGCGCAGAAGCTCAAGGATCTCCGCGATGCAGCTCTTCTGAACAATGAAGCTGTTGCTATCCAGGCTCTCCATGATATGGTGCCTACCTTCATAACTCCCAAGGAGTTCAACACCAAGGAGCTCCAGGCTATCGGCGGACATAAAGAATAAAACATCAACTGCACTGCGGCTATTGCTGCGGTGCAGATTTTTTTACGATAATTGATTTATATATTGACCTTTTTCAGAAAATCTGCTATAATTAATTATGATTATGCATTGATGCCGGTTGTCTGCTCAACCGCAAGAATTTACCAATATACGGAGATGATTTTTTGACATTCCTTCATTATATCGCCGAAGGTACTGCTAATGCAGGGAACGCTGAAATGCTGGACAGCATACAGGATTCCGCACAGAAGGCTTCGGGCGTTTTAGAGGGCGGACTGCACTACATGAAAAAGGCGCTGCCGCTCATTGCCGTAGCTCTTGTAATACTTGTCGTGGGAATACTTATTTCAAGACTCATTGCAAAAGTAGTCGGAAAAGCAGTATCCAGATCCAACGTTAACGGAGCTGCAAAGAGCTTTCTTGTGTCTCTCATAAAGATAATACTTTATGTAGTTGTGGTAATAATGGCGCTGTCGGTGCTGAATGTGCCGATGTCCTCAATAATAACCATACTCGGTGCGGCGGGACTTGCCATAAGCCTTGCCCTTCAGAACTGTCTTTCAAACCTCAGCGGCGGATTTATAATACTCTTTACCAAACCCTTTACCACAGGCGACATCATAGAGCTTGACGGTTCAGTGGGAACTGTGCGTGATATAGGCATATTTTACACGAAGATAATGACCTTTGACAATAAGACGGTCTTTATGCCAAACGGAAAGGTAACGGAGGCAAAGATCATAAACTATACCGAGACTCCTACACGAAGGATAGATATGAGTTTTTGTATAAGCTACAGTTCCGATTTCAATAAGGCAAAAGAGGTCATACTCGGCATAATTGCCGAAGAAAAGCTCATACTGAAAGATCCTGCCCCTATAGTACGCATGAGCTCTCATAACAGCAGCTCGGTATCCGTAGATGTGCTGGTATGGGTGAACAACGGTGATTTCCTTACAGAGAAATATAATATGACAGAGGCAGTAAAGGCAGCCTTTGATGCCAACGGAATAGAGATACCGTTCACCCAGCTTGATATACACGTAAAGGATAAGATCTGATGGCACAAAAGAAACAGAGAAAAAAGAAGGCACAGAAGAATACAGCTCCTGAGAAAGAAAACGGAAAAAAGAAAAGCCGTTTCTGGCTGTGGGCGATACTTATATTTCTGTTGTGGTGGTTCAATAACTATACTCTCAGGACAAATGACATTGCCATAACCAGCAGAAAGGTCGGCTCGGAGGTAAAGCTTGCCATAATCAGTGACCTTCATGCAACAAGGCACGGTATAAAGAACAGCAGAATATTTGAATCGGTAAATGCCGAGCATCCGGATGTTGTGTTCTTCCTTGGTGATATGTTCACCAACAGCAGCAACTGGGAGCTGATACAGAAGCCCATAGATCTTGCAGAGATGTTCACAGATGCCGGGTATCCTCTTTACTGCGTCACAGGAGAGCATGACAACGATGACAGATATATATCGGAGCTCGGTAAAAAGGGCGCAAAGGTGCTGAATTACGGTGAGGACACCATAGAGATAAGAGGCAGCAGGCTTCATATAATGGGCATAGACAATGTCTATTACAGTCCCACCTTTGACCTTAGAAACGAGTTCAGCCTCGATGAGAGCAGCTTCAATATTCTTCTTGCGCATATCCCTAATTATGAGAAGTTTTCGGATTTCGGCGCAGATCTCACTCTCTGCGGAGATACTCACGGAGAAATGGCACGGCTCCCGTTCGGTATGGGACCTGTTTACAGCTCCGAAACACAGCAATGGTTTCCGAAGCTTCGCAATAAGGAGCTTGATATATACGACAAAGGCTTTTTCAGCTACGATGGCGGAAGTATGTTCATAACCTCGGGTATAGGTGTATATCCTGCGCCTGTACGCATGAACAACCGCCCAGAAGTAGTAATAATGGAAGTAAAACCAAAGGGGTGAAAATATGAATAAGGACAATATCACGGATATTGCCGTTATAGGCGGCGGCGCTTCCGGATTTGCTGCGGCTATCGAGGCAAAGACGATCCTTCCCACGGCAAAGGTGGTCATTCTTGAAAAGCTTGACCGTGTGGGAAGGAAGATACTTGCCACAGGCAACGGCAGATGCAATCTCAGCAACATCAATCTCAGCGGAGATCACTATCATGGCAGCGTAAGGAATATCATGCGTGTGATCGGCGCAACACCATCGGCTACCGAATTCTTCGGAAGCCTCGGCGTAATATGTACAGCGGATTCAAAGGGAAGGATCTATCCAAAGAGCAACAGTGCATCAACGGTCCTTTCAGCACTCAGGCTTCGGGCCGAGGATCTGGGAGTTATCGAGCGCTGCGGCTTCGAGGCCAATTTCATCGAGAGCACTCCGCAGTATTTCAGGATCTCATCGGCATCTGGAGAAAAGTACCCGTGCAGACGTATAATCGTTGCAGCGGGAGGATATGCGGCTCCGCAGTTTGGCACTGACGGAAGCGTTATAAGGCTGCTTCGCAGCAAGGGCTGCCATACTACAAAGATATGTCCCGCCGTTGCAGCACTGAGAGTTCGTCCGGAGCTTCTCAAGGGACTCAAGGGCGTAAGAGCCAAGGGTAGAGTAATGGCATATTCCGCAGGCAAGCTCCTGAAGGAGGAGGTAGGTGAGATACAGTTCACGGATACGGCTCTCTCGGGTATATGTGTATTCAATATGGCTCATCTCTTTTCACAGTATGAAGGAAAGCTTACGCTCAGACTGGATCTTGCCGCTGATATGGAGCTTGAGCAGCTTGTGGGCTATCTTCGTGTGATACAGTATCAGCGCGGAAAACATACCACGGAGGAGTTGCTTACAGGAATATTCCCGAGAAGTCTTTCATCGTATATTACAAAGCGCGCTCTCGGAAGGCCGCTTACACTGCTTATTTCCGAACTGCGCGAAAATGACCTCAGACAGATAGCTCAGCTTATAAAATGCCTTGATTTCGACGTTACCGGAACAGCCGCATGGAAGGATGCTCAGGTAACATCAGGCGGCGTAAGCGGAGACTGTATCGACGAGCGCCTTCAGCTAAGAAGCGAGAAGGGCATATTCCTCTGCGGCGAGATCCTTGACGTTGACGGCGACTGCGGCGGCTACAACCTTCAGTGGGCATGGTCATCGGGTATATTCGCAGGCAGGAGCTGCGCGGATTCGCTGAGAGGAGGACGTACATGATAAGAGTCGGAGGGATAAGAGTGTCCCTTGATACTGATTTTTCCGACCTTGTGACTCTATGCGTGAAAAAAATCAGGATAAGCCGTGAGAGGATAAAAACTGTTAGACTTGCAAAAAAATCCGTGGACGCGCGTAAAAAAAACGACGTCCATTTCATAATATCACTGGATATAGAGGCAAAAGGTGAGGAAAGCCTGCTGAAAAGCCTTAAAAATGCCGAAAAGTACGAGCCGGTCAGATATAAGGTGCCCGTTATTGAAAATGCGCCGTACAGGCCTGTTATCGCAGGCTTCGGACCTGCGGGAATGTTTGCGGCTCTTGTTCTTGCAATGGCAGGAGCAAAGCCGATAGTGCTTGAAAGAGGCGGCGATGTTGACTCCAGATGCAGGGCTGTTGAGGAGTTTCAGAATGGCGGAAGGCTCGATACCGAGTGTAATATACAGTTCGGCGAGGGCGGCGCAGGTACATTTTCCGACGGCAAGCTCACCACAGGAATAAAGGACAGGCGCATAGGCTGGGTATTTGAAAGACTTGTAGAGTTTGGAGCTCCCGATGAGATACTTTATCTTGCAAAGCCCCATATTGGTACGGATAAGCTCCGCGGAGCTGTAAAAGCCCTGAGAGAGAGAGTCAAAGCCCTCGGCGGCGAGGTGTGCTTCAATTCCAGATTCTGTGGATTTGAAACAGAAAACGGCAGACTTTCCGCAGTAAGCTATATCCGGAACGGTGAGAAACACACCATAAATACAGGCAGTCTTATACTTGCATCGGGTCACAGTGCCAGAGACGTATTTGAACTTCTGTACGATGAGAATATAGATCTTTCACAGAAGAGCTTCTCCGTCGGAGTGAGGGCAGAGCATCTCAGGAAGGATATAGACAGGGCAATGTACGGAGATTTTGCGGGACATCCCGCTCTGAAAGCAGCGGATTACAAGCTCGCTGTGCATCTGCCCAACGGACGTACTCTTTATACCTTCTGTATGTGTCCGGGAGGCTATGTGGTGGCAGCCTCTTCGGAGGAGGGCAGGCTCGCTGTCAACGGTATGAGCTGTTTTGCCCGTGACGCCGAAAACTCCAACAGTGCCCTGTTGGTGAATGTTGATCCTGCGGACTACGGCAGTGATCATCCTCTTGCAGGTATGTATTTCCAGCGCGAGCTTGAGGAAAAGGCATTTATTGCAGGGGGACGGGATTATCACGCTCCTGCGGCAGTTCTCGGTGATTTTCTTGAAGGACGCATAAGCAGGAAGCTTGGCAGAGTAAAGCCCTCCTATCGTCCTGCGGTAAGATTTGCGCCTCCCGAGGAATATCTCCCCGATTTCGTCTGCGAATCCCTTAGGCTCGGCATAAAGGAAATGGGAAAGAAGATCAGGGGCTTTGATGACAAAGATACTCTGCTTACGGGTATAGAGAGCAGAAGCAGCTCCCCTGTACGCATAAACAGGGGAGAGGATCTGCAGTCCCTGTCGCTGAAGGGACTGTATCCCTGCGGCGAGGGAGCAGGCTATGCAGGCGGCATAGTTTCTGCGGCAGTTGACGGCATGAAATGTGCCGAGGCTGTATGTGAAAGAATGGAAGGGCAGCTGAATAGTATATGAAGATTGCATATATTTCTGAAAACAGGATGTACCTGTGCAGTGACGGAAAGGTCACGGAGCTTCCCTGTGAAAGGGCAGCGAAGTACAGCGATACTGTCAATGAGATAAACAGGAACAAGGAATGGAAGCACAGCGGACGGGGTGCTGAGTTCATGGGAGCCGTGGAGCACTATGAGGACGCCTCCAAGCAGGTGCATATCTACGGACTTACTTCAGAGGGTGATGAGGTCATATATTCTGCCCGTTTCGGTGAAATGGGTGCGATATACAGGAAAAGCACAGAGACGCCGAAGGCTCCCGAGGGGCATATTTATACAGGCATGGACAGGCACATCGGAGCTGTTTCCTTCAGAGACGGAAAGATAGCAGCCGCAGTCAACGGACATATATCCGTGTTTGACGAAAGAGGTGACTATGACGAGCTTACGGATGGTCCCTCTGAGGAGGACAGCCCGTTCTGGTCGGTGACTGACGGCAGGCTGCTCTGTTCTACGGTAGGTCATGCCATCAGCGGAGGTACAGGAGTGTCCCCAAGCTCTATACTTGCTCTGGATACAGGAGCAGGCACTATTGAGGAGCTCTTTTCAGATGAAAAGAATGATCTCCTGAAACCTCAGAACGACAGTGACGGAAATTATTATTATATAAGCCGTCCCTATTCGCCCCCAAAGGAAAAGAAAGAACCCATATGGAAGTCGGTGCTGCTTTTCCCTGTGAGACTGATAAAGGCTGTAATCGGCTTTATCAATGCCTTCAGCATTATTTTCGGAGGAGAACCTCTGAGAAAAAATCAGCAGAAGGGCGATGTCAAGACAAAGAGCAAGTCTGCACGGGAGCTCTACTTCGAGGGAAGGCTCCTTGAGGCTGAGAAGAACGAAAAGGAAAATGCAGAGGCAGGCGAGAAGAACCCGGGAATATTCCCCAAAAGCAGAGTGCTTGTAAGGGTATCTCCGGGCGGAGAGCATAAGGTTATAAAGAAGGGCGTACTGGATTATGCGGTCTGCGATGAGGGCATAGTATGTTCCAACGGAAAGGAACTGCTGCTCATCGGTAAGGACGGCGAGGAAAGCGTTATTGCCAAGGCGGGCTTTGCGCAGGCGCTCAGCATTATAAAATAAATACTGAACGGAGGCTTGGATATGAAGATCAATGTTATCGGCGGAGAAATGGACAGACGGGAAATAGACGAATATATTAAATATGCGGGACAGAAGTATGTCGGCAGACAGATAGGCGGCATAGATATAATTATTGACGGAGAGTATGTAGACCTGAAGGTCCACTTCAAGGATATGGATTTTCAGAGAGCCTACCGCTCGGCGGATTATCTGGTAAACAGCATGGAAAAGCTCAATGATGCAAAGCAGAAGGAGTTTTCCGAAAAAGAAAGGCATAAGGTTTAAGGAGTACTTAATGATATTAACTAACATCGGCACCGTCAAGGAGATACTTTCACGTCACGGCTTCAGCTTTTCAAAGGGACTAGGACAGAACTTTATTGTCAATCCCGATATATGCCCGAGGATAGCCGAGAACGGCAATGCCTGCAAGGGATTCGGTGTAATTGAGATCGGAACGGGCATAGGAGTGCTCACCTCGGAGCTTGCAAAGCGTGCGGAAAAGGTTGTAGCAGTTGAGATAGACTCAAGACTGCTTCCGATACTCGATGAGACTCTTGCGGATTTTGACAATGTGAAGATAATCAACGAGGATGTAATGAAATGCGACCTCAGAAGGGTAATTACCGATGAGTTTGACGGGCTCAGGGTGGCTGTATGCGCAAATCTGCCTTATTACATCACATCTCCGATAATAATGATGCTGCTTGAAAGCAGGCTTCCCATAGAGTCCATAACGGTTATGGTGCAGAAGGAGGCGGCGCAGAGGCTCTGCGCAAAAGTCGGTACAAGAGACTCGGGTGCAATAACTGTTGGAGTGAACTACTATGGCACCGTAAAGAAGCTCTTTGATGTATCCAGAGGAAGCTTCATGCCTGCGCCCAACGTGGATTCTGCTGTCATCAGGATCGACCTTGGCAGCGGTTGCAGACTGGACGAAAAGAGTGAGAAGTTCTTCTTCAGCGTGGTAAAGGCAGGCTTTTCACAGCGCAGAAAGACTCTGGCAAATTCCCTTGCTTCCGTAATGGGGATACCGAAGGAAAAGGTGTATTCCGCCCTTTCTTCACTGGGACTTCCCGAGGCTGCAAGGATAGAACAGCTGGATATGGAGCAGCTCATAGCTTTTTCGGCTGCTCTTTCGGATAAGTAATGGGAAAGCTCTATGGTGTCAGTGTTGGAGCAGGTGATCCGCAGCTCCTTACGCTGAAAGCTGTCCGTATACTTGAAGAATGCGGAGTGATAGCAGTCCCTCGTACAAAGGGTGAAAGAACGCTTGCACTTTCCATTGCGGAGCAGGCAGCAGACCTTTCGGGAAAGAGGATAGTATATCTTGATATACCCATGAGCCGTGACAGGGAGCTGCTTGACAGGTGCTACGGCGAGATCGCAGAGCTTCTATGCGGGATCCTTGTGAGCAGTGATGCGGCTGTACCTGTACTCGGTGATGTTTCGGTATATTCCACCTTCAGCCATATAGCTGAGAGAGTGAAAAAAAGAGGTTTTGCTGTGGAGATATGTCCCGGAGTCACAAGCTTCAGTGCAGCGGCAGCAGTTTTGAAAGAGCCCCTTTGTATCGGCGGTGAGCCGCTGCATATAATCCCCTTCGGCTGTGACGGCTTTGAGGAGCTTCTTGATTTAAGGGGCACAAAGGTGATAATGAAAGTAGGCAGTCACAGCGGCAGATTAACTGAGATGCTGCGGGAAAAACATTCTTCGGAGCATATTGCCGCAGTCGAGAACTGCGGACTTCCTGATGAGAGGATATATGCCGACTGCAATGAGATATGCGGAGAGACAGGCTATTTTACAGTATTTATCATGAGGGAGAGTTCTGATGAAACTTGAGGAATATGTATACAGAGGCGCAAAAAAGCTGCGCTGCGGATATACAACGGGCTCCTGTGCAGCGGCAGCGGCAAAGGCGGCTGCGGAGATGATATTCACAGGCCATATAGCAGAGACTGTCAGACTGATGACTCCCAAGGGCATAATGCTTGATCTTGATACCGTTGACGTCGGGATCGGCGATGAGGTTGCTTCATGTGCCATAGTCAAGGACAGCGGTGATGATCCCGATGTGACCAACGGTGTCAAGGTTTACACGTCGGTAAGGCTCATATCCTCGGGAGTAAGGATTCTTGGCGGCACAGGCATAGGTGTAGTCACAAAAGCAGGCCTTGACCAGCCTGTGGGAGAAGCTGCCATAAATTCGGTGCCCCGCAGAATGATAGCCGGTGCTGTCATGGAGATCGCCGAAAAGTACGGCTATTCCGGCGGCTTTGAAGTCACGGTATCTATACCTGCCGGGACAGAGCTGGCACAAAAGACCTTCAATCCGAGAATGGGCATAGAAGGCGGTATCTCCGTAATTGGCACCAGCGGCATCGTTGAGCCCATGAGCAATACAGCTGTTGTGGAGACTATCCGTGCTGAGGCAAATATACGCCGTGCCGCAGGTCAGAGGAATATGCTGCTGACCATCGGCAATTACAGCGAGGACTACGTACAGAAGCAGCTGCCTTTCTCACTGGAGCACAGTGTCACTTGCAGCAACTTCATAGGCGAGGCCATAGATATAGGCATGGAGCTCGGTTTTGAGTCCATACTCATAGTCGGACATATAGGCAAGCTGGTAAAGCTTGGAGCTGGTATCATGAATACTCATTCCTCATGGGCGGACGGAAGAATGGAGGTCCTTATCATCTGCGGACTTCTGGCGGGAGCGGATACAGGAACGCTGAAAAAGCTCCCCGACTGCGCAACTGCCGACGCAGCTATGGACATACTTGACGGTGCAGGCTACCTTGAAAGGACTGCGGAGATACTCAGCCGCCGTATGGACAGCTATCTTCGCGGAAGAGTACATGATGAGATACCCGTGGGAGCGCTTGCTTTTTCATATAAAAGGGAGCTTCTTGTGAAAACATCACTGGCAGATGAACTTATCAGGGCGATAACGGAGGAAGAAAATGGTTGATTTTGTGGGAGCAGGCTGCGGAGCTGCCGATCTTATCACATTGAGAGGGAAACGTCTTATCGAAAATGCGGACGTTATAATATATGCGGGGTCACTGGTAAATCCCGAGCTGCTCAGCTATGCGGGGCAGGAATGTGAGATATACAACAGTGCTCACATGGATCTTGACAGTGTGATAGAGGTAATGAAGCAGGCTGAGTCTGAGGGAAAGAAAACAGTAAGGCTTCATACAGGCGATCCTTCCATATACGGAGCTGTTCGTGAGCAGATGGACAGGCTGGAGGAGCTGGGGATACAGTATAGCGTAACTCCCGGAGTAAGCTCCTTCTGCGGTGCGGCAGCTGCTCTGAAAGCCGAGTATACTCTTCCCCGGGTCTCACAGACGGTGATACTCACAAGAATGGCAGGAAGGACTCCTGTTCCCGAAATGGAGAGCATAGAGAGTCTTGCTGCCCATCATGCAACTATGATCATATTCCTCAGTGCTTCCATGACGGAGGAGCTGGCGGCAAAACTCACGGAGGGCGGATACAGCGCGGAAACTCCTGCGGCTATCGTATATAAGGCTACATGGCAGGATCAGAAGATTGTGCGCTGTACGGTGGGAACTCTTGCTGAGTCAGCCCGTGAAAACGGTATAAGCAAAACAGCTCTCATAACTGTGGGAGATTTTCTCGGCAATGATTACGAGCTTTCAAAGCTCTACGACAAAAATTTTGAGACAGGCTTCAGAAAGGCGGCAGCCACATGAATATAGCAGTTTTTTCGTTGACAGAAAATGGAAGGCAGCTTTCTGCAAGAACAGCTGATGTGCTCTGCAGCGAGCATAAGGTCAGCCGCTACTGTTTTCACAAGCATACCGATGACAACTCGGCGGTGTTCTGGAATATGGGAAGCATGGTAGGCAGGCTTTTTGAGCGCTCGGACGCATTTATATTTGTATGCGCCTGCGGTATAGCAGTTCGTGCGGTAGCTCCGCTGCTCGGTACAAAGGCGGACGATCCCGCGGTTATAGTAATGGATGACAGCGGTAACTTCGTGATCCCTGTGCTTTCGGGACATATCGGAGGTGCTAATCGCCTTGCGGAGATAATTGCCGAAGCCCTCGGCTCCACTGCGGTCATAACTACTGCCACGGATACGGGAGGACGTTTTTCGCCCGACAGCTTTGCAGTTGCCAACGGACTTATAATAACCGATCTCACCGCTGCGAAGGAGATAGCCTCTGATGTGCTGGACGATAAGAAAATAGGCTTCTTTTCGGAATACGATCACGGAGGGCTTCCCGATGAGCTTACGGAATTCGGTGTGTGCAGATCGGGCATATATGTAGGTGATTCAAAGGACATAAAGCCATTTGATGTGACTCTTCAGCTGATCCCGAAGAATATAGTTCTCGGTATAGGCTGCAAAAGAGGTTCTTCCTCTGAAGTCATAGGCAGTACAGTAAGAGAGATACTTGCAGAGGCCGGCATAGATATTGCAAGGATACGGGAGGCAGCTACAATAGAGCTCAAGGCAGATGAAGCGGGACTTCTCGAATTCTGCGGAAGCATTGACGTTCCGCTGAGGTTCTGTACCGCTGAGGAGCTTATGAGTATAAAAGGTGATTTTGAGGCATCGGATTTCGTGCTGGAGACTACGGGAGCTGATAACGTATGTGAGCGCAGTGCTGTATTTTGCAGCGGCGGCAAGCTCGTTTTGCACAAGCGGGCTCGTGAAGGCGTTACCGTAGCAGCTGCGGAGATTCCTGTCTATCTTGATTTTGAAAGGAAGGTATTATGAAGCTCTATATAGTCGGAATAGGCTGCGGAAGCCGAAAAGGTATTACTATCGAAGCCGAAGAGGCAATAATCAGAAGCGATGTCATTGTGGGATATACTGTCTATATCGATCAGATAAAGAGTTTTTACCCTGAAAAGGAGTGCCTTTCCACAGGTATGAGACAGGAGAAGGAAAGAGTTGAGCTTGCACTGAGACTTGCTGACGAGGGTAGCATAGTTGCTCTGGTTTGCAGCGGTGACAGTCAGGTGTACGGCATGGCAGGACTTGCCTTTGAGCTTTCTGTTAGTTATCCTGACGCGGATATTGAGGTTATCCCGGGAGTTACCGCTGCACTCAGCGGAGGAGCAGTTCTGGGTTCGCCTATGACACATGATCTTGCGCTGATAAGCCTTTCAGACCTGCTCACCCCCATGGAGAAGATCGAAAAGCGTCTGCAATGCGCTGCTGAGGGAGATTTTGTGATCGCACTCTATAATCCGTCATCAAAAAAACGTGAGGATTATCTCTCCAGAGCCTGCGATATACTGCTTAAGTACCGTACTTCATCTACTGTCTGCGGGTATGTCAGGAATATTGGCAGAGAAGGTCAGGAGTGCCGTATACTTACCCTCGGAGAGCTGAGAGACACAGCTGTTGATATGTTTACAACTGTATTTATCGGCAATTCCGAGACAAAGGTCATTAACGGAAAAATGGTAACGCCAAGAGGTTACAGGAATGTGTGAGCTTCTTATTTTCGGCGGTACCACCGAGGGTCGTGAGCTTGCTCAGTTCTGCTGTGAAAGCGGCATCAGTACGGCTGTTTCCGTGGCGACGGAATACGGTGGCGGATTGCTTCCGCAGCATAAAGACATACACGTTTTTACGGGACGGCTTGACAATGCGGAGATGAGCGGGCTTATAAAGCGGATTGATTGCAGAGCCGTAATTGACGCTACTCATCCTTATGCCACAGAGGTAACGGAGAATATCAAGCTTGCCTGTGCAGAAACGGGAACTCCTTATCACAGGCTGTTCAGGAGCAACATGAGCCTTGAGGACTGTATCGGAGCGGCCGATATGAACGAGGTAACAGAGCTTCTCAGCAGATGCGGCGGAAATATACTCAGCACACTGGGCAGCAAGGAACTGCCAAAGCTTACAGCGGTAAAGGATTTTCGGGAAAGGGTATGGGCGAGAGTCCTGCCTGCCGAGAATATTGTCAGCTTCTGTACGTCGCTGGGCTTTGCAGCTGAACATATCATAGCTGAAAAAGGACCTTTCACCGTTGAGCAGAACATTGAACACATTAAGCTCAGCGGAGCAGAGGTGATGCTGACAAAGGAAAGCGGAGCAGCGGGAGGCTTCCCCGAAAAGCTGAAAGCTGCCGGAATATGCGGTATCAGAGCAATAGTTCTTATGCGTCCGCAGGAAGAAGGAAGCACGATGGAGGAGATAAAAGCGCTGGTATGCGGTATGAGGAGGTGAAGAGGTGAAGATATACATTATAGGAACGGGCGTGGACGGCGCAAAAACGCTGACGAGAGAAGCGGCGAAGGCGATAGAGTCTGCTGATGTGCTTATCGGTGCAAGGCGTATGCTTGAGCCCTTTTCAGCACTTGAAAAGCCTGTTTTCGAGGAGTACCGCAGCACAGAGATCTGTCGGTATTTAATGGAAAACAGCTATGAGACGGCTGCTGTGCTTATGTCCGGAGACTGCGGCTTTTTCAGCGGGGCACGGAAGCTCTCGGAGTCACTTGCAGATCATGAAACAGAAATGATCTGCGGTATTTCTTCACCTGTTTACTTCTTTTCAAAGCTCGGAAAGGACTGGTCTGACTGCTTTTTCGTAAGCCTGCACGGAAAAAGCGCAAATGCGGCAAGGGCAGTCAGCTCCCATAAAAAGACCTTCTTCCTTCTGGGGGGAGATTTGACTGCAGGGGAGTTATGCAGACGGCTCTGCGATTACGGCATGGGAGAGGTAACGGTCCACATAGGCGCCGACCTTGGTTATTCTTCTGAGAAAATTATCAGCGGAAGGGCAGAGGAGTTCACAGAGACAGATATATCGCAGCTCAGTGTGCTGCTTGCTGAAAACCCTGAGTATGAAAGAGCTCTTCTCAGCGGGATACCCGATGAAAAGTTCATACGGGGAAATGTACCCATGACAAAATCCGAGGTCAGGGCGGTTGCTGTGGCGGGACTGGATATAGGAGAAACTGACGTGTGCTGGGATATAGGCGGAGGAACAGGCTCTGTATCCGTTGAGATGGCAATTCGCTGCGGCAGCGGACGAGTTTATTCCGTGGAGAAGAATACGGAGGCTGTCAGCCTGATAGCCGAAAACAGGCGCAGATTCAGATGTGATAATATAGAAATAGTGGAAGGCGAGGCCTCGGAGGCTGTCAGGAAGCTTCCGTCTCCCGATTGTGTATTCATAGGTGGTTCAGGCGGAAAGCTAAAGGATATTGTTAAGGCAGCGGCAGAAAAAAACAGCAATATACGACTGACTGTAACTGCTGTTTCGATCGAAACGCTCGCAGGGGCAACAGCAGTTTTTGATGAGATCGGATTTGAGGCGGAGATCTCACAAATAGCCGTTACACGGACAAGAAAAATAGGGAATCATACAATGATGTCAGCAGAAAACCCGGTATTTATTATAAAAAGGAAGTTAAAATGAAAAGAATAGTGATCGGCGGAACTCACAGCGGCTGCGGAAAGACTACTGTGACCTGTGCGGTTCTTGCTGCGCTGAAGGCAAGAGGTCTTGCTCTCAGCAGCTTTAAATGCGGTCCCGATTACATAGATCCTATGTTTCACCGAAGGATAACAGGAGTCGCGGCACATAATCTCGACAGCCGCTTCTGCGGAGACGATATGCTCAGGCAGCTTCTTTGTGAAAACAGCCGTAATTCCGATATATCCGTTATAGAGGGTGTTATGGGCTATTTTGATGGAGCGGACGGAAGAGGATCTGCTTATTCGGTCTCCCTTATCACCGACAGCCTTGCGGTTGTAGTTATTGACTGCAAAGGAGCTTCGGAGTCCATAGGAGCTGTTGTTCACGGCTTCATGAATTACAGGGCTCCGAATAATATAAAGGGCTTTATATTCAACAGGCTGCCTGATAGACTTGTACCCATGGCGGAGCGTATATGCGCTGAGCTTGGTGCAGAGTATTTCGGCCTTTTTCCGTCGGGGGCTCCTCATGTGGACAGCAGAAGGCTCGGACTTGTTACAGCTGATGAGATAGCGGATATACAGGAAAAGCTTGCCGAGCTGGGCAGACTTGCGGAGAAGCATATCCTCCTTGACAAGCTGCTGATGACTGCCGAAGCTCCGGAACCTGAATATACACCGCATGAAATGCATAGATTATTCGCAAAAAGCCTGCCAAAAATAGCGGTAGCTTCTGACAATGCTTTTTGCTTCATATATTCGGATAATATAAGCATTCTTGAAAAACTGGGATGCAGAATAGAGTATTTTTCGCCGATCCATGATGATAAAATTCCCGCGGATGCCTGCGGACTTATCCTCAGCGGCGGTTATCCCGAGCTCTATGCGGGCAAGCTTTCAGCGAATCCATCCATGAGAGACTCTGTGAGGGATGCCGTACTCGGCGGTATGCCCACAATTGCGGAATGCGGAGGCTTCATGTACCTCCATGACAGGCTGAGAACAGCTGATGGTACCGAATATCCCATGGCGGGAGTTATAAATGCGGAGGCTTTTGAGACAGACAAGCTGCGGCGGTTCGGTTATGCCAATCTCACGGCAGAGGAAGACAGTCTCTTGTTCCGCAGAGGCGACAGGATACCTGCCCATGAGTTCCACTACTGGGACAGTACCGACTGCGGCAGTGGGCTCAGGGCTTTAAAGACAGATGGCAGGAGCTGGGAATGTGTACACACCTCTCCGACGCTTTATGCAGGCTTCCCACATCTGTATTTCGGAGCCGATGTCAGGCTGGCAGAGCGTTTTGCAGCAGCCTGCGGATATTTCGGAGGTTTGAATGGAAAGGATCTGTAAAATAAAGGCTGCCGACAGTGCTTTTGCGGAAATGGCAAGGCAGAAATGGGACGGCGTTGCAAAGCCTTTGGGAAGCTTCGGTATCCTTGAGGATATGCTTTGCAGGATCGCAGCTGTACAGCGCACGGACAGCCCTGATATATCGAAGCGTGCTGTTGTCGTTATGTGTGCGGACAACGGCGTTGTTGACGAGGGAGTTACTCAGACCGACAGCTCTGTTACGGCTGTGTGCGCAAAGGCTATTGCGGAGGGCAGCTCCAACATAAACGCTCTGGCGGATATATACGGAGCAGAGGTAACGGCTGTTGACATAGGCATCGCTTCAGATATTGAATGCGTTAAGCTTCTGAACAGGAAGATAGCCTATGGTTCGGATAATATCGCATCAGGCCATGCCATGACGGTGGAACAGGCAGAGGCTTCCTTGAAGGTAGGCATGGATATAGTAAGAGATATGGCGGAAAAGGGCATAGATATCATAGTTACCGGCGAGATGGGAATAGGCAATACCACTCCCACAGCGGCACTGTCCTCGGTTATTCTCGGGCTGCCTGCGGAAAAGGTCACCGGCAGAGGAGCGGGGCTTTCCGCTGAAGGACTTGCTTTAAAGATCAGTGCCGTAAAACGTGCTGTGGAAATAAACTCTCCCGACAAGGATGCGCCTATGGAGCTCCTTGCAAAGCTTGGCAGCTATGAGATAGGCGGAATGATGGGCCTGTTCCTCGGCGGTGCGGTTTACGGAGTAACGGTCATAATAGACGGTGTTATCTCGGCAGTTTCGGCGGTGCTTGCTGCAATGATAGCTCCCGATTGCAGGGATTATATGCTTGCAGGCCATGTATCTGCTGAGCCTGCCGGACGTATGCTCCTTGAAAGACTGGAGCTCAGGGCTGTTATAGACGGAAATCTAAGGCTTGGAGAGGGAACGGGAGGCATACTTCTTCTTCCTCTGCTGGACGGAGCAGCTGCACTGTATTACAGATCTCATCGCTTTGACGATGTTGGTATAGAAAGGTATGTGAATTTACAATGATCACACTTGTAACTGGCGGAACTAAATGCGGTAAATCAAGCTATGCGGAACGTGTGCTGGAAAGCTTCGGCGGTACGAAATATTACGTGGCTACAATGAATCCGGTGGGCGATGACGCTCAGGAAATAATTGCCCGTCATACGGAAATGCGCCGTGGCAAGAATTATATCACCATAGAGTGCCTTCGTGATATAGGTGATCTGGACATTCCCGAGGGCTGCGGAGTACTCATAGAGTGCATAGGCAATCTATGTGCCAATGAGATGTTCGGCAGCGGCGAGGTAAACGAAGCAGTTCTCAAGATAACAGAGGGTATCAGAGCACTTTCCGAAAGGACTGCCGAGCTTGTGATAGTGACCAATGAAGTGGGCAGCGACGGCAATGACTATTCTCCCGATACGATGCAGTATATAAACGAAATGGCGAGCATAAACCGTTGTATCGCCGAATTTGCGGATAATGTAGTGGAATGTGTCTATGGGTTAGCGGTTGCCTATAAGGGGAAGGCGATATGCTGAGATCGTTTTTTTCGGCTATGCGTATGTACTCCCGTATTCCTGTTCCTGATGTGGAATGGAAGGAGGAAAACCGAAGGTACTCCCTTTGCTTTTTCCCCGCTGTGGGAGCAGTCATCGGAGCCATGATAATGATATGGCAGCGGCTGTGTGCGGGACTGCATACAGGTCAGTTCATGTATGCGGCCGGAGCAGTGGCAATAATGGTCGCCGTGACAGGAGGCATACACCTTGACGGCTTCTGCGACACCTGTGACGCAAGGGCTTCATGGGGTGACAGGGAGAAGAAACTGAGGATACTCAGCGATCCGCACATAGGTGCTTTTGCGGCTATTAAGCTGGGAATATACCTTGTTTTGTACACGGCTCTCTTCACAGAACTGACAGAGCCTCATGCTGCTGCAGTGGTATGTCTGGGATTTGTACTTTCCCGGGCACTGAGCGGTCTGGCAGCCGTTACCTTCAGGTCTGCCAAAAGGGAGGGGACTCTTCATGTTTTTTCTGCGGCGGCCGACAAAAAGACTGCACTTTTTTGCCTGTCCTTTACAGCCGTTCTCAGCATGGGAGCAATGACTCTTACCGATATGCCCACCGGAGCAGCTGCGGCTGCGGCGGCATTGCTCGTATTTGCATGGTACCGCTTTGTGTCATACAGGGAATTCGGAGGTATTACGGGAGATCTGGCAGGCTGGTTCCTGCAGGTCTGCGAATTATCGGTGGCAGCAGCAGCTGCGTTCACATACAGAATAATGGAGGTCAGATAATATGAAAATGATAATCGGCGGAGCATATCAGGGAAAGGTAGGCTGTGCAACAAAGCTCTTCGGCATTGATGAGGAAGCTATGACAAACGGTTCTACCTGTGACTTTGATGAGATATTCACGGCAGTCTGCATCAAGAGCTATCACAAGGCTATAGCGAGATTTGTTGCACAGGGAGTTGATCCTATCGCTTTCACAAAGAGGCTTTGCGAGGAAAATGAGGATGTTGTCGTGATAATGGACGAGATAGGCTGCGGCATTGTTCCGATAGTAAAGGCAGAAAGAGTAAAAAGGGAAGCGACGGGACGCTGCGGCTGTATGATAGCCGAGAACAGCGATACCGTGGTAAGAGTCATATGCGGTATACCCGTTTATCTTAAGGGCACTCCCGATGCGGATTGACCTGATACGCCACGGCAGGACATCAGGCAATCTGGAAAAACGCTATATCGGCTGTACCGATGAGCCTTTGTGCAGAGAGGGCATCGCAGAGCTGAGAGACATAAGCTATCCTCCCTGCGGAATTCTTTTTGTCAGTCCAATGAGGCGCTGTATACAGACTGCGGAGCTGCTTTATCCTCGGGTCACGCCTGTGGTCTGCATTGAACTCAGAGAATGTGATTTCGGTGACTTCGAGGGCAGAAACTATAAGGAGCTTTCAAACGATATACGCTATCAGAAGTGGATAGACAGCGGAGGAAAGGACGCTTTCCCCGGCGGTGAAAGCCCTGGGGAGTTCAGAAGGCGCTGCGTCGAAGGCTTTCTGAAATGCGTAAGCGGCGTCCCGGAGGAGTCCGCAGCTACCTTTGTGGTACACGGAGGTACCATAATGGCTGTGTTGGAACGTTTTGCGCTTCCTCGCAGGAGCTATTTCGACTGGCAGACTGATAACGGTCACGGTTATATCACTGAATTTGACGGAAAAAATATTATAGTCACGGAGAAAATATGAATTATATCATTGCGGCTCTTCCGCTGCTTCTGGGAGCTTTTCTTGACTGCCTGCTGGGTGATCCCTACGGACTTCCCCATCCCATAAGGCTCATAGGCAGGCTCATATCCCGCCTTGAAGGCTTTGTAAGGCGGAGAATGAGCAGAGACTTTAGGAGGGGAGGAGTTTTTCTTGCGGTAACGGTGCTGCTGGTATCTTCAGCTGTGCCTATTGCGGTGCTTCTTGTATGTTACATGATAAATCTCTGGCTGGGAGCAGTCATAGAGGGCGTTATGTGTTATTATCTGATGGCGGCAAGATGCCTGAGAGACGAGAGCATGAAGGTATACAGGGCTATCGCTGCAAAGGATACCGAGGGAGCACGAAGGGCTGTGTCCATGATAGTTGGCAGGGATACGGCTGTTCTTGACGATGCAGGCATAATCAGGGCGGCGGTGGAGACGGTTGCGGAAAACACCTCCGACGGAGTTACGGCTCCCCTTATGTATATGTCTGTGGGAGGAGCAGTTCTCGGCTTTTTTTATAAGGCGGCAAATACCATGGATTCCATGATAGGCTACAAGAATGAAAAATACGCTGATATAGGTTGGTTTGCGGCAAAGCTGGACGATGTCCTCAATTACATCCCATCGCGGCTTACCGCTCTTGCTATGACAGCTGCTGCTCCGTTCACAGGTCTGGACGGAAGAGGCGCTTTCCGTATATGGAGGCGTGACAGAAGAAAACATGCGAGCCCGAATTCCGCTCAGACAGAGTCGGTCTGCGCGGGAGCTCTTGGAATCAGGCTGGCAGGTGACGCATACTATTTCGGAGAGCTGCATAAAAAAGAGTTTATCGGCGATCCGCTGAGAGAGATCGAAAACGAGGACATACGCCGTGCAAACAGGCTCATGTATGCAGGTTCTGCCATAGTTTTTGCAGCTGCTGTGGCTGTACGTATTTTCATATTCGGAGGTATCATATGCTGAACGGATCTCATGGAGGCAACGATCTTGCTCTGGATGTAGAGCTTGACCTTTCTGCCAATCTCAATCCTCTGGGAATGCCGGAGAGTGTCCGGGAGGCGGTTATTGCTTCGGCGGGAGAATGTGAAAACTACCCCGATCCTTTTTGCAGGGAGCTGCGCAGAAGGCTGGCTGAGCATACGGGCGTATCTGCGGAGAATATAGTCTGCGGGAACGGCGCTGACGACCTTATATATCGTATTGCCGGCGGGCTAAAGCTCAGAAGGGTACTTATATGCGCTCCTGCTTTCGGTGAGTACCGTAAGGCCTTTGAGGAGAATGGCTGCCATGTCTCGGAATACATACTTGATGAGAAGAAGGATTTTGCTCTTGGCGAGGAGATCCTTCCCGAGATAAGCACGGCGGATATGATCATTGCTGCTGCTCCGAATAATCCTTCGGGACAGGTAATAGATACTTCTATGGTGAGGAAAATTGCCGAAAGCTGCATGAAAAACGGCACTTTTTTTCTATGCGATGAGAGCTTTATGGGCTTTGTTAGGGAAGGGAATGAGCTTACGGCGCTGAATGTCCTGAACGATAAGGTCATAGTTCTGCGTTCATTTACCAAGCTTTTTGCTATGGCAGGGCTTCGGCTGGGCTATGCTGTCTTCGGCAGCAGAGAGGCTGCAGAAAAAACTGCCTGCGCAGGACAGTACTGGAGCGTTTCCGCACCTGCTCAGGCGGCAGGCATTGCAGCTCTCGGCGAAAATGGATACATCGAAAGAAGTATCGTCAGTATCTGTAAGGAGAGGAGTTTTCTGTCGGACGAACTGACAACTCTGGGATTAAAGGTGTATCCCTCATATGCGAATTTTATTCTTTTTAGAGCTCCCGAGACACTGGGAGAACTGCTGCTGAAGGAAAAGATACTTATACGCTGCTGCGGCGATTACAGCGGACTGGACGGAAGCTTTTTCCGTGTGGCTGTAAGGAGCCGTGAGGAAAATCAGAGGTTCGCAGCGGAGGTCAGGAGAGTGCTCAATGGCTAAGGCGATAATGATACAGGGAACAATGTCCAATGCGGGAAAGAGTTTTTTTGCGGCTGCGCTTTGCCGTATATTCAGTCAGGACGGCTATTCATGCGCACCGTTCAAGTCGCAGAATATGGCGCTTAATTCCTTTATAACAGCAGACGGCGGTGAGATAGGAAGAGCCCAGGCGATGCAGGCAGAGGCCGCAGGCACCGAGCCTTCGGCGCTTATGAACCCTGTACTGCTCAAGCCCACTACCGATGTAGGCTCTCAGGTAATTGTCAATGGCAGTCCTGTAGGGAATATGCGTGCTGCGGAGTACTTCCGCAGGAAGCATGAGCTTGTACCGCAGATAATGGAGTCGTACCGCAGACTTTCGGAAATGCACGATATCATTGTTATCGAGGGTGCGGGAAGTCCTGTGGAGCTCAATCTCAAAAAGGGCGATATTGTGAATATGGGTATGGCAGAGCTGGCAAAGGCTCCAGTTATCCTTGTGGGAGATATAGACAGAGGTGGCATTTTTGCCCAGCTGCTTGGAACCCTCAGCCTTTTTGAGCAGCATGAGCTGGATATGGTGAAGGGACTTGTGGTTAATAAGTTCCGCGGTGATATAGCTCTGTTTGACAGCGGAAGGGACATACTCGAGGAGAGGGGGGGGAAGCCCGTACTCGGCGTGGTACCTTACATACGGTGCGATATAGAGGACGAGGACAGCTTGTCCTGCAAGCTGGATGCAAGGGAACGCGGTCTTATCGACATTGCCGTGATAAGGCTGCCAAAGATCTCAAATTTCACGGATCTGGACGTCTTTTCTCAGTACGAAGGTGTTTCCGTAAGGTATGTCAGCTCCTGCGAAGAGCTGGATGTTCCTGATATGGTAATCATCCCCGGCACCAAAAGCACCATCAGTGATATGAAATGGCTGCGTGAAAGCGGACTGGAGACTGCGGTTAAAAGACTGGTTTACAGAGGAGTGCCTGTTTTCGGCATATGCGGCGGCTATCAGATGATGGGGAAAGAGATCTCCGACCCCCTCGGTGCGGAATGCGGCGGAACCATAAGCGGAATGGAACTTCTGAAATGCAGTACAGTCTTCGGCAATGAAAAGCATATGGCTCGGACCGGCGGACATTTCATCTGCGGTGAGGGCTTTTTTGCCTGTCTGAACGGTGCGGAGTTCAGCGGCTATGAAATACATATGGGCATCACCGAGAGCAGCAGCCCTGCCCTTCTGGACAGTGGAGGAGCATACGAGGGCAATGTCTGCGGCTGTTATATACACGGGATATTCGACAGTGCTCAGGTCTCTGAGAGAATAGTAAAAAGGCTCTTTGAGGAAAAAGGACTGACATTCCGCGGAGGAGTCACCGACCGCAGAGCCTATAAGGAAAAGCAGTACGACATTCTTGCGGAGGGAGTTCGCAGAAGCGTTGATATGGACAGGATATACAGCATTATCAGGGAGGGCATATAATGGAGCTTGAATACGTACTTCCGAAGGATATTGAGCGCAGGAGCTTTGAGATAATCGAGGCTGAGCTCGGCGACAGGAAGCTTCCCGAGGATATTCGTCCCATAGTTATGAGGGCGATACACACTACGGCGGATTTTGATTACTATGACAATATGTATTTCTCCGAGGGAGCAGTGAAAAAGGCACTTTCCGCAATAAAAAGTGGTGCGGTCTTTGTGACCGATACAAATATGGCAAAGTCAGGTATAAACAAGCCTGCTCTTGCCCGTCACGGATGCAGCGTGGAATGTTTTATGGCTGATAGGGACGTTGCGGAGGCAGCTGCATCCAACGGCACCACACGGGCGACTGCCTCGGTGGATAAGGCTGCGCAGCTTGGAAAGCCCGTGATATATGCAGTGGGAAATGCTCCGACAGCTCTTGTAAGACTATATGAGCATATCACGGCAGGGACCTTTGTGCCAGAGCTGGTCATCGGAGTTCCCGTGGGCTTTGTGAATGTGGTGCAGTCCAAGGAGCTCATAATAAGCAGCGGTATACCCTGTATAGCTGCCAGGGGACGAAAGGGCGGCAGCAACGTTGCGGCAGCGGTATGCAATGCGCTGCTGTATATCGCTGATAAGGAGTAAAAAGCCCTGTGATGAGCCGTTTGTAAACAGTATGTCATATGCTGCGGCAATACCCGGAATGTTCTGGAGTTGCTGCGGCATTTTTTGTTCTTACGTCAGAAAATGAAGCAATATTGCTTCGTTCGACGGCGCAAGGCGACAGTTGCCGCGCTTTGTCTGTGGTATAATGTATCGTATATTTTTGTGAGGTGATGTGCGATGCTTAATTTCAGACAAATAAAGGAGTGGAAATATACGGGAACAGCCGCAGGAGTTGCTGCCTGTACGGCTGTGGGGTATCTCCTGTCGGGGACAAAGGTGGCGGGACTGGCTTCTTTTGCGGATATTTCTGCTGCAGGCGCATCGGGACTGCCCTTTGCGGCAGCTGTTTTTCTGGGAAGTCTTGTCCGCAGTATCATAAGCGGCGGAGTGGGGCATAATATAGTGAAGCTGTCCTCTCTGGCGCTGATAATGATAATAAAAATGTTCCTTGAACCAAGGAATGATCCCAAGTTCAGCGGCATTAATACCGCTGTGAGCGTTTTCGTTTCCGGTGCAGCTGTTTCGGCAGTTATAGGCGAGCTTGTCCAAAAGTTGATTTTCTACGGATTTTACGGCGGTATAGCAGGTTTTACGGCATATTCGGCATCAGGGATCATAAACGGTTTCCGAAAGGATAAGGTCATAGATCTTTCTGGAAAAAACGGCTTTTCCGGCGCTGTTTTATACATCGTTCTGGTGGCTTCTTTGTGTTCGGTGAAGCTGCCTGTTCTCAATGCAGGCATAATCGCAGGCTCTGCGGTAACCCTTGCGGGAGCTTATTTCTTCAGTCGGGCAGGCGGCGTTATTTGCGGCTCTCTTACAGTATGCGGAGCATTTCTTGCGTCGGATTCGTCGGGTATGAGCATAGTTCTTCTGCCTGCGGCGGCACTGCTCACAGGCTGCCTTCACAAGCAGAAAGCAAGTACCGCAGCTGCCTTTTTCACTGCAACATCATTTATCATGACGGTGCTGACAGGCATGACATACACAGGCTTTGAAAGCATGATAGATATTATATGCGGAGCTCTCATCTTTATTCCTTTTGCAGCACATTTTTCGGATAAATGGATAAGTACGGGCAGCGGCAGCAGTGATATGCTGCCTGATGTAATAAACGCAAGGATGGTTTTTCTGTCGGATACTGTTATGGAGCTTCGCATGGAATCGGAGCGAATATCGGATATGCTTGCGAAAAGCTGTGACGCGGGCAGAGAGATAGAAGAAAACTCCGAAGCAGTCTGCTCATCATGTTACCGGCGTCCCTTCTGCTGGAAGTCCGACAGGGGCAATACCTATCGCGGTTTCAGGCGGCTGGCTGAAATGCCTGAGACAGTGCGGGACAGCTTTCCCGAGGAGCTTGCGGACTGTCTCAGGAAAAAGGAACTTTCGGAGGCGTTTGCAAGGAGCTCACAGGAGAAGGCGGCAGCAAAGCTTATGGATCTGCGATTTTCCGAGAGCCGCGGACTGCTCCATGAACAGATGAAGATAACGGAGGAACTCATACGCTTCGCAGGTGAGCGGGTGGATGTGAGATACTCGGAAACAGTCAGCAGAAGCATACGCAAGAAGCTGGAAAAGTTCGGAATAACGCCTGCCAATGTCATAGCAAGCTACAACAGAAGGGGAAGACTGGTGGCAGAGGTATACTTTTCTGCTGAAAACGCTCCGGAGGAGAGCACCAGGGTATGTGACCTTGCAGCGGACGAGCTGCATCTGAGACTTGAAAGCACTGAGCCTGTACGCACGGGAAGAGAGGTGCGCATCCGCGTCTATGAAAAGCCGAAATACAGCATGGAGGTCTGTGCGGCGTCCTCATGTGCCGGCGGGACGGGGGACAACGGCGATACTCATACAGTATTTACGGACGGCTGCGAGGCTGGCTATGTGGTGCTCTCGGACGGTATGGGCACAGGCAGCGAAGCCTCGCTGGAATCACGTATGGTCGTTGGAATGTTCAGAAGGCTCATAATGGGCGGAGTTGACCATACTTCGGCTATAAAGCTCATTAATTCTATAATGGTGACAAAGTCTGGAGATGAGAGCTTTGCTACCCTTGACGCTCTGAAAATAGACCTGGACGAATGTGAACTGACGCTGATAAAATCAGGTGCTGCGGCAACTCTCATACGTCACAGGGGCAATGTGCTGAAGGTAACTTCGCCCACCTTTCCCATCGGCATCTATGAGCAGTCCGAGGCTTATATCCACAGCTGCAGTTTTGATGAGGGTGATATAGTCATAATGTTCTCGGACGGCATTTACGAGAATGCTTACCCCTTTATCAAGGAGCTTCTGCTTGGAGGAGATGATCTGCGGCATATCGTGAGTGAGATATGTGCAAAGGCAGAGGTATTCAATCCGACTATCCATAACGACGATGTTACTGTAATAGGTGTTAGAGTTACGGGATAGCAGGGGATTTTGTTAACAAAATATTAACTCAAATGACATACAGCACAAGCTAAATACATTCAATTGCTGTGCATTTTAACAAAGGGAAAAATAGTACACCAGATTAAATATGTCAAAATGCACTAATAAGAAGCGGCAATATTAGCATAACATCTGAAATTTTGTAACTATTCGCAAAAAAGCTTGAATAATTCTGCTGATTCTGATAAAATGTATTATAGCAAAGGAGGCTGAATTATGTCTGTTAATAAAAATAACAATCCTAATGATTTTCCGCTGTACCTTTTTTACCAGGGAAAAAACTACGAAGCATACAAATTTTTTGGCGTTCACTCTAAGAAAAAGGGAAGAGGCAAAATTTTCACTTTCAGAGTTTGGGCTCCTAATGCTGTAAGCGTTTCTGTTGTGGGCGATTTCAACGGCTGGAACAGGGACAAGTCCCCTATGTCACTTATTGCCGACGGCATATGGGAAGCCGAGGTCCCGGGACTTAAACAGTTCGACGCTTACAAATTCAGCATTGAAACTCAGGACGGCAGGCTGCTTATGAAGGCCGATCCCTATGCTGCACACTTTGAGACTCGTCCGGGCACTGCCTCGAAGATATTTGAGAGCAGCTATCAGTGGAACGACAAGAAGTGGTTTGAAGAAAAAAACATCAAGAGCATATACAAAAGCCCCGTGAATATCTATGAGGTACATCTCAGTTCATGGAAAAATTACGGCGAAGAGATCTTCCTTGATTATGTTGCCTTTGCTAAGGAGATCATTCCCTATCTTAAGAAAATGTCCTATACACATATCGAGTTCATGCCCCTTACGGAGTATCCCTACGACGGCTCCTGGGGATATCAGGTAACAGGATATTTCTCGCCTACCTCACGTTACGGAACTCCCGATGACATGAGGAAGATGATAGATATGTTCCATGAAGCAGGCATAGGCGTCATACTCGACTGGGTGCCTGCACATTTCCCCAAGGACGAGGCAGGCCTTTTTGAATTCGACGGTACCTGCTGCTATGAGTACACCGACGACCGCAAAAAGGAACACAAGGCCTGGGGAACGAGAGTATTTGATTACGGCAGGGCTGAGGTATGCTCTTTCCTCATATCAAGCGCAAATTACTGGTTCGACGAGTTCCACATCGACGGACTGAGAGTTGACGCTGTTGCTTCCATGCTCTACCTGGACTATGACAGGCGTGAGGGCGAGTGGGTGGCAAATATCTACGGCGGCAACGAGAACCTTGAAGCGGTTGAATTCCTCAAGCATCTCAACGAGGCGGTGTTCCTCAAGCACCCCGACGCACTGATGATTGCCGAAGAATCAACGGCGTGGCCTCTGGTCACAAGACCAACGGATATCGGAGGTCTTGGCTTCAACTTCAAATGGAATATGGGATGGATGAATGATATGCTTAGCTATATGTCCCTTGATCCCATATACAGGGCTTTCAATCATGATAAGCTCACGTTCTCGTTCTTCTATGCTTTTTCGGAGAATTATATCCTGCCTATCTCACATGATGAGGTAGTTCACGGAAAATGCTCCATGATAAGCAAAATGCCGGGAGAGTACGAGCAGAAGTTCGCTTCATACCGTGCCTTCCTTGCATATATGATCGCTCACCCGGGAAAGAAGCTGCTCTTTATGGGACAGGAATTCGGTCAGATGAAGGAATGGGATTACAAATCCCAGCTGGACTGGAACCTGATGGATTACGACTCTCATAAAAATCTGCTGAAATTCTCCGAGAAGCTCAACAAGTTCTATCTTGACAATCCGCCTCTCTGGCAGAACGATGATTCGTGGAACGGCTTCAGCTGGATCTCCAATGACGATTACAAGCAGAGCATCATCTCCTTCAGACGTATTGACGACAACGGCGATGAGCTCATTGCTGTCTGCAATTTCGTTCCCGTTGAGCGCAGGGATTACAGGATAGGCGTTCCCAAGAAGGGAAGATACAAGCTGGTATTCAATACCGATGCGTCAGAGTTCGGAGGCTCCGGCATAACAGAGAGTAGCTTCAAGTCTGACAGTATCCCGATGCACGGTCTTGATAACAGCATCTCTATGACACTGGCTCCTTTGTCGGTGATCTATCTCGAATTTGTTCCCGTGAAGAAGAGGACAGCTGCACCAAAGTCTGACGACAAGGCTGAAAAGCCGAAGAAGACGGTGAAGAAGGCTGCTCCAGCAAAGGACGAAAAGTCAGCAGGGACATCAGCAGCAAAGAAAATCGCTGCAAAGAAGACAGCTTCTGCGGCTGCTGCAAAAAAAGCTCCCGCAGTAAAGGAAAAGAAAACAGCCGTAAAAAAGGCGGCCACCCCCGCAAAGACTGCGGCTGAAAAGACAAAGACCTCGGCAAAGAAAACACCCTCTGCCAAGGAAAAATAAATTCCATAACGCATAATGCTATCAGGAGGAAAAATATGTATACTAAAAAAAGAGTCGTTGCAATGCTCCTTGCAGGCGGTCAGGGCAGTAGGCTATATGCACTGACCAAAAACGTTGCAAAACCTGCGGTACCATATGGCGGTAAATACAGGCTGATAGATTTCCCTCTCTCAAACTGCACCAATTCGGGTATTGACACTGTCGGTGTTCTTACCCAGTACCAGCCCCTTGTGCTCAATGAGTACATCGGCAACGGACAGCCATGGGATCTTGATAAGATGAACGGAGGCGTTCATGTTCTACCGCCTTACGAGACTCAGGCAGGCGCTTCGTGGTATGAGGGCACGGCCAATGCCATATACCAGAATATGCGCTTTATCGAGCGCTATGATCCCGAGTACGTTGTAGTTCTCGGCGGCGATCATATCTACAAGATGGATTACTCAAAGATGGTCGATTTCCACGTTGCCAACGATGCGGACTGCACCATCTCCGTAATAGACGTTCCCAAGGCTGAGGCTTCGCGTTTCGGTATCATGATCTGCGACGAGAATCAGCAGGTGACTGACTTCGTTGAGAAGCCCAAGGAGCCCAGGTCTACTCTCGCTTCCATGGGTATCTATGTATTCACATGGGATAAGCTCCGCAAGTACCTCATCGAGAACGAGAATGAGGCCAACGCAAAGCGTGAAAAAGGTGAGCCCTGGTCAAAGGACTTCGGCAAGGACATCATTACTTCCATGCTCCGCGACAAGCAGAGGCTCTTTGCGTATGAGTTCGAGGGCTACTGGAAGGATGTCGGAACTCTTGATTCGCTCTGGGAGGCTAATATGGATCTTCTCAGCCCAAGTGTTCCGCTGGATCTTTATGATCCCGGCTGGAAGATATATTCACGCAACAGCAATATGCCTCCTCAGTATGTGGGCGACAATGCCAACATCGAGAACTCCATGATTTCAGAGGGAAGCACTATCGACGGTACCGTGGATTTCTCAATACTCTTCTCGGGTGTTACTATAGAGGCAGGTGCTACTGTAAATTACAGCATCATCATGCCCGGAACTGTTATCAAGTCGGGGGCTGTGGTCGAATATGCCATAGTCGGAAGCGACAGCGTGATCGAGTCCCGTGCCCGTGTTGGTACAAGCCCTGAGAATATTGAAAACAGAGACGACTGGGGCATTGCCGTTGTCGGACATAACGTTACTGTATCTGCCGGCAAGGTAGTCGAGCCCAAGCAGATCATCGGTGAAAATATCTGACGGAGGGATGCTGCCATGAGTGTAAATTATAATGTTTTAGGACTTGTTTTCGCAAGTATGCACGATTCATACGTTAGTGAGCTTACAAAGCAGAGAACTATGGGTTCCATACCCTTCGGCGGACGTTATCGCCTTATAGACTTTCCGCTTTCCAATTTTGTGCATTCGGGAGTTTCCGAGGTAGGCGTAATCACAAAGTCGAATTACGGCTCGCTGCTGGATCATCTTGGCTCAGGCCGTGACTGGGATCTTGCCCGCAAGAAGGGCGGACTTCATCTGCTTCCCCCTTACAGCCAGACAGGCGGTATATACCAGGGAAGACTTGATGCTCTTAATAATATCTGGGGCTTTGTTGAACATTCAAACGCAAAGTATGTCATTATGTCAAACTGTGATGTGGTCACCACCATAAACTTCAATCCCGTGCTTAAGCAGCATATGGAAAATGAAGCAGATATCACCCTGGTTTACAGCAGGGGACTGTATGACTACGAGAAGAATAAGTGCACAACTGTCCTTGAGTTCGACGACGAAAACAGACTGAAGGACGTACTGGTAGATCCACAGTTTTCGGGCGAGTGCAATATGTGGCTCGAGATGTGCATCATCACCAAGGACTTCCTGAAGAAGATCGTTTCCGACGCAGCAAGCAGAAATCAGTTTAGCTTTACCCGTGAGATACTCCAGGGTAAGCGTGATCAGTTCAAGATAATGGGCTACCGTCACGACGGCTTATTCACAAAGATAGACAGTATACAGGATTATTACCTTGCAAACAGGATGCTTCTGGATCCTGAAAAGAAGAGCGCCCTGTTCAGGAAGGATATGCCTGTTCTTACCAAGATAGGCGACAATGGTCCTGTAAAATACGGACTCGATTCCAAAATAAAGGATTCGCTTATTGCTGACGGCTGCATAATCGAAGGCACTGTTATCAATTCCATCCTTTTCAGAGGAGTCAAAGTCGGAAAGGATACGGTGGTCAAGGATTGTGTTCTCCTTCAGGGCACAAAGGTAGGCGAAAACTGCAGCATATCATCGGTAATTGCCGATAAGAATGTGGAGATAAGCAATGAAAAGGTGCTTACGGGCTCCGAGACATATCCGCTGTATATTGGAAAAGGCGGTAAGATCTGACGGCGGTGATCAAATATGAAAATACTATTTGCTGCCAGCGAGGCTGTGCCATATGCAGCCTCAGGCGGTCTTGCAGATGTGATAGGCTCTCTTCCCAAGGCTATAAAGGCCAAGAGACATGATTGCAGAGTAGTCATCCCTCTTTACAAATCTGTAAGTCCTGAATTGCGCGAGAAAATGGTCTTTCTGACCAATATAACCGTTGACGTCTCATGGCGCAAGCAGTACTGCGGTATTTTTATGACTGTCAGGGATGGCATCACATACTATTTCATAGATAATGAATATTATTTTTCAAGAGACGGTCTTTACGGATTTTACGACGACTGCGAGAGATTTGTTTTCTTTGACAGGGCTGTGCTTGAGATGCTTAAATATATCAAGTTCACTCCGGACATAATAAACTGCAACGACTGGCAGACAGCGCTGATACCTGTTTACTACAATGTTTACTATAAGTATCAGCAGGGGTATGACGGAATCAAGATAGTATACACTATCCATAACATCGAGTATCAGGGCAAGTACGGCAAGGAGGTTCTCGGTGAGCTGATGGGTATACCCATGTACAATGCGGGGCTTCTTGACTATGACGGCTATGTTAATATGATGAAGGGCGCAATCGAGACCTGTGATATGATAACTACGGTCAGTCCAAGTTATGCCTGGGAGATACTGGATCCGTGGTATGCCCACGGACTTGACAGGATACTTGTCACCAAGCAGTATAAGCTCCGCGGTATTATGAACGGTATAGATACGAAGCTCTACGATCCAGAAAAGGATAAGGCTATTGCGGCGAACTATTCTTCTAAAAAGCTTGAAGGAAAGGCCAAGTGCAAGGAAGCTCTCTTAAGGGAGCTTGGTCTGGCAGAGGGCGATGAGCCCATAATCGGTATAGTTACTCGCTTTGTACGTCATAAGGGCATAGATCTTATACGCTGTGTCTTTGACGAAATGGTTCATGACGGCATAAAGTTTGCAGTGCTTGGCAGCGGAGAGAAGATCTATGAGGACTTCTTCCTGGAAATGGCTGCAAGGTATCCCGAAAGGGTGTCTGTTAACGTTGGCTTTATACCTGAGCTTTCACACAGGATATACGCAGGAGCTGATATGTTCCTTATGCCTTCACAGAGCGAGCCTTGCGGACTTGCACAGATGATAGCCATGAGGTACGGAACTGCACCTGTTGTCCGTGAGACCGGAGGTCTGCGTGATTCTGTCCGCGATAACGGCGGTGAGAACGGCAACGGCTTCACTTTTAAGACATATAACGCAAATGATATGCTCGACGCTGTAAAGAGAGCGTGGAACGATTATAATGACAAGCAGGAATGGAGCGAGCTTATGAAGCGCATGATGGAATGTGACAACAGCTGGGCCAGATCTGCCGATATTTATATCGAGACCTACAAAAAGCTTCTTGCAGCAGATTGAAATTGAGCATTCCTGAAGTATTATCGAAAAAACAGATCCCGAAGGCAGTGTATGCTGCTTTCGGGATTATTTTTTATTGCTTTCGTGCCAATTGAAGATCTATAGTATCATCAATGGTTATAGTACCGCCGTGACGTTTGATTGCCTCTTCGATCCTTGAGAAGAATTCATTCCTGACCTCTTTTTCTATGGCGATGTGGTCTGAGTATGTTCCGAGGAGGCAGATGTATTCATTTGCAGAAAAGACACGTTCACGTCGGAAGATGTGGTATCGTATATCGGAAAAACTGTATTTTTCGGCGATTAATGCAATCATTTCCGATTGCTCCTGTGTATATTCCGTAACTGTACTGCGTTGCTTTTTATAGTAGCTGTAATAGTATTTATCGTATATATCTTCTATTTCCTTTGCAAGTGCAGTGTTGTTCCTGCTTATAAATGGGTGATTTGCAAAGCGTGCGAAGGCACCTCCGTGTCTGAGCATGGAATAAACCTTCGTATAACCTTTTTGTTCGGGGATCCAGTGAAATGCAGTGGCAGAAAAAACGAAGTCGTATGAGTTCTCATGGAACACAATATCCTCGAATTTGCCGGTAATGACGTTAAAACCGGGATATTCGCCGAACTTCTCCTTAAGCAGTACGGACATATTCACGCCGTATTCTACAGCAGTCAGCTTACAGCCTGTATCGAGTATCGGCTTTGTAGCCTGACCGCTTCCGCTGCCAACTTCTGCGGCGCAGCTGTTCTCATCAATATTGATATAGCTGAATATCTTACGATACAGCTCATCAGGATAGCCGGGGCGCATTTTATCATATTCCTTTGAAGCACTGTCAAAGGTATGGCTGAGCTCCTCATTTTTTACCATGTCACATTTTATCCTCCTGTTTTTTATCGGAGTATAAATTATATAACATATAATGAATAAAGTCAATAGAAAAAAGCCATGATACTACCGAAAGAATCAGAAGAATCACGGCTTGTGAAATATGTCTTATGCGGAAGTTTCGCTGACAGGAGTTTCTTCAATATGGAACTCGATCTTTTCGGGCTGACAGGCGATTATCCTCTCCTTTGGGATGCTGCAGAAAATATTCACAAGCTCCTCATCCAGCTGAGAGCCTGCCACACTGCGCATTATACTGAGAGCCTCCTCATGTGAGCGGGGAGCTTTGTACGAACGCTTCATAGTAATGGCGGAATAGGTATCAGCCACAGCGATAATCCTTGAAGCATAAGGGATGCGCCAGCCTTTAATATTATGGTAGCCGGTGCCGTCGATATGCTCGTGATGGTAAAGTATCCAGGGAAAAACGTGCTCGAAGGAACGCAGCGGTTCGAGGAGCTTTATACCGATATCGGGATGCTGTCTCATAATAGTCCATTCCTCATCAGTGAGCTTTGAGGGCTTGTTGAGGATACTTTCAGGTATACCGAGCTTTCCGACGTCGTGCATAAGTGCAGCATATTCAAGACTTACACGGTTTATAAGCTTCTTTTTTGAAACGGGTATATATTCATAAAGGAGCATTGTCAGATTCTGTACATGACGGCTGTGACCGTTAAGGTTGGGATCGCGGGCATCAATGACGCCGATAAGAACCTCTGCAATGTCGATGCTTCGCTCTTTTGTGCGTTTCATTAGCATAAAGGTGATAGTAAGCATTATAGCTACGAAAATGCTTCCGCCGCACAGAATTCCTGCAATGATTATATCAGCCTTTCCTGAGAAGGTGACGGTCAGATAACCCAAAAGGAAAAAAATCAGCAATATAAGCGCCAAATATTTCCATAGCCTTACTTTTCCTCTGCCTGCGGATAGAACATCACGCAGGGAAATTAGAAACTGACAATATCTCCATATATTCAAAACCATCAGAACGATGCCTATAATCAGCATTGAATAAATTATGAACTTCAAATCAGAATACCTCCCGAGAAAACGAAAGATCAATATAATATAACTATAACATATAGACTTCTGGAAAACAATACATATAATTATAATTGATTAA
Organism: Ruminococcus flavefaciens 007c; assembly: GCF_000571935.1. Taxonomy (GTDB): domain Bacteria; phylum Bacillota; class Clostridia; order Oscillospirales; family Ruminococcaceae; genus Ruminococcus; species Ruminococcus flavefaciens_F. The sequence continues at coordinate 269 of NZ_ATAX01000015.1, read as the reverse complement.
GAAATATTATGAAATACATTTTCTATAGCGCTGACTGTATTGGTGAACGGGCAGGAGCACAAAAACGACGCAGGAAAGGGCAATGATGGCCGTAAAACACAACTATCGGTTATTTTGTACAGAAAAAGCATCAAAATTATGCCAATCTTTGGTTTGACAAATGACGCAACTGATGTTATAATATATTTACTGTCCGACAGGGGAGCAAGTACGAGATAAAAAATTCTGAAAAGAAATTTGAAAAAAGTACTTGACAAAGCTGAGAGATA
>NZ_ATAX01000014.1 GCF_000571935.1 Ruminococcus flavefaciens 007c | reverse complement strand
GAGCAGCAGGCGCAGGCTCTTTTCAAGGCTTGGTTTGTTGATTTTGAGCCGTTTGGTGGGGTTATGCCTGATGATTGGTCTATTGGTACTATCTCCGACCTTTCAAGTGATATTGTATGCGGTAAAACTCCTTCAACAAAGAAAAAAGAGTATTATGGAGATTATATGCCATTTATCACCATACCGGATATGCATAATAATGTCTATGTTATTTCAACTGAGCGGAGCTTATCAGAAATGGGTTCAGATTCTCAATCCAAGAAAACTTTGCCTGCAAATTCAATATGCGTTAGCTGTATAGGTACAGCAGGACTTGTTACGCTTGTTGCTGTAGACAGTCAAACTAATCAACAGATAAATTCAATTATCCCTAAAGAAAGATTTTCGTCTTACTACATCTTCCTGCTTATGCAAACATTTTCTGAAAAAATCAACCGTTTAGGACAAAGCGGTAGTACAATAGTTAATCTCAACAAAGCGCAATTCGGACTAATGGAAGCTCTTGTGCCGTCTATCAGCGATATGAATGATTTTGATACTATCGTAAAGCCGTTGTTTGAACAGATATTGGCTAATCAATATGAGAATCAGCGCCTTGCCTCCCTCCGTGACACGCTTCTGCCAAAGCTGATGAACGGCGAGATTGACGTGTCGGAGGTCAGAATTTAGGCGGCTTGCAAGCG
>NZ_ATAX01000013.1 GCF_000571935.1 Ruminococcus flavefaciens 007c | reverse complement strand
AAAAAAATAAAAAATCGCTTGACAAATCCTTTTAAATGTGATATAATAGTTAAGCAGTTTGAAATGCACCATTAGCTCAGTTGGTAGAGCAACTGACTCTTAATCAGTGGGTCCTGGGTTCGAGTCCCCGATGGTGCACCAATTTTTTGGCCCGTTGGTCAAGCGGTTAAGACACCGGCCTCTCACGCCGGTAACACCAGTTCGATTCTGGTACGGGTCACTTTAAATAGTCGGTGCTTATGGCAATGAGGTCACACCCGTTCCCATTCCGAACACGGAAGTTAAGCTCATTCACGTCGATGATACTTGGCTGGCGACGGCCCGGGAAATTAGATCAGTGCCGACACATATATTCCTCCTTAGCTCAGTCGGTAGAGCACTCGGCTGTTAACCGAGTTGTCGCCCGTTCGAGCCGGGCAGGGGGAGCCATTAAGACCACTTTCATTCGGAAGTGGTCTTTTTACTATATGTTAAGATCTGATCCGCGGCGATCAGTATATAAATCCATAGAAATAAGAGGTGTAAAAATATGGCAAAGATATTTCTTGCAGGCGGTGCTGGCTATATAGGTACCCATACCGCTGTAGAGCTTATTAATGCAGGCTATGAGGTGATCATTGCTGACAACTTCTACAACAGCTCTCCCGAAGCTGTACAAAGAGTTGAGAAGATCACGGGAAAGTCTGTAAAGCTATACGAAACGGACATAAGAGACAATAAGAAGCTTGAGGAGATATTCAGCGAAAACAACATCGACGCTGTTATCCATTTTGCAGGCCTTAAGGCTGTAGGCGAGTCCGTTCAGAAGCCTGTGATGTATTACCGCAATAATATTGATACGACACTTTCTCTGCTTGAAACTATGGAGAAATTCAATGTAAAGAATATCATCTTTTCTTCAAGCGCTACGGTTTACGGAGAGGAAAATCCCGTTCCATATACAGAGACCATGAAGCGCGGTGTCTGCACAAATCCCTACGGCTGGACAAAGGCTATGATGGAGCAGATCTTTGAAGACGCTGCCGCGGCAGATAAGAAGCTCTCCGTGATACTTCTCAGATACTTCAATCCCATCGGTGCTCACGAATCGGGACTTATCGGCGAGGATCCTCAGGGCATACCCAATAACCTTATGCCCTATGTTTCACAGGTTGCTGTGGGAAAGAGAGAATGCCTGACTATATTCGGCAATGACTATCCCACACACGACGGCACCTGCACCCGTGACTATATCCATGTTGTGGATCTTGCAAAGGGACACGTCAAGGCTATAGATTATATACTTTCAAATGACAGATGCGTGGAGATCTTCAACCTTGGCACAGGTGTTCCTTACAGTGTTACCGAGATAGTTGACACCTTTGAGAAGGTCAATAATATAAAGGTAAACCATGTTTACGGCGCAAGACGCGCGGGTGACCTTGCTGAATGCTACGCCAATGCGGACAAGGCTCTCAGGGTGCTGGGCTGGAAGACCGGGAAAACCCTTGAGGATATGTGCCGTGATTCGTGGAACTGGCAGAAAAACAATCCCGACGGCTATAACAAGTGATAGTAATATTTTCAATAAACGGATGAGGACATTTTATGAGTCTGATAGATAAGATTAGTTCGATTATGACGAAGAAAAGCACTGAAAACAAGCTCATTAAAGAAAAAATGTCACGTATAATTGAGCTTTCTGAGGAGATACAGAAAAAAGCCAGATGGTGGTACTGCGCTGCAGGTAAGCCTGTATCCCATGAGAAGCTTGAGGAGTGGAAAAAAAAGTATAATATCTCTCTTCCCAGTGAATACATTGACATTCTCACCGTTGCAAATGGTTTCACGGTGGATTACTCTTCTACGGTGGGATATTTCAGGATAGAGTCCTTTGATACGGAACGCGATCTTGAGCAGTGCTTTACTGTCAATCAGCTTAATATGCTGAAAAAGAAGATACCATTCAAGTCATGCTTCGGCTGGATAAATCATCACTGTCTCTATTTTGATGTCTTTTCCGGGCAGGTCTTTATAGAGTATGAGCGCTGCAAATATCAGCCCGTAAAGGATCTTGCGGAAGAGGTGCTGGAGCCTGTGATAAAGCACCTTGAAAAGGAACTGGCAAATTCGGAAAAGTACAGGCTGCTTCTTGAGGAAAGCAGGAACAATCCTCTGAGACCTATGTATGACAGGCTTCTGGAATTTGCGGGCGACGGGCCGCTCCCCAAGATGAACATAGTTCTGGAGCCCCCTGCTGACGAGGAGGCTCTGTGCAGATGGGAAGCCGAGAACGGCATGAAGCTGCCGCAGGAGTACAGAAACTGGGTTAAGATCTCAAATGGAAGCGAATTTGGGCATAAGTTCATACTCAGCCTTGACGCTCTGAGAAAGGGTTATAAGCTTGATCCGATCGACGGGGTGGAGTATGTTATCCTTGCAGGTCTCACAGGCTGCTTCGATTATCTCGTTTTCAACTCTCAGACAGGGGAGTATGCTGTATACACCGAGGATTTTGAGCTGGAGGAGTCGGCAGGCTTTGAGGAAGAGATATTCGAGGACGCATTTGAATACATGGAAGAGCATATGGAAGAAGAATAACTTCATAAGCAAAAAAAACCGAAAGCGGTCGTTATATGATCGCTTTCGGATTTTTTAATGCGTATAAAGTAAAAAACAGACCCGCGGCAGAGTCTGTTTTTCAAGTGAGGAAACACAAAGGAGCCAAGATAACAAACGTCCTTTGTGAAGGTAGAAAAGATTCGCAGCCATACATGGGGATAGTGATTAGGATGTTACTGTTTATGTTTTGAGATGGTTATATATGCATGGTGCGTTCTTTTTGCTGCTCATCACAAGCAACATAATTATAATAATATATTTCCGTGTCAATTTCAATAGTCTTTGCATGAAATGCAGTTTTTTTGCCTGAAATGCGTTGTTTTGTTTACTTTTTGTTCATATCTGGTCTGCTTCGTGAGCTTCACAGGCTGCTTTTCATTCTCTGCGGATGTACATTATTTCACGGAGATCTCTGCCGCCGATATTGTCGTCCATTGAGTCGCCAGTGTCAACAAAACCGTGCTTTTCGTAGAAGCGCCTTGCGGGAACGTTCCCTTCAAGCACCCAGAGCAGTATGCTCCTGTAGCCCAGCCATTCAAGCTCTCTTATACACTCCCTGAGAAGCTCCGAGCCAATGCCTCTGCCTGTATACTCGGGCAGAAGATATACGGAAACTATCTCGCCGCAGCTGCCGAATTTTTCCCAGCGGGAGGGGCAGAAGCTTGCCGCACCGATGATTTTTCCGCCGTCAAGGGCGATAATGTCCGTCCTTCCGTTTTTATTTATGCCATTTATCCATTTTCCCGCGGGTATGCTGTCAAGGTACTCATCAGGGATAATATTCCTGTAGGCGTATTTCCAGCTTTTTTCGTAGACCTCACTGACTGCAGCAAGGTCGTCGCCGGGATTTATATGACGTATTTCCATTGATCTCACCTGTCCCTTCTAAGATGCAGGCCTGATTATAACACATTCCGCCATAAATGTCAACACATTATACTTGACTTTTTCACTGAACTTGTGATAATATAGAGTAAAACGATAAGGGGGCGGTGACTATGGGAACATCATACAAGTACAAATGCGATAACTGCGGCTATGAGGAGGAGTTCTTCACAGGCGGCAGAATCATGACAAAGGACTATCATAAACGTACCGAGGAAGCTGAGGAGGAGCTCAGAAGCGCCGCTCTTTACGGAAAGTACGGCGAAAGCATACGCCAGCTGGTCAGGAATGAAAGGGACAATATCGTTATAAACTGTGATACCGATCTCTATCAGTGCATGGAGTGCAGACAGTTCTCCGTCCAGATAGCAAAGGAGATGTATATGCACAGGAACGAATTCAATATGTCCGTGGAGTTCCGTCATGAATGTCCTGCCTGTCATTCATCTCTCCTGAGAAAGACAAGAGGCTCCGTGACCTTTTGTCCGAAGTGTCAGAACTTTACGGCTCAGCTGGTGAGCATAGGACGATTTGAATGAATAACAGCATACCCTCAGGCCGCCGCTGCAATACTATGCAGCGGCGGCCTGTTGTTTTGTATATACGGTATCAGGAGGGCGCAGTGTAAATTGTTCCACAAAAATTCCTGCTGGTAAATGAATGTAAAAGATTATTTGTGCGACTTTCATAAACCGAGGCGGCGGCACTTGTACAAAAGGTAATTCTTTATTTTAAATGTGGCTGTTTTCTTGATTATATAAAAAAAAGATGGTATAATATGATAGGATAATAATGCAATTCCGACCATAGGATATTCGCAAAGGAGGGGAGTTTATGTCGCCTAAAAAAAGGATCCTGCTCATTGTTTCCGCAGGCGTTTTGCTGCTTATTGCGGCTATGTCGGCTATGCTCTCGTCCTCGGACGAGGTGTCCAACAGATTCAGGTCAGGAAAATTCGATATAATGCTGGAGGAACCAAGCTGGAGCAGCAGCCACGACAAGGTCGTGCCCAATGAGGAGCTGCCCAAGGATCCGCAGATAAGGAACAAGGGCGATGTTGACGCTTTTGTGTTTGCAGAGGTTATTGTTCCCTATTACGATGAGCTGGTCACCGAAAACTCCGACGGTACGGGGGCTGCCAAGAAGTCCCTGCCTGTGGTGAAGTTCGTCAGCGGCGGAAGCTATGACACTACTGAGACAGAGGCTCAGCTCGTTAACAGCGGCTGGACAGCAATGACGGGTACTCCCGTAAAGGACGAGGAAAACAAGGTATTCAGGTATATATATGCCTATACAGGTGCAGATGCCGCTTCTATGGAGACAGTTGCTCCCGATGAGGTAACGGGAAAGCTGTTCGACGCGGTCAGGTTCTGCAATGCCCGCGAGAGCGAGGCGGACACGGAGCCCTTCATAGAAAACAAGTCCGTAAGCATAAGAGTCAATGCAAGAGGTATTCAGACAGAGTATCTCGGTGCTGATTCGGCTTCGGAGCCCGAAAGCGTCTGGGCATTTCTCAGCGGCTCGGGAGAAGGAGCGTAATGGAAGAAAAAAAGCAGCAGAAGCTTGCCGTAAGGATACTCAGGAGTGTATATAACCTCATTGCAACGGCGCTGATAGCTCTGGGAGCTGTCACGGCTGTGCTCTGGGTGGCAGGGATAAGACCTTATGCCGTGGTGTCGGGCTCTATGGAGCCTGCTATAAAGGTCGGTAGCATATGCGTGGTAAATCATCATGCTTCCTTCTCAAAAGTAAAAAAAGGCGACATCATAGCCTTCAAGGCAGGTGACAGCACTCTGGTGACTCACCGTGCGGTCAGAGTGACCGATGAGGGCATCAGCACCAAGGGCGACGCGAATAATACCGAGGATACGGATCCCGTAACAAGCAGGAACTTCATCGGCAGGACCATATTCTCGATACCTGCGGTAGGTTACTTCATAGGCTTCGTGCATACCACTCACGGCCTTATTGCCGCAGCGGCTTCGCTGGCGGCGTTCATACTCATCGGAATGGTCATACCCGATAAAAAGAAGGGAAAGAAAAAATGACGGAAACGGAGGATAGGCAGATGGATAAGAAAAAGCTCATAGCAGCTTCTGCGGCAGGCGTTATGCTGATAGCCGTCAGTGCAGCTGTTGCCTATTTTACCGACAGCGATACAAAAACCAACGTTTTCACAGTGGGAAATGTAGACCTTGAGCTCAGGGAAGAGAATTTCACCGGCGGTCAGCTCGCAAGGGCGGATATAAGGCTCAGCAAGGATCCTAAGGTGAAGAATACAGGCAAAAACGACGAGTTCGTGTTCCTTGAGGTGAAGGTGCCGAAGGGAGAGGTCACTCTCCTTGAAAACGGCGTTCCCGCAGGTCCAAAGGCTCCTCGTGAGCTTTTCGGTTTTTATGCGGGCAGCAGCGGTACTGCTGTCAGCGGAAGTGATAATTTCAGTTACAGGGCTGCCGTAGAGAACGACGGCTGGGTATTCCTCAGCAGGACGGAGTCCTCGGACAGTGCTTCCTATGTTTTCGGTTACAGCAGCAAGATCTCCCCGGGAGATGAAACGGTCTGCCTTTTTGATGAATTTGCACTGAGAAGCTTTATAGAAGAAGAGGTGCCGGGCGGCTCGGAGCTTACCGTTCCCGTAAATGCTTACGGCATACAGGCGGACAGCATAAGCGGAGTCAGCGGTCTTCCCGATGACGGCAGCGGCCTTACAGTACAGAATCTGAAGGATATATTCGATATATGCCTGAATAAACAGAACTGATCGGAGGCAGGAAATGAAAAAAAGAAAAGTCTTTACAGGCTCGGCTGTCCTGCTTGCGGTGCTTGCGGCGGCAGGCGGCATAATGGCGTATCTCGGAGCTTCCGATGATGCCGAAAATACTGTGGAGGTGGCTCACGACAAGATAGCAGTCACTGAAAATTTTCCGAAGCCGTCGGATCTTGAAAGCAATGCGAACAATTACTACACCAAGGAAGTCGGCATTGCAAATACTGGCAATGTGGACTGCTATGTGAGAGTATATGCGGATCTTCCCGATTCTGCGGCGGCGGCGGAGTCCTTCTACTCAGCGGACGGCGTAAACTATTACAGCGCCGTAAGGGATGCAGGGCTTTCCGCGGACACTTCATCGGAGGATAACGGAAAGATCATACATACACAGAGCTTTGTGAATATGCTGAACAGTCAGGATGGAGACTGGATATTCGTTCCCGATGACGACAGCAGCGAGAAGCTCAGGGGATATTATTATTACAAAAAGCCCGTGAAGGTCGGCGAAAAGACCGCCGATCTGTTCAAAAGTGTAATGATACATACAGGCGACGCTCCCGAAGCCGCAGACCTGACAGTCTATGCGGAGTCGGTGGACTGCGTTTACGAGGAAAACGGTCAGGAAAAGACCTATGCGGACTATGCCGCCGCATGGAACGGTTTTCTGAGCTGACATAATTGAGATCTCTCGAAGGGGGGGAGAATGATGACGGAAAAGAACAGAAGCATCCTTATAAAAGTTGTTTCAATGCTGCTCTGCATATCCATGATACTGGGCAGCGGCGGTCTGGCAGAGGCTCTGAGAGGCTTTGCGGCCGAGACGGAAAATGAGGCTGACAAGTATTCTGCCAGTATAATCTGGCGTAAGGACGATAACTCGGGAAATGCCGAGGATCCATACTATATACACGAGACACAGAGCAAGCTTGAGTATATCTACATGGGAATCAATATCAAGAATGCCAATAATCAGGCTCTCATGCCCGGAGAGTTCATACTCAATATATCGAGCCTTGCCAATCTGAAAAGAAACGGCGTGCTCACCATCGTTGAGGACGATCCTGTTTTTTCGGAAAACTGGATGATAGTTGCAGAGGGCATTGACAGAAACAGTTATATGCTCGTGAATAAAAAGCCCATAAACAAGCAGGTCCTCACCACTCTCCACTGGGAGATAAATTCCCGTGACGCCGTAGCCCTCGAGGAGAACGAAAACGACGAGCTCGTTGAGTTCATGAGGACCATAGAGGCTTCATATGAGATAAACAGGTACAAGAGGGATCCCGAAGGACAGCGTCTGGACGAAAACGATAACATCATTGATGACGATGGCTACCTCAGAGACAGCGCAGGCAGGTATGCACGTATCGGAAGCGACGGCGTGCTCCTGGGCATAATCCCCGAAGATGACAGCGATCCCATGTACGGCTACCTCTTTGACGGCAGATATTACCGCACGGAAGAGGGAGCAAGACTTTATTACGATGATGAGACCGATACTTATTATGAGGTCGATCAGGAGGGACACAGGAAAACAGATACCAACGGCAATCCCATCACAGGTGTCCCTGCAACGGGCAGTGCTCAGGCCGGCATTCCCGTGCTGGAGTTCGACGGCGAGCCCGTTGATACAAACAGTCTTATATTCAGGTATTTCTCCGAGCACGACGAGCTGAATATAGACGTTACGGGAAAGCCCGTTACCGCACTTCAGGCGGAGGACCTCAACAACAGGTATTCCTGGTACAACTTCAATGTCAGGGTGGATCAGGAAAAGAAAGCAAGAGGAATACACGATTCAGACCTATTTATCGCTCTGGACATTCCCGCAGGAATGGACCCTGCGGATATTACCGTTCTTGACAGCAGCGGAAGGCCTGTCGAGCTGACTACACAGACCATCGACGGCGTGGAGCGTCTCGGCTTCTATGAGTACAAGAACAGGAAGGGCGACATAAACAGCTACAGCAGGGACTACCGCGTGGGAGTCCTCAGGACTAAGATAGACAGTGAGAATGAGGAGAATAATATCCTCAGATTCACAGGCATCACAAGAACAGTGTTCAACGATGAGAATACTCCTGAGTACAAAAGTGCTACTGCAAGGACAATATACGAAAATACAGGAGAGGTAACGGACGTGACCGTCGTTGAGATCCCCGATTACGGCGATCAGTTCTATGATGCGTCAAAGATAACCTTTGCAAAGAGCAATGACAAATACGAAAACAAGAACCACACCGATCCCGGAGATAACAACTCCAAGAAGCTCCTCTCGGGAAATCTCTTCAACGGTCAGATAATCCCCTTCAAGCTGAAGGTATCCGTACTGAAGAAGGCTGAGCCCTGTCCTGCGCCGCGAGGATTTATAACCGTTGCGGAGAGAGTCAGGGAGGCAGTTAATGCAGCTGTCAGCGCAGGTGACACGCAGATTCCCGATTCTGTGAAATATGATCTGGTAATAGGCGACGATACCCTCGGTATCTGCCTTAAGAGCGGCGGAGAACCGCGCGTTCTTGACAAGGATGAGTATAAGTTCACAGATGTTATAATTCCTGCCGGCATATTCCATGCAAGTGACGGTGAAGGCTTCTCAGAGGGCGACGGATATGAATTCGTGCTCTATGTGAGCAATGACGGAGGCGAGAGCTATACTCCCACTGTCACGGGCAGGACCATGAAGGACGCCGCTCAGACAGTACGTATAAACGGCGACGCTTTCAGGCTCGTAATAAAGGATATGGACAAGGTCGTAAACGAAAAGACCTTTACTGCAAATGTTAAATTCACACTGGATCACGATAAGGAAGAGAACCAGCTCCTCCTCAGAAGCGACAGCGTGTTCGAGGATTCTGATGTAAGAGTCGTAAACTACGGCTATATGCAGATGATCTACGAAAAGGACGGACATCTCTATGATCTGGCGGCTGAGGATACTCCTTACAGCAACAGCGTTAACGGTGACTCGGTCATAGAGGATATCGTCAACGGACGTACAAACGACCTTGAAAGAGGCGCTTATCTTCGCAGAAGCTATTCAAATGTCTTTCTGCGCACCGATGTGACTTCATTATCTTCAAGGACTGAATATACCTCACCTCTTGCGAGAAACAAGCACTGGGACGATCACTCCAAGAGCAGCATGGACAGATGGTACGGAACAGTTACTACCGAGGGCAGTCTCATTTCGGATAACCCCGGTACTCTCAGGAAGTTCACACTGACTGCAAATATACCTCAGTACGTTGAGCTGAGAGATCCCACTCTTGCGTCTCTCAGAGATACCATCCAATTCAGAGGCGTTGACTTCGGAACCATGGCGGAATATGATTCGTCCATACTCACCAGTGAGAATACGGCCTTCAGTCTTCATGAAAATCCCGACGGTTCAAGGACCATAGAGATAGATTTTGATTTTTCGGGAAATCCTCTCCTTGCAAGCGAGCTCACGTCTGTGAAATTCAGCTATGATGTTTACGTTGAGGACGATAATCCATATATAGACAAGGAACGCCCCTTCAGAGTGGAATCTGCCACAAAGCTGAAGGATACGGGCAGAAAGGTCGTTGTTGCTGCGGGCTGGAACAACGGCACCATGAGAGGCAGCGATACTGTTGTGTCCCATGCGGATTCCTATATTGGAACTACCGATATTTCACTGACCACAGAGCTGGATAAGCGTGTCCTTACCGAATTCAGCAACGGCCTGTATCTGCGCAGTTCGTCTGTCAGAGGCAGCACCGAGGACAGGCCTTCGGAATATATCTACAGGCTCAGCTTCAACGTCTTCGGAAGTGATGACGGAGCTGTAAATGAGATAGTTCTGACGGATAAGATAGAGGACTTCAGAGAGAACTCGGATGAGAACTCGGGCAAGAACTCAAAATGGCAGGGCGAGTTGAATTATGTGGACATAGGCGAGGCAGTGGACAAACTCAATCTGCCTGCAAACGCAAAGGTCTACTATACTACCGATCATAATGCATACTTCACGCCTAAGTCCATGAGCACGAATCAGGCTTCGGATATGACAGCTCATCTGGCTTCAGAGAGCAGCTGGAAGCTTATGGATTCGGAGGACGGCAGAATATGGACAGTTCCCTCAGGGGAGACTGAGCCCGTTTATGCTGTTGCGGCTGTTCTTCTTACCAGGGACGACCCAAAGGTGCCGATGGAGAGCATGAGCGGTGGATATGTATTCCGCTCGGCAATATATCTGAATATGTCAGCTCCGGAGGTAGATGATGACAAGATCAACTGTATGGCTCTGAACAGGTTCTCTGCAATGACGGGAGTAGAAGCCTTCGGAGACAGCATTTCGGAAGATTACAGCTATATCGAAAGCAATTCAACATATCTTACGCTGCTGAATACCCTTAAGATCAAGAAGGTGGATTACGAACACCGCACCAAGGGACTCAGCGGTGCCAAATTCGAATTCCTTACATTCAGGGATCATATGTCTCCCGAGGAATATCATTTCGCTCCGGAAGAGTTCAGCATGGACGAGATAGTTCCTGTAAGATATAATGTCTACGACGAGGAGACCAACAAGTATTATAAAAAGACTCTCGATTCCGTTGAGGTCGATCCCAGAGGCGTTGCAGAGCTGAATCTCCCGCCGGGATTCTACTTCATAAGAGAGACGGATCCGCCCAAGGGCTATGACGGAGACTGCGCCTTGTATTACCTTATATACTTCAATGACAAGGGCGAGGCGCAGCTGAAGAACACATACGACATAAGAGATGACGGAGAGGGCGGACAGAAGCTTTCTCTGTTTACCAGCGATTCCGAGCTGGTAACGGACAACGAAGGTATTTATGGCATAATCAATGTCAGGAACAGAGCAAATACCGTGGGAGCAGCTGAATTTACAAAGCTCGATCAGGACACAGGCCTTCCCCTTGCCGGAGCAGGCTTCAGACTTTACAAGTACGATGACAGCGGTGAGCTACAGACAGTGAACGTTACTTATAACAGCTCACAGAACCGCTATGTCTGTGACGAAGAGGGCTCTGATGTGATAACCGCTGACGAGGACGGAAAATTCCTTATCTCTGAGCTTGAAGTCGGTACATATATGCTGGAGGAGATAATTATACCTCTTGGCTACACAGCTCCGACAGGCATGACGGAATTCCAGGTAAGACTCGGCAATATCGACACTAACGGCATGGTAGACCTCACTGACGAGGGACAGCTCAATGATGTGAGCAATATCTTCAATAGTCAGATACGTTCCGAGCTCAGACTGGTAAAGCATGACGAAAATGAAAGTGATCAGGAGAAAAATCTTGCAGGTGCAAGATATATCCTCTATCAGCTGAAGGAGCTTTCGGAGGTCGAGGGCTTCAGTACATATGATGAGCTGTTGGAGGCTGCAAAGTCGGAGATATACAGCTGGGACGGAAAAAGTACTCTCAGTTACTGGACAAAGACCGAAAAGACGCTCATTACCGACGCTTCGGGCGTGGGTACTGTAGGCGACGTGTCCTTCGGCACATACTTCCTGTATGAGGAGCTTCCTCCTACGGGATACAAGCGAAACAACAACAGGAACGGCTATATCAGCAGCGATCCTTCAATAAGCGAGGGTATAATCACCATAACCGCAGAGAGCGCGGCTGCTCATGCAAATGCAGCCGATAAGGACTTCTCAATGACGCATAACGACGTCCGCAAGAAGGGCAAGGCTCAGATACAGAAGCTCAGCTCCGCCGACGGTTCGCCTCTTTCGGGTGCGAGATTCGCGCTGCTGAGGAAGCTCGGCGACGAGCAGAATCCGCCTCCTCTTAGTAATTATGAGGAGCTGGCCAATAAAGAGGATTACGATACGGTAATATATCACAGCGGTTCCTACGACTTTGTTACCGACAGCGACGGCTGGACTCAGGTAATAGACAATCTGGAATGGGGTACGTATTACTTCAAGGAGATAAGTGCTCCTACCGGCTATGAGCTGAACGATACCTCCAGGGAGTTCAGAGTGAGCGCAAAGACCTCGAGCTCTGTTAACCGTGTGTTTATGGACAACGATCCCAGAAGCGGCAGTGTGGTTCTTGACAAGTACGAAAAGGATCATGAGGAAAAGAAGCTTGCGGGAGCTAAGTTCGGACTTGTGCAGAAGCTTTCAGACGGTACCGCAAAGCGATGCAGCGTTGTCAGGGACGGCAGCGTTTACAGAATAGCCGACAGCAGCACATCAGGCGCCGTTACGGAGCTTATAACCGACAGCAGCGGACAGATAAACGTTACAGGTCTTGTATGGGGCACATATGAGTTCATAGAGACAGAGCCTCCCAGGGGATATGCTTCTACCATAGTGGAGAGCTTCACAGTGGACAGGGAGAGCTGCAGTCAGCAGATCTACCGCAAATGTGAAGAGCCCCGTGCAATGGCGAATATCCTTATAGATAAGCTGCTCCCCGAGGGGACAGATTATTCCGATGCCTTCGGAACTCCTACATTCATCTATAAGATAACCGAAATAAACAATCTTACAGACCGTACACCTCTTGCAAACGGCATGAGCTACACCGAGTTCATGAGCTTCAGCGCGGGAGATACCGCAGGACATACAGCGGTATCGGTTGCACAGGGCTGCTATATGATCGAGGAGATAAGCGTTTCACGCTATGAGTTCAGCCGCCTTGCAACAGTGACGGATGATACGAATATAAGCAGCTATTATCCTGCGGCAGGTACTGTACAGACCGATTCGCGGAAAGCATACTGCGACCTCCGCGATGCTCCCGAGGGAGAGATACCGCAGTACAGGGCAGAATACCGCAACAGTATAGAACGCTTTGACGGACTCAGCCATGTTACGGCTGTAAATAACCGTTTCCCTGCGGCCAACAGGTACATAACAGGCATCAGAGCGGTATACGACGGCTACGTTCCCGTTTCGGGAGCAGCTTCATCGACGTACAGAATACCTCTCGATGATATAGCTGTAAGCCGCACAGACAGCAAAGACGAGACAGAGATACTGGATACAGAGCAGAAGAGCAGCCTGACCTATACGGGCAGCGACGGTTACAGTGTGAATATCGTTGAGGACGGAGGCAGCTATTACCTCGAAGTTCCCAACACCAAGGATTACAGCCTGTTAAGCAGGACAGTAACGGTCACTGACGGTTCGGGCATGACGGCTGAGCTCCTGATACGCTATGAGGGAGCAAAGTCCGACATAAAGAAGTATGTCACACTGCGGCAGGACAGCAATAACCTCTCTGTATTCGGTGATGACGAGACTTCCGCAGATGTTGTATTCACCAAGTCTGCGGACACAGGTGAGATAACCAGCGATATGGATCAGCATCTGCTTCATATACTGGATTCGGGCTATGTATTTAAATGCTGGCAGTACGAGGACGAAAACGGACAGCTTACCGAGCAGACCTTCAATAACGAGCAGGAGATAAAGGACTTTATTTTCAGCTCCGAGAATGAGGGCAATACTGTATTTACCTTTGTGGCTCAGCTGGAAAACCACCCTGATCCCACTGCGAAGATAATTAATACTACTAATACGGGAGAAACCAGCTTTATACAGAATCTGAATTGGGTTGCACATACCACCGGTAATGACAGATATTTAAGATTCAGAAGTTTCCAACACGTGGATTACGATGAAGGTATGGCAATGTGGCAGAGATGTCTGAAGAATCCCGACAGTACGAAAGTTCGTTATGAAATAAATGATCTGTATGATCATGAAATAGCGGGCAATATCCATAAGGCTGCTATAATATCGGTAACGCGCAATCCGAACAATCCTGAGGATCCCGAATATCCGGATGTAGTATATCTCTACGCTGTGAACCGCACGGATACTCAGGCGGACGGATATGATGTGTACTGGTTCAGCAAATCACCGAGAGTACTCATTGACGGCAGTTGCAAAGATCTCTTCTACCACGGCAATAAATTTGTAAATCTTACTGACGTAAGCGGAGTTGAGGACATTGACTTCTCAGGCGTAACTACAATGGAAAGAGCATTTATAAATTGTCCTGCTCTGACATCGGTAACTATAAACAGTGATTTTGATAACTGTATTACTGCGCTTAGTATGTTCTCAGGCTGTACATCACTTACAGATGTGACAATAAACGGCGATTTTCCGAGGTGTGAAAGCTTCAAAACGATGTTCAGCGGAGATACTTCATTGAAGAATGTTACCTTCAACAGTAATCTTGAACACATACATATCTTCAATCAGATGTTTGCTAATTGTACTTCGCTTGAATCTGTTGTAAATCTTAAGGATACGACCTTGAGACCTTACAGCAGCACTTCTGATGATTCCTTCACTTATGCTAACAATTACAATCAGTCGTTCAAGGAAATGTTCCTGAACTGCAGCAGTCTGACAAATATCGACTTCCTTAAGGGTGCTGATATGACGGAATGTGGTTCAGTTACCAATATGTTCAACGGCTGTACGTCACTGTCAAATCAGGCTATAATAGATGTTATAAAGACATGGACATTCAGCACAGATACACCTATCCTCCTGCCAGATTCGGTTAATGGAGGAACAGATAATAATGCAGGAAATATGGGCAAGGCAGGATTCCCCGCAGGCTGGTATGAATGTGCCAACGGCAGAGTTTATATCGAAAGCGGCGGAAGATTCCGTAAAAACAGTTTTGAACCCAGTCCATAAAATGTTTTATCCCCCCGGATATACGGGGGGATATTTTTTCGGCATAAAAAAGCGCTGTACCTCGGTACAGCGCTTTTTCCGTATGTGCATTATTGTTCAAAGTAGATAGAGCCGTCTTCGAGACTCTGGAGCACGCTTGAGCAGAGCTCCTTCCACTGTGCCACCTCAGCCTCGTCGTAGGAGATGACCTTCTTTGCCCAGTTGCTGCAGTGTGCGCAGGCATTGGGAGCAGTCTGTCCCTCTTCGAGTATATCGTTTACGCAGAGGGAGCTTGCACAGTTATTGTTGTTTATGAAGTGCTCAAGGAAGCCGTCAAGCTTTTTGTTGTCCACATAGAGCTTAGGCAGGTGCATAGTTCTGCCGTATCTCATCATAGCCTCGGGCTTGAGTCTCTCCATCCATCTCATAATGGGAGCTCCGGGAGGAGGACCGATCGGAGGCTGACCGTTTATACCTGCTGCCCAGGGTGGAGGGCCGCCGGCCGGCATACCAGCAGGAGGTGCTGTGATACCGTGTGCCTTTCCCCATTCCTCAGGCTCGCCGGGCCTGGGAGGTCTGCCTTCTATTACCCACGGAGGAGGTCCACCGGCAGGCATACCTGTGGGAGGTCCGCCTGCACCCATAGGAGGAGCACCAGCGGGAGCGCCGGCACCGAAGGGAGGCATACCAGCAGGAGGTGCTGTGATGCCGTGTGCCTTTCCCCATTCCTCAGGCTCGCCGGGTCTGGGAGGTCTGCCTTCCATTATCCACGGAGGAGGTCCGCTGGCAGGCATACCTGCGGGAGGTCCGCCTGCACCCATAGGAGCACCAGCGGGAGCACCTGCACCTTCTGCAAGGAGAGGATCCTTTTCGTCGGGGCGTGTAGCTATGGTCTTGGCCTGAGGCCAGTTTACTATATCGAGAAGGTTTCCGTCATAGGATTCTTCCATGTAGCTCTTTACGACTCTGTGGAGGAAGTCCGTAGTTCTTGTTCTGTCTATGAGCTTTATGGAGAAGTGCTTGTTGCCTGTTTCCTCTGCCAGCTCTCTGTAGAAATGAACGTCCTCGGGACGGATGAATTCAGCTGTAAGTATAGCAGCGGGATGAGTTACCTTCTTGTATGCGCAGTTAACAAGGGAATAGTCCATAGAGAACCTGTCGGGATCCGAGTGGCCTACGAAGCATCCATGTGCCAGACGGAAGGGACATTCTCTCAGACAGAGGTTGTTAGCGATAACGCGGAGATGAAGGTCTGTATCCTTGTACTGTGTGAGAAGCTTTCTGAGCAGATCGAATCTTCTGTTGAAGCCGTGATCGAGAGTGATCTCGTCAACGCCCCAGTTGCGCCAGTATTCGATGTGCTGGATAGTTGTGGGGTAAGCGTAAAGGCCGAGAGTTACAAAAACGTCCTTGAACTCTCTCTTTACGTACTTTATGAGGATAGGGGAATTGAGAGTGAAGGCTCTGATGCCCATATCGTACATCTGGTGGATAAAGTCACGGATCTGCTTGCCCACAACGGGATCGATCTCGTTCTGATCCATTGAAAGCGGGTTGATAAGGTAATTGAAAGTGATATCGCGCTTCTGACATTCCTTTACATAATCAGCGAGCTGATCCAAGGAAAAATCGGGAATGATAGAAGCGGTACGGCCTCCGGGGAGCCCGTCGTGCTTCAGCTTCCCGAAAAAGCTGGTGATCGAGTGCTTTTTGTCATACTGGTCAACGAAGTCAAAAAGTTTGTAATCAAAATTGCAGCCCAGATCAAATGAAATGTAATCCTGATTCATGTTGTTACACATCTCCCTAAAAAATAATAATAAAGCAGGACTTTTTACACCTTTGCAGTATCTTTCTGAATTTTTTCACCGTAAAAGCGGCAGTGAAGGTGCGATTAAGTATTTGTGTATATATCGCGGTATATATGTATATTTCCGCAACAGTCCCCATATGAAAATTATACCATTTAATGGGTTAAGTGTCAATATTATCTCGATAGCTTATTGGAAGATTTAAGTTGTTGATTTTTGTAAGATGTGCACAATCAGAAGTGAAAATATTTGTCTGATATTAATGCTATGGTAATATGTTGCAAAATATTGTAAAAAAACGTGAAGCGGCATCAAAAGGAAACATATTTTCTTTTTTGGGAGGCTCTTGACAAATCAGAAAAGCAGTGTTATAATATAAACAGAACAAATGTTCTATAAGTGAGGAGGTGCGCCGTGAAAAAGCAATATATCGCAATAGATCTGAAGTCATTCTATGCTTCGGTGGAATGTGTGGAGAAAGATCTGGATCCTCTTGACACGAATCTGGTGGTGGCGGACAAGAGCCGTACAGACAAGACCATATGCCTTGCGGTATCTCCTTCACTGAAGGCCTGCGGTATTCCGGGGAGGCCTCGGCTTTTTGAAGTCGTGGCGCAGACTGCCGATGTAAATGCGGTCCGCAGGTACAAGGCTCCGCGGCGCAGATTTACAGGGAGCTCGTATCTGGCATCGGAGCTGGAAAAGGATCCCTCACTGGAGCTGTCTTACATAGTGGCTGTGCCGAGAATGGCGCTCTATATAGCTTACAGTACGAGGATATACCAGATATACCTTAAATATGTAGCTCCTGAGGATATACACGTGTACTCCATAGACGAGGTATTAATAGACGCGACGCCATATCTTGAGACCTACGGCGTGACTGCTCATGAGCTTGCAATGATCATGATAAGGGATGTGCTCAGGGCAACGGGGATCACTGCCACGGCGGGTATAGGAACTAATCTTTACCTGTGCAAGATAGCGATGGATATAGTCGCAAAGAAGATGCCTGCGGATAAGGACGGAGTGCGTATAGCCGAGCTGGACGAGCTTTCTTACCGCCGCCTCATGTGGGAGCATCGCCCGCTTACGGACTTCTGGCGGGTGGGGAGAGGCTATGCGAGAAGGCTGGAGCACAGCGGCATATTCACTATGGGGGATATAGCGCGTATGTCAACGTCGGAGTTCGGAGAGAGTGCGCTGTACAGAATGTTCGGCGTGAATGCGGAGCTGCTCATAGATCACGCATGGGGCTGGGAACCCTGTACCATCGCTGATATAAAGGGCTATCGGCCCGAGAGCAGCAGCATAAGCTCGGGGCAGGTGCTTCAGGAGGCAACTCCCAACGATACCGCCCGTCTTATCACATGGGAGATGGCGGATCTGCTTTCACTGGACCTTGCGGGGAAAGGACTTGTGACAGGCAAGCTTACGCTGACCATCGGCTATGATGTGGAAAATCTGCGAAGAGACGATATAATACAGAGCTACAAGGGGAAAGTAGTTCTCGACCATTACGGCAGGGATGTGCCTGCACACGCTCACGGTACGATCAATCTTACTGCTCCCGTGTCGTCGTCAAAGCTGATAACCGAGGCGGCTGTGGAGCTTTTTGACCGTATTACCGATGCTCTTCTCTCCGTGCGCAGGATAACTATATGTGCCGAAGGGGTGCGGCCTGAGTCTACGGTCTGTGAGGAACAGCGGCAGCTGGACTTCTTTACCGATTTTGAGGAGGAAGAGCGCAGACGCACTGCCGGGGAGGCGGCGCTGAGGCGAGAGAACAGTCTTCAGCTGGCGATGCTGGATATAAAGGAGAGGTACGGCAGGAACGCGGTGCTGCGCGGAACAAATCTCTGCGAGGGAGCCACCGCACGTTCGCGCAATCAGCAGATAGGAGGTCACAGGGCATAAATGTTGGGGTAAACTATAAATAGACTTTCGGAGGCCTAAGTCCTTCGTAAGCGTGACCTGCTGTAATAATGCTGATAGGGAAAATTCAGGTATCCTGCGGGATATGGTTATGCAAAAGAGCTCGTTCGGAAGGGAGGCTTTACTATGTCAGGGCAGTATGACGATATAATAAATATGCCGCATCATGTGTCGGAAAGCAGGGCACAGATGTCCCGCCGCAGCCGTGCAGCACAGTTTGCACCCTTTGCGGCTCTTAACGGCTATGAGGACGCTATCGGCGAGTCCGCACGCCGTACCGACTGCAAAGCGGAGCTATGTGCCGACGACGCAGCGGAGCTGAACAGAAAAATACAGCTCATAGGCGCACGTATCGCCTCTGAGCCATACTGTAAGATCACATATTTCGTCCCGGATAAGCATAAACCGGGAGGAACTTATATCACCGCAGCAGGGAATGTGCGCCTTATAGAGGAAGCCACGCGGCAGCTGGTCTTCGTCGGCGGGCTTCGCATACCTGTTGATGATATAGTCGGTATATACCTGTAAAAAGAGCAACAGCCCTACCCCCGCCTGATCGGAGATAAGACTGTTCTGATCTGCCCTCTTACAAAAGGATGGATAGCAAAAGGAATTACTTACAATATATCACAAAGACCGCCCAAAAGTCTTTGTAAAGTGTGTTATACGATCTCTGCGTGATACTGTATATAACCGCAGTCCTGAGCTATCCTACCGAGACCGCGGGAACAGCAAACCCGAATGCAGGTGGGGGGAGTAAAGTGCAGATCTCCCCGCCTGCGGGCCTGTTGACATGAGGGAGCACCGATAAGCTTCGGTGCGGAGCTTTATTGAGCCGAAAACAGCTCATTATATTAACTGTGTCCCATATAAAATAACGAACGGCGAAAACAAAGGCAGACGGGAGAGGGTCCGTCTTTATGCCTTTGTATTCGTCTTAAAAAAGCTTTTGCGTGAAAAAGCTTTGCAGGGAGACTTTTTTCTCAAAGGAAATGTGGAAATACTTGATACAGGATATGTTATTTATGGGAGGGGTAACAGGCCTTTTAGTATTTCCACTTCATTCCTCGGAGTCGATATATTAACACCGGACGTCCATGAGCACTGCGACCGATGTATCTGACGTGCGTACAAGATCACTTCAGATCATATATCCCTTTAAGCAACCTATTATTGCTATATTTTTATTATAAATAAAATATGAATTGATAACAACCTATAAAATAAATATTTGGTGGACAAAATGACGGAAATGCAAAAAAGTGCTCATACTGACCAAAAATTGCGGTCGGTATGAGCACTTTTGGTTATTTCAGATCGTCTATAAGTTTGTTGACTGCGTCAGGCTCCATATCAAATGTCAGAGGCTGTTCTAACATAAAGATAGTGGCATTGTTGCCGTGATTTATCCGGATTTCGCCTAGTTTGATCATTCTTTCGTATGTTAATGGATCATACAGTATAAAGTATATGGAGACCCATGACATTTCAGTGTTTTCGTCTTGCTGCCGCAGCTCTTGCCGCAGGTCTGTAAACGGCTCCATCACCTTATCCTTTGGCAGCTCACTGTATACCTCGTCCGTATCGTACAGGTACATATCGAAGTGTTTTGCGTATTTTGATATTTTAGTGGAATTTATGAAATCCGCAACAGTCTCGGCGGTAAATTTTTCGTTCACGCCGATATATACGTCATCGGAATCTTCAAATTTTACCATGCACAGGAACTTGGGATCGAAATCAGCGTAGCTGTATACGGTATATCTCACGTATCTGCTGACGGAATCGACATACATCCTGCCCTGAGACAGCTCCTCTCCGTTTATATCCGCAGCTTCGTATTGCCATTCTGTTATGGTGTAACGGACGTAATTGTAATAGAAATTATTGTAGGTCACTGCTGTAGTCTCTGCGGTAGTCGGTGCTGCCTGTGTGGTAGTGGTGGTGTGTACAGCGGCACCGGTGGTGGTCGTGCCTACCGGGAAAGTAGCATAGTGTTCCGTGGTATGGGCAGTTTCCGTGATAGTTGTGTATGCAATAGAGGTAGCAGGCGGCGGCATCGTTCCCGCTGATGTCGTAGCAACCGCAGCGCTCTGAGTGGTAGTTCTGACAGATGTAGTGGTTATACGGGCGGTCACAGAAGTGCTGGTGGCAGTTCGTGTGGTCCGTGTGATACTTGTTGTGCGCGAAGTTGATGTGATGATATATGATGTGATGCGGGTACTTGTGGAAGTTCTATTGGATGATGTCTTATCCGATGTGACCGTTGTACGTGATGGAGATGTGACCTCCATGCCCGAAGCGGTAGTACGGGCAGTATCCTTATTTCCCGAGGGAGCGCCTCTTGTTGTGGTAGCGGAAGTCCTTTCCGCTGTTGACAGGGCCGCAGTTGTATGGACAGTCGGCCTTGTAGTTTCGGTTACTGCCACGGTAGTAGCGGCAGCGTTTTTCGTTGTGGTTATATCGGCAGTGGTCTCAGTGATCGCTGCAGCAGTTGTTGCAGATGTTGCCGTTTCTGCTTCCGAGGTGGTGTACTGATTGCTGTCCTTTGGAGGCATGAATGAGAGCAGGACATCTGCTTTCCAGATTCCTATACCCACGAGTATCATAAGGCAGCAGCTGAGTGCAATGGAAGCACGTCTTATAAATATTGCTTTTTTCCTTTTCTTTTTTTCTAAGTACTCATCTCTGCGCCGAAAAACACGATCAGCTATATCGTTATAGTTTTTCATACTCAAAGCCCTCCTTTTCAAGCTTTGATCTCAGCGCAAGCTTTGCTCTGTAAAGGAGATTTTCTATCTGGCGGTTACTCTTGTGCATGATATGAGCAGCCTCAGAATTGCTCAGTTCTTCGAAGAAGGTGAGGTAAAGCACCTGTCTGTAATCGGAATTGAGAGTCTCCATAGCTCTGTGGAGCGAGATCTGTTGTTCTTCCCTGAGGTAATCCTTTTCTATGTCACGCTCATCGGAAAGATCATAAAATTCGTCGGAAGGAGTATCGGAAAAGCGGCGCATCTTTCTCATATGATCTACGGCTGCATTTCGCGCAATGGCGTATATCCATGTCTTGAACGAGCTCTTTCCCGAAAACTTGGGTTTTTTCGCAGCAAGCTTGAAGAAAGTATCTTCAACGATCTCTTCGGCAATACAGAAATTGCCTGTGATGCCGTTAAGATAGAGGGCAAGACCATCTTTGTAATCGCGGATCAGTTCTACCAGTCCGCTGTCATCACCGTCCAGGTAACGGCGGTAGCTGCTCGCACCGTTATCCATGAGCGCCTCCTTTCCGAAGATAACCCTCTTTCACTTATTAGACGAACGAAAAGAGGATTTCTCTCAGCTGATAATAATGTATATTACAACATTACCCGACATTATAGCCGTCATAACATATATTATAACATGAAGACGCAGTATTTGCAAGTGACATTCCGCGGGTTGAAATGTGACAAATGTCATATGAGAAACTGACTGTGGACACTACAAAAAGTCTTTTCCGTAAGGTATAATAAGGACAGTGAAAAACACAAGGAGGACATCAATATGGAAAATACAGTTGTAAGGATCAAAGACCTGGTAAAGCGCTACGGCGATCTTATTGCGCTGGATCATTTCGAGCTTGAGATAAAGGACGGAGAGATATTCGGACTTCTCGGACCTAACGGCTCGGGCAAGACCACTACCATAAACTGTCTGCTCTCGCTTCTTTCCTTTGACAAGGGTGATATAGAGATATTCGGAAAGAAAATGACTCCCGTCAGCTATGACATCAAAAAGGAGATAGGCGTTATCATGCAGAACGTTGCGGTATTCGATGAGCTTACCGTGTACGAGAATATAGACTACTTCTGCGGCCTCTACATCAGCGACAAGGCAAAGCGCAGACAGTACGTCGAGGAGGCTATAAAGTTCGTTGGGCTTGAGGATTTCCGTAAATTCTATCCCAAGAAGCTCTCGGGCGGACTTCTCCGCAGACTGAACATCGCCTGCGGTATTGCCCATAAGCCGAAGCTCATAATCCTTGACGAGCCTACTGTGGCAGTTGATCCCCAGAGCAGAAACAGGATACTCGAGGGTATACAGGAGCTCAACAGGAACGGCGCTACGGTTATATACACCTCCCACTATATGGAAGAGGTTGAGCAGATATGCACCCGCATAGCTATCATGGACAAGGGCAGAAAGGTCGCTGAGGGCACCAAGGACGAGCTCAAACGCATGATAAAGAATACAGAGACCATAACCATAGAGATACTTGAGCTGCCCGGAAAGGTTCTGGGCGAGGTAGCGGGTCTGCCTCATATATATGACGCAGACTACGTGGACGGCAGGCTCGTGCTCAGCTGCTCCGGCGGCAAGCATAACCTCACAAGAGTTCTCGATGTGCTCCATAAGCATGAGCTTGGATTCGGCAGAGTTTACACAGAGCTGCCTACACTTAATGACGTATTCCTTGAGATAACGGGCAAGGCTCTCAGAGACAAGGAGGATTGACCATGTTCCTGCATATACTTAAATATGAGCTGAAAAACGGTCTGCGTACAAAGGACCTTATGATATGGCTCATACTCTTTCCCATAGCCCTCGGCATATGCTTCAAGATAGCCTTCGGCAGCATATACGACAAAACGGAAAAATTCAGCAGCATTCCCGTAGCCATAGTTGAGGAGAATGAGAACGAGGCCTTCAGACAGGTCATAAACAGCATAGAGAGCTCTGAGGAGCCCTTCCTGAAGGCAAGCTTCGTCACCAGGGAAAAAGCGGAAAAGCTCCTTGACGACGGTGAGGTGGAGGGAATAATCTTTTCAGGGGATGAACTGAGCCTTACAGTAAAGGAGAAGGGACTCCGCGAGACCATGCTCAAATTCTTCACGGAGCAGTTTACAGTCCGTGAAAGGATAATCTCCGATGCTATAAAGACTTCTCCCGAAAAGGCTCAGGAGGTCATAGCGGCACTTACGGAGAATACGGAATCCTCATGCAGGGATATTCCCGTTACTCAGGGCAATCCCGATCTGTATATCCAGTATTTCTACAACCTCATCGCTATGGTGGCACTGTTCGGCTGCAATACGGGAGTTCACATCACTATACAGAATCAGGCAGATCTTTCGGCACTGGGCGCAAGGAACAACTGCTCTCCCGCACATAAATCAGTCAGCATACTTGCCTGTCTTGCAGGAAGCTTCATTATGCAGACATTCTGCATGATACTCTGTGTCTCCTTTGTTGCCTTTATACTGAAGGTGGACTTCGGCGACAGACTGTTGCTGGTATATCCTGCGGCTATACTGGGCGGTATCCTGGGAGTATCCTTTGGCTTCTTCGTCGGCTCTCTTGCCCGCGTGGGAGAAAAGGCAAAGACAGCGATC
The DNA here is from genome assembly GCF_000571935.1 of Ruminococcus flavefaciens 007c. Taxonomy (GTDB): domain Bacteria; phylum Bacillota; class Clostridia; order Oscillospirales; family Ruminococcaceae; genus Ruminococcus; species Ruminococcus flavefaciens_F. Next base: position 21,892 of record NZ_ATAX01000013.1, on the reverse strand, counting down.
GTTACGTCTGCAGCCATGCTGATGTGCTTCTGCAGCGGTCTTATGATGGCAAATATGAAGCTCTTCATAGCTGAGAAGATGCCCTGGTTCAATAATATAAATCCTGCGGCACTCATATCGGACTGCTTCTACTGTCTCAATATCTACGAGGATTACGGACGATTTATATCCAAGCTCATAAATATTGCGGTAATAACCGTGATATTCATATTCCTGGGCTTTATATCTTCAAGGAGGAAGAAATATGCAAGTGTTTAAGGCAATGTTCAAGATCGTGAAAAAGAGGCTTCCCTCTGCGATGGTCTATATTATCGTATTTGTTACGATCTCTGTTCTGGTCACCAATGCTTCATCCAAGGACAATCAGTTCAAGGCGAGCAGAATGGAAATAAGCGTGTTCGATCACGATGATACTCCCGAGAGCCGCGCTCTTACGGAGTACCTCGGAAAAAATAATGATATAGTTGAGATAGAGGACGACAAGGACAAGATCATCGACGCTCTTTACTATAAGAAACTGAATTATGCCCTTATAATCAATGAGGGCTATGCGGAAAAGCTGAAGGCAGGGGAAACGGCAGACCTTTTCGGAAATTACCACCTGGATGAGTGCTTTTCGACGGTATATATCGGTCAGTTCCTGAACGAGTATACAAGCTCGATAAAGGCTTACCTTGCCATGGGCAAGACGTCAGACGAGGCAATAGCTCTTGCGGAGGAAGCTCTGTCGGTACAGACAGAGGTGAATATGCTGAGAGTCGACAAGGGCGGAAATTCGCATTACAGTGTGGATTTCGCAGGATATTTCCAGTATATGCCCTATGTGCTCATATCGGTAATATTAGCAGTTGTTTGTCAGGTACTGGTGACTATGAACAAGAAGGATATACGCTACCGCACCAACTGCTCCTGCATAAAGAATTCAAAGTACACAGCCCAGCTTTTCATCGGCAGCGGACTCTTTGTGCTTGCGGTATGGCTGCTGCTTATCGCGGTGGGTGCAGTGCTCAATGAGGAGATGTATACCGGCAGGGCGTGGTATGCGGTGCTCAACAGCTTGATATTCTCTGTTATCGTGGCTGCAATGGCAGTATTCATTGCAAGCTTTGATCCCAAGGATAACGTGCTCAGCCTTATCACTCAGATAACGGGACTGGGAATGAGCTTCTTCTGCGGTATATTCATTCCCATGGATGTACTCAGCGACGGAGTTCTTTCCGTGGCGAGATTCATGCCTGCATACTGGTACATCAGGGCAAATAATATGATTGCCGATATCGAGGCATTTGATAAGGATAAGATATTCCAGTGCTATGCTATGCAGCTTGCTTTCATCGCAGCATTTGTGACTCTTACTCTTCTGGTCCGCAGGATCAGATACAGCGGTGCTTCCATAGGCACAGCCGTAAAGAAGGCTGCTGTGAGCTGAGCTCTGCCGCATAAGAAGACTTCCGCGGAAAGCAATAACATTCCGCAAATTATATATTATCCATGTTGAAGCTCCTGCATCAAAGCAGGAGCTTTTTGCGTAATACCGGCCTCCATGACATATGTAGCTCATCAAATTACATATGTCACCGGAGAAATGACATATGACATCTTAAAAAGTCTGTCAAAGCGTGATAGAATAAGACCATACCAAACGACAGTATTGTTCAGGCGCCGGACAAAACTAATAAAAAAACAGTATATTATTTTAATGGAGGTTGTATTATTATGAAAGCAATATCAAAAAAGGTCATCAGCTTATTATCAAGTGCAGTTCTTCTTTTCAGTGCCGCAGGTGCTGTACCGGCATATGCCGAGTCCCGTGTTGCTGCAAGTACAACATATTCAGTTGGTGTAAGAAAATCGTTGTATTTCGGGCTGGATTCTTATGATCCCGAGCTTCCCAGCGGAGGAAGCGTCACTATGAAAGTAGTGCAGTCAGGCAAGATCACAGGCAGCAATCCAAGGATCAGATATCAGTGGTATAAGAACGACAGCGCTATTTCCGGAGCAACATCATCAAGCTATGCTGCAAAATCAACAGGTACTTATTATTGCAAGGTCATTGTGACAGTGAACACTAAAAATGCAGACGGCAAAAATATTACAAGGACAACTACATTCACCACAGGCAAAGCAACTGTTGTAAATAAGTTCACTATAACAAGACAGCCGCAGGATGAAGCTGTTATAAAGAGGCATTTCTCACGTCAGCTCTATATAGGCGTAACAGGCGGTACTGCTCCCTATACCTATGACTGGACACTTGACGGTACTGTTCTGCCTCTTGCTCATAATAAGACTATGATAAATGTTACCACTCCCGGCAAGTATCAGTGCATAATAACAGACAGCAAGGGCAGAACATTAAAGAGCAGAGCTGCAACTCTTACGGAGGATTTCCTGAGGATCACATATACTACAAGAAGCGGCAATATCTATTCAGCAGGCGGAAGCTATAATATTTCGGTACAGGCTGCCGGCGGACAGGCTCCTTACAGATACGAATGGATCCACGACGGATATATCATGCCCTATAAGACAGCTTCCATCAATGCAACCGAGAAAGGCGAATACTACTGTAACGTTTATGACGGATACAACGACAAGGTTACCAGCGAAAAGGTAACTGTACATGATCAGATCCTCAGATTTACAAAGCAGCCTACTACAGTAACTTCAAATTCATACAGCGATACAGCTTCTCTTTCAGTATCAGTAATTGGCGGAACAGGAACATACGGCTATGAGTGGCAGAAGTATGTCAATGGTCAGTGGGTAAGTGCAAATTGCTATAAGCCTACTTTAACTGTCAAGAGAAGTGATACCCACAATAATTCGTCATGCGACGGCAAAATGTATGGCGGACGCTGCGACCTGCACTATCTTATCCGTTACTTTACTGAATACCGCTGCGTAGTAAAGACATATGACTACAGCGGATATGTTGTTACTCAGGTCACAAGCAATACAGCAAGAGTATATGATGACGTCAAGGATTATATCACTGACGTTGAATGGGCTTGGTAATAAAAGGCACTGTACAGGAACAGCGCTGATATAAAAGATATACGCCATAGTGCTTCTGATATGATGGTCAGAAGTACCATGGCGTTTCTTTGTGCGTTCCGGTAACGCATACGAGCTTTGTTTGTACCGAAAACAAAAAGGACGGATACTGTCCGTCCTTACAAATTCAGTTTCTCTTTTATGATTCCGCAGACCTCTTCCCTGTGCTGCTGATAGTAGAAATGTCCGCCTGAGAAGCGGTAGATCTCATAACTGCCGTCGGTGTATCTCCTCCAGCTGCTCATATCCACTTTCTGCATGAGGGGATCCTCTGTGCCGTATATCACTGTAATATCACAGGGGAACTTCACGTCAGCAGGGGATACGCTGTAGCGCTCTGCCATACGCACATCAGTGCAGAGTATGCGGTTGAGCATACGCACCAGTCCTTCATCCTGTACGGCGGCTGATGACGAAAGTGCATTTGCCGAAAAAAACGATACTATTTCATCATCCGTCGCGTTCAGTACGTTCTCGAAGCAGTTGACATCATCATCGGGAGGATTTTTTCCCGAAAGGAAAATATGCACAGGCATTTCAAGCCCCTTCTCCCTTGCCTGCTTCACAAGCTCCGTGACGAGAACTGTTCCCATACTGTGGCCGAAAAGTGCGTAGCTTCCTCTGAAATGCTCTGAATGCTTTTCTATGAGGTCTGAAACGCAGTCCTCCACAGTGTCAAGGAGCGGCTCAGAGTAGCGCGTAAAACGCCCCGAGAGCTCCATAGGCACTACGGTAAGTTCCTTGGGCAGAAAGCGCTTGAAGGCGCTGTAGCTCTTGGCTGAGCCCCCTGCATGAGGGAGAAAGAATAATACCATGTCAGTCCTCAGCGGGTATGCCCTTTTCGTTGAGCAGGTCGAATATCTCACCGACCTTGCTGATAGAAGCGACCAGCGAAAGAGGAACAGTAAGGCCGAATATATCGGTTATCTCCGAGCCGAGGCCGAAAAGTCCCAGCGAATCGAGATAAAGGTCATCGTAAACATCTGTATTCTCATTTATCTCTTCAGTGTCTACGCCCACATAATCCGAAATAGCCTTTTTAAACTCTTCAAAATCAAGATTATTCATTATTATTTATACTCCTTTTTCCTGAGGTATTTGAACTGTATCTTCCCTATATCCTTGGGTATCTCTTCAACGAGGACCACCTTGTCGGGCACCTTGTATGCAGAGAGCTTTCCGTCGAAATAGCGTGCCAGCTCGCCTCGTGTCACCTTTTCATCGCCCTTGGGCTGTATGTAGGCAACTATCTGCTGTCCGATAACGGGGTGCGGCTCATCGGTGACTGCCGCAGCTGCTATCTTGGGGTGAGTAAGGAGACAAGCTTCAACTTCTTCAGCGTGAACGAGATTGCCGCCGCGCTTGATTATACGCTTGCTTCTGCCTGCGAAACGTACTATACCGTCAGGAAGTTTGTTTACGAGGTCGCCTGTGCAGAACCAGCGGCGTCCCTGCTCGTCTGTGAGTATCTTCTCTGCGGAGAGCTCGGGGTTGCCGAAATATTCAGTGATAACGCCGTCTGTGTATACGCAGAGCTCGCCGACTTCACCTTCGGGAACGTCGTTTTTGTTCTCGTCGATAACGCGGTAATCTGTAAAGCTGAGCTTGCGGAAATCGCTTGGATCCGTGCCTGCATCTCTTGCTGAGTCCCATACTACCATTGTGCAGGTCTCGGACGAGCCGATAACGTTTACTACACGGATACCCAGCTTCTCAACGAATATATCTGCTATCTCCTTGGGAAGGACTTCTCCTGCCCAGTAGCTTATACGGACGCTTGAAAGGTCATACTTGTCAAAGTCGGGAGTTGAGAGAAGCACCTTTGCCAGTGTTGAGGTGAGCTGGATAACGCTTATCCTGTACTTCTGTACTGTTTCGAGGAATGTTACAGGGTTGAACTGAGGCTGATACATTACCGTACCGCCCTTGAGGACCATCTGCTGTCCCATGCCGAAGCCGCCCTGATGATAGAGCGTCATGCCCAGCATCATTACGTCATCGGATCTGAATTCCAGATAGTCGCCCATATCCTCCTGTGCGGCAAGGAAGCCTCCCGAAGGTACGGAAAGTATCTTCGGTGTGCCAGTGCTGCCTGAAGTGCAGGCGAGAGACATTGTGTGGAGATAGTCGGGGGCGTATATCTCGCACTGATCGCTGCCGTACTCTGCCATGAACCTGTCTGCCGAGATGTAGCAGCTGTCCTGAGGGATAACACTGTCATCAGCGAAGCATATCACCTTGTCAAGAGTGATCTTTGAAGGGATAAGGTCGCTGACTGCTGCGATAATGTTGTTGTTTCTGTATTTTTCTGTTACGAAAAGCACCTTTGATGTAGTTGCCGGTATGAGCTTTGACAGCTCAAGGGAGCCGCTCTGGGGATCCATCGGAACAGGTTGTGCGCCAATTCTTACTGCCGACCAGAATACCAGGAACCACTCTATACTGTTTGGCATACATATGCCGACTTTGTCATTTTCGGCTATGCCTTGTTTTTTCAATGCAGAGCCCAGAACTGCGGTCTTTTTCATAAAATCGCCGTAGGTGAGCTCGTTCTCATCGATCCTCAGTAGAACCTTGTCAGGCGTTTCCTGAGCGTATCTGCTGTAGTAATCAAAAAACTTCTTTGACACCTTTATTTTCCCCTTTTAAGTCTTGTAGCGATGAAATCCGCTGCTATGTGCTTTACCCAGTGGTACTGCTCGCCCACGGGCATTGCGTGCATTATGGTCTCTTCCGAGACATATGCAGGTTTATCTTCTATATGTATGCATTCCTTATAGCCCTTAGCCTTATCGAGAAGTCTCTGTGAGGCTTCGGGAGTCATCCAGTTGTCATCGCTGCTGTATACCATAAGGAAGTCTGTCTTGTGTGTGCCTTCCTCCAGCTTTTTCATACCCTCAAGGTAGTCCTCGCTGTACTGGTATGAGCTCCACTTGCCGCGCTTCATCCATACAGGTATATTGTCCTGATCGGCGAAGTTCATGAGGAGGGGGAAGAGGCTTACGCATACCTTTGCCTTCTTGCGCTTTACAGTGGAGCGGAAGGCATAGCCGCCGCCCATGCAGAGGCCGAAGTTGCCCACTTCTGTGCTGCTGAGCTTGTCGGTGCTGTCGATGAATTTGTATATACCGTCGAAAGCAGCTTCCAGCTGCTTGCCGCCGCATTTGATATTGTTATGGATTATTGCTCCTCCTGCACCGGGCATATCGGGAGTTATTACCGCTATACCTCTTTTATTGAGAGGAGCAGCCAGCATTTCCAGCTCTTCCTTGCAGCTTCCGATGCCGGAATAGGTGATAACCACGGGATAATCCTTTTTTCTGCCCGAATCGGGGTAGTGTATGTATGCGGGGAGCTTGCCGTATTTTGTGTCTATCTCCACATACTGTATCTTATTTTTGCAGAGCTTTATATAGCGTCTGTAGCTTTCTTCGAGACCTTTGTATATCTCTCTTTTGTGTTCAACGTCTTCTATATTTATCATAAAGCAGGCATAATGGCACTGAGCGGAAAGCTTTGCGTATGCTCTTGCTGATATTAAATTTCCTTCCTTTTCCGCTTTGTCGCGGAGCTCATCATAGCGGCTGAGCTTTTTATGCCATTCGTCGAGCCATACGGCCTGGATCTGTTTGCCGCTCTTGACTTTAACATTGTCGATCTTCTTGAGGATGTACTCCAGATCAAAGGGATCTGCACCGTAGAGGAGAGAGCGTGTTGCTACCGGATTGAGAAGGTCTCTGATTGCCCATTTCATAATTATCGTGTCCTTTCGTCGTGTAGTCAGCCCGTATACCGCCAAGCACCTTCACGTGTCATTTCGGTGAACTGCATATAGATGCGGTACGGATTGACCTTGGTGTGATGTTGAATAAGTCTGAGCATTCTGTCTGCAAGCTCCTTGAGGAAGGGAGCCTTGTCGCCGGCATACTCCTGAGGCAGTATATAACGGAATTCGGCGAAGAATACGGTATCCTCCGAGGAATTCATATACATTGCACAGTCATCGAGCATTACCATGACAGCAGGCAGGGGCTTTTTCAGTATATCAGACAACTCCTTTGCGGCCGCGTCGAGAAATGAGGTGCGGTCGGCAGCAGAGCTGAATTGATAGTTTGTTTTCATCTGTGCGATAGGCATATCCTTTATTTATCCTTTCAGTTATGGTTTTTGCGTACCGTCTGTACAGGCAGTATATGAGCTTATCAGTCCTCGTATCTTCTGAGTACAAGAGTTGCATTGTGTCCTCCGAATCCGAAGGAATTGGATATTGCAACATCTACCTTGTGCTCCTGCGGCTTGTTGGGGACATAGTTGAGGTCAAGCTCGGGATCGGGTGTATCATAGTGTATGGTTGGAGGCACTATGCCCGTTTCTATTGCTTTGATGCAGGCGATGGCCTCAAGAGCTCCGCCTGCGCCGAGAGTATGACCGATGGAAGCCTTGACAGATGACATGGGGATGTCGTATGCTCTCTTGCCGAAGACCTCTTTCACAGCCATTGTCTCGTAAAGATCATTGAGACCTGTGGATGTGCCGTGTGCATTGATGTAGTCAACAGCATCGGGGGATATTCCTGCGTTGTCCAGAGCTTTTCTCATGGATTCTGCCATACCTGTGCCGTTGGTCTTGGGAGCTGTAAGGTTATATGCTTCGCCGCACATTGCAGCGCCTGCCAGCTCACAGTATATCTTAGCGCCTCTTGCCTTTGCGGACTCCTCCGATTCGAGAACGACCGTACCGCCGCCCTCGCCCATGATGAAGCCGTCGCGGTCTTTTGTGAAGGGACGGGCTGCTGTTTCGGGATCGGGATTTACCGACATTGCAAGAAGCTGATTGAATCCGCTTATTACAAGGTGTGTTACTGTGTTTGAGATACCGCCTGCGATTACCATATCGCAGAGTCCCGATTCGATGAACTGCTTTCCGAGAGCGATAGCATACGCAGATGAAGCACAGGCTGTGCTTACATTGAAGGCAGGTCCCGTAAAGCCGTATCTTATGGATACCAGGGCAGGGAGCTCGTTGGGCATCTTCTTTAATGTGATGTTGAGGGGCTTGTCGAGCTCATAATCCTCATAGGAATTATCTATGACGCCGTAGATGACGCCAACCCTTGAGCCGTCGCAGCTTTCGGTGTCGATACCGCAGTCGGCAATAGCCTCGCCTGCGGAAGCAAGTCCCATTCTTGTAGTGGTAGTGGCAGCATTAAGCTGACGCTTTTTCCAGTATTTTGATGTTTCTGTCTCAAATGAATCGTCGACCTCGGCGGCAACTGTGGTATCGTGGCCGTCAAGGGGAATCCTTGTGATGGTTCTCATCCCGCATTTTCCAGAAATGAGACCCTCCCAGTAATCGGCGGCGGTGTTTCCTATGGAGGTTACGGCACCGATGCCTGTGATAACAACTTTTTTCATAATCTACTCATATCTCCTGTATATTGTTTAACCTAAAAGCATTTCCCATATGCTTTTATCCTGATGTACATAGGAACCGAAGCCCGTATCCGCGTAAAGCTCGTCAAGAGCAGCAAAGAGTGCTTCGATGCCGTATTTTTCACAGCAGTCGGACAGTGTCCCGGCAAGTCCGAGAGTATCCTGCACCGCTTCCTTCAGGACTGCTTTATCGCCGCTGTATTCCGAAGCGGCATTGACTGTTTCATTCAGTATGAGCGCTGCCATATAAAGCGCAGCTTTGCCGCAGTCGGCGCCTGCTTTGTTATCGCGCTCCGCCATGAAGTCAAGGAAGTTCATGGTCTCCCTCGGGCAGCCCTCCGAGAGCCAGCCCTTCATCTTCTCAAAGCCGTAGCCGAGAAGGCCTTTGTTGCGTTCGATGCGAAAGCTGTCAGGGCTTCCTGCCATAAGTCCCAGTCCCACGCTGTCCAGCACCTCGAAGGGACCTGCCACGGGGAATAGCTCCTCAAGAGCTCCGCCCAGTTCGGTGACCGAAGCTCCGAAGCGGTCGCGGAGATATATGGCGTGTGATACTGTGCAGGCAAGTATCTGATTCAAGTATATGTGGTATTCGCCGGAAAAGACTATGGACTTTTTGCCTGCGGCCTCTGCCAGCTTTGAAGCTTTTCCGGTATTGCTCTGTGAGGTCTCGGGGAGCACATTCAGCTCCACGAAGCCCGTGAGCTTCACAGGGTAGAAGAAGTGCATACCGAAGCAGCGCTCCCTGTGAGGTATATCTGCGAATACTGAAGCTATATCCAGCGATGATGTATTTGTAAGCAGCAGGCAGTCCTCAGAGACTGCGGCGGCTGCCTTTGCGAAGAGTTCCTTTTTTGCGGCCATATCCTCGAATACAGCTTCTATTACGGCGTCGCAGCCGCTGAGTGCGGAGATGTCGTCCGTAAAGAGGAAGGAATCCTTTTTGAATTCGTACTGCTCTTCGGTTATTTTTTTTCTTTTGAGGCTCTTTCCCAGACTTTTCATTACAGCTGCGGTGTTTTCTTCAGCTCCCGAGAGGTCTGCAACAACGAACTCTGCGTCATGGAGCTTGTCGAAGAAGAGGGAAAAGATGTCCTTTCCCATTTTTCCGTAGCCGACTATTCCTATCTTCATGCCTGCGCCCCCTTGTCCTTTTTGTAGGAGCTTATGTACTCTCTGTACCGCGAAGGCTCAAAGTCTCCGAAGTTTTCGGAGATATAGCCTATAAGCGCCATAGCCTCGGGAACGCCCTGCTTCTTTTCGGTGTATATGTCCGCCCAGCCCAGCTCGTATGCTGTGTCGGCTGAGAAGAGCTCTCCCGACATAACGAGGGTATAGGCGTTTTTCATGCCGCAGATCTCGATGGTCCTTGCAACGCCTCCCAGTGCGGGGAGTATGCCAAAGGTGGATTCGGGCTGACCTGCTCTTGCATTCTTTTCGATTATCCTGTAATGGCTGTTTACCGCGATCTCACTTCCAGAGCCTATACAGAAGCCCGTTACTACGCTGATCACCGGGAACGGCAGCTGACGCAGGAAAGTGAAGTAATGCTTTTGCCTGATGTGGCCTTCGGGAAGTATGCCCGTGGCGTCATCGTATGTTTCGTTTGCCGAGCGCTCGGAAAGTGCCTCAACGTCGGCGCCGACGCTGAAGTGACGGCCTGCGCCCTTTATTATGAGCCCTTTGCAGCTTTTCTTTGCGGCTTTTTCTTCGATCTCCGCCATAACGGCTTCGTATTCCCTGAAGAAATCCGCTGTCATAAGGTTATTCCCCGGCATATTCATTGAGAGTATGAGGACTCCGTCCTGTTCCTCAAGTATCATACCGTTATTTTCGTTCATCGGAGCTGTCCTCCGTTCTTCTCTGACATAAGGCGGTAGAATGCTCTCGACTCTGTGCCGAGGACCTCCTCCGCAGGAGCTGTTCTTGCCGCAGTGAAGCAGGAGTTTATTTCCTGTATCTGCTTTTTTGTCTTGTCTTTGAAGAGTTTTTCCGCAAAGTCTTCCGCTTCCTGAGGCGTTATCACCATATCGGCGGCCTCCGAGAGCTCACTGCGGTCGTTGTCTTCGCTGACGACAGCTGACATAAAAGACGCCCGAGCAAGATATTCTCTCACTTCGGACTTTTCGGTTTCGTCAGCGCCGAGTACGGTGCTCTCATCCGCACGGATGAGAAGCAAGCAGGTATCGTCAATCTGTTCCCTTTGGCCGAGGAGCTCGTAAAGCGAACCTATATGGCTGACTTCAGCAGTTATGTCATTTTTCGTTATGGTCATTTTTTTCCCCTTCCAGGCACTCTCTTACCCTGTCAGGAATGTCGCAAATAATGCGTTCGCTGTTGACATAGGCGAGCTTGCCCGAGATCCTGCATGATACAAGACCTGTATTTTTATTTCTTATTATGTGCTTGTAGCTGACAACGCCGCAGGTGCAGGATACTTCCGTATCTATCTTTACCTCGTCGAACATTTTCAGCTCATGTATATATCTCTGACGGCTTTCAAGTATGACCGGGAAGAGTCCCTCGGCTGTGAGTATCTCCAGAAGTCCGTTCACCCTCAGGAAGTTCCACAGAGCCGACTCTGCGTACTGAAGGTATACCGCATTGTTCACATGACCGAATGAATCAAGTTCATATCCCCTTACCGTCAGATCAAAAGTGCTTTTTTTCATTTTTTCGACGTCTCCGCCAGTGCCGCTTCGAATTTGCCCTTTGAGGGATCCGCAGCGCCCTCTTCGGCAAGGTTTACGGTGTCGATAATTGCGTGTATCTGAGTGAGTGATTTGCCGCTGAGAAGCTCCTTTACGAAGGCTATGGTCTCATCGAAGGAGTTTTTGTTCTCGCTGAGCTTTGTGACGAGTCCCATCTCTAACGCTGTTTTAGCGCCTATCATCTCGCCGCGGAGTATCATGCCGAGAGCTTTTTCCTTTCCCAGGAGCCTGTAAAGTCTTTCCATACCGCCCATACCCGGGACCACGCCGTGCATTATCTCGGGAAGTCCGAGAAAAGCAGAGGGAGAAGCTATCCTGAACTGGCAGCTCAGTGCGATCTCCAGTCCTCCGCCGAAGCAGCCTCCGTTTATTGCGGCAGCGGTTATTATCGGCAGTCTTTCAATGGTACGCAGAAGCTCCCTTGCGCTTTCGAGCTTTTCCGACAGCTCCGTGACGCTTCCTTCGCCGAAAAGTGAAACGTCTGCGCCGTGGGAGAAATGTCTGCCTTGGCCTGTAATGACAAGAGCCCCCACCTGAGGATTATGGTCCAGCCAGCTGAGGAACTCTCTGCGGTCAATGAATTCCGGGGCGGTAAGCAGGTTCTTGGGACCGTTGTCGATGGTAAGTACGGCTATATTATCCTCTGCGTGAAGCTCAGACAGTTTTGATCTAAGCATTCCTGTCTCTTTTACTGATTAACGATATCGTTGCCGTACTGATATATCTTGCAGAACATCTCAACGACATCACTCATAGTGTCCATGGGAGCCTTGAGCATATACTTGCCGATGCTCTGGAGCTTGATATCGAGGTCATACTTGTCAGCTGTCATTTCGATGAGCTCGACGAACATAAGTGAATCGCTGCCCAGATCCTCCTGGGGATTTGTGTCCATAGTGATTTCGTCCTTTTCTACTTCGCACTCCTCTGCGTAGTAGTCGAAGATCATATCCTTGATCTCCTGTCTGATCTCTTCTGTAATCTCTCTCATAAATAAAACCTCCAAATTCTATTTTTTCCCTTTCATTTTTGGGTATGCTATATATGCAGATTCACACATCTTCGAGAGTGTAAATCTTACATTTCCTGTTTACGCGCGAGAATTTGCTCACCGCGCCGTTGGGGCTCACGTCAAAGAACTCGGTCACGCCAAGCTCCTCAAGCTTTTTAAGAGCCAGATCCCAGCGTATGGGAGTATAAACATTCAGCTGATTTTCTCTCATTACCTGCTGCCCGGTGGTCATTATTTCTCTGTCAAATATTGAAAGCATGGGATAATCGGGAGCACGGTACTCTGTGGAAGCACAGAAATCAACGTATTCCCGCGAATATTTTTCCATTATAGGGTGATGGTAGGCAACTCCCGTGCCGAAGCTGAACACCTTGAGGGCGCCTTCCCTCTGGCAGAGGTCAAGAGCCTCCGCAACGGCCTCTGTACGGCCGCTGAGCATCACGTGGAATTTTGAATTGCCGCTACCGATAACGAGCACATCGGGAGAAAATCTTGCGGAGAGGAGCTCCTCTATGTCGTTATAGGAGAAGCCTATGACTATGCCCATATCCAGTTCTTCGCCCTGTTCATCGAGACAGCGCATGGTAGCGCGGTTCATCATGATGATGTCATGGGCGAATTCGTGGGGGACACAGCCGAAGCAGCCGCTTATGCTGACTATGCCGGAGCTGTAGCCTGCGCCTATATCCGGGATTATCCCCTTGCTTATGTAGTGCTCGAAGACCACTCTGTCGCAGATCAGGGAGATTATCCATTCCGCGACTCTCCCGTCATAGGAGCTGTTCTTTTCAAGGTCCTTGCTGAGACCAAGTCTGCCGAATGCAGAATCAAGGTAAAATTCATACTTATCCATAAGTTCCGGCGGCATATTCACAAGAAGTTTTTCAGGCTTGGAACCGATGCCGTTGAACAGGAATGCGCGGTTGTACATTATGACACTCCTTATTATTTATATATACATATTATCATCTATTATTAACGCTGTCAATAGTAAAAATGGCGTTCCTGATAAATTTGAGAAAAATGATAAAAAATTCACATTCTTCGAATTGAATTTTATAAAATGTTTCAGTTATACTTTGCGTATTATCAACGCATCTGCGTCGATAATCTGATGCAGATTTGGATGAAATGGTATTAATCTGCTAAAAATAGCAATTTGTTGACATATGGGAAACTTATATCGGTTAGCTCTACATTGTATTTTTATAAGCTTCGGTGAGTGAAATATACTGTCAGTTTTTTAGCGTGATGCATAAATCCGGCAGCAGACCAAAGGTGTGCGCCACGAAGAGAATTCTGCACAAAATGTTATAAAAAAGCCCTTTCCCTTCCGGGAAAAGGCTTTTGCGGTCAGTCCTTGAGATTTTCGGGAGTCTTTATCAGCTTTGCCTTGAAAAGGGCGGTACAGATAAGAGTTGTGAATATTGTCGAGATAACCATTTCAAACAGTGCGTTGATACCTACTGAAGTTATCAGGAAGAGCATCATGCTCTTGCCGTTTCTGAGCTTGTCGATGTAGTTGAACTTCTTGTATACCTTGAGTGTGTATTTACCGTCGCTGAGACCTCTGAGGTCTGCGTAGGATTCTTTGAACTTTGCGGACTTGCCTTTGATCGTCCTTCCGTTGAGTGAAGCACCTTTGAGGCTTGTCGAACTGAGTGCGAATTTAACTGCCTCGGAATCAGTGGTCGTGGGCAGTGCATCGTCGGAATCCGCAACTGTGAATACCAGATCATTGCCGAAGAGGATACGTTTGCCGTCTGCGGAGAAATCCACATCCTTGCCGCTGTTGTCCTTTACTTCGGAGATAACACCGTTGCTTACGGTGATGGTGTATTTGTTGTCAAGTCCTGTTGCTGTGTGGTTGAAGAGCAGCACCAGCGCGGACATGAAGAATATCGTATTGAGTATAGCAGCCGAGAAGCCTGATACGGCACATGACTGCTGTAATCTTGAAAGGTTCTTTTTGTTTACGAACCACCATGCAAGTCCGAAGCCGACTGCGAATACAGCGAGAAGCACAAGGGCTACGGGGAGACCTGATGTCATGAATTTATACATTCCGTCAGACATTTTGTACTTACCGTTCTCGTCGTAGCAGATGAGAAGCATGATCGAAAGGAACAGTCCGATGAAGACTGCGCCTGTAACCATTCCGGTGATGACGGAAAGCTTCTTTGTCGATTTGATCTTGGAAAGGCCAAGGAAGATGAGACCTACGAAGAGGCCGTCAAGAGCACGGGATACCACACGCTGAATGAATGTGAGCACGGGGCTGATCTCCAGTGTCATTGCGCCCATTCCGCTGAGTACACCTATGCCGAAGCACTGGCCGAAGCTGAAAAGACCGAACACTATGCCCATTATAAGTCCGCCTATTGGCCCGAGGGCAATGGCAGCTATTGCTATTGGGATGATGTTGAGAGTTATGGACAGCGGTCCTATCGGTATGGATCCTATGGGTGTGAGCGAGAAGAGCGCCACAACGGCGGTCAGAAGGCCCAGCAATACCAAGGAACGTACGTTGAACTTAGCTTTCATAATATTAAATTCCTCCTTGTTACTACTCCTCTTATTGAGGATATAATACAATACTTATATAATACCATTTTTTGGAATACTTGTAAATAGCTCATTTTACAGAAATAGCCCAACAAGTGTTCAAATAATAGTACACATTCAACTAATATAAAAAGTGTATGCGCTTATATGCATGTAAAATAATACTAAAAGTTTAATCACTAGGAGTTGAATTTGAACAGTTTTTTACGAAGAGTCACACAGATTGGTTTAACCAGTTGACCGCTGCTGTGGTAATTTGTGGAACATCCATTCAAAACCCCGAAATGTCGCCTTTTAATAACAAGTTGCACAATTTCCGTTCAAAATTTTTTCATTTTTAGTAATACTGAAATATTGCAAATAGTATACTAATATGATATAATATAAGTGCAAAAACTGTATGGTATCATCCTGCGAACAAGCAGAAGGGTAGACTTACGGGGGATTGTAAAAAAACAAAAAAGGAAAGGATGGGATGACCATGAAAAAACCGATGGGGAAGCGCTTTTTAAGTGGCGTTACCTCAGGACTTCTGGCTGTGACATATGCGTTGCCGTCGGGATTGAGTCCGCTGCAGGCAGTAGCAGACAGTGTACATCCTGCTGACGGGCTCCCCGTACTTGACAGGTACGAAGACACGCAGTGGTACATGAACAATCCTCTCGGAGTAGCAGGTGACTTTCACCTGTTCGGCTTCGAAGAGGTCATAACAAGAAACCATGTAAACGGTAACATCGCCACTCCAAATCTCGTTGTCGAGAAAGGATCGGGCGCAAGTCCGAACAAGCCTTCGGGTGATGTTGTCAAGATGCTCAACGTCATCACAAAGAGCATAACCTGGGGTGAGGAGGCAGACCACGGTAAGGACTGGCAGTCGGGCAAGGAATACTGTTCGATGAATATGAACAATATGAACGATGCCATGCTGCCGAAGGATTATGAGATCTGGGCTAATGACACCGTGGATTATTCAACTAATCCTCCGTCAACAAATAAAAGGACGCAGCTGTCTTACCCGACAAAGCTCACAGGTTGGAGCTCTGCAAATGTTTTTTTCGGTACTAAGGATCAGTATGAAAACGGAGAAAAGGATACTTTCCTTAGGATCAGCTCACAGCTCGGCACGAGCGGCTATATAGGTCATGCAGGTGACAAGTTCATCGACTTTGAGGCTCTCAAGAAGGAATACAAGATCAAATCAGACGACTTTGCACAACTCAGTGAAAGATATGCCGATTTCGTGTGGGATGCCGGTGACCCCTGGGACGAGCCTGATCCCCTGCTCGATCCGGAGCGTACATCAACACTTACTCTTGCCAAGGAAGGCGCCAATGTACTCAGCATCAATGCAAGCGATGCCGAAAAGTACAAAAACGTCACTGTCAAGGATATCAATCTTGTAGGCGGCGAGCGTACAGCAGAAGGCCTTATCGGAGGTGTATACGAGGGAGAACAGACTCTCATCGTCAATATCAACCTCGAACAGGCTGAAAGCTTCACATGGAACCCGACATGGCATTATTACAGCGTTGACGGCGAAGATCTCAACGGCGCTGAAGAGACCTGCTATGTTGGTACAAATATCATTCTCAACTTCTACAATGCAAAGGAAGGCGGAACAGAGGTATACTTCGGCGGTTCAGCTCCTATCCCCATGGGTGTGGCACTGGCTCCCGACTGTGACTTCAAGGTAGGCCAGATCAACGGTGCTGTCATCGCTAACAAGATAGACGCTACCAACGAGACTCACGCGGCTTACTTCAAGAATCCTCTTTCAACAAAAAAGACCATCAGCGTTTCTGCTGAGAAATCCTGGAGCGACGGAGACGAAAAGCACAGCGGAGATGAGGTGCAGATCTCACTTTACCGTGCAGGCAAGGGCGGACTCAAGAACGTTCTTGACGAGTTCAGCGTTGCAAACAAATTTGATGACGCTGTCAGGGCAGTAAGTCTTGCAACAGGAATGTCGGCTTACCGTGAGGGAGCAGGCGGCCCCGGCGCGGGCGGTCCCGGAGCATCAAAGACTCTTTCGGCAGATACAGACGCAAAGACCATCAGTATCGTTACAGGCGGCGCTCCCGGCGCAGAGCCCTCAACAGAGGTAGTTTTCAAGAAGTCTGGCGACGAAGTAACATCTACGCTTGAAGACGGTACGTACACATACACAAGAAGATCTGGTATGTCAAGCACGGACCTTACCTTTACGGTTGCGGGAGGCAAGGTTACAGAGATCAGCGGTGAAGCAATTTCAGCAAAGAAGATCGGCGAGGCAAAGACACTCAAAGAGGCAAACAGCTGGAAAGAAACATGGATTGATCTTGCAAAGACAGATATTGACGGCAATAATTACTATTACTACGTCGTCGAGGAAAATGTTCCCAAGGGCTACACTGTTTCCTATGAAGGCAACGGCGTAACAGCAGGAAACAAGAAGATAACAGTAGCCAATACAGGCGAAGGTATCATTTCCAAGATCAAGATCGCAAAGCTCTCGGATACTCTTACCGTAGAGAACGAGACAGATTCAGACGTTTCCTTCACATCGGCTGAGGAGAGGATCTCCGGAGCTCAGCTCACTCTGAAGCTCAAGGCAGCTGCTGAAGAAGGAAGCAAGCTCGATTCGGGCGTAAAGTCAAGCCTGGACGACAGCGTGAACGGCAAGCCTGTTTACAGCGAAGATACTATCACATGGACTACGGTCGGTCTCGACATCGAATTCGAGGGACTTCCCGACGGACTCTATGAGCTCACAGAGATCGCACCTATCGGCTATCAGCCCATCAAGCCCATGGAGTTCAGAATAGACAATGGCAAGGTTAACGGAAAGGAAGAACAGATCGTTCTTACAGATGAAGTTTTCGTTGTCATGGAGAACAAGACAAATGCAGAGGGAACTTCCGTTGCAGGTGCTCTTCTCCGACTCACAAGCACAAGCGGCGCTGACCTCAGCACTGTAAAGGCTCACAGCTCTGCTTACTTTACAGCAGACGGCAAGGCGTACAGCACTGATGCGAACGGTCAGCAGGCTTACAGACTTGATAATTCACACAACGAGATCAGAAATCTCGCAAGTGACAGATCAGCAGCTTTTGAGTGGTACTCAACAGGCTCTGACGTAGTATTCACAGGCCTCCCCGAGGGCGACTACTCCATCGTAGAGGTAAGCGCTCCCGCAGGCTATGCATCAGACAAGAAGGCAAGGACCTTCTCTGTTTCAAGAGACTCTGAGGGCAAGCTCACAGCAACAGGAGATATCTCCGCTGCAAGCGCTCAGAAGCTCGCAGACATTGTAAACAAGAAGCAGACAGTAACAATCAGCAAGGGCGATATGGGCGCCAAGATCATCGAAGGTGCTGAGTTCGAGCTTACAGCCAAGGACGGCTCGGCTCTCGGAAATATCACAGTTCCCGCTCCCGAGCTGGCAGAGACAGTAAAGAAGTCCATCGGTACGACACTTGATTCCAAGGGCGTAAAGATCACGGGCTTAGAGGACGGCAAGGAATTCAGGATCATCGGACCCACATTTAATAATGTAAAGGTAAATGATGCTGATGCTTCCTCAGGCCAGAACGTATACGAGTACACAGGAAAGGTCGTTGACGGCAGCATCAAGCTGGACGGCCTCCGCGACGGCACTTACACAGTTACCTGTGACGGCAATGTCTATGAGATAACCGTTATAGGAACCGAGATGAGCGCTCCCGAGATAAAGACTTCCAGAATGGCAGATCTCACTGAGGACGGAACAAAGTATTCCTTCAGCGGCGGAGACGCTTCCATGACAGGTCTTGCAGACGGAGACTATGTACTCAAGGAAACAGCTTCACCTAACGGATATACAAAGGTTGAATCCGAGTTCAGTTTCAACATAACAGACGGCAAGATCACTGTTACAGGAGCTTCCACAACAGGCAGGGCTGTTATTGATCCCGACGATGCTTCACATCTCATAATCATGGATGACATCTCGGAGATAAATATCACAAAGACATTCGATGCAGCAGGTTCAACAGCTCCCGAAGGCACAACTGAGGGCGCAGACCTCAAGCTCACATTCGTAAAGGCATCTGCTGCCAAGGCTGTAAAGCCCGTTGCGGGTGCAGACAGTCTCAAGGAAGGCGAATCGGCAGAGTGGAACACATCAAGTGAGAATCCCAGAACATTCAAGGGACTTCTCGACGGTGAGTACAAGCTCGAGGAGACAAATGCTCCCACCGGCTATGAGTCTGCCGAGGCAAAGACATTTACTATCGTTGACGGCGTTATCGCTGAGATGAATGCCGCAGGCGAGATCGTAAGCACAAGAAACAGCGAGACTCTTCTCAACACAAAGCAGGGTACAGTTACTCTGGACAAGAAGGCTCTCGGCGGAAAGACTATCCCCGCAGAGGCAGGACAGGCTAAGTTCACTCTTGAAGCAGCAGGCGAAGGCGCTACACTCAACGGTGTAAGCATCAACGGCGAAAAGGCTCTCAAGGATACAGACAAAGCTGAGAATATCGTTTGCAGCGATAACAATATAACCTTTACAGGCCTCAAGAAGGGTACATACAAGCTTACCGAGACATTTGCTCCTGACGGTTATTCCGTAGTAAGCTCATTCACATTCGATGTTGATGAGAAGGGCAATGTTGCAAAGGTATCACTTGCTGATACAACAGGCAAGGTAAGCGTAGGCGAGGACGGACGCATCATCGTTGAAGATGCTCCCACACTCTTTATTGACAAGACCGACCTCGGCGGAGAGATCATAAAGGGCAGCGATGTACACTTTACTCTCACAGCTAAGAGCGACGATCTTACACTGGAGGGCGTCAAGGTCAATGGCGGCGAGGCTCTCGGCAAGGTAAAGACCTTCGATTTTGAAGGCAACAGCACTAAGTTAGAATATCTCAGGGACGGTGAGTATTCACTGAAGGAGACAGCTTCTCCCGATGGATTCTCAACAGTTTCCGAGTTTACATTCACTGTTGCTGACGGTCTTGTAACAAAGACAAGCGCAGTTACAGACGGAGTCGTTACAGCAGTTGACGGCGGCACACGCGTCAAGGTAGAGGATATGCCCATTATCAAGCTTGATAAGAAGGCACTTGGCGGTGAGCCTATTTCCGAGGAAGCAGGCAAAGCCAAGTTTGTTCTCACAGCTGAGGGCGAAGGAAGCACTCTCGAGGGCGTTAAGCTCAACGGAGGCGAGGCTCTCGGAAAGGTAAGCTCCGCAGAGTTCGACGGCAACAATGCAACATTTGAATATCTGAAGAAGGGAACCTATTCTCTCGAAGAGACAGCAGCTCCCGACGGATTTACAACAGTTACAAAGTTCACATTCGACATTGATGAAAAGGGCAATGTAACAAATGTAAGCACAGTTACAGACGGCAAGGCTTACGTGGATGAAAACGGTCATCTCGTAGTTGAGGATGCAAAGTCAACAGTTACTATTGACAAGAAGTCACTCGGCGGAGAGGAGATCCCTGCAGAAGCAGGCAGCGCTAAGTTCGTTCTCACAGCCGAGGACAAGAACGGCGATCTTGGCGGAGTAACAGTAGCTACAAGCACAGCCGCAGGCGAGACTCTCAAGGAAGGCACAAAGTCCTACACCTTTGAGGGCAACAGCATAAACTTCACAGGTCTCAAGAACGGCAAGTACAGCCTTGAGGAGACAGCAGCACCAAGCGGCTTCACAACAGTTACCAAGTTCACATTTACTGTTGAAAACGGCAAGGTCACAGGTGTTGATACAGTAACTGACGGCGATGTAAAGATCAAGGACGACGGAAAGACCGTTGAGGTACAGGACGATAAGACCAATGTACTCCTTGACAAGAAGGCACTCGGCGGCGAAGAGATACCTGCAAGCGCAGGCAATGCAACATTCGTGATCGCGCCCGAGGGTGAAGGCAATACACTTGAAGGTGTTGAGGTTATCACAGGAACAGCTACAAGCGGCAAGAAGCTTACAGCTAAGGATGCTTCATATACCTTTGAGGGCAACAATGTAAGATTTATCGGTCTGAAGAAGGGAACCTATTCTCTCGAAGAGACAGCAGCTCCCAGCGGCTTCACAACAGTTACAAAGTTCACATTCGACATTGACGAAAAGGGCAATGTAACAAATGTAAGCACAGTAACAGACGGCAAGGCTTACGTAGACGAAAATGGTCACCTCGTAGTAGAGGATGACAAGACAGGTCTCACACTGGACAAGAAGGCTCTTGGCGGTGAGGAGATACCTGCAAGTGCAGGAAGTGCAACATTCGTACTCTCAGCAGAGGACGAAGGAGCAACACTTGAAAACGTAACTGTAAGCATGGGTGAAGGCGAAAGCGCATCATCAAAGACACTTACAGCCAAGGACAAGTCATACGAATTCACAGGCAACCACGTAAACTTCACAGGTCTGAAGAAGGGAACCTACTCACTCGAAGAGACAGCAGCTCCTGACGGCTTCACAACGGTTACAAAGTTCACATTCGATATTGACGAAAAGGGCAATGTAACAAATGTAAGCACAGTAACGGACGGTAAGGCTTACGTAGATGAAAACGGCAAGCTTGTAGTTGAAGATACCAACAACGAGTTCACAATCAGCAAGCATGATATCACAGGCGATAATGAAGTAAAGAATGCTCATATAGAGATAACAAACTACAATATCGACTGGGCAACGATAACAGAGGCTAATAAGGCTGATAAGGACTTCTCAAATGTTGTGGACAGCGAAGGCAATGTAATCGGTATCCAGTGGATCTCGGGTGATACTGCAAAGATCATCAAAGCTCTCAAGGACGGCGATTATACCCTCAGGGAGGATGGCGACGAAGTCATCGACGGTGACAAGACATACACTGTTATTCCTTCCGAGCTGAACTTTACAATAAAGGGAAGCAAGATCATATCAGCAAGCGGTAAGGACCTCAAGGAGGCAGCTGATGCAGCTTCCGAAACAGGTTATTACTTAGTTGATAAGGCAAAGGGTGTTATCAAAGTAAATGATGCGGAGGCTACAACTACCACCACATCGACAACGACCACCACAACTACAACATCGACAACTACAACAACAACTACCACGACAACTTCGACTACTACAACAACGTCGACAACCACAACTACTACAA
>NZ_ATAX01000012.1 GCF_000571935.1 Ruminococcus flavefaciens 007c | reverse complement strand
ACGACAACGACAACGTCGAAGACGACGACAAGCACAACCACCACAACGACGACCACGACCACAACGACAACACTTGCGAAGGTGAATATCGATAAGGTAGACGCAATGAACAGCAAGGAAGTCAAGGGTGCAAGACTTACTCTCACAGGTAAGGACAGCAAGGGCAACGCAATAGTCTTCAAGGACGGCCAGCTTACAGTAGGCAAGGGCGGAACGGAGATCAACGGCGTTGGAACAGCACTGGTATGGCTGTCAGGAGAAGAAAAGACAATCGTAAGCGTGGAGGACGGCACATATACTCTTGAAGAGCTGGCAGCACCGAAGGGCTACGAGAAGGCAAGCAAGATCACATTCACAGTAGAAGGCGGCAAGGTAGTAAAGGGCGGCAAGTCCGATGACACAGTAGAGATGATAGATGAGCGTATCGTAACAACAACGACTACGACAACTACCACCACAACTACCACTACAACAACTACTACCACGACAACAACTACTACCACAACCACAACGACGTCGACCACAACTACAACCACAACCACAACAACCACCACTACGACCACGACCACTACTACAACTACTACGACAACTACAACGACCACAACTCTGGCTGTTGTAAAGATCGATAAGCAGGATGTATACAGTGAAGAGGTTCCCGGTGCTAAGCTCACACTTAAGGGTACAGACCGTGAAGGCAGAGAGATCGAATTCGAAGAGGGCAGAATAGCCGTCGGCGATGGCGCATCTGTTGAAAGCGGTTCGGGCAAGGCTCTCATCTGGTACTCAGGTGAATCTGCTACAACTGTAACTCTTGAGGACGGTAAGTACGTTCTTGAAGAGCTGGCAGCACCTACGGGATTTGCAGTGGCTACAAGCATCTCATTCACAGTCAGTGAAGGAAAGCTTGCTACAATCGACGGTATTGTAACAGACAGCGATACAGTTGTAATGGTAGATGAGAGAATCGTAACTACGACTTCTACAACTTCCACAACAACTACGACCACTGTTTCTACAGACCAGCGCGCAGAAGAGTATACCACATCTACAAAGGTATCGGTTGACGGCGGTGACGCTGACAGAACAAGAACTTCTACAACAACTACTGCTGAGACTACAACAACAACATCGACTTCAACTACTACCACAACAACCACAACTACTACAACTTCTGCTGAAACAACTACAGAGGCTTCTGTAACAACCACAGGCGCAGCTACTACAACTGCTCCTGCTACTACAAAGGCTAAGACCACAACAAAGAAGGTCACAAGCGATTCACCAAAGACAGGCGTAAAGGGCATGGGTACAGCGTTTGCAATACTTGCATTCGGCGCTGCCGCTGCATTTGCTGCCCGTTCAAGAAAGCGCGATGATCAGTAAGTGATCTGAAGTCACTCAGAGCTGTCGGACATTCAAGTCCGGCAGCTCTTTTTTTGTCCTGTCAGAAAAGCTGAGTCTATGGAAAAATATTTGCAGGAGTGAAATATTTCATGTTATAATTCAAATATATAGATAAGAGGAACTCTTACCTCTGGAAAGGAGGCTCAGCCATGGATGACGCTTCAATAACAGAGCTGTTCCGCAGAAGAGACGAAAGGGCGATAGCAGAGCTTAAACGAAAATACGATAAGCTGTGTTGCTATATAGCAGGAAATGTACTTTCCTGCCGTGAGGATATCGAGGAATGTGTCAATTCCGCATATTACGAGGTGTGGAACAAGATACCGCCCGATGCTCCCGATGATCTGAAGAGCTATCTCTGCCATACAGTAAAAAACAAGGCGCTTGACAGGTACAAATATAATTCCGCAGAAAAACGCAGCAGTAATTTCACCGTTTCACTGGATGAGCTTGCCGAATGTATACCGGATTACAGAGAGGGCAGCGGTGAGGAAAAAGCCCTGGCGGAGGCTGTGAGCCGTTTTCTCAGGACCCAGGACGAGCTTCACAGGAAGGTATTCGTAAGGCGTTACTGGTACGGAGACAGCCTTGCTAAAATAGCAGGATATTACGGGATAAAGGAACGGACAGCCGCCACCTATCTTTTCAGGATGCGGAAAAAGCTGAAGGAATATTTAAAGAAGGAGGGCTACGATCATGAATAAGCTGAAGTATCAGAAGGTCATAGACCTTATCGACGAGGATATCATAAAAGAAGCCGAGATAAAAACGTCAGAGCTTTCGGATACGGAAAACGGAAATGCAGCAGACGCATCGGGAGTTGAAAGATACCGCGGCATAGTATGGCGCAGGATCACAGCTGCTGCCTCCGCGGTGCTGCTCATTGCAGGCGTCGGCACAGGCGGAGCCCTTATGCTGAAGAACCGTCCGCCACTGCTTGATGAGGTGAGCAACGTGGCTGTCACGGAGACTACCGAGGACATGGGCACAAAGGCAAAGGGCAGCGGTGAGACCGCGGAGGTGACTTCCGTGGGCAGGGCTGCTGCAACAGAAACAGATACAAAAGAAAGCAAAAATACAACTGCTGCGGAGAAAGATAAACAGCCCATGACCGATGCTCCCCGAGAGGAAAGCACGGAAACTCCCCGGGAGGAGAACAACGGTGAGCCGCAGGAGGAGAATAACGAGCCCGAGGGCAGGGAAAAAGTGACCACAGGGGCTAAGACCACACAGCTCCCCGTTCTCAGGACTACCGTCACCAAGGCACAGACTACCCAGAAGCCCACAACGGTAACTACAAAGGAGCCTGTTGTATATGAACCTACTGAGCCTGTTACCGAGCGCCCGACACCCGAACATCCCCCGGGATATATACCCACCCTTACATGGAATCCCGAGGACGGCGAATGGATCAATAATATGCTGAGCAGCCTTGCATATACGCCCTGGGAATATGACTTCCATGTTGACGGACGTCCTCCCGAGGCTTATGTCAAAGGAAGTGACGGAAATTCATATGAGCTGTACTTCACGTTGAAAGCAGTAAACAGAAACGGAAGGGAGCGTGCTCCTATGCCTGATGAAATATACAATTACTTCGTTGCGCAAAGACATGAATGTTATTAATTGGCATTTTTAAAATGAGGTACGCTAACAATTCAACAGATGATACGCTGTGTCAAGCCCTCTGTCCTTCGGGACGGAGGGCTTCCTTTTTGCAGAGGAAAACAGAGGGCAGAAATTCTTTTTCAAAAAATACTTGTAATCACATTGAAAATTTGATATAATAATTACACACTATGATTTTAAGGAGGTGCAGTAATGAGTTCTGACCCGTATGGGAATTTGAAGGACATTCCACGCTTCGGCAGAGACTGTTGATGTGGCGATCAGATCTTGATACCGTTCTGACGGCATACCTTTCAAGGCTTGATCGGCGCGTCATACAGTACGCCTTTTGCCGAAGTGAATAACGGCGAAAGGAGCAGGCTGCCGCTCTTTATGGCAGCCGTGTGCAGAAAATGATAAATTTCTATAGTTATATCAACGGAGTTCTTACCCAGTGTGAAGCTCCATCAGCTGGCTGCTGGGTATCGGTCGTAGATCCCACTCCGCAGGAGGTAAGAGAGCTCATAGAGGATTACGGCATAGACAGCGGATTCGTTAAGTCCGCTCTCGATGAGGAGGAGTCGTCGCGTATCGAAAGAGAGGACGAACAGACCCTGGTCATCATAGATACCCCTGTATCCGCTGTGGACGAGGATAGGACCAAGAACTTCTATACTCTGCCTATGGGTATCATAGTTACGGACGATTACGTTTTTACTATATCCATACGCGAGACACAGATAATCAACGAGGCTACAAGAGGCGGAATACGCAATCTTCGCCCCGATTTCAAGACAAGATTCGTGTTGCAGCTCCTTCTGAGGATCTCGGCGCTGTTCCTTACTTATCTGAAACAGATAGATAAGATCTCATCCGCTGCCGAGCAGGAGCTCCATGATGCCATGAAGAACGAGCTTCTCATGCAGCTCCTTGCTCTTGAGAAGTCACTCGTATATTTTTCAACTTCTCTCAAGGCCAATGAAGCCACCATAGAGAAGATCTTCCGCGGAAGAGTTATAAAGCTCTACGATGAGGATCAGGATCTTCTTGAGGACGTTCTCATCGAGATGAAGCAGGCCATCGAGATGTCAAGCATCTATACGGGGATCCTTTCCAGTATGATGGACGGTTTCTCGTCGATAATCTCCAATAACCAGAATATCGTTATGTGGAGACTTACTATCGTAACAATTATTCTTCAGGTGCCAAATATTATGTTTGCGTTTTACGGCATCAATACCGACGATATACCGTTCAACTATACATGGGTGGCACTCTCACTGACAGCTTTCCTGACGGGATTGACGGCGTTCGTGCTGCTGAAATGGAAGAAAAAGAACAAATAACAGTTTAGAGGATCCCGACTTCGGTCGGGATTTTTTGAAAGGAAAACATAATGGCAAAGTCCTATGAATACTATCTGGAAATCGAATTTGATAACAATAATGACACTGTCATATATGAAGGCAATTCGTATATAAGCAGTAATCATACAGCGGACATGGTTTCGCTAAAATATAGCGGCATCAGAATAAGTTTTACAAGAACTTATAAGAAAAAATGGGAAGATTTCCGTGATCAGAAAAACGGCTATGTGATGAATCATCTGAAGAAGGCATTATGCTGCTATATGCTTGCTAAGGGCAGCATTCCCGAGTGCAGAGCGGCGGTTTTTGCGGCAGAAGACAGCGAGCAGGAGCTGTATGATCTGAAAAATAAGCTCAACGATCAGTCCGGCGGTAAATTGGATATTAAGCTGAGAAGGCCGGACTTCAGCAGGGTGTTTACGGGGGATACTGAAGAGAGAAAGGCACTGTATAATTCCATGACCTTTTTTATTCATTCACAGCTTTCGGGAAATTCACCCCATGATTCCATGCGTGCTGCATGGAGCAGTCTGAATGCTCTGTATACCGAAATACACAGGACAGGGAAGGAGCAGGATAAACTGGATGAGCTCTGGGAATATATCCCGCAGCTGAATATGAACAAAACAACTGAGTACATAATAGGCCTTGACGACAGCGTCTGGAACAGTCTGGACTGGGAGAAATATGTTGAGAACGGTATTTCCAACAACGACAGGAAAGCAAAATTTAAGAGGCTTCTTGATGGATTGTTCGCGGAACAGACTGATTTCGACAGCCTTCTGGGCGGGTTGCTTTTTGCAGCTGCCAAAGAAAAATTTCCGGATCTTGTCAACAACTGCACGGCTTCCAATGTGAAAAAAAGGATATCCTTTATGGTGTGCAGGTACTGTTATTTCAAGCGCAATATGAGTATGCACGCAGGCATGCCCTATCCTCTGTATGTGTTTTCAGAAAAGGAAGAGAGCAGGACCGAGAATATACTTGTAAAGATACTGAATTATACGGTAAGAGATATTCTTACGGAAAGATATTTTTGTAATAATCCCTGATCTGTTTCAGGGATATTTTTTTATAATATCGCACGGGCAGACATAATAGCTCCTGCGGCGGGATACTGCCGTGAAATAATGGGAAGGAGCTGTATTTTTTTTATATTTTTAGTGACAAGCGGCAATGAATGTGATATAATGATAATGAAAAGATTTTTCTGAAAAGGATGGTCCTTATCATGTCAAAAAATTATGATGTTATTATAGCAGGCTGCGGAGCCGCAGGACTTTACGCAGCAATCAATCTGCCCAGAGAGCTCAATATACTTATCATATGCAAGAGAGACCTCCCTCTCTGTAATTCCTCACTTGCTCAGGGCGGTATCGCAGGCGTTTACAACTCTCCTTCGGATAATATACAGTACCACCAGAATGATACCCTTATCGCAGGCAGCTTCAAGAACAACGTTGAGGCAGTACATACCCTCGTAAGCGAGGCTGCACAGGATATTGAACGTATCATAGAGCTTGGCGTTGACTTTGACAAGAACCCCGACGGCACATACCACCGCACCCTTGAGGGCGGTCACAGTCACCACCGTATATTCCACCACGCCGACGCTACGGGTAAGGAGATAACCACTACTCTGCTGGAAAACGTTCAGAAGCTCAGCAATGTAACTATCATGGAAAATACCATGATGTGCAGCGTCAAGCAGACAAAGACAGGCTATTCCGCTTTTCTGAAGCTGTTCGACGATACCTATGAGACCTGTAACTGCCACTTTATGATCCTTGCAACAGGCGGTATCGGAAGAGTATACCAGTTCACCACAAATTCCGCCATAGCCACCGGCGACGGCATAACCTTTGCTTATGAGATGGGCGCCAAGATAAAGAACCTCAGCTATGTTCAGTTCCATCCCACAGCCTTCAATAACCGCGCTACCCGTGAATGTTTCCTTATCTCGGAGGCTGTAAGAGGCGAGGGAGCTCATCTGCTCAACTGCAAGAAGGAGCGCTTTATGCACAATTACGACGAGCGCCTTGAGCTTGCTCCCAGAGACGTTGTATCCCACGCTATCGTGCTGGAGTCGAGAAAGCAGAATTCAACCGACTTCTATCTGGATATAAGCTACAAGGACAGCGAGTTCCTGAAGAAGCGCTTCCCGATGATATACAAGAACCTTCTTGAGCAGGGCTACGATCTTACAAAGGAGCCTGTGCCCATATTCCCCTGTCAGCACTACCTCATGGGAGGCATAGACGTTGACAACAATTCCGAGACAAGTCTGCCTAATCTCTATGCCTGCGGCGAGTGTTCGCATACCGGAGTTCACGGCAGCAACCGTCTGGCAAGCAATTCTCTTCTTGAGGCTCTTGTATTCTCACGCCATGCGGCAAACAGCATAGCTTCAAGGCTGGCTGATGTGCCGAAGGACTTTGAGGAGGCTGAGTTCGATGCTCATGTGGGAGCTCCGCGCATACCCAAGGGAGTCCGTACAGAGACCAGAAAGATCCTTCAGAACTGTTACTTCGTTATACCTGATAAAAAGGCTGCTGCCGAGGGCTTCAAGCGCGTAAAGGAGATACGCGACGACCTTATCAACGGCGGATATTTCATGGACGCGGATTTTGTTCTGGCTAAGTCGATAGTAACAGTTGCTTATATTATCCTCGGTGAGGTCATGGAATAATAATATCTGACTTGGGGGAGTCAGTTTAATGGGAGGTCGCACGTTTGTTTAAATAGGGGTGATACGTATGAAAAAAACTACAAAAGGACTGGCTGCGTCTGTTATCGCAACTGTAATGATGATGAACGGCAGGATACAGAAGGCAGAGTGTGCCTCGGTATTTCTGCACGGCGACCTTAATTACGACGACAGAGTGTCCGTAGCCGACGTGGTGGTGCTGAAAAACTACCTTCTCGGACGTTACGGACTGAATGAAAATCAGTTTATTGCAGCCGATATAAACGGCGACGGAGAAGTGGATTCGCTTGATCTTGCAGCTCTGCGCGATATTATGATCGGCAGCAGGAACAAGCTCCCGTCAGGCACCTGGATAGGCGACTGCATGGGCGCAAAGAGATATTTCAGCTTCGGCGACGGGGAAGGGACTCTCATAGAGCCTGCTTCCGGAAAGGCAAGGGCTCTGACTGTTGAATCGGACGAGGATATAGTCGTTTTCAAAATGAAGGATTCGGGAGTTTCCATGACTGCCTTTATCACCTGGGAAAACGAGAACTCCTTTGTACTCAAATGGGAAAACGGCAGCGCAGAGACCTTCAGGTTCTTCTGTGAAAACAGTATAAATACAGCGGAGCTTCTTACGGGGCGCTGGGTGACCTCTCAGGGAAGGATCTTCGAGATAGAGGGACTCAGCGGCAAGCTTACCGACAAGAGCGGTAATATCAGCCGTTTTGAGTATGCTCCCAACGGTGACAACGCAGTGTTCCACTTCGGCAGCACTGACAATAACACAGAGGGGCAGATAAAGCATACTGACTCCATGCATTTTACCGTAACATGGCCTGATGGTGCAAAGGAGACCTTTACTCGTCAGAAGATAGAAGTAAAAAACGGCATAACCTATGTGAACGGTATACTCATCGCCAACAAGACTTATGCTCTGCCGAAGGATTACAATCCGGGAAAGATACTTCCCGATGCTCAGGCGGCTTTCAATGAGATGCAGGCGGATGCGAAAAAGGCAGGCTATAATCTGACTATCGTTTCAGGCTTCCGTTCATATTCCTATCAGTCGGAGCTCTACAATAACTATGTTGCACGCGACGGAAAGGCTGCTGCGGATACTTATTCCGCAAGGCCCGGACATTCCGAGCATCAGACAGGTCTGGGTATGGATATAAACAATGCCAGCAGTTCTTTCAATAATACTGCCGAGGCAAAGTGGATAGCGGCCAATTGCTGGAAGTACGGATTCATAATCCGCTACCCCAAGGGCAAGGAGAATATCACAGGCTATATGTATGAGTCATGGCACGTGCGCTACCTCGGCAAGCAGCTTGCCAAGGAGGTCTACGATTCCGGGCTTACCCTTGAGGAATTCCTGTGTATCGACTCAAAATACAAATCCTGACCCCCTTGACGTGAGGACATTATCTGACGTAAACGGCACAAATGATTTTTTGGAATGTGTATCGTTCCATGCTGCACGGGAGGTCGTTTTATATGCCTGATAAATTTGATATCGTTCTTATTCTTTGCGGAGTGGGTGATCTGATCATATGGCTCGGGCTGTATTACCTCAGTGCGAAGTCTCGTATCCGCAGAGCCGAAAAGGAAGGGGCAGACCCTGATCTTCGGGGATTGCGGATAGGTTTTATAGTGTGCTGGCTGATAACCCATGCCTGTTTTGTGTGGACGGGTATCGAGCTGGTCAAATGGGGTGGAATGGATTGAATATTTCACAAATGGATGCTGACCGTTCGGGATAACGTTCATGGATCACGCAAATTAATTTGAAAGGAAGATCATTATGAAGCTTTTACAATGCTATGTTGACAATATAATCACTACTGCCCTTATGGAGGACATAAACTACATCGACGCTGCTGCGGATAATCTTATCCACGCAGACCACAGAAGCTCCGCTTACTATGTTGCCAAGGACACGGGCGTTGTCTGCGGTATCGAGGTTGCAAAGAGGGTTTTCGATCTGGCAGGCGGTGATGTTGACTTTAAGATACTTCTTCAGGACGGCACAAAGGTCAATAAGGGCGACATTATCGCAGAGCTGGAGGGAAGCACTCTTACTCTCCTGAAAGGCGAGAGAACGGCTCTCAACCTCTTACAGCATATGTCGGGTATAGCTACCGCAACGAATAAATGTGTGGAGCTGGTAAAAGGCACAAAGGCTGCCGTGACCGATACGCGAAAGACTCTTCCAGGACTCCGTGCGCTTCAGAAGTACGCTGTTACTGTGGGCGGAGGCAAGAACCACCGCTTCAATCTTTCCGACGCAGCTATGCTCAAGGATAATCACATTGACGCTTACGGCGGCATAACTGCGGCTGTGAATGCCCTTCGTGAGAAGATAGGCCATACTGTCAAGATAGAGGTGGAGGTCCGTACTCTGGACGAGCTCCGTGAGGCTCTTGATACCAAGGTCGAGATAATAATGCTGGACAATATGAGCTGCGACGAGATGAAGGAAGCAGTTGCCATCGCAGGCGGACGTGCTCTTCTTGAAGCTTCGGGCAACGTTACTGCCGAGAATATCCGCTCGGTTGCAGAGACAGGCGTGGATATAATCTCTCTCGGTGCGCTGACACATTCCGTCAAGTGCTTTGATATTTCCATGAAGATCAAAAAGTGATAAACAGGGTGGACGAGTACGTCCACCCTTAATTTTATAAGGGAGGATGCCATGAAAAAACTGATACTTACAGATCTTGACCACACATTACTGAAAACAGACGGTACTGTTTCCGGCAGGACTCTTGAAGCTTTGCAAAGATGCAGGCAAAAAGGAGTTCTTTTTGCTATAGCTACCGCGAGATACTGGATAGGTGCGGAGCGGTATACAGAGCTTCTGAAGCCTGACTATGAAATAACTACGGACGGTACGCTGATACACTCGGGAGACGAGTGCATTTACAGCTGCGAGTTTACTGCAGATGAGACAAACGCTATCGCAGCCGCGCTGCTGAAGGCTGCTCCTGTATCGGAAATAACCGTTGCCAACGGAAAGACTGTCTATTGGAACAGTAAGAATATCGCAGAGTCTGAAAAGCTTCATAAGGCGGTCTATTTTGAGTACGACAAACCTTTGCGATGCGGAGGCAACAAGATAGTGGCAGAGCTGCCTTCTGAGGATATTGCGCGGGGTATTGCAGATAGATTCGGTTGTAAGCTCCAATGCTACCGCGGTGAGAACTGGTACGGATTTATGCCGAGGGGAGCAGGGAAGATAGCTGCTATCAATGCTCTTGCCGATAAATGCGGCATATCACTTGCTGATATCGTTTCCTTCGGCGACGACAAAAATGATATTGATATGCTGAAAATGTGCGGTACAGGTGTTGCTGTAGCAAATGCCGTGCAGGAGGTGCTTGATGCAGCCGATGAAGTAACGGCTTCCAATGATGAAGACGGAGTTGCACTGTGGCTGGAAAGAAATTATCTGGCAGATGACAGGGAGCACAGCTGCCTTTTTTAGTATATCGGAGAAAAAAATGCATACACTACCGCTGAGGTGAGATGTATGGAAAAGAACGGACTTCTGCCGTCTCTTGACAGCAGTATAAAGGAGATACGCCGTATTTCGGGAGGCTCCTCCGATGTGCTTATTAACCGTTTTGTTTCGGGAGGTATCCACTGTGCTCTGCTTTGCTGTGAGGGCATGGTCTCTGCCTCCGTGATAACCGAGCTCATATTCGAGCCTGTTACGGGAATCCCTCAGCAAAAGGACGCCCGCGGGCTCTATCGCTATATAAATGAGGAGCTTCTGCTGTCCACCGACCGTCCCGAGGTGAACGACTACGACACACTTTTCAGGCTGATAAACTCCGGCTTTGCGGTGCTTATCGCCGAGGGAATGACAGGCGGACTTGCTTTCGGAGTGCAGGGCTATGCTTCAAGGGGAGTTCAGGAGCCATCGGGCGAAGGCAATATCATGGGAGCACATGAGGGCTTTACCGAGACGATACGCATCAATATGTCACAGATACGCAGAAGGCTCAAGTCTCCCGAGCTGGTCATGGAGCTGCTTGTGAAGGGCAGCAAGAGCCACACAGACCTGTGCCTGTGTTATATGAAGGACAGAGTACCGAAGGAGCTTATGGAGCGTATAAGACGTTCTCTGGACGGTCTCGGCACCGAAGCTGTGCTGAGTACAGGATATATCCGCCCTTTTCTGGAGGGGGAGCGGTTTGAGATATTCGATACCGCAGGTACTACCGAGCGTCCCGATGTGCTCTGTTCAAAGCTGATAGAGGGGAGAGTTGCTGTGCTTGTGGACGGTGTTCCTTATGCCGTGGTAGTGCCGAGGCTGTTCTGCGAGTCATTTCAGACTCTTGACGATTACGCATACAAGCCCTATTATGCGGTATTCATACGCTGGCTGAAGTATGCTGCTTTTCTGACAGCGATAATGCTGCCGTCGCTGTATGCCGCAATAGTCATGTATCATCCCGAGCTTCTCAACAGTACATTGTTCATGCTTCTTGTGGAAGCTGAGAAAAAAGCGCCTCTGTCCATTGTCACGGAGTCTCTATTTGCGCTTATAATGTATGAGATGATACGGGAGGCAGGGGTCCGGCTGCCCAAGCCTACAGGAGGAGCCGTAAGTATAATCAGCGGCCTTATCATCGGTGATGCGGCAGTGAATTCAGGACTTATCAGCACTCCGCTGCTGACAGTCACGGCGCTTTCCGTGCTCTGCGGACTGGTGGTACCCGAGCTTGAGCCCCAGATGACGGTGCTGAGGCTTGCTTTCCTTATTGCAGGCGGAGCTCTGGGGATATTCGGGGTAAGTCTTCTTGCCTGTGCGGTGCTTGTGAATATATGCTCTGCCGAGGACTACGGATTTCCGTATACAGCTCCGTTTTCACCGTTCAGGAGCCGCGGCATGGGCGATACTCTTGTGCGCAGGGGCATAAAAAAGCTCCAGCACCGCGGCTTTACAGTGGAGGAGTATCATGAATAGTATATCGAAGGGGCAGTTCTGCGCATTGCTGCTCATTTCGGATATGTTCACCCTTTTCTCTCTCAGGGGAGCAGTGTCACTTGGGAATGTGAGCGGCATATCGGCAGGCATTGCCTTACAGTTTCTGGTCATGCTTGTATTTGTCTGCAAGGGCGGAGAGCTGAAAAGATGGGCAAAGGCTTTCTATCTTGTTTATTCTGTATTCTGCGGCGGAGTCGTCTTTGCGGAGTTCCTGCGTACCTGCGATATTATATCCATATCCCACGAGGAGGGGAACGGATTATGGGGCAGGCTCATTACGGCGGTGCTTACAGCTGTTGTATGTCTTTACTGCGCACGGGCAGGCCTGAGAGCTGCTGCCAGGGGAGCTGTTATTGTTGGAGCGGCAGGAGCGCTGTTTATAGCTGCCGATCTTTTAAGCGCACTGGCGGGAGGAGAAACAGCGAATATTACCGTGCCTCACAGCCGAGGGGCGTTTTTTGAAGTCATCAGAGGCTTTGCAGCAAGCGGCAGCCTCGGCAGTTTTGCTGTGTTTTCATATATGGTAAAGGACAGGGCTTCCTCGGCAGCATGGTATTTCGGAACAAGGGCAGTGCTTTCGGCTGCGGTACTGTTTACGGCTCTTGCGGAGACAGGCAGGATCTCGGGGATAACCGAATATCCGGTAATAACCGCAGTGCAGCTTTCCCAGCCCTTTGAGGCACAGCGAATTGATTCCGTGTTTCTGCTGCTTTTTTCTGTGGCTGCGGTTTTTTCGGCAGCTTTGCAGGTCATAACTGGAGCTCATCTTATGAGCGGACTTTTCCCGCAGACAGGCCGCTTCGGATACACATCGGTGCTGCTGATGATGCTGGCGGCAGCGTTTATCTTCTACGGGAATGATCTTGCTGTGGTGCGCGCCTGCGCGGCAGCTGCCGCGCTGCTGTTTGCGCCTGTGGGCGCAAAAATATCCGCTGTCAGCGACAGCGGATAAGCGCGCAGAGTCATATTTTTTTGCGGATGCGGAGCTGCCTGAAGAACTCCGAGAGTATATCGGCACATTCCTGTTCCATAATACCTCCCGTGACCTCGGGACGGTAGTTATAGGGAAGCTCGAACATCTTCTGCACAGATGCGGCGGAACCGCTTTTCAGATCGTATGCTCCGAATATAACATTGTCGATACGGGCATTGATTATGGCGCCGCAGCACATGGGGCAGGGCTCAAGTGTAACGTATATCGCACATTCCGGGAGCCTCCAGCCGCCAAGAGTACGGCAGGCCTGATCTATGGCGATGATCTCGGCATGGGCAAGGGCATTTTTTGCTCCCTCGCGCATATTTCTTCCTTCACCGATTATTTCGCCCGTAGTCTTTTTTACTACCACTGCTCCCACGGGTACCTCACCTTCGTCGAAGGCAAGCCTCGCAAGCTCCAGTGCGCGTGTCATATATCTGTCCATTATATCACCGAAAGAACGAATTTTATAAGTGCTGCCAGCAGGCAGATACAAGCAACGGCAGGTACGGGAAAGCTCTTTACAGCAATGGCAAGGCGCTGTTTATCGGAGATCTCCGAGGTGTATTTAGCGATACGGTGGTGCTTCTGTTTTTTGCCAATGAGGTACAGGAACACAAATCCTGCCACGCCTACGAGGAATGTGGCGAGTATGAAGGAATTACGCTTAAGGAATACCGTATCGGGAGAGCTCTGCTCGAGTATCACCAGTGCAAGGCGGTACATCTTGTATATTACTTGAACGAATATAGCCGTGAAAATGGAGCCGCTCCTGAGTATGCCGACAGAGGCAACGGCGGAGATCATAAGTGCAGCGGGCATTTCTCTCAGATCCTGTACAAGTAACACCGACATAGCCGTAGTCACGATTATGGCGAACAGGTCGCCGAACTGTCTAAGGGCGCCGAATATGGCTCCGCGGAAGAAAAGCTCTGAAATAACGGACAGTACTATTATATCGAATACAGTATAGAGTATGAACTGCTCCTGCCCCCAGACAGAAGCGTCTGAGTTTATATCACGGAAATAATTGAATACCTGTCTGGTATTGTTTGTGTAGATATTCGGCAGGCTCGCCACGGCGCTGACCGCCAGTGACATGAATATTGCCCCGAACATATCAAAAGCATGGTTCATGGTAGTCATGAACTCGACCTTACGCGGCATTTTTAGCTTCCTGTGGATATACATTACGGGAATGAACACCTTAACTACGGATATGATTATAAGAGCGATGGCAGCGCCTTCGCCGTAAATATTGGTGCTGAAGAAGGAGGTATGTACATCCATGCCCAGGAGATCACAGAATGCGACCATTATCCTGCCGAGGATATTTTCGATAAATATCCATATCAGCATAGCAATACCGGCGATATTCATTATTTTTGATACTGTATCCTGCTCGGAAGCAGCGGCGGACTTCTTTTCAAAGCCCTTGCCTTCCACGAACACGCTTTCCTTACGGTTCAGCTTGAAGTTGAATGCGTAGGGGTTATGCTTATTCTTTCGCCACTCTCTGAATTTGTTATTGTAGCTGTCATTCTGTGTAGAATAATCGAATTGATCAACGACATTGATTATATTCTTAACTGAGGTGTCAGTGAGATCCATTGGCTCACCTCCTACAATTTCTCAATATAATATTACCATATTTCAGGGGAAATAATGTGGCTATTTTAACGTATTTAAGTGAACAAACAGTTAATTGGTAAAAATAAAAAAGGAGATATTAGTTTTGAAGGTCTTGATATGTGCTGTTTTTGCGGTTTTGTCGTTGCTTTTTACGGCGGGCTGCGCCTCGGGAAGAATACAGGATAAAAGCTATCTCAGAGCAGTCTGTATAACGGGAGGCAGTGAAAAGGAGCTCACAATGGCATTTTTTTCCGAAGAAGGCGTTCTGACAGTCTCGGGGGACTGCACCGACAGTGCCGCAAAGCAGGGCGAGATAATAAACGGCAGGAAAGTATTCACTGGATATACAGAGCTAATACTGACGGACGGCAGAGACAGCAGAGAGCTGCTGGAGCATATGCTCACGGACTGGCAGGTTCCTTCGTCGTGTATGGTAGTTTACAGCAGCTGCGGGAAACAGCTCCTTGAAGAAAAGGGCGCAGAGCGTCTCACGGGGACTGTCAGACAGGCTGTCGAACAGGGTACGGCTCCGAAAAGTGATATAATAACCGTTCTCGGCGGCCTTTGCAGCGGCAGCTGTGCAGAAACAGCAGAGCTCCGCGCCGACGGAACGGCAGGGAGCTCTGTGATATATTAGTTCTGATGTCTTACGACGCCGTATTCGTCGTCAAGTCGGTAGTAGGGACAGGCGTAATTGGTTCCCTGAAGGAAGCGGTACATCTCGTCCTCGTCAAGATTGACCATGCACACGTAGCAGTCGTAGTCCTCATCGTAGACATAGTTAGTGCAGGTCTCGCAGTTGGTCGCTTTTTTCTTTTCCATTTTTGCTCCTTATCCGCAGAGGTATCCTGCAAGTATGCCTCTGGCGTCTTTATATTCAAAAGTGCAGGTAGACAGCAGTATCAGCCGCTTGTCCGTCAGATCTTCCGCGGAAATGTCTGTACGGCATACTGCGCTGTGCAGCAGCAGCTCCGCGTAAGCCTTCTTTTCCTTCTCCGTTATGAAAACGGTATTGTATACAGGGGAATCGGCAGGGACGGAGACATAGGCGAAAAATTCGATCTCCTCAGAGCCTTTGTCTGTCATGAGCAGTCCCTTACTGTGACTGTCGAAGTATTCACGGTCCCTGAACAGTCCCACATTTGCAAACATATCCATATTCTCGAAATTATGGGCGTAGATTATGGAGTTGTATCCAGAGAAATCACCCTTGCAGCGGTAATCGAGGAAAGGCAGCCCGAAGGGATCGCTCTCACGGTCGAGGCCGTGATTCAGATAGAAGCTGTTGTCCGAGCACTGTACTATGGGATAGCTGAGTCTGGTGTCGGGAATATCCAGCCAGCCCACGGTATCGGGACAGAATTCGCTGCATTCAGCGATAGGAGATTCAGCGGCTTCTGTACTATTCTCAGTCATTGCGGCAGTCTTGCCTTCGGCTCGTTCTCTTGCAGCCTGTGAGGCCTTCTCCGTATCGGGGCGGACTCTGTCAAAAAGCTTCTCCTGCTTGTCGAGAGCCTCGGCGGTACGCTTCTTCGGCAGGTATACATCCTTTCCGAAGCGGCAGCCTGCATAAGCTCCCACACTCAGGAGAAGCAATACAGAAACTATAATTATGATTTTTTTCATAGCTCTTCTTTTTTATCTTTTCTCTTCTTTATCAGCAGGAGCAGTGCCATTACTGCCACAAGGCTTCCCGAGACGGCGATGCACCACAGCCAGAAGCTGTTCTTTATGGAAAGCAGACCTGTGTCGGGAGGAGTGAACTCCTCGTCCACAGCGGCGTAGAATATCCATTTGAAGATTATCTCGCCCTCAACGTGTCTGTCGCCATCCTTGTCTCGGACAATGGTTATACCCTTGTCAGTGACAAAGCGTTCGCCCTCCTTCAGGTGCTTCATATTCTCGTCAAGTCCCGACCATACCACGCTGCATGAGAGGGTATGGCTTTCACCCGGCTGATAGCAGCCCAGATCCTTGACGTTCTCCGTAAGGTCGATATTGCCCTTGCCGTTTACATTTCCCTCATAGAACTTCTCTCCGTCGAGGCTCATGGTACAGTCCACTTCCTTTTCAAGGTCTATCTCGCCGTTTTTGGAAACAGGTTCGACATAGAAGTAGATATGGTAGGCCTTATCCTCGCGGAGATTCATGAGCTGGACGTCCTTTGTGTAGGTCTCGCCGTAGGTCATATCCTCCACATGGAAGAAGTATTCGCCCGTACTGCTGCTTACCACATTTCCTTCCGAGTCCATTGCTGTAAGATCAGAGGGAAGTCCCTTTACTGCGCCGTCGGGGAGATGTACAGCTGCTGCGGTGCGTACAGAGGGAGCAAAAAGGAGGAAAGAGCTGCACAGAGCAGCAATAAATGCTTTTACTCTCATGCTCTTTCCTCCTTTTGTTATGACTTAGACTTTAATGTTGTTCAGGATTAACCCCAGTTGGGTGCGCCTGTACCTCCGTCAACTGTTGCACCGGCTACCCAAGGTGTGATCGAATTACTCTGATATGTACCGCCCTCGTCCTTTGTCATCTGAACGCTGTCGAGGCCAACAGTCAGGTCGTATGTTATATCAAGATATGCACCGGCCTGAACGGAATCGTCCAGAGTAACCGATGTGATAAGTTTTTCTGTGGTAGCTCCTGCCGCAACGAGACTGTTGTAATAGAAGTAACCGTCAACATCTTTACCATTATTGGTAAGATCCTTCTTATATGCCCAGTTTGTCTTTGCATTTTCATCAAGCTCCAGGACGAAGACGATATCGTCATTTGTCTTTAAAGCAGATGTTGTATCAGCTCCGGGATAAGTAACAAGGATGTGAGTTGCATCAGCCCATTCTGCGCTTGTCCACTTGCCGGAAGCATCCTTCTTTGCAAGAGTGGATGTGGGATCACCTGTAACAAGAGCCTTTGTATTCTGGAGCTTTACGCCGCTGACTGCCGAAAGCTTGCCATAGTCTGCGTCGCCTGCAGCAGCTGCTGCATTGTGGGAGTAAGAACAGCGTCAACAGTAATATCGCCGTTATCCAGCTTTGTGGTAACAAGGCCGTAATAGTTGTCTGCACCGTCGCAGTAATATCCCGAATAAGCCAGACCGTCGGTGATCTGTCTGCGGTAGATATACAGTCCCTTTGCAGTGGGAGTAGCGGTAACAGCGCCTGTTGGAACGTCTTCAGCATCGGTATATGCGAGATAGCCTCCTGCCTCGAGAGTCTTGATCTCGTTAGCAGTAAGCGGTGTAAGACCGGTGGTAGCAACAGACGATGAATAAGCAACGCCGTCTCCTGCCTGTGTGCCCTGAAGAGCGTGTTTAAGATCAAGCCTTACATAAGCTGCGATGTTGCCTGTATTTACAGCAGCAACCTCTTTCTTTATTTCCTGTCCGGGAAGCCACTCTGTAGGAGGAGTGAACGACTCGGAGATCGAAACCCCGTAATCTGCGGAAGCAGTAAGTCTGTTGGTCACTTCATCGCTGGATGTGAACCATGCGAAGGTGCTTCCGGCTGCGATAACAGCGGCAACCCCCAATGCGCCTATAAGGATTTTTTTATCCTTTTTCTCATTATTGTTTTTCATAACCTGCACCTCTCTTAATTAATATATACTGTCACTCCGTTTTTTGTTCTGACGGAACAGCCTGTTCTGTTTTTGTATCAGGAGCCAGATATTTATTCAACAGCCTGAAGAATATCCAGAGCAGTACGATAAGTGCTGCGACGAAATACCATCTGAGCTGTATGAACCTTATGATGTAACCCAGCTTCGGGATACTGAACTTGACACTGCCGATAACCCTGTCCTGATCTATGAGCATTGTATCTTCCGAAGCATTGGCATCGCCCTTTGTTCTGAAGCAGGTTGCACCTGTCCCTTCATAATCCACCAGCTTTTCCGTAACGCGGTGAGTAAGATAAGCGTCGGAATTGCTTGAAGGATTGAAGGTGATCACATCGCCCACATTGATGTCATTTGCATTCTCAAGCTTGACAAAAACCATATCCCCGGTTTTGTAAGTAGGACTCATGGAAGGTGTGAGAACAGTGTAGTATCTGAAGCCGAAAAATGATTTGTTGGGGCTGTGGCTGGTGGCGAACATTATAGCCGCCGCGATTATGCACACAGCGAACAGATACACGAAAAGCTTCTTTACTAATCTGAAAACACGGTAGCCTGAGCCGGGAACAGACTGATTATTTGAATTATCGCTCATAGCAGGCTCCTTCCGAGAATGTTCCATAACAAAACATGTTTGGACAGATATATTATCTTTAGTATAATAATATAATACCATATGATTTCAATATAGTCAATAGATTTTGCCTAAATTTGATATAATACACAATATAGAAAAAACAAAGCCTGTTTTGTAGAAATATAACAATAATCGATAGAAAAACGGCAGCAGAAAAGCCCTCTGTGAGGTGATTTTTGTGGAACAGATATTGTGATTTTTCACCTTGAGCATCATTTATTGCTGACTTTTGTCATTTTGTGCAGTTTTTGCGGTTTCGGTTGACATTGTTTATGAATAATGTTAGGCTGAAAGTACGGAATAGCTTGAAAAAACTGATTTTTGTGCAAAATAGGTTGCTTAAATTACTTTAAGTTTACTTTAAGATTATTTTAAGATTGAAAACCTATGATAAAAACATAAATTGGACGTAAAATCGGGATGGGAATACTCAAAAACAATGAATTCAAAAAACATTTAAAAGCGTTCAGCTGTTAAAAAACAATGAAAGATCACAATGGAGGGATATGCAATGTTAAAGAAAACAGCCAAAAGAACCGGTGCAGGCATAATGAGTCTTGCTCTTCTGCTCGGCACAGCAGGAATGATGCCCGTACCTTCAGCTTCTGCGGCAGCAGGCGTTACTATCAATGAGGTCTGCCCCAAGAACACGACATACGCTGCACCTGACGGCGGTATGTATGACTGGATCGAGCTTTACAACAACTCTGGCAGCGCAGTTGATATCAGCGGCTGGGGTATAAGCGACAAGGAGGATACTCCTTACAGATTCACTATACCTTCAGGCACAGTTCTTCAGCCCAATACAGGAAAGATCTTCTTCTGCGACGGTACAGCGGGAGAGACAAACAGTGCAGTTGCACCTTTCGGACTTTCCACCAGCGGCGAGATGCTCGTGCTTACAGATAAGTCAGGCAATGTTGCATCAAAGATAACATTTACCGATATGGCTAAGGATACATCCTACGGACAGTATCCCGACGGCAGCGGTGAGTATTACGTACTCAAGCCCACTCCCGGAGCAAATAATTCAGCTCCCGAGGGCTCAAATGCAGTAAGAACACCTTCCTTCTCTGCCGAGAGCGGCTTCTATGACAACAGCTTCGCACTCAGCATCGAAGTACCCCAGGGAACTACTGTATATTATACAACTGACGGCAGCGATCCTACAACAGAGTCACAGAGATACGGTTCTCCCATAACTGTTCAGGATATGACGAGCCAGCCCAACAAGTACAGCGCAAGAACAGATATATCTGCTTATACCGATGTCTTAGCTCCCGACGAGGGCGTTCTCAAGGCTGCTGTGGTACGTGCCATAGCAGTTGACTCTCAGGGCAGACAGAGTGCTATAATCACAAAGACATACTTCATTGGTTCTGCCAATGTTGCAAAATACAGGAACATGAAGGTCGTTTCGCTTGTTACCGATCCTTCCAACCTTTTCGACTACGAGAAAGGCATATACGTTACAGGTAAGGTATATGAAGAAGGCGGCGGCGGTTTCAGCTTCCCCGGCATGGGAGGCGGCGGCTTCAACATGGGTGACTGGGGCAACCAGGGCGGCGACGCTCAGCAGGGCGGTTTCGGAGGCTTTGCAGGCTTCGGTGGCCAGCAGGCAGGCGGTAATGCTCAGCAGGGCGGCTTCGGTGACATCAACCTGGGCGGTGCAGGCGGTCCTGTGGTTGCAGCCGATGAGGAAGAAGTATTACAGGAAGACCTTGGCAGCTTAGAGCTCGGCGGCATTGATGTGGCAGCCGATGAGGATACCCAGCAGGGTGGTGCTCAGCAGGGCGGCTGGGGC
>NZ_ATAX01000011.1 GCF_000571935.1 Ruminococcus flavefaciens 007c | reverse complement strand
CGCTCAGCAGGGCGGTGCAGCAGGCGGCTTCGGCGGTTTCGGCGGTCAGGACGGCGGCTTCGGCGGCGGTATGGGCGGAGGCATGGGAGACTTTGCTTTCATGGCTCAGGCTAACTACAACCAGAAGGGTGCAGCCTGGGAGCGCCCCGCAAATATCGAGATCTTTGAGAACGGCAAGAGCGTTGTTTCACAGGATGTCGGAA
Source organism: Ruminococcus flavefaciens 007c (assembly GCF_000571935.1). GTDB lineage: Bacteria > Bacillota > Clostridia > Oscillospirales > Ruminococcaceae > Ruminococcus > Ruminococcus flavefaciens_F. The sequence continues at coordinate 25,132 of NZ_ATAX01000011.1, read as the reverse complement.
TAAGAACCAAGGGCGCAGCTTCAAGAGCATGGGCTCAGAAGAGCTTCAATATATTCGCACGTATGGACTACGGCAAGAGCAGCGTTGAGTATGACCTGTTCAGCGGCAAGTCAACCAAGGAAAAGAACAACAAGGTCATCGACAAGTTTGACGGCTTTACCATCAGAAACGGCGGTAACGACAATATGGCCGGCTTCTTCCGTGATTCCGTAAACCAGTCCCTCGTTGGCGACAGAGATATGGCTACACAGGCTACAAGCGAGTGCATACTCTTCATCGACGGCGAGTTCTGGGGCATCTATCAGCTCATGGAGAAGTACAACACAGACTACTTCAAGTCACATTACGGCATCAAGAAGAATGATGTTGCTTTCATAAAGAATAACTCTCTTGAGGACGGCAATGATCAGGATCTCTCGGAGTGGAACAGCCTCCTCAGCCAGATCTCAAGTGCAGATATGACAAGCGACGCAGTTTATCAGCAGATAGCTGAAAAGCTTGATATCCAGAGCTTTATCGACTACTTCGCAGCTCAGATCTACTGGGCTAACAAGGACTGGCCGAGCAATAATACAGGCGTATGGCGTGCAAATACAGTTGATCCCGAGAATCCTTACGCAGACGGCAAGTGGCGTATGGTACTGTTTGATACAGAGTATGCTGCAAGCCTTGCTGATAAGATAAACGAGACAGGTCCTACCTACAACAGCTTCAGCCAGTTCGGCGGCGGCGGAATGGGCGGCTTCGGAATGGGCGGCTTTGGTATGGGCGGCGGCTCTCTCAGCGGCGCATTCACAAACCTTATGAAGAATGCAGAGTTCAGGAAGCAGTTTGAGATCTCCTTCATGGATATGGCAAACTACAACTTCGATACAAAGAAGACTACAGAAGCTATCAACTACTACAAGGGCTTCAAGCAGCAGATACTGGATACATACAAGCGTTTCCCCTCATCCAAGCACACTCACAACGAGCAGACCTTTGAAGAGGATTATCAGCTCCTTGAAACATTCTACAATACAAGATACAGCAATGTTACAAGCCAGATGAAGAGCTATATGGGACTTACAGGCAGTCTTGCAACAGTCAATGTAAGCAACGACGGCAGCAAGGGCTCACTGAAGTTCAACACCATTAAAATGGATGATTCGATCAGCACATGGAGCGGAAAGTACTTTACAGACTATCCCGTTACAGCAAAGGCTGAGGCGAAGGAAGGCTACAGCTTCGATCACTGGGAGGTTACCGGAGCAACAGTTTCCGATACAACATCTCCTGAGATCACTGTACCCGTAAGCGAGGGCGTTACCATCAAGGCTGTTTACAGAGCAGGCGGCAGCGAGCCTCCAAAGACAACAACTACTACCACAACAACTACTACGACAAGACCGATCGTAACCACAACTACAACAAACGGCGGCAGTTCGTTACAGCCTACATTAAAGGGCGACGTAAACTGCGACGGCAATGTTGATCTTGCAGACGCTGTACTTATATTACAGAGCCTTGCAAACCCCAACAAGTACGGTCTTAACGGCACAGCTTCCAAGCATCTCACAGAGCAGGGACAGGCTAATGCCGATGTAGACACTGAGACCAAGGGTCTCACACCAAATGATGCTGTCAAGATCCAAGAATATCTCCTTGGAAAGACTACACTCTGATTAATTACGCAGAACGGGCTGCACGTTGTCGTGCAGCCCGTTCTGTATCTTATGATCTTACTTCCGTGTAGTAGTATACAGCAAGCTGGGTTCTGTCTCTCAGATCCAGCTTATCCAGAAGATTGCTTATATAGTTCCTCACGGTGCCCTCTCCGAGGAAGAGCTGAGCGGAGATTTCCTTATTGCTCAGTCCCTTTGCCACGAGAGCCATTATCTCGCTCTCTTTGTCACTGATGCCGTGAGCCGCAAAGTCATAGGCTCCCTTGGGCTTCATAAGCTCGGGGAGCTTTGTCATTATCTTATCGCCGAACACGCTCTGTCCGCGCATGACAGCTTCCAGCGCAGGGGCGATGCCGTCAAAGTCCTGTTTGAGTATATAGCCCTTTGCTCCTATATTCAGAGCTTTTACAATGTATTCATCGTCCGAGAAGGTTGTGAGGTAGAGTATCCTTGCGTCGGGGAATTCCTCCAGTATCTTTTCGCCTGCCTCCAGTCCCGTCATGCCCTCCATACGAATATCCATGAGCATGACGTCGGGCTTATGGGTACGGTAGAGACCGATAGCCTCGGAGCCGTCATAGCCCATGGCAGCAACGGTTATGCTGCCTGTGCTTTCAAGTATGGTCTTGAGCGACAGAGCAACAAGCTTGTCGTCGTCTATTACAACTATGTTCATAATAACTCCTTTATTGCACATTCGCGCAAAGTTAACAGTTGAGAATTGAGAGCTGTGGAGTCGCCTGCAGCGATATTTTTTATAATGTGAGCGAAGCGAACTCATTAACTCTAAGCTGTCTGCTCTCAACTCTGAACTAAAAAATCACTTCGGTATGGACACGAATATCCTGAAGCCTTCACGGGACGGCGTAAAGCTTATCCTTCCCTTCAGTGCCTCAACTCTGTCGCGCATATTCTTCAGACCTATGCCGCTCTCCTTTATTTCGGAGCAGCTTCCGTTATCCTCCATCATCAGCTGACAGAAGGCGGGGTGCTCACGGACGATTATACTTATCTTATCGCCGTTTGAGTGCTTCACAGCGTTGGAAAGTCCTTCCTTTATGACGCCTATCATACAGAGCTTTATATTTCCCGACATATGCTCACTTACATCGCAGTCCAGATCCACGGTGAACCGGCTGTCCACGGAGTTTATGCATTCCTCGATTACCTTGGTCAGATCTATGGAGTCGTCGTGGAGGTCATGTACGCTTTCACGTATGCTCGTCATGGCACTGTCGAGAGTGGAGCGCAGACTTTCAAGGGGCTCTTTCAGCTGCTCGTCCTTGTTTATAACTATGAGGGCTCCCGACTGCAAAAGCGAGCGGGTGAGCATATGCCCCACATTGTCGTGTATCTCACGGGCGATCCTGTTTCGTTCCTTCAGTGTGGCAAGGTGTATCTCGTTGTCCTGTGCCTCTGCGATGCGCAGATTCTGCTCTGCCAGCTGACGGTTCTTGCCTGCCACCTCGTCTCGGAGAGCGGTGAGCTTTTTCACTGTCTTTTCAAGTCCCGACACGCGGAAATATATAATGACCGTAACGGCAAAGGCAGCCGCGGTTATTATCAGCTGCGAGCTTTTCAGCATTTCGATCTTTCTCAGTACGGTCACTGCGGGGAGTATCAGCCAGAACTTCTTTTCCCACATCGCGTCGTAAAGAAGCAGCGGCATAAAGCACAGGAACAGCGGAAAGAATCCGCATAACAGCGAACCGCCTGCTATGAGAACAGCAGCTGCGGCAGTTCCCGTAAGAAGCTGTACTGCCGAGGAAATGATAACGGCAGAAAGCAGTATGGCTACGGGCTGAGTAAGACTGTCGGCAGACACTACGCTCATGGTACACAGCAGTATTATAGCCAGCTTATCTATTATTCGGTTCAATCACACACCGCCTTTCGTAAAGGGACAGGGTACAGTCTTATATTTCTTCCATGGAAAGAGTAGCAATGGCATTAAGGCTCTCGTCGGCGGTAATGCCTGCAATGAAATTGTAGCTGCCCTGACAGGCTATCATGGCACCGTTGTCGCCGCAGAGCTTCTTTTCGGGCATATAGAACTCAAAGCCCTTCTTTGCGCAGGCTTCGGACAGAGCTGCACGTACTCCTGTATTTGCGGAAACTCCGCCTGCAAGTGTGACCTTTTTATAGCTCAGAGCTTCTGCGGCCTTTATGGTCTTGTCCGTGAGTATGTCAGCGATGGTTCCCTGTAAGCTTGCCGCAAGATCATTCCTGTTTATCTCGGTGCCCTTCTGTTCGGCGTTGTGGAGAAGATTTATCACGTTGGTCTTGAGTCCCGAAAAGCTGAAGTCGAATTCGCTTCCCGCAACGGCAGGGTGGGGGAGTCTGAATGCGTTCCTGTCGCCTGTTTTTGCAGCATTATCGATATGTACTCCGCCGGGATACGGAAAGCCCATAGCCCTTGCGCACTTGTCGAAGCATTCGCCTGCGGCATCGTCGTGAGTCCTGCCTGCTACGCGGAATTCCGTATAGCTCAGCACCTCTATTATATGGCTGTGACCGCCGCTTGCCACAAGGCAGAGATAAGGCGGCTCAAGGTCGGGGAAGGTAAGATAATTTGTAGCGATATGACCTGCTATATGGTGGACGGGAATAAGCGGCTTTCCTGCCGACATGGCAAGAGCCTTTGCAAAGCTCACTCCCACGAGGAGGGCTCCTATAAGTCCGGGAGCATAGGTCACGGCAATGCCGTCAAGGTCGTAGAGACTGACATCAGCCTCGTCGAGAGCCTGACGGACTACTCCCAGGATGTTCTCACAGTGCCTTCTTGAAGCTATTTCAGGCACTACTCCGCCGTACTTCTTGTGCTCCTCTATCTGAGTGGAAACTACCGACGAAAGAATGGTGCGGCAGTCCTTTACAACGCTTGCGGCGGTCTCGTCGCAGGAGCTTTCTATTCCTAATATAAGCATACTGTATCTTCTTTCATTTTTATTTATCTGCTCAGGGGCGTACATCCGGCGTCCCTGCACTTAGCTCTTAGTTCTGTTGAGCACCATAACGTCTGCGTCCTCGACGGGGGCGCGGTAGAACCTCTTCCGCGTTCCTGCCTTTTCAAAGCCGAAGCTTTTATACAGCTCTATGGCGGCTGTATTCGACTGCCTTACCTCAAGGGCAAGAGTGTCAACATCTTCGGGAACAGCAGTTAAAAAAGCTTCCATGAGCATTTTTGCCACGCCCTGTCTGCGGTACTTCGGAGCAGTGGCCACAGTGAGTATCTCTCCCGTATCTGCGGCGGTGAAGCCGGCAATAAGACCTGCGAGGCAGTCATTGTCATATGCGGCAAGAACTATCCCGCCGCACTTTACGGCTTCCGAGCGGAAGTCCTCCGCGCTCCAGCCGTCCGCACCCACGCATAGTCTGTCCAGAGCTGAAAGCTCCTCGTAATTTAATTGAGAATTGAGAATTGAGAATTGAGAATTATTCATTGGTTCCAGCCCTTTTATGTGTGATTTGCGGGGCGTCGAGGACGCCGTCCCCTACACATGGTAATTTGGATTTTTACGGGATTAACGGGCGGATAATATCCGCCCCTACAATTTCGAATTTCACATTCCGGATCAGCCCTTGGCGTCATACCATGAATGACCTGTGTGAACGTCAACTGCAAGGGGAACTCTCATTTCGTAAACGCCCTGCATCTCCTCTCTGAGGATCTCCGCGCACTTTTCGGCGCAGGCTGTATCCGACTCGATGATGAGTTCGTCATGTACCTGCAATATGAGCTTCGCGTCAAGCTTTTCGGCTTTGAGGCGGTTGTATACATTTATCATGGCGATCTTTATAAGATCGGCAGCAGTTCCCTGCACGGGAGTATTCATGGCGATACGCTTTCCTGCTGCCTGCAATACCTTGTTGGACGAGGAGAGCTCGGGTATACGGCGCTTTCTGCCGAACATGGTGGTGACATAGCCGTCTCTGAAAGCGTTGTTCACAGTGTCCTCCATGAACTTGTCAACCTTGGGGTATTTTGCAAGGTAATCGGCAATATACTTTTTGGCCTTTGCCACCGAGGTGTTTATATCCTTGGCAAGGGAGAAGGCTCCGATACCGTATATTATTCCAAAGTTTACTGCCTTTGCGGCGCTTCGCATCTCGGGGGTGACCATGAACAGCGGCATATCGAATACCTGTGCGGCTGTTGAGGTGTGTATATCCTCTCCCGAATTGAAGGCCTCTATCATATTGTCGTCGCCGCAGAGATGAGCCATTACACGCAGCTCGATCTGGCTGTAATCTGCGTCAATAAGGGTTTTCCCCTCGGCGGCGGTGAAGAATTTCCTCATCTGCGCTCCCAGCTCTGTACGGACAGGGATGTTCTGCATATTCGGCTCTGTGGAGCTTATTCTTCCGGTGCGGGTCTCCGTCTGCCTGAACCAGGTATGGATACGTCCGTCGGGAGCGATCTTGTCCAGAAGTCCCGCAACGTAGGTGGAATTGAGCTTTGTATACTGGCGGTACTTCAGCACGTTGTCCACTATGGGAGCATAATTGCGGAGCTCCTCGAGCACCTCCGCATTAGTGGAATAGCCGCTCTTTGTCTTTTTCTTTGCAGGGAGTCCCATTTCCTCAAAGAGGACGGTTCCCAGCTGCTTTGGGGATGAGATATTGAATTCATGGCCTGCGTCGTCGAAGACCATCTGCTGAGTCTCCTCTATCATTTCCGTAAGGTATGTTCCGAAGTCCTCGACGCCTTTCCTGTCAATGAGGATGCCTGTGTCCTCCATGGAAGCAAGCACCTCGGTGAGGGGCATCTCCACTTTTTCGAGAAGGTCTGTCATGCCCTCTTTTGCTATCTCGCTGCGGAGCTTTTCAATAAGTCCGCGGAGGGAGAGAAGCTCGGCAAGTTCGCCGTTCTCGCTGTAAAAGAGGGTTCCGTATTCGGCGCAGAGCTTGTCCACGGCATAATCGGAGGCGGAGGTGTTCAGCAGGTAGCCGCATATGGCAGCATCGCTGCGAAGGTTTCTGAGCTCGCTGCCGTGAGCCATTGCCCAGCGGTAATGTGCCTTTGCATCGTCGGTGGATTTATTGCAGTCAGAGGCCAAAAAAGCCCTGATGGTATTCTCGTTTTCGGAGGTGTAAACGCTGCTGCCGTCGCGAACGGAGAGCTTTTCGTTGCGGAAAAGGTACTCACATTCGGTGAGCCTGCATATAATATCCTTTGTAAGCTCGCTTACGGCAGCATTTATCACAGGGGCTTCCTCTGCCTTTGCTTCGGAGGCGGAGTTTGTTCCCTCCGTGGCGCTTATTCCCAGCTTGTCAAGGAGCTTGAACATCTCCAGCTCGCTGAGCATAAGACTTACCGCCGCAGTATCCGGAGTTACGGGGATATAGGAGCTGAGGTCGTTATCTATGGGAGCGTCGCGGACGATGGTAGCCAGCCATTTGCTCTCTTTTGCAGCTTCCGCGCCTGCGGCAAGCTTTGCCTTGACGCCCTTGGTAAGTCCCGAAGCTTCGTAGTTTTCGTAGAGGTTCTCGATGCAGCCGTACTCCTTAATAAGTGCAGAGGCGGTCTTTTCGCCTATACCTGCAACTCCGGGGATATTGTCGGAGCTGTCGCCCATGAGGGCTTTAAGGTCTATGAGCTTTATGGGCTCAAAGCCGTAGTCTTCATTGAACTTTTCGGGAGTATAATAGATATTCTCCTTATTTGTGGCAAGAACCACTGTTACCTTGTCATCAATGAGCTGGAGACTGTCTCGGTCTCCCGTCAGTACATAGCACTCATTTCCGCTGTCTGAGCAGAGCTTTGAAAGGGTGCCGAGAACGTCGTCGGCCTCGTAGCCCTCACATTCCACGACCTTCACACCCATAAGCTCAAGGAGCTTCTTTACCTTCGGGAGCTGCTCGGCAAGCTCCGGAGGCATACCTTTGCGGTTTGCCTTGTAGTAGGACACCGCCTTGTGACGGAAGGTGGGAGTACGCAGGTCGAAGGCCACAGCCACGGCGTCGGGACGTATGTCTCCGATATTGCGCAGATATATGTTCATAAAGCCGAATATGGCGTTGGTGAATTCGCCCTTCTTGTTGGTCAGCAGCTTTATACCGTAGAATGCACGGTTGAGTATGCTGTTGCCGTCGATAGCAAGTAGTTTCATAGCAGGCTCCTTTTCTTGGCTTTGATCTTCGGCAGCGGTAAGGTGTCGCCGCAGCTGCCGAAGGCAATACATATTTATTATAACACACTTCCTGCAAAATAGCAAATAAAAGGCTGAAAAGATATGGCTCAACATTGACAAAAGAATAACAACGTGTGCTTTTTTATATATCATCGCAACGGTCTGCCGCGGTTTTTCGCTGTTGCAGCGGGCTTACAGCAAAAAGTGCAATATTTTTCGGTAATATTGCTATTCCGAAAAAATACCGTCAAAATATGACCTGTTTCTATTGACTTATTGACAAAAACCAGATATAATAGTATCAGAGGGACGTTTGGCTTTTGCCTGACTTTCCATTCTGCGGCGCTTTTTTTGCTGCATTTATATGATAAATTTTTAGGAGGTATTATACAATGTCACTGACAAAAAACCCCAACGTATTAAAGTGGGTAGACGAAATGGTAGCTCTCTGTCAGCCTGAAAAGGTTGTATGGATCGACGGTTCAAAGGAGCAGATAGATGCTCTTATCGAAGAGGTTACTTCTCTTCCCGATGACAGCTGGGACAAAATGTACAAGCTCAACCCCGAGAAGTACCCCAACTGCCTCTACCACAGAACCCGTGCCAACGACGTTGCACGTGTTGAGGACAGAACTTTCATCTGCTCAAAGGAAAAGAAGGGTGCAGGTCCTACAAACAACTGGATGGCTCCCGATGAGATGAAGGCTCTCCTTACTCCCATGTACAACGGCGTAATGAAGGGCAGAACAATGTACGTTATCCCTTACTCAATGGGACCTATCGGTTCTCCTCTTGCTAAGGTCGGTGTTGAGGTAACAGATTCTATCTACGTTGTACTCAACATGAACATCATGACAAGAATGGGTAAGCAGGCTTTTGAGAACCTCGGCGATACTTCCGATGACTTTGTAAGAGGTCTCCACTCCAAGGCTGACGTTGATCCCGAAAAGAGATACATCGTTCAGTTCCCTGAGGAAAATACAATCTGGTCTATCAACTCCGCATACGGCGGAAACGTTCTCCTCGGCAAGAAGTGCTTCGCACTCCGTATCGCTTCCTTCCAGGGCAAGAACGAGGCATGGATGGCTGAGCATATGCTTATCCTCGGTGTTAAGAAGCCCAACGGCGATGTTAAGTACATCACAGCTGCTTTCCCGTCTGCCTGCGGTAAGACAAACCTGGCTATGCTTATTCCCCCCGAGGGATACAAGAAGGACGGCTATGAGGTATTCACAGTCGGCGATGATATCGCATGGATGAAGCCCGGCAAGGACGGCAGACTCTACGCTATCAACCCCGAGAACGGATTCTTCGGCGTTGCTCCCGGAACAAACGCTAAGTCCAACTATAATGCTCTTGCTTGCACAAAGAACGGCGCTATCTTTACAAACGTTGCTCTCGACAACAGCGATAACACTGTATGGTGGGAGAAGCTCAACGAGAATCCGCCCAAGGATGCAACAGAGTGGACAGGTATCAAGTGCGACGGTGAGGCTTGGGTAGCTGAGGGCAAGAAGCTTGCTCACCCCAACTCAAGATTTACAGCTCCCGCTCAGAACTGCCCCTGCATCTCTCCCGAGTTCAATAACCCCGAGGGCGTTCCGATCTCCGCTATCATCTTCGGCGGCAGACGTGCTACAACTGCTCCTCTCGTATATCAGTCATTTGACTGGACACACGGTACATACCTTGGATCTGCTGTATCTTCAGAGACAACTGCTGCTGCAACAGGCGCAGTAGGCGTTCTCCGTCACGATCCTATGGCTATGAAGCCCTTCATCGGCTACAATGTAGGCGACTACTGGGCTCACTGGCTCGAAATGGGCGCAAGACTCGGCAGCAAGGCTCCTAAGATCTTCAACGTTAACTGGTTCAGAACCGACGAAGAAGGCAACTTCCTCTGGCCTGGCTTCGGCGACAACATGAGAGTTCTCGACTGGATCATCAAGAGAGTTGAGGGCGAGGTTGACGCTGTTGAGACTCCTATCGGATTCCTCCCCAAGGCTGAGGATATCAACCTCAAGGGCATCGAGGACGAGGTTCCTGCATCTGCTCTCCAGAAGCTCCTCACAGTTGACAAGGAAGAGTGGAAGAAGGAGATCGCTGAGATGAGAAGATACTATGATGAGGACATCAAGGCTAAGGGCGGCAATATCCCCCAGGCACTCTATGATGAGCTCGACATGATCGAAGCAAATCTCAACAAGTGATTCCTGATATAAGTAACTTGTAAATAAAAGGGCTGTCGCTTTGCGGCAGCCCTTTACTGCATATATGGGGGGAATATGTTTACAGTATTATTGTGTTTGACGGTAATTACGGCTATGATTATGTTGTACGCGATTCGCTGGTATATTCTTAAAAAAGATATATCAACGCTGACGTCGGAAGCAGAAGGGAATATCGTCAGAATTATAAATCAGCCTTATAAAGATCCCGACAGTGGTGATGACAAAATTATGTATACAGTTAAAGTTGACTTTTCTACTGACGGCAGACGCTATAAAACTGTTATGAAGACCAATGACGATGAGTTCAGCTTTCAGGAGGGACAGTCCGTGACTGTGCTTTATGACGAAAAAAATCCGCGGCATTCAATTATAAAAGGCGATAAAGATCATAAGATCATATTGCGGGAATATGTTATTGCTGCAATAATAATTTTTGTGATAGCTGCGACGATATTTGTAATAACAATACCGAGTACGCTTGGATTTTCAAGAGATCAGAAAAAGATCTTCGATACTGTGATGAACGGTATCTTTTTTCTGACAGGTCTTGCAGGTCTTATTATTTATCCACGCACAAAGACTTATAAAAGTCAGCGCAAAAAGGGCGTATCCGCAAAGAAAGAGCTGGCAGTGTTTATATTAATTATAAGTAAAACCGGATTTGATCTGATATGGGATATGGTCGTTATGCTGATAAAGTGACAAGAGCATAAAAAAGCTCCCCGGAAGGGGAGCTTTTTTTATTTGTAGATTATCTCGTATTCGCTAGTGGCATCGGCGATCTTGAAAAGATCGTTCAGCACTTTTTTTGCATTCTCGGTGACAGAGGGGAAGAACTCGCCGTCGTTCCTCAGCTGTACCTCCTTTGCCGACTTAAGCTTTGCCATAAGACTGGTGTAGTCCTCAAGCTTGGTCTCGGTAAATATGGAGTTCTTTGCATCGTAGAACCTGAAGCCAGATTCGTCCATCTCGTGAGACAGGAACTTCGGCTTCGGAAGTGTTACCGTGATAGTCTTTTTGTCGTTGTCGATGTCGTAGGTTATCTGTGAAAGATCAATGCCTGCGCTGACTACTCCGCTGTATGTGAAGATGACCTTGTCTGTGGTGAGCGGTATCTTGACGCCGAAGGCTTTTTTGCTGTTTTCGTAGACGTCCGCATCGGTGTATTTGTATTTCATGGTTATAAGATCACTTGCGGGAGTGATTATCTCCTCAAGAGTCACGGAGTCCACCGTGGTCTCCTGAGATACGGGATTGAGACTGTGATCGGTCTTGTAAAAATATCTTGCAGCTATAAAGCCTATAACCAGTGCAGCTATGATAAAGCCCAGTACAAGCATGGGATTGCCGCTGATAAGCTTTTTGGGATCAATGTTGATCTCCACAGTGTTGCTGCTGCTTTTTCTTTTTCTTGGTTTTTTGGTTTCCTTGCTCATAGATTTTACCTCCGTCAAGTAAGATGAAACGTGGATATGTGTCTATTATACCATAAAATGACAGTATTTTTCAATAATAATACAACATAAGTTTCCGTCAGCTGCATTGTATAAAATCACAAGTGATATATCTTCGGGCAGCCTTTTGCAGATAAAAAACATATATAGCCCTGTAAGACGGGATTTTTTCATGCAGCAGGAAGCACTTGTATGATACTTCTTGTATAATGACGGCTTCTGCAGGGGAAAAACTTTATTATCTGTTTTGATAAATGTTTGCATATTACAACTTATGAAAATTATCCTCTTGTGCAATTGCGATAAAAATGGACGGTTTTTTTATTTATCCTTGACAGATTATAGATATATGTATTATAATATAGATGTATTATGTAAACTATTACGTAATGTATATTTATCTCAATATAATACATTATATAGAACAATTTACAGAAAAGCGAGGATATGAAAATTGAAGAATGACGGAAAAGATATGTTGGACCTGAAGTCGATGGTCGCACTGCTTCTCAGCAAGCTGTGGATCATCATACTTGCAGCAGTATTGGGCGGGACTGCTGCGTTCTGTGTTTCAAAGTTCCTTATGCCGCTGAAATATGCGTCGCATATCTCAATGTATATACAGAGCTATACCACCTTCAACGAAAATCCAGATCAGAACTTTAATAATATAAACAATTCCAAGCAGCTCATAAATACCTATATGGAGGTAATGAAGGACGACGCTGTTATGAATGCCGTTGCGGAGGAGCTCAGGGGGAGCTTCGAAAACGATGTTCTTGAGCAGAATTTTTCGGTAGTCAACGGAAGGATAACACCTGCTTCGCTGCGCAGCTGCATAAGCATATCCTCGGTAACGGATACCAGTGCGCTGAAGCTCTCGGCCGTTACAAAGAATCCCGAGGTTTCGGCTGCCATATGCAATGATATCGCAAAGGTAGCTCCCGATTATCTGCACGATGCCGTTGGCGTCGGCCAAATTAATACTATCGGAACGGCGGAGGTATACAATTCGCCTGTTGCCCCCAATGTAAAGAAGAATACCATGCTGGGCCTCATGGCTGCTGCCATGCTGGCTGCCTGCATCATCGTAGTTATCGATTTCTTTGATAATACCGTCAAGGACGCAGGCCGTCTGGGCGAAAGCTACAAGAAGGCCATCATCGGTGAGATACAGCAGTTCGACGAAAGCAAGAAGAGGAAAAAGGACGTTGATGATAATCATGTCAAGCTCACGGATAAAAATGTTCCTTTTGCCGTAGTTGAAAGCTATAAGTCCATAAGAACAAACATCACCTTTGCTCTCTCCACCTCGGAGAAGAAGATATTTACAGTATCCTCTGCAAATCCCTCGGAGGGCAAATCCACTACTTCTGCCAATATCGCCATTGCTCTTGCTCAGGGCGGCAATAAGGTGCTCCTCATTGACGGAGACCTCAGAAAGAGCTGTCAGCATAAGATATTTGGCATAAAGAACAAAAAGGGCCTTTCTACTGCCATAAGTAAAATGGCTGCACTTGACGAGTGTATCTCCAAGGACGTCATGGAGGATCTGGACATCATGACTGCAGGCCCCATACCGCCCAATCCGTCAGAGCTCCTTGCCTCATCGAATATGGAAAATATACTTGACCAGCTCAGTGAGAGATATTCTGTTATAATCATAGATACTCCGCCTGTAAACGTTGTTACGGACGCAATGGAGCTGGCAAACAAGGTGTCGGGTATTATCATGGTAGCACGTTACGCAAAAACAACCACAGATGATATCGACAACGCAATGAAGAAGATAGAATTTGCAAAGATGAATATGCTGGGCTTTATACTCAACGACATAAAGACAGGCCGGAGCGGAAAGTACTATTCAAAGTACAGATACGACAAGGGCTACGGCTATGGTGTTAAATATGAAGAGGACAGCGATGAGGATAAAACAGAGACGCCTGAAAAGTCTGAGAAAAAAACCGAGGAAAAGAACCAGAGCAAAAAGAAAAAAGGCGGTAAATAATGCTTACTGATCATCACTGTCATGTGCTTCCCGGGTTGGACGACGGCTCGGACAGCGTTGAGACCTCCCTTGCCATGCTCGGACTTATGAAGGAGCAGGGGGTGGAAAGAGTGGTTTTTACTCCCCACTTTTACGCCCACAGGGAAAAGTCAGTGGAAAGCTTCCTTGAAAAGCGGCAGGCTGCTTTTGAGGCTGTTAAGGAAAGATCTCCCGTAAAGAATATGCTTCTCGGCGCTGAGGTGGCGGTGGAGCACGGCGTATCAGAGCTGGACGGCATCGAAAAGCTTGTCATGGAGGGCACTGACCTCATACTTATGGAGCTGCCGTACCGAGGTTATGAGGATTGGATGTCGGAGGAGATATATAATATCGCCTCGGAGTTCGGACTGAAGATCATCTATGCGCATATACACAGATATACCGAGTATTATAGCAGGTCTCAGCTGGACAGAGTCCTTGACAAAAGGGCGGTGTACCAGATAAACAACGAGGCTTTCGGCAGCTTTTCGCAGAAAAGGTTCGTGAAAAGGCTGATGAAGGAGGGCTATCCGCTTATTTTCGGCAGTGACGCTCATAATATGTCATCAAGGAGGCCGAACTGGGATCTGCTGCTTAAAAAATGCAGCGCCGAATTGATTGAAAAGTCGGATAATACTATTGATAAATACATTGTATGATAAAAAACTCCCCGTACGGGGAGTTTTTTGCTGTTTCACTAAGATCAGAAATCTATATTGATAATTGTTGCCACAAGGATTACAGCAGCCTGTTTCCTGAGAAGCTTGCCCTTTTTGAGAAGGTTGAGCATCTTGGTATTCTGGGCAGCTGTGCCGGTGTAATTTGCAATTTCATTGTATTTGGCGATCTTATTGAGAGTTGCAGTTGTGGGATTTACACCTATTGCCTTTAAAGCGTCAACTATGGATACTGTATTGCCTGTATATTTTTTGTAGAACATTGCGTCGCGGTTAGCGATGGTCTGCTTGCGCTCATCCTTGAGTTCCTTTATTATATACTTGCCCTTCTTTATTCTTTCGTTTAATTCTCTTTTCTTCTGAGCATTTGTTTCTTTGCTTGCCATGGCTGCAAGGTCGTTGCATTTAGCTTCGCACTTGCTGATCCTTTTGTCGTAATCCTTAATGATCTTGTTATATGAGTCGAGGACTTCGTCCTGTATGCTCTTGGCTGCATCGGCAGTGATAGCTGTGCCGAAGCCGGTTCCTGTAAATGAGCTACTGATCGCAGCAGATGATGAAACGATAGTAAGTGCAGCCAGAGCTGTACACATAATCTTGTTGAATTTTTTCATTGTATTTCTCCTTGATAAATATACTGTTGATTTGTTTGCCGCGGCAGCTGCTGTAAAGATTAATCCTTGAATATTATAACACATGGGCAGGAGAGAGTTCAAGATAAATATGTTACAAAATGCATGCAAAAAATTAGTATGATATTGACAAACAATTATCAATGCAATACCAGTTCAGCTCCGGATAAAATAAAAAACTCCCCGCAAGGGGAGCTTTTAAATTCCTTGGCGGTTGCCGAAGGAATGAAAACAGAGCGTAGTTTATCAGCCGTAATAAGCGTGTATGTAGGTTTTTCTCTTGATGAGACTGCCGCTTTTAAGAAGCGCCAGCATTTTTGTATTTTCTTCCGCAGTTCCGCTGTAATCGGTGAAGCCGTTGAACGGAGCAATATTATCTCTTCTGTTCCTGAAGCTGCCGTCATAATCCAGACGCTCCAGAGCGTCGTATATGGAGTTGGTATGACCGTAAGCTTCCTCATCGTACTTTCTGAAGTACACTACTCTGAAAACCACGGTTATGCCCGATACGGGATGCTCATATACAGTGGCAGTCCTTTCGCCGTCAAGTGCTTCGGAAGCATAGGCGCGGATACAGAGCGGATCACCTGATGCGGTATCGTTTGCGGCTGCGGAGGTTGAAACTATCGTCAGTGCAGCCACGGATGCGCAGAAAAATTTTTTGAAATCAATCATAGTTACACTCCTTGATAAAACCCTTGGTACATTTGAAACTAAAACGAATGCGGTACAGCCGACTGTGTAAAAAGATCAATCTACGATTATTATAGCATATTTACCGTCAATAAACAATATGTTTTTATACCAAAAATACTCTGTGGACTTAGTGTAATATTCACAAAGCAAATTACTACAAGTATATGGAATTATTGCCTGTGAAAGCCGAAAAGCCGGCGTTTATTTCTCCTGCTCGGAGAGGTAACGAAAAAATCCCGCGGAAATGTCACTTCTGCGTGCATTGAGTCGTTTATTTATATTGGAGACATTAAGGCATTTTTCACGAAAAAGTCAACAGTTGCGTGAAAATCACATGAAATGACTTGCATTTCTATCTGTAAACTGCTATTATATAAAAGCAATTGTATTTTTGAAAGGACAGATGAAATGGAGAAATTTATAAAGTGGTGTGTTTCAATACTTCCGAAGCCTCTTCAGAAAATATACTACAAATACGAGGAGAAATGGCTTTACATCATCTTTGGCTGCCTTACTACGCTGGTATCCATCGTAATAAAGCTGCTGCTTTTCTGGTCGGTACCCGGAGAGCCAAAGTGGGAGAGCACCGCGGGTGTTGTTTTTTCATGGATATGCGCAGTATTATTTGCGTTCTACACCAATAAGAAGTATGTCTTCAAGAACGAGACAAAGACCTCAAAGGAGTTCTGGAAGGTGTTTTCATCGTTCATCGGAGCAAGACTGGCTACGCTGGGACTTGAGGAGGCTATTTTCCTTATCTGCTGTGACTGGCTGGGAATGAGCAAGACTCTCATCACCTTCCTGAGCCAGGTAGCCATATTCATTTCAAATTATATTCTCAGCAAGCTCTTTGTATTCAAGAACAAGGAGAAGGAGACTGCGGAGAATAAGAATGATTGATACTGTAAAAATAGGAAATGTTACCATTCCGCGGACTGCTGCGCTGGCTCCTATGGCAGGCGTGGCGGACAGAGCGTACAGGCTCATGTGCAAGAGGTACGGAGCTGCTTACGTTGTCAGCGAAATGGTGTCTGCAAAGGGGATATGCTACAGCGACCGCAAGACCGCAGAGCTCTGTACAGTTACTGAGGAGGAACGTCCCATGGCTGTGCAGCTCTTTGGCAGTGAGCCTGACTTTATGGCAGAAGCCGTGAAGATAGTTCTGGACTACCGTCCCGACATCATCGACATAAACATGGGGTGTCCTGTGCCGAAGGTCGTCGGGACGGGGGCAGGCTCGGCACTTATGAAGGATCCGGCGCTTGCAGCTGCAATAACGGAGGCTGCCGTAAAAGCGGGAGGGGACACTCCCGTTACCGTTAAGATACGCAGCGGATGGAGCAGCGACAGCATCAATGCTCCCGAGATGGCTCGGGCTCTTGAAGCTTCGGGAGCAGCGGCCATAGCAGTTCACGGGCGCACAAGGGATATGTTTTACAGCGGCCAGTCCGATATGAACGTCATAAAGGCGGTAAAGGAAGCAGTTTCCGTTCCCGTCATAGGCAACGGCGACATCACAGACGCTGCGTCCTGTGATGAGATGTACGGCAGGACAGGCTGTGACCTTGTTATGATAGGCAGAGGCAGCTACGGCAATCCGTTCATATTCCGTGAGATAGCCGCAAGGATGGAAGGCAGTGAGTATCAGCCTCCTTCTCTTGAGGAGAAAATGCGCATAATGCTGGAGCATATACGCCTGATCACCGGACTGAGCGAAAAATGCGAGGAGCTTGCCATGCACGAAGCAAGAAAGCACGCAGCATGGTATATGAACGGCTATTACGGCTCGGCAAAGTTCCGCGGACGTTGTTATCAGCTGTCTTCCTATGCTGAGGCCGAAGCTCTGGCAGAGGAGTTCATTGAACTCCAGAGAAGCCGCGGAATAAACTGAGTGTATTTAATATGTATACAAAGTGGACAAAACGGAGAACTGTTGTTACTTTGCATAAAATTGTTAAGAAAAATTTGTATGAATATACAAAAATAGGCAAATAATAAAGTTGGATGCTTGTATTTGCCGTAGTTACGTCGTTTGCGGTAAAGATTTAATCAGGCGAATTATAAAACGCAATGTAAATTCATTTAAGTTTGATACAATTTGTAATTGCCAAATCAAAAATAATGTGATATAATGATTTCAGAAAGCGGCATTTTTTCAGGGGGATTATGCACTTTCGCAAAGGAGTATTTATGAAACTAAGAAAAGGACGTGCTTTCGGAGCACTCGCTGTTATAGCAGCACTCGCTGTCTGCGGTTTTAGCTGTGCGGGCGGACACGTTATCGGCAAGGCTAATCCCCGTTCTGGTACTGCTTCAGATGAAAACGAAACAACCCTTCCGGAAGAGACCACCGAAGAACCTACCACACTTCCTCCCGATAAGGTCGTGCACGTAACGGCTGCGGGAGACAACCTCATACATTATTCGGTATTCAAGAACGCTGAAAAACTTGCAGGCGGAAATGGATATGATTTCAAGCCGATGTACTCCGAGGTAAAGTATATCATAGAGGCAGCAGATGTTGCTGTACTCAATCAGGAGACTGTCATCTCAGAGAGCAATGAGGTGAGAGGCGCAGAGGGCGGAGTCCTTCTGTTCAATTCTCCTCCCCAGGTAGCCGATGCAGTTATCGACTGCGGCTTCGATGTATTCACAATGGCAAATAATCACCTGCTCGATATGGGTACGGACGGACTTGAGGAGTCCATAAACTTCTGGAACAGGAAGGCTAAGGAAAACAATCTCACAGTTCTCGGCGCTTACCTTAACGAGGAGGATGCAAACAATATACGTGTGCGTGAGGTCAATGGCGTGAAGATCGCTTTCCTTGCGTATTGTCATCATATAAACGGTTTTGACGATCTGCTCAATGACGTTCCGCTGAGAGTCATCAAGAATGATGAAGAGGACGTCATCGAACGCCAGATCAAGGAAGCAAAGGAGATGGCAGATGTTGTCATCGTTTCCGCTCACTGGGGTCAGGATGATACCACTGTCGTTACCGAGGACAGGATTGAGCTTGCAAACAAGATGGTCGGCTGGGGAGCAGATGTGATTCTCGGCTGCCATACACATACAGCAGAGACTATGGAATGGATACCGCGCGATGACGGAACCCGCGGATTTGTCTATTACTCGATGGGCAACTTCATCTGTGCCCAGACCGACAACTTCAATGTTGTGGGAGAGCTGCCCGATTTCGATATCGTTGTCGACGGCGTGACCAATGAGGTCTCGCTTGAAAATGTCGGATGTATACCGACTATAATACATTATGAGGACGATTTCTCGAATATGAAGATCTATCCTTACAGCAAATATTCCAAGGAGCTTGCCGACAGGCACGGGCTCCCGTATGCGGTGCCTCAGGGCACTTATACAGAGTTCGGATGGGACGTTATCAACCGCATAATAGAGGAGCAGATTCCTGCCGAATTCCGCAAGTTGGACAAATAATTCAATAAATTCATTTTTAGTTCAAATGCCCCGTTTGAGTGGGGTTTTTGAGGAAAAACATCATTGTGCAAACCGTGCAAAAATAAGATTTGCTGTTTAGGTAAAATACCAAAAACAGTATGAACCTATTTACTTTTTTTTAGACCTGATATATAATGAAATCATGAATAAATATAGATATGGGATTAAGTATCTCATCACGGCAGTGTGATGCGTCTTACGACAAAACCACTGCCTGCAGAGCGAAGTTTTCAGTCACAGGCTGACGGCAGAGGGGAGCTTCAGAGCGGCGTGGACAAACGCCGGATCGGAAGATGGTCCGCCGTTAACCGCAGCTCGGACAGCTTAAGCCACGTCTGTATGACTGAGCAGCGGCAGTTCATGCCGTCCGCTTTGCATGGCTTTCATTCGTATATCGGTGATACGGTTTTGCAGGGAGGGCGGAACGTGTATCCGCTGCACTAAGACAAGATATAATTAAAGGGGCACCCCGTTCCTTTGTTATATAGCATTATTGAAGAAGGAGGAAAAAATAATGAAGACAAAAAAGGTAGTCGTCGGAGCTATCGCTGCTACGATGCTTTCACTTTCAGTCTGCTCACTTGCACCTGTTGCAGCTGCCGGCGAAACAGTGCAGATATCCGTTGGCAAAACAAGCGCAGAGGTAGGTGGGGAGTTCACGGTGAACGTATCGCTGGCTGATATTCCATCTTCCGGCATTCAGGCAATTGACTTTGCTGTTAAGTATGACAGCAGCGTGCTCACAATCAATTCAGTAGATGCGGGTTCTATCGTAAAGGAAGTTCCTACATCAGGTGATGCCTCAGCTGCACTCAGCGATCTTTATGAGAGCTCGATAAACGCAAAAGAGGGTTATGTGAGTCTTATCTGGTCAACTGCTGCCGAGGATTCTTCTTATTGGCTGAAGAAAGATGGCACATTCTGCACCATCAAGGGTACTGTTTCAAAGAGTGCCAAGGATGGCACAGTTTCTGAGCTTTCTATCGTGCCCATCGACCGTGAGACATACTCAGGTTCAAAGGCAGTCAATGGAAAGATCGGTTGTGGCTACGAGTCAAACGGCAAGCCCGTTAAGCTCGATGTCAGTGTAACAAACGGAAGCGTAACAGTGGGTAATCCGCAGCCTCAGGTTACTATGCGCGGAGACTCAAACTGTGATGGAAAAGTCGATCTTGCAGATGCAATTCTCATCATGCAGGCACTTGCTAACCCCAACAAGTACGGCATTGGCGGAACAGCCGATAAGCCTCTTACAGAAGTTGGTAAGGCAAATGGCGATGTTGATGATTCAACAGTAGGTCTTACAGGCGATGACGCTGTAAAGATCCAGAAGTATCTGCTCCACAGCATCACAGAGCTTTGATCCGAGATTATCTGATTTGTCCCCCTTACAAAGGAATACAAACCCAATTTATGTTTTATTAATAGGCGTGAAAACCTAAAGAAAGGAATTATTACAAATGAAAAAGTTGATTTCTGCAGTCACATCACTGTGTATGGCTGCAACAATGGTTAGCGTGGTAGCTCCTTCAACTGTAGGCGCTGCAGACACTGCCAAAGGCTTTGCTGTAAAAACATATGATGCTGATAAGCCTTCATCTGCTGACGGTAAGTCAACTGTAACTATCGATAAGAAGGATATTCCTGCAAGCGGATATACATTCCCTGCTGCTTTATATTACTCAGAGGAATCTGCTTCCACAACATCTTTCCTTGTTCATCTTACAACTGACTCATCCGCAATTACTTTCCCCAAGGTTTATGAGCCCGACCAGCCTTACTTCTCAGCTGAGAAGGAGCAGGTAATGGCAAGCGGTACAGCAAGCACTGACTGCTACGTATCATTCGGCGGACAGCTCAGCAAGCGTGGCAAGTATTCAGCTGCCGGCCTTGCTAAGTTCGGTCTTGATTCTTCACAGTCAGCTGCAGGTACTGACAACTACTTCCTCGGCTGCTCATGGATGAACATGGGTGAAGAGTATACATGGGCAGGCGCTAAGTCTGATTCATTCCCTGTATATGTATTCGATGTAAATATCCCTGCAACAATCGCAGCAGGTACATATCACATCACATATTGTAAGTACGATACAGATCCCGATCCGGCTAATGAAGTTATGGCTCCTATGGCTGAGGCTAAGACAAACGACGTTAAGTCCAAGTACAACCTCGCTTCCAATAACCTCAAGCTCGAGGAAATGACTATCGTAGTTACAGAGAACGGTTCAACACCCGGTACAACAACTACAGTTACACAGCCCCCTGTAACAACAACAACTACAGTCGGCACTGTAACACCCGGCGACAAGGACTTCAACTTCAAGTTCGTTGACGATAAGGGCAATTCTGTTGTTAGCGCTAACCCCGGTGACGAGATCACAGTTTGCGTACAGGTTGACGCTGGTAACAACACATGTGCAGGTATGGATGTTAAGTTCAACACATCCGGCCTTGCAATCGACGAGTTCGAGAACAACTCAGAGGCTTGCGGCAACGCTAAGCTTGCTAAGAATGAGAAGGAATTCCGTGCTAACTTCACAAGCACAGGTACTGACGGTGAGCCTATGAAGGTTTCCAACGGTAAGGATGCATTCACATTCTACGTAACAATCCCCGCTACAGCTAAGGATACATCATACACAATCGGCTTCGTTGACGGTGAGCTTAATGTATTCAAGGAAGGCGGCACAGGCAGCAAGTACACAGCTGGCTACACACCTCTTACAATCAATGTTGGTACACCTAATCCTGGTACAACAACAACAGTTACACAGCCCCCTGTAACAACAACTACAACAGGCGGCCAGACATCAAATGCTGATTTCAAATTCTCATTTGTTGATGACAAGGGTCAGTCAACAGTAAACGCAAAGGCTGGCGACGAGATCACAGTTTGCGTACAGGTTGACGCTGGTAACAACACATGTGCAGGTATGGACGTTCAGTTCAGCACATCAGGTCTTGCAATCGACGAGTTCGAGAACAACTCAGAGGCTTGCGGCAACGCTAAGCTTGCTAAGAATGAGAAGGAGCTTCGTGCTAACTTCACAAGCACAGGTACTGACGGTGAGCCTATGAAGGTTTCCAACGGTAAGGACGCATTCACATTCTATGTAACAATTCCTTCAGATGCTAAGGATACTTCTTATGTAATCGGCTTCGTTGACAGCGAGCTCAAGGTATTCAAGGAAGGCGGCACAGGCGATAAGTACAGTGCTTCCTACACACCTCTTACAATCAATGTTGGTACACCTAATCCTGGTACAACAACAACAGTTACACAGCCCCCTGTAACAACAACTACAACAGGCGGCCAGACATCAAATGCAGAGTTCAAGTTCTCATTTGTTGATGATAAGGATCAGTCAGCAATCAACGTAAATGCTGGCGACGAGGTTACAGTTTGCGTAAAGGTTGACGCTGGTAACAACACATGTGCAGGTATGGACGTTCAGTTCAGCACATCAGGTCTTGCAATCGACGAGTTCGAGAACAACTCAGAGGCTTGCGGCAACGCTAAGCTTGCTAAGAATGAGAAGGAGCTCCGTGCTAACTTCACAAGCACAGGTACTGACGGTGAGCCTATGAAGGTTTCCAACGGTAAGGATGCATTCACATTCTACGTAACAATTCCTGCTACTGCTAAGGATGGCGATTCTTATGTAATCGGCTTCGTTGACAGCGAGCTTAAGGTATTCAAGGAAGGCGGCACAGGCGATAAGTACACTGCTTCCTACACACCTCTTACAATTACAGTTGGTAAGCAGCCTGTTACAACATCAACAACTACAACAACTGTAACAACAACATCCACAACAACTACAACTGTAACAACACCTCAGCCCGGCACAAAGCTCGTTCCTACATGGGGCGATACAAACTGCGACGGCGTTGTAAATGTTGCTGACGTAGTAGTTCTTAACAGATTCCTCAACGATCCTACATATTCTAACATTACTGATCAGGGTAAGGTTAACGCAGACGTTGTTGATCCTCAGGATAAGTCCGGCGCAGCAGTTGATCCTGCAGGCGTAAAGCTCACTGTAGCTGACTCTGAGGCAATCCTCAAGGCTATCGTTGAACTCATCACACTTCCTCAGTAAGTGACGGGTAAACTAAGGACGTACTAATTAAATAGAGCGATTCGCTCGGAAAGGAAATGCACTGATGAAGAAACTGCTTTCAGCAGTTACATCCGTTGCCATGAGCTTTACGCTCATGGCAGGTGCATTTGCTTCGTCAGTTAGTGCTGCCGGTGGTTTATCCGCTGTGCAGCCTAATGTTAGTTTAGGCGAAGTACTGGATGTTTCTGCTAACAGAACCGCTGCTGACGGAACAGTTGAATGGCTTATCCCAACAGTAACTGCAGCTCCAGGCCAGACGGTCACTATGCCCGTAGTAGTCAAGAGTTCAAGTCTTGCAGTTGCTGGTGCGCAGTTCAAGATCCAGGCGGCGACAGGCGTAAGTTATTCGTCCAAGACGGACGGTGACGCTTACGGTTCAGGCATTGTGTACAATAATAGTAAGTATGCTTTTGGACAGGGTGCAGGAAGAGGAATAGTTGCAGCTGATGATTCGGTTGTACTTACTCTTGCATATACAGTTCCCGCTGATTGTGCTGAAGGTACATATGATGTCAAGTGGTCTGATGCGTTTGTAAGTGATACAGACGGACAGAATATCACAAGTAAGGTTACTCTTACTGATGGTGCTATCATCGTTAAGAAGGATAACAACACAGGTAAGATCAAATGGGTGCTTGACAAGGTCACAGCAGCTCCCGGTGAAACAGTAACAGTAAAGGCAACAGTAGATGCTTCCGGCGAAGGAACAGTTGCAGTTGCAGGTGCTCAGTTCGATGTAAACGCTGATTCACCTATCGTTTACGACTCCGCTAAGGAGGGAGGAGCTTACATAACTTCTCTTACAGTAAACGATGCAAAACATAAATTCGCATTCGGCAGAACAACAGGTACAGGTATTGTAGCGGCTGATAAGGCAACCGTAGCTGCATTTACTTACAAGGTACCTTCCGACTGTACAGAGGGCACATATGATGTCAAGTGGTCAGGCGGATTCGTAAGTGATGCCGATGGTAAGGATATCACCTCCAGAGTTACATTCGTTGACGGTTCAATCACAGTCAAGAATGATGTAACAGACGGTAAGGTAAAGTGGGTCCTCGACAACGTAACCGCTGCACAGGGCGAAACAGTAACCCTCAAGGCTGTTGTTGATGATTCAGCTAAGGCTGCAGTTCCCGTTGCAGGAGCTCAGTTCAAGCTTCAGGCAGCTGACGCTGTAAAGTATTCAAGCTTCACAGACGGCACTGCATACGGCGCTGCTTTCACAAAGAATGACGACAAGCAGTCATTTGCTTTCGGCAATACTGGTGGTAAGGGCGTTGCAGCAGCTGACAAGGCTGCTATCTATACCGTATCCTATACGGTTCCCACAGACTGCCCCGACGGAACATATCCCGTTAAGTGGGCTGACACATTCGTAAGCGATACCGATGGAAGAAATATTACTTCAAATATTATCTTCGTTGACGGTTCTATCACAGTCGGCAAGCCTGTAACAGGTACTGTTGAGTGGGTTATTCCTAAGGTCGATGCAGATGCAGGCGATAACGTAACCCTCCAGGTAGCTGTAAAGGGTGACGCTGATCTTCCAGTTTCTGCTGCTCAGTTTGATGTAAACGGAGCAACTCCTCTTAATTATCAGGAGTCAGCAGGAAAGCCTTACGGCGTAGATCTTGTTGTTAACGATACAAAGCAGCACTTTGCATTCGCACAGGCTAGCGGTATCAGCAAGACAGCCAAGGATGGCGATAAGCTGTTCACAATCACATTCAAGGTTCCCGAAGATTGCGCTGACGGCATCTACCCTGTAACTTGGGCTAAGCAGTTCGTAAGCGACGAGAACGGTAACAACATCACAGATAAGGTAACATTTACAGACGGTTGGGTAAGAGTAGGCAATCCTCCTACAACTACAACAACTACTACAAGTGTTACCACAACTACAACAACTACTACAGTGACTGCTCCTCAGGGCGGTATCATCTGGGCTATCGATACAGTTACAGTTGAGCCTGGTCAGACAGCAACACTCAATATCAAGGTTGTTGATGTAGAC
>NZ_ATAX01000010.1 GCF_000571935.1 Ruminococcus flavefaciens 007c | reverse complement strand
ACAACATCAACAACGTCGACATCTACAGAGACCACCTCAACAGAGACGACCTCTACAGATACAACGACTTCAACATCATCCACTTCTACAACATCAACAACAGATGCTAATTACGATCACTCCTACGCAGTAATCGAGACTCAGGTAGGTTACTACTTCAGCCACGATGACGGCGTCCGTGCAAACGGTCAGGTAGGCGGCTTCAATAAGGGCCAGGTAGTTACACTGAAGATAGTTGACGTTTACAAGGATGGTTCAGAGGTTGAGAGACCTGAGGTAAATATGGATCTCATCAACTTCAACAATAATACACCTGAGAAGGCTTACAATTCTCGCACACACATCAACAAGCAGACAACAATCACAGACTTCAAGTATGACATTCCTGTATACTATGGAGATATGCCTCTTGTTGACAAGAGCGGAAAGGCACTTACAGTAACAGCCTATATCGGTGTAAAGGGAGACATCACTCTGAGCAACATGGTTGACTCGAACGATGCTTCAGTAGCTCTTAGCTACTATACGCTCATCTCTACAGGTTCTAATACACCTGCAAACACAATCTGCCAGATAACAGAAGAGGGACTTCAGGTTTCGTCAGCTCTTGACGAGCTCGATAATCTCGCAGCATTCCTTGGTGATGTAAACACCAACGAGTGGGATCCTGATAACTGGAAGACAACAAAGATGGGCAGAAAGATCGATTCAAACGACGCTTCGCAGATACTCGCATTCTATTCAAAGAGAACATCACATGTATATGATGATGTATCAAGCAATGATATCTGGAATGAGATACTCGGAGACGCAAGATTCGGTAAATAATCAATACAAAAAAGCAGGCTTTCGGGCCTGCTTTTTTACATAATATACCGCTTGACGAAGCATCGTCAAAGTGGTATAATTGCATTGTGGAAAAACACAGCGAAGCCCGAAAAACAGGAAAATAATACAGAAAGTTCAATTGTGAGAAAATATTACTTTTGATATATGTTCATATTGTGAAAAAAGCACAAAAATGGATATTATTAATCGTCAATAATTTTTGAAAAAAATATACTGTTCTGCTTGACTTATTGCTGTTTGTGTGATAAAATGTAGTTATGAATTTCTGGGGGAACTGTATACATTTGCAGATTCTATACTCGGAAATTAGCCTAAAGCAAAGAATGGCTTGAACAAAATGTCGTGCTTTGCAAAGGGGAATAAACATGTTAGAGAGGTATAGGACAATGAAGAATTCATTATTCAAGAGAGCTATTGCTACAGCTGCAGCTGTGCCGCTTGCTCTCACACAGTGTCTGACTTACGCAAACGCTGTATCAACTGATTTTGTTAAGGCTCCTGCTCAGAACGTACAGGAAGGCGAAAGTCTCAAGCTTGAAAATCTGCTTTACATCCCTGCTGAGGAGACAGTTTCAACATGGAACCAGACACTTTCAGCAGCAATTGCAAGCATCGGCGCCGAGGACGGCGAAGTTGATGTTGCAAAGTTCAGAGATGATATCTTAAGCAAGGCCGGCGCTTATAAGGAAGCCGCTGCTTATGCTCTTGATCAGTGCATAATCCCTAATAAGGTTAATTATGAAATAACAGGCGAGAATGATGTTGTTATCACAGGTAAGATCTCAGAGCCTGATCTCAACCTCAAGATCGCTAATACTCCCGCTGATGCACTTCACAGAATTGCTGACAGCTACAATGCTCCCGCTCTTAAGAATGTTGACTACTCAACTGTTAAGATCGGCGGCGACTTTAAGATCACAATCGGTACTTCTGCTCTTGCAAGCGGCAAGAAGGTAGCAGTTACATTTGCGTATACAACAGCTGACGGTACATATGGCATCGGTGAGCTTCCTGCTTACGCAATCAAGAAGATCGAAGAGATCAGAAAGATCGATGAAGCAGCAATCGAAAAGGAAGTTGCCGCTGATAAGGTTGACGAGGCTAAGGCTAAGTACAACGCAAAGATCGACCTCATCATCGACAAGCTCAAGAAGGCTGAGAGAGCTGTAGACAAGACTCTCAAGGCTGACAAGAACGCCACTTATTCAGATGTTTCAGGCCTCATCAGTGATACAAATGGCTGGCTCAAGGCTAACGGCATCAATAGGCAGCTCCCCGGCACAGCTTCAGAGATCGCTGCCAAGGAGTTTATCGTAAAGGCTTACGATACAGCTATCAAGACTATCGATTCAAAGGGCGTCGTTGATATCTCTGCTGCTGACCTCGGCGGATTCGCTGACAGCATCAAGAATGTCACATTCTCACTTGCTAACGGCAAGGCTGAGGGCATCGGTACATTTGACGATGCTGAGCAGGCTGACGTTAAGGCTTGGGTTGAGAAGAATGGTTATGCATTCGTAGACTCTTACAAGAAGATCACTGCTAAGGTTGATTTCAGCGGTATCAAGTCAGTTGACGCAGGTTCAGTTGAAGTCGAGATCGAGAGAATCCTCGTTACCGATACTACAACTACAACACAGGTAACTACTACATCAACTGAAACAACTTCAACAACTTCAACAGAGTCAACTTCAACCACAACTGAAGAGACTACAACAACAGATACAACTTCTACAACAACAGAAACAACTTCTACATCTACAACTTCTGAGACAACTTCTTCAACTTCTGAGACATCTTCTACAACTTCAGAAACAACTTCTACATCTACAGATACAACTTCTACATCTACAGATACAACTTCTACATCTACTGAGACAACTCCTGTTGTAACAACAGTATTCACAAAGGTATATGCTACAGCTAATACCGAGAATGCATTCTATCTCAATACAGAGACAGAGTTCGACAAGGCTCAGCTCAGCAACGTAATCCTCCACACTGTTCGTATCGAAGCAGCAGTTAAGGAAGACGGTACTATTGATGAAACAACAAAGAAGGAAACTGAGATCGAAGCTAAGGATATAACAGCTGATGTTTCGTTCGGTTCAGCTACACCTGCTAATACATACGAGAAGACAAATACTTCATTCAAGTATAAGGTTCCCGTATCTGCAAACGGCAGCGTGCTCAAGGACGTTGACGGCAACGACTTCACAGTTACAGTATTCATCGGCGTTAAGGGTGATATAAACCTTGACAACATGGCTAACTCAGTTGACGCTTCACAGGCACTTGCATTCTACGCTAAGACATCTACACAGGGCAGAGGCGTTTACGATGTTCAGCTCTCAGAGAGCAACCTCGTTCTCACTCCTAAGTCTGTATACGATGAATTCGCAGCATTCCTCGGAGACGTTCACCACGTTTCAGGCGCTGTTGTTGACAGATTTGCTACAAAGGACAAGAGACTCATCGACGCAAACGATGCTTCTAATATCCTTGCATTCTACGCTAAGAGAATGAATTCAGCAAATGACCAGATGACAGATGCTGAGATCTGGGAAGACATACTTGCATAAAAAAGATATATAAAGCATGTTTAACCTGCCGCCATTTAGCGGCGGCAGGTAACATATATAATTAAAACTATCTGAAAGGAAATAATAACAATGAAGAAGAACATCTTTAAGAGCGCTTTCGCAGCACTCGCTGTTTCTGCTGTTGCACTTTCTGCTTCAGCTGTTTCTGCATTTGCAGGCCCCGCTGCTGGTCAGGCTTATGATGCTGGCAACCTTGATGTTGCATCATCACCTGTAAAGCCTACACTTTCAATCACAAAGAAGACACTCACAGCTGCTGAGGCACCTAATGCTAAGGTAACTATGGAGCTTTCTGTTGAGGGCGCTGCTGATAAGTATGCTGCAACAGGTCTCCACATCCAGTTCGATCCTAAGCTCAAGCTCATCCCCGATGAGGACGGCGCACTTGCTACAGCTGGTAGAGCTGCAAGACTTCTTGAATTAAAGAAGGCTGAGGCTGATACAGATAACTCATTCTTTACAGCTACAGGTAGCTCAACAAACAACGGTAAGGATGGCGTTCTTTGGTCATTCGTTCTCCAGGTTCCTGCTGATGCACAGCCTGGTGACAAGTATGATGTTCAGGTTGCTTACCAGTCAAGAACAACAAACGAGGACCTCTTTACAAACGTAAAGAAGGATGAGGAAGGTCTCCTTATGCAGGCTTGGACCTTTACACAGGGTATTGAGCAGGGTTATATCCAGGTTGAGAGTACTACATCTTCTACAACTACAACTACTACAACAACTACTACAACTACAACTACAACAACTACAACATCTACAACATCTACAACTTCAGCTGCTGGTACAACAGCTCGTGCTACATCTGCTGCTGGTACAAACACAGCTAAGCCCGCTGTAACAACAACTAAGGCTAAGGCTACAACAACAACCAAGAAGGGTGATTCACCTAAGACTGGTGTTGCTGGTGCAGGCGTAGCTGTTGCAGGTCTTGCAATCGCTGTAGGTACAGCATTCGCTCTCAGAAAGAAGGAAGACTAATTAATTAGTCATCTTTGATCTAAGAATATTAAAGGCTCTCCTTTTTGGAGAGCCTTTTTTTTAGTCTTTTTTTACCGGAGGAGTAAAGCCGATACCGCCCCAGCCGTCTATATTGGCACGTTTCATGGCACCGAAGATCCTGTCCTTGAAGCCGTGCTCCTTACGCTCCATATCCGCTATGAAATCCTTTGTTTTCTGGCGGTTGGTATGGCCGTCGGCAGGACAGACGGAGGTGACAACGGGAAGAGCGTTTCTTCTTGCGGCTCTGCGGACTTCCTTTTCGGGAGCAAGTACAAGTGGCCTTATAACAGTGACCTTTTTATGGGTAAGGTAGGTGGAGGGGGAATAGCAGCCGATGCGTCCCTCGGTAAACAGGTTCATAATAAAGGTCTCGACCGTGTCGTCGTAATTATGTCCCAGTGCGACCTTGTTGCAGCCGAGGTCGTTTGCGGCGTCATGGAGGGCTCCGCGCCTCATTCTCGCACAGAGACTGCATGGACTGGGTTCATTTCTAACGTCAAATACGATCTCCGCTATCTGAGTCGGTATGATATGATACTCCACTCCGAGGGTCTTGCAGTGCTCTGTGATGGGGGAGAAGTTCATGGTGCCGTTTGTGAAGCCCATATCCAGCGTGACCGCGATGACCTTGTAATCAATGCCGATAAACCTCTGAAGCATTACAAGCCCGTCCAGCAGCACAAGACTGTCCTTGCCGCCGGAAACTCCCACAAGGATACGGTCATTGTCCTGTATCAGACCGTACTGCTGAATGGCTTTTCGCATATAACCGAGTATTTTCTGCATAAGATCCTCCGTTAACTTGTTTTCTTGCACTATGTTTTGACCTTTAGGGCATTAACCGCCTGACGGCGGTTAATGAGTACACATTAATTATAACATATTTTAAAAAAATTTGCAAATACAACTTGCAATATCGAGAAAAATATATTATAATATAAGAGTGAAACTTTTTCAGGTGTCGTCATAAGGGATATGAAACAGATCTGCGACGCTATATTATAGAAAGGAGAGGGCTCAAAGGCCTTTTATCAATGACCGAACAATTGAAAAATCTGCTCATATTACTTGGGGCAATTGTAGTAATACTTATACTTGTAATGCTTTTGTTCAGCGGAAAGAGTTCGTTCAGAAGATTCCTTTCACTGTTCCTTGAAGAGCGCGGCGGCGAAGATGCAGAATATGAAGATGCTCCGAGAGCTCAGGCTCCCGCAAAGCACTTACCTTCGGAAAAAAGAGGCAGAGCTGCGGAGGAGCCTGTTCAGAAGCGTACTTCAGAGCCCATTGTTGAAATGGCAACTCTTGTAAGAAAGAGCGATGATCGTCTGCGTATCATCGAAAGTACAGGACAGGTGAAGCTCGTTGACGAGTATTATGAACTTGTTTTTGTTACCAGAAAGGGACAGAAGCTGAAGATTGAATGTTCTGCCGAGGCATATGACAAGGTACCGTTCAATCAGCAGGGTTCGCTTACATACAGGCGCAACACTCTCGTAAAATTCAAATACTACGAGGATACGGTTTTTAATTGACAGCAGATGAGGGGGCGGCTCAGGTCGTCCCTGTTTTGTATACGGAGGAAATATGGTAAACTTTAACAACGACTGGGACGAGCTACTCAAGGGCGAATTTGATAAGGAATATTACTTGCAGCTCCGTCAGAAGCTCATCAATGAGTACAGAACGCAGCGTATTTACCCGAATATGTATGATATATACAACGCTATGAAGTATACAGCCTATAACGACGTAAAATGCGTTATAATCGGACAGGACCCCTATCACGGGGAGGGACAGGCTCACGGGCTGAGCTTTTCTGTGCGCAGGGGCATAGCTCCGCCGCCGTCTCTTATAAATATATTCAAGGAAATAAGGGACGATGTGGGCATAGACAACCTTGGAAAGCACGGAGAGCTTACCAAATGGGCGCAGGAGGGAGTGCTCCTGCTCAATTCTGTACTTACCGTCCGTGCAGACCAGGCAAGAAGTCACCGCGGACTGGGCTGGGAGTACTTCACTACTGATGTGATACAGCTCCTTAACAAGCGTGAAAAGCCTATGGTGTTCATGCTCTGGGGCGGAGACGCCAAGGCAAAACAGCAGTTCATAACCAATCCCGCGCATCTGATACTGAAGGCGGCGCATCCGAGTCCGCTTTCGGCTTATAACGGATTTTTCGGATGCCGACACTTCTCAAAGGCTAATGAATTCCTTCGCGCTCACGGCATGGGGGAGATAGACTGGTCCATAGACTGAACGGAGGATGCAGATGTATATAAAGGAACTTTTCAAGAATAAAACGGTGTTTTCCTTTGAGGTATTTCCTCCTAAGAAAACAAGTCCCGTTGAAGTTATATATGATACTTTGGAGGAGCTTCAGGGGCTTTCACCTGATTTTATCAGCGTGACCTTCGGTGCCGGCGGCAGCGGCAACAGCCGTTATGCGCTGGAAATTGCTTCAAAGATAAACGAGAGCGGCATAATCCCTATGCTTCATCTGCCGTGCATAAACTTTACAAAGGCAGAGATCGACGCAGCTCTTGATGAGGCAAAATCAAGGGGAATAGAGAATATACTCGCACTGAGAGGCGATATAAATCCCGAGATAGAGCCTGTCAACGATTTCCGTTACGCCAGTGACCTTATCAGCTATATAAAGACAAATGGAGATTTTGATATTGCGGCAGCCTGCTACCCCGAGTGTCATCCCGATGCCGAAAACCTTGTGGAGGATATAACCAATCTCCGGAAAAAGGTCGATGCAGGTGCAGACCACCTTATAACACAGCTTTTCTTCGATAACGATAATTTCTACTCTTTCCGCGAGAAGGCTGCTATAGCGGGTATAAACGTACCCATTGAGGCAGGTATAATGCCTGTTGTAAATAAGAAACAGATCGAGCGCATGGTAACTACCTGCGGAGCAAGTCTTCCCGCAAAGTTCGTGCGCATAATGACAAAGTATGAGCATAATCCCGAAGCTCTCCGCGATGCGGGCATAGCCTATGCCGTAAATCAGATCATAGACCTGGTGGCAAGCGGAGTGGACGGTATCCATCTGTATACCATGAATAACCCGTATGTAGCCCGCAAGATAAGTGAGGCTGTATCGGGCGTAATAGGTGTGTGATGGAGCTCCTGCCTGTATCTAAATCAGAAGCTGCGCGGTATATGGGCGTAAAGGGCAAGCCAGACAGTACCGTTGAAGCGCTTCTTGACAGGGCGGAAAAACAGGTAAGACAGCTTGTGCGTCCGAAATACGTTTATCTCGAGACCTCTGTGGAGTTTACCGATGAGGGTGTAGTCCTTGGCGCTGTGGACGAGCCTTTTACGGGAAATGACATAAGGCGTCACATGAAAGGCTGTACAAGGGCAGTGCTCCTTGCTGCTACGCTTTCTCAGGAGGCGGATAAGCTTATAAGGCAGGCTGCCGTAAATGATATGGCCGGCTCTCTTGCACTGGACTGTATATGCAGTGCGGCAGTAGAGCAGGTCTGTAACAGAGCAGAGGAGGAGATATTCTCATCCCGTCAGGGCATATACCGTACATGGCGGTTCAGTCCCGGATACGGAGATCTTCCCATTTCACTCCAGCAGAGCATACTCCTCGCTCTGAACGCTCAGAGACGCATAGGTCTCACTGTTACCGACAGCTGCTTGCTTATACCGTCAAAGTCTGTTACGGCTGTAATTGGCATTTCTGAGACCCCTGTGGAGCGCGGCGGGCACGGCTGTGCTGTGTGCAGTATGAAAGAGAGCTGTGCATACAGGGCAACAGGAACAAAATGCAGATGAAATATGTGAATTTGTCTGAAATATATCACAGTATTAACACATTATATGGTATAAACTAACTATAAACATAACTGAAATCTATGTAATATTTATATTGACATAAATGCTGACAAAGTGATATAATTAAGGAAAGTGGAAACATATGATATACATGAGAAATGGGCGATATTAAAGGAGTTTGAGGATGAAAAAAACACGAGTTTTTATTTCGGCATTGCTCCTTACGGCAATGTCTATGTCACTTCTCGCCTGCAGCGGCAAAAAGGAAGAGAAGTCCGCATACAGCAGAGAGCTTGACTCTGCTGTAAGAGAAGAGATCCATCAGAACGCTCTGAATTCCGATCTCCTCACAGGCGACAAGCTGGAAAACGGCGTTATCAAATGGCTGTCCGACTGGGACATAAATCCTGACAGCACTGGCAAGAATGTCCCTACCGATCTCGCTGTATTTCAGGAACGCTACGGAGGTACCATAAAGTATTATCCCTGTACCTTCGAAGAGAGATATGACAAGCTTACAGAGTATATCAGCTCGGATGAGGGCATAGACTTCTTCTACGGAGGAAATCTCGATGCCTTTCCGAAAGGTGCCATAAAGAAGATGTTCGTTCCCGTGGACGATTATATCGACTTCGATTCCCCCCTCTGGGAAGATGTCAAGGACGTGAATGACACGTTCACATGGAACGGTAAGCATTATATGGCAGGAGTCCAGGCAACAGGCGATGCCGTGGCAGTAGTGTATAACAGGAAAACAGTTGCCGAGGCGGGTCTTGACGATCCTGCGGTACTGTACGAAAACGGAGAATGGACATGGGATGCCTTCCAGAATATGCTGGAGAGCTATGTGGATGCGGATAACCAGAAGTACGGCATTGACGGCTGGTGGTTCGAATTCGGTCTCATGAATACAACGGGAGTGCCTCCCGTAAGTCTCGAAAACGGCAAGCTGGTAAGCAATCTTGCCGATCCTTCCATGGAGAGAGTACAGAACTGGATCTATGACCTCTATCAGAAGGGGTGTATCGCCATAGGCGTAGGCGATTTCGGCTGGGAGACAAAGCCTGCATATGTGGGCGAGGGCAAAACACTGTTCTATCCTATCGGTCTGTACGACTTCTATACCGAAAAGTCGCAGTGGACCGCAAAATACGGCGAGGACGCATTCTTCGTCCCCATGCCGAAGGATCCCGAGGCAGACGAGTACTATATCCCTACGGGCTTTGAGTCGTATATGTTCGTAAGCGGAGGCTCTAATCCCGAGGGAGTTGCAAAATACCTTGACTGTAAACGCTTTGCGCATATTGATGAGGAAACAAAGGCACTGGCGGATAAGCAGTTTATGGCGGATTACGGCTGGACACAGGAAATGATCGACATGAAGAACAATATGCAGGAGCTCGCTGAGAAGAATCCTGTCATCGACCTTTCAAGAGGCGTTTCCAAGGACTGCGGTGATCTGATAAACGACAGTCTCAGACTGACTGCAAGAGGTACTCCGTGGAACGAGACCTATGAGTCTGTATCTGCGGCTGTGGATAAATACCTTGACAAAATAAATTCCGATCCTGAATCGGCTGACATTGACTGAGTCATAATAAAGATAAAAACGTTGCAGCACGTTTACGCGGCAGAATGCTGTTTTATAAGCAAAGGATTATATTATATTTTTAAGATCAGAGGATATACTATTGATATTATTTAAGCTACAAGAAAGGAGGCTATGCTCATGGAGAAGGTGCTTGTTACGGGCGGCTGCGGCCTTATAGGGCAGCATATCTGTTCAGGACTCCTCAAGAAAGGCTATGAAGTCATAGCTGTAGACAGAGAAGAATCAGGATATAATGTTGGAAAGCTCAATTATTCATCAGTTGAATGTGATCCCACAGATAAGAACACTATCGCAGAGCTGTTTGAGAAGAACAAGTTTGATGTAGTCATCCATGCTGCTTGTACTGTTGACAACGACATGGGACCTATCGTCACCGAAAAACAGATGAGCGATTCAGCCTCAATCGATAAATTCATTTTCAGATATGCAATGACCGAAGAAGTAAAGAAATTCATCATGCTCAGCACAGAGCAGGTTTACCAGTTCCCGAAGACACGTGAGCCTATCCGTGAGGACAGCGATCTGAAGCCTTCTACAAACTATGCTGTTTTGAAGTATTCTTCGGAAAAGGCGCTTGTAAGCGAGTTACAGCATCATAAGGAAGTTATTTGCTGTATTATCCGCTATTCACCTGTATATACGCTCAATTTTACCGATAACCTGGTCGCAAAGATAACCGATCCCAAGGACGGATCGCTCTTTGTATACGGTCAGGGACAGTACGGTTTTCAGTTCTGCTGTGTACACAATCTTGTTGATTTTATACTCTGCTATGTCAAGAACGCAGACAAAACAAGTCTTTCAGGGGTATATAACGTAGGCGACAAGCTGCTTACGACGGCTGCTGATATTATCACTTTTATGAGGGAAAATCACCGTCTGGGTGCTGTACTTCAGAAAACTCCCGCAGGTGCCATAAGCAAGCTCAAGGGCATCTTCGGCGGCAGCAAGGAAGAAAAGACCAATTACCGCTACCTTGATCTTTCCAAGGTGGAAAACAACAATATGCTGGATAAGACCAAAGCTTCGAAGTTCACCAACTTCCGCTGGGACATCCACAATACAAAATAATAAAAAGGACGGATATGTATCCGTCCTTTTTCATTTATGGCAATGGTTGATGTATTATTCTATCACGGTATAATTATCTGCGGCATTCTCTTTTGTAGCGTGCTCTGTGACGCTGAGGACCTTGACTTTGAGGGGGCGTGTACCCATGTTTATCTCTATGATATCGCCTACCTTGACATCGTAGGAGGCTCTTGCGGCCTTGCCGTTGACAACTATCTTTTCTGCGTCGCAGGCTTCGTTAGCCACTGTGCGGCGCTTTATAAGTCTTGTTACCTTCAGGTATTTGTCCAGTCTCATAATATCTCCCTTTCCTGTTCCTGCAATAAAATCGGGGGACAGTGAACTGTCCCCCTTTTTGATTACTTCTTCTTGCTCTTCTTCTTAGGAGCGTTAACAGCTTCCTTGAGACCTCTGCCAGCCTTGAAAGCGGGAGCCTTGCAAGGAGGGCAAACCATCTTAGCCTTTGTCTTGGGGTTGATGCAGGTCTTTTCGCCTCTCTCACGAACCTCGAATGTACCGAAGCCTGTGATAGAAACCTTTTCGCCGCTTTCGAGAGTTTCCTGAATAGCTGTCAGTGTAGCCTCGAGAGCTGCAGATGCGTCCTTCTTTGTGCAATTAGCCTTGTCAGCAATAGAATTGATAAGCTCTGTCTTAGTCATTTTTTCGTTCCTCCGTTTTACAAATAATTGTTTTTGCCTTGGCCCAATAAATGTCAAGCTCTTCAATAGGAAGTTCTTTCATATCGAGTTCATCGGCTGAAACGAGATTCTCCGTAACAGAAAACCGTTCAATGAATTTTTCGGTGGCTGCTTTCAGTGCCAACTCAGCGTCAACACCTAAATGGCGTGCTGCGTTAACGCAGGAAAACAGGAGATCACCGATCTCTTCCTCGATATTGGCCTTATCGTTATTAGCGATAGCGGCGTCCAGCTCAGCTTTTTCGTTTCCGATACAAGCCACGGCATCCTCAGCGCAGCGGAAATCCATACCTGCGCGCATTGCTCTTTTGCCGACCTTCTGCGCTCTCATAAGAGCGGGAAGGGACTTGGCAACGCTTGTGAGTGTGTCCGTATACCTTTCCTGACCCTTGGTCTCCATCTTTATGGCGTCCCAGTTCTTTAATACCTGTTCGGTATTATTGGCTGTAACGTCGCCGAAAACATGGGGGTGGCGGATAATAAGCTTTTTGCAGATCTCGTCGCACACGTCATCGAAGGTAAACGATCCCGTTTCCTCCTCGATCCTGCAATGGAAAACGACCTGAAGCAGTACATCGCCCAGTTCTTCCCTGAGGAGATCTGTATCCTCGAGGTCAATGGCCTCGATAACTTCACAGGTCTCTTCAATGAAGTCGCTTTTTATTGACTTGTGGGTTTGTTCTCTGTCCCACGGGCAACCGCCCTCGCCTCTCAGAAGTTTTACTATATCGACCAGATCACTGATGCGATAATATTCCTTCTGCTGATATTCAACCATAGGAAAACACTCCCTTTAAGACGGGCTATGTAATATAATACCCTAATTTTCGAGAAAATGCAACTGTTTTTTGACAATTTTGTTAATAACGTAGAATATAAAGATTACAAAGCTCACCATTTGTATATTTTTGCTATAGAATTACTATCCGTTATAGCTTTTTAAGCTGAAACGGAGTCTAAATTGGTACTACCTATCAACGAAACCGACCTTATGAAAGGCTTTTGAAACTATCCTTCCGGAGTACCTGAGAGCCTTCTGAGCACCCTCTGTATAACACTCCTTCAGGTAAGCCTTGTCTCCGCTGAGTCTTGCAAACTCAGTGCGGACAGGTTCCAGGTGGTCTGCAACGGCCTCGCCGACTGCCAGTTTGAAGTCGCCGTAGCCCTTGCCTGCGAATTCGGACTCGATAGCCTTGAAATCCTTTCCTGTAACGCAGGAATATATGGTCATAAGGTTGTTTATACCGTCCTTGCCCTCGCGGTAGCATATCTCAGCCTCGCTGTCTGTTACAGCTCTCTTGAACTTGCGGATGATAGTATCCTTATCGTCGAGGATGAGTATGCAGGCGTTGGGGTTATCGTCTGACTTTGACATCTTCTTTGTGGGCTCCTGGAGGGACATGATCTTTGCACCTACCTCCGGTATATAGGGCTCGGGTAGGGTGAAGAACTCACCGTAGCGCTGGTTGAAGCGCTGAGCGATATTTCTTGCCAGCTCGAGATGCTGCTTCTGATCTACTCCCACGGGTACCAGATCAGCGTTGTATGCGAGAATATCCGCAGCCATAAGGGTGGGATATGTGAAAAGTCCTGCATTTATATCGTCGGGGTGCTTCTGGCTCTTGTCCTTGAACTGAGTCATACGTGAAAGCTCGCCGAACTGTGTATTGCAGCCCAGTATCCAGTTGAGCTCTGCGTGTGTAGGAGCATGGCTCTGTATAAAGAGTATGGATTTCTGGGGATCAACTCCGCAGGCCATAAGGAGCGCATAGGAATTGAGGGTATTCTGTCGGAGCTTTGCTGGCTCCTGCTTTACTGTGATAGCGTGCATATCCACAACGCAGTATATGCAGTTGTACTGATCCTGGAGCGCGCCCCAGTTTCTTACAGCGCCTATATAGTTTCCGAGGGTAAATGTACCCGTAGGCTGTATACCGCTGAAGATAAGCTTTTTATCGTCCATCTGGGTATTCTCCTTACTTAGCAGCTTCGTTTCTTCTGTCGGCAGCGTCCTTGAGCTGGCAGGTTCTTATCTCGCTGAGAACGCGCTGATAGAGCACGTAGAAGCTTCTGAGCTCCTGCTCTTCTTCAGGGATGAAGCCGGCTTCGATCTGAGTCTTGAATACTCCGTTCCTTGTGAGGAGGAAGATATTATTTGTTCTGCCCTTGGGGAGATCGTAGCTCTTGGTCTTTTCGCACTTGGAAAGAAGTGCTCCTGCATTTGCAACGAGGGTATGTGTAGCCTGTACAAGGTTTCTGTACTTCTGAGAAGCGCCTGTGTACTCGCCGCCGTTGTTGAAGTAAACGTTTGCGGCGCCGTTGATGAAGCAAACCATAGTTGTAAGAACGTCAGCGGACATGGGGATGTCTATAACAACGCCGAAAACGTCGTTCTTTTTCTTGATATAGTTTGAAAAATACTGGGCAGGGAAGTTGATAGCCTGTCCTCTTGTCATGAGATATTTCTGTGTGACATTATATCTGTCAGTCATTCTGTTTGGCATAATGGATTATCCTTTCAGTGTAATTTTTCTTTTTATCAATCGAGCATTTCTCTTGTCATGCGGGCAAGTATATCCATGCCCTTCTTTATCTGCTCGTTTGTGGGTGTTGAGTAATTGAGGCGGAATGAGTGGCTTACCTCGCCGTCCTCGATGCTGAATGAGTTGCCGGGTACTACAGCGACCTTGTACTGCTGTACGGCCTGGCGGCAGAACTCGTTCATATCACAGCTCTCGGGAAGGTCGCACCATACGAAGAGACCACCCTGGGGCTTTGTGTATCTGATCTTTTTGGAGAATTCATTGTCGATATATCCGCACATAAGGTCGCATTTCTCCTTGTATATAGCGCGAAGCTTCTTGAAATGAGCTTCTCTGTCAACTGTTGACATGAATCTGTGGGAAACTACCTGTGCCCACATATTTGAATGTACATCAGCGACCTGCTTGCAGACTACCATTTTCTGTATGATCGGAGCAGGAGCCGAGCAGTAGCCTGTTCTGAAGCCCGAGGAGATGATCTTTGAGAATGTGCTTGAATAGATTACTCTGCCTTCGGTATCCAGGCTCTTGATATTGGGAACGTTTTCGCCCTCGAAGCGGAGCTCGCCGTAGGGATCGTCCTCGAGGATTATGAAATCGTACTTGCAGGCAAGCTCATATACTGCCTTGCGCTTTGCGAAGGACATTGTCTTGCCCGTAGGGTTCTGGAAGTTGGGGATAACGTAGAGGAGCTTTATGTTCTTCTCTGTTTTCAGAGCGTTTTCAAGCTTTTCAATGTTGATGCCGTCGTCCTCCATCTCAATGCCCTTGAGGTGTACGTTATATGAGCGGAATGCATTCAGTGAGCCTATGAAGCTGGGAGACTCGACAAGAAGGGTATCACCCTCGTTGAGAAGCACCTTACAGGCAAGCTCGTTAGCCTGCTGACCGCCCGATGTTATTATGAGTTCGTCGAATTCCTTATGGAAACAGCCCTTTTCTGTCATCCAGTCCTTGAGTAGGTCGCGGAGGGGAGTATATCCCTCGGTAACGCTGTACTGGAGCGCAAGAATGGGATCGTCTCTGAGAAGCTCAGCGGAGATCTCTGCGATCCTCTCCTTCGGAAAAGCCTCGGGAGCAGGGTTGCCTGCCGCAAAGGATATTACCTCGG
Organism: Ruminococcus flavefaciens 007c; assembly: GCF_000571935.1. Taxonomy (GTDB): domain Bacteria; phylum Bacillota; class Clostridia; order Oscillospirales; family Ruminococcaceae; genus Ruminococcus; species Ruminococcus flavefaciens_F. Next base: position 101,423 of record NZ_ATAX01000010.1, on the reverse strand, counting down.
GATCAGAAGTGAACTTCAGTATCTCTCTGATAGCAGAAGCCTGGAGCTTGCTGACCTTGTCTGAGAATTTATAATCCATGATAAAAACCAGCCTTTCATCTGTTTGAAAAATTGTGCTTTTTGCAGTCCTGAAAAGGATTTCTCCCCTCGGACCATTCAGAGCATATAATCAGTCTATCTTATATTATAACACATAATTCTGATTTCTGCAACATATATTTTTGTGAAAAACTTATTTTTCCATACACTTTGTCAGATAAACGGAGGCGGTCGGGACTGAAAAAGCAGACTTTCATAAAGGGTTCCATAATACTTATGGTCTCGGCAGCGGCGTCAAAGCTGCTGGGTGCGGTGTTCAAGATACCGCTGACAAATATCCTGGGCGGAGTGGGCATGAGCTATTTCAGCTGTGCATACAGTCTTTTCATGCCTGTGTATTCTCTTACGGCGACGGGACTGAGCTCCGCTGTGGCGCGTATGACAGCTCAGAGTGCGGCTCTCGGTATGTACGGGAATATCCGCAGGATAAGACGGACGGCGCTGCTGCTTTTTTCCGGGGCAGGACTGGCAGGCAGTCTTCTTATATACCTGCTTGCGAAGCCCTTCAGCTACTATGTTATGGGAAGCTGTGAGGCTTCCGCTGCTGTGGCGATGATAGCTCCTGCGGTGCTTTTCGGCTGTATAACCGCAGCTGAGCGCGGCTATTACGAGGGCATGAGCAATATGTACCCCACCGCCTTTTCACAGGCTGCCGAGGGAGTTGTCAAGGCATTTGCGGGACTGTTCCTGTGCGCCTATGTCACAGCTTCTCCGCATATAGTATTCCGTATCTTTCCGTGTGTTACCGAGGTAAGGGGAGCAGCTGCGGCGGCGGGTATTACGGGAGTGACTCTTTCCATGGCGGGGGCAGCCTTATTCCTGCTTGTGACAGGCGTGTTTTTCAGGTGCCCGTCCCACGGGGAGAAGCATCTTATGAGCCGCAGGAGCATTGCAAAGGAACTGACGACTACGGCTCTGCCTGTAGGGGCGGGAGCGGTAGCCACCAATCTCACCTCCCTGATAGATATGTGGACCGTTATATGGTGCATATCACGCAGCGCAGGCTCTTTCGTGAGCATCAGCGGTGTATCCCGAAGTGAGCTTCCGGGCTTTGTGTACGGTTCCTTTGCGGGCATAGCCCTTACGGTGTTCAATCTGGTGCCATCGGTCACGAATATGCTTGGAAAGGGCGCTCTTACCTGCATAACTGCCGCCTATGAAAACGGCGACCGCAGGGAGCTTGAACGCAGCAGCTCCCAGGCTCTGCTCACATCGGCTGTCATAGCGGTGCCTGCGGCTGTGGGACTGGGACTGTTTGCTCCCGAGCTGCTGGCTATGCTGTATCCGCGGCAGTCCGACGAGGCGGAGCTGTGTACGGGGGCGCTGAGATGGCTGATGACGGGGATGGTATGTCTGTGCGCGTCATATCCTCTTTTCAGTATGCTTCAGGCGGTGGGGAGACCTTCCGTTCCGCTGAAGATAATGCTTGCCGGCTCTGCCGTGAAGCTTTGCGGAAATCTTCTGCTAATACCGTTTATGGGCATAAACGGAGCTGCACTTTCCACTTCCTTGTGCTATGTGCTCATATTTGCTGCCGCTGCAGCGGCTTACAGAAGAGTCTCGGGAGTACGCATAGACGCAGCACCGTTTGCAAAGGTGATATACGCAGGCGCCATGTGCGGAGGAGCTGCCATTCTTGCGTCTTCTGCCGCATACAGACAGGGAGCGTCATCTGCGGCTGTACTGTTCATTTCGGCTGCGGCAGGAGGAACGGTATATGTCCTGCTTGTATGGAGACTTTTAAAAAAGCTTCGCCGTAAGGCCGACAGGAGCTGAAAGAATGCAGATCGTGTTTGCTTTTTTCTGCCGGAGGTGCTATAATAGCAGTATAATATTTTCAGAAAAGGACGTGACATAAATTATGATAAAGCGATTCAAAAAGATCATATCACTTTCACTGACCGCAGCAATGCTTGCTCTGGCGCCTTTGACACAGGTCTGTGCAGCGGAGGATAAGGACAGCGTATCTCCTTCCTCTGTTTCCGAAACAAGTGCCCCTGTGCTTATCGTTCCCATGCTTTCACTGGTGTATAACGGACAATTCGACATAATTGACCTTGATATCAGCGCAATGAATGCAGAAGGGCAGTATTCCGATGTGGAGCTGGAGATCGAGATAGATCCCAGACTGGAATTTTCAGCTGATGAAGACGGGGAATACTGCACATTGGGAAGAGCATTGCGCATTATGAGTTGCGAAAGCCGACTCATATCCGCCAATAAGCTGAGATTCAAGGCAGGCGGAGAAATGAAGGGAAAAAACGGTACCATATTCAGTATCGCTGTAAAGCTTCCTTCTGAGCCTGAAGCAGGACGGTATTATATCCGCCTGACTCCTCTGGGGGAGAATAGTGTCTTCAAAGAGGCAAAAGAAGGATATATAGATCTTTATCATGTCTGCGTTGATAATTTCAAAACAGGAGACATCAATCAGGATCATTTTGTGGACGCTGCCGATGCTTCGCAGGTGCTTGCCATGTATGTCGAGGCGTCAACTCAGGGCAGAGCTTTCAGTTCAACTGAGATCAGCCTTGCCGATATGAACAGGGACAATAAGATAGATTCCGCAGATGCTTCCATGATACTTGCGGAGTATGTGAACAGCTCCACGGATTATAGCGGCTGACAGTAAAAACGAGCCCGAAGGCGGCATATATACCGCTTTCGGGCTTAACTTTTGTATTATTACTTGAGAAGTGCAGAATCGGGAGCCTTCAGATCGTCGGCAGTGATCTTGTAAAGCACAACTGTCTCCTTTGCATGGGAGTCGCTGCCTGTGGGATAGAAGCCCAGTGTGAACTCGTTCACGTCCTCGCCGATGGTGAAGCCGCCGATGGTTCCGCTGAACTGACCGTTTGAAGGAATGTCAAAAGGATCGAGGAAGTATTTGTCTGCACTGAAATTGCTCTGTGCATAGAGCTGTGTACGGACATCGGAATATACCTCCTGACCGTCGGGCAGTATGATATAGAAGTTATTGAGAGTGCTTATGTTGTAAGCGGCGTCAGTGTAGTTTCTGAGGGTAATGTCGAGGTATACGAATTTCTGTCCGCCCTCGCGTATCTCGGGAACGATCACTGAATGAAGGGTGAAGCCCATATCGTTTTCCTTGATCTCCTTGTCAAATTCACCGTCGATCTTGTTCTGTCCTATATCTCCGTGTGAAGTGTTGTCTGTACGGGGAGTAAGAGCTTCTCCGTTTGTAGCGTTTGTGGATATAACAGGCTCGTCTACAGAGACGCTTGTCTTTTTATCGAGGCATCCTGCCGAAACAGATGCGGTAAGCACGGCTGTGAGCAGGAGTGCGGAAAGCTTTGAAGTTTTCATTTTGTATCCTCCGAATTTTATGCCTTGCGGCAGGTATTTATTTAAAGCAATAATAGTATAGCACAACTGAACATAAAATGTCAAGGAAAAACGGACACTGCCCGCAGTTCTGAAATGGAAAAGAATTTTTGCGGGACATTAATTATCACTTATGATCGCGTTTTTTATCTTTTCGGTTTATTGGTTTGAAAAAAAGGCTTGCAAAACATACTAAACCTATGGTATAATGATACTATGCCTCTGAAAGGAAGGACGTGAACGGATGAAAATATCCACTAAAGGCAGATACGCACTGAGAATGCTTTACGATCTTGCAATACACCATGAGGAAGGCTATGTATCCCTTAAGGATATTGCAGAGCGTCAGAATATCTCAAAGAAATATCTTGAGCAGATAGTTCCTCTGCTGAACAAAACAGGTCTTTTAAGGACCAACAGAGGAAACAAGGGCGGCTATATGCTTGCCGGAAGGGCAGACGAGGTAACGGTGGGCGATGTACTGAGAGCTACCGAGGGAAGTCTTGCACCTGTGACCTGTCTCGAGTTTGAGCCGAATGAATGTCCGAGAATGAAAGACTGCTCTACTCTTTTTGTCTGGGAGGGACTGTTCAGGACCATGACCGATTATCTTGACAGTATTTCACTTCAGGACATCATAGACAAGAACATCAGTGACGGCGGCGATTATTGTATCTGAAAATGAAACGGACACAGCCTCTGCTTTGCGGCAGAGGCTGTGTTGTTGTATATGGCATATAATGAGGTTTACTCAAACATGGGGGTAGAGAGGTAGCGCTCGCCTGTATCGGGGAGAAGTGCTACGATAGTCTTGCCCTTGTTCTCGGGACGCTTTGCAAGCTGTATAGCGGCCCATACGGAAGCACCTGAGGATATACCCACAAGTACGCCCTCGTTTCTTACGATGGCCTTGCCTGTTTCAAAGGCGTCCTCATTTGAGACTGTGATTATCTCGTCATAGATATTGGTATTGAGAGTATCGGGTACGAAGCCGGCTCCTATACCCTGAATCTTATGAGGACCTGCTGTGCCCTCGGAGAGTACAGGTGAGCTCTTGGGCTCAACTGCAACTATCTTTACATTGGGATTCTGTGATTTGAGGTAAGCACCGGTACCGCTGACAGTACCGCCTGTACCTACGCCCGCAACGAAAATATCTACCTTTCCGTCTGTATCGTTCCATATCTCAACGCCTGTGGTCTTTTCGTGTATAGCGGGGTTTGCGGGATTGGTGAACTGTGATGGGATGAAGCTGCCTGCTATCTCGTGAGCCAGCTCCTCAGCCTTGGCAATAGCGCCCTTCATGCCCTTTGAGCCCTCTGTGAGTACAAGCTCTGCACCGTATGCCTTCATAAGGTTGCGGCGCTCGATGCTCATGGTCTCGGGCATTGTGATGATAAGGCGATAACCTCTTGCTGCTGCGACGGAAGCGAGGCCGATGCCTGTATTTCCACTGGTAGGCTCTATGATAACGCTGCCCTTTTTCAGTATTCCCTTAGCCTCGGCGTCGTCTATCATAGCCTTGGCTACTCTGTCCTTGACGCTGCCTGCGGGGTTGAAGTATTCCAGCTTTGCGAGAACTTTTGCGTTGAGCTCCAGCTTTTCTTCCAGGTTTGAGAGTTCAAGAAGAGGGGTATTTCCGATAAGGTCTGTGATTTTCTTATAAACTGCCATAATATGATCTCCTTTACGTTTTTATTGAGATAAAATATTTTTCGTAATGATAATTATATATGCTGCAAAAAACTGCAACATCGCTTATTTACCGAGTTGTACATAGATATGCCTCACATTCTACTATATCACCTATATGTTTGGTATGATTATATTATAACAGCTGTGTTTACATTTGTCAAGCATTTTTTGAAATTTTTTCGCAGTTCCGCTCCGCATTGCGAAAATCTGCCTGTTTATGCGGGATATACATAAAAAAGGTGCCATCGCAGGATGACACCTTATTATTAATTATTCAGTTTTTAGAACCTGTCTGTGTTTTCTTGGCGATCTCGGCAAACTGTCCTGTAGGCTCGATCTCCTCAACATCCATAGCGTTTGAATCGTAGTAGATCCATACGAGCATTCCTGCGAGACCGGGGTTGTTCTTGAGGTTGATGTAGTAATCAACTGTATCGCCGGCCTTGGCGGAAACATTGTCGCCGTATGCTACGAAACCGCTCTCGGAAGAAACGTCCTGAGCATTTACGGAGCCGCCTACCTTGATGCAGCCCTGAACGATCTTATCGGGAGTAACAGTTCTGCCTGCAATGCTTGAAAGATCGGGATTGAAGCGTACTGCGTACTCCTTCTCGGGGATATTGTCCTTGAGCTTGAATGTTACTTTGATGAACTGATCGTTGAAGATATAGTCTGAATCCTTTGAGATATCTATCCAGAAGCAGTATCTTGCGTCCATCTTGCTCTTGTAATCGGAAGCCGGATCAACGGGCTTTGTAACTATCTGAGTAACGGTCTTTCCGTTTTCGTCGGTAGCCTTCTCACCGTTTGCCTCGGTAACCTCTACGACCTCTGTAGCAGGCTCCTTCTTGGTGGTGGGATCGTCAGCGTTCAGATCAATGTCAGCATCGGGAGGTGTGATTCCGATGTCGGCAGGAGTACCGAACTGGAAAGGAGTGATGACAACGTTGCCCTCATTGTTTGAGATATTGTCGATAGTGGGAGTATCTTCACCGTTGGCATTGGTTGCCTTATCAGCGTTTGTGGCCTTGGGATCTGCGCTGTCGGTAGTACTGTTGCCGTCGGTAGTGGTTCCCTTGTCTTTCTTATCGAGACAAGAAACAGCAGATGTGAATGCAACACATATTACAGAAGCCAGAGCAATGGCCTTTTTTGTAAAGTTATTCATAGTTTTGCGTCCTTTCATCATATAGGATTATCATGTTTTACAATGCGAAGCAGTGCTCTTCGCTCAACTTATATTAATTATACACAAGGAGAAATGTTTTGTCAAGCAGAAGAGAAAATTGTAATCATTTCTTTGGAAAAGGCACACAGTTTCACCATTTTATTTCACAGTTCTGTCATTTTCGGAGAGAAAAACTGTTATAGTTATATTATAAATAATATACATAGGGCAGGGTGCATATTAGTAAAAATCATGTATTGCAATAAAAGGCGAGAAGTGATATAATTATAAATAGTGTTCTGAAATAATTTATTTGATCTTCGGACCATCAATGAGGAAAGGAAATAAAAAATGAATAAAAATGCGATGGCGCTGTTAACAGCCGCGGCAATGCTGCTCACAGGTGTATCATGCGCAAAGAAAGGCGGCTCAGCAACAGTGTCGGAGAAAGAAACAGATGCCAAGACACAGAGCGCAACTACCGCCAAAACCGAGGAGGAAACTAAAGAGATGGCGACCGAGCATATAAGCCCAGTTGAGACCGTTTCGGCGACTCTTGGCACCCAGCTTACCGTTAACAGGACAATTGGAAGAGCTACAGGGAGCAATACTATAAAATTCCCGCTTGCCGACCTTATTGAGGAAGGAGATAAGATCAGATCCTTTACGTTCATAATATACGGTGACGGAGGGAATATAGGTGAATTCAAAGGCGGATTCGGAATATCCGTAGCGGACGATTGCCCTGCAAAGACCAATGATTACTGGTACCAGTCACCTGATATGACAGCTCCCACACAGGGCGGCTACGGCGAGATCACATGGAACGTGCCCGCCGAGCTCACTGACTACATCAGCAATAACGGAGAGGTGCTCTTCGGTTATTGGTGGGGCGACTGCGAAAAGATCAGGATAGAGAACGTTATATGCAATTTTGACAGAACAAGGAACATACCCGTGGACGGTATGTATGTGGAAGACGTGGGAAAGAGCGTCAGCTATTCCGACGAGGACAACGCCGTGCATATACCGCTGGAAATGCTCCCTGCGGGCAATGTCCCCGAGGTAGTGACCTTCAATATAAGCTCTTCGGGAGGCTTCAAAAAGTATACGGGAGCCTTTGGACTGAGCTCGTCGGCAGGCGAATACAAATCCGTTGATACGGCAGTGATGACGGACAGCTCAGAGCTTGAGCTCACATGGTTCGTCCCCGATGAAGCCAAGAACTACATTGCTGACGATAACGAGTTGCTTCTTCATTACTGGTGGAGCGAGCAGCCTTCCGTAACTCTCAATAATATAACCGTGAAGTACAGCCAGAGGATAGGCTATGTACCGCCTCCGACACAGGCTGCAACAGAAGCTGCCACCGAAGCGGCCACAAAGGCAACAGCCGCAGCCGGCTTCCGTACAGCTTCCGAGATCGTCTCCGACATAAAGATCGGCTGGAACCTCGGAAACAGTCTGGATTCCTACAATACAGGAAAATCGGGACTTGATACCGAGACAGGCTGGGGCAATCCGAAGGTTACTGCGGATACCATAAAGACTGTAAAGAACGCGGGCTTCAATGCCGTAAGAATACCTGTAACATGGGCCGAACATATGGACGAGACAACCATTCAGAGCGATTGGCTGGACAGAGTTCAGCAGGTAGTTGATTACGCCTATAATGAGGGTATGTTCGTAATAATCGATATGCACCACGATGATTACATCTGGTTTGAACCTCAGGAGAGCTCATACAACGGCGACAGTGCCCGTCTGAAGGCAATCTGGGAACAGATCGCGGGACGCTTCAGGGATTACGGCGACCGCCTTATCTTTGAGGGCATGAACGAGCCCAGAACAGTAGGTTCTTCCATGGAATGGATGGGAGGCACCAAGGAGGAGCGCGGAGTAATAAACCGCTACGTCAAGGATTTCGTGAATACAGTACGTTCAACAGGCGGAAACAACGCCTTCAGATCGCTGATAGTCACATCCTATGCAGCCTCTGCCGACAGCGTTGCGATAAACGAGATGCAGCTCCCGTCGGACAAGAACATCATATTCTCCGTGCATTACTATGCTCCGTGGAAATTCTCGGAGGGAAGCGAGACCACCTTTACCGAAAGCGGCAAGGGAGAGGTCACAGCCAAGTTCGAGGAGCTCAAGCGTAAGTTCATCGACAAGGGAACCCCCGTCATCATTGACGAGTTCGGCTGTGTGAACTATGCTTCCGAGCAGGAGAGAACGGCATATTATCAGTTCTATGTGAGCAATGCAAAGCTCAACGGCATAAAGTGCTTTGTATGGGATAACGGAAAGTCCCATGGCGAATCGAGCTTCGGAGTGCTTGACAGAAACTCTCTCAAGTGGAACGATGCTCTGCTCAAGGCTATGATGGAAGGCGTTAAATAATGATGGGGAATGTCCCTTCTGCGGGAATATCCCGCAGGGACATACATCATGCAGATCGCAGTATTTGATACTATAACTGACGAACATAATTTACTGCTTGACATAACAAACGAAATATTATATATTACAAGTGACTGTTCACAAGTCAGAAGGAGGAAGATTATGAAAAAGTTTATTTCTGCTGTCCTTTCGGCAGTCCTGGGCGTATCGGTGCTTTCAGCAGCTCAGCCCGCAGGTGTCAGCAAGGAGGCTTCGGCCGCATCGGGCAAGGGAATTGTGCTTCTGGGCGACAGCATCGCTTCCGGCGATCTCCGCACAGGCAAGGTAGCACATAACTACGGTGAGATCTGCGGCGATTATCTCGGCTGCAGCGTTGCTAACTATGCAGTATCGGGCTACGATACCGAGGACGTTCTCAAGACCATCGAAGGCTTTACAGCCGAACAGAAAAAGACAGTTTCAGACGCCGATGTCGTAGTTATTTCCGTAGGCGGAAATGATATATCACATTATCTTGCAAAGTATCTCCTTGATTACGCAGCAGGAAAGACCTCTCAGAAGTTCCTCAATGAGGGCTATACAGCTGCTGATATCCCCGCAAAGCCGGGACTCAGCGACCTTACTGCCATCCTCAACGTAAAGGGCGAGGGCGGAATGCTGGAATATATGCAGAACGGCGGCTGGAACGCAAAGACCGAGATCAACGGCAAGATAGGAACAGCCTTTGGCAACTTCCTGTCCACCGATTCAAAGAAGGGCTACATAGAAGAAAGCATTATTCCCAATATACAGAAGGCAGCAGATGAGATAAAGGTTGTATCTCCAAATGCAAGGATACTGGTACAGAATATCTACCAGCCTCTTCAGCTCACGCCCGAGTATGTGAATGCAGCTTATGGCAGCCAGTCGGATTATGCAACTCTTATCAGCCTTCTCAGAGCAAAGTGCGAGTCAACGATGACAGAGTTCGACAAGCAGCTCAGAACGGTAAAGGGCATAGAGGTAGTAGACGTAAAGAGCGTTTTCACATCTCTTGATACTGCTCCCAAGACAAGCAATCCCGGAAATGCTTCCTACTTCATAGATGTACAGACAGGTTCGCTGAGCACAGCCGATGTTCATCCCAATCAGAAGGGACACGTTGCCATTGCAACAGCAGTCCTCGATCAGATAGGCAAGCTCCACTATGATAACAACGGACTTCTCACAAGGACCTTCAATGGTATCTCCGACAAGGAAAAGTATCCTCAGATCGCTCTTGAGACCTACAAGAAGGTAGCAGGAGAGGCTCCCAAGACAACCACAACTACCACAACTTCGACTACAACAACGACCAAGAAGACAACAACTACCACAACCACTACCACAACTACTACAACTTCAACTACAACAACCACCAAGAAGACAACAACCACTACTACTTCAACTACTTCAACCACCTCGACCACCACTCAGCCCGAGAAGAAGGTAAAGCTCGGCGACATAAACAGCGACGGACTTGTTGATGCAGTTGACGCTTCGGGAGTTCTTGCAGAGTATGCAAAATTATCCAGCAAGAACGGCAAGGGTGATTTCACTGCCGATCAGCGCAAAGCAGCCGACGTTGACAAGAACGATAAGGTAGATTCCGTTGACGCTTCTAAGATACTTGCGTATTACGCATACCTTTCAAAGTCCACCACAGGCGCAAAGATGTCCATTGAGGATTTCGTAAAAACATTGTAAGACATATACAGCGGACAGCTCAGACTGTCCGCTGAGTCATATAAGGAGTGATAGTATGAAAAAGCTGTATTTTGTCGTTAATCTTGTTGCGGGAAAAGCAGTTATCAGCAAAAAGCTGGGCAGGATAATAGATGAATTCGTAAAAGAGGGCTATGAGGTTACAGTTCATACCACCCAGAGCGGCGAGGACGCCGTGGAGCAGGCTGTATACGCCAATGAGAACGGCTATGACCTGCTTGTAGTGGCAGGCGGAGACGGTACTCTCAGTCAGTGCTTACAGGGGGCTATGGGCTGCGAAAAGAAGATACCTATAGGCTATGTGCCCGCAGGCTCTACCAATGATTTTGCCAAGAGCCTTGGAATACCCTCGGATCAGTTCAAGGCAGCAAAGGTAATAACTCACGGCAGGCCGGTGCTCTGCGACGTGGGAGGCTTCAACGGCAATTACTTCTCCTATGTTGCAGCCTTCGGAGCTTTTACAAATATTACCTATGAGACTTCACAGAAGGTAAAGAATATATTCGGCCATGCAGCTTATATCGCAGGCGGTGCAGCTCATCTCGGCAGCATAAAGGCCAAGCCCATGCGCATCGAATACGAGGATAAGACAATCGAGGGAGATTTTGTATACGGTATGGTCACAAATACCGCTTCCGTGGCAGGCATGATAACCATGAAGAACTTCCTGCTGGATGACGGCATCTTTGAGGTGACTCTCATAAGAAAGCCGAAGAATCCGGCAGAGCTGGGCAAAACGGCTTTGGCTCTCCTGAAGAATGATATGACTGACAAGAATATCGTTTTCTTCAGAACAAATGAGGTCACCATAACCAATCTGTCGGATAAGCCCTTCTCATGGACAAGGGACGGCGAGTACGGCGGCGAGGAGATAGTTAACCGTATCTGCTGCTATAAGAAGGCGATGCCTTTCATGGTGCGCGGCAAGAGCAGGCTCCCCTTTGAGAAAGACTGAGCATGAAGAAGATATACGGAAACAGACAGCTCCTTGACACACTTACGGGCATGGCGGAAGGCGGCAGGACAGCTCATTCGCTGATAATAAGCGGTGAAAAGGGCAGCGGCAGGAAGCTCATGGCGAAGTATTATACCCAGGCGCTTATGTGTGAGTCTCCCTTTGAGGGAATGCCCTGCGGTGTGTGCAGCACCTGCAAAAACATTGAAAAGGACATACACCCGGACGTCATATACCCCGAAAAGACGGGGAAGCTGGGGAATTACAGCGTTGCCACCACAAGGGATGTCATAGCCGATGCCTATATCAAGCCCAATAACAGCAGCGGCTGTAAGGTGTATATCTTTGCGGACTGCCATAATGTGGACGCAAGAACACAGAATGCCCTGCTGAAGCTCATAGAGGAACCTCCCGAGTACGCTTATTTTATATTCACTTGCGGCTCGAAGTCGGAGTTCCTTGCAACTATAATATCCCGCTGCGTCTGCTTCTCCACCTCGCCCTGCACGGAAGAAGAGGCTGAGGAGGCTCTTGCGGAGGAGGGCTTTGACGGCGCGGATATACGGGCTGCCGTGGACTGCTTCCATGGCAATATAGGTATGTGCAGAGCATATATCACCGATGATGAGCTGAGAAAGCGTGTGGATTTGACAAAAGCCATCGCTGATAGTATAATAAATAAGGATGAATATGCACTGAGTGCGGAGCTTTTCTCTGTCGGAAAGGAAAGAGAGGACGTCCGCCAGGTGCTCTCGATGCTCGATAAGCTTGCCCGCGATACCGCTGTACTTTCCAAGGACAGCAATGCAGGCGCCATCGGCTGTTCACGGGCAAAGGCGCAGGAGCTTTCACAGCGCCTGACCGCTTATCAGTCCGCGAAGCTCCATAGCTGCATAGAAAAGGCGTGGGGAGCAGTGGAGAGCAATGTCGGCATACCGCTGGTGCTTACGGCGCTGGGAGCCGAGATAATGGATATAGTCGGATAGACTTTAAGATAGGAGCTTTTATGAAGGAAATAGTCGGAGTACGCTTCAAGAGCGTAGGAAAAATATACTACTTCTCACCGGGAGATATCAAAGCACAGGTGGGGGATCATGCCATAGTCGAGACAGTACGCGGAGTTGAATGCGGCGAGGTAGTAATCGCCAACCGCGAGATAGACGACGAGGCGGTATCATCGCCCCTCAAGCCCATAATCAGGCTTGCGGACGAGAATGATATGAAGATCGTTGAAAAGAACAAGCAGCGCGAAAAGGACGCCTTCAAGATATGCGAGGAGAAGATTGCTTTCCGCAAGCTGGATATGAAGCTGGTGGACGTTGAGTGTACCTTTGACAACAACAAGCTGCTCTTCTACTTCATAGCAGAGAACCGCGTTGACTTCCGCGAGCTGGTAAAGGATCTTGCAGCCGTGTTCAGAACAAGGATAGAGCTGCGCCAGATAGGTGTCCGCGACGAGGCAAAGATACTCGGCGGACTCGGCATATGCGGCAGGGAGTTCTGCTGTAAGGCTTATATGGGCGACTTCCAGCCCGTTTCCATAAAAATGGCCAAGGAGCAGGGACTTTCGCTTAATCCCACAAAGATCTCGGGTACCTGCGGCAGACTTATGTGCTGCCTCAAGAACGAGCAGAACGCCTATGAGGCTCTGCTGAAGATCACTCCCAAGATGGGCGCTATCGTAGTAACTCCCGAGGGCGACAAGGGCCGCGTGGAGGACGTTAACCTCATCACAGGAAAGCTCCGTGTAAAGACCGATAAATCAGAGGTGCCCGTAACTCTTGACAGGAGCGAGGTAAAGCTCCTGAAGGACGCCGAGATAAAGATAAACCGCGAAGAGCTGAAGGCTCTGAAGAATCTTGAGGACAAGTAATGGCTCAGCAGACTAAGGTCAATTACGGGCTGCTGCTGGACAGGAAGCTCATGGAACTTGAAAAAAACGGTGAAAGGCCGTCGCTCCTGCTCCATGCCTGCTGTGCACCGTGCAGCAGCCATACTCTTACGGTGCTGGACAGGTATTTCCGCATAACGCTTTATTTCTGCAACCCCAACATAGCTCCCGAGGAGGAGTTCGCATTCCGCCTTGCCGAGCTTAAAAGGCTGGTAAAGGAAATGGGGCTGGCTATACCCGTTGTCGAGGAGGAGTACGATCCGCAGCCTTTCTATGAGCTGGCAAAGGGACTTGAAGACCTTCCCGAAAGGGGAGAGCGGTGCAGAAAGTGCATAGAGTATCGCCTGAGAATGGCGGGAAATAAGGCAAAGGAGCTGGGCTGTGATTTGTTCACCACCACCCTGACCATAAGTCCCCACAAGGACTGCACCTTCATCAACGAATGCGGCGGCAGACTTCAGGACGAAGTGGGAGTTCCCTATCTTTTTTCCGATTTCAAGAAGCATGAAGGATATAAACATTCCATAGAGCTGTCAAGGCAGTACAATCTGTACAGGCAGAACTACTGCGGCTGTGTCTACAGCAAAAGAGCTGTTAGCCGTTAGCCATATAGGGGTGCTCACTGTGCACCCGCATATAATTGAACTGTAGGGGCTGCCTTTGGCAGCCCGTATTTTACTAACAAACAAATTTAGAACATTATAGTAGCGGATATGATCCGCCCTGAGTTTTATTCGGAAAAAGGTGATACGCTATGAAAATAAAATTCATGGGGAAATACAATAATGATCCGCGTTCGCTGCCAAAGGGAGAAATGGTAGCGGGAGCCCGCAGGATAAAGAAGATAGACAGTCTTGTCATGATAAACGTAGTTATGACGATCTTTTCCTGTATTCTGGGATATATCTTCCTGATACTTCTTTTCAATGTGTTCGGGAAAGAGCTTCTCAGCATTGCGGGAGTTGTGGCTGCAATGCTTGCATTTGTGTTTATGATCCCCCATGAATACATCCATGCTGTATGCTTCAAAGAGGAAGCCTATATATACGTAGGCTGCGGTCTGCTTTTTGCAATGTCTCCCGAGCATATGAGCAAAAAGAGGTATCTTTTTATGTTGATGCTGCCGTTTTTGCTGCTGGGAGCGCTGCCGCTGGGCGCCGGTCTGATTTTTCACTGGTCTCCGCCTGCGATCTTCGGAGCTCTGAGCATAATTACCTGTACAGGTGACGTTTATTTTGCGCTGAATGCGCTGATACAGGTACCGTCAGGTGGAAAGATATATCTTTACGATCTGGTCAATTACTGGTACAAAGACTGAAAAAGCAGACAATAAGTATTCAAGGGAGAAAAACAATGGGCAAGGAACTTAAAACAAACGCAATGCGTTTTCTTGATAAAAGCAATATAGAGTACACCGTGCAGACCTACGAGTGTGATGAGTTCATCGACGGCATACACACCGCCGAAAAGCTTGGACAGCCTCTTGAGGAGACCTTCAAGACTCTGGTAGCCCGCGGAAAGAGCGGCAGCTATTACTGCTTTCTGCTGCCCGTCGCTCTGGAGCTTGACCTTAAAAAGGCAGCAAAGAGTGTAGGAGAGAAGTCGGTGGAGCTGCTCCACGTAAAGGATATTACAGCTGTAACTGGCTATGTCCGCGGCGGCTGTACTCCAATAGGTATGAAGAAACAGTTTATGACGGTGATACACAACACTGCCGAGATCATGCCCCTTTTCTATATAAGCGGCGGACGCATCGGCACACAGATAAGACTTTCGCCGCAGGAGCTTGTAAAGGCCATACGCGGCAGATTTGAGGATATAATACTCTGACGGCGCAAGGCAGGGATGCGGAAGGAGGAAGGCGTATGGGCAGAGAGATACTCAGCGAAAAGCTTTACAGTGCCGGCCATGCGGTGGTGGACAGGAGTTTTCACACCCAGCGGGGCGACGAAGCTTTTTTCACATTCTTCGGCAACGATGTGACCTACTCCATAAGGAGGACTATCTGCGACGAGGACTATCCGCGGATGCTGGAATGTGTGGAAAAGGCTGCGGCAGGAGAGTTCCACAGGACAGTGATACGCATGAAGAGCGTCAGCGGAGAATACCACTGGATACTGGCATCTGTCAGGCTCCTTATATCGGAGGGCGCAGAGCCTCTTTACAGTATGACCTTCAGCCACATTCTCTCCCTTGAAGCACTGGCATATACCCGTGAAAACAGGCTTTCCGAGTACCGCCATGTGCTCAGCCTCATGTCCGACCTTGCCTTTGAGTACAGCTTTGAGACAAAGCACATACGCATTTATATGTTTGACTGCTTCCGCGAGATAGTGCTTGTGGACGAGGAACTGGAGGTATGGCGGAAAAACACCATAGAATCAGGCTGCGTTATGACCAGATACACCGAGATGTTCAATTCTCTGTGCAGGGATATCCGCAGCGGAGTATACCGCTTCGACTATGAGTTCGAGACTTCGGTGCTTACAGGGGGCAAGACCAGGGAGATGTGTCTTTTCCGCGGCATTACACGCTATTATGCTCCCGAGGTGCGCAAGGTCAGCGGTATAATATCCGTGGTGAATTCACGGAGCAAGACCAAGGATATCAACCTTGCCATTGAGGCGAACAGGGATCAGCTCTCGGGACTTCTCAGCAAGAGGGCGGTCACAGCCTTTGCAAAGGAGCTCCTTTCCAGGGGCTCGGGCAGCATTGTGAATCTTGTGCTGCTGGATATAGACAACTTTACTGATATAAACAACAGCTACGGTCATCTCTTCGGCGACGAGGTGATATATACCGTGGCGCGCATAATCAAGGCAGAGATAGGCAGCCGCGGTATTGCGGGAAGGATAAGCGGCAGCGGCTTTCTTATCATACTGGAGGATACCCGCGACGAGGAGGATCTCCGCGGCATACTCAGAGCCATAAGGACCAATACGGAGTTTGCCTTTGCGGACAGATTCCGGAATTTCCGTCTGACCTGCTCTATGGGCGTTTCCACGTATCCCGTGGACAGCAGGAGCTATGACGAGCTTTTCATGCAGGCCGACAAGGCGCTGTACATCGCCCGCGAAAAGGGAAAGAACAGGTATGTTATATACGACATCGAAAAGCACGGTCCCGTGGAAAAGGACATAGAGAACAAGATAGTTTTCCTTAGCAGCAAGGGTAAAGCCTCGGAAAAGCTGAGCTTTGTCAGCGGACTTGCCGAAAACCTCGTAATGGGAAAGATACCTGATATTTCCGTGCTGCTGGAGCAGGTGCGCTCTCAGTTCGGGATAGATGATATATGCGTTTTCGCAGGCGGAGATATGGGACTTCTTCTCAGCTGCGGCAATGCGGCCTCGAAGAACGCCTCCTACCTCTTTGAAAACGGCTATACCAACAGATTTTCCGGGGACGGACTCTTCGTCATAGACAATGTTAACGAGCTGGAGGGACGGGATGATAATGCCTTTGCACAGCTGACCTCCCAGAATATAGGCGGAGCGGTGCAGTACCTTATGACCGAGGACAGCATGATAAAGGGAGTCATCTCCTTCTGCTATATAGGCCGTTTCAATAAGTGGTCCGTGTCGGATATAAACTATTATGCTGTAATAGGCAGGATAATCACAGCCCTTCTGAAGAAGCAGGCATACATATGAACTCAAAGCGCTGATGGTGCATTGTGCACTAAATCAGCGCTTTATTATTGTGCACTCATACAAAGTTGAAAATAAAATGCAACAAAACAGCCCTTACATGACACTTATATAGTAGAAACACTTTTTTTCAGGGGGGGATATTATGGAAAGAACACTGGCTGCCTTTTCGGCTGTGATACTGCTTATCGGCTGCTTTACGGGGTGCGGCAGCGGAGAAAAGCCTTCAGATCGTCGTTTGCCTGCTGTGATTTTCATTTATTCACTTTATGGACAAGGAAGTGCTGAGCGGCGGTTCTGCGACAGCGAAGGAAATTATTACCTTGTGCTCAAAGAGGAACTATGCTATCTGAGCTTTGCAGAGCTTGCCGACAAATATTCTTCGGGAGACATCGACAGCGATATAAAACTCCTGCGCATCTGCAATAAGGGCGGGCTGGAGAAAATTTACCAGAAGCTGCTGAGGGCTTCCGCGGCAAAGGACAAAGGGCTTGAAATGCCCGAGGAATTACCTGCCGTTGACGCTCCGTATAAAAGGTGGAGCGGCATCTGCTATGATGATAAGGGAGAGTTAACGGAAGTGCTGCTTCACGAAAATAGGTGCATGACCGATCTGAACTCGTATAATAGGGACATCAATGATATATACGGATGGTTAGGGGAAAACCTTCATATGAAGGGATGAAAACAGAGGATTAGCACTCTCGATGCGAGAGTGCTAATTTTCATTATACTGTCACAGAACCTTGATATTCCTTTCAAAAAGCGGCTGTATCATATAGACAATGAAACGAAAGGAAGCGATACCGATGGAAAGTGTATATTATAGGAAAAACTGCATAGGATAAATATGAAAATATCAATTGGAGGTATGACTTATGATGTATGGACTTACACCCTTCGGAAGAACAGGCTTTGACCTGTGGAACGCATTCAATGACTTTGACAAGAATTACTTCGGCGACAGTATGCCGACAAACTCTTGCCGTACCGATATCCGCGACGACGGAGAGAAGTATGTGATGGAATCGGAGCTTCCGGGCTTCGAAAAGGAGGACATCAGACTCGATATAAACGGTTCTCAGCTCACTATCGCTGCCGAGCACAGCACAAACAACGACGAGAAGGACGATAAAGGCAATTATATCCGCCGTGAGCGTACCTTCGGCTCGTACAGGAGGAGCTTCGACATCTCTGATGTCAATACGGAAGCTATAAGTGCCGAATACAAAAACGGCATCCTCACACTGGAGCTCCCTAAAAAGAAACCCGAGGAGCCCGTATCAAAAAGACTCGAGATCAAGTAAAATTCATATAGACGCGCCCCCTCGCCCCGCCCTTCAAGGACGGGGCTTTTTTTGCTTTCGGCGAAATATTATGCAGGATTAACATTAAGGCTGTTCCAATTCCGTCGGAATAAACAAAATAAATCATATGTTAAAATTAAATCTTCACTTTTTCTGCGAAATATGTTATAATGCTATTATGAGTATCTATGTATTGTTCCGGAGGTGACCGACGAAAATTGAAAAGGCTCTATATAACAGACCTTGACGGGACACTTCTCAGCTCTGAGGGTGAAGTATCGGCAAAAACCGCGGATATACTCAACAGTCTTGCGGCACAGGGAGTTGATTTCACGTTTGCCACCGCAAGATCGGTCTATTCGGCAAAGCCCATGACCTCGGCACTTCAGATAAGCGTTCCGTGCATACTCATGAACGGAGTCAGCATCTATGACCTCAGGTCGGACAGGTATATCGCCAATCAGTACATACCGGTGAGCGCCTCGGGGCAGATCACGGAGGCCTTCAGAAGGGCGGACGCAGAGTGCTTCATGTACCGCTTCAACGAGGGTGCACTGACCTGCTACTATACGGAGATAACCAACCGCGTCATGCGCAGCTTTGCGGAGGTGCGGAAATACAAGTACCATAAGCCGTTCATACGGTGCAGCGATTTTATGGACGCTGCCGATGATATGACGGTGTACTTCACATCTCTGGAGGAACACGACAAGCTTCTGCCCGTAAAACAGACTGTGGACAGCACAGACGGCGTGGACTGCGCCTTCTATGAGGACACGTATACGGGGAAATGGCTGCTGGAGGTCTTTTCCGCAAAGGCTTCAAAGGCCAATGGGATACGTTTTCTCCGTGAAAGGTACGGTTTTGATGAGGTGGTGGCTTTCGGAGACAATCTCAACGACCTGCCCATGTTCGCACAGGCTGATGTAAAAATAGCTGTTGGCAACGCAAGGGACGAGGTAAAGGCTGCCGCAGACCATGTTATCGGCACTAACGATGAAGACGGTGTGGCACAGTGGCTGCGTGATGAACTGAAAAAGAGCAAATCTGAATTTTGATCTATAATGCAGGATCAGGAATCATGAATTAATATCAGGTAATTTTTAACATGAAAGGAAATACATAAAATGAAGAAATTAATGCTGGGAAACGAAGCCTTCGCAAGAGGCTTATATGAGGCAGGATGCAGGGTAGTATCAAGCTATCCGGGAACTCCCTCTACCGAGATCACAGAGGAAGTTGCAAAGTACGACGAGGTCTACGCAGAGTGGGCTCCCAACGAGAAGGTGGCTATGGAGACAGCTCTCGGAGCTTCCATCGCAGGCGCAAGAAGCTTCTGCGGAATGAAGCACGTTGGTCTCAATGTTGCAGCCGATCCTCTCTATACAGCAGGATACACAGGCGTAAATGCAGGTATGGTAATAGCAGTTGCCGACGATCAGGGTATGCATTCCTCTCAGAACGAGCAGGACAGCCGCCATCACGCAATCGCCTCAAAGGTGCCCATGCTGGAGCCTTCGGATTCCACGGAATGTAAGGAGTTCGTCAAGCTTGCTTTCGAGCTTTCGGAGAAGTTTGACGCTCCCTTCATAGTAAGAATGTCCACAAGAGTTGCTCATTCACAGAGCATAGTTGAAATGCAGGATCGTCAGGATCTTCCTCTCAAGGACTATGAAAAGACTCCCAGCAAGTTCGTTATGATGCCTGCTTACGCAAAGGGCAGACACGTATTCGTTGAGGAGCGCACAAAGAAGCTCACAGAGTATGCCGAGACAACTCCTCTCAACAGAGTTGAGATATCCGACAAGGCTGAGTTCGGCGTTATCACCAACGGCGCTGCATACCAGTACGTAAAGGAAGCTCTGGGCGACAAGGCTTCTGTACTGAAGCTGGGGATGGTAAATCCTCTCCCTGTAAAGCTCATTCAGGACTTTGCTGCCAAGTATCAGCAGGTATACGTTATCGAGGAGCTTGACGGCATCATCGAAGAGCACTGCCGCAACATCGGCGTTAACAACGTAAAGGGCAAGGAGATATTCGGTTATATCGGCGAGCTTCCCCAGTCCGTCATTGCAGAGAAGCTTCTCGGCGAGAAGAAGGACTTTGTTGCTCTCGAAGATGATATCCCTGTACGTCCTCCCGTTATGTGCGCAGGATGTCCCCACAGAGGACTGTTCTACTGCCTTAAGAAGCTGGGCGTAACAGTATCGGGTGATATCGGATGCTATACTCTCGGAGCAGCAGCTCCGCTCAACGCTATTGATACAACCATATGTATGGGTGCTTCCATTTCGGGACTCCACGGCTTCAACAAAGCAAGAGGCGCAGAGTCCGAGCACAAGAGCGTTGCTGTTATCGGCGATTCCACATTCATGCACAGCGGCATGACAGGCCTTGTGAATATCGCTTACAATAATTCAAATTCAACAGTTATCATTCTCGATAACTCTATCACAGGCATGACAGGTCATCAGCAGAACCCAACCACAGGCAAGAACCTCAAGGGCGATCCTGCTGCGGCTGTTAACCTTGAAGAGCTTTGCAAGGCTATCGGCATCAAGCGAGTCCGCGTTACCGATCCGTACAAGCTTGCCGAGACAGAGGCTGCTATCAAGGAGGAGCTTGCTGCGGACGAGGCTTCGGTAATTATATCACGCCGTCCCTGCGCACTTCTCAAGTACGTTAAGCACAATCCGCCTCTCAAGGTAAATACTGACAAGTGTGTAGGCTGCAAGATGTGTATGAAGCTGGGCTGTCCCGCTATATCAATGCGCGACGGCAAGGCAGTAGTTGACCACACTCTCTGCGTAGGCTGCGGCATTTGTCAGGAGCAGTGCAAGGTCGGCGCTATAGAGTAATCAGAGCTAAGAACTAAGCAGGGGCGGCGTTCCGCCGCCCGTGAAAAAACTGTCGGGGACGGTGTCCCCGACGTCCCGAAAAGGAAAAGATCATGTTACAGATAAATATATATGAGGAGTTCGCTCACTGGCTGGACGGACTGCTTGAAAATAATGATATGCCCGAGGAAACTCAGGCGTTCTGCTTCAACCTCTATGAGGAGTCCGACGAGGATCATATCTACGGCATACAGATAGTTGCGGCAGGTGACTTTGATCCCGAAGACAAGGAAGGTGACTGGGCCTGCGAAGAGGTATGGAGCAGCGGTGAGGACATATTTACCGTTGATACTTCCGATGAAGATGACACAGGCTGGGCTCACGCTCAGGACCTGTTCAGGGAAATGGCTGAGGAATACCTCAGAAACGGAAAGTACGCAAATATACTCAAAGACAGCAGAGGAGTGGCTATAGGCTTCGTTGACGGAGAGCTTGTTATTATAAAATAAAACAGGGGGAGATCAGAATGGATGATCTTATGACAGGCATCGGCGGTGCAGCGGAATCTGACGGTGAGGGTACCGTTACACATCCCCTTTCATCTGTTGAAGGCACTTATGATCCGTATGCAGCGCCTGCTGCGGACAGAGGAGCAGGCGATATTCAGAGTGCTCTGGATCAGATGAACAATGCCTTCGGGAACCTTGGCGGTCAGAAGGCCTCACCTGACGTGAGCAGCGTGCCTGACAGGATGAACGCGCCTCAGCCTCAGCAGAATGAGCCTCCGAAGCTCAATGATCTGGGATTCAGCAGCGACGATTACAATTACGATCCCCGACACATGAATTATGGCCAGAGGGCGGATGTGGACGTCGGACGCAGCTACGGCAGCGGACAAAACGGCTACGGACAGCAGCCTCAGGGTTACGGCAATGGGCAGAGCGGCTACGGACAGCAGCCTCAGGGTTACGGCAATGGGCAGAGCGGCTACGGACAGCCGTCTCAGGGCTACGGCAGCAGCGATTACAGATACGATCCCTACAAGACCTATAATTCCGCCGATTCCATGACCTTCGGATACCCTGCCAATAAGGATACAGACTTTATTGCTGTGGTAAAGGCAGTGGCGGGAGCTCTTATCGGTGCTATACCGGGTATGCTCCTGATGATAATGGTGGCGAGATTCGGCATCATTGCTTCTCTCTGCGGAATGGCAATGGCTTTCTGTATATTCTGCGGCTACAAGGTGGCAACGGGAAAAAACAGGCTCAGCACTGCTACGGGACTGATAATCTGCGGTGCGGTAATGGTCATAGCGGTTTACTTTTCCGTAAAGATCTCGTGGACCTTCGCTCTGAAGGACGCTATACGTGAAACTGCATCAATGATGAATACTATCCTCGGCGGAGACAGCGGCGATTTCACAGATTCCTTTATAAAGGGACTTGTGGGCAGCACGGGCGAGATCTCCTTCGGTAACTGCTGGAATCATTTCGGACAGATCATGGATGACGTTGGCATGAAGGGAGCATTTCTGGCTTCCCTTGGCGAGAATTACCTTTTTGCGGCTCTCGGTGCCTTCGGAACATTTATGAAATTCGGCAGAAATAACTGACAATAAACTTTTAAGGAGTAATATAAAATGGAAACAAGATCAATAATGATAGTCGGAGTAGGCGGACAGGGTTCGCTGCTCGCTTCAAGACTTCTGGGAAATGTGCTTCTCGCACAGGGCTATGATGTTAAGGTCAGCGAGGTACACGGTATGTCGCAGAGAGGCGGCTCTGTTGTTACCTACGTAAAGTACGGCGAGAAGGTATATTCACCGGTCATCGAAAAGGGCGAAGCTGACGCTGTTATCTCCTTCGAGCTTCTGGAGGCTGCAAGATGTCTTCCTTACCTCAAGAAGGGCGGCAAGCTCATAACCTCCACTCAGCAGATAGATCCTATGCCGGTCATCACAGGAGCTGCAAAGTATCCCGAGAACCTCGTTGAGAAGCTCAGGGCAGCAGGCGTTGAGCTGGTAGCAGTTGACGCTCTGGCACTGGCAGAGCAGGCAGGCACCGCAAAGGCTTCAAACGTAGTACTCATGGGCGTTCTCGCTTCACGTATGGACTATCCCGACGAGCTCTGGCAGAAGGCTCTTGAGCAGTGCGTACCGCCAAAGTTCCTTGAGCTCAACAAGAAGGCTTTCGAGCTGGGAAAGGCCGCTGAATAAGAACAGATATCTTAGAGCTTAGAACTAAGTATAATAACATAAGTATCAAATATCAAATTTGAGATCTGAGATCTAAGCTCTTGGATCTGAAAAGGAGTAGAAGTCCAATGGAAAAATATTGGAACAAAGAGATTGAATGTGCATCGCGGGCAAAAATGAAGAAGCTCCAGGACGAGCGCCTTGTGGCACAGGTAAAGCACGTTTATGAGAATGTGAAGTATTACCGTGATCTCATGGACAAAAAAGGCGTAAAACCCGAGGACATCAAGGGAACCGAAGATCTGCACAAGCTGCCTTTCCTCAGCAAGGCCGATCTGAGAGAGGCATATCCCTACGGACTGCTTGCAAAGCCACTCAGCGAATGTGTAAGGATACATTCCACCAGCGGTACTACCGGCAAGAGAGTTGTTGCTTTCTATACCCAGAACGACGTTGATATGTGGGACGAATGCTGTGCAAGAGCTATCACTGCCGCAGGCGGTACCGAAGACGACGTGGTGCAGGTGGCATACGGCTACGGCCTTTTCACTGGCGGTATGGGACTCCACGGCGGATCTCACAAGGTAGGCTGTCTCACTCTCCCCATGAGCTCGGGAAATACAGAGAGACAGATCCAGTTCATGCAGGATCTGGAAGCTACCATACTCTGCTGTACACCTTCATATGCGGCATACATCGGAGAGACCATTCACGATATGGGATTATCTCCCGATGACCTCAAGCTCAAGGCAGGTATCTTCGGAGCCGAGCCCTGGACCGAGGAAATGCGCCGCAGTATCGAAAAGTCACTGGGTATAAAGGCTTTCGATATCTACGGACTTACAGAATCAAGCGGCCCCGGCGTTGCTTTTGAATGTTCCGAGCAGAGCGGTATGCATATCAACGAGGACAACTTTATCCCCGAGATAATCGATCCCGATACGGGAGAGGTCCTTCCAGAGGGCGAGGTAGGCGAGTTGGTATTCACAAGCATCACAAAGGAAGCTTTCCCCCTCCTTCGCTATCGTACACGTGATCTCTGCGTGCTCAGCAGGAAGAAGTGCTCATGCGGACGTACTCTCATAAAGATGGCTAAGCCTATGGGCAGAAGCGATGATATGATGATTATCCGCGGAGTAAATGTATTCCCGTCACAGATCGAGACTGTTCTTATCGAGCAGGGTTATTCTCCCAACTACCTCATCGAGGTTGACCGTGTAAACAATACTGATACCCTTGACATCAGCGTCGAGATGAATCCCGACAAGTTCTCCGACAAGGTCAAGGACGTACAGAAAGAGGAGAGAGCTCTTGCAGGCGCTATGAAGGATATGCTTGGCATCAATCCCAAGGTACACCTTGTATCGCCCAAGTCCATCGCAAGAAGCGAGGGCAAGGCGGTAAGAGTCATCGATCGACGCAAGCTTCACGATTAAGGTACTTTTGCAAAATAGGTTTTAGGGGATAAAACACATATTTACAGGAGGTACATTTATGAAGATCAAATTATTTTCCACAAATTATATGCCCGAACAGGAGAAATACCAGAGGTTCGCTGCTTTTGAAAATGAACTCAATCAGTTCATTGCGGGGGTAGATGTCATCGACATCAAGTTCAGCACCTCTTCGGGCCTCTGCCACGACGCCCAGACTCATGTAAACGAGTACATCGACGAGCTTTCCGTACTTGTTATGTACAATGAGAAGTCCAAGGGCTGATGGGGCAGCTGTATCACAGGCATAAAGGAGGAATATCGTATGTCAAATGTAAGACAGATCTCAGTATTTGTTGATAATAAACCAAATCAGCTTGCAGGCGTAATGAAGATGATAAAGGAATGCAAAATCAATGTCCGCGCTCTCAGCCTGGCTGATACAAGTGATTTCGGCATCGTAAGAATGATAGTTAATGATACCGATAAGGCAGTAGAAAAACTGAAGGCAGCGTCCTATGCTGTAACAGTAACAGAGGTAGTCGCAATATCTATTCCCGATACTCCCGGACAGCTCAGCCGCGTTCTGGATATACTGGGAAACAGGAACGTAAATCTTGAATATCTCTATACCTTCCTCGGTAAATCGGACAGATCGGTCTCTTTTGTAATAAGAGTGGACGATATTGAAAATGCTTCTGTGGCACTCAACGACGGAGGAATTATTCAGCTTACCGAAAATGACATCGCTGAAATGTGAGTATTGCACAAAAATACAACCATTTTTTAAAAATATTTTTAAAACGCTTGACATATTTCAAGTGCGTGTTGTATAATAGAAGTGTAATATTTAACGAGAAAATATTCGACAGGAGTGATGAAAGATGGGTATTCTCGATAAATTCAATGATGCGAGCAGGGGTGTATCAGAAAAAGCAAAAAGCATTTCCGAGGCTAATAACCTCAAAAGGAAGATCCTTTATGAGGAGGAAAGAATCGTAGAGATTTTTACCGATCTCGGAAAGAAATATTATAAAAATCAGATGAGGATCCCGCGGCTCTTAAGGTCCTTTGTGATGATATCGATACCAGACGCAGAAGGATCAAGAAAATGAGATATGAGCTCAACGGTATCAGAGGCTATAAGATATGTCCTAAATGTGATGCAGAAGTAAACGAGCGTTTCCAGTTCTGCGGACGCTGCGGTGCAAGACTTCCGGACATTGAGGATGAAGACTTTATGTCACTGGAACCCAACGATTATTATACAGAAAGCAGTAATAATTTCTTTGACGCGGATCCCAACAAGAACTATTGATCATAAAGGCTGTTCTGAGGCTATCGGAACAGCCTTTTTATACTTCACTGTGCGGCCGAGACGCCTGTCCATGTGCCTGCACAGCAGCCTTGCGGGTATGCACAGCAGGAACCAGAAACAGGAAAAGGGAATACATATCTGACCCAGAAGATTCAGCGGCATATCCGAGTAATCCCATACGTTCCAGTGCATAATCATATTATCGAATACCCCTACGGCAAACTCTATGGCGGTTATGAGAAGCGTGCCTACAGCGCAGCTTCTGATAAGCGTCATGGTCCGGCACCGGTTGACTGCGTAGAGTACGGCAAGCACAAGACCGCCCGTAAGTGACATGGTCCAGTGGGTATAGCCCCTCATTACTATCTCGATGAGGCTGTAACAGAAATAGCCCATGAGAAACGAAAAAATAAACTGTGAAAGCTTCATGGCAAGCACCTCCGATCATATTATCGGCGGTTTTACAGTGATTATACAGTAATATTGAAACGGAGATGAGAAAATGCGAAAAAGCTGTATATTGATGCACATATCCAGCCTGCCGTCTGAATACGGTATAGGCAAGATGGGAAGAGCTGCCTTTGAGTTCGTGGACTTCCTGAAGTCCGCAGAGGTAAAATGCTGGCAGATACTGCCCCTTTCTCCCACAAGCTACGGGGATTCGCCCTATCAGTCCTTTTCGGTCAAGGCGGGAAATCCCTACTTCATAGATTTTGAGGTGCTGGAGGCGGACGGTCTTCTCGAACACCATGAGTTTGCTGCCTTCGACTGGGAAAGCGCTGCGGATAAGGTGGATTACAGTCTCCTCTATGACCATTGCTTCGATGTGCTGCGTATCGCCTATGCACGCTTCAAGCCTGCCAGATTCCCCGAGTACAAGAAGTTCTGCGACGAGAACAAGAGCTGGCTGGAGGATTACGCTCTCTTTATGGCTCTGAAATTCCGTTATGACGGCAAGCCCTGGTATGAATGGGACGAGGATATCTCCATGCACCGTACAAAGGCTGTGGCAGCTGCGAAAAAGGAGCTGAAAAAGGACATCGGCTTCAATAAATTCGTTCAGTACGAGTTCAGCAGACAGTGGAAGGAACTGAAAAAATATGCCAATGACAGCGGCATAGAGATAATAGGCGATATTCCCATATACTGTGCCCTTGACAGCGTTGAGGCATGGGCTTCGCCGAAGCTTTTCCAGTTTGACAGGAAGCGGCGTCCAATAGCTGTGGCAGGCTGTCCTCCCGATGATTTTTCGCCTCTGGGACAGCTCTGGGGCAATCCGCTATATAACTGGGACTACCATAAAAAGACAGGCTTTGAATGGTGGATAGACCGCATAAAAGCTGCTTCGGAGCTTTACGATATAGTACGCATAGACCACTTCCGCGGCTTTGAGAGCTATTACTCTATCCCCTTCGGCAACAAGGACGCTACGGTTGGAGAGTGGAAGAAGGGACCGAATTACGAGCTTTTCAGGCTTGCCGAGGAAAAGCTGGGCAGGCTGGATATAATCGCCGAGGATCTGGGCTTCATCACTCCCGAGGTGAGGGAAATGCTGGATAAGTGCGGATACCCGGGCATGAAGGTGCTTCAGTTCGGCTTCTCCGACGGCAAGAACGAGTACCTGCCCCATAACTACAGCAGTACCAATTATTACGCATACACAGGTACTCACGATAACGAGACACTGAACGGCTGGGGTGGGACTCTTGACAAGAAGTCGCTGAAATTTGCTATGAAGTACCTCAGCGTCAGGAAGAAAAAGGATATACCCTCAGCAATGATCCGCTCGGCATGGGGAAGCGTGGCTATGGTGGCAGTAGCACAGATACAGGACTTCCTCGACAGTCCGAAAGAGGACAGGATGAATACACCGTCCACACTGGGCGGCAACTGGCAGTTCCGCACCCAGAAGACGGACTTCACAGCCGAGCTGGCAAAGAAGATACGCAGGCTGAACAGGATGTACAACAGATAAGTGAGGTATAAAAATGAAAAAAAGACTTATTATAGCAATGACGTCAGCAATTATGCTTACAGGCTGCGGTGCTTCAGAAAAGACTTCAAAAGAAAACGCCGCAGTTGAAGCAAGCGATGTGACTGCAAGTACAGCAGAGACGACTGCCGAAACAACAACTGCGAAAACAACTGCTTCAAAAACTACTGCAAAAACTACTGCAAAGACCACTGCTTCCAAAACCACTGCTGCAACGACAAAAGCTGCTTCAACAACGAAGGCTTCAGCAACGAAGGCTTCAACGGACAAGCCGGCTGCAACAGAGGCTGCTGCACCTGC
This sequence comes from Ruminococcus flavefaciens 007c, assembly GCF_000571935.1. Lineage (GTDB taxonomy): Bacteria > Bacillota > Clostridia > Oscillospirales > Ruminococcaceae > Ruminococcus > Ruminococcus flavefaciens_F. The sequence goes on along the minus strand of NZ_ATAX01000010.1, from coordinate 73,092 downwards.
TCCCGTAAAGCATTACACGGTTGATGGTCCCGGGGGCGCTGAGGAGATACCCGAGGCTGAGTGGAACGGACTTGAGAAGCTGAGAGGGAAATACGGCAGGGATTTTGAAGTCTTTGCCAGAAACCTCTGCTGGGAGTCATGGCCTAAGACTATACTTAACGATGACGGTACGAGAACTACTATCCCGGTCAAACGCGATCCCAACGAGCCCCTTGATGTGGTCTATACCTTAAAGGGCAGTGACGGCATTTACTTTGAGGCGCGTATCAAAGAAAACACAGATAATATAACCCATGACACCTATTTATATACCCATTACTGGGATCAGCTCAAAAATGAAGCAGCAGGCTCGCTGCAAAAGCTTGTTCCCGGCGGAAAGGTTTTTATAGAGGCAAGAGCGGGCTGTGGTGAACTGCCCTTTGAAAGTCCTGCCGATATGACATATGAAGAGTTCCGACAGGCTCTGGCGGATAACAAGGGATATGTGTTCTGCTGGCTGCTTGTCGCGGAAGGAATGGAGGTCTCCGATGATATGAGGGCTTACAGCCCCCGCAGAGGCGACGGTTATCCCGGAGAGTACGGGTATATCCTGCAGGTTCATGTGGAGCAGGTATCACAGGAGGATTACGATCGCCTTGATGATATCATTGAGGGATATCCCCAAGGAATAACTTCAAAATTAATAAATTAAAGGAGCAGGGGGAAATGGATAAGAAATCGTTTGTTGAGAAATTCACGGGGAGACTTCCAAGGGATATAAAGAGCGCAACGCCTCAGCAGCTTCACGACGCACTTGGAAAGACAGTCATGGAGATGTTCGCGGAGCATTGGAGCAATGCCCGTCAGGAGCATCTTTCAAAGCGCCGCGGGGCATATCTTTCCATGGAGTTCCTTGTGGGAAGAGCGGTATACAATAACCTGCTGGTCCTCGGTATATACGACGAGGTGGACGCAGCTTTCAAAGAGCTTGGACTTGACCTTGCAGACCTTGAGGAGATAGAGGACGCTGCTCTCGGAAACGGCGGCCTTGGCAGACTTGCTGCCTGCTTCCTTGACAGTGCCGCAACTTTAGGACTTCCACTTGACGGTTACGGCATACGCTACAAGTACGGACTTTTCAAGCAGTCAATAGTTGACGGCTTCCAGCGCGAGGACATCGACGACTGGACAAAATACGGCGATCCGTGGTCGGTGCGCTGCGACGAGGACACTGTCCTCATTGAGTACAGCGGTCAGACCGTTAAGGCTGTGCCCTACGATATGCCTGTATTCGGCTTCCGTACCGAGAACGTGGGAACGCTCCGTCTATGGCAGGCCGAGCCTGTTAAGGAGTTCGACTTCGATGTGTTCAACAAGCAGGACTACCTTGAAGCTTCAAAGGAAAAGATATTCGCTGAGGATATCTCCCGCGTGCTCTATCCCAACGACGACACCGATGAGGGCAAGAAGCTGCGTCTGAAGCAGCAGTACTTCTTCAGCTGCGCTTCACTGACGGATATAATAAGAAAGCACAAGGCGAGATACGGTACTCTCGATAATTTAGCGGACTATATCTCGGTTCAGCTCAACGATACTCATCCCGTTATCTCTATCCCCGAGCTCATAAGGCAGCTGGTGGACAATGAGGGCTACACCTTCGAGAAAGCCCTTGAAATGGCAAAGAGGATATTCAACTATACCAATCACACCGTTATGCAGGAGGCTCTGGAAAAGTGGCGCACAGACCTTGTGGAGGAGCTTCTCCCGAGGATCTATGCTATAATCATACAGATAAATGAAGCGCTTATGGCGGATATGTATTCTGCAAACGTTCCCAGAGAAAAGACAGACCGCATAAAGATAATCAAGGGCGATCTTATCCATATGGCAGATATGGCCTGCTATGCTTCAAGCCACATCAACGGTGTTGCGGAGATACACACTCAGATACTCAAGGACACTGTTCTTTCCGACTGGTTCAGCCTTTATCCCCAGCGCTTCCGCAACGAGACCAACGGCATTACCCAGCGCCGCTGGATAGCACTCTGCAACAGGGAGCTGTCTGCGTATATCACGGAGCTTCTCGGGGATGATAACTGGATAAACGACCTTGACAGGCTGAAGGAGCTTGCAAAGTACGCCGACGATGAGAATGTGCTCCGCCGCTTCATTGATATCAAGCAGGCTAAAAAGCAGCAGCTGGCTGACTTCATCAAGGCTCACGACGGCATTGACATCGACGCGGAGTCTGTTTTCGATATACAGATAAAGCGCCTTCATGAGTATAAGAGACAGCTTCTCAATGCCTTCTCTATACTGTGGATATACTACGGCATCAAGGACGGCAGTATAAAGGATTTCAAGTCGACTACCTTCATTTTCGGAGCTAAATCCGCTCCCGGATACCGCCGTGCCAAGGCTATAATCAAGTTCATCAACGAGGTGGGCAGGGTAGTCTCGGAAGATCCCGATACCCGTGATCTTATCAAGGTTGTGTTCGTGCAGAACTACAATGTATCATATGCCGAAAAGCTTGTGGCGGCTGCTGATATCTCGGAGCAGATATCCACAGCAGGTACTGAAGCAAGCGGTACCGGCAATATGAAGCTGATGCTCAACGGCGCTGTGACTCTCGGAACCTATGACGGTGCTAATATCGAGATAGTTCAGGAGGCAGGCGAGGAGAACAATTACATCTTCGGCGCCCGTGTTGAGGAGCTGGAGAAGATAGTTCCCGAATACGACAGCAGAAGTGTATTTGCAGGCGACGATATGATACGCAGGGTAGTATCCTCCCTTATCGACGGAATTGTTTCCGACGGCGGCAGCGGCGATTTCCGCGAGCTGTATATGGCTCTCCTTGACGGTGCCAGCTGGCACGCTCCAGATCATTATTACCTCCTTGGAGATATAAGGGACTACGTTGAGACCAAGCTCCGCTGCATAGGCGACTACAGCGCGGACAGAATTGCTTTTGCACGCAGGCAGTGGCTGAATATGTGCAATGCAGGTAAGTTCAGCTCTGACAGGACTATTGCGGACTATGCCGAGAATATCTGGGGTATAAGATAAGCACTTCATAAGTGAGGCAAAAAAAGCGTTTTTTCAACGGAAAATCATTGAAATTCAGAAAAAATATTTTTTGTTTCTGCTTTTTATACAAATTACAGCACCCGTATTTGTGGATAATCACAGGTACGGGTGCTTTTTAGTGACAGATGTCACTGTGAAAGTGACAACCGACATCTACTAATATCACGGTATATAGTGTATTATTAAGATAACAAAGGAGGCGGTACTATGAAAAAGGCTGAAAAGATCACCCTTTATATCTCGGCAGCAGGTATAATGACATACATAATCAGAAGTATGGTAAATGCGTTTATGGACGGCTTTCGTTCACCTTTGCCTGATTATTTCGGATTAGCATATATTACACCCTTCGGTGTGATACTTCTGCTCAGCATTTTCTGTCAGATAGCGGTGCTTATGATAAATGTTTTCCGCAAGCGCAAGCTTAAAGGCAAGAAGGAAGTCTCCGGATTGTACAGGATCTCGTTTTACTGTTCCTTTATACCGTTCCTGCTTCTGCTGGGCTATTGCATCTATTGCAGCGAATACGGATTCCGTTTCCTGTGGGGCGTTTATTACGGCTGGAGCGGCTTCAGCGGCGCATTTGTTATCATGGGACTGATCTTCTGTATCATACCTGTGTTCCCGTTCTGCATCTTCTGGCAGGTTTTTTATATCACAAAATGGATAATCGGAAGAAAAAAGGCAAAGGCAGCTGCTTCGGCAGAGCTGTCCTGAGGAGGAGATATTATGAATAACAATACGATACCGAAATGGCTGAAAGGTACTTTTATTGCAGGTATAATAATCGTTTCGCTGTACGCTGTGCTGTTTGTCCTTTCGCTGCCTGTGATGTTTCCGAAGGAGGAAACAGGAAGCGGCTTTGATAAGTTCATGGATACCGCAGGTGCAGTGGTCGTCAGGGTGTTGTTCTTCAATCCTATCGTTCTCTATCCCGTGATGATGGGCGCTGACGCCATCGCTGCAAGACTGCTGTATGCTCCTCTTACTGCAAAGGCAGGAGCTTACAGAGTAGACAGTGCATTGCCGCTGGTGACCTTCCTGTGTCCCATAGTGCAGAGCATCGGCCTTTGCGGTGTGCTTCTGATCTATTGGCTGTAAAATAACAACTTATATTTATAGGGGGGGGAGGATTATGAAAAAATATGAAAAGATCCTGCTGATACTGTTCAGCGTTATGACCGTTATATTCGCAGCCGATGTATTGTACAGGTGGAAGAAACTGGACATAGAGCTCGACTATCATATGTTCGATAGTCTTACTACGGTGCTGGCATTGCTGTTCATTGTTTCCTTTTTCGGGATAATGGCGATACTTGTCTCATGGTGGCTGAGAAAACGTATCGAAGCAGGAAAGAAGCCCATATCAAAGCTTTATAAGTGGAGCTTCATACTGTCATTCATACCCTTTGCAATGCTGACAGCAGCTTCCGCAGCCAGTATGTCGGAAGGCTTTACTTTCATGCTTTCTACGAGTTACGGCATAGATGCTTTCGTCAGCACGTTTGTGTGGTACGGTTTTATTCTGTTAAGTGTCATTATTCCTGTATTCCCTGTGATCATTTTCTGGCAGCTGCTCTATATAATAAAGAGGAGAAAATACAGGAAACAGATGAAAGAGTGCGCTGATAACTGATGATGACGGAGTTTTTCGCAAATACAAGCCTCTCTGACTTGATGTCAGGGAGGCTTTGTTTGTTAAAATATAAAAATATGTAAAGCGAGCTTGACAAAAAATGTAAAGCGTGCTATACTATAGTTGCAGGATAAGTAAAGCGCACTTTACATTGAAGGAGGTAATTTAATGTTTGGGGTAATAAATGATTTTAAGGTCTTTTTTGATGCGGCACTGCCGTGGGTCGCAGTCAGTGTTGTGCTTGCATTTGTTATGGCTTATAGTGATATTGGCAAGGATAAGGAGAAAGATCATGAAAAATAAAATTCAGGAGCTGCGAAAGGCCCGAAAGGTCACACAGCAGGAGCTGGCGGACGCTCTGGCAGTCACGCGGCAGACTATTATATCACTTGAAAACGGAAAATACAACGCTTCCCTCACGCTGGCCCATAAGGCAGCACAGTTCTTCGGCGTTACTATCGAGGAGCTGTTCATTTTCGAGGGCGAGGAGAATTTATAAGGAGAATTATTATGGAAAATTTCAAGAAAAAAATTCAGAGAAGATTTTATTTATGTCTTATGTTCTGCGGCTCGGGTTCGGTAATATACTGGGGACTTAAACAGCTTATCAAAGATGTTCCCGACTATTCACGGGGCATGATAACGGGTATTTATACTGGTATAGTAGCAGTTGCGGCAATTCTGATGATAAAGTATCTGATACTGCTCCGCAATGAAGATAAGCTGAAGGCTGAGTACATAAAGTCTACTGATGAGCGCAATATAGAGATCTCCAAAGAGACTATGCGTACATCATCTGTCATCTGTCTTGCGGCTACGGGACTTGCTGTTTTGGTAACAGGTTTTTTCAGTAAGACAGTGAGCACTGCTCTGTTTATTGAAATGACTGCAAGTACTATCATAACTGTTCTCGTAAACGCTTATTACAGAAAGAAAATGTAAAGGGAGCAAAGGAGGATAATTATGGAAAATTGCAGAAAAAAACTCAAAACTAAGATCGTTATATACTGGATACTGGCTGCGTTACTGCTGATCGCACTGGTCGTTCTTCAGGTGCTTGAGGGGCAGGGCGTGCTCAAGGGAGAGACAAATTTCGGCTTTTTTGTGGGCGGTATAACCGTGCTTATAATGAATATACTGACAATGAGAAAAGCCGTTAAGGACGATACAGCCCTGAAGCAATGGTATGTACGCAATACCGACGAAAGAACCATCGCCGTCCAGCGGAAGGCAGGGAACTTTACCTCGCTGTTCACTTTATTCGTTCTCGGTGTATCCACTATTGCCGCGTCATACATAAATACCACTGTCTACTGGACTCTTGGTGCTGCTATGGGTGTATATATCATAATTTACCTCGGTTCACTTGTGTATTTCAATAAAAAGATGTAAAACAAAAACTCCCCGATACCTGTTCGTATCGGGGAGTTTTATTATATTCGTATGTGCATGATTCACGTTAAACCACTGTAAGCGAAAGCAGACTATCCGTTTTGCAGAGAGTGAGCGAGTTTACGAGCGTCAACGTGGACGAGTGCAGCGTCACGCTGCTTACTTCTCAGCGAGCTTTGTGAGGTACTCGTAACGATTAGCAGCAGTCTTCTCTGCCTTAGCAAACAGATCCTTAGCACGATCGGGGAACGAACGTGTGAGTGCGCTGTAACGAGCCTCATTCATGATGAAGTCCTGATAAGACTCTGTAGGAGCCTTGGAATCGAGCTGGAAGGGGTTCTTGCCCTCAGCAGCCAGACGAGGATCATAACGGAAGTTGTTCCAGTAGCCGCACTTAACAGCCTTCTCCATCTCAGCCTGACAGTTAGTCATACCGCCCTTGATGGAGTGCATCTCACAAGGTGCATAGCCGATGATGAGTGAAGGTCCGGGATAAGACTCAGCTTCCTTGATTGCCTTGAGTGTCTGGTTCATGTCAGCACCCATAGCGATCTGTGCAACATAGATGTAGCCGTAGCTCATAGCGATATCAGCAAGACGCTTCTTTGCGATTGCCTTACCTGCTGCTGCGAACTGTGCTACCTGACCGATGTTAGAGGACTTGGAAGCCTGTCCGCCTGTATTTGAGTAAACCTCGGTATCGAATACCATGATGTTTACATCTTCGCCTGTAGCGAGAACGTGGTCAAGACCGCCGAAGCCGATATCATAAGCCCAGCCGTCGCCGCCGAAGATCCATACAGACTTCTTGGAGAGGTAGTTCTTGTTTGCAACGATATCTGCGCAAGCATCGCACTTGTCAGCGCACTTCTCGAGCTCAGCAACGAGTGCAGCTGTTGCAGCTGTATTCTTTGCACCGTCGTTAACGGTTGCGAGGTATTCATCAGCAGCAGCCTTTACCTCTGCAGATGCCTTGTCGCTTGCAGCAATTTCCTTGACTTCCTCAATGAGTCTTTCACGGATTGCCTTCTGACCGAGATACATACCGAGACCGTGCTCAGCGTTGTCCTCGAACAGTGAGTTTGCCCATGCAGGACCGTGGCCGTTTGCATCAACAGTGTAAGGTGAAGTTGCAGCAGGACCGCCCCAGATTGAAGAACATCCTGTTGCGTTGGAGATATACATTCTTGAACCGAAGAGCTGAGTGATGAGTCTTGCATATGAAGTCTCAGCACAGCCTGCGCATGAACCTGAGAATTCAAGGAGAGGCTTCTTGTACTGGCTGGAGATAACAGTAGCGTCTGTTGCAACGTCTGTCTTCTCTGCAACCTTTGCAACACAGTAATCAAATACTGCCTGCTGTGACTCCTGTGACTCTCTGGAAACCATCTTGAGAGAATTTGTGGGGCAGACACCGATACATACGCCGCAGCCCATGCAGTCCATAGCGGAAACAGCAAGAGTGTACTTATAATCGCTCTTTACGATAGGCTTGGGAGCGATCTTGATGTTCTCGGGAGCAGCAGCAGCCTCAGCTTCTGTCAGAGCGAAAGGACGGATAGTTGCGTGAGGACAAACAAATGCACACTTGTTACACTTTGCGCAGGTCTCAGGATTCCACTCAGGAACCATAACTGCAACTCCGCGCTTCTCGTATGCAGCAGCACCCTGCTCGAATGTACCGTCAACGTGATCTGTGAATGCAGAAACAGGAAGTGTATCGCCGAGCATCTTGCCAACGGGGTTCATGATGCCGTCAACCATCTTGACGAGCTTCTCTGCACCCTCAAGCTTAGCAGGTGCGGAATTATCAACAGCGTTTGCCCACTCAGCGGGAACATCTACCTTGACATAAGCATTTGCGCCTGCGTCGATAGCCTTCTCGTTCATCTGAACGATCTCGATACCCTTCTTCATGAACTTCTGAGCCTTCTCCTTCATGTAGCCGATTGCCTCAGCCTCAGGGAGAACCTTTGAAAGTGAGAAGAATGCAGACTGGAGAATGGTGTTTGTACGCTTGCCAAGACCGATCTCCTGAGCAAGGTCTATTGCGTTAACCAGATAGAGCTGGATATTGTTCTTTGCGATATACTGCTTTGTGTCAGCTGTGAGGTGCTGATCGAGCTCCTCGGGCTTCCACTGGCAGTTGATAAGGAATACACCGCCGGGCTTTACGTCGTTGACCATCTTGTAGCCCTTGAGTATGTAGGACGGGTTATGACAGGCAACAAAGTCAGCCTTGTTGATGTAGTAAGGGCTCTTGATAGGCTTATCACCGAAACGCAGGTGGGAAATAGTGATACCGCCTGTCTTCTTGGAGTCATACTGGAAGTATGCCTGAACGTACTTGTCAGTGTGGTCACCGATGATCTTGATTGAGTCCTTGTTTGCGCCAACGGTACCGTCGCCGCCGAGACCCCAGAACTTGCACTCGATAGTGCCCTCTGCTGCTGTGTTGGGAGCGTCTTCCTCAGCCAGTGAGAGATTTGTAACATCGTCAACGATACCCAGTGTGAACTGAGGCTTGGGATCAGCCTTTGCCAGCTCTGCATATACAGCAAATACAGATGCAGGAGGAGTATCCTTGGAACCGAGACCGTAACGGCCGCCGATAACCTTGATACCGTTTCTGCCTGTAGCATTAAGAGCTGCTACTACATCGAGGTAGAGAGGCTCACCGAGAGAGCCGGGCTCCTTGGTTCTGTCGAGGACAGCGATAGTCTTTGTGGATGCAGGGATAGCCTCAACGAGCTTTTCAGCTGAGAAAGGACGGAACAGACGGACCTTAACGATACCGACCTTCTCACCCTTCTTGTTCAGGTAGTCGATAACTTCCTCAGCAACGTCGCAGATAGAACCCATTGCAACGATAACGCGCTCTGCATCGGGAGCACCGTAGTAATTGAAGAGCTTATAGTCAGTGCCGAGCTTAGCATTTACCTTGCCCATGTACTCCTCAACGATTGCGGGAACAGCATCGTAGTAGGAGTTGCAGGCCTCACGGTGCTGGAAGAAGATATCTCCGTTCTCGTGAGAACCACGCATTGTCGGATTTTCAGGATTAAGAGCACGGTCACGGAATGCCTTTACAGCATCCATATCGCACATTTCCTTCAGATCCTCGTAATCCCATGTCTCGATCTTCTGGATCTCGTGGGATGTACGGAAACCGTCGAAGAAGTTGATGAAAGGAACGCGGCTCTTGATAGTAGCAAGATGAGCAACAGCAGCAAGATCCATTACTTCCTGCGGGTTGGTCTCAGCGAGCATTGCAAAACCGGTCTGACGGCAAGCATAAACGTCGGAGTGGTCACCGAAAATGTTCAGTGCGTGAGAAGCAACGCAGCGTGCAGAAACATGGAATACGCAGGGAAGCAGCTCACCGGCGATCTTGTACATATTCGGGATCATGAGGAGCAGACCCTGAGAAGCAGTATAGGTTGTGGTCAGAGCACCAGCGTTCAGAGAACCGTGAACAGTACCGGCTGCACCAGCCTCAGACTGCATCTCCTCAACCTTAACGGTTGTGCCGAAAATGTTCTTGACACCCTGAGCAGACCACTGATCAACATAGTCTGCCATCGGGCTGGAAGGTGTGATCGGATAGATACCGGCAACTTCCGTGAAGGCGTAGGAAACATATGCGGCGGCGTTATTACCGTCCATTGTTTTCATTTTTCTTTTGATTGCCATAGGAATATACCTCCTGAAAGATTTATAATGGGTTATAGAAATGCTTAACGGGATAAGCGTTAACCATATATAACTACTGAGAATAATTATACCATAAATCTGTTTTTTTGTAAACACTTTTTTTGCTGCATTGTTACGAATTTATCAGGCGTTTTTTTGGCAATTTGCCTATATAGCAGATGATCTGAAGCATTTTGCGTATATTGCTGTACCAAATTTATACACTTGTCAGTATTTTGAAAGAGTATGTTATGAAAAATGCTGTAGTATTTCGTGCTAAACTTGTGCAATTTTACAAAAGTGCGTGAATTTGCTTGACGTAAAGGCTTAAATACTGTATAATAACTATAGTGTTAAATAATTCTTAATTATTAACACTCGTTTTGTTGTCTCCTTTCTTTTGTTCTACACATATTTATTTTCATCTGTTTATCTAAGACGAGCAGGGCATATGCCCTGCTTATTTTTTTGCAGCGTGATGCTGCACATTGTCATTCGTAATCTGCCGGCGTAAGCCGATACAATTGATTACGCATTATAATAGCGTTCAACGACTGAAAAACCAGTATATCATTCCGTAAACTGCAGCGGCAGAGCAGCCGTAGAGTATCACCGGTCCCGCTATGGTGAATATCTTTGCGCCTACGCCGAGCACAGGTCCCTCGGAACGGGCTTCGATGGCAGAGGAGCTTATGGCGTTGGAAAAGCCTGTTATAGGCACAAGAGTGCCTGCTCCTGCCAGCTTTGCCAGCTTCTGGTACCAGCCAAGGCCTGTGCAGATCGAGCTTATCCCCACAAGTATTATGGATGTCCATGTGCCTGCCTCTGTGCGTTCAAGTCCGTATGCTTCAAGTACTGAGAGTATTATCTGTCCGAGGGCGCATATGGCTCCGCCTGTAAGAAATGCAGCTGTCAGATTGGTTCTGTGGTCGGACTTCGGGGAAGTCTGCCGTGTCATATCGCTGTATAATTCCGGTGTGATCTTCATTGCATCAGCTCCTTTTAAAGTATTATGTGCGGATACTGCTGCGTTATACGAAAGATCATGATCTGAAATATGAAGGGCGCCTGATGTATTCGGGCGCTGCATAACTTCGGTAAAGGCTGATTTGTTATCCGCCGTATCATCTATTTCCGTTTCTTTACATATATATTAATAAATGCTATGTAAAGAGGTGATAGAATGAAGGAGCAGCCTGAGGGACGGGCGGTCATGCTCGGCAGGTTTATAGCTGAGAACCGCGCTACTGTCCGCGGTGCAGCAAAAAAATTCGGCATTTCCAAAAGTACGGTGCATAAGGATGTAAGCGAAAAGCTCCGCGGCGAGGATCCCGAGCTTTTTCGCAGAGTCAAGGATATTCTTGAGATAAACAAGCAGGAACGCCATATCCGCGGCGGACTTGCTACAAAAATGAAATATGCGGAGATCGCCTGCCGGCGCAGAAAATAACAGGGCATGAATAAAGCCCGGAAGCAGCACATTACTGCCTCCGGGCTTTGCTTTTTTACAGGTCTGCCAGCTTCTTGAACTTTATGTAGAATTCGCTTATGGAATTTCTTCCTGTCAGCACTGTTTCGTCAACATAGCCGCCGTTGTACTTTCCGTCAAGGAATACGTAACAGCGTCCGTCGTCGCCCTTGACAAGGTCAAGCTTCTTTGTGCCGTCTTCCTTTGTCTCGAATTCTGCCGACAATACGGGATCCTTCAGCCGGGGAGCTGCGTTGATGTCGGTTCCCGAATATTCCAGAATGGATATGGAGTTGAAGAAGTTGTTGAATGCCGAATATATTTCGACTGAGGCAATGTCTGCCTTCTTGCCGTTGTATACGCATTTTGAATTCGCAAGATCGAGTTCGCAGGTGTCTTCGTTGCCGTTGAACTTTACGCTGAACTTATTGGTATCCTGATAAGCTGCAACGATCTTGTTCTTGATTATGTAGTTGAAGGGCTCCTTGTCTACTATGTCCAGATCAGATCTGTAATAGCGCTCTACCTGACCGTCGTCCATGAGAGCCAGACAGTAGGTGGGCTCGTCTTCATTCACGGCAATGGTGATATGTCTTTCGGAATTGTCGATGCCCTTTACGTCTATTTCGGCATAGGGCTTGTCAAATCCGTACTTTGAAAGATCAGTGAGATTCTCGTCCAGCATCTCGTCTGCCTCCAGGCGGACAAAAGTGCTGATAACAGCTGAAACACGGGTATTATCAGTGCCCAGCATATCATATTCTTCGGGGAGCGACCACTTGTCGGCGTCCTTGTCATAGCTGAGATGACAAACCGTCTTGCCTTCCTTGGTGATGGTGAGCTCCTTGATGTCGTGTGCGGAATAGGGGACAAGCATCTTGTTCTTGAGCAGGAGCCTGTCTATCCTGAGTACGCTTCCCTTCATGGATTCGATGGCGTAGATGTTTTCCTTGCCTTCTACTGTGGCGTAGTAATAGTCTCCCATAGGGCTGAGGTCGCCTATATTGATGGTGTGTGTGCCCGAGGGAGCTGTTACGCTGATGGTATCGGGATCGTCAAGTCCGTACATCTTCAGCTTTTCATCGGTGATGGGACCGTAATTCGTCTCTGCTTTAAGGTCTGAAAGATACACGCAGATGAGCTTGCAGTAATCCTGGTCTACAGGGAATTCACCGCTGCTGAGAGTCCATGTCTCGCCGTCGGTCTGAGCGATGTATTTTTCATTTTTGTTGCTGAACTCTATCTGTGTGGGGCTGTAAGGATCAAAGCTGAACAGCACATTGTCTGCCAGCTGCTCCTTTACCTGCTGTTTTTCCTTGTCCTTGTTGTGCTTTACTGCCACATAGGCTCCCACAGAGCCGCCTGCGGCAATGATCATGGCAACAAGTGCGATTATTGCTTTTTTCATCAGGAATGTCTCCTTTTAAGCCATACTGCTACGCCTATGCCTGCAATGATAAGCGGTATCACATAGACTACTGCCATGACTGTCTTTGCTTCGCCTGCGTCCCTGAAGGTCATCTTGTCGTAGGAATTGAATTTGTTTTCAACACCGAACTGTACGTCGGCGTCGTAGAGCCATGTGTTGCTGAAAAGTGTAAGAGTCTGTGTACCGGAGACGTCTACGTTCAGAAGATCGTTGTCTATAGGTGCCGAGGTTCCGAGTACGAACATCTTTGCGTTGGATTCCTTGTTGTAGGAATAATAGCCGAAGTCCAGCGCCATTCCCGTGAGATAATCATCAGCCTGCTGAGCTGTTACTTCGTCGCCGCCCATGGACTTGCTGGCGGTGGTATAGCCTGTCTCACCCGTCTCTGCGTTAGTGGTGGAGATGTTCTTTATTATGGACGAGCGCTCTGTATAAGCTGCTCCGGGGAAGCTGTCCTCCGGGATCTCGGTAAGGCTTCTGGGATATGCTATACCTGCAACATAATCGCCCTTTGAGATAAGATAATTGAGGTCTGAGGTGAGATCCTGTGTGAACTCACTGTTGTACTGGCTTCCTGCGGGATATTCAACGCGGAAGTAGTTCTCGTTCTGTGTGTATTCTCTGTCATCGAGCATATTCGCGCGGGAAGTCTCGGTAACGATGTTATAATCGAGGATAAGTCCGAAGTATTCCATTACGGCTTCTATATTGTAGAAGCGTCCCTCTGTTTCGCAGGGATCAAGAAGAAATGAGATCGCTCCGCCGTTCTCGGCGTAGTCCAGGATGATGTCCTTTTCCTTTTCAGTCAGATCCTTCTGGGGAGCTACAAGGTAAATGATCTTTGCATTGGCGGGGATGCTGCCTTCCTTTTCAAGATCGAGCTCCTGCACGTCGTAGTCCTTGGCCTTGAGCTGTAATGCGAATGACGAGAGATTTCCATCGATGGACTTTTCGCCGTGGCCTGTCAGGAAGTATATAGCAGGAAGTGAACCGCTGGCGCAGGTAGCGATAGCGGAGTCGATAAGAGCTTCGCCTGCGAATTCGCGGACGCCTGACTGATTCTCCTGGAAGAACTTGCCATGAGCAATCTTCTTGCTTACGTTGTTGCACTTTACTACAAGATCACCGGCTTCAAGGGAGAGGATATTGTTGGGATCCAGTTCCTTCGTGAGAGCTGCGTTCTCATTGGGGTTGAAGCAGGTGAGATTAATATTGTCGAATTCGTCAAGCTGTGTGAGTGTGTGATAAAGGGGGAGAAGCTCTGAAGCCTCTGCCTTCTTGAATTTCTCCAGCTTGTAAAGGAAGTAAAGGTCTATCTCCTTGTCGGAGTTGTCGTTTATGAGCTTTACTGTCTTATCGTTGAGAGTGTACTTCTTTGAAGGAGTCATATCAAAGCCCTTGTCGTAGTAGCTTACGATAAGGTTTATCGGTACGAATATGAGAAGCACGAGGACAGCGAGTATAAAGGCGAATGCACCCGAAAGATTGAGTTTTTTCTTTTTCATATCAGCTTACCCCCTGTTCCAGCGTCTTTTCTCTATGGTTATGTAGGTCCATACGAGAAGAACGATTATAGCCGAGGCAAAGAACACCAGATCCGAAAGACGTATGAAGCCCTCCGAGAAGTAAGCAAATCTTGGCTGTGCGGCAAATGCGTAGATAACAGACTGAAGCTTCGGGTACTGTGAGATGAATGGAGTATTCGCAAGGTCGTCCACGAAGAGCAGTCCGAACATGATGACCTCGCCTACGATAGCGGCGATAACGGGTGTTTCCATAAAGGAGGAGATGAGCATACCCAGTGCGATATACATTGCTCCCCAGCAGAAGATGCCTATGTATGCGCATATGAGCTGGCTGACAACTACCTCGCCCTTCATGGAGGTGATTATGGGGAATACCACAGTGCCTGCCAGCATGAAGAGGTATACGGTTATGTTGGCAAGGAACTTTGCGATAACTATCTTGGCTGTGCTTACGGGAGAGGTCATGAGCAGTACCTCTGTGCCGTTCTTGCGCTCATCCGCAAATGTTCTCATGGTGAGGATAGGAATGAGGAAGATAAAGTAAAGGATTACGGAATAGAACATTTCCGTGAAGGAGAATGCCCAGGTATTGGTTTCCTCGATCTGTGCGATACCTGTCGAGAAGCTCAGCGAGAACAGCAGCATGAAGAGAGCTGCCATTGCATAGGCAAAGGGAGTATAAAAGAAGGATTGCAGCTCCTTTTTGTAAATAGGGAACATATTACTCTTCCTCCTTTTCTTCTTCGCCCTGGTCTTCGGCATCAGCCTCGGACTCATCGGGAGTTTCGTCAAGGAGCTCCTGAAGTCCCGACTTCTTTACTGGACGGTTTATGAGCTCGATGAATACGTTTTCGAGATTGGGCTTGTCCGTGAATATCTCAATGATGCTTACGTGGTTTTTGAGGCAGTCGTCCATGATACTGTCTCTGATGGCATCGGCATCGCCTTCCAGCTGTACTGTAAAGGAATAGATATCATTGCCTTCGTCATCGATGGAGGTGATCTCCTTTACGCCCTTTGTGGTCTCTATGATAGAGGCTGTCTTTGACTTGCTGCCCTTGACCTTGAGATGGAGCACAAGAGAATTCACAAAGGATCTTTCAAGATTCTCGATGGTATCTATGGCGCGGATATCGCCCTTGTTGATGATGACTACCCTGTCGCAGATAGCGCTTACCTCACTGAGAATATGTGAGCTGAATATTACCGAATGTTCATTTTTGAGGTCCTTGATTATAGCGCGGACCTCGGCAACCTGATTGGGATCGAGTCCGACTGTGGGCTCGTCAAGGATGAGGAACTTGGGATTGCCCAGGAGTGCCTGTGCAAAGCCCACACGCTGCTTATAGCCCTTTGAGAGGTTGCGTATGAGCTTGCCTTCCACGTCCTTTATCTTGAGAAGCTTCATTACGCGTTCGATCTCGTTTTTTCTTTCTCCGCGGGGAACTCTCTTGAGACCTGCGCAGAATGAGAGGTACTCCTTTACCTTCATATCGGGATACACGGGTGGTATCTCGGGAAGATAGCCTATGTTGCGCTTGGCCTTTCCTGGCTCCTTGGTGATGTCGGCGCCGTAAATGGTCACGGTGCCGTCGGACATGGGCAGGTAACCTGCGATCATGTTCATGGTAGTGGATTTGCCCGCGCCGTTCGGCCCGAGAAATCCAAGGATCTCATTATCATTTATTGTAAAGCTTATATGATTGACGGCACGATTGTTGCCATAATATTTCGTAAGATTTTCAATAGTAATCATGAGCTGCTCCTTTCCGATCATAAATCAAAAATAAGGTAAAAACAAGATGCTATTATCTCATTATAGCATACTGTTTTATTATCGCAGAATAACATTAACGCATAATGAACAAAATATGAATATAATGTTAATTCAACGCAAGAGGGGCAAGAAGACATACCATAACGTGTGTACCTGTTACGGTAAATATTATAGCCAATGTGTGAGGGTTTGGTGAAAGATAATTGTTGGTGCGATGAATGTTTCAGCATTTTGTTTGACTTTGAAACGTGTTAATATCTCGTTCATAAATGGCGGAAAACATGGATTTTTCGGGTGGACAAAATGTACAAAAAAGGTTTTGTTATTGTGTGCATTGCACCAAAAATGACATTGGCCAAATGGTAAAACATCTTAAACTGTTGACACAAAGTGAAATGTGGAATATAATTATCTTGAAAATAGTTTGAGAATTGTGTGCAGTCTGCGTGAAAATGCACACAGTGTACGAAGTATTTTCGTATGCGTCTTCTATTATAATAGAAGACTGATCATCCATTTTTTTAACCACTATACTATTATGAGAGGGGTAAAAACAAATGATAAGCAAAAAGAATAAGGCTCTCGCAGCAAGCGTTCTTGCAGCTGCAATGTCCGCAGCAGCAGTTATGCCTTCTATGGCTTCAGCTGCTACAAAAGCACCCAGCTATGCTGAAATGTTCTCATCTCTTTATGAAGATGTTGTAACAAACGGTGAGCAGAACGGCTACCTCAGCAAGCAGAATAACGGTTCAGGCTTCGGTATTCCTTACCATTCAGTAGAAACATTTATCGTTGAGGCTCCTGACTACGGTCACGAGACAACATCAGAGGCTATGTCATACATCGTATGGATGGCTGCTATGCACGATGTTCTTGCTAAGCAGGGCGTTATAAGCGGTTCTGCAGGCGATCTGAAGAAGGCTTGGAACACAATGGAAGCTATGATCCCCGGCTGGTCAAAGGCTGCAAACAGAACTGACATCGAGTATGAGTCAATCTGGAAGCTCGACAGACTCAAGGCTGACGTTGCTGAAGAGTGTGACACTCCCGAAGAGTATCCTTCAAAGCAGCCTGATGTTGAGGCTGTAAATCCTCTGTTCGAGACATTCAAGTCTGCATACGGCAGCGATAAGGGCTACTACCTCATGAACTGGCTGGCTGACGTTGACGACTGGTATGGCTTCAGCAAGGGCACAAAGGGTGAGGGTAAGTTTACTTTCATCAACACCTTCCAGAGAGGTGAACAGGAGTCTTGTTTCGAGACAGTTCCTGCTCCTTGTCTTGAAGAGCTTAAGTGGGGTATGGAGAGCACTGATCAGAATAACGGTAACGGTATCAAGGCTATCTTCAACGGTAAGGACAAGGTTCCTTCACAGTACTCCTTCACAAATGCTCCTGACGCTGAGGATCGTGCTATCCAGGCTGTTGCATTTGCAAACTACTACAATGCAGGCGATTCATCCGTATCTGCTCTCGCAGGTAAGATGGGTGACCAGTGCCGTAACGATATGTTTGATAAGTACTATAAGGAGATCTCTCCTTCTGTTACACTTACAAGCCCGACTGCAGGCCTGAAGTCACAGCACTTCCTCATGGCTTGGTATACAGCTTGGGGCGGAGCTCTCAAGGCTTCATACGGCAACTATTCATGGGCATGGCAGATCGGCTGCTCACACTCACATCAGTTCTATCAGAATCCTCTTGCTGCTTACGCACTCCTTTATGATAAGGATATCAATGCCGGTATGCAGTCAAGCAAGGCATCTGACGACTATACTGAGTCTCTCAAGAGACAGATCGAAATGTATCAGTGGCTCCAGTCTCAGGAAGGTCCTTTCGCTGGTGGTTGTACAAACAGCTGGAGAGGCCGTTATGAGACTTATCCTTCAGGCCACGCTACATTCTATGAAATGGCTTACGTTCCTCATCCTGTATACGCAGATCCTGGTTCAAACCACTGGATCGGTAACCAGGTATGGTCAACTCAGCGTCTTGCAGAGCTTTATTACTATGTAACAAAGGACGGCGATAAGTCCGGCCAGAAGTACGGCGGACTCGATCTCGATGTTGCTCTCGACAAGCTCCTCAGCAGATGGATCGGCTGGTTCGAAGAGAATACTCACTTCGACTATGATGATAAGGACGGCAATCACTTCTCATATTGTATTCCTTCAACTCTTGACTGGGGTGCAAATGATACAGACTACACATGCACACCTGATACATGGTCAGGTACATACAGCGAGACTGCTAACAGCAAACTCCACTGCACGATCGGCGGTTACGGACAGGGAGACGTTGGATGCGTATCCTCACTCTGTAATACACTTATCTACTATGCAAAGGCTAAGGGCGTAGATCCTAAGTATTCTCAGGAAGAGGGTACAACTGTTGAAGAGAAGGCTCTCTTACTCGCTAACAAGCTCCTCACATACCAGTATGAGCAGGGCCGTGATGATATCGGTATTACATTTACCGATCATAACCCCAGCCTTAAGAGAGTATTCGATCAGAAGGTTTATATCCCTGATTACTACAAGGGCGAAATGCCTGACGGTTCTAAGCTTGAGCCCGGCGCTACATTCTCATCGATCCGTAAGAGCTATGAGAAGGATAAGATGTGGCAGGAAGCTAAGAAGTACCACGAAGGCGAAGGTACAGATAACAACGGTGACGGCAAGGTTGATATCTCAGACTACGAGTTCCAGTATCACAGATTCTGGCACGCCGGTGATGCAGTTGTATCTTATGGTACAATGGCACTCCTCTTCCCTGAGGTTGATCCTTATAGCGGAAGTACAACTTCTTCAACAACCACAACAACCACAACAACAACAACTACAACAGCTCCTATAACAACAACAACTACACAGGGTGGCGGCGACGTTACTGTTACACTCTGGGGCGATGCTAACTGTGACGGAACTGTTGACCTTGCAGACGCTATCCTCATCATGCAGTCACTTGCTAACCCCAACAAGTACGGCATCGGCGGCACAGCTGCTAAGCCTCTTACAAAGCAGGGCCAGGCAAATGCAGATGTTGATACATCTACAAAGGGCCTCACAGGCGATGACGCTGTAAAGATCCAGGAGTATCTCCTTAAGAAGATTGCTTCTCTCGATCCTACAAAGGCTTAAGTCTGAGTTATAATGTATAACAGAGCTGCACGGTTTATCCGTGCAGCTTTTTTGTGCGGATACGGGGCTTTGATATGTGCTTTTGCAGCAGAGGAAGGCCTTGGCGCAGACGCCTTCGGGCAAGAGGCGTTTGCCCCAATATTTTCTGAAAAAAGCTTGCATTATCTATAAAAATATGTTATAATATTATAATAGCATATTTATGCAAAAAAATATCTCTCAGAAAGCAGGCGATAAGGTGCTTAGAAGTATGACAGGCTACGGAAGAGCGCAGCAAATACTTAACGGACGAGACATCCTTGTGGAGATCCGTTCCGTAAATCATAGATATTACGAGTATTCGTCAAGAGTTCCGAGAACCTTCAGCTATATCGACGAAAAGCTGAAGGCGCTCCTGAAAACCAGCATATCCCGCGGCAAGGTAGAGGTCTCTGTAACTATCAATAATATCGAGGGTAAAGATACCGAGATCGCTATAAATAAGGGCGCCGCAGAAGGCTATGTCAACGCACTCAGAAGCATTGCCGACGAGCTGGGCGTCGAGGACGATATCACACTTTCAAAGCTCATGAAGCTTCCGGATATATTCAATATCCAGAAAACTCCCGACGACGAGGAACAGGTGTGGGACGATGTTTCCCATGTGGCTTCGGAGGCTATAAACCGTTTCGTTGAAATGCGCTCCGTTGAAGGCGAGCGCCTTAAAAAGGATATTACCGATAAGGCTGAGGGGATCCTCGGCATGGTCGCAAAGGTCGAGGAGCTCTCTCCCAAGACCGTTGAAAATTACAGGAACAGGCTCTACAAGAAGCTCAGCGAGGTTCTTGAGGGCAAGGACATAGACGATCAGAGAGTTATCACCGAGGCTGCCGTTTTTGCTGAAAAGATAGCAGTCGACGAGGAGACTGTACGTCTCAGGAGCCATATCGCTCAGCTGGAGAATATGCTTGCAGGCGATGAGGCAGTGGGAAGAAAACTGGACTTCATCGTTCAGGAGATGAACCGCGAGGTAAATACCATCGGTTCAAAGGCTCAGGATCTCAATATCACAAAGGTAGTTGTTGATATGAAGGCAGAGATCGAGAAGATCCGCGAACAGATCCAGAATATAGAGTAATCGCCATGAAGCTCATAAATATAGGTTACGGAAATATGGTATCCTCAGAGAGGATAGTTGCCGTGGTCAGCCCTGAATCAGCGCCTATAAAGCGCCTTGTTCAGGAGGCTCGCGACGACGGAAGAGCTGTGGACGCTACCTACGGACGAAAAACAAGAGCCGTGATGATAATGGACAGCGGTCATATCATACTGTCGTCACTTATCACCGAGACTCTTGCTTCAAGAATAAACGGATCGGGAGGATCTGACGACGATGAATAAAGGCAGACTTATTGTATTTTCCGCTCCTTCAGGCTGCGGAAAGGGCACTATGCTGGCAGAGATACTCAAGGACGAGCGCTTTGCGGTATCTGTATCGGCAACTACAAGAGCTCCGCGTGAGGGTGAGCAGGACGGTGTGAATTATCACTTCCTCACCCGTGAGGACTTCGAGCAGCGCATCGCTGACGGCAAGTTCATCGAGCACGCTGAATACTGCCGCAATCTCTACGGTACACTTGTCAGCGAGGTGGACGGCAGGATAGAGCAGGGACTCAACGTTATACTGGAAATAGAGCCTCAAGGTGCTATGAAGGTGCGCGAGAAGCGTCCCGATGCCATATTTGTTTTTATAGTTCCGCCTTCCATCGGAGAGCTCAGACGCAGACTCAAAAAACGCGGCACGGAGACCGACGAGGTCATCGAGGAGCGTATATCCAAGGCTGCATGGGAGATCTCACAGGCTGAAAAATACGATTACGTCATAGTCAACGACGCCCTTGAGGACGCTGTCAGCGATTTCTTCACGGTAATACGTGCAGAACAGCTTAAACAGGAGTTTTCGGGCGATATTATAGAAGAGGTGTTGAAAAATGCTTAGACCTGCAGTAAATCAGATCATCACAAAGAACGAGAGCTGCTATTCGCTCGTTATCGCAGTTGCGAAGCGTGCAAGACAGATCTCGGAGGATCTCTATCAGAACGGCGAGACTCTTGAGGAAAAACCCGTAAAGACAGCCGTTGAGGAGCTTGCCAGCGGCAAGTGCAAGATAGTAAGCACAGTTCCGCAGAACGCCGAATAATGCCCCTTATTGCGGAGACCGCAGTCAGCGGGACAGCCTATTCCTTTGATATGCTGTTCAGCTATGCCGTCCCCGAAAGGCTTGCGGCAGCTGCTGCCTGCGGCTGTCGGGTGCTTGTTCCCTTCGGCAGAGGCAACAAGCGCAGGATAGGTGTTGTTATGAAGCTCTCGGAGGGCAGTTCAAAGGGACTGAAATCCATCGTGTCCCTTGTGGATGAGAAGCCTGTTATATCCGGGGAGCTTCTTCAGCTTGCCTTTTATCTGCGCGAACAGACCTTCTGTACTTATTTTGATGCGGTAAAGACCATGCTTCCGCCTGCAATGAGCGTGAGCGCCAAAGAGACGTTCAGGCTTGTTAAGAATTTCACGGATATATCGTCCCTCAGCGAGGATGCAGCCCGGTTCCTGGAAACACTCTGCTGTGCTTCCGACAGCGCTTCCCTCAATGATATTATCGGACAGCATATCCTCGATAACGGCAGGAGGCTTCCCGACGAGCTCTGCGACGCAGGTGCCCTGGACTCGGACAACGTCTTCAGGCAGGCTGTGGGCGATGCGGCTGTCAGGATGGTGCGTCTCACCGATAGGTATATGAGTTCTCCCGAGAAATTCGACCTTACTCCAAAGCAGAAAAAAGCTGCGGATTTCCTTGCGGAATACGGCGCTGCTGCGGTAAAGGAAGCTGCCTATATGTGCGGCATTACCGAGGCTGTCATAAAGCGCCTCTGCGCAAACGGAGCAGCCGAGGAGTACGAAGCGGAGGTACTGAGAAAAGTCGAGGATCTTGCCGATGAAGCGAGATCTCCCGAGGATATAGTACTTTCCGAGGAGCAGCAGAAAGCCCGCGACGCGGTCTATGCTCAGATCGCCGACAGAAAGCCTGCGGTATTCCTGCTTCACGGAGTGACAGGAAGCGGAAAGACCTCGGTATTTGAAAAGCTCATAGACGATACGGTGAAGTCGGGCAGACAGGCAATGCTGCTGATACCCGAAATAGGACTCACACCGCAGATACTCAAACGCTTCAGGTCGATGTTCGGCGAGAGAGTCGCTGTTATACACAGCGGACTTTCCCACGGTCAGAGACTTGACGAATACAAGAGAATAAAACGGGGAGACGCTGACATCGTTATCGGTACGAGAAGCGCTGTTTTCGCTCCCCTTGACAATATAGGCCTCATAATTATAGATGAGGAGGGAGAGCGCTCCTATAAATCGGACAGCTCTCCGAGATATACCACTCACGATATAGCCAAGCAGCGCTGTGCGTACCACGGTTCGGTGCTGCTGCTGGCTTCGGCAACGCCTTCCATCGAGAGCTATTACCTCGCCGAAAGGGGAGCGTACAGGCTCCTTGAGATGAAGGAAAGGTATCAGAACGCACCGCTGCCTGAGGTGAGCATAGTTGATATGAACCTTGAGCGCGGAGAGGGCAACCGCACGGAATTCAGCCGCAGACTTGCAGCGGAGATAAGCGCTAACCTGAAAAACGGCGAGCAGACCATACTGCTGCTGAACAGGAGAGGCTATCATACCATTATAAGCTGCTGTGACTGCTATCAGCCTGTGTACTGCCCCAACTGCTCGGTGCCTCTGACCTACCATAAGAAAAACAACAAAATGATGTGCCACTACTGCGGCTACGTCAGCGAGCCCGTGACGGTGTGTCCGTCCTGCGGCTCGGAAAGACTGAAGAATATGGGCTTCGGAACCCAGAAGCTGGAGGAGGAGCTTTCCACATTCTTCCCGTCGGCGCGTGTGCTTCGCATGGACGCTGACACCACCTTCTCAAGGTATTCTTACGAGAAGAACTTCACGGACTTCCGTGAGGGAAAGTATGATATAATGATAGGCACCCAGATGATAGGCAAGGGACTTGATTTTCCCAATGTCACGCTGGTGGGAGTCCTGTCAGTGGATAAGGCTCTGTACGCAGGGGATTTCCGCAGCTATGAGCGTACCTTTTCGCTTATCACTCAGGTGGTGGGACGGGGAGGCCGCGGCGGAAGCAGAGGACGGGCGGTCCTCCAGACCTTTATTCCCGAGCATTATATCATGAACCTTGCGGCGGCTCAGGACTATAAGGGCTTCTACAATGAAGAGATAGCCATCCGCCGTGCAATGATATTCCCGCCTCTGTGCGATATGTGCATCTTCTGCTTTTCGGGAAATGAGGACATATCTGTAAGACTGGGCGCGGAAGCGGTACTGAAGCTTATGAACGAAAGGCTCAGGGAGCTTCAGCCGAAAACACCCGTAAGGGTACTGGGACCTGTGCGCTGCTCTTACGGCAGGATAAACGGCAGGTACCGATACAGGATAATAATGAAATGCAAAAACACTGCCGAGATGAGGAGATTCATAAGCGGTATCCTCACAGAGTCGGCAAAGCTCAAAGAAATGAAAACTACAGCCCTCTATGCCGATATGAACGGCGATGTGGGCGTCTGAAAGGCAAAAGGAACTGAAAAATGGCACTTAGAAGAATTTTAACCGATAAGGATGAGATACTCCACAAGGTATGCAAGCCTGTGGATAAGTTTGACGAGAAGCTTGCACAGCTGCTCGACGATATGCACGAGACTCTCAATAAGGTGGACGGAGTGGGACTTGCTGCTCCTCAGGTGGGCATATGCCGCAGATTATTCATAATGCACCTTGGCGAGAACGACATCGTCGAGGCTATAAACCCCGAGGTAACAAACAAAGAAGGAAAGCAGCGCGTTCAGGAGGGCTGCCTCTCCTGTCCCAATGTATGGGGCTATGTTACAAGACCCATGAGCTGTCACCTTAAAGCTCAGGACCGCAACGGCAACTGGTTCGAGCGCGATTTCACAGAGCTGGGCGCACAGTGTACCTGTCATGAGAACGACCACCTTGACGGACACGTATTTACCGAGATAGTTGAAGAATTCTTCGTACCCGAGGAGAGCAAATAATGAAAATAGTTTTTATGGGAACTCCCGATTTTGCCGTACCCTGTCTGCGTACTCTTGCAGAGAGCAGCCACGAGGTGGCGGCAGTGTTCACACAGCCCGATAAGCCTAAGGGAAGAGGCTATAAGCTCATACCCACACCTGTTAAGGCTGCGGCTGAGGAATACGGTATTCCCGTTTATCAGCCTCTTTCGCTGAGAAAGGGTGAGGACGCAGAGGAGTCCATGAGGATACTCTGGGAGACAGCTCCCGATCTTATAGTGGTAACTGCTTACGGACAGATACTTCCGAAGGAGATACTGGAGCTGCCGAAATACGGATGTATAAATATCCACGCTTCGCTCCTGCCGAGATACAGGGGAGCAGCTCCCATAAACTGGGTGCTCCTCAACGGCGAAAAGGAGACGGGCGTTACCTCCATGCAGATGGGCGAGGGACTTGACACAGGCGATATACTCATAAAAAAAGCCACAGAGATAGGTAAAAACGAGACCTATGAAGAGCTTTATGCAAGACTCTCGGCTATGGGCGGAGAGGTGCTTGCCGAGACTATAGACGCACTGGAAAAGGGCACTCTTACACCCGAGGTGCAGGACGACAGTCTCAGCTGCTATTCTCCTATGATACGCAAGGAGATGAGCGCACTGGATTTCAATAAGACAGCTGCCGAGGTGCATAATACCATACGCGGAGTCACAGGCTTCACTCTGCTTGAGGGCAAGCGCCTGAAGGTATTTGCTTCGGAGCTTGCTGAGGGCAGCTTTGACAGCGCAGAGAACGGAGCTGTTGTTGATACAAAGCGTTTTGCTGTAAAATGCGGCGACGGCAGAGCAGTCATATTCCGTCAGGTGCAGCCCGAGGGAAAAAAGCGCATGAATACTGAGGACTTCCTCAGAGGCAAGAAGCTTGCTGAGGGCGAGCTCCTCGGATAAGGAGGAAAAAATATGTTTATTTCTGGATTAACAACACTTCTTATAAGATACGGTTACTATTACGGCTACGGCGGCACCCGTGCAGGCGGCGGAAATTACGGTCTGTATATCCTTATATTCCTGGCGATGATGATACTTCCTATCATAGCACAGATCAACGTTTCCTCTACCTTCAAGAAGTACAGCCGCGTAGGCAATTCAAGAGGTCTTACTGCGGATCAGGTGGCAAGAATGATACTTGACTCCAACGGTCTGCACCATATACAGATCGAGCACATCAAGGGAAACCTCACCGATCATTTCGATCCCAGGACCAATATCGTAAGACTTTCCGACTCGGTATACGGAAAAAGCTCCGTAGCAGCCATAGGCGTTGCAGCCCATGAGTGTGGTCATGCCTGTCAGCACGCCGAGAACTACGCTCCCATAATCTGGAGAAGCAAGCTTG
Organism: Ruminococcus flavefaciens 007c; assembly: GCF_000571935.1. GTDB lineage: Bacteria > Bacillota > Clostridia > Oscillospirales > Ruminococcaceae > Ruminococcus > Ruminococcus flavefaciens_F. The sequence continues at coordinate 47,464 of NZ_ATAX01000010.1, read as the reverse complement.
TACCCGTTACCAATCTGTGTTCACACCTCTGGTATCTGGTACTTATCATAGGCGTTGCACTCAGCAGCCTTACTATCGGAACATCACTTATCTATGTATCCATTGCTATGTTCTTCGCAGTAGTGGTATTCCAGCTGGTAACACTTCCCTGTGAGTTCAATGCGAGCAACAGAGCTCTCAGGACTCTTGAGAGGGACGGCATACTGGAAATGAACGAGATCCCCCAGGCAAAGAAGGTGCTGAAGGCAGCAGCTCTCACATACGTTACAAGCCTTGTGGTATCACTGCTCCAGCTTCTCAGACTCCTTATGTCTGTCAGAAGAAGATAATGACGGATCCCAGATACCTTGCTGTGAAGCTCTTGGATAAGACATTCGGGAGCTGCAGCTATTCAAATATACAGCTTGACAGCGGTCTGAAGAATTCAGGCCTTGACGACAGGGGAAAGAAGCTGTGCTCTGCCATATACTACGGTGTCATAGAGCGCAGGATAACCCTTGACCACATCATCGGCGGTCTCAGCTCACGTCCCATAGCAAAACTTGACAGCATAGTGCTGAATATACTGCGCTGCGGAGTTTATCAGATAAGCTATATGGACAGCGTCCCCGACAATGCGGCGGTAAACGAGAGCGTGGCCCTTGCAAAGAAATTCCGCAAGACCAGCGCTTCTGGCATGGTCAACGCGGTGCTGAGAAACTTTATCCGCGGCGGAAAGGCTCTTATACTGCCAAAGGACAGCCTGAAAGCCCTGTCGGTAAAGTATTCGGTTCCCGAGGAAATGGCAGCGGAGCTTGCAAAGAACTACGGCAGCGAGGCTGCTGAAAAATTTCTTGCTGCTTCCCTTGAAAAAAGTGTAACATATCTCAGGCGCAATACGACTATATGTACAGAGGAAGAATTTGTTGCCGCACTGGGCGATATAAAGGCGGAAAGACTTACTGACTGCTGCTATGCCGCGGAAAGCGGAGATGTCACCGCAACAGAGGCGTTCAGAAAGGGATTTTTCCATGTTCAGGGCCTTGCTTCACAGCTTTGCTGTGAAGCGCTTGCTCCCACGGAGCAGGACAGAGTCCTTGATATATGCGCAGCTCCCGGAGGCAAGACCTTCACCATGGCCGAGCTTATGAAGGGAAAAGGCGAGATATACGCATTCGACCTTCACGAAAAGCGGGCAGAGCTTATCCGCAGAGGCGCCGAGAGACTTCACCTCAAAAATATCAAGGCAGCAGCGGGGGACGCAACAAAGTTCAATCCCGACCTGCCGAAGTTCACTAAGATACTCTGTGATGTCCCGTGCTCTGGACTGGGAGTCATCGGCAGCAAGCCCGAGATAAAGTACAAGAATATCTCCGACTTTGCAGGGCTCCCCGATATACAATATAAAATAGTGTGCAATGCGCTGAACTACCTCGAAGCCGGAGGCACTCTGGTATACTCTACCTGTACGGTGCGCAGGGCAGAGAACGAGGAGGTCTGCGAAAGACTTCTCCGTGATCATCCCGAGGTGGAGGCCGTGGAGCTTCCCGAAATGCTCGGGGAAAGCTTCGGCACAATGGCTTTACTTATGCCGCCGAAATTCGGAAGCGGCTTCTTTATAGCAAAATTCAGGAAAAAGTAAGGTGATAAATTGGAAAAAGTCGATATTCTCAGTCTTGATCTTGACGAACTGACAGAAGCTCTTATTGCTCTGGGTGAGAAGAAATTCCGCGCAAAGCAGATATTCCAGTGGCTTCATGTAAAAAGAGTCTTTGATTTCGACAAAATGACTGATATATCTATCCAATTACGCAGTGCTTTAAAAGAAAAATTTTGTATAAATGGACTATTTATACAGAAAAAGCTTGAATCTGCTATAGATAATACGGTAAAATATCTTTATAGGCTTTCTGACGGCAATTTTGTCGAGACTGTCCTCATGGAGTACAATTACGGGTACAGCATCTGCGTTTCCACTCAGGTGGGCTGCAAAATGGGCTGTAACTTCTGTGCTTCCACGATAGCAGGCTACGTCAGAGATCTTGCCGCCTCGGAGATCCTCATGCAGATCTACGAGGCTGAACGTGATTCGGGCAGACGGGTATCGGGAGTGGTGCTTATGGGTATTGGCGAGCCTCTCGATAACTTTGATAACGTTATGAAGTTCCTTGCACTGCTGTCCCATAAGGACGGCAATGATATGAGTCTTCGTCACGTTTCTCTCTCCACCTGCGGCATAGTGCCCAGGATATACGAGCTGGCTGACAGAAAGCTCCAGCTCACGCTGTCTGTGTCCCTCCACTGTGCGGACAACGATGGCAGGAGCAAGATAATGCCTGTGAACAGAAAATATGATATCAGCAGTCTTATGGAAGCCTGCCGGTACTATATAGATAAGACGGGACGGCGCATAACCTTTGAGTACGCCGTTATTGACAGCGTCAATTCATCCGCTGCGGACGCTGATAAGCTTGCGGCGCTGCTGCGCGGTATGAACTGCCATGTGAACCTTATCCCCGTCAATAAGGTCAGGGAAAGAAATTATCACACAGTCCGCTCGGGCGTCGCAGAATTTGCGAAACAGCTTGGCAGACGGGGGATAAATGCTACCGTGAGAAGAACTCTCGGCAGCGATATTGAAGCGGCCTGCGGTCAGCTGAGACGCGACGCGGCCGAACAGAACAGAAAGAATGGGGGTGCGGATACTTGAGATTTCGCTGCGGCACGGATATAGGTCTCAGGCGCGAGGAAAACCAGGACGCCGTGAGATGCGAATATTTCGGCCATAATGTTCTTGCCGTCGTCTGCGACGGTATGGGCGGTGAACGTGCAGGCAAGGAAGCCAGTGCACTCGCGATCGAAGAATTCTTCCAGCGCTTTTCGGCTGACTACAAGGAAAGCCTGAGCGATGAAGATATCCGCAAGCTCCTTATCTCCTCGATCTCGGCAGCAAACTCCGTAATATATACGCGGGCGAGATTTGATTTTACAAATTTCGGCATGGGTACCACCTGTGTAGCTGCCTTCGTCACGAAAAAAACAGCCTTCATTGCCAACGTCGGCGACAGCAGAGCCTATCTGATAACCGACACGGGGCTGGTCAGGATAACTACCGACCACAACGTAGCTTCGGTGCTCTACGAACAGGGCAAGATCACCGAAGAGGAAATGGAGGTACACCCTCAGAAGCATATGCTGGTACGTGCGGTGGGCGTTGAAAAAACAGTGCTCACAGACACCTTTATGCTGGATTACGAGGACAAAATCAGTCTGCTGCTGTGTTCCGACGGCCTTTCGGGATACTGCGGCGACGATGAAATATACAGCGTCATATTAAATTCCGATTTTGATGATGTTGCAGACGAACTTATTAAATTAGCGCTCCGAAAGGGCGGCCGCGACAATGTTACCGTTGCGGTAATTTCTGACTAACGCAGGAGGAAAGGAAATGGATAAGAATATTGGCAAAAAGCTCGACGGAAGATATGAGATAACAGAGCTTATCGGCGTCGGCGGCATGGCTGAGGTGTACAAGGGCGTCGATGTTATAGACAACAAAACGGTTGCCATTAAGATACTGAAGAAAGAGTTTGCAGAGAATGAAGAGTTCCTGCGCAGATTCAGAAATGAGTCAAAGGCAATAGCTGTTCTCTCACATCCCAATATCGTAAAGATATACGACGTTGGTTTTTCCGAGAAGATACAGTACATCGTAATGGAGTATATCGACGGTATCACTCTTAAAGAGTATATCGAAGAGGAGAAGGTGCTCACATGGAAGGACACAGTCCACTTTGTGATACAGATACTCCGCGCACTCCAGCACGCACACGATAAGGGCATCGTCCACCGCGATATCAAGCCCCAGAACATCATGATGTTCACGGACGGCACTATCAAGGTCATGGACTTCGGCATCGCAAAGTTTGCTCGTGAGGAAGGCAAGACAGCTACTGATCAGGCCATCGGAAGCGTTCACTATATCAGCCCCGAGCAGGCAAGCGGCAACGTTACCGACGCAAAGAGCGACATCTACTCCGTGGGAGCTATGATGTACGAGATGCTCACAGGCAGAAAGCCCTTCGACAGCGATAACCCCGTTGCTATCGCAGTAATGCATATGCACGATATCCCCGAGCGTCCGAGAGCTATCAATCCCGATATCCCCGACGGACTTGAGGAGATCGTTCTCAGAGCTATGGAAAAGGATCCCGATGACAGATACCAGACCACAGCCGAGATGATCAGCGATATCGAAGCCTTCAAGGCTGATCCCCATATATCCTTCGGTTACTACGCCGAGGAGTCCGACGACGGTTCTGATGAGATACTTGATACCGCATCAGGCAATGACGTTCAGTCTGAGAGCCGTCAGGAGGTCGCAAACGCTTACGCTTCCAAGGCAGCAAAGGCTGCTGCGGCAGTAGGCGCAGGTGCAGGTGCCGGAGCAGCTGCAATGGCTATGGGCGGAAGCTCCTCGGGAACTGTATCACAGAGATACAACGACGCATATACCGATAATTACGGTGATGATTATTACGATGATGAGGACGACGACGATGATGAGGAAGAAGAGCGTTCATCGCTGGTAGTTCCTGTTCTTACGGCAGTAGTCGTAGTCGTTATCGTTGTTGCGGTAATATTTGTAGTTACTATGCTCAGCGGACTGCTCAAGGGCGGTCTCGGCAAGAACGCAAAGACTATGCCCGACCTTTACGGTATGGATTACAACCAGGCAGTTTCTGCATACGGCGGAAATATCAAGTTCGAGATCGAAGGCACTGAGTACAACGAGGCCGACGAGAATACTATCATCAAGCAGAGTATCGAGCCCGATGAAGTATTCAGCAAGGGCGATACCTGTAAGGTAGTCCTCAGTAAGGGCATGGAGACCGTTGAGGTTCCACGTGTTGCCGAGATGAACGTTGAGCTGGCAAAGGCTCAGCTGACAGAGCGAGGTCTTGAATGTACGGTAAAGAGACAGTCTCACGCAAAGATAGATCCGAACTACGTTATCAAGTCAGAGCCTGAAGAGGGTACGGAGGTACACAAGGGCTCAACAGTTATCCTTTACGTAAGTATGGGTGCAAATGCAGAGCAGGTCGAGATAGAGGACTTCATCAAGAGCACTATCGACGACGCTGTAATGAGAGCAGGCTACAGAAAGCTTGAGGTTGAGACTATACAGGCTCCTTCTTATGAGAAGGAAGGCATCGTATTCGATCAGGAGCCTAAGAAGGGCACCAAGGTTGAAGCAGGTTCAAAGATCATACTTTACGTCAGCGACGGTACTATCCCCGACGGTAAGGTAGAAGTAAGTCTGCCGCTTCCTTCCGATGCAGACGGACGTTTCAGCATCGACTTTATCCTTACAGATGAAAAGGGCAAGACAAAGGCTTATTCATCAGGTAATATCCTCTGTCCTTATATGTCATCCGCTTCACTCAACATTGAGGGTTCGGGACAGAACATTTCCGCAAGAGCATTCCTTTCAAATGTAAATACAGGAAAGCAGGCACTTCTCGGAACATATACCTTCAACTTCGCAACAGGTAAGTATACTACGGATTCTGAGGATATCCGCGGCGCATTCGATTCAGTAGGCGGCTTCCCGCAGCCCGAGACCGAGGCTCCCACAGATCCTCCTCAGCAGCATACTGATCCCCCGCAGCAGCAGGAGCAGAATGACCATCAGGAAGGCGTTAACGGATTCAGCCGTGACGGTGTATGGTACTACTACACAGACGCTGATGGTATCCTCGGAACATGGGTAAACGGCGGCTGGGTAATGTATGAACCAGGCATAAACGGTTACTGGGATGAGAGTAATCATTGGCACTGGAATGGACAGTAATAAAGCCGGCAGCGGAATCATAATAAAATGCTTAGGGGGGCTCTACACAGTAGAGTCCCCTGACGGTATATACGAGTGTAAGGCAAGAGGAGTATTCCGCAACAGAGGTATAAGTCCCTGCGTGGGCGACCGCGTTGACGTCGAGAACGGTGTCATCACGGAGATCGCTCCCAGAAAGAACTGTATTATAAGACCTCCCCTTGCAAATCTTGACCAGCTCATATTTATAGTATCCACCTGCGAACCGGCGCCCAATTACCTTATACTTGACAAGTTCATTGCCATAGCGGAGTACAAGGGCATTACCCCCGTAATGGTCATAACCAAAACGGACCTCGGCGACAGCCGCCCCGTGCATGAGATATACGGCGGCATAGGCATTGATGTGGTGGAGGTAAGGTATGAGGACGAAGCCTCCGTGGAAGAGGTAAGACAGCTGCTCAAAGGCAGGATAAGTGCCTTTACGGGCAACTCGGGAGCAGGCAAGTCCACTCTCCTAAATGCGGTTGATCCCACCCTGAATATTGCTACGGGCGAGATAAGCCGCAAGCTCGGCAGAGGAAGACATACCACCCGTCATGCGGAGCTGTATAAGCTCAGCGAGGGCGGTTACATAGCAGATACCCCGGGTTTTTCCACATTTGATACCAACAGATACGATATTATCCGCAAGGAGGAGCTGGCGGACTGCTTCCGTGAGTTTGCTCCCTTCAAGGACGAATGTCGTTTCAGAGACTGCGCACACCTCTGCGAGAAGGGCTGCGCAGTAGTAGATGCGGTGGCACGCGGCGAGATCTCCGCCAGCCGCCATGAAAGCTATAAGATCATGTATGAAGAAGCTAAACAACTGAAGGAGTGGGAGCTGAAATGAACAGATGCGCTATATTTGCAGGCGGCGATATGCCGTACCTCGATAAGTATATGGACTCTGCCTTCTGGCAGAAATACAATTATTTTATCTGTGCCGACTGCGGTTACAGACACGCAGTAAAGCTGGGCATACTTCCCGACCTGATAGTAGGGGATTTTGATTCCTTCGGCGGTGACCTTCCCAGAGGAGTAGAAGTACTCCGCAGCGTTCCAGAGAAGGACGATACGGATACTCTTATGGCTGTAAAGAAGGCTATAGAGATGGGATATAACAATATCGACCTGTACGGAGCTCTCGGCGGAGATCGCTTCGATCACAGCATTGCCAATATCCAGACTATGATATATGCTCTTCAGCAGGGTGCCAGCCTTGAGATATGGGGCGAGAGCAGGCTGCTCATACAGGAGGCCGACGAGGGCGGAGTAAGCTACAGAAAGCCCGTTTCAGGCGGTATGTATCTCTCGGTGTTCGCACTGACGGAGAGTATTGGCATAGAGTATCTCCGCGGAGTAAAGTATCCTCTTGAGGATTACCGCATGGTACAGTCCTTCCCCATAGGCGTAAGCAATGAGATCACGGGAGAAAGTGCGGAGCTCCGCATAAAGGACGGTCTTGCACTTGTAATACTCACCCCTATGAAGAAAAAGTAACAAAAACGCCCCTGCTGAATATAATATAGTATATCAGCAAGGGAGGGATATATATTGAAGATAGTGGTGATAAAGAGCCCGAAGTTCATATCGGGGATACTCCGTGTCATATTCGGCATCAAAAAGGAAGAAGAATAAAAATACAGCCCCTGTGCTACAGAGCACAGGGGCTTTTCTGTGTTATTATAGAATTTTTACGTCCAGTTCACGAGGTAGAAAACGATCAAGAATGTCTGGAATTGATGTCCTTGTTCCTGTTGAAGAAGTTGCCGACGTGTTCGCTTCCGCAGAGGAGGAAGAAGGATACGATAGTGCAGCCGATAGCAACTGCATAGAGTATTCCCACAAGTGCAAGACTTCCCTTGTGCTGGGGTATCATTACGAGTCCCGGGAATATCTGTATTATACCGAAGAAAAGGAGCGTTATGGTAGCCAGCGATTTGCAGGCGCCTATTCCCGTAAGGAGAAGCAGTGAGAAAAGTCCCACAGCACCCGCGATATATATAGCCGAATTGCTGATAACGTTGCTGAAGCCCTCAAGGCCGTTCTTGTAGCCCAGACCCAGCTGTCCGGAATAGAGCAGGAAGAATGTAACAGCAGCTATGACTCCAAGCAGGCCGATAATGATAGTGATCTTGAAGCCCTTTGCGGCACTTGCCTGTCTTGCCTCCTCCTTCAGCTGGAGCATCATCTGAAGGCTTGCCTTTGAGTCCTTCTGATCGGATACGAGCTGTGAGGATACGGCCTTCTTGGCAGCCTCTGCCTTAACTCTTTCCAGGTCCTCGTCCACGTATTTTGACTGATACTTGGGGAGCTCGGGCTCATCGTCAAGTATGGGAGCCGAAATGGGAGCTTCGGGCTGCTTTGGCTCTTCCTTCTTCGGAGGAGGAGTATAATTATCCTCATCGAGAACGGGAGCAGTTACCTGCACGGGAGGAGCAACAGCGCCCAGCTGAGTTCTTCTCATGTCGATAATCTGCTGCTGTTTTTCAGCAGGGAGAGCGTCAAAGCGCTCCTTGAGCTCGGGAGTAAGGCCGCTGATGATGTCCTCATCGGAGAGTATGAGTTTTTCCTTGGTATAAGGAACATTATCGTCCAGCACGGGAGCGGTCACGCCTGTAGGACCGTTTTTTCTTCCGTTGTCAGAGCTGTACGGCACATTATCGTCCAGCACAGGTGCGGATACTCCGGTAGGAGCGCCCTTCTTTTCAGTGCTGCTGTAAGAGGACATATCGTCCAGCACGGGAGCCGAGACTCCTGTGGGACCGTCCTTTTTCGAGGACGGAGCAACATACTCAAAATCGTCAAGTACGGGAGCAGAAACTCCTGTGGGGCCTGTTTTTTTCTGTGCGTCGGGGATATAGTTTATTTCCTCGGGCATTCCGCCCATAGGATTATTTTCGTCATACATAATTAACACCTCGCTCAATGAGTTGATATATAAGAAGCCAATGTCGAATTGTAGCTGTTTGTGGAAACAGCCGCATAGTAGGAAAGTACTATCGACGCGTCGACGGAATCGATGATATTATCGCGGTTCACATCGGCGTATTTTGACTGTGATGCGCTGAATGAAGAAAACTTATGGCTTGAGATACGGGCGTATTCCGCCAGTATAACAGAAGCGTCCAGAGAAGTTACACGGTTATCGCCGTCAATATCTCCCAGGCTGTAAACAGGCTCGCTGTAAGCAGACAGGGATATGGGGTATCTGTCAATAAATTCCTGAGAATTGTAATCGGGAAATGCCAGACCGTTGTCATTGTAGGCGATATGTGAGGTTGAAGGGAAGGATGAATCGAAATCGCCCGTGCCCTTCATAAAGTAGCGGAAGTACTGTCCGCCGAGCCTGGTATCCCAGGTGGGATCCAGCAGATAATATTTGTCGTCCAGCTTTACTATGAGCCAGACATGGTTGCCGTTGTTGGCTTCTATGTTCAGATCTCTAGACAGACCTGCGATTATGCGGCAGGATATACCTGCGTCGTTATAAAGGCGGTATAGGAGCTGAGTTATTCCCTGGCATACCGCGTGGCCGTTGAACACGGCGCTGTAGGCTGTATAGGCATAGGGATCCTTTATGTTTTCGGAATACTTGATATTTGAGACTGCATACTTGTATATGGTACGGATCTTTTCGTAATCAGTGAGGGTGTCAAGAGCAAGATAATCGTTTATCTCACTGATCTTTTCGGTTAGTGCAGCCTCTTCCTCGGCGGTGGTGCCGTATTCTATGGTAAAGTTTATCATGTATTCAGATTCTGTTGTGCGTATCCCGCATAAATAGGACTTTATGGAATAGCGGAGGTAATCGCCCTCGTTGCCCTTTCCTGTTTCCTCACAGGCGAGATATATAAGGTGTCCTCCTATTTCTTCCTTATTGAAGCCGTTTTTAGGAGTTACTACCGAGAAGTTTTCGGTGCGGTTCATTATTGCCTCTTTAATCACAGCGGCAGCTTCCTGCTCATCAGCGCTGACATTTTCCTGAAAGACCTCTGCGGTCACGGAGGGAACAGCTGCCGAAACGGTAAAAAGCTGTGTACAGCACTGGAATAAAGTGAGGGCTGACAGAGCAGCCAGTATTCTTGCTTTTGTTTTCACGAGAGTACCTCCTTCCGGAAGCGGACTTATCTTCTGAATTCCTGTATATCCTTGGCGGTCTCGCCGTCTTTGAGAGTCGAAAGATAAGAGTAGTATGAGAGTATAGCAGAAGCGTCTACAGAATCGATGAGACTATTTCCGTCAATATCTGCGGCTTCCTCCTGCTCTGAGGAGAAGGTCTTTATGGGAGTCTGTGAAGAACGGCGGGCATATTCCGAAAGGACAAGAGATGCGTCCACTGAGTTTATGCTGCCGTCGCCGTCTACATCGCCGCAGGTGAAGACGGGCTCCTGTGATGGATCATAGGCTGTGGGAGAGATATTCAGCGTAGCGAATACCATATCGTCGGGAAGACCGAAATATTGGTGCAGGTGGATATGGGTATATTCCTTCAGCCCTTCGTTTTCGCTGTCAAGATCCTTGTAGCCTTTAAGGAAGAAGCGGCTGCCGCTTCCGCCGAGGCTGTATTCCCATACCGGATCGAGGAAGTAGGACTTGCCGTTAATCTCCGCGATAACGAGATAATGACAGTCGGCTTCATCGTCTGAGATGGACTTTTCGTTTGAAGTGCGCATATCGCAGTGTATGCCCAACTCGCTCAGAAGGCGTATGAGCAGGTGCGTCTGACCGTGCTCGTTGGCTTCACCGCGGATCATGGCACTGTATGCGGATCCGAAGCTGTTATGGCCGGGCTTCTGTGAGAGCTTCATTTCGGACACGACCTTGTCGTAAGCCCACTTTATCCTGCCGTAGGCGTCAAGGCTGCTGGCAGCGATGAACTCGTGAGTATGTTTCAGCCTGAAAATGGCTTCATTGAGCTCCTGTTCCTGATCGACAGTGGTTAGATACTGTGTGGTCAGGTGTATCATAACGCCGTTTTCGGTATTGGAAACGGCAGTTACTTCGTGAACAAGGCATTGCCTCAGGTATACGCCTTCGGTGGGATCGCCTGTGTCTTTGAAGATCTCTTCATCTGCGGTGTCGGAATATTTTTTCAGGTCGCTGCTTGAGGTATTCGACATCACAGCCTTGATGTTTTCATTTCTGAGTATAAGCTGAGAGCGGATATATTTGAACATTTCCTCATCGGAATTGAATGAAAGAGCAAATGGTGTATCTTCAATTGGTATAAGGATGTCGTAAAATGTATCAGTATCTGCTGCGTTAACGGGTGATGCTGAACATACAGCAAGACAAGCTGTAAGAGCAGCAGCCACGATCTTTGCGAAAGTCTTCATAAATTATCTCACCCCCATATCCTGTTATAAGAACAGCCGCCGAAGCGGCTGAACGAGAAATATTATCTTTCAAGTATCTGAGATCTGTCGGGGCCGATACCTACCATGCTTACATGGCAGCCTACCAGCTCTTCCAGACGAGCTATATAGCTCTTGCAGTTAGCAGGCAGCTCGTCGAAGCTGCTGCACTTTGAGATGTCCTCGGAGAAGCCGGGGAACTCCTCGTATATGGGCTGGCAGCCTTCCAGCTCCTCCAGCGTGGGAGGGAACTCCTTGATAACGCTGCCGTCGGGCTTCTTGTAAGCCACGCACATTTTGAGGGTATCTATATTTGCGAGAGTATCCAGCTTGTTGATAGCAAGACTGTCAAGACCGTTTACTCTTACAGAGTGGCGGACGATAACGGCGTCGAACCAGCCTGTTCTTCTCGGTCTGCCTGTAGTAGTACCGAATTCGCCGCCTACGTTTCTGATCTGGTCGCCTGTAGCGTCGTCAAGCTCTGTGGGGAAAGGTCCCTTGCCCACACGGGTGGTATAAGCCTTTGCAACGCCGATGATGTTTGTAATGACCTTGGGGCCTACTCCTGTACCTACGCAGACGCCTGCCGAAAGCGGATGTGAGGAAGTAACGTAGGGGTATGTACCGAAGTCGATGTCCAGGAGGGTAGCCTGAGCGCCCTCGAACATTATGGTCTTGCCTGCCTTATGAGCCTCGAATGTGAGTACGGAAACGTCGTCCATATAGGGGAGGAGGCGCTTGCCGTATTCTGTGTATTCTCTGGTAACAGCGTCGAGATCGAAAGCTTCTCCGCCGTAAACCTTGGTGATTATCTCATTCTTGAGCTTGCCTGTGGACTGTATCTTCTCGGCCAGCACCTCAGGGTGAACAAGGTCGTACATACGGATTCCGCAGCGCTCGTACTTGTCCATGTAAGTGGGGCCGATACCTCTCTTGGTAGTGCCGATGTCCTTGCCGCCGCGGAAAGCCTCCGAGAGACCGTCGAGAGCGATATGCCAGGGCATAACGATCTGAGCGCGGGGATCGACTTTGAGGTGGCCTACTGTCTTTATACCTCTTGACTCAAGATTATCAAGCTCGCTGATGAAGTCCTTGGGATCGAGAACCACACCCGCACCGATGAGATTGAGTGCGTTGGGGTAAAGGATACCCGAGGGCACAAGATGGAGCTTATAGACCTCGCCGTTATTTACTACAGTGTGTCCTGCGTTGTTGCCGCCCTGTGAACGGACTACAACATCTGCACGGGAAGCAAGGATATCGATGATCTTGCCCTTTCCTTCGTCTCCCCACTGAGTTCCGACTACAATATTTGCAGGCATTTGTTTTCCTCTTTTCATAAATATTATTTGTGCAGGCAGTGCCTTGAACTGCCAAAAAGCACACTTACAATTTATTATATCACATTTCTGAGAGAAATGCAACAGTTCGGACAAAAAGAAATGTCTGCGAAAAAACGGCAGCCGCCGGGGCTGCCGCAGGCTCATGATGCGGAGCCTTTTTCAACTGTGAATTCTATGGAAGCACCGTTGCTGACGGCAGTAATATCTCCGTTGTAACAGGTAGCGTAAGTATTTATCTTCATAGCTTTGAGCAGATCCTGCATTTTGCCTGAAAACTCGGATGAAGAGGTGCATACCACAGCGTATTCGGGCTTGACTTTACTGAGGAACACACCGAGATTATCGAGCTTTCTGCCGTGATACGGCACTTTCAGGAGGGTACACTTGCCGATGTCCATTATCTCGTCGAGGCGCTGCTCCATGGCGTCGCCTGTGAAAAGCAGGGTATTGTTGTAGTGTACTGCCTTTGTCACCAGCGAAAAGTCGTTTTCGTCGTTTTCACCGTATGATGTCTTTTTCGGAGCATATACCGTGAATTTCACATCGTCCAGAGTGAAGGAAATATTGTCGGTGAGCCTTGTGCGCGGAACGTTTTTTTCCTCAAGCACCTTGCAGAATTTATCGTATTCGTCAACAGTGCCTTCGTAATCCGGGGTAAGTACATTTTTTACCTCAAAGCTGTTGAGCACCTTGGCGGCGCCGCCCACATGGTCCTTGTCAAAGTGGGTTATTATAAGATAATCTATGGTGGTCCTGCCGCTTTCCTCCAGCAGTCCCGTGATCTTTTTGCCGTCGCCCTTTTCTCCGCAGTCGATAACGACTGTTCCCGTGTCTGACTGGAGAACTATAGAGTCGGCCTTGCCTACATCGAAGAAGGTCACCTTCAGCTCCTTAGCGTCCTTTGGTACTCTGCTGCTGCATGAGAACAGTGAGCAGGCTGCAATGGTGCAGGCTGAAATGGTAGCTGTGATTTTTTTGATTACTGACATAACTGAACATACTCCTTTCCGGAGGTGATAGTGTGAAAGTTCACTTTTACATGATATATTATGTATCATCAAGCTTAAAATAACCTTGAATTTTATTGCAGCGGGGCTATGAATTTAAATATTGACAAATACAGGAAAAATAATTATAATAAAAGCAAGCGGCTGACAAAAAAATAACAATTCAGACTGCAAAAATATACAGGAGGATCTACTACATGAAACTTACAAAGATATTTTCAGGATTCACAGCAACCGTACTTTTAGCCTGCGCTGCACCGGCTGTCACAGCATATGCACTGGGCATACACGGCGAACAGGATAAGCCCGGCATAGTTATTTATCCCTCCTACAGGGATATGCCTTTAAAGGGTGATGCCAACGGAGACGGAAAGATCGATACAAAGGATACCGCTATCCTCAGGGATTATCTGAACGGCGTGATAAAGATTAAGGAAAACAGCAACAGATACGGCTCGCTCGATACCAACTGGGACGGCAGGGTAAACAAAAAAGACCTTGCACTGATGCCGGGAGATATCATCCCGAAGCTGCCAGAAAAGAAGGCAGGCATTCTCCGCAGACAGAGCTACGTAAGAACAGGAGATCTCAACTTTGACGGCGTTGTCAATGATAAGGATCTCAATCTCCTCAGAGAGAAGGCATTTCCCGAGGAGAGTCCCTCGTGGAGCGTGAAATTACCCGTTATAATCTTCGGTTCCTATGACAAATACGACCTCAATGCCGATGGTATCGTGGACAAGACGGATTATTATGCCATGGAGGAGTATATCACAGTCAGCATATTCGGTCTGAAGTATTAAAATACAGACCGTATCCATCCAGGGCTAATCTGTGACAGAGCATATACGGACAAGAGCCCTTTCCTGTATGGAAGGGCTCTTTTATTATGAAGGTACGGGTAATGTAACGTTATTCTGATTTTATTAAGATGCAGTACTTGCACATAGGATCATGCTGACTGCTTGAAAACTTGTAATTCGAGAGGTATGCACCTTCGGCGTATTCATCGAACAGGTCGGCCTGCTTTCCCTCGATAACGTCATAGGGAGCGAATTCGGGGGCTTGGCTGCCGTAGTAGTTATCAAAATATATGCTGTAATCCCTGCCGATCATTTTTTTCAGGTCGGGATTATCTGCATAGGAACGGTACATTATGCAGAAGTAAAGATCGTCGCCGTCTGCTTTTTTGTAATGCATCCAGAGATTGGCATCGAGCCGTCTGGGATTCCTTTTCATTACATCATATTCGCAGATGCAGTCCTGAAAAGTTGCTTCCTTCATCATGGTGAGCCATTCATTCTGTCTGCTGTCACGCACATCATCGGGAGACAGCGTGTTAATGTAATTAATTGTATCGCTCACTGCCTTTTGGGCATTTGCGATTGCAGCTTTTTTATCCGAGCTGCTTTGATATACCGATCTGAAAGCAAACTCAAAAGCTATGAGGACTGCCCATACTGCAAGAAAGACAGCGATTATAAGAATGATTTTTTTTGATTTTTTCATATCCGTTTCCCTTTCGTATTCTGATCTCTTCAGCGCTTTCATAACTGCTCTTTTAAGGGCGTTTACATTAATAATACACGGCAGCTTACGAAAAGGTTTCATTTTTTTGAAAAAATTTTTGTGGGGAGCTCATACCGAAAAAAGCTCCGAAGCTTCTCGATAAAAGGCGGGTAGAATAATTGTGATTATCTATTGACAGATCAAGAAAAAGGTGTTAATATAATACAGCTGAATATTTTACACAATACATTTTTATATTTAGCGAGCAGTAAATATGAAGGAAGAATTTCAAAATGAGATTCAACAAAATCGCAGCACTTCTTATGGCTTCTGTTATGACAGCAGGCGCAGCATCAGCTATGACAGCTTCTGCAAAAGAGTATTATGTGAAGGTCATGAAGTGCGACATCAACGGCAACGGCAGAATAGACACAGATGACAGACAGAAAGTTCTTGACCATATCAACGGCAAGGCTGCAGGCTTCAGAAGAGGCAACGTACTGAACGATAATTATATCACTACAGATGATACAGACGCAGTTCTGAAACATATCCAGGGCAAGAAGGCGCTCTCAAAGGACGCTTTTATCCGTGCTGATGTAAACAAAGACAACAAGGTCGATATTGTGGATTACAGAAAGATCCTGGAGTACATCTCAAACAAGTAATTAAAACCGACTCTCCGTTTTGCTGCGCATATACGGAGAGTTTTTTGTATAGCCTGCTTCAAATCCGTGCTTGCATTATAATGTATTATATGGTATAATTATTTATTACAGGATTTTACGGGAAGGCGAGGTACTGCGAATTGAGAGACAATACCGCAGCTATAAATGAAATAATCGGCCTGCTCGGCGATAAGCAGAGAAAGGCTTACGTCAGGAGCTTCGGCTGCCAGCTGAACGTTTCCGACGGTGAAAAGATCAAGGGACTGCTTATGAAGATGGGCTATTCCTTTACCGAGGACGAGCATGAGGCAGACCTGATAATACTCAACACCTGCGCAGTCCGCGAGAGCGCTGAGGACAGGGTATTCGGAATAGTTGGAAGTATGAAGAAGTTCAAGGAGCTGAAGCCCTCGCTCATCATCGGCATTGCAGGCTGTATGACCGCACAGAGCCATATAGCGGAGAAGATCAAACGCTCCTATCCGCAGGTGGATATAGTTCTCGGCACCTCAGCCATAAGTGCTCTGCCGGAGCTGCTGCTGAAGGCTCTGCAAGGAGCAAAATTCTCGGCGGATATAAGCGAATATGACGATTTTTCCGAGGCGGCGGAGCAGGTGAGAGAGAGCAGCTTCAAGGCGTCTGTGCCCATAATGTTCGGCTGCAACAACTTTTGTACCTACTGCATAGTTCCTCACGTCAGAGGACGCGAAAGGAGCAGGCGGCCGGAGGATATAATCAGCGAGGTCAGCAGGCTGGTACACAGCGGCTACAAGGAGATAATGCTCCTGGGACAGAATGTCAATTCCTACGGCAGGGACCTTGAGGGCTGCATTAGCTTCCCGCAGCTGCTGAGGGAGCTGGATGCCATAGAGGGCGATTTCTGGATACGCTTTATGTCCTCGCACCCGAAGGACGCTTCAAAGGAGCTTATAGACGCCATATTTGAGTGCGGAAAAGTTGCAAAGCACCTGCATCTTCCTGTACAGAGCGGCAGCAGTGATGTTCTCCGCAGAATGAACAGACACTATGATATTGAAAAATATCTTTCGATAGTAAGGGATATATACAGCAGGGATCCCGATTTTTCGCTTACCACAGATCTTATAGTGGGCTTCCCCGACGAGAGCGGCGAGGACTTCGGCAGGACACTCGACCTGATAAGGGAGGTAAGGTATGACAATATCTACTCCTTTATATATTCAAAACGCTCGGGCACTCCTGCGGCTGTCATGGCCGACAGCATTTCCGACGAGGAAAAGGGCAGACGCATGAGAGAGCTTCTTGAGGTACAGAGAGAGGTATCCACAGAACACTATAAGCGCTTTGTGGGCAGGACAATGAGAGTGCTGGCGGACGATGTTTCAAAGAAGCGTCAGGGCTGGCTGACAGGAAAGAGCAGCGAGTTTATTATAGTCGAATTTGAGGGCGACAGCTCTCTTATCGGACAGTTCGTTGATGTTGAGATAACAGGATCAATGAACTGGGCAGTAACAGGAAAGCTAAAGAAAGGATAATATTATGAAAAAGATCATTGCATTATCGTGCCTTACAGCAATGCTGCTGGCAGGCTGCGGTCCGAAGAACGGCGATTCATCACCCAAGACATCACAGGAAGAAACAACTGCGGCAGCACAGAATACAGAAGCAGAAACAACTACCGCTGAGGCCACTACCGAGGCTTCCGCTACCGAAGCGACTACTGTTGAGACTACCGAGCCTCCTGTCACAACTCACGACGGAAATGTGTCGGCAGGCGGTATAATGGATATGTATCCCGCTATATATCAGGGATTCATCAAGGCAGAATTTGAAAAGGTCGCCGCGGCGAATGACGGTACGGCAAGTATAGAGTATGCTTTCCGCGACCTTGATGCCGACGGTATACCCGAGCTTATCTTCAAGCGCGGAACCTGCGAGGCTGATTTTGCCGTGAATGTTTTCACCATCGACAGCGAGGGGGAGATAAAGGATCTGGGACTTATAGGCGGAGGACATACCACCTTCTGCTATGACGAGAATACAGGCGACTTTGTTATGCAGTGGGCACATATGGGTGCAGGCTGCTTCGAGTACTTTAAAATGGTAAACGGCGCTGTCACAAAGGCTCAGGACACCTATGAGTACAATATCGGACAGGATGAGAGCTATGATGATATCTGCAAGGCAAAGGGCATAAGAACTATATACCCTTATGTCACATCCTACAGGAGCAGTCTCAACGGCGGCATCGTATCGTATTTTGTGACAGGGCCTGACGAAATGGAGGAAAAAGACGGCCTTTATCTTGATTATATGGGCTGATGACCAAAGCTGCATGACGGCAGACTGGATAAATGCACAATAAACCTAAGGAGAAAAGAAAATGGATATTATGGAAATGACAAGAGAGCTGGGAAAGGCTCTTCAGCAGGACGACAGATATACAGCATATATGCTGGCAAAGAAGGCTAACGACGATGATAAGGAGCTTCAGGAGGATATTGCTCGCTTTGAGGATCTCCGCGTCAATCTCGGTACTGCCATGAGCGCGGAGGATCCCGATTCCGACAAGATCAAGGAGCTCGATACCGAGCTGAAGTCCGTTTACAAGAAGATAATGGACAATCCACGCATGATGGTATTCTCGGGAGCTCAGCAGGCTCTGGAGAAGCTGGTATCAAATATGCAGCAGATAATAAGTATGTGCGCCAACGGTGAGGATCCCGACACCTGTCAGATACCCGAGGCAGGCTGCTCGGGCAGCTGCGCTTCATGTGCGGGCTGTCACTGATGTATGTCTTACAGCGATAATCTCTCTGCGGCAAAGGAGGCACTCGATGCGAAGCTGACAGAACGCCCGAGAAGTATGTTTGCTCTGAAACCTTCAGGGAGCGATGCGGCCGTAGCTATCATTGCCTGTATCGTTGCCCTGCTGTTTTTCGGGCGGTATGTATTTGTCTGGTCCTGCGGCATTGCTGTACTTCCGCCGTGGCTGATCGGCGTGAGTATATGTGCAGTGATACTTGCGGCAGTATTTCTGGCAATCACACCTTGGCTTATAAGAACTGCCGCCGAGGTAAAGGACGACGTTATCAAGGTAAGGAAAAAAGAGTATCATGCCTCCGAGATACAGGAGATACGCTGTGAAAAGCTGTCCCTCAGGCTCATATCGGAAAACAGCACCGTTTTTAAGCTGAATATGAGCTGTGACAACAGCGACGAGTTTATATGCTGGGCGAGATACTATCGTATCCCGATATCGTATAACCCAAAAACAAGATAAAAGGAGCAAAGCCAATGGAAATCGACAGAAGTAAAATATCTCCCATGATGCAGCAGTACTTCGAGGTCAAGGATAAGTACACAGACTGTATCCTGTTCTTCCGTCTGGGTGACTTCTACGAGATGTTCTTTGATGACGCGGTAGTGGTTTCAAAAGCACTGGAGCTTACCCTGACGGGCAGAGACTGCGGACTTGAGGAACGCGCTCCCATGTGCGGAGTGCCCTATCATGCGGCAGATATGTATATAAAGAGGCTCATAGACATGGGCTTCAAGGTGGCTGTCTGCGAGCAGCTCACCGATCCTGCCGAGACCAAGGGCATAGTTGTGCGCGATGTTATCCGCGTGGTGACTCCCGGTACGCTGACAGAGAGCAGTATGCTTGATGACGGCAGCAACAACTACATATGCAGTATATACTACGACGAGGAAAACAAGACCTGCGGAGTTGCCTCCGCTGATCTTTCCACAGGCGAGGCTGCACTCAGCTTCTTTGAGGGAAAGGATCTTGAAGCAGGCGTTATCAACGAATTATCACGCTGCCGACCTGCCGAGATAATCTTCCCGCAGAATTTCCTTTCACTGAAAAATGCCGCGGAGTTCGTAAAGCTGCGCCTTTCCTGCGCAGTTACCCTCCGCGATACCATATGCTTCACTCCCTCGGAAAGAAGGGATATGGCTGCGGCTGTATTCGGTGTCGGCTCGGTAAAGGAGCTGGGCATAAGCGAGGACGGAGCAGACTGTGCTGCAGTATGCGGACTTTTCGATTACATCAATGACACCCAGAAGTCGTCGGTGTCGAGATTTACCTCTATCGAGCTCCTGAACGGCGAGCAGTTCATGGGACTGGATCTCAATGCGAGACGCAATCTTGAGCTCACGGAGACTCTCCGCAGCAAGGAGAAAAAAGGCTCTCTGCTGTGGGTGCTGGACTCCACAAAGACCTCTATGGGACGCAGACTGCTGAAAAACTGGATAGAGCAGCCTCTGAAAAGTCCCGCAAGGATAATCGAGCGTCTTGACGCAGTGGAGTCTCTCTACCGCAAGAGCGTGGTGCTCACCGACCTTACCGACCTTCTGGACAGAGTCTACGATCTGGAGCGCCTTATGACAAAGGTCATGTACAAGAGCGCCAATCCCCGCGACCTGAAGTCACTTTCCGCAACGGCTCAGCAGCTCCCTCTCATAAAGCAGGAGCTGGCAAAGCTGACAGATTCAAAGCTCCTTGTACGCTATAACGATGAAATATCCACCCTTGACGAGCTCGTTAACCTTGTGGAGAACGCCATAATGGACGAGCCGCCTATCTCCGTAAAGGACGGCGGCGTTATAAAGGAGGGCTTCAACAAGGAGCTGGACGAGCTTCGCCACATAATGAACAACGGCAGGAGCATCATTGACGATATAGAGCAGCGTGAGAAGGAATCAACAGGCATCAAGAACCTGAAGATCGGCTTTAACCGCGTGTTCGGATACTATCTTGAAGTGACCCGTTCTTACTACGACCTTATCCCCGAGGGCTGGATACGCAAGCAGACTCTGGCAAACGCCGAGCGTTTCATAACCGAGGAGCTGAAAAATGCCGAAAATGCCATACTCGGCGCAAAAGACAAGGCTCTCTCCCTTGAAGCGGATATATTCGCAGAGGTACGTGACTTCCTGGCCACAAAGCTGGAAGCAGTGCAGAAGACAGCCTCGGCAGTCGCCTCGGTGGACGTGCTCTGCTCCTTTGCAGAGGTCGCACTGAGGAACCAGTACGTAAAGCCCGATATCGCCATAGACGGAGCTATCGACATAAAGGCAGGACGTCACCCGGTTGTGGAGCTCATGCTCACCGAGGAGATGTTCGTACCCAATGATCTTTATATCGACAATAAGGCAGATCGTATGTCCATAATCACGGGCCCGAATATGTCGGGTAAATCCACATATATGCGTCAGGCGGCGCTGATAGTCCTCATGGCGCAGATAGGAAGCTTCGTTCCCGCGGACAGTGCCAAAATATCCGTAGTGGACAAGATATTCACCCGTGTGGGAGCCTCCGATGACCTCACCGCAGGACAGTCCACATTCATGGTGGAGATGAGTGAGGTATCGGATATACTGAAAAATGCCACCAGGGACAGCCTTGTCATACTTGACGAGGTGGGACGCGGTACCTCCACATTTGACGGCGTGAGTATTGCACGTGCGGTTGCGGAGTTCATCTGCAATTCAAAGAAGCTGGGCTGCAAGACTCTCTTTGCAACTCATTACCATGAGCTCATAGGCCTTGAGGACGAACTGGAGGGCGTAAAGAACTACAGCATTGCAGTAAATAAGCACGGAGGTACCATACGCTTCCTGCGAAAGATAGTCCGCGGCGGCGTGGACGAGAGCTACGGTGTTGACGTAGCGAAGCTGGCGGGACTTCCCGCAAAGGTTGTCACAAGAGCTAAAGAGCTCCTTGAGGAAATGGAGCGTCAGCACGCCTCGGAGCGCCCTGCGTCGGTACGGGAGGAGTCTGGACAGATAAGCTTTGGCAGTCTGGGACGTGAGGCGGCACTGGATATGCTTGAAAAGACCAATATCGACGAGCTTACGGACAGCGAATGCCGCGAGCTTCTCAGGGATATGCTGAAGGCTATCCAATAAAATGCGATTATAAATTATGCCTGTATGAAGAGGCGGGAAAGAAGGGAACGGCATGGAGTGCAGATATTGCGGAAACAAGCTGCAAAAGGGCAGGATAAGATCCAAGGCGAGCCTGATTAATCCGATGGCTGCATCATACCTTGTATGGACTGACGAAAATGATATCGGAAAGCTGAAACGCAATGAAGCTAAGCTTTCAGAGGAAAATGAAGCATGGTACTGTGAGACCTGCAAGCTTGTTTTTTCAGAGCTGTCCGTAAAGCCGTCTGCTTTTTGATCCCGTCCTCATAGGGACTGCGATACATCAGGGGCGGATACTATCCGACCGTGTGTGACGATATGTCTGTAGGGAGCGATGTGCGCATCGCTCCGTCTGAATATGAAACATAAATAACAGAGGTGAACAATATGCCCGCATACTTTTCAATGATAATGGAATTCAGCCGTGCAGAGCTGGATTACGACAATATGAAGGAGCTCATCGCTTATATCAAGCACGCAGGGCTCGAATTCAGGAGCGGTGCCTACAATGCCGAGAATGAGAGCTTAGAGGATATCATGGAATGGAATCAGAAAAAGCTTGAGGACGACTTTGAGCTCGGCTACGATGAGGACGCCGTTAACGACTACAAGCAGATGTATTTCAGCTTCGGCGGTTTTTCCGAGGTACGCGGCTTCATAATGAATGAAGAGCCCATAAGGGGTGAATACACCTTCACTATCCTCATACCCGAGGAGGAGGTTGCCATAGATGCAAAGACATACAAGAAGGAAGCCGTTGACAAGATAAAGGATATGGCTTCAAAGCTTTGGATACTGCCCAAGACAAGGACGATCCAGACAGAGCTGGAGCTCGGAGAGGGCATTTCTCCCGAGGAGGATATAAGGGACGGAGCACTTCCTGCTGCCTGTCCGTTTGCCATAGTATCCGAAAAGAGGTTCGGACATATGGACACAGCTGATTATACCGCCGAGCATATCCCCTACGGCGGAGTGATACTCACTCCCAACTGGGTAAAGCTGGTCTGAGCCTGTCCCTGTTTCAGAAAGGAAGTTAAAAATGCCCCCTATCAATGTCCTTAGCAAGGAAATATCAGAGCTTATCGCAGCAGGCGAGGTCATCGAGCGCCCCTCCTCGGTCATAAAGGAGCTTGTGGAAAACTCCATAGACTCCGGAGCAAAGCATATCACCGTTGAGATAAAGAACGGCGGTACTACCTATATGCGCGTGACCGATGACGGCTGCGGAATGTCCTTCGGAGATGTACCGAAGGCCTTCCTGCGCCATGCTACCAGCAAGATAAGAGAAAAAGAGGACCTTGAAAATATCATCACCCTGGGTTTCCGCGGTGAAGCCCTTGCTTCGGTTGCGGCAGTTGCCCGTGTGGAGATAATGACAAAGCAGCGGGAGGAGCTCTACGGCACCCTGTATACCATAGAGGGCAGCGTGGAGAAGTCTCACGAGGAGAGCGGCTGTCCTGACGGCACTACCGTAATAATCCGCGACCTGTTCTATAATGTCCCCGCAAGGCGTAAATTCATGAAAAAGGACGTTACGGAGGCAAATGCGGTGAGTACCATACTCCAGAAGATAACCATGTCTCACCCTGATATAGCCTTTCGTTTCATACGCGATAACAGGACGGAATTCCATTCGGGAGGCGACGGCGAGCTTTTTTCTGCCATATATGCCGTTTACGGCCGTGATTTTGCCCGTGACCTTATCCCCGTGGACTATGAATACGAGGGAGTAAAGGTGGGCGGCTATGTGATAAAGCCTCTCTACTCCAAGAATAACCGCGCTTTCCAGAATTTCTTCGTAAACGGAAGATATGTCCGTTCAAGGCTTTGTTCCGCAGCTCTGGAAAACGCCTATACCAATATGATAATGACGGGCAAATTCCCTGCCTGTGTACTCCTTATTGACCTTGCGCCCAGTGCTATGGACGTAAATATCCACCCTACCAAGGCTGAGGTGCGCTTTACCGACGAAAAGTCGGTGACCGATGCTATTTATTTCGCAGTTAAGAACGCCATGATGAAGGACGGTCTGATCTATGAATTTGAGCTCAAGCCTCATGCGGACTGGACAAAGGCTGCTCCCGAGCAGGAGGAGATGAAGCAGCAGGAGTTCCTTTTCACTCCCGTTGACAAGATAGAGGAGACCGAGCAGAAGCTTGCGGCGGCAGCAGCCCCTGTGCATACGGCTGCCAAGCCTCAGCCCGTGACAGAGGAAAAGCCATATACCGCGGATATTACGCCAAGTACTGCCTATGACGAGCCGAAGCACGTACAGCAGACCACTCCCGTATATGAGCGCCCTGCTGAAACAGCTCCCGAGACAGCCGATGTTCCCGAGACAGTAAAAGAGCCCGTAGCAGTCGAAGCTCCAGAGCAGCCTGAGGCTGTAGAGGGCTTCAGCTATATCACACAGCAGGCATTTACCGCAGCACCTGCGCCGAAGCCTGTCGAGCCCGAAAAGCCGCAGGAGTCCGTATGGACTGAAAAGCCCAAGATACGTGTTATCGGCGAGGTCTTCGGACTATACATCGTCGCAGAGGTGGGCGATGATACCATGATAATGATAGACAAGCACGCTGCCCATGAGCGTATAATCTTCGAGCGCCTCAAGAGCCGCAACTGCCGTCAGTACAGTCAGCAGCTCCTCACGGGAGTGCGTGTTCTCCTCACGGGAGATGAATTCAGCGCACTGGAGACCAATCAGGAGCTCCTTGCAGATCTGGGCTTTGCCTTTGATTTCTCCGAGAAGCCCTGTGTGGTGGCTACAGCTGTTCCCACCTTTATAATGGAGCTGGATATGGAGGACATAATCTCCGAGATAGCAGGAAATCTCCGTATGTACAGCCACGATCCCCAGTCTCATATGCTGGACGATATGCTCCATACAGTCGCCTGCAAATCGGCAATAAAGGGCAACGACAAGAACGATATCGCGGAGCTTCAGTCCCTTGCGGAGCAGGTATACTTCGACGAGAGGATAAGACACTGCCCCCACGGCAGACCCGTTATGTTTACCATGACCAAGAGCAATATCTCGCATCAGTTCAAAAGGACGTAAGGAGAATACTATGAAACGGACGGTAAAAGCCTTCGCCGCAGCCTTTTTTGCGGCATTTATGTGTATCTTCGGCGGCATCAATGCTTTTGCATGGGATCACGATGAGACATGGATGAAAGTCAGTTTTCAGAATGCTCCCGAGGGCACTGCATATGTTGATCTTCTTTTAAAGGATGCGAAAAATGACAGTACTGCTGTGGATTACAATGAGGAATATGAAAAGCACATGGGTGAAGACCGTGTCAGCCTGAAAAGGGACTGCGGACTTGCAAAGTATAATGAAGACGGCTATACAAGTATGACCCTCAGACATAATTTTGTTATGTACTATGATACAAATTCCGATGAGGCGGCATACAGTCAAATGAAAATGAAAACACATAGGATATTCAACAAGCACCGTTGTGTCAAGCTTGCTTACTGTGATAGTAAAGGCGAGGTCATTGGAGTTACCAATGAAATAAAAGTACCGTACAATGATTTTGCAGAGCCTGTTATGTATAATTTCAGTGGAGACGGAGAAAAACTGTCATTCAAATTTGGCGGAAATATTTTAAAAAAACATGAGGCTGCAGCAATTTGGATTATCAATATCATAGTTTATCTGAGTCCGGCGATCTTGCTTGTGCTGGCTTTTGTTCTGTATCATAAAATCAGAGAACGCAGATTGAAAGCTGACAGCATAGAGTAATACGGTGACTGTTTCTTACAGGAGGATATGGTTTGAAACGAGTACTAAATACTATTATTGTGCTGTTTTTTTCGGTTTTTATGTGTGTTTTCAGCAGTATGAACGCATTTGCATGGGATGCGGATACCACGCATCTTTATATTTGCTTCGGAGAAGTACCCGAAGGTACTGCTTTTGCAGATATACTGGTAAAAGAAGACTGGAAAAGGTATAAGGGCGAGGAAGACTGTATCCATGGATTTAACGGAAATCTGCTCGGACTTGACGGCAGCTGTGAGCTTGCAAAGTATAATAAGGACGGCTATTCCAGCCTGCTTCTGATGCATTCGGCCGTTATACTGGAAGAGTACGACTTGTCACAAGAATCCAAAAACAGGCATATGGTGCTCGGTCTGGAAACAACCGATAATATATTCGACCATTACCGCCATATAAAGGTGGCTTACTGCGATAAGGACGGAAAAATCCTCGGTATCACCAATGAGGTCAGGGTAAAAAGCGTACCCTTTGGCAAAGCTGCGTACACGATAAAAGCGGATGGCAGCAAACTGACTTGCGATGTGGATACGGGACCGCCGTTTTACTTGCTGATCCTGATACCCCTGGGAGCAATACTGCTGCTCCTCATTATGATAATATGTCTGGTAATAAGGATCATAAGGAAAAAACAGTCTGCAAATATGATAAAACGCATACAGTCGGGAGAAACTGACAATGAACGAAAATAATAAAAAGCCCTTTGTGCTTGCCGTGGTAGGTCCAACGGCTTCGGGCAAGACATGGCTGGGCGTTGAGCTTGCTAAAATCTACGGCGGAGAGGTCATCTCCGCCGATTCCATGCAGATATACAAGGGCATGGACATTGCCTCGGCGAAGCCCTCGGAAGCCGAAAAGCAGGGGATTCCCCATCACCTTATGGACTTCCTTGACAGGGACGTGAGCTTCAGTGCGGCGGACTATGTGAGCCTCGCCAATGAGAAGATACAGGAGATACTCTCCCGGGGCAAGCTTCCTATTATAGTAGGCGGCACGGGACTTTACATCGACTCGCTCCTTGAGAACGTAAAATTCTCCGAGGGGGGCAGCGATGAAGCATACCGCGGGGAGCTCTATGCCTTTGCAGGGGAGAACGGCAACGAAGCCCTCCACGCAAGGCTGGCGGAGCTTGATCCCGAGGCGGCAGAGGGCATACACCCCAATAATCTGGTGAGAGTAGTACGTGCTCTGGAGGTCTGCCATGTTACTGGCAGGAAATTCAGCGACCTCAAACGGGAGAGCAGGATGGTGGAAAGCCCTTATGATTCCCTTATCATAGGTCTGAACTTTGAGGACAGACAGAAGCTCTATGACCGTATCGACCTGCGTGTGGACGAAATGGTGAAGGCAGGACTTGTGGAGGAAGCTCGTCAGCTCTGGCTTGAAAGCGGCATGAAGACCGCTGCCAACGCCATAGGGTACAAGGAGCTTATCCCCTATTTCACGGGAGATGCGGAGCTTGAGGACTGCATTGCCGTTATAAAGCAGGAAACGCGCAGATATGCCAAACGTCAGCTCACATGGTTCAGAAGGAACGGCCGCATAGAGTGGATAATGGTGGATAGATTTAATAAAAAGAATGAAATATTAGAAAAATGCAAAAAAACTATAGCCAAGCACTTTAAAATGTGATATAATGTAGTGTGTGTATTTCTACGCGTGGTTTTTGACAAAACTTTTTACGCACAGATTTCTTCACACAAACAAATAAAAAAGGAGAATGTGTATGAACAAAACTATCAATCTGCAGGACGTGTTCCTCAATCAGTGCAGAAAAGACAAGATCATGGTAACTATCATTCTTACCAACGGCTTCCAGTTCAAGGGAATGGTAAGGGGCTTCGACAGCTATGTTGCAATATTTGACTGCGACGGCAAGCAGCAGCTCGTTTACAAGCACGCTATATCCACGATCATACCTGCGAGAGCAGTTTCTATCCTCGACGCTTCCGAAAAGAACGACTAAGGGTGGTCTGAATGGGATTTTCCAAGTCGGAAGGCGGCTTCATGGTAAAGCTCCTCAGGAACTTCGCCCTGGTGCTGCTTCTGATAGTATTTATCAGCATAGTTTATAATTTCCGCAACAAAGAGAGCGATACGGTCTCTGCGCTGACAGCCTCGGCAGTTTCCGCAAAGGAATACAAGGGCGTGTTCATCAGGGACGAGGAGATCCTCCTTTATTCGGGAAACGGCGCGCTCAGCTATAATGTATCCGACGGCGGCAAGGTCGGCAACGGCATCGTCATTGCGGAGGCTTATCCCGACGATGAGCAGCTGAGTATAAAGCGCGACAAGGCTAAGCTGGAAAAAGAGCTCAGTATCCTTCAGAAGATACAGAATCCGGGTACTCTCGAGTCGGCACAGCCCGCAAATCTGTCCGACAGCATCAACGAGAGCTACCGCAGTCTCATCTATTACAGGGATATGGGCAATTATCAAAAGCTCGGCGAAGTCAAGGACGATCTCCTTGTAGAGCTGAGTACATACCAGATCATTACCAATGAGGTACAGGATTTCAGTCAGAAAATATCCGATATAAAGTCAGAGATCGAAAAGCTCGATTCAAAGACCGTTGTCTCAAAGGAAAAGATCGTAGCGCCGCGTTCTGCGTATTTCGCCAGCTACTGCGACGGATACGAGGACAAGCTTACCACAGCAGGACTGGATACGCTTACTTCGGCCATGCTCAACGAGGTGGTGGACAAAAAGTCGACCGCTCCCAATGTGGTCGGAAAGCTTATTGAAGGCTACGGCTGGTATCTTGCCGTGGTCGCCGACAACTCCCGCAAGGAGTATGCCATCGGCGACAGTATAAGCCTGAGATTCGATTCCTACGCCGAGACATACCCTGCCGTGATCCACGATATCCGTGACGAGAAGGCGGACAGGAGCATAATCATCATCTTCTGCGATAAGTTCAGCTACGAGCTCGTTCAGCACAGAGCAGAGAACGTAGACCTCATAAAGGGCGAGTATACGGGACTGAAGGTGCCCCGTGAGGCTATACGCTTCAAGGACGTCACTGATACCTATACCGACGATAACGGCAATGAACAGACCAGGACATCTACCTGCAAGGGCGTATATATACGCAAGGGCGAGCAGGTGCTCTTCAAGAAGATAAAGGTCATATACGAGGGAAGTGATTACGTGCTCTCCGAGGATTCGGGAGATCCCGAGTATCTTGAGCTTTACGATGATATTATGATCGAGGGGGTCGATAAGGATGATGAACAGTAATGATCTCGCTTATATCGACGAGAATCTGCGCATAATAAGAGAGAGATGTGCCGAGGCGGCGGATAAGTACCGCAGTCCCGACGATAATATCCGTATAATGGCGGTCACCAAGACCGTTGCTCCCGAGGCTGTCAACCATGCCGTGGAGCTGGGGATAGATCTCCTCGGTGAGAACAGAGTGCAGGAGTACCTCTCAAAGGCGGACTTCTATGACAAGTCTGCGGAGGTGCAGTTCATAGGTCATTTACAGACAAATAAGGTAAAATATATCATAAACTCGGTAAGTATGATCCAGTCCGTGGACAGCCTGAAGCTGGGACAGGAGATAAGCCGCCTTGCCGTGAAGGACGGCAGGACTATGGATATCCTCTGCGAGGTGAATATCGGCGGGGAGGATTCCAAGAGCGGTATCGCTCCCTCAGAGCTGAAGGAGCTTATGGACGGTCTGTCAGAGCTGGAGGGAATAAGGATCAGAGGCCTTATGACCATACCTCCTCCTTCGGACAGCGACATATTCCTCGGACGCATGAAGGAGCTGTATGACAGTATATCCTCCGGGTACAAGGGACTGGATACGCTTTCCATGGGCATGACTCATGATTACGCCGAAGCAATAAGATACGGTTCAACACTGGTGCGCATAGGCACGGGACTGTTCGGCGCAAGAGACTATTCAAGGTAACTCACAGCGGAATGCTGAAAGTCAACACGGGATACTCCGCATTGATCCTGTGAAGAGATATAAAATATAAATAATGCGGAGAAGGAGTATTAAGATGAAACTTTTTGAGAACATTAAGGAATTTTTCTTTGCAGCAGAGGACGACGATTTTGACGCTGATGTTCCGGTTCGTCACGAGCGCGGCGAGCGCAGTTTTTCGCCTTCCGAGCAGGATGATGCTCCCGTAAACGAGAGCGCAGGCATCGGTACAGGCAGAAGAAACAAGGTCGTTAATATCCAGACAACAGCACAGCTTCAGGTAGTTCTCGTAAAGCCTTCTGCATTCACTGACGCAAAGCAGATCGCAGATCACCTTATTGCCAAGAAGACAGTCGTTCTCAACCTTGAGACAGCTTCTCCCGAGAATAAGAGAAGGATCATCGATTTCCTCGTAGGCGTTGCTTATGCAAACGGCGGAAGCCTCAAGCCGGTAGCTAATCTCACATATATCATTACTCCTTATAATGTGGGCTTTATCGGTGAAGATCTCGTAGGTGAGCTGGAGAATAACGGCGTATTCATCTGATGACGGATCAGTCTGATAAATTGTTTACCGCAAGACTTGCGGATTTGGTATCGCTCTGCGAAAGGGACGGCACATATGAGTTCTCCTCCTTTCTCGATGAGAGGCAGTGTGCTGACGCGGAGCAGTGGTGCAAGACAAATACAGGATCACTAAGATACAGATTATGGGGCGGATATGAGAATGCAAGACGAAGGATGCTTGCGGTCTATCCCGATTACTGTGAGGAATATGTGGAGGGGGATTACCCCTTTGTGTGCCTTACCTTTACCTATCGCAGGGAGGATAAGCTCACCCACAGGGATTTCCTCGGTACCTTTATGGGTATGCAGCTCAGGCGGGAGGTCATCGGCGACATAGTTGTCGGCGAGGGCATCGCACAGGCGTTTGTTACAGAGGTAGCGGCAAAGCTCATAACAACGACTGTTTCCAAGATCGGCAGAGTCGGTGTGAAAATTACCGACAGCAAGGCTTTTGAGCTCGAGGACGCTCAGAAGTTCATGGATATAAGCGGAACGGTCGCTTCTCTGCGGCTGGATTGTACAGTAGGGCTGGCGGCTCATCTCAGCCGCGAAAAGGCAGCTGTGCTGATACGCTCGGAAAAGGTGGACGTCAACCACCATACGGTCTCCTCTGTCTCCCACGAACTGAAGGAGGGCGATGTGCTCTCTGTGAGAGGCTGCGGAAGATTCATACTCTCCGGTATAAACGGCTCGACAAAGAAGGGCCGCATACACATAAATCTGAGAAAATATATTTAGAGGTGAATGAAATGATAACTTCAAAGGACGTCAGAAATAAAAGATTTGAAAAGGCAGCATTCGGATATAAGCAGGAAGAAATAGACGAATTCCTCAATCAGTTGGAGGCCGAGCTCGACGAAATGGAGCGCGAGCGTGCAGAGGCCAACAGCAAGATACAGGTGCTTGCCGATAAGGTAAGAGAATATATGAGAGATGAGGACGCTCTCAAGGACGCTCTCCTGGGCGCTCAGAAGCAGGGCCATCAGGTACTCAACGAGGCTAACGAGAAGGCCGAGCAGATCATCGCAGAGGCTCAGGCAAAGGCAGACGCTCTCGAGGATGAGGCTGTACGTCAGCACGCTGAGGCTATGGAGAAGAACCGCGAGGAGATCGCCAAGGAGAAGGAAGCTCTCATCGAAGCTCAGCAGCAGGTAGCAGACTTCAAGAAGAGCCTCTTCGATATGTACAAGAGCCACCTCGAGCTCATATCTTCAATGCCCGAGACCTTTGACGAGCCTTCGGACGACGACGCTCAGACAGCTGAAGAGATCGCTGCAGCCGTTGCTGCCGAAACAGAAGAATAATCAACAATTAAAAAGATCGAAAGGAGGATCCCTTAGGCCTTAGAACGGGGGATCAGATAGTATGGCACAGGATTATAACAGTACTCTTAATTTACCGCAGACAGAATTCCCCATGAGAGGAAATCTGCCTAAGAGAGAGCCCGATACTCTCAAAAAATGGGAAGATGAACGCCTCTATTACAAGATGATAGAGAAGAATAAGGGCAAGCCCTCTTATATTCTTCACGACGGACCTCCCTATGCCAACGGAGAGATCCATCTGGGTCACGCCCTCAATAAGTCCCTCAAGGACTTCATCGTAAAGTATAAGAATATGAGCGGTTTCTGTGCTCCATACGTTCCCGGCTGGGACACTCACGGCCTTCCTATCGAGCTGAAGGCTATGAAGGCCATAGGCGTTGAGAACGGTGCTATCCCTGCTGTTGATCTCAGAAAGCACTGCCGTGAATACGCTATGACACAGGTCGCTAACCAGATGAAGGGCTTCAAGAGACTGGGCTCACTGGGCGACTATGACTATCCTTACCTGACTCTCCGCCCCGAGTATGAGGCAAAGCAGGTTGAGGTATTCGGCTCAATGGTAAAGAAGGGCTATATGTACAAGGGCCTCAAGCCTGTTTACTGGTGCCCTGACTGTAATACAGCTCTGGCAGAGGCTGAGATCGAATACTCCAACGATCCATGTTATTCTATCTATGTCAAGTTCAACGTTACCGACGACAAGGGCATCTTCACAGGCCTCGGACTTGACCTTTCAAAGATATACTTCGTTATCTGGACAACAACCACATGGACTATCCCAGGCAACCTGGCTATATGCCTCGGTCCCGAGTACAACTACACTCTCGTTCACGTAGGCGATGAGTACTACGTAATGGCCGAGGAGCTTGTAAAGACTACTATGGAGATTGCCGGTATCACAGATTATACCACAGACCATATCTTCACAGGCGCAGAGCTTGAGGGCATGAAGACTAAGCACCCTCTCTATGACCGTCTCTCACCCATAATCGTAGGCGATCACGTTACTCTCGAAAGCGGTACGGGATGCGTACATACTGCTCCAGGTTACGGTGTAGAGGACTTTGAGGTGTGCAAGAAGTACGACGATATCGGTATCATCGTATGCGTTGACTCAAAGGGCAAGCAGACTGCTGAGGCAGGTGAGTTCGAGGGCATGGACACAGATCAGGCCAATAAGGCTATCGCTGCAAAGCTCACAGAGCTGGGCGCTATGCTGGCAACTCAGAAGATCGTCCACCAGTATCCTCACTGCTGGAGATGTAACAGTCCTATCATATACAGAGCTACCGAACAGTGGTTCTGCTCCGTAAACGGCTTCAAGGATGACGCTATCAAGGCTATCGAGTCTGTTCAGTGGATTCCTGAGTGGGGCGAGGACAGAATCAAGGGCATGGTACGCGACAGAAGCGACTGGTGTATTTCCCGTCAGAGAACATGGGGAGTTCCTATCCCTGTTGTTTACTGCAAGGACTGCGGCAAGCCTATCTGCAACGACGAGACTATCTCCGCTATCTCCGAGCTCTTCCGCAAGGAAGGCAGCGACGCATGGTGGATAAAGGATACAAGTGAGTTTATCCCCGCAAGCGTCAAGTGCGAATGCGGCTGCGGTGAGTTCACAAAGGAATACGACATCATGGACGTATGGTTCGACAGCGGTGTATCCCATACATCTGTTATGGAAGGAAAGGACTTCCCGAGTCTTACATGGCCTGCAGACCTCTATCTCGAGGGTGCTGACCAGTACAGAGGCTGGTTCCAGTCATCACTCCTTACATCTGTTGTATACAAGGGACAGTCTCCATATAAGGCTGTCTGCACCCACGGCTGGGTAGTTGACGGCGAGGGCAAGGCTATGCACAAGTCCCTCGGAAACGGTATCGATCCCAGTGAGATCACAGAGCAGTACGGTGCGGATATCCTCCGTCTGTGGGCAGCTTCTTCAGACTACCACAGCGATATACGTATATCCAAGCCTATCCTCAGCCAGCTTTCAGACGCTTACAAGAAGATAAGAAATACTGCTCGTTTCATCCTCGGAAACCTGGGCAACGGCGCTGGCTTCGATCCTGACAAGGACAGCGTAAACGACGATCAGCTCACAGAGCTGGATAAATGGGCTCTCATGAAGCTTGACAACCTCATCGACAAGATGAAGGAAGGCTATGACGCATTCGATTTCCATATCGCTCTTCACGCACTCCATAATTTCTGCGTAATCGATATGTCCAATTTCTACCTTGATATCATCAAGGACAGACTTTACTGCGAGAAGGAGGACTCTGTTCTCCGCCGCGCAGCTCAGACGGCAATGTATCGTATTCTCAGTGCGATAACAAGACTTGCCGCACCTATCATTTCATTCACAGCCGAGGAGATATGGCAGTTCATGCCTCATTCGGCAAGCGACGACAAGGAAAGTGTATTCCTCAACCAGATGCCCGAGAAATCAGGAATTGAATTTACTGATGACTTCATAGCTAAATGGTGGAATTTCCAGAACGTCAGAAACGCTGTAAATGCAGTTCTCGAAGTAAAGAGAAACGAAAAGTTTATCGGTAAATCTCTTGAAGCTAAGATCATCATACACCATGATGACGAGAGAATGTATAACAGTTTAAAGGATCATGCAGCTGAACTGAAGGATATCCTCATCGTTTCAGACGTTGAAGTAGTAAATGACCACTATGAAGGCGTATATGAAGTAGTCAAGGCAGAAGGCGAGAAGTGCGAGCGCTGCTGGTGCTTCAGCAAGTACGTCGGCACAAATCATACACATCCTACTCTCTGCGAGAGATGTGCTGTCGCAGTAGAAGCGTAATTATATTGAACTTCAAAAGAATTGACGTTCACTATAATAAATGATTAAAAGTGCCTCGCACATACGCAAACTAAAGCTTGCTTCGTGCGGATCGGCAAATAGCAAACGCTAAAAGTTTTTATCGTTTGCTATAATCTGTACTATATTGCCTGTCGGCTCATCTGGTCGGCAGGCAGTCTTATTGAAAGGATAAATCCACATGGCAATAATTCTCGGGGTGCTGATCGTCGTTCTTATTGCAGCGGATCAGCTCGTAAAATACTGGGCGATACATGAGCTCAAGCCTGTGGGAAGTATGGAGTTCATCCATATCGGGAGCCGTAAGATCATTGATCTAACCTACCTTGAGAACGACGGCGCAATCTTCGGCAGTATGTCGGGACAGCGCTGGTTCCTCATCGGCTTCACTTCCCTTGTGGTCATAGGCGGCATCATTCTGCTCTTTAAGGTATATCGCCGTTCAAAGCTCCTTGATGTAGCTCTTGCACTGTTCATCGCAGGCGGTATCGGCAACCTCATCGACCGCTTCAGATTTTCGTATGTAGTGGATATGTTCGAGGTGAAGCTCTTCCATTTTGCCATATTCAATGTAGCGGATATATGCGTTACAGTGGCCTTCGTGCTCCTTCTCTGGTATGCTCTCTTCATTGACCCCAAGCTGGAAAAGAAGAAAAAAGCCGAGGCGGCAAAGGCAGAAGAAAATGAATGAGCAGGTGATACTCACGGCTTCGGACGATGACGCGGGAAGCCGTATCGACAAGTATATTTCGGACAATATTGCTGAGCTTACGCGCTCGGCAGTACAGGGACTTATAGAAAAGGGACTCGTGCTGGTGGGCGGCAGGGCAGTAAGCAAGAACTGCAAGCTGAAGGCAGGAGATCAGATTACTGTGGAAATACCCGAGCCTCAGCATATGGACGCTGTTCCCGAGGAGATACCCCTGGACATCGTCTATGAGGACGACGACCTTCTCGTTGTGAACAAGCCAAAGGGCATGGTGGTCCATCCTGCTCACGGTAATTATACGGGCACCCTCGTGAACGCTCTCCTTCATCACTGCGGAGACAGCCTTTCGGGCATAAACGGAGTCATCCGTCCGGGTATCGTTCACCGCATAGACAAGAACACCAGCGGACTTCTCATAGTGGCAAAAAACGATGCCTCACACCTGAAGCTTGCCGAGCAGATAAAGGCTCACAGCTTCACCCGTGAGTACGAGGCGGTTGCCTGCGGCTATTTCAAGGAGACCGAGGGAACTGTGGACGCTCCTATCGGACGGCATAGGACAGACCGCAAGAAAATGTGCGTAACTTCCGAAAATTCGCGCAATGCGGTGACTCATTACAGCGTCATAAAGCAGTACGGCGGCTACGCTCATGTGAGGCTTCGGCTGGAAACCGGACGTACTCATCAGATACGTGTCCACCTGAGCTATATTGGCCATCCCGTCCTTGGAGACGACGTCTACGGAAAGCCATACAAAGGCCTCGAGGGACAGTGCCTCCATGCACGCAGGATAGGCTTTATCCACCCCTCAACAGGTGAGTATATGGAATTCACCAGCGAGCTCCCCGATTACTTCAGGTCGGTGCTGGCAAAGCTTGAAAAAATGTAGGAGTGATACTTTGTTTGAAGATATATCGAGAGTTGTGCTGCTCAGTGACATGGACGGCACCCTCCTCAACAGCCGTAAGGAAATAACCCCTGCGGACAGGGAAGCCATTGAACGCTTTACTGCGCTGGGAGGAAGGTTTACGGTGGCTACGGGGCGGACTATCCAGTCCTTTGACCAGTTCCGCAGCATAATCGGGCTGAAATACCCTATAATAATGTACAACGGCGCGGCTATCCATGATTATATCAGCGGAGAGACGCTCTACACCCACCCTCTTACCCTCAGGGCAAAGGAATACACAGCGGAGCTTCTGGAGCTCATGCCCTGTGCAGGCGGAGAGGTGCTGAAGACCGAGGGCACCTACGTTTTCAGCAATACCGATTATCAGCAGCTGCATACCAGGCTCTGCGGCATAATCCCAAATTATGCGGAGCTTGCCGACATCGAGGACGGCGGCTGGCTAAAGGTGCTTTTCTCACTTGCTCCCGAGGACGTGGAGCATATGCAGCTCCTTGTAAGGAAGCTAAACTATGAGGACGTGGATTTCGTAAAGTCCTCGGAAATATTTCTTGAAATGCTCCCTCAGGGCGTGAGCAAGGGCTCGGCTCTGGCGGAATACCGCAAACTGAAAGGCATGGAGGGCTGCACCTTCGTGTCCGTCGGCGACTTCGACAACGATATAGAGATGATAGTCGAAGCTGATGTGGGAGCCTGCCCTGCCAATGCGGAGGACTCCGTAAAATCAAAGGCAGATCTCGTGCTCTCACGCACCAATGACGAGGGCGCAGTTGCGGAACTTATAGACTATATAATCGAAAGGTGCAAAATGTAGAACAATGAAAAAGAAGGCGGCAATAAGTATTTATGTCATCGAAGTCATTGTGGCTCTGGGACTTCTTGCGCTGCTCGTATACAGCAGCGTCAGCGGAGAAAGCACGTACGACACGGCTAACTTCACTGTGAGCGATATCGCAAGGTTAGGCCTTGCGGCATGGACTCTTCCCATATGGGGAGCATCGCTCTTTCTTATGAAGGCTTTAAGACTCAAGGGAACTCTTCACGAGAAGCAGAACAAAATGCTGATCTCATTCCCCGCAATAGTCTGCACGGGTTTCTTCATATTCTATATCATAGTATTCATCATGATGATGTTCAGATGATAGTGAGCAAGAAAAGTCTTGCAATGAGGCGTTTTTTGCGCTATAATTATGTATGTGCATATGCACTGGATATTCTCGGTTTCAGGTAAATCGCGGCATGAGCCGTCAAATAAAATCATGGAGGTCAATATGGACGCAAAGCTTAAAAAGGAATTGCAGAAAACAGCCTGCAAAGTCAGAATGGGCGTTATCGAAGGAACCTATAACGCTAAGTCGGGACACCCCGGCGGTTCGCTCTCTATAAGCGATACCCTTACTTATCTCTATTTCAACAAGATGA
This sequence comes from Ruminococcus flavefaciens 007c, assembly GCF_000571935.1. Taxonomy (GTDB): domain Bacteria; phylum Bacillota; class Clostridia; order Oscillospirales; family Ruminococcaceae; genus Ruminococcus; species Ruminococcus flavefaciens_F. Next base: position 10,316 of record NZ_ATAX01000010.1, on the reverse strand, counting down.
ACAACGATCCCAAGAACCCCGACGCTCCCGAGAGAGACCGTCTCGTTCTCTCAAAAGGACATACTGCTCCCGCACTCTACTCGGTACTGGCTCAGAAGGGCTATTTCTCAGTAGATGAGCTCAAGTCGCTCCGTCACATCGGCGCTCTCCTTCAGGGACATCCCTGTATCCATATCCCCGGTGTTGATATGTCAAGCGGATCTCTCGGACAGGGCATCTCCGCAGCCTGCGGTATGGCTCTGGCAGGAAAAATAGACGGCAAGTCATACAAGGTATACGCTATCCTCGGCGACGGCGAGATCGAGGAAGGTCAGGTATGGGAGGCTGCTATGTTCGCAGCTCACAAGAAGCTGACAAACCTTGTTGCTATCGTTGACAACAACGGTCTCCAGATCGACGGACCTATCAGCGAGGTATGTTCTCCCGAGCCTATCACAGATAAGTTCGCAGCATTCGGCTGGCACGTTATCACTATGGACGCTCATGACTTCGACGACATCGACAGAGCCTTCACAGAGGCTGAGTCCGTAAAGGACAAGCCCGTGGCTATCATCCAGAAGTCAACAAAGGGCAAGGGCGTTTCATTCATGGAAAATCAGGTAGGCTGGCACGGCACAGCTCCCAACAAGGAGCAGTACGACCAGGCTATGGCAGAGCTTAATGCGCAGTTAAAGGAATTGGAGGACTAATATCATGGCAGATGTAATCAAAAAGGCTACCAGAGAAAGCTACGGCGAGGCTCTCAAGGAGCTGGCAGAGGAGTACAAGGACCTGATAGTTCTCGATGCTGACCTTGCTGCTGCTACAAAGACAGGCATTTTCAAGAAGGCTTATCCCGACCGTTTCTTCGACTGCGGTATCGCTGAGGCTAATATGATGGGCGTTGCAGCAGGTCTTGCTGCCTGCGGAAAGATCCCCTTTGCAAGCACCTTCGCTATGTTCGCTGCCGGAAGAGCTTTCGAGATCGTAAGAAACTCTATCGGCTATCCCCACCTCAATGTTAAGATAGGCGCTACACACGCAGGTATCTCAGTTGGTGAGGACGGCGCTACACATCAGTGCAATGAGGATATCGCTCTTATGAGAACTATCCCCGGCATGACTATCATCAACCCCTGCGACGATGTTGAGGCCAAGGCTGCCGTAAAGGCTGCTCTCGACTTCAACGGCCCTGTATATATGCGTTTCGGCAGACTTGCTGTGCCAGTTATCAACGACGCTGCAAGCTATAAGTTCGAGCTTGGCAAGGGCGTTGTAATGAAGGACGGTAAGGACGTTACCATCGTTGCAACAGGTCTTATGGTAAACGAGGCTGTTGAGGCTGCAAAGACTCTCGAGGCTGAGGGCATCTCTGCAAGAGTTGTCAATATCCACACTATCAAGCCCCTGGATAAGGAGCTCATCTGCAAGTGTGCCAAGGAGACAGGTCTTATCGTTACTGCTGAGGAGCACAGCATCATCGGCGGACTCGGTTCTGCTGTTGCTGAGGCTGTTACAGAGTGCTGTCCTGTTCCCGTTGTAAAGATCGGTGTCAACGACGAGTTCGGACACTCCGGTCCTGCCGTTGACCTGCTCAAGGAGTTCGGCCTCTCGGCTGAGAACATCGTAAAGACAGTAAAGGCTGCTCTCAAGAAGTAATGATGAAAATATAATATGTGATCTCAAGGACGCACTATGTGCGTCCTTTTTCATCTTTTTGCACAAAATTACCAGTTGTTATTGACAAGTGATCTATATTGATGTATTATATAAACATAACATCAGCAGCTGAAGGCTGTATTTTATTAGGGGGAATACATTATGAAAAAAATGTCACTGGCAGGACCTCTGTTCGTAGCATTCATCTTTATTCTGCTGCTGCCGGCAGCGCTCGTCTTCCTTTCACTCAACGCTATGACACCGCCCGACGGCGGAACTCTGACGGACTGCGTTGTTACACAATATGTCCGGGTAGGCAAGCAGGCCACTGTCAATGTGGATTACGTCAACAGCGCGGGTAAGACCATAAACGCCAACATCTCCAACGGTGTCGGCAGCAAGTCTGCCTTTGTCGGTCAGCATATCGACTGCTATGTCTACGACAGCAATCCTTTTGAAGTTTACAGAAAGCCCGATCCGCTTGAGGGCAAGCTGCTGTATATCGGGGCAGGCCTGTCGGCTCTCTTAGGTATAATAATCGTTGCGCTGCTTCTTAAAAAGCGCAGCAAGCAGGGCTTCCTTATAAAGAACGGTCAGCTGGCTCAGGGCGTTATCACCGATATGGTCGTAAAGCAGGACAGCTCGGGCTTTACTAATTATATATGCGACTACACCTTTACAGACAGCAGCGGACAGGTCCATATGGGCAAGCATACATTCATGAACAAGCGCGTGAGCGTCGGAAATACTTTTCCCGTGTACTATGCTTCCAAAGGAGGTAAAATAATCTCGGATATTGCGGAGGAATAAATCATAATACGTCTTTCTGCGAAATTGACGGATATGTTAAATCGTTGTATGATTATAACTGGGTTCGGCCGATCTCAGAATTTTAAAAAAGGACGTGAAAAAAATGAAACAATTCATCAGACTAATCATCAGACCACTCTCATCCATCACCCTTGCCGCTGTTCTAATCGGCGCAGGAAACGCCCTTATCTCATCATCGCAGACACTTAAGGGGGATAACCTTACGGCTCATGCTGCTTTTTTCTGCGGTGAGGGGAATCACAAGTACAAGTATTCATACAGCAATTCCTATGAGCGCGGCGGCTGGATATTCTGCTACGACGTCTATACCTGCTCAAAGTGCCATACGACAAATCAGTACCTGAGAGAAGTACACCACAGATAATACCTATGAAACGGAGCTGTAAAAGGCTCCGTTTTTTATGCTCCTCCCCAAAGGGGACAGAAGGACTATGTCGCCTCTTTACGTAAAAAACAGCAATTTATACCTTGACAAACGCCTTGAAAAGTTGTATGATAAATTTGAGATCGGCCGACCTCAAAAATATTATGTAAAGGACGTAACAATCATGAAAAAACTTATCACAAAAGTCTCAGCTATCGCTATGGCAGCACTTCTTCTCGGCACAGGAACAGCACTTACAAAGACCATTTCTCCCAAGTCGGATAATGTTCTTACCGCTCATGCAAAATTCTGCAGCGGTTCACACGACTATCATTACTCATACAGCTATTCCTTCAAGCAGAACGGAACTGTATATTGCTATGATGTGTATGTTTGCAGCAGATGCGGAACAAGAAACCCGAGACTGGTAGCAAGATATTAATTATAACAGACATCTACAGAAGCGGAGCTGAAAAGGCTCCGTTTTTTTATGCCCTTTCATAAGGGGGACAAAATGAGCGCTTTTTCAACGGAAAACCATTGAATTTCAGAAGATAGATTTTTATATTCCCCATTTTGTACAGATACGGATGCTGCTCTTTGTGGGATATAACAAAAAAGCTCCCGTGAAAAAGCTGAAGACATATATGAGTTTTTTTTCGGAAAATGCTTGACAAAGGGATTTTTATGTGGTATAATAATCAAGCTGTGAAAACAGTACATATCGTATTCTAAAGACAGCAGGCAGAGCTCAGGCTCAGTAAGTCCCGCCGAGGAATAGCAATTGATAGAGTTATCATTGTCCATTCTGCGCTGTCGGAATGGGTTTTTTATTGCTCTCTGAATACGATCATAATTCATTCGGAGGTGAATACACACTATGCCAAGCAATGCAGTACTCGAAGCAAAGAAGGCTAAGGTCGAGAAGCTCACCGAGATCATCAAGAACTCCGTTTCAGGCGTTCTCGTTGACTACAAGGGTATCACCGTTGAGGAGGATACCAAGCTCAGAAAGGAGCTTCGTGAGGCTAACGTCAACTACTTCGTAGAGAAGAACACCATGCTTCTCCGTGCTTTCAAGGAATGCGGTATCGAGGGCTTTGAAGAGGCTCTCAACGGAACAACTGCTCTCGCTGTTTCCAACGACGATCAGACTGCTCCCGCAAGAATCCTCGGTAAGTTCGCTGAGAAGGCAGGCGATGACAAGTTCAATCTCAAGGCAGGTTATGTTGAAGGTGAGGTCTACGATCAGGCAGGAGTTGTTGCTCTTTCCAAGATCCCTTCAAAGGATACCCTTCTTGCTCAGCTCGTTGGCTCTCTGCAGGGTCCCCTTCAGAAGCTGGCAGCTACACTCAACGCTGTTGCAGACAAGAAGAAGGAAGAGGAAGCTGCTTAATTGCTGCCTGAACCTTCACTGCATATTTGCGGAGACAAGCTCCGCAGCTTAAATCCAACCGCCCATAAGGGCAAATATTATTAAAAAGGAGATTATTATCATGGCTTCTGAGAAGATCACAAAATTTGTTGAAGATATCAAGACTCTTTCCGTTCTCGAGCTTTCTGAGCTCGTTGACGCTATCCAGGAGGAATTCGGCGTAACAGCTGCTATCGCTGCTGCTCCTGCTGCCGGCGGTGCTGCTGGCGGCGCTGCTGCTGCTAAGACAGAGTTCGACGTAATCCTTGCTTCCTTCGGTGACGCTAAGATGGCTGTTATCAAGGTTGCTAAGGAAGTTCTCGGTCTTGGCCTTAAGGAGGCTAAGGAAGTAGTTGAGGCTGCTCCTAAGGCTATCAAGGAAGGCGTTTCCGAGGCTGAGGCTAACGAGCTCAAGGCTAAGTTTGAAGAGGCTGGCGCTACAATCGAGATCAAGTAATTTTAACTTGTCTTATCATAGGGGCTGTACCTTTGGGTATGGCCCCTTTGTTTATTGTGTTCAGCAGTTTTACCGCTGATTGTGGAAAATGTTGTATTTTGAATTCAATTGTTGACTTATACAGTTTATTATGCTATAATCTTCTCAGAATATGACTTTGCTTTCGTTTCGTTATCGGTTCAGCTGACGTTTTTTGTATCGGAGGTAATACTATGAATAAGATATTTACTGCAATATGCGGAGCTTTTGTTGCTGCTGCCTGTATTCCCTGCGGAGCTTCTGCTGCCAGTACAGAGATGGTACTTTCACCAGTTTCGGACAATAACGTGGGAGCTGTGAATACAGCAGGCTATAACGTGGAGGTCATCAGGCTCGTCAATAAGGAAAGGACAAGCAGGGGAATGACAGAACTGAAGCTTATCCCCAAGCTCAACAGAGCTGCGGAGATACGCGCAAAGGAGATCGCAAGATCATTTTCACATACCCGTCCCGACGGCAGAAGCTCTCTGACTGCCTGTGAGGATGAGGGGCTGGAATGGAGCGCTTTCGGTGAGAATATCGCTATGGGTTATACTTCTCCAAAGGCTGTGGTGGACGGCTGGATGAATTCAGCAGACCACAGGAAGAATATCCTCAACGAACAATACCGCTATCTGGGGGTGGGCGTTGTTGAGTCCGGTGGAAGCCTTTACTGGTCCCAGGCGTTTTACAGTACATATGTGACCGTTACAGATTCTTATACTGTAAATGAGTACGGCGATGTGAACAGGGACGGCAAAGCCGACGCTGTGGACGCTTCTATGGTGCTGGCGGAGTATGCTGCCGTTACAGCTCACAGGTCCTCAACCCTGAATCAGGCACAGAAGGCAAGAGGCGACCTCAACGGAGACAGCAAGCTCGATTCCGTGGACGCTTCGCAGATACTTGCTTACTACGCTAAAAATTCTACAAGATGATCGTTTATCCTCAGCGGGCGGACTCAGTCAGCTGCCCTCAGAGGTAAAAGTGGGTTACCGAGTCCGAAAATATGGGCTCGGTAATTTTATGCCATGATTACGCGGGAGCTCCTCTCGTCTGCTCTTTTTTTATGTTGCAATCGTGACGGGTTTCTGTTATAATAAAGTTGGTAAAATGGGATAGATCATTCTATGAAGGAGGTCATTATGAAATTCAACAGATCAATATCGGCAGCTTTGGCTTTAACCTTCTGCTTCTTATCGGGAACACCATCCATGCAGGCAGGGGATAACCGCGTTTCGGCTGCTGAGGCTACAAGTTTGACTATCAACGGCATGACATTTGAGATAGGTGACGATTCCGCAGTGCTGACAGCAGCTGACGAGTCTCTTTCGGGGGCTGTTATCATTCCGTCCGAGGTTGCGGGCAAAACAGTTACCGAGATAGGCGATTCGGTTTTCTCGGGCAACAAGGGTATAACATCAGTGGATATCGGCGAGGGCGTTCAGGTCATTGATCCCTGTGCTTTCTGGGACTGCACCTACCTTGAAAGCGTTAAGCTCCCTTCTACACTTACTACGATAGAGGAAAGCGCCTTTGAGGATACTGGACTTACGGACGTTATCGTCCCCGCAAGCGTGGAGTATATCGGTATGACGGCGTTCAAGCTGAAATACAACATCTCCAATATAACCAGCAGAAAAAAGCTTACCGTAACTGTACTCAATCCCGAGTGCGAGCTGGAGATGATGTGCTTCGCTGTAAATACCATCATCGCAGGCTATGAGGACTCTACGGCTCAGAGCTTTGCTTCGGCTTACGGCTATACCTTCAAGGTAATAGATGAGTCTGTACTTGTGACTACAACGACTACTGCTCCGCCTGTTACGACAACTTCTGTTGCGGAGGAGACGACCACATCAACTACTTCCACTACCACTACTACCACCACAACAACTACTACCACGACTAAGCAGAAGACTACCACTACAACGACAACTAAAACAACAACTTCGACAACAACTACTACTTCTACTACTACAACAAAACCCAAAACGACTACAACCTCTACCGCAACAAAGCCCAAAACGACTACAACTTCAACCACAACAAAACCAAAGACTACCACAACCTCAACTACCACAGTTCCTGAGGTAAAGGTCAACCCGGGTGACTCAAACTGCGACGGCAATGTTGATCTGGCAGATGCCATACTCATAATGCAGGCTCTGGCTAATCCCAACAAGTACGGCGTGGGTGGAACAGCTGATAAGCCGCTCACAGAACAGGGCAAGCTCAACGGCGACGTGGACAAGGACGTTGTTGGTCTTACTGCCAATGACGCCCTGAAGATACAGGAGTACCTTATCGGAAGGGTGAATAAGCTCTGATATAACTATGATGCACCATATATAACATATGGTGCATTTTTTAACTAATTCAAATAAAATAATTGAATAAAGGAAAGGGGGAGATTATAATATAGTTGCCTGATCAGGTAAACTATATAGGAATTATTGTTAAAAGGAGGATCATTATGAAGATCAAAAAAATCATTGCAGCAATTATGGCACTTACTATCGTTGGGGTAAATTACGGTAGTTCACACTATGGACTTTCTGAAGGCAGCTATGCTTATGCGGCTGAATCGGAGACCAAGGAAACTGTCGTTATTGACGGCCTGGAATATGAAGTCGTTGACGGCGGATATGCTCTTGATGTCAGATCAATACGGGATAATTTACAGCCCGAGGACGGTGTATATGTGATCCCTGATGAAGCAGACGGAATCCCCGTTGTTGCTCTTACAGGAAGGTGGTATGGCGGCGGTTCAGTTAAGCTTGGCAAGAACATTAAGTCTATTGGCGAGATATGTTTCAATCATGGATTAGATGAGATAGAGCTTAATGACGCTCTTGAAAGTATAGGCGATCAGGCTTTTCAGGGATCAAATATAAAAGAGATAAAATTCGGACCTAATGTAAAATATATTGGCAGAGATTGTTTTATGGGCTGTAATGAGCTTGAAAAGGTCGAATTTGAAGAGTCTGATGATCCCGAAAGGGAACTGGTGATTGGAGTAGCTGCTTTTGAAGGCTGTAAAAACATTAAGGAGCTTAAGCTTTGTAATGGTATAAAGAAGATACCCGCAATGTGTTTTAAAGATGCATCAATAACATCTCTTGTTCTTCCTGACAGTGTTGAAAGCATTGGAGACAGGGCTTTTGATAGATGTACGGAACTGAAGGAGCTGAAATGCGGTAAGGGACTGAAGGAAATAGGAGGAAATGCTTTCAGCGTTTCTCCTTTTGAAAGTATTGAGTTTAATGAGGGGCTTACTTATATATATGACGGGGCTTTCTCGCAAGCTGAAATCAATGATATAAAGCTGCCGGAATCTCTGGAATATATCGGTAGTCTTGCTTTACGTGTGGTGCATGGTGATATAGTTATCCCGGCAAATGTGGTATACTTGGCTAATGGTAATTTTCAGGGATCTGACAAGGAAAAGGATACCCTTACTATTCTGAATCCGGAGTGCATAATAGAACCACACGATTTAGGAGTTAAAGAAATTAGAGGATATAAGGGCTCAACAGCAGAAAAACAATTTGGCAGCAATCTTTTGAACTATCGTAAATTTGTAGCTCTTGAGGGTGAGTGGCCGGAATCATACAAAAAGCCATATGTTCAGGATGGTATGCAATATGTATTATCCGGCATAGAAGCTTTTTATTGCGGTACTACGTCAGATTTCAAGGGAGGCGATGTTGTTATCCCTGATGAGGTAGAGGGCCGCCCTGTAGACAAGCTTTTATCAGATCTCCCCAGTAAAGGAGTAAGATCTATTACTATAGGTAAGAACATAAAAGAATTAGGCAGCAGTAAGTTTGAAGGATTTGATGAACTTGAAAAGATCGTTTTTAAAGAAGGACTTGAAAGGTTTACTATTAATGCTATAAATGATACATATCTTAGCAGCTTTGATCTGCCTGCAAGCGTAAATTATGTTTATTTTTGCTGTGATGAAAAAGGAGCTATAAGCGTTACGATACGCAATCCAGAAGCATCAATAGAAAATTATTGGGAAAGTGATTATATCGACTGTATAAGAGGATATAAGGACAGTACTGCGGAGAAGTTCGCTGCTGAAAACAATATAACATTTATTGATATAGAAGCAGAAGAGGCTAATACTCCCGCAGAGGATATTGTTGTTGACGACTGCCTCTATAAGGCTGTTACAGGCGGTTACAGCTTTGCAAGCTTCCCTGATGATGTTAACGAGCTGGTGATACCTGATGAGGTAAACGTCTATCCTGTAATTGCAGTTGATGACAATGTAAGCATGAGATCTGCCGACAGGGAAAAGCTTGTTTCGGTAAAGTTCGGCAAGAATATAAAAACTGTCGGTAAAGCTGCTTTCAGGGCTTTTGAAAAGCTTGAAACCGTTGAGTTTAATGATGGACTTAAAGAAGTAAAAGATGACGCATTCTACGGAACTCTCCTGCGCGAGGTAATACTGCCGAAGAGCGTCTCGAGAGTCGGAAAAGGCGCTTTTTACTCCATGAATAAAGCGGCTCACAGAGGAAATGTTGCTGTATACAACCGTAACTGCATACTGGCAGAGGAAAGCATCAAAAATATGACGGTGGCGGGCTACAGGGGCTCTACTGCCGAGAAATATGCAGAAAATGCAAAACTCACATTCTTTGACTTTGAGGATAAGACAACTCCTCATATCAGCTATCTTGCGGACGGTATGTGGTATGAGCCTGTTCAGGGCGGATATGCCGTAAGAGGACTTCCTGAGGACTTGACTGAGCTAATTATCCCTGACGAGGTAAACGGCTATGCTGTTATCGCAGTAATAGATGATATGTATGCACAATCAGGTCATAATGCCGACCTCATTTCTGTAAAGCTGGGCAAGAATGTAACTTATATCGGAAAAAGAGCTTTCCAGGGCTGCAAAAATATCAAAACTCTGGAGCTCAATGATAAGCTGGAAATTGTTGGAGAGCTCGCTTTCTGTGACTCAGCTGATATCGAATCCGAGTTGGTGTTCCCCGAGACTGTTAAGAGCATTGGCAGCAGGGCATTCAGTTTCAGCGGCCATGTACCCGGTGCAACTATACTCAACCCTGACTGCGAAATGGGAGAAAAGTGCATATATGGAACTGAGATCGTAGGCTATAAGGGCTCTACGGCTGAGAAATATGCAGAGGAAAACAAGTACTACTTCCGCGCACTGGAGGGAACTCCCGTGAGCAAAAAGGCAGGCGATACCAACGGTGACGGCAATGTTGATCTGGCAGATGCCATACTCATAATGCAGGCTCTGGCTAATCCCAACAAGTACGGCGTGGGTGGAACAGCTGATAAGCCGCTCACAGAACAGGGCAAGCTCAACGGCGACGTGGACAAGGACGTTGTTGGTCTTACTGCCAATGACGCTCTGAAGATACAGGAGTATCTTATCGGAAGGGTTGAGTCGCTGGGATAACAGCAGCGAAAAAATAATATAAATCCATAAAGAAAAGCCATAGTGTTTCCGATACAGTTTCGGGAATGCTATGGCTTTGTTTTTTCTCTGTGAGCAGGATGCTTATATTGCGTTATTTTGCAATAGCTGAAGCTAAGTTGCATTTTTT
>NZ_ATAX01000009.1 GCF_000571935.1 Ruminococcus flavefaciens 007c | reverse complement strand
AGGGTAAGTTGTATTTTTTATCGGGTAAGTTGCATTTTTCGGGGGGTAAGTTGCATTGACAACTATTTTTGCTGCATGATATAATTAATGTGCATATAAGCACAGACTTGCAAACTCCTTCAGCTGGCTGTATACAGGCTTTTAGGGTGAGCTGACGCAGGAGAAGACTGTGCTTTATATTATTTAATTTTATATGGAATGAGGTTGTATTATGAAAGAAAAAAAACACATTAAAAACAGACAGATAATGAGACGATTCACGAGCATAATGACAGCAATGCTCATGTTTGCAATGACATTCGCATTTTCACCTGCGAAAGGGCTGACAGCACACGCAGTAGATGAATACTGGCTGTATCTGTGCGGAACAAAGGTCACAAGCGATAATGCCGCCGATATTCTCGGAGACGGTGTATTCAGCTATGATGCGGAAACAAATACCCTGACAATAAGCGGCGACATTGAATATAATCCAAAGATACCTACTACTCTGCTCCAAAACGGAATCAAGGATCTGACTATCTTTATTGAAAAGGATTCCACTCTGATCAAGCCCGATGTTACTCCCGTTCTCACCATTTTGAAGGATACTACGATCACAGGTCCCGGCGTCCTGAATGTTGAAGGCGGTATAAGAACCATATCCGTTGACGATTGTAAGCTCACTATAAAGAACGCTACTGTAAATGCTGTGACTAACAATGTTGATCACGGTGCGGCGGCTATAGGCGGTACAGATGGTGATTCTCTCACTTCACTGCGCAGATGTTCTCTTGAAGTCATTGATTCAAACGTTACTGCCAAGAATGAGAAAAACAAGCAGCTGTCTGCTATCACGGGATTCAGAAATGAACTGACGATCAGCGGCTGTAAGGCTTTCGAAGGTTCGTGGCTTGAAAGACGGAATCTGGAGATAGAAAACGGCAGTTTCGTTAATGAAGAAGGAGAAATCATTCATGATATAACCATAGAAAGATATTATGATCTTGAGATACTGGGCGTTGGAGTCAATGAGTCGAACAAGGCTGATATACTGGGCGACGGAGTATTCAGCTACAATGAAAAGACCAATACCCTTACCATTGACGGCAATTTCCAGACAGGCTCAAAGAATTCTGTTATACTTAACAGAATACAGGATCTGACAGTAACTACTGTTTCTGATTCTATCATTTCCTGCGTTGATGCATGGTTTATGGATAACAAGGCAGATTTTACCCTGACGACCAACGGAAAGCTCACTATCATGTCGGGTGAGATCGGTATAGGTTCATGGTCGGAAAACGTTACTGTAAAAAATGCAGATCTGAACATAGAGTCAAACTCCACAGGTATAAAATCATTTAATCCACATAAAAGCAGTGCGTTAAAATTCATTGATTCCAATGTATCAATTAAAAGCAAAGAGCAGGATGCTGTTGATTTCTTTAGTGGGATCACCCTTGAGGGCTGTGAGATAGTAACTCCGGAGCAGGCTGAAATTGTTGATTTACATGGTATAGTCAGCATTCATGATTCCACCGGCAGTGCTGTAAATAAAGTAGTTATTAAAAAGAAGAATGATGTTACAACAACTACTACAACAACTACTACAACAACTACAACTACCACAACTACCACCACGACTACATCTGCAACAACTACTACGACTACAACTACAGAACATCATGTGGCAGCAGTTCTTCCCGGAGATGCCAACTGTGACGGACTGGTTGATCTTGCAGATGCTATATTCATCATGCAGGTCCTTGCAAATCCTAACAGATTCCATATCACCGAAATGGGCAGGGCAAACGGCGATGTTGACAAGTCCACAGTGGGACTTACAGCCAATGACGCATTGAAGATACAGGAGTTCCTTATCGGCAAGGTAGAGTCACTCTGATACATAATGATAAAAGCCCATGAGCTTTTGCTCATGGGCTTTTGTTATCTTCAGAGACACTTTTATTCTTTTGAGTTTTTCTGTCATGGGATCGCTCGGAGATGTATGCTGTGTAAGAGCAGCGCCTTTTTTTTACAGTGACGAATGGAAGGTACGTGAGATAACGTCGTCCTGCTGCTCCTTTGTCAGCTTTACGAAGTTAACTGCGTAGCCCGAAACTCTTATAGTGAGCTGCGGATACTTCTCAGGGTGAGCCTGCGCGTCAAGGAGAGTTTCACGTGTGAAAACGTTTACGTTGAGGTGATGTCCGCCTTTTTCAACGTAGCCGTCAAGAAGCTCTATAAGGTTGTCTACCTGTTTCTGGTTATCCATATATATCCTCCTTTTATTCGATTATTTATAATTCGTCGTCCTCGGGTTCAAGTTCCGTGGGCTGACAGCAGGCACCCTTTGTGCCGCATATATCCGTGCTTTTTACGGTATCGACTTTCAGCTCCACGCCGCTGCCCGAAGTGATATTCACATGACCGCTTCCCTGAGCCATGAGCTGATCTATAAGATCTGCCAGCTCCGAAGGATCGTCGCTCTTGCCGAGCTTATCGGGAGTTATCATTATTCTTCCTCTCTGAGCTTGTCAAGGTCAAGGTCTCCCGCGAATACTTCCATATCCTTGCCGAGAGCGTTAGGAACTATGGAGAAGGTATTGGAGATACCGTCCTGTGCGTGTCTGAATGGGAGCTTTGCAACGGACGAGAGCGAAGCTACAGCTCCGTGAGTATCTCTGCCGTGCATGGGGTTAGCTCCGGGAGCCAGCGGTACTCCCTGCTTGCGTCCGTCGGGAGTATTGCCCGTCTTCTTGCCGTATACCACGTTTGAGGTGATAGTGAGGATAGACATTGTAGGAACGCCGTCACGGTAGGTGTGGTGCTTTCTTACGCAGTCCATAAATCTGCGGACAACTTCAACTGCAAGAGAGTCAACGCGGTTATCGTTGTTGCCGTATTTCGGGAAGTCTCCCTCTATCTCGTAGTCAACTACAACGTTCTTTGCAACTCCTGTTACATTGCCTGCCTTATCCTTTATTTCGATGTCCTTGCGGACGGGCTTTACCTTAGCGTATTTGATAGCCGACAGGGAATCCGCAACAACGGAAAGTCCTGCGATGCCAGTAGCGAAGTAACGCTTTACGTCCCTGTCGTGTAGAGCCATCTGAAGTCTCTCGTAGCTGTACTTGTCGTGCATATAGTGGATAACGTTGAGGGTGTTGACGTAAAGTCCTGCCAGCCACTCCATCATATCCATGTACTTTTCCCATACGTCATCGAAGTTGAGGTACTCGCTGTCAACGGGTCTGTACTTGGGACCTACCTGTAATCCGAGACGCTCGTCCACACCGCCGTTTATTGCGTAGAGAAGGCACTTTGCAAGGTTAGCTCTTGCACCAAAGAACTGCATTTCCTTGCCAACTACCATTGAGGATACACAGCAGGCGATAGCGTAGTCGTCGCCGTGGACAACTCTCATCATGTCGTCGTTCTCGTACTGTATAGACGATGTCTTTATGGACATCTTTGCGCAGTACTCCTTGAACTTTCTCGGGAGCTTGGTTGACCAGAGTATGGTCATATTCGGCTCGGGAGCAGTTCCGAGGTTTTCAAGCGTATGCAGATAGCGGAAGCTGTTCTTTGTTACCATGTGATTACCGTCAACGCTTACGCCGCCGATGGACTCCGTTATCCATGTGGGATCGCCCGAGAAGAGCGAGTTGTACTCGGGAGTACGTGCGAACTTGACGATACGGAGTTTCATGATAAAGTGGTCGATGAGCTCCTGTGCCTGCTCCTCGGTGAGTATGCCGCGGTCAAGGTCACGCTGTATGAATATATCAAGGAAGGTTGAGGTGCGTCCCAGTGACATTGCCGCACCGTTCTGCTCCTTGACTGCTGCAAGATAGCCGAAGTAGAGCCACTGAACAGCTTCTCTTGCGTTGGCCGCAGGCTTTGAGATGTCGAAGCCGTATATCTCGCCCAGCTTCTTCAGCTCCTGAAGAGCGCGTACCTGCTCTGCAAGCTCTTCACGGAGACGGATATTCTTTGAAGTCATTCTCACCAGAGAAGTATCTATCTGATGTTTTTTGTCCTCGATAAGGAGGTCGATGCCGTAGAGTGCGACTCTTCTGTAATCGCCGATGATACGGCCTCTGCCGTATGCGTCCGGGAGTCCTGTGAGTATAGCGGAGTGACGTGCAAGTCTCATTTCGGGAGTATAAGCGTCAAATACGCCCTGATTGTGAGTCTTTCTGTACTTGGTGAAGATATCGACTACTTCGGGGGCTACTTCGTAGCCATATTCCTTGCAGGCCTGCTGAGCCATACGGATACCGCCGAAGGGCTGCAATGCACGCTTGAAGGGCTTGTCCGTCTGGAGGCCGACTATCTTCTCCAGATCTTTATTGAGGTAGCCTGCATCGTGTGAAGTTATTGTTGATATGATCTTTGTGTCCATGTCAAGGACTCCGCCTGCTTCACGCTCCTGACGGGATAAGTCCATGACCTGTTCCCACAGCTGTTTTGTAGCTTCCGTGGGGCCTGCGAGGAAGCTTTCATCGCCTTCATAAGGAGTATAATTCTTCTTGATGAAGTCTCTAACGTTTACGGAAGTGGAGCTCCAGCGGCCTTCTTTGAAGCCGTCCCATTCCTTTGGCCATGTATTGATCATAACACATTACTCCTTTGCATTATTATTGTCTAAGGTAATATTACCACATTGTTTATTTTTTGTCAATCTGTATATTTTACTGAAACAGTCAGAAAGTGCCGTTTATTGTATTATCAGATTACAAAACGCTCCCAATGAGAAAATAAAGCCGAATAACTTCGTCGGTTTATAGAAGTTTTTCGGCTGCTGCTTGAATGGTGAGTATCAAAAATGTATGAACTTGTTTGGCTTATTTGTGCATTAGATAGATTTTAGCGGGGTGGGTGGATTATCACCTGCATCCGTGGTATTCATTATTTTTTCTTTGCGTTTTTCTGTCCGCTTCTGGCAGGCTTCTGCTGCTTCGGCGGCTTCACGGGCTTATCTTCGTCGGGAGGAGCTATGCCCTCCTGAGCCTCTCTTGCTTCAAGGGCATTGAAGCTGAGCTTGTAGAGAGTCGCCGTAAGGGGAACTCCCAGTATCATACCGAATATACCGAAGAGCCCGCCGCCTATGGTAACGGCTGCAAGAGTCCATATACTCGGAAGTCCTACAGAGCCGCCCACTACCTTGGGGTAGATTATGTTGCCCTCGAATTGCTGGAGTATAATAAGGAATATTATGAATATCAGTGCCTTCATCGGATCAACCGTGAGTATGATAAATGCGCTTATGCCTGCGCCGATAAAAGCTCCGACTATGGGTATGAAGGCGGTGACGCCGACGAGAGTGCCTGACATGGCGGCGTATGGGAGCTTAAGGAGCTTCATGCCTATGAAGCAGAGAGTTCCCAGTATTATGGCTTCCACGAACTGTCCCACGAAAAAGCTGCGGAAGGTATCATTTGCAGTGTGGAAAACGTGGCTGGTTTTTCTGTTGAACTCATCGCTGAACCATACTCTCCTGAGACGGTTGCCGTCGCGGAAAAGCTTATCCTTGCGGAGAAGGAAGTATACTGCGAAGATTATGCCGAGGACAAGATTTGTGACAGCAGAGGTGAGTCCTCCTATTATGCCCATTGCCGAGCTGAGTATACCTGCAACTCCCGAAGTGAGCAGCTTTGTAGCCTTCTCGGCTATCTTTGCCCAGTCAAATTCCAGGGAGCTTATCTGCTGCTGTATATCGGGGTACTCCTTCAGCTTGCCTGTGATGAAGTCCTTTGACTTGGTGAAGGCAGGCGGTATCTCATCGTACAGCACTCCGAAGGCGGAGGCTATCTCAGGTACAACGATATACATTATGAGTATTATCACGGCTATGGTTATGGCGAAGGCTCCCGCAAGACATACGGGGCGGCGCGTCAGAGCCGCGAATTTTGAATCATTCTTCGGAAAGTAGTGCTTTTCAAAGAAATTCATTATGATGTTGAAGATGTATGCTATCATCAGTCCCGTGATTATAGGCTTCAGTGCTCCGAGAACAAGCGAAAGGAATTTTGTGAACACATAAAAATTCTGACTGATGACTATCACCGCAACAGCGAGCGCAGCGATAAAAATATACCTTCTTATCTCTTTTCTTTCCATATAAAGCCGCATTTGCGGCATATCCCTCCGTTCCTATATCTATAAAAACATTATACATTATATATGTGATGATGTCACGATTAAAATTGTTAAATTTGTGTGAACATTTGGCCTCTTGACCGCAGTAATTATTCGTGGTATAATAAATATAATTATATTGGCATCATGGGACCGGGGATACTTCCCTTTGTTTCGGTCTCTGCTTATAAAAATGTGAACGGAGGATAAAAAAATGCCGGGTTTAGACGATTACGCACCTGCTGTCAGAAAGGTCATGACTCTTTTCTATGTCATAGATACTTCCGGAAGTATGCAGGGAAGCAAAATAGGACAAGTTGAATCAGCACTGGAAGAAGTTATGCAGACATTACAGGAAATAAGCGACGAAAGTGACGACGCCGAGATCAAGATCGCCGTACTGGAATTCTCCACAGGTGCTTCCTGGGTAACTCCCGAGCCTGTATCCCCTGAGGGATACCGCTTCAAGAGCTTTGAGGCCTGCGGTGTAACAGATCTGGGCGCTGCTTGCAAGGAACTGGACAAGAAGCTTTCGAGGAATGTGTTCCTCCAGACTGCGGCAGGAGCATATCCTCCCGTTATACTCCTCTTCAGTGACGGAGGTCCTACGGATAACTGGGAGAGCGGACTGGAAGCACTCAAGAAGAACAACTGGTTCAAGCGTTCCATAAAAATAGCCTTCGCTATCGGCGATGACGCCGACAGGGATATTCTCGCACGCTTCTCGGGAAGCTCGGAGACTGTCCTCGACGTAAAGAACAAGGATCAGCTCAGACTTATGATAGAAAAGGCAAGCGTTATCACAAGCGTGTTCGCAAGCCACTCAAGCACTGTTGACAGCGATACGGATCCCGTTGAGATCTCAAAGAAGCTTGCCGAGGACGTTCAGACTCAGACAGATGAGGCCCTCAGCGACGCTAATACTGCCGACTGGGACGAATCCGACTGGTAAGGTGGATATATGGAAAAATTTACTTCCTTTGCTCAGACAAGCATAGGTGCTTCTCATCTCAGCCGTGAGATAGTCTGCCAGGACAGCTCCTTTGCTGCCGATTATGAGGGATATTCCTTCGCGGCTGCTGCGGACGGACATGGCAGCCCATGCTATCTGCGTACCGAGAGAGGCTCGCAGTTTGCTGTGGATTGTGCGGCGGAGTGTGTTGCGGAGTTCTTTGAGGGACTTGAAGGCGCAGAAGAGGTGCTTGCCGATGAGCGTCAGCGAGAGCAGCTTTTCAATCAGCTGTGGCGGAGCATTATCGCTCGCTGGCATGACAAGGCTGAACAGGACTTCAGGAACGAGCCCTTCACCGAGGAGGAGATCGGCCGTATACCCGAGAAATTTGCTCACTACCGTACAAGATACGAGCAGGGAGAATATATAAGCGCCTACGGTACTACGCTGCTCTTTGCGGCGGTTACCGATAACTATGCCTTCGGGGCGCAGATAGGCGACGGAAAATGCGTGGTCATCGACGGCGACAGCAATGTCTATGCACCTGTCCCCGAGGATCCCCGCTGCTATGAGAACGTCACTACCTCTATGTGTCAGGACGACGCCGCTCTCTCGGCAAGGTTCTTTTACCTTCCCAAGGGGCTTCTGCCTGCTGCGGTATTTCTCTGCACGGACGGAGTTGAGAACTCCTACTGGAATGAGGAGCAACTCTTCGGTTTTTTCCGCGGTCTTGCTCTTACCATGGTGGAAAACGGCATGGAGGAGGGCGTCCGTCAGCTGGGCGAGTTCCTGCCTGCCATGACCAGAAAGGGCAGCGGAGATGACGTTTCATGCTCGGGTATCATCGATATGCAGAAGCTAAGCGCCTGCTCTGACGGCATACGCGAGGATATTGCTTCGGCAGTTCCCGTTGTTGAGGAAGCTTTGCCTGAGGATATCGTATATGATGATGAGACCTCACAGCAGGTCGTTACTGATGTTATGCCTGCTGCCGGAGAAAACGGCAGTGAGGAGACTGCTGCGGAAGACGGCGGAGAAGCTGCGGACGGGCAGTAAAAAGTTTATACCGATCATAAGGGCGCATATCCTGCGCCCTTTAATTATGCTTTTTTAGCCTTTGATATTATCTGAAATAAAGGTATTTGTTATTTTGGATATTGCATAAAAGTAAAACATAATATTTGTTGTTTTTGAATATTGACTAAAATTAAAACATGATGTATAATTAAAAATAGTTATTATCTCTAAATTTTATAAAAAGGAGCAAGGTATGAACACAACAGATATTATTGTTCTTGGTACCATCGTGGCCTATCTTGTCGTCATGGTCTTGGTAGGTCTCGTATTCTCAAGGAAAAATGAAAACGTGGGAGATTTCTATCTTGGCGGCCGCAAGCTCGGTCCGCTGGTAACTGCCATGAGTGCCGAAGCTTCGGATATGAGCAGCTGGCTGCTTATGGGACTCCCGGGAGTTGCCTACCTTACAGGCGGAGCCGAAGCAGGCTGGACAGCTATCGGACTTGCTGTGGGTACCTATCTCAACTGGCTCATAGTTGCAAAAAGGCTCAGGGTTTACAGTCAGCGCTGCGGTGCCATCACTATCCCGGATTTCTTCTCCACACGCTATAAGGACAAGTCAAGGGCTTTGATGGGCATTTCGGCTGTCATTATCCTTATTTTCTTCGTGCCTTATACGGCTTCGGGATTCTCAGCCTGCGGAAAGCTCTTCAGCTCGCTTTTTGGCTGGGATTACCATATCGCCATGATAGTAAGTGCTGTCATAATCATCTCATACACCTGCACTGGAGGCTTCCTTGCTGCAAGTACCACCGACCTTATCCAGAGTATAGTAATGACTGTGGCTCTCATAAGCATCGTTATCTTTGGTATCAATTCCGTCGGCGGAGTAGGCAATGTTATTGACAATGCAGATAATATCGCAGGATATTTCTCTCTGAGCAATATCCATAATCCCAAGACAGGCGGTGCGGATGATTACAACGCCCTGACCATTGCCTCGACTCTTGCGTGGGGACTCGGCTACTTCGGTATGCCCCATATCCTTCTCCGATTTATGGCTATAAAGGATAAGAACAAGATCAAGACCTCAAGAAGGATAGCTTCCGTCTGGGTAGTTGTATCCATGTTTGTGGCTATATTCATAGGCTTTATCGGAAACGCCCTTTCTAACAGCGAAGAAATTGAAACACTGGACGGCACAAGCTCAGAGACAGTTGTTATCAGGATATCACAGTACATGAGCGAGCACCATGCGGGACTTGCAATTATTGCAGGTCTGGTATTCGCAGGTATCCTTGCCTGCACAATGTCTACATCGGATTCGCAGCTCCTTGCGGCTTCGTCATCAATGTCAGAGAATATCCTCAAGGGCGTATTCAATCTCAAGATGAGCGACAAGGGCTCAATGAAGGTCGCAAGAACGGTACTGCTGGTCATTGCGGCTCTAGGCATACTGCTGGCATGGAACAAGGACAGCTCTGTATTCAGAGTAGTATCCTTTGCGTGGGCAGGCTTCGGCGCTACCTTCGGTCCTGTTATGCTGACCTCGCTTTTCTGGAAGCGTTCAAACAAGTGGGGCGCTATGGCAGGCCTTATCGTGGGTGCTGTAATGGTATTCGTATGGAAGTTCGTCATTGCGCCTATAGGCGGTGTCCTGGCTATATATGAGCTTCTTCCTGCGTTCATCTGCGCAATTATAGCCATTATAGTCGTATCCCTTGCTACGAAGGCTCCCGAAGACGAGATCACAAATGAATATGATGCTGTTAATATCGAGCTGAGAGCAAAGAATTAAGAGCATGAAGGGACTGCTTCGGCAGTCTCTTTTTGTTATGGCCTCAGGGTGAGAGAACGTCTGCTGCGTTATGTTTTTTCTTTCGGTAAGATGAACAAAAAAACCTAAAGCTATTGACTTTCGGGAACAAATGTTCTATAATATAATTACAAGGAATGGAACATTAGTTCTCAAAAGCTATCTTATCAAGACCAGTCTTTGCATTATGCGGATCTCTTTCCGTGATTTCCGCTCCGCAGGGGCGCAGCATCTGCTGCTCGTGCTTCTTTATTTACTTTTAAGGGGGCAATATCATGGCATATCTCTTCAGCTTTCACAACTATTTTTTATCCGCTGTCAGCCACGGTTCCGGGAGCACTTTCCCTGCGTCGGAGGGGTGAGAGACTATGGCGAAACGTGTGACATATTCCGATAAGGCTAACGGCGAGACAGACAAAAGGATAATGCGGCTGCTCGGTCATAATGACATGGACGAAAGAACAGCGATGCTTAGGCGTGTAATGTTAAAAGTTATTAATAATGAGCTGACCCCGAGACAAAAGGAGATTATTATGCTATACTATTTTCAGGACATGACTCTGACGGATATAGGCGACAGGCTGGGTATATCCCCGCAGGCGGCCTCAGCTGCCATGTCCCGTGCAAAACTGAGATTATTCAGGATATTGCAGTATTACGTATGAGGTGTTTCAATGGATACTCCGATCTATGATTTTCTCCGGCAGTACGCCGGTCTTGATATTCTCCGCGCTCATATGCCCGGGCATAAGGGGGGCTCGCCCGCGGCGGGGCTTGCGGAGGCCTTTCGCCTTGATATTACCGAAATATCAGGAGCGGACAGCCTGTTTGAGGCTGACGGTATAATTGCAGACAGTGAACGCAATACCGCTTCTCTTTACGGAAGCGCAGGCTCTGCCTTTTCAGCAGGCGGCTCTACCCTGTGCATACAGGCCATGCTGGCTGTTATGAAGCAGGAGGGACGGCGGGTAATCGCTGCGAGGAACGTTCACCGCGCCTTCCTTAATGCGGCGGCACTTCTGGGGCTCGATGTGCAGTGGCTGCTGCCGCGGTACAGCAGCGGTATTCTTTCGGGAGAGCTGCTGCTTTCCGATGCCGAGGAGGCTCTCGCAGCCTCGGATAAGCCTGCCTGCCTGTACATAACGTCACCCGATTATACGGGAAGACTGGCAGACGTTGCCGCGCTGGCAGAGCTTTGCCGGCGTTACAGAGCAAGGCTCCTTGTGGATAATGCTCACGGCGCTCATCTGGCTTTTATGCCCCGGAATATACATCCTGTTGCGCTGGGTGCTGATCTTTGCTGCGACTCCGCACATAAAATGCTGCCTGCTCTTACGGGAGCGGCGGTCCTGCATACCTCCCGTGAGGAATATGCTCCTGTGCTGAAGCAGGCGATGAGTATTTTCGGTTCCACAAGTCCGTCGTACCTGATAATGGCTTCTCTCGATCTTTGCAACCGATATATCGCGGAAAATATCCGCAGTGATATTGCCGCGACTCTCCCTCGGCTGGCTGAACTGAAAAACAGCTTTGACGGCAGACTGTTATTCGCGGAGGGAGATCCGTTTCATATTACCGTAAGAGCTGCTGAAAGCGGCTTCTGCGGGAAGGAGCTTGCTCAACTCCTGCGGCAGAACGGTGTGGAATGTGAATACGCAGATGATGAGCTGGTGATACTTCTTATGTCGCCGTTTTCGGCGGCGGGAGACTTCGGGCGGCTTCGCGCCGCGCTGGAAAGCGCGGTTTCGGGAGCTTCCCGATATGATAAAAGCAGGCCCGCTTTTCGGCTGAAGCTTCCGAAGATGGCCTGCGCCATCCGTGAAGCCGCCTTTGCACCTGCTGAGGAAATAGCCGTTGAGAAGGCAGAGGGCAGGATATGCGCATCGGTGAAGGTGCCCTGTCCGCCTGCGGTGCCCATAGCGGTAAGCGGAGAGGTCATCGACAGGAACTGCATAGAGATATTCCGCGCCTACGGGATAAAGACTGTCCTTGTTTTGAAAAATTAGCGCAGACTATTGCAATTTGCAGGTATATGTGTTAAAATGTATTATATTAATTTTGCGGAGGTATCACTATGAGCGATATGAACGATAAAGAGCTCGACGAGCTTGAGAACGAGGACGAAATAGAAAACTGCATCACCCTTACTGACGATGACGGCAATGAGGTCTCCTTTGAAATCATCGGCACAGTGGAGTATAAGGAGCACCTATACGGTGTGCTGCTGCCCTGGGACGATGAGGACGACGAGGTAGTGATCCTTGAGATAATCCCCGGTGAGGATCCCGAGGAGGACGAATTCGTTTCTGTGGATGATGATGCCCTTCTTAACGAGGTCTTCGAGGAATTCAAGAAGAATTACGACGGTGAATACGAATTTGAATGATCGGTAACTGAACAGATAAAAAAGCCCGTACACTGTACGGGCTTTTTCTTTATACGAAGCCGGGAAGCAGAGCCCCGGCTTATTTTATCAGGCCTGCCTTGTAGGCTTCAAGGAGCTGGCGGAGATCGTTTATCTTGTCAAGTATCTCCTCACCCTTGTCGGTATCGGAAATATTTGCGCGGCGTTCCAGCTTCTCCACGAGTCTGATGGTGGGAGTATTTCCGCTTTCACCTGCCACAAAGGGCTTGTGCTCGGCAAGATTGAGACTGTGTGAGTCGTATATGAGAGTATAGCCTGCAATACCCGTCGTTGACTGGTATGCCTTTGATATGCCGCCGTCGATGACAAGCAGCTTTCCGTCGGCTTTCACGGGACTTTCGCCGTTCTTTATCTTTACGGGGACATGGCCGTTGATGATATGGCCTTTTTCTGAGTCAAGTCCGAAGAGCTCCAGCAGTGACATACATACGTCAGCCTTCTCCGAGAAGGTATAATAAGCGTTGTAATTTTCCGTATGCAGAGACTTGTCTGCGATGAAACAGCGCTCAAAGAATGCCATCTTGTCCTTGCCGTAAAGGGGAGACTTTGCTCCGCACCACAGATACCACATGAAGTCATCTGCGTAATCCTTCTCCTCACCGCTGCTGAAATATGCCTGGTTCACAAGCTCGCCCAGCTTGTCCAGCAGAGTCTTGCCCGAGTATTTCCTGCCGCGAATACTAACGCTCTGGAGCTCGCCGTTTTCGTCCATGGGGATACAGCCGTGGAACAGCAGATTATTGTTGACTGTCTTGTACATAGCTCCTTTGGCGTAGATAAAGCGTATATGCCTTTGCAGCTTTTCGCTGTGACGGAAGGAGGCCTTCAGCACGTTCATGAGCTCCGCTTCGCCTTCGGAGAGCGCCAGCGGCGATGCAGGATCAACGGTGGGGAAGCTCTTGTCAAGGAGCTCGTACTCCCTGCCGTCTATGGTGACCGTACCCTTTGCAAAGTCCGTTCTGCTGAAGATATCGCGGTCCTGCATCTCCCATTCGGGGTGCTTGGCGATGAGCTGTCCTTCCAGCTTCAGCTGTATTACGGTGATGGCCTTGTGCATCTTTGCACCAAGGTCAAGGTCAACAGGATCGTAGATATTGTCGTCAAGAGCGTTGGGCATATAAAGTCTGCAATCGTCGTTCTCGTAGGTCTCCGCCGCAAATACAGCCAATGCGCGGAGATTGAGACCGTAGCCGTCCTCAAGTACGTCGAAGTTGTTATACCTCATGGCTATGCGTATGACATTGGCTATGAGCGCGGGATTTCCTGCGGCAGCTCCCATCCATGATATATCGTGATTGCCCCACTGTATGTCCACGTCGTGCATCTTCATCAGCTCGTCAAGTATTATATCCGCACGGGGACCTCTGTCAAAAATATCTCCGATTATATGAAGCTTGTCTATACATACGGACTGTATGAGCTTACATAGTGAGATTATAAAGGTCTCGGCTATGCCTGTACTGATTATGGCGCCGATTATCTCGTCATAGTAGTAGTCCTTGTTTACGTCGTCGGTGACGTTGAGGAGCTCGTCGAGTATGTATACCATATCCTCAGGTATGCGCTTGCGTATACGGGAACGGGTATACTTTGCGGAAACGGTCTCGCACACAAGTATAAGGCGGTATATGCTGAGCCGCTTCCATTCGTCGGACAGCTCACCGCAGCCTGCAAGACGGGCTATCTCTTTTTCGGGATAGTATATCAGCTCGGCAAGCTTTTCGCGGTCGGCAGCCGAAACGGTCTTGCCCAGCACAAGGTCTATCTTTATCTTTATCATTCCCGAAGCACTGCGCAGCATATGCAGGAAGGCTTCGTATTCTCCGTGCATATCGCTGAAGAAGTATTCCGTGCCTTTGGGGAGGCTTCGAATAGCCGAAAGATTTATTATCTCGCTGGCTGCGCTTTCGATGGTAGGGTACTCCTTTGCAAGGAGCCTGAGGTATTTTATATCCATATTATCACTCCGTTCAGAGCTTTTTGTTTTACGTCAGCTACAGTTTATGAAAATCATATCATATGAACTTCATTCATTATATCACAGAATGATAATAATTGCAAACCTGACATGAAGAGTTCACTGTGTATATTAGAGAGTTTTCGATTAATGTGAGATGTAAAATTTTCTGTAGCTTATGCCGCTGAAAATGCAACTTACCCCCTCTAAAATGCAACTTACCCCCGTTTTTTTACAGCTTATCTTAAATCTGTTGACTAACGGCAGGATTGCCTGTATAATGATGCATATAATCGTTAAACGGTTTGGACAATTATCATACCGGTAGCAGTATCATATCATATAACAGACTCATTTTAGTCGGCGGCAGGAGTGCACACTGTTTTCCGGCTTTAATAAAAAACACAATAAGGAGAATAAAAAATATGAATAACAAAATCAAACGAAGCATTGCGATCTTATGTACTGCGGCAGCATTCTGCGCTCCGCTCAGTACAGGCTATGTTTTTACAGGCGTAAGCGTTAATCCGATAGTTGCATCAGCAGCATCAGATGTTCATTCGGGAACACATTATGGGTACAGCCTCGATAATCCTTCCGAGGGCTACACTCTTTATTTCGGTATCCCCGATCTCAGAGGAACTACCTGTCAGGTCATCGGCTGTACAACATATAAGGACAGCGTAAATATTTATGTTCCCGAAACATATACTAACGGAAATTATCAGTATCAGGTAGATAAGGTCTGGGATGATGCGTTCAGAGATCAGACCAGATTGAACTCGGTGAGCTTACCGAGATATATTACCGAAATAGGTAACTCAGCTTTTATGGGATGTACAAATTTAAAGTATTTTTCAGGTTCTGCAATAAACGGAAATGGTGATATGCTTTTAACAAGTATTGGCAATCATGCTTTCAGGAACTGCGAAAATGCTTATTTTGGCGGCAGTACTTTCAGGAATGTTAAAAATGTGGGCAGAATGGCGTTCAGAGGCTGCAGCGGTCTTGAAGAGATCTATATGCCGAATCTTGAAACTATGTCCAAAATGTCTTTTGCTGAATGCTATAATCTTAAAAAAGTTGATCTCTCGGAATCGTCTATTACAAGTATACCCGAGAATGCTTTTGAGTACAGCAGCTCGGACCGCAATACCGAATGTATTATAAAGCTGCCTTCAACTGTACAGAATATCGGTAATTATGCGTTCCATAATGTTAACGGTATCAGGAAGATCGACGTTTCAAATGCAACAAGCATAGGCGAACACGCTTTCGAGGACTGCCATTCACTGAGAACAGTCTTTACAGGCAATAATCTTTACTGGATCGGAACCCGTGCATTTTACGGCTGTGATCCTATGAGATATTTTGCGTGCAAGAATGATTATGTATGGATCGGTTCGGAAGCACTGGGCTATGATCATATGCGTAATTATACAGGAAAAAAGAGTAATTTTATCTTATGGGGAAGCTCAAATAACAGCAATGTTAAAGGATACGCTGCATCTCAGCAGATGACATACAAGAATACCAGCGATGCTGCTTCCTATGCGTCAACACGCTATACCGATTATGAGTGGTACAAAGCTAATACCGGTATCAGCTGGGGAGTATTCCGTGCAGACGGTTATCCGTATTATCATTTTGAGAATAAACATGAGCCTTATGCAAACGGCTACAATAATACAAAGTTCCACGGTATCTGCGCAGGTATGGCAGCTGTCAGTGCACTGACTTCATCGGGATATCTTTCGGTATCTGAATATGCCCCGGGATATAACAAGCTCCGTGATGTACATACTAATACAGGCAATCCTATTCCATACTCTGTCAAGTCTTATGCCACAACTGTATGGGCAAACACTTTAGTTGAAATCGGAAGAGCTTTTGATTATCAGACATATAATTACGTTAATTCTCAGTATGTATTTGACAGAGAAGCACTGCTCTATGCTGAGAATATCACCTACGGCGCAGATGCAGCTGTTCTTACGATCATGCCTGCCGATTCTGCCGGCCATGCTGTTGTATGCTTCGGTATGGAGTATAAGAACGACGCTTCCGACAAGAACGATCCCTGCTGGAACGGCTGGGACGCAAGACTGCTGATCTACGATGTAGACAATGACTTTGTAAACGGAAAAGCTCATGATAAGGCTGATTACGTATATGTAAACCTTTCTGACGGTTCATGGTATTCCGCACTCATTTCCAAACATGGATACAGCATGAATAACACTAAGCTTGCACTGACACATTCGTATGACAGAATGGTCAACGCATCAGTTTACGGAATGACAACAGATCAGTTCTTTGCCGCTATTCGCAATAATTAACGGTTACAGCTCTCCTCTGTATATAATTGAAACAGCCCGCTTTTTCCTGACTTTTGTTCGGGGAAGCGGGCTGTTTTACTGCTATGGCAGAATTATCCGCGAAGATACTGACGCGGAGACAACAAAAAAGCGTTTACCTTTCGGTAAACGCTTCCTGGTGCGAGTAATGGGACTTGAACCCATACGTCTCTCGACACACGCCCCTCAAACGTGCCTGTCTGCCTATTCCAGCACACTCGCATTACAGTTTTTTCGTGACTGCTTTAATATTATATCAGAAATTAAAACGCTTGTCAAGCTTTTTTTGAAAAAAATTTCGGATTTTTTTGATTAACATAAAAAATAATATATCTTCCTCTTGACTTTTACTCCCCGTTGTTGTATAATATTATTTGTTGGTGCTGATGTGGCACAGTCGGTAGCGCAACGCCTTGGTAAGGCGTAGGTCGTCGGTTCAAGTCCGATCATCAGCTCCAAGCAAATAACGGTAAATAGGCGTTTTCCTGATAAGGGAGAACGCTTATTTATTTTATCAAATATAGAAATAGCCTTATTCTGTCATTATAGTTACAAAAAGCTATAAAAAGAAGCAAAAAAGGAGAAACTTTCCAAATACAGGAGAGCCTCTGTTTTTTATACTACATGCTGTTTGAGTTCATCCGCTGCTTGTACGGCGTGTAAATACTTCTGTGTGATTAATAGTCATGGTTTTTATACGGTTTAATTTAAAAAATTCTAAAATGGTATTGACATTTTCTTGCTTAAAACGTATAATTTATATATAAAGTCTTGCAAAGACTTTAAATAAACTATGAAAGTTGGTAAAAAATGAAAAAGGTCGTAAAAAAACTCTTAACTGCAACAATTGCACTCACGCTCCTTGGTACTTGCTCAGCTGCTAATGCTTTAGCATATTCATGTAAGCCAAGTGACCCGCATCCGCATGGCTATCACTTGGAGTACGGTACCAGAACAAGATATGGTTATGCTAATGAAGGAAACAAAAAGAATTATTGGAGAGTAACATATACGGAAAGAATATGTTCTTGCTGCGGTGGTTTTTATGATTACCATGAAACAAGCAGAAAGTGTATTTGGTAAAAATCATTGTTCAAATATAACAACGAAGCGGCCATTAAATATGTAGATTCAGATCCTGAAAGCAGATACAATGCTTTCAGGATTTTTTATATTTTTAACGCATTGCATCAAAAATGTGAAAACAGCACAAAAAATTAATAGAATGTTTACAGAATATAACAATTATGAATTGATATAATGTTGAAAGTGTGATAGAATTATTTTAATACAGAAACTGTGTTTAGTTGCTCGGGGGAGAAATGACATAGGCGAAATATCACATATACATATTGTTGCTGTGGTTTTCCGGAGTGATAAGTTGATAAAGTACAGTATTCACCTCGGAGTAGAGCTGTGTTTTTATATTATGTCTGCCGAAGTATTTATACTGTTCGTTATTAAGTGCGAATGAATAAAATTGAAGCAGCTATTTTAAAGGGGGTCTGTACAATGAAAAAAAGAATTCTCAGCCTGATTATGTCACTGG
Source organism: Ruminococcus flavefaciens 007c (assembly GCF_000571935.1). Classification (GTDB taxonomy): domain Bacteria; phylum Bacillota; class Clostridia; order Oscillospirales; family Ruminococcaceae; genus Ruminococcus; species Ruminococcus flavefaciens_F. The sequence goes on along the minus strand of NZ_ATAX01000009.1, from coordinate 63,562 downwards.
TCTTTTGTCTGACATTGCTTCCTGCGGCAAAAGCTAATGCCGAGGGGGTTCCGGTACGATGGTTAATGGATGCTGAGGCTCTTCCTGACGGAAATATTGCCGTTCTTTTTTTAAAGGGAATTGATACCGCCGGCGGTGAGTTGTATTATGGCATATATAACCCCGCTGACAACAGCTGGGATGAGCAGCCTGTGGGTAAAGAGGCGCCTGCTTCTACTGATGCAGCGATGACGCTTGTCAAGAGTACTGCACATATTGCTTATGTTAATGCAGACGGTGACATTGCTTATACATCCATGACTAAAAACGGATGGTCTGATGTTGTGATTATTACCTCAAATGACTGTAATGAAAAAGAGGGTGTACTGACATCTCCCGACATTGAAGTGGATAATAAGGGATATGTCCATATTGCATATATGGATTCACAGGGCGCAGAAGATGATTATTATCATGATGCCGATCTTATGTATGCTACGAATGAAACAGGTGAATTTGAAAAAAAGGTCATTGTCAGCGGAACAGGTTGGTTTTCATCACCTGACGGAGACAGATCATATGCTTCAACACCCGTTTTGACATTAAATGATAATGGATATAATATTGCTTACTGGCTGTATTCATGGTCAAAGTGGATGGGCGGATCGGATAAGAGCTATGAAGCAGGTTTTGCTTCTTCAAAAGGAAGTACAGCTTATAATGAAAACTATCATTCTCTTAAAGTCTGTGAAAACTGCGGTATAGGGACGGATACTTATACATTGATACATATTGACGGCAAATATAAAATCATCAAAACCAGTGTTGAAGATGATAAGAGTACAGCCTCGCTTTTAGAAGGAAGCGAAATTGAATTCGGTAATACTGCTGCTGATCTTACTAAAGACACTAATAATAAAATATACTATGCAGCAATAGATGATACTTCGCTGGTATTCTATCAGGATGGAAAATTTGTTAATGATATTGCTGTAAAAACACCTGTCGGCAATTATAAAAGGATCAGAACCACAGTATCAGGTGCCGATCAGTATGTACTTTATGTTGGCAGCGATAATCTGCTGAATATTGCCAAGCTCAGCAAAGGTAAACTGACAGAATACTCTATACCCGCATATCCGGATAAAGAAAAGCTTGCAGCTCTGATAAGCTCTGTTCAGGAACTGATCGAAGATGAGAAGATAGAAACGTATACCAAGGAAAGTGTTGCTGCGCTTAAGACAGCTCTTGAAAATGCCCAAAAGGTAAATAATGATGCTTCATCAGCTCAGGAATTGATCGATACTGTATGTAATGATCTTGATACGGCATTCAAACAGCTTGAAGAAAAGGGAACGGTTCATTCATGGACAGATGAAAAGAGCCTTCCGACATCAGGTTATTATAAGCTTGAATGCGATGTTACAGCGTCAGGTATAACTGTCAGTGATTATCTTGACCTTGATCTGAATGGACATACTGTAAATATTGACAGTATATATGTCAGCGGTGAAGCTGTTATCAGAGACACAGATACTGACGGAAAAGGTGTTATTAACAGTAATGGTTCGGGAAATCTTATTGTAGTAACAGGTAAACTGTCAGTATATGGCGGTACAATAAACGGTAATGACAAAGGAAACGATTATGCAACCGTAAGGCTTAACAGTACTGGAACATTCGATTTTTATGACGGCGTTATTACGTCATACTACAGCTGTCCGCTTTCACTTAGAGCAACCGAGGGAACTACAAATCTTATAGGTGGAAAATTGGAAAACATCAGTAAAGATAAGGAAAGAACTGTTGATACCTGCTCAACTATATGGACTCCGAGTGAATATGCGGGAACTCTTAATATTATCGGAACAGAAATATATTCCGATATAGGTGATTGTATTTACAGTCCCTCTTCCAAGGGAATAATAAATATATCAGGCGGAAGCATAAAGAGTGAAAAAGAATATGGCATATATTGTACCGGAAAAATGCAGCTGAATCTTCAGGGCAAACTCGATATAACCGGTGAAAAAGGCGGCATCTATGTTCCTAAGGGTAAAAAGTTCAATATAACAGGAAATATAACCGAGGCAAATATAACCGTATATTCAGAGGCTTCAGGTGTAATAACTTAGGATCTGGCGAAATATGTTGATGCCAAGTCTGCGGAGCAATACTTATCCAATATCGGTAAGAACGGCGATGTATCGGTTGATGAAAGCGGAGAACTCAGAATTGATCTGACTACCACAACAACTACTACGACAACCACAACTACTACAACTACTACGACTACGACAACAACTACTACAACCACCACAACTACTACAACAACAACGACTACGACAACGACGACTACGACAACGACGACTACAACTACAACTACAACGACTACTACGACAACGACGACTACTACGACAACGACGACTACAACTACAACCACCACAACTACTACGACTACTACCACCACCACAACTACAACAGTAAATAAGATATTAATATCATTTGATCCGGGCGAAGGTACCGTTTCAACGGAGTCTAAAGAAGTAAGCGTTGGAGATGTTTACGGTGAATTACCAACACCCAAGCGTGATGGTTATACTTTCAGAGGCTGGGTTATTGGCGAAGGTGTTAGCTATAAAAAAAGCTTTTTTGATGATTATGGATATTATATAGTCCGTCTTTCACCCGGAAGCTTCTTCTCTACAAGTATAAGTATGTTCCCTGTAGGAAGTACTGTTATTTTTGATGTATCACTGAATGATACTCCGCCAACTGAAATGGATATCAATGACGTTGATGTTGATAAATCTTATTATACGATTGAGGGTAATCGTATATATGGACGAGTAAAAATTGACGAAAGCTATTATCATCCGAATTTTTGCTTTGTTGATTTCCATAGTGATACGCTTTGCGGAGATTTTACAATAAATGATTTCTGTGTGGTTTCAGCAAATAGTGATAATATTACCGAAAACAGTTCCGTAGAAATGGATAAAGATCATACACTGCACGCTGTCTGGGAGAAAACCGTCAATCTTGGTGATGTAAACAATGATGGTCAGGTGGACGCTGTTGATGCTTCCTCGGTTCTTGCATATTATGCGCGTATCTCCACAAATCAGAACGGAGAATATACCGAAGAGCAGAAGCTTGCGGCTGATGTTAATGATGACGGTCAGATAAATGCAGTGGATGCTTCAAATATCCTTGCATACTATACATATGTTTCCACAACGAAAGATGATATTGTCCCGATCGATGAGTATCTGAAAAAAATGTAAAAATCGGTGCGATTTGGATCATTCCTTTAAAAAGCGTCCAATACTTGTTTTTTTAGATGAATTTCAGATCATAAATCAAATAACTGAGATATAATTTAAAGCTCCGGCCGGATGGTCGGAGCTTTATTATTTGATCCGATAAAAACTTCAAAAAAATTTTTTGAAAGATGTAACACTTGTAATTTGAATTCCGAATGTTAGTTATGAAAGATCGATCTTATAGACTTTATGAAACAAATTCGGAGGAGAAAAAATGAAAAATCTTATTTCTTTTATAGCTGCCGTCAGCATTATGTTTTCAGCAGTTCCTGTATGCTCTGCATATGCAGCAGATACTGCACAGACTTCCGTGGTATCGGAAGCTTCAATTGAAACAACAGACATTGATCATCTCGCAGGTCAGTGGAAATACCAGATTTCGGATACTGACCTTTGTGTAAACATAAGTCCGACAGACTGCGGAACAATTATTATAAATAAAGACGGAACATACGATTATACCGGCATTAACGGAAAGACATCGTCAGGAACAGTTAAATTCAGTATTGAAGATATAGGCGGTACAGCTTTCCAGTGTATAAGCTTATATGAAGGTGAGGAGCGAATGTTCGGAGGCTATTATCACAGTGATGATCCTGACACGATCTATCATGGAAATAACCAGATTTCTCGCATTGTACGCAAGGAAGCATCTGAAGCAAAAATGTCTGATTTCATCGGAAGCTGGAAGTATCAGGAATCAGACGGCAACTATACTGTTGATATTTCTGCAAAAGATGCAGGTACTATGGATATTAATCCTGACGGCACATATAAGCTTACCTATACCGATGGTGTCACAGAAACAGGCAAGGTTTACCTCGGCGATGAAACTATAGGCGGCACAATGATAACTGTACTCAGATTTTATGACGGTTCTGTTCTGAAACGAACAGCTTCTTATCTGCCTGTAAGACCTGATGAACTCTATATCGGCAATGGAGGCATGATACGTCTTATGAGGGAGTCCGCTTCAAACAGAAAGGCTAAAGCTCATGGCAATGGCGATGCAAATTGTGATGGCAATATAGATATGTCAGACGTAATACTTATTATGCAGGCATTATCCAATCCCAACAAGTACGGCATAGATGGAACAGCTGCCGAGCATATAACCTCAGCCGGTTTTAAAAATGCAGATGTTGACGGTGATGGTCTTACTGTAGATGACGCACTTTGCATAAAGAAATATTTACTGGGAGATTAAGTATTCGATAAAGCTCCGGTCATATGCCGGATACAGGAGAAATACTGCCTGTAATACAGCAAAAGCTTCTCATATCTGAGGAGCTTTTGTCTGTTAGGTGTATCGGTAAAAATGAATATGTAAGAATAGATTGATCAGCAAGGGAATACTTGTCAATCGGATACGGATATGTTATAATCAAAACGCTGTTTGTTTCGGAAGAAAAAATTTTTTTCGTTTTTTGTGACACTTCGTGAATGTTCATCGAATGTAGTTAGTGAAAGCTGCCATGGAAGCTTCAGCATACACAAACAAGTTCTCAGGGAGGAAAAATAATGACGGGCGCAGAGTACAATTCACTGCTTCAGAAAACATCGGGAAAAGCTCATGAAATGCTTTTCGATGAATATTACAGCTATGTTCGTGCTATAGCGTTTAACCGTCTGCACTTTTTTACAAATGAGGACATAGAGGAATGTATCAGCGACATCTTCGCAGAGGTGTTCTTCAGTTTGAATGACGGAAATGCAACGGGTGAGCTGAAGGGCTATATCGGCACTATCGCCAAGCGCAAATGTATCGACTGCTATCGCAGACTGTCAAGAAATGCAGACAGTTCTTTCTCGATAGACGAGGAGAATGCGCCTGAGATAAGCTCGGGAGAGGATCCGGCAGCGGAAAGTGAAAGATCGGAACTCAGACGGATACTTATGGAATGTATAAAAGAACTGGGAACTCCGGATTCCATTATAATGATCCAGAAGTTCTACTACAACAAGAATTCGCAGCAGATATCCAGACTACTCTCTATGAAGCCTTCAGCCGTCAGAATGAGATGCAAACGTGCAGCAGACAAGCTGAAAGAGGCACTTGCCGTAAGAGGTATTAAGGAGGATGCATTATGAGTGAGAAGAAATTTGATATACTGAAAAATGCAAAAGATGATATTATCGAAGAGCTGATCCCTTTCTCATCTGATGATGAACAAACAAAAAAGAGGGTATTTGAAATGAGCGAAAGAAAGTTTAATAACATGATCAAGGCCGATAAAAATATAGACAGTGCCGACAGCGAGATCAGTGTTTCCGGCGTTGAGAAATACAGACGTCCTGTGTGGTATAAGCCGCTTTGTGCAGCCGCTGCATTTGTTGTCGTAGCCGGCGGTGTAGGCACATTGGGATTCATGAACAGGGGTATTCTTGCAAGAAAAGGACCTGCTGCTAAGGTCGAAGAGGAAATGACAACTGATAATATTTTAGTTACGGAAGCAGTTACGGAAGCGGTCACCGAACCTCTTACGGAAATTGCTACGGAAGCTGTTACCGAAGGCATCGAACTGATCGCTTCCGATTCGGAAGGTGTTCCGACCGAAGAGGAGATGAAGGAGATATTCAACAATTATCTCCCGGTTTATATGGATATCTACAACCTCAATACCGCAGATACTATTGATCCGACTGCCGAGACTATATCATTCTGGCAGTACGGCGGTGATGATCCCGACGGTTCATTTGATCAGAGTTTATGGCCTAATTCCAAGAAAGAGGGCACTGTGATCTATGACCATGTAACCTACTACAAGGTCAGTGATGACCGTTACAGCAATCTTGAAGAGTTCCGCAATTACTATGATAAGTATTTTGCATATAATCGTGAAGATGTTAATATCAACGGCCGCTATGTTTACTGCGATGATTTTTCCGATCATAACGTTGATGATAAAATAACGGATCCTGACAGTCCGGTCCGCAGATTTGACGTTATCGGCTACAACGGAGCTCTTTATGTTCCTGTGAAAGACGATTTAGCGCATCATCCCGAAAACTGGGACAATATAATATCCGACCGTTCCTTCAACGTCACCGAAAATTCCTTTGTCTGGGAGAGGATCAACAAGATTGAAACGGAAACGGATCCTTATATGGAGTGTTTAGACCTTGAGTTCGTAAAATGCAGCGACGGAAAATGGAGGATCTCGGATCATTCACTGATATATATGGCATACGATCCTTCAAAGGATTACAGTAAAGCCGAAAAGTCTTTGATCGACGGATTTACCCGCTATGGGGAAAGCGCTGAAGAGGCAGAATAAAAGACTTTTTTAATCATATATACAGAAAACGGGAACAGCTGGGATAAGCTGTTCTCGTTTTTGTTTTATTCTCATCCGAGCTTAACAGGCTGATAAGGCACGAAGTCCGCTGCCGGCAGCATTGCGGAATTTCTCTCTGTCAGCGGGATATATAATACTGATTCTTATGCTGTCAACTTGACAATAAACGAGTGATGTTGTATGATTTAATATAAGAATTTTAAATAGATCAAATAACGCAGGGAGGAAGAGTATGAAAAACAATATCCTTATAATAGATGATGATACCGACTTATCGTTTGTGATAACCGATATGCTTGAGGGATACGGATATAATGTGACTTCCGTAGAAAGTGCCGGACAGGCTTTTGAAATACTGTGCAGAACAAGCTTCGACCTTATACTTCTTGATATCAATCTGCCCGACTTTACAGGCTTTGAGGTATGTAAGGAGCTTCGCAGCGTATCAAATGTTCCTGTTATTTTTGCCAGCGCCAGAACCAGTGAATCCGACAGGATAACAGGCTTCGACATCGGTGGTGATGACTATCTTCCCAAGCCGTATTCCATGGCGGAACTTTTTTCACGCATAAAGGCATTGCTGCGGCGTGCTTATGGTAATGCTGAAGAACAGGAGCCGATCGTATTCGGAAATGTAAGAGTGGATATTTCTTCACGTTCAGTGACCAAGAACGGTGTTCCCGTAGCGTTGTCGCTAAAGGAGTTCGATCTGCTGGCTTGTCTCTGTGAGCATACCGGCACAGCGGTCTCAAAAGAGGATCTGTTCTCGGCCGTATGGGGAACTTTCTCTGACGTGGAGCCTTCAACACTTGCAGTGCATATACGCTGGCTGCGTGAAAAAATCGAGGACGATCCGGCTTCTCCGTGCTACATAAAGACCGTATACAAAATCGGATACAAACTGGAGGCAGAATAATGAAAAGCAGGATAATCAGCATCTCCATTTTCTTTATGTTTCTGATTACAGCCGCATCGGCGCTGTTTATATACAATGATAAGGCAGATTACATTCCTGATGCCAACGGAGGTATTATAGTCGCTGTAAACGAAGTGGAGCAGCTTATAAAAATGGGCGAAACAGAACAGGCTGCTCAGAAGGCGGCTGCATTAAAGGAAGAACTCCATGATTATTCAATGCCGGCGCCTGACAGCAATAAGGCTTTGATAATATGCATCATAGGATGTGTATTTGTGGCAGTCATCTTCGGATATGTATATTTCTCAATACTGCGTCCATTTGATAAGATGAAAAAATTTGCCGAGAAGATAGCACAGGGAAATTTCGATATCCCACTCGACTACGAGCGTTCAAATTACTTCGGAAGCTTCACGTGGGCATTCGATAGTATGCGCCGCGAGATAACAAAGGCGCGGGCATGCGAACGTGAAGCCATAGACAACAACAAGACCGTTATCGCTACGCTCTCACATGATATAAAAACTCCCGTGTCATCCATAAGAGCTTATGCCGAGGGACTTGACGCAAATCTTGACAGTTCCCCGGAAAAAAGAAGAAAATATCTGTCGGTAATAATGCGCAAGTGCGACGAGGTGTCAAAACTTACCAACGACCTTTTACTGCACTCACTTGCCGACCTTGACAAGCTGAAAATGCAGCCCGAGAGATTTGAGCTTATATCATTCATGGAAAGCTCCGTAAAAGAGATTGCTGCGGAACAGAACGATATTCATTTCATCAGTCCCGACTACACTGTCGAAGTATTTGCAGATAAGAACCGACTTATGCAGATAACCGAAAACCTGATCAACAATGCAAGAAAATACGCCCATACAGATATAACTGTATCAATTGAAAAAACGGAAAAAGCCGTTATGATAAATTTCCGCGATTCGGGTAGCGGTATCCTTGATGAAGATATGCCGTTTATATTCGAGAAATTCTACCGCGGAAAAAATACAGGCACCGAACAGGGTTCGGGACTTGGCCTATATATCGTAAAATACCTCACTGAAGCACATAACGGCGAAGTAAGCCTCAGAAATGCGGCAGGGGGAGGTCTGGAAGTAACGGTATCATTTCCGTTAAAAGCCTTAAGTACTTCTTAATAACTTTTGCTGTATAATTATAACAGTAAAAGTGAAAGGAAGCTTAAAATATGAAAAAAACAATTCTGAAATCCAGGCTGCTTTCAAAGAGTTTTGCTCACAACGGCGAACAGGTACATATATTATCAGGCGTTGACCTTGAAATATATGAAGGAGACTTCACCGTTATAATGGGAGCTTCAGGCTCGGGAAAATCCACAATGCTCTATGCTCTCAGCGGCATGGACAAGGCTACCGCAGGCTCTGTGATATACAATGAGAAAGATATCGTTAAAATGAGCGAAAAGGAGCTTGCAAAGCTGAGGTATTCAGACTTCGGATTTATTTTCCAGCAGATGCATCTTGTAAGCAATCTGTCTCTGTATGAAAATGTTGTCGTTTCGGGATATCTTAATAAAAAATGCTCGGCCTCTGAGGTGAGGAGCAGAGCGGATGAACTGATGAAAAGAATGGGGATAGATCACGTAAAGACAAATCTTCCCTCACAGGTCTCGGGCGGCGAACAGCAGAGATGTGCTATCGCACGAGCTGTTATTAATCAGCCGAAGCTTCTCTTTGCGGATGAGCCAACAGGTGCGCTCAATCGTAAAAATACTACAGAGGTACTGGACCTTCTCACAGAGATCAACCGCAGCGGTCAGAGCATACTCATGGTAACGCATGATATACGTGCAGCATTGAGAGCATCTCGTCTGCTTTATCTTTCGGACGGAAACGTTATTGGTGAGCTTGTTCTCAGACCATATGAACAGTCTGAGGAGAAGAGCCGCGAGACTCAGGTAAACGCATGGCTCAATTCCCTTGAATGGTGAGGTGAGAGGTATGGAGATACTTACCTTGCTGAAAGCAAATATACGCCGCAGGAAGGGCACGTTCATCAGCATAGTGATCCTTATGTTCATCATATCTATGGCGCTCAATCTTATATTCAGTGTCAGGAAAAGCTGTGACGACTCCCTGAACGAAGCTTATTCCTCAGCCAACAGCGCAGACATTACGGTTATGCTCAAGGACGTACTTTTTACTGACGAAATGAGACAGAAGCTTGATGATGAAGCTATCATCGACCATTATACATTAACACCTTCTGCTGTAATTTCATACGGTGTTGAATCAGAGAAAGTCAGCAACAAAAACTCATGTTTCTTTACTCCTTTGCCCAAGGGCATAAAGCTTGTGAATAAAGAGTGCAACGGCCTTGAAGAAAATATCCCTCCGCTTTCCGAGGGAGAGATATACATGAGCTACGGTTCAAAGAGCAGATATAAATGTGATATCGGTGACAAAGTGACTGCACACACCATAAGCGGAGATTACGATTTCACTGTAAAGGGATTTGTAGTTGAACCGATGTACGGAGCAATGGTCATAGGCTGGAAGTGGATGTTCGTTTCACAGAAGGATTTTGATATGATAATGGCTGAAAACTCAAAGGAAAACAGCGATGATCACTGGGGCACAGGATATTTCGTACAGCTGTACAAGTCAGACGACTGCACACTATCCGACGGGAAAATTCGCCGTCAGGTAAATCTTGACACGGATATAATCTCAAATGCGTGGGGGGCAACAACCAAAAGCGAGTCTATGCACTATACCAACATTTACCAGGATATCATACTCGGTATACTGCTCGTGTTCATACTTATACTTGCCGTAGTCGTACTTATCATTATGGGACACAGCATCTCAACGGGCATAGAAATGGATTATACCAATCTTGGCATATTAAAATCTCAGGGATTCGGCAACTTCAGGATACGGCTTTTTATAATGCTTCAGTATATCATTGCGGAAGTCATCGGAAGTGTCCTCGGAATATTCTGTGAACTGCCTCTCACGAGACTTGTAACCCGTGTTTTTGAGCCGATATCAGGCTGTATTACACAAACACATCATGCATTCGGAAAAACGTTTCTTTACCTTTTTGTGATACTTGGAGTCAGCGTCGTATTTATATATATTATCACTCATAAGGTATGCAAGGTATCACCTATACGTGCTATTTCAGGCGGCAGAAATGAAATATATTTTGACACCCGCATAAAGCTTCCCATAAGTGCAAAGCTGCTTTCTTCAACACTGGCTCTGCGTCAGTTCACATCTGCAAAAAGAAGATATTTTGCATCGGTGTTGATCGCAGCAATACTTGTGCTTTTCATGCTGATGGTCAATGCCCTCAGTGAAGCTGTAAACTCTCGTACAGCCGGAGAAAATATGGGAATGGATATAAGGGATATCGTTTTTTCCTTCGATGAGATGACACAAAAGGATAAAATAGATAAGATAGTCGAAACTGTGGAAGAACACGCTGCTATCCGAAGAAAAAATTTCTCTCTCGGCACATATATATCTGTAAACGGTGAAGAAGTATATTGCCGTATGGATATGTATCCCGAAGATATCATGACTTCAAAAGGCAGAGCACCTTTATACGACAACGAGATAGTCATTACCGAATTGTTAGCTGATGAGCTGGACATTAAACTCGGCGATACAGTAAATATTGCTAAATTCGATAACCATGAGGAATTCATCATTTCCGGAATATATATGTCCATGAGCGATATGGGCAGAGCTGCTGCCATCAATACAGATGCAGGTGAAAAGCTTGGTTTGCATAAACACACTGATCATGGCAGTATTATGCTTGAAGATGAAACAAAGGCTGAAGAGGCAAAAGCCGCTCTTGAAGAAGAATACGGCGACAGCATTAAGGTCACATTGGGAAAGGATGATGATGACGATGCAATATACGATACAGCGGTCAAGGTAATCAGGATCATAATCTATACATTTTCACTTTTCTTTGCGTTTATAGTAGTTTCAATGATGAGCTCAAAGGCCTTTACGCAGGAAAAGAATGATATCGGCATATTCAAGTCACAGGGCTTTACCACAGGCAGGCTGCGACTGCAATTTGCTGTAAGGTTTTTTATTGTTTCGGTTTTCGGAGCACTGCTCGGAACTCTTTTGGGGATGCTGTTCATGAATAAGCTGATAACAATTCTGTTAAGGGGAATAGGTGTAACAAACTTCTATACACCGCTTACTCCTGCAAGTGTTCTTGTTCCGGCAGCAGCTATCAGTATATGTTTCTTCCTGTTCGCATTTCTTGTGTCACGCAGGATAAAAAAGATCGGCATAAGACAGCTTATAACCGAATAACGAAAAATACAATATACTATCTGTTCTTATTTTGTATTTGTAAATCAGTTTTTATAAAACTGTTCTTATTCTGAGCATGAACGGGACGGTCATGACGCCGAGCCCGGCTGCTGCCGGAACACAACAGGCGACCTTGAAGCTTCTATCTCAGGAAGCGGCAGCTTCACTGTCCGGGGCATGGTTTTTATAAAGTAAACAGCAATGAATAAAGCTCCGACTGTAAAGTCGGAGCTTTTTCGGATTTAAAAGCGGATATCGGCTTGATATTATAGTTTTATAACTACTTCTATACAGCTGTCAACAGCCTTGCGGAATTTCTCTCCGTCATCGGGAGAGCCTGCGACTGTTCCGTAATGTATAGGGATAGCATACTTAGGGCGGATAGCATTAGCAAGCTCCGCCGCTTGCACCGCATCGGTAGTGAAAGTACCGCCTGCGGGAATGAGCGCAATATCACACTTTACCTGCTTGTTGTCGGGAGTTATGTCAGTATCTCCTGCAATATATATTCGTCCGTGAGCGGAACTGTCGATGATATATCCCAGCCAGCCGTTGGACTTAGGGTGGAATGGCTTGCCGATATTGTACGCAGGAACTGCTTCAAATCTTACGCCGAGGACTTCAAACTTTTCGCCAGCGGTGACCTGCTTCACGGACAGATCAAGCTCCTTCGGCTCGTTTACAGATGTGGGACAGACGATGACAGTATCGGACTTCATCACCTTGCGTATATCATCAAGGGAGTAGTGGTCGAAGTGGCTGTGAGTGATGAGAATGATATCGGCGTCGTGAGCAGCGCTGCTGATGTTGTACGGATCGGAGTATATGACCTTTCCCTCGTCAATACGGATACTGCTGTGTTCGTTTATTGTTATGAATTCAAGCATATTAAGACCTCCTGACAATGTTTTTTCCAATTATAACACACAATGGAAGAAATAGCAAGCTGGTATAACAATGCTTGACACTGTATAAAAACCGTGATATAATGGTAAAGTTAGTTCGGAGGAAAAACGTTAAACAGAGATTTAATGCCGGATAAGACCGCAGAGCTGATACGCCTGCTGTTTTGTCCGGTTTTTTGCGGAGGTATACAGATGAATAATAACAGCTTTACCGAGGGAGCTATCCTGCCCAAGCTCCTGAAATTCATGCTGCCTGTCCTGCTTGCGATGTTTTTGCAGGCTATGTATGGTGCAGTTGATCTGCTTGTAGTGGGGCAGTTCGGCACAGATGCCGATGTGTCTGCCGTTTCCACAGGCTCTCAGATACTTCATACGCTGACTAACCTTATAGTCAGCTTTTCAATGGGAATAACAGTAGCCGTCGGACAAAAGATAGGACAGAAACGTCCTGATGATGCGGCCAGGACTATAGGGACAGGTCTTATCATCTTTGCTTTAACGGGCGCAGTGTTTACACTTATAAGTGTTACAGGTGCAGGAGGACTTGCGGCAATTATGCAGGCTCCCGAGGAAGCCTTTGATCTCACAAAAAGTTATATCAGAGTATGCGGCGGCGGCTTTCTCGTTATAACGGCATACAATCTGCTGGGGAGCATCTTTCGTGGACTCGGAGATTCCAGAACACCGCTCATCGCAGTCGGCATTGCCTGTGTATTTAATGTTTTCGGTGATCTTCTGTTCGTTGCGGTATTTCATCTCGGAGCGACAGGCGCAGCTCTCGCAACTGTACTGGCACAGCTTGTCAGCGTTGTCATATCGTTCTTTATTATCAGGAAAACAAAGCTGCCCTTTGAGTTCCACAGGTTTGATCTGAAATTGGAAAGGAACTGCGCTAAAAACATTCTCCGCATCGGCACGCCCATAGCATTGCAGGATTTTCTTGTGGGGATCTCCTTTCTTGTAATACTTGCGATCGTTAATAAGATCGGCGTTACTGCTTCCGCAGGAGTAGGTGTCGCCAATAAGGTATGCGCCTTTATCATGCTGGTGCCTGCGGCGTTCATGCAGTCAATGGCAGCCTTTGTTGCACAGAATCACGGAGCAGGGTATACAGACCGTGCCGTAAAGGCTCTTAAAAGCGGTATCGCAGTATCACTTGCATTTGGTGTTGTAATGTTCTTTACTGCGTTCTTCCACGGAGACCTGCTTTCGGGACTGTTCTCCAATAAGCCCGATACTGTCGCTGCTGCGTGGGACTATCTGAAAGCCTACGCCATCGACTGTATGTTCACCTGTTTTCTGTTCTGTTTTATAGGCTTTTACAACGGTATAGAGAAAACAAAGTTTGTAATGATACAGGGCATAGTGGGAGCGTTTCTCGTGAGGATCCCTGTTGCATTCATAATGCAGCATTTCGGCGGCGGTTCGCTGTTCAGGATAGGTCTTGCCACTCCATGCTCAACGGTGGTGCAGATAATCATGTGCTTTGCGGTGTGTGCGCATTTCGTCAGGCAGGAAAAAAACGTATAAAATAATCGGGAACAGCTTATACAAGCCGTTCCCGATATTTTTTATGTGCTTTTCAGTTTTTATGAATTAAGCATTGATGCAAAATAATTGCTGTCTGTTTCGTCGATGATACCGTCGTCGTTTGAGTCAAGAAGCTCAAGCTGGAATGATGAGAACTTTTCGCCGATCTTTATATTTTTCTCATCTTCATTGGTGTCTTCGTTTAAAATATCGAAGTATTCCATTATCTTTCCGTAATCATCAGCGTTGATTTCGTGGTCGTAATTCAGGTCGCCTTTTTCAAAATTCACGCATAATGTGTATTCCAGAGATTCATTGTTGGTGAGTTCCTTCATGTAAACATCGCCGTTTTTAAATGAACACTCCGATACGATATTGCCCTTATCGTCCTTGAGGCGGATGCCCTTTACGATCGTTTTTGTGGTATGGTATTTGGAATCCGAATTGAGCTTGACTGTATAGTCTTTTCTGTTGATCTCAGAGCCGCATAATCTTGTTATATCAGTGTAGATCGGACCGCTGAATACTACAGGGGTGGAACCATAATCTGATATGATATCATTTGTTATTTTCTGAGAATGGAAGGAATAGTTATCTACACTCAGACTGTAGTAATCCTGGGAAGTTACATCAACCTCCGAGACCAGTTTTATCTCCTGCGGCGAAACATTGATTACATATGCCTCTTCAAAAGCGGGGTATCTTTGGTAAGTGCTGCCGTCATTTGTTTCCGGCGGAGCAGGGCAGTCATCAAGGGCGGATTCTTCATGTACTGCATCATACATTACCCATACAAAACCATCATTGCCCCAGTCTGTGCCCCATGAGTTTGCGATCTTGAAAGCTCCCTTCTCACCGGGATCGTCAGTATCTCCGTCATTGTTTATATCGCATTCGATAGTATCATCATAGCCTACGATCGTGAATTCGTGACCGGATCTTAATAGTCCGAATCTGTTATACTGTGTTACGTTCTGGAATACTATATGTTCATTCTTATCGTTTTTCAGGTATGTATTTCCTTCAAAATCGAGATAGTGGAAGCTGGTTGAAGTAGCTACTAATTTTCCGTGATCGAGAGCATCTTTTATATTGCTGATGAACTGATCTTCTATTTCTTTAGTATCTGTTGTATCCCAGTCTACGGTGGTGTCTTCGGTTATCAGCGCTTTTGATGCGTGATCCTGGTTAGGTGAGCATATAGACCAGCCTTCGTAGCTGTCAAGTCTCATTTTGAGGGCATTGAAGAGAGCCTGTTCATCTCTTGGAATAGCTCTGTAGGTTCTTGCTACGTGCCAGTAAAGCCCTGTCGGAACCTCGGTATAGTTGTTTCCGTAAACGGGCACATAGTATTCCTGGTCAGATGCGCTGAGGTTATTGTATTCGCTTTCGGTGATATATTCGCCTTTTCTTCTGTAGCGCTGCTTACCTCCGACCACATCGACCTTTTCAAAATCATTTTCATTGATTATTCTGTTTCCGTTTTCATCTTTGGCTGTGCTGTGCAGAAGGATGTTATTGTATGCATAATCATCCTGGGTTATATAATTGATTCTCGTTGGGTCACTGTAATATGTTCTTATATTATTCTCGTCTTTATAGAATCTCATATCAAAGCATCCGTCATAAGGCATTTCTTCAACAGTAAGAGCTCCTCTGTTCTTTAAAACACGATATGCCTTGTATTCCCATGATCCCCAGTTTTCGCCGTCGTTGATCTGAGGATAAAGAGATGCGGGAGAGTAGGTGAATTCGGTATTTGCTCTGGGATCATAATGATAAAGAGCTTTTCTCGCCTCATAGGTGAACTGATAGTATGCTGTTGTGCAAGCCACGCATGAGCCTACTCCGCCCTGATTGATTATTCCGGGGAAAAAGCTCGATGTGCTGAGGTCAGCAGATCTCGGCGATTCAGCCTGAGCTGATACAGTTGGTACGAAAGCTGCTGAAGAAGCGAGCATAGCAATTGATGTAACAAGTGCTGAGATTTTTTTGTTCATGATCATTGTCCTTTCTGTTTTTTGAGTTTTTTCTTTTTAAGGAAGCGGGGTTGTAATAATCAGATCTGATGTTTGTGCCTCCATAAAAAACAAACGGAGATGAGAAGCAATATCAGACAGGTTTTTTAAAAAATTTTTTTCGGATTGTATTTTTAAGGATAAAAATATGGTAATATTTATAATAAAATTTCGCATGGAACGTCTGTCCGTAACCGACAGAAATGCAGTGCGGCCATCTTTGTGAAAAGCCGGAGCGGTTCATCATGGGTACAGCTTACAATGGTAAAATTGCAGCTTACCTTTGTAAAACGACAACTTACCATAGTAAAATTGCAACTTACCGAAATTCTATTGACTTATATGGCTTACAAAGTATATAATAATGCAAAAGAAAGAAACAAAGCGGATCACCTGTACAGGAGCACAATACATTCTAATAAAATTATTACGTTCACCGGCTGCTTCCTGAGCAAGGAAGTTCACAGCAGGAAATAAAAAACAATTTTCAGGAGGATTTATACATGAAAAACAGAAGACTAATCTCATTTATGACAGCAGCACTGACAGGTATTTCAGTTACTGCACTTCCAATTGTATGTTCAGGTTCCGCAGGCATCACCGCCAGCGCGGAAGAGGGCCTTGGCAACTATATCATAAAAAGATATCCCACGGACGTTGCAGGAGAATTAATGGTTATCGGCTATTACGAGAACTCCGATGAAGCTTATTTTGTAAGGTATGCAGGCTACGGACGTTCTTTCACAGTTCCTGATGAGATCGATGGCAGAACGATAACAGAGCTTGATGCGAATGCCTTTAGTAATAAGTCGGATCTGCGTTCCGTTACACTGCCCGATACGATCAAGGTCATTGGCGACTGTGCATTTATGAATACACCTATTGAGAGTATTTCGCTGCCAGATTCCCTTGAATATATCGAAGACCGTGCCTTTGAAAATTCAGGGCTGAAGAGTATTACGATCCCTTCAGGTGTGAAAACAATTAAAGAAAAGGCATTCAATAATTGCAGATCTCTGAAATCTGTCACCATTGAGGGCGATACCGTACTTGAAAAAGACGCATTTGCAAACTGCCCTTATCTGGAAAGCGTTCAGATCGCAGACGGCTGTAAAAACGCCGACGGCGTTGCAGCATTCAGGAATGATTTAAGCCTTGTAAACGTAAATGGTGAGCCCGCATATACTTTGCAGTCTGTTTCTGCGACTGTAAAACGTCCTGTACTGAACAGCAATATTTACAATGTTATTAAGGATGTTTTCTCAAGCAGTACCAACGTTAAATTTGTGGATCAATACTGTTCGGATTACTGCAAATATGTTGTAGGCACCGAAACAGCAGGATGGATGAATGATGCACTGAAGGCACGCCAGCTCCATGACTGGGTTATCCGCCATTGTGAGTTTGAAGACTACGAGGACGGCGAGAAGTTCATGGATCTTGACAACCACGTTGCATCGTCGGTATTCCTCAGTGCAGGCGTGAACGCAAGAGGAGAAGGCGTCGGCGAAAGTGTCTGTGTCGGCTATGCCAAGGCTTACACCATGCTGCTTTCTACTGCGAACATAGAGTCATATGTCATAGGCGGCAGTCCCTGTATCGACAAGGGCGGACGCGCATGGAATGCAGTCAAGATCGACGGCAGCTACTATCAGTGTGATGTTCTTGCTGACGATACAGACGGCACAGTTGGTGATTACGGCACATACTACGTAAATTTCCTGAAGAATGATAATGATATGAAGAATCTTCATAATTGCAAATACGGTGCTACAAAGATGTATGATGATGCCAAGGACCACCCGCTTCTTACCAAATACAGCGGATCGGTACTGACACAGATCGGACAGTGCGCCCAGTCATATAAGGACGCTAATCACGACGGCATCCTTGACTACGACTATAACCTAAGCGGCAAGTGGCTTCAGTACGACTTCCTGAGAGACCTTTACGCATACAACTTCATGAATCAGTATATATATCCCGGCAAATCAATGGAAGAGATGAACGACATTATGGACGAGACGCTTTATTTCTGGTTCTATCAGCAGCACACTTCCTTTGAAGGATTCATTGACGGCTATTACGGAACAACTCCCAGCAATTAAGCTTTCGCTGAGCTTATAGATAAATTTGCGGAAATCATCACTGTATTATTTTTAAAAACTGTTTAAGGAGGAATTACATATGAAACGCAATAAAGCTTTCTCATTTCTTACCGCAGCATTTCTCGGCGCTTCTTTATCGGTCATACCCGGAGGCCTTACCGCAAAGGCAGCTTCAGGCTACTGCACTGTCAACAATATCAGGTATTACTATGATACGGAGACAGGACAGGCAAGGATATCCGGTTATTACGGTTCTGGCGGAGCACTGACTATCCCGTCCACAGTTGTAATACCTTCTCTGAATGAAGAGGTGTCCGTTACTAAGATCTCACATGGTGCTTTTCACAATGCGCCGTTAACGTCTGTTACCATACCTGCAAGCATTACATATGTTGATCAGGAGGCGTTCAGACATTGTACCGCTATGACATCGCTGACCATTCTCGGCGCGACAGAGATCACTCCGAATTCATTTACTGACTGTACTGCGCTGGCACACGTACAGCTCTCCGACAGCTCATGGACGAGCAGCAGGTATACTTATCCGGCATTTAATAACTGCCCTGCACTCTATGATGTCAACGGCAAGCAGGCGCTGCAGTATGTGACAGACAGCAGCGGTGTACGCAAGCCCGTTATTAATCCTGCCATTGAAACAGCTGTCCGCAATCATTTCAGCAGAAGCGTCAATGTGGGATTTGTGAATGACTACTGCACGGATCTCTGCAAATATATCGTAAAGACAGAGACCGACTCCGATCCCGATCAGCCGGGAAGCGGCTGGATGAACGATGCTCTGAAGGCACGTCAGCTGCATGACTGGCTGGTGCGTCACTGCGAATACGAAGACAAACTTAACGGAGAGACGAATAATGATCCCGAGAATCATATGGCTTCATCGGTATTTCTCAGCTATGCAATAAATGTCCGCGGAGACGGCGTAGGTGAGACGGTATGTGACGGCTTTGCAAAGGCATATACCATGCTTCTTTCCACAGCAGGCATAGAATCATATCACATCGGTCACAGCTTTCACGCCTGGAATCTGGTCAAGATAGACGGCAAATTCTATCACGTTGATGTTACCAATGACAACTCTTATGCAGGAGCTAATCCGCCGCAGGATAAGACCCATTATACCTACTTCCTGAAAAAGTCTCTTCACGGCGGAAATATCGTACAGAATCATCCGACCGATCATCCGCTTCTCATGGTTTACAACAATGATGTCAATGATGAGATCGCAAATTGTCCCGAGACCTACAGCGATGCAAACGGAGACGGCATACTGGATTATGACTTCGATCTGGACGGTACCGCGGGCGGAACGGACTACTGGGAGGATATGCTTGCACGTCAGATGCTTTGCGGACAGCAGCAGTGGAACTTCGGTTACAACACCGACATCAACGGAAAGCTCTCAGAGGTGCTTTACAGGCTGCATCAGCAGCACCATGGCTTCTGGGGCTGATCGTGCACAGATGCTTCGGCAGAGCAAGACAGCCGCACTTGAAACTTTTTGTCCTGTCAGGATAGTGTTGCATAAAAAAGGGACTTTCCATATTCGGAAAGTCCCTTTTGTTTCAGTTGTTAATGTATGCCGATCAATAAAGGTGATACTGCTGTATAAGTGTAACAGTATCTGACATATCGATTGTGCCGTCAAGGTTTGCATCTGCATATACTTTGTCTGTTGGGGCAATATTTTCAAGACCTAAAAGGTATCTCTGGATAAAGTTTATGTCATCTTTATCGATATCTCCGTCCCTATCTGCATCACCTACAGAATATGGGCATTCAGGCAGAGGAATTGAAGAGACATCAGGGAGCCTTGAATTGTTGGCGGTTTCAAGGTGCCATGTTCTATGGCCATCGGCACTGAATACAGAATCTGATTTAAGGAAATAATTGTAGCTATTTGTATAATCATCCCATGTTGCATCAATATGGAAATAATGGCCATCAATTTTGGCCATGTTCCACAAATGACCGTTGTTGTCCGCAGTATATGCTTCAATGCCTGCTTCATTCAGAAGTAATGCCAATCCTTGGGCATAACCTTCACAAATTGCTTTATCGCCCATAAAAACTGATGAATCTATAGCCTCTTTGCCTGTATGAGCTGGGTTTCCTTCTTCATCAAATGCATATTCAACTTTGTTGCACACCCAATCATGTAAGGCTTTGGCTTTCTGAGCATCTGTCTGCTGAGAATTTGTATTGGTTTTGACAATGTATTTTATATCTGCTTTAAGAAACTCTTCATAGAATCCCGGACGATCAGCGTCTGTTATGTCAAAGTTTTCATAAATAAAATCAGAATATTTGGAATTGAAATAAGGTTCAGCAATAGGACTGTACCTTTTGCTTCTGTATAAAACAACAGATTCATTGTTTATTTTTGTAAGATTAGGAGTATTTTTTAATGAATGATTCAATATCAAAGATTCAAATACACTAATACCTGAAATATTAATATTGTTAAGTGAAGTACAGCCGTCAAATATGGCTTCACCAAAATCGGTTACAGAAGAAGGTATCGATACTGATTGAATACTTGTACAGTCTTTAAATGCGTTTTTTTCTAAAGAATAAACAGATGAAGGTATAGTTACTGATTTGAGTTTGACACAGCCATCAAATGTACCTCCTCCAAGTCTTTTTAAGGAATTGGGAAGAGTTACTGTTTCAAGGCTTGAGCAGCCCTTGAAAGTGTCCCATGTCAAAGTAAAACCATTCTGAAGATATGCAGACTTGAGGTTTTTGCAGTCTTCAAAAACAGCGCTTCCCATATCATTAAGCGATGATGCTGAAAAAGAAGTGATTCCCGATCCCCAGAATGCACGGAATTTGATGTCTTTAACAGTTGAAGGGATAGTGACAGATCTTAAACTCTTGGTATCCTTGAATGCGCAGTTCCAGATAGTAGTCAGTCCGCTTGGGAGAGACACGGATTCAAGATTTGTTGCGCCCCAGAAACAACAGTAAGGGAGTTCTGTTATGCCCTTTGGGATTGTTACAGACCTGATAGTGGTATTATCCTTAAATAAGTTATCTCCTAATGCAGAAACAGTCTTGTTATTGATGGAGCTTGGTACAGTTACATATGAAGCTCCACCGGTATACCTGGTAAGTTTTACTGTTCCGTTGCTGAGAACTGAATAATCCCAGCCGTTTGAATTTGCTGCTTCTGCTGAAAGTGTGTTTGCAGGTATAATATTTCTTATTATACTTGATTCAGCTGATGTTGCTCCTGCGGTTATGATCGAAAGTGCCATAACAGATGCAATGAACTTTTTGTTTTTTTTGCTTGAACTCATGTTTTTTCTCCTTATGAAATATATATTTTGTAATATTGCACACGGTGCAATATACCATTAGTATACCATAATGTTATAAAATTGTCAAGCTTGGAGGGCAGAGCGGATATTTGAGAAAAAGGCATAGCTACGCCTTTCAGCTTCGCGAATACGGACTGACAGGCAGGGGATAAAGACAAAAAAACAAAAGGACCTTCTGCAAAAGAAAGGTCCTTTCTGATCGTAAAGAGATTACTTTTTCTTTAAATATGTGCTGATAGATGTGATCTGAGAGTTGTTTGTGCTGTTGTAAGCATAGATGCTCAGAATCATTGAAGCATCAGAAGCGTCGAGAAGTTTGTCGCTGTTTACGTCAAGGCGCATAATATCGTCCTTGTATGTAGCCGCATCGCTCTTGAGCTTTGCTACCTGAGATGTGAGAGATGCCTTATCTGCGGTAAGAGTTGCTTTTTCTGAAGTAAGGGTTGCCTTTTCAGAAGTAAGAGTGGAATTTGTCTTTTTAAGATTTGTATTTTCTGTGGTGAGTGAAGAATTTGTCTTTTTAAGATTTGCATTTTCTGTGCTGAGTGAAGAGTTTGTTTTCTGAACACTTGAAAGCTGATCCTGAAGATCTACTATCTTACGGTTTGCGCTTGCCAGCTGATCTTCATAGTCGTTTATAACTTGTTTGCGCTGATTATCTCTTACGTCAATTTCTTCCATTAAATTAGCTCTTTCACGCTGCCAGGAATTCTGCATATCATCCATTTCATACTGATACTGTATCATACGTCTTTCTGCTTCGGCCAGTTCTGCTTTAAGATCTTTGACCTGAGCCTGAAGTGATTTTATCTTTTCATCTGTCTTAGAATCTTCAACATTGTTGTAAGAAGAGATCTCGGGATTAACAACAGCTGCGTTTGCAACAAACATATTTGTTCCCGCACTAAGGCAAGCTGCTGCCAGTAATACAGATATTGATTTTCTAACGTTCATTATAATTCCTCCAATGCATTATAAAAAAATTTACACGCTATTATAACATACCTTTTATCCGACATCAAGTCAAATTACGGTAATATACTTGTGGGAGACAAAAAACGTCATATGCAACAATAACGTTGAAAAACTTTGTCTGCCCTATATATAATTATATAACTATTTGTATAATATGTGCTGTATATTCCGCTTTATAAAGTCCGTTCTCCCCAGATATTGCGGTAATACACGGTAAAAATAAAGGGCTTCCGCATGAGAAGACCTTTATTCCGCACCGCTGCCCCTGAATACTACGGCAACGGTCTTTAGTATTATTTTTGCATCGAGAAGCAGGCTCTGGTTTTCGATATATTCGCGGTCGAGCCTTACTACCTCCTCAAAGTCGGTTATGCGGCTCCTTCCGCTTACCTGCCAGAGTCCCGTAAGTCCGGGCTTAATGCTCATTCTTATCCTGTGGCCGAGGTCGTACTTCTCCCATTCGTCGAGAGTAGGCGGCCTTGTGCCCACAAGGCTCATATTTCCCTTCAGGACGTTGTAGAACTGCGGCAGCTCATCAATGGAATGGCGGCGGATAAAGTTTCCGATACCTTTGGGACGGCCGTGCCTGTCCTTTTTTTCGCTGCCTATTATTCTCGGATCGTCGTCCATTTTGAACATCATGCCGTTTTCGATCTTGTTCTTTTCCATGAGCTCCTGCTTGCGCTTTTCCGCGTCCATATACATACTGCGGAACTTATACATCAGAAAAACCTTTCCGTTCTGTCCTACGCGCTTCTGGGCGAAGAATATAGGTCCCGGGGACTTGATGTATATTACGGGAGCAAGGAATATGAACACTATCAGCGTTATTATACAGCCTATAAGGCCTCCTATAATATCTGCCAGTCGCTTTACAGCCTGTTCTCCTGCGGGAGCTATTGAAACGCTGCTTGAGAGCACCCTGTACGGTCCAAGTCTGCGCATTTCGGCTATGGGCCATCTTCCGTCTGTGATGGGGGTTATGGAGTAATTTACGGTGATACCCATGCGGAAAAGGTTATCCATGAGCTCTGAGGGGAAGGACATATTGTCCGACTGGAGCAGGAAAACCTCGTCTACCCAGCCATGGCTGAGCTTTGATAGGGTATCGCTGTTCAGCGAGTACAGCGGGACATCTCCGAGCTTTTCATCCTTGTGGTGTTCGCTGTCGGTGACGATAACGCCTGAGATGAAGTAGCTGCTGTGCTTGGGATCGCTCATAAGAGCTCTGAGAGCGTTCTCTGCGGTATCGCAGGTGGTAATGAGCACTACTGAACGGCGGTTCTGTCTGTATTTGCTTGAATTGAAAACGCGGAGCTTGTTGAGCTGTCTCAGGATATAGTCCGCGATGGTATAGGTAACGGACGTAAATCCCAGCTGAAGACGGGAAGCGGTGGTGGATTGCTTTACTGCGAAGAGGTAAATCAGCGCCAGTATCATTATCGTCGCTATGTATTTGAATACCGCCCAGGCTTCTTCCAGCTTGCCGCGCCGAAGGATGCCGTTGTAGTTATTGGTGAACACTATCACAAGCAGCTGGCTCGTAGTGAGTATGACCGCCTGGTACTGGAAGGAGTCGATGCTGTAAGGGTTTTCAAAGGGCATATGCAGCCAGTAGCTGACAATGAAGCAGAGCTGCAGACAAAGCAGGTCTATAACGATGAAATCGCCGTGCTTCAGCCCTTCCTTTAAGGTCTTGTTTCCCACGAAGCACCTCCGTGATATTTATTTGTTTATAATTATTATAAACTATATGCAGTCACCTGTCAAGCCTTGGAGACAAGGCAATAACCGCAAATTATGAGTTGACAAATGTCCTTCCGTGATGTACAATTCCAGTAGAGGAATATTATTCTTTACGGAAAGGAATGAGATAATGAAAATAATAAAAAAGGCGTCTGCCGCAGCGGCTGCCGTACTGACCGCACTGACCTGTTCTGCGGCTGTTTTCCCTGTACAGGCAAAGACGACTCCATATGTTGTCGATTATGAGGAAACAGACAACAACTGGGCAAAGGTGCTTCAGTACACCCTGCATTTTTACGATGCGAATATGTGCGGCACAGACGTAACGGGCAAGAGCAAATTCAGCTGGCGCGGAAACTGCCATGTCTACGATGCTAAGGTACCCATGCATCCCATTGATGAAAAGCACAGCGGCGTGAATATGTCCGAGAGCTTCATGGCAGAGAACAAGGACATACTTGATCCCGACGGTGACGGATGTATAGACGTTTCAGGCGGCTACCATGATGCAGGCGACCATGTCAAATTCGGACTCCCGGAGGCTTATGCCGCTTCTGTGGTATCCTGGGGCTATTACGAGTTCCGCAGGGCTTACGAGGAGACAGGGGAGAGAGAGCATATAGAGACTATATGCCGCCATTTCTGCGATTACTTTATGAAGTGTACCTTCCGCGACAAGAGCGGAAAGGTAGTTGCCTTCTGCTATCAGGTGGGCGACGGCTCTGTGGATCACAGCTACTGGCAGTCTCCCGAGATCGATGCCATGGGACGTCCTGCATTCTTTGCCACGGCGGATCTGCCGACCACCGACGATGTGTCTGAGAGTGCCGCTACTCTGGCCATAAACTATTACAACTTCAAGGACACCGATCCCGAATACGCCGAGAAGTGTCTCGATTACGCAAAGGCGCTCTTTGATTTTGCCAATAAAAACGACAAGGCAGTAGGCCCTTCAGGTGAAGGCCCCATGGGCTTCTACTCATCGTCGAAATGGGAGGACGATTTCTGCTTTTCAGCAGGCTGGCTCTACCTTATAACCCGCGATCATGACTATCTTGCAGCCTGCGAGAAGTACATAGACTATTACGCTCCTCCGGGATATGTTCTCTGCTGGAACGATATGTGGAACGGCGTGGGCATAGTGTTCGGACGTATTCAGGATATATACCCCGAGGTATGTGAGGAGACAAGAGCTGCCATAGGCAGGGGAAAGTACGAGGTGCTCGACTTCTGGGAAATGGAAGCTAAGGCACTGAATACCGTTATGGAAAAGAAGATGACTCCTGCGGGCTATTTCCACCTTGACACCTGGGGAAGCGCCAGATACAATACTGCGGTGCAGTTCACAGCCCTTGTCTATGACAAGTATCAGAACGGCGTAGACCGCTATAATGACAAGAATCCTGATTATACATTCACCGACTGGGCAATAGGCCAGATGGAATACATCATAGGAGATAATCCTCTTGGCAGGAGCTACATCGTAGGCTACGGCGATAACTGCGTAAAGCATCCTCATCACCGTGCAGCTTCGGGACTTACCATGGCTGAGGATCCCGCTCCCCATAAGCACGTGCTCTACGGCGCTCTTGCAGGCGGTCCCGACGAAAACGACCAGCACAACGATGTCACCAATGACTGGACTTACAACGAGGTCACCATCGACTATAATGCCGCCGTGGTGGGAGCTGCCGCAGGTATGTACCTTGCCAAGAACGACGGTACAATGAAGCCCGAGGAGAACTTCCCTCCCGCAGAAAAGACAGATGATACACAACTGTTTTCGGGAGATGATTTCTGGGCGGCAGGCTACTGCTCCGACGCTCCCGAGGCTACGGGCGCAGGAGTTACAAAGCTGACATTCTTCGTGAATACCGACTCTATTGAGCCCCATGAGGATATTTCCATACGCTATTATTTCAGCATTGAGGAATTCAACAAGAAGGAGATCCCCGGCAGCTTTGTATTGCAGAAGACCTACGATCAGGTAGAGACCGAGGTCGCAGGCAAGGCAGCAGTGCTTTCAAAGCCTGTGCAGTACAAGGATGATATATATTATATCGAGATCTCATGGCCTGATTATGCCATTGCCAATTCCAACAAGAAGTATCAGCTCATCATCGGAAACTATTTCGGCGAGAACTGGGACTCCACCAATGACTGGAGCAAGAAGGGCATGACCGATCTCACCAAGGAGGGCGAGGACTACGATAATATCGTAGGCGGCGTAGAGTTTGCAAAGCGCTGCGACAACGTGTGCGTATACGCTGACGGAAAGCTCATCGGCGGCACAGAGCCCGACGGCACAAAGCCTTCAAAGGTATACAAGGTTGCGCAGCTTGTAAGACTGAGAAGGATGCTTCTGGGCAAGGAAGCATTCAGCTCTGAGGAGGCGGCAATGCAGTTCGACTTCAATGCCGACGGAAATGTTGACGTCCATGACGAGGTCGAGCTGAGAAAGCTCCTTGTGGCACCGGCAAAGTAAAGAATATATCAAGAAAGGCTCCCCGAAGGGAGCCTTTTTTATCAAACACAGAATAACAGGATCTTACTTTGCGAATCTGTAGTTGGAGTTGCTTAAATATTTCATGAACATATCTGTGTCAGCCTTGCTTAAATATCCGTCATTGTTGATGTCGAATGAGTAAGGTGAATAATTACGGCCTACGTTGCCTACAACTACGTTCATGATTCCGAAATAGCTGAACTTGTAGCTCTTTGTGAAGTTGTTTGTAACTGATCTGATTCCGCTGTAAAGGATCTGGTAATCATCAGAGTTTATCTTCTTATCCAGGTTGAGATCGCCAACGAGGAATGTAGGACCTGCTGATACAGCATCTGCAATGAGGTTGCCGTTTGCATCGTATGCGTAGTTTGTAGTGCTGAGCTCCTTATAGTCGGAAGGAGAATTGCAGTACATATGTACAGATACCATGCCGCCTACCATATTGCGGTTTGAGGGACGGAAGTTGCCGCCGCCGTTGTATACGCCGGGATTTCCGCCGCCGCCGGGGGTAAGTGATCCGGATGCGATCTTGTCTGCAGAGGGAGCGCTTGTGTTAGCTGTTCTGCAAGAAACACCGAATACGAGGAGATCGATATTCTTGCTTTCAGAAACTGCAAAAACCTTTCTGTATGTGAAACGTGCGTTTGCGTTAGCTGCTGCGTTTGCAGAAAATGAGCTTGCCATAGGAACAGCACAAAGAACTGCTGCTGCAATTGAAGCTGTAACTTTTTTGAGAGTGTTTTTCATTTTATTACATATCCTTTTCAAAATATTTGAGTTGTCGACGACTCTGATAGTATTATACCAGATTTTTGCCAGTAATTGGCTGTTTGTTGCACCTGGTTAACGTATGGTATATGTAAATTTATATGGACAATCTTTATTTATTTTATCAATTTACAAAAAATCTGTAAACAAAAAGACTCCCCGAAGGGAGCCTTTTCAGAGTGACTATTGAATAATAGAAAGATTATTTAGCAAATCTGTAGGTGGGATTGCTTAAATACTGCAGGAACATATTTACGTCAGCCTGGCTTAAATATCCATCATCGTTGATATCGAATGCGTAAGGTGAATAATTATGACCTACGTTGCCTACAACTACGTTCATGATTCCGAAATAGCTGAACTTGTAGCTCGTTGTGAAGTTATTGGTCTTTGATCTGATTCCGCTGTAAAGGATCTGGAAATCATCTTCATTTATAGCCTTATCCAGGTTAAGATCGCCAACGAGGAATGTAGGACTAGCAGATACTGCACCGCTTACAAGGTTACCGCTGGTGTTGTATGTATAAATAGTATTGCTGTATTCTGTGAAATTCGGAGTGGTGGAATAGAAGCTCTGCGAGAAAAGGCCGCCTACTATATTATTGTTTTTGGGAGAGTAGGTTCCTGCGCCGATGTGGCGGTTCTGAGCGCCTGAATTACCGTTGATGAAAGTACCGCTTGCAATTGCATTTGCCTGAGGAGCTGATGTGCCGTTGGAATTGATGCTCCATGAGAATACTACATCCTTGATGTGGTAGTTAGAAGAGCAAGCGTAATTCTTTCTGAATGTATAACGTGCGTCTGGGCCTGCGTAAGCATTAGCTGTTAATGAGTTTACAACGGGAAGAGCGCAGAGAACTGCTGCTGAAATTGAAGCCGCGATTTTTTTAATAGTGTTTTTCATTTTGTATTCATATCCTTCGTAAATTATTTGAGCTGTCGACGACTCTGATGTTATTATAACAGTCTTTGGCTAAAAATAGTCATTTGTTGCGCATGGTTAACAGTGACTTGTGTGTAGAAAAAATAAACTATTGTTTGTACAATTTGTACAAAGAGCATAAAACGAGAGGGTGTAAAAAAGGCTCCCGTGAAGGGAGCCTTTTCGTATGTGCAATTATTTATTTGTAAAACGAGTCCGATTACTTTGCAAATCTTGTGAGACTGCCGTTGTTGTAGTTGGCGAGCATAGTTCTGTCAGCAGAAGTTACATAGCCGTCGCCATTGATGTCGAACTTATATTTTGCATATGAGAAATAGCTGCCGCCAAGAGTACCTGTTACGTTCTGAGTGTATGAGTAAGAGCCTGTGAAACCGTTGTTGATTGCATAGCACATATAATCATAGTCCTTTGCGTTTACAACATTGTCGTTGTTGATGTCGCCAACGAGGAACTTATAGCTGTGAACGCTGTTGTATGACGGTACGTTTCCAGCCTTGAAAGCATTACCTACTAAGCTGCCTTCAACGAAATCAGAAGGGCTGTTGCAGTATGCTGATGCGAAGCAAACAGGGCCGTAGAGACCTGCTGATCTTTCAACATTAGCGCCGCAGCTGTAGTACTGAGTGCCTGCGCTGCCACCGTTGCCTGTTACATTTCCCTTAAGAATGGTGTAAGAGGGGACAGAGGTATTTGTCATCCTGCAAGAGAAGCTGAAAACGAATTTTACTACATTAGCTGAATCGTCAATAAACCAGATGCGTCTGAATGTGTTGCGTGCGTTTGCGTTAGCTTCTGCGTTTGCAGACAGTGAGCTTGTCATAGGAACAGCACAAAGAACTGCTGCTGCGAGTGATGCTGTGATTTTTCTAAGAGTGTTTTTCATTTTTTAACATATCCTTTTCTATATATTTGAGTTGTCGACGACTCTGTTGTTATTATACTTGTTTCTGGCTAAAAATAGCCGTTTGTTGCACTGAGTTAACTGCTTTTGAACGTAAAAAAAACAGCTCGTTTTTTGTGCATTTTATCAATTGACATCGGGGATGCACCTATAGATGCAAAAAAGGCCCCCATAGCGGGAGCCTTTTTGATCTGTATTATTTTAAGTATGATTACTTAGCGAACTTCTGGAGATTGTTGCTGATGTACTGGAGATGCATCTCATAATCAGCATCTGTTATAACGCCGTCATCATTGATATCGAACTTGTAAGCAGGGATAAGCTCGCCGTTTACACTGATATTTGTCTTGAAATCAGCGTTTCTTGCGCCGCAGTAATTGATACCTGTGTAAAGGAGAGAGTAATCAGCACCGTCAATTATTGAATTACCGTTAAGATCTCCAACAAGGAAAGGTCCGAAAGTAGTGATGGAGTTGTATGAAGGCTGCTCGTTGTTCTGAGGCTTGTAGTTCTTGTAGCCTGTGCAGTAATTGTATTCACCGGGTACGAAATCAGTAGCTGTATTGCAGTATGCGGATACTGATAATACAGGGCCTGAGAGAGATGAAGTCTTCTTTAATGTACCGCCGCAGTTATAGTATGTATCACCTGCGCTGTTGCCGCCTGAGTAGGTAGCATTCTTGGCGATAACTGTCTTGAAGGGGCTGGAAGTTCTGTACTTCCTGTTTGCGAAGAAGTGCTCTATTCTCTTTACGCCTGCTGTACCGTCAACGTAGTATGTCTCTCTGAATGTGAAGCGTGCGTCAGCGTTAGCTGCTGCGTTTGCAGTTACTGAGCTTACCATAGGAACTGCACAGAGAACTGCTGATGCGAATGCTGCTGTAATTTTCTTAAGTGTGTTTTTCATTTTAATTCATATCCTTTGTAAATCTAATATTAAGATCAGTCGACTCATCTGTTATCAATTATAACACATTACATGGGAAAAAATCATATGTTGCATCAAGTTAACAGCCTTTTGGACGTAAAAATTCCTGCTCATTTTTTGTGTATTTTGTCAATTGACATAACAAAAAGGCTATATATCCGAGAAAACAACCTGTATGCGTTGATTGATAAGAATAGGACGCCCTGAAAAAAGCGTCCTATAAATTTTTTATATAACATAAGTTTTTTTGCCCTGAGTATAAGCTGAGCTTGTGAAAACTCATTTATACGGAAGGGATTTTAGTCGCTGACATCGGTGTCGAGGGTAATGCTCACGGCATGATCGGGATAAGCCTCCTGCGTTTCCGTGAGGATATGTTCATAGAGCTCATTGGCATCAGGAGCCGCAAAATCTATGATGATGTCGAAGTGTATGGTCTTGCGCACCTCGTCCAGATAAAAACCGTGTATCTGGAGGATATACTCATGGGACATGACATTTCTGCGTATATCGCTGTAAACCTGAGCTGCACGGTCGTTGCCGGTATTTACTGCATAGACGCTTATGCCTGCCAGTATGACCTTGTGCTGTACAAGTACCTTTTCCGTTATGTGGTGCTCCAGCTTGTCGAGCTCTGCCACAGGCATGGTATCGGGCACCTCTATATGCACCGAGCCTATGAGCAGATCCGGACCGTAGCTGTGCAGCAGCAGGTCGTATGCACCTTTGACCTCGGGGAATGAGGTTATGGTCTGCTTTATCTCCTTTGACAGCTCACTGCTTATGCGCTTGCCTATGATGTTCGAGAGGCTGTCTCCAAGCATACCGAGACCTGATTTTATTATCACGAGGGAGATCACAGCGCCCAGCCATGCTTCCGTGCGGATATTGAATATCAGGTATACCGCGGCTGCAATGAGAGTGGAAAATGAGATCACCGAGTCGAGCATTGCATCCTTGCCCGAGGATATGAGCGAATCCGAATTTACGCTCTCGCCCTTTTTCTTGACATAAAGGCCAAGTATGACCTTTACGACAACTGCCGAGGCTACTATGATAATGGCTGCCGCAGAATAATCGGGAACGGCAGGGTGTATTATCTTCTTGACGGATTCGACGAAGGAGGTCACGCCTGCGTACAGGACTATTACCGCGATAAAAGTCGCACTGAGGTTCTCCACTCTGCCGTATCCGTAGGGGTGGGCTTTGTCGGGACGTTTCCGTGCGAGCTTTGTGCCTATTATGGTTATGACGGATGACATAACGTCGCTGAGGTTGTTTACCGCGTCGAGTACGATGGCGATGGACGAACTGATTATTCCCACTGCCGCCTTGAAGGAGGCAAGAAAGATGTTTGCCAGTATACCGATGATACTGGTCCTGACAATGACTTTATCTCTGTTCAATGAAATAACACCCCTTCAGATCATTTCCCATTCAAATTCCGAGCAGTCCGTAAGACTTATATCGTCGGGGGAGATATTTACTGCTTTGGTGGAGGCGCGCATACAGTTCATGTCAAGATCGTAACGTGCCTGGGATTCAAAGCTTTTTTCTGTTCTGTCATAGCTTATTTTCAGAAGCTTTCCGAGCTTTGCTCCTGAGGCCTCGCAGAGAACGAGAGCCTTGTGCTTTGCGTCGGCGGCAGAAAGCCTGATGAGCTCATCACGGACGGCTTCCGTATCCTTTACGGAGAATCTCACTGACAGCTGTGGAGCAGCTGAGGACGAGGAGATATCCCTGAGCACGGACGCAAGGAGCTCCGTGTTCATGGGGAATTGCAGACTCATGCTGTGTGAGCAGCAATAGCCTTTGAATACATTGCGGAACATACCGTTTTCATCTGAAACAGACTCGTATTCCGTATATACATTGAAGTTTGAGGTTTTAAGGCTGTCCCTTTCAAAGCCCAGCCCTTCAAGGACAGTGCGCAGCTCTGTGAGAGCGGCTTCTGCCTTTTCCATGGCTTCGCCGCAGTCCTTGCTGCGTGTCTGTACATCGAGTCCAAGATCTATGAGATCGGGCTTTACAGAAATGCTTCCCGTACCTCTGACTATAATAGAAGCCATATCCTTTACTCCTTTCTCAATAGCCGCCGCCCCTGACCTTTACGTCATCTTCGGTGGTGGCTATATCTCCCGTAAGACCGCACCAGCCGCAGGTCATACGTTCCTCGTTGTTCCAGCAGCTGAGTTTTCCGCAGCGTCCGCAGAGCACGAACTTTACCGAGCCGCAGTAGGGGCAGCCGTTATAGTCGTCCGTAGCGTCGAGGCTTCCTCTTATCTCGGTCCTGTCGAAGCCTTCATGGGAAGCGCGGCGCTCGTCTATGGGGAAGGCCCATGTCCTGAACCAGTCGTTGTATCTTTCCTCTACTCTCACACCGTAGATACGGCGGGATTCCGGGCATTTCATAAGTATTACTTCAGCTTTCATTTTCCTCAGCCTTTCTTTTCTGTTCGTCCCTGTATTCCGAGGGAGAATGTCCCTCGCACATCCTGAACTGGCGGACGAAATAATTATAGGATGAATAGCCGCATTCGCGCGATATCTCCGTAACGGTCATATCCGTCTGTGAGAGCAGCGTCTTTGCGGTGTCTATACGGAATTCTATCATTTCCTCGATTATGCTCTTTCCAAAGTAGGATTTGTATATCTTCTGGAGGTAGCTCTTGCTGAGATACAGGCTCTCGGCTATCTCACTGATATTCCACGGGAGCTCGGGGTTCTTCATTATCCTGTTGCGGAGCAGGCAGAGCTTTTCAAACTGCGGATTGTTGGTAGGCTCTGATATGGTATAGGAGAACACGCGGTTTACAGTAGCCTTGTACATAGCGTCCGAAAGGTCGGCGGAGGGCGTCAGCTCCAGACTGTAAACGCCTACTGAGAAATCGATATTGCAGTTTTCCTCGCTGCTGTTGAACTGAGTCTCCTTTATTTTTGCACATAGGGTGTTGTATATGGGCTCGGCTCTGTCGGTATCGGGACTTATTACGCACAGCGTCTGCGAAGCCCATGCACCGCATATCTCCCTGTTGTGTATACATGAGCGGAGTTTTTTCGCAAATGCCGCCATGATACTGTTGGACTTCTCCTCGCCGCTCTGATAATAGGCTTTCTTCAGGCCGTGGAGTTCAAAGGTCATGCACTCGATGTATTTATTGCCCGAGTCGGCCGAGAGCTTCGCAGCGAATTCGCGCTCGATGCCGCTTCTGTTGATAAGGCCTGTGATGTGGTCGTACAGCAGAGCCTTGCTGGTATTGAGGATAGTGCGGTTCATAATGGCTTTTATGCGCACCTGTTCAAGGGCGACGTTTACGTAGTTTATCCACTTCATGTAAAGGGAGCTGAAGGAACGAGGCTCCTTTCCGAAGGAAACTGCGCAGTAGCCGAAGAAATTATTGTTGTAATGCAGGGGCGATATGAAGAAAGCGGAGGGGTAGTTCCTTTCTTCGCTGTAATCGGGGAGTATCCTTGAGGAACTGAATACCACATTGGTCTCTGCTTCTCGCCATATGGCGGATTTTGCAAGTATGACCTTCATATCGTCTCCGACGCTGAAATTGAGCTCCTCGGCGTTTTTGTCCAGGGTGGCGTCAACATACTTCTTTGTAAGACATATGCGTATCCTGCGCATTTTATGCAGAAAGTAGGTGTAGTTGTCGAGTCTGTCGGCAAAGGTAGGGATATTGTCGGCATTGGTTATGTCAAACAGCATATCACCGTAGAGCAGCTGCGACTCAAAACGGGCATTTATGCTGATATTCCTGAGTATATTATGACGAAGCCCGGGATTTTCCGAGCAGCCGCAGCTCTCACCGAGACGGAGCTCGCCGTTCTCGTTAGGCACCTTGCTGCATATCTTTCCCGTGATTATCCGGTAAAGTCTTCTTACAGCCTCTGCTCCCAGCTGGAAGTTGGGACGGCTGTAGCTGGTTATGGTAGGACTTGACTGATAGCCCTCTATGGAGGCGTCATAGCCTGTTATGGCAATATCTCCGGGGACGCTGAGACCTGCGTCCATAAAGAGCTTTGTAAGGGTTATAGCCATGACGTCGTTTCCGCAGACGATGGCTTCGGGGCGTTCAAGCTCGCCGCTGAGTATTCTTTTTGCGTATTTTTTCGGAGCTTCTGTCCAGAAGTCGCCGTATTCGAACCAGGTCTTATCTATATTTATGCCGTGGCGTTTCATAGAGTTCTTATAGCCGGCAAGCCGTTCCTCACCGCTGAAGGTGTTTTTTGGACCTGTAATGCAGTATATCCTCTTGTAGCCATGTACTCCGATGAGGTGGTCGGTGATGGTCTCGAAAGCCTCGCGGTCATCAACGGATGTGGTCTCGAAGTTTTTGTGGCCGTTGTAGTCCAGGAGCATTACAGGCTTTTCGGAGCGCTTGCAGAGCTCGTCGATATATCGGCATATATCCTCATTGTGAAAGGCATTTCTGTCATAGATGAGACCGTCTATATTCTCGGAGAACATGAGGTCGAAGATGGTTTTTTCGGCGTCCTTGTGGACGGAGTGGAGAGAAAAGTTGTGAAGGGGCGAGATGACGGCGATATCGCAGTTGCTCTTGAAAGCCTGAGTTATGATACCGCGGAGTATCTCGCTCTGGAAGTCGATATGGCAATCGGCGATTATCACGCCTATTAGGATTCGTCGGCTCATTTTATCCCTCCTTATTTAAATACATATATAAAATGGCGGGGAGGAAATTATCTTCCTCCATTTCAAGGAATGCTTCTGCCGTCCGTGATGTGTTCGCTATTAAAAAGGTATCAGTATCGATGCCAGTTAAAGGACGTCAGTGGGGGTATATTTCTGCTTATGTACTATTGTATCATATTTTTGTGTGAATTGCAAGATGATTTTATATATTTGTCAGCGTAATTTCAAAAAATCTTCTCAAAAAGATAGTTTTTTTCATTGTATTTGCTGATCGTATATGTATAATATTATTGTAGGCATAAGACGTTCGTGAAAACGGCAGAAACATAGCCGTTGCTTTATGCCTCCTCAGGGGAATGATCCATTGCCGCTACGGACATTAGGCAGTTCTTCGGCATCTGATCTGCTCGGCTCACGGAGCCGACGAACAGGACACTCCGATTACACCCTCAGGTTTTTTGTAAACATCCCTCAGGAAGAACCTCCCTCACAATCGGGAGGTTTTTTCATTTTTATAGCTAAAAATCGGTGAAAACAGTCTTTTTTTGATGTAGTATGTATAAAATCGCACAAAAATACGCCGCCAATTATATCAACCGTAACACTTGACATTTACTTCGTAAAATGGTATGATAAAGTTATATAACTGCAGCCTGCACAAAGGAATCACTATTTTTTTGTGCAATGTGCAGATAAAAAGGAAATACAATATGCTTGCAAGCCTGACAAATATAAACAAATTCTATAACGGCGCTCAGGTGCTGTGCAATGTCTCGCTCACTATTGACGAGAACGACAAGATAGGTCTGGTCGGCAGGAACGGCTGCGGAAAATCCACTTTGCTCAAGATACTTACAGGCTCTGTGGAACCCGACCGCTTCACTGAAAAGGACGGCATCATTTCTATGGCGGCCAAGACCACGGTGGGCTATCTCGAACAGATGGGAGGTCTCAACACAGAGAATACCGTCATCGAGGAGATGAGAAGCGTTTTCGCTCCCATACACCGTGCCATCGACAGACTGCGCGAGATCGAGATAGAGATAGAAACAGGCGATGATTCCTCCGCTGATGAGTACCAGCAGCTCTCTTCATGGATAGAGGCCAATGACGGCTACAATACCGATGTGAAGATACGTATGGTGCTCAATGGTATGGGTTTTTCGGGCAAAGAGCTTGAGCGTACGGTCTCGGGCTTCAGCGGCGGAGAGAAAACAAGACTTTCAATAGCAAGACTGCTGCTGGAAGAGCCTAACCTTCTTATACTCGACGAGCCTACCAACCACCTGGACTTCAAGACCATAATGTGGCTGGAGGATTATCTGCGTTCATACAAGGGCGCGATACTCATAGTATCCCATGACCGTTACTTCCTGGACAGACTCTGTACTTCGGTATGCGAGATCGAAAGGGGAGTCCTTACAAGATACAGGGGCAATTATACAGCCTTTGTCCGTCAGCGTGAGGAGAACGACGCCCGCCGTGAAAAGGAATATGAGCTTCAGCAGAAGAAGATAGCTCAGCTGGAGGACTATGTGGCGAAGAACCTCGTCCGCGCCTCCACTACAAAAATGGCTCAGAGCCGCAGAAAGCAGCTTGAGAAGATAGAACGCATAGAACGTCCCGTACATGAGACGAAAAATGCAAAGATACGCTTTACCTATGCTGTTGAGCCGCCTCTTGACGTGCTCAAGGTAAAGGGCGTGGATATATCAGTGGGTGACGGAGCCGCCAGAAAAACGCTGGTGGACAATATTGACTTTGAAGTCCG
This sequence comes from Ruminococcus flavefaciens 007c, assembly GCF_000571935.1. Classification (GTDB taxonomy): domain Bacteria; phylum Bacillota; class Clostridia; order Oscillospirales; family Ruminococcaceae; genus Ruminococcus; species Ruminococcus flavefaciens_F. Next base: position 26,620 of record NZ_ATAX01000009.1, on the reverse strand, counting down.
CAGAGGCGAAAAGATCGGTATCATCGGCGATAACGGCATCGGCAAATCCACTCTTCTGCGTATAATACAGGAGCAGCTGCCCCACAAGGGCATCGTGCGCTGGAACAGCAATATAAAGATCTCCTACTTTGAGCAGGAGAGCACCAACCTCAATAAAGAGCTTACAGTTATGGAGGAGCTCCACAGCCGCTACCCGTCCATGTCGGATCTTGAGGTCCGCAGCCTGCTGGCTCAGGTAAGACTGGTGGGAGAAAATGTTTTCAAGGAAACAGGAGTCATCAGCGGCGGTGAACGCGCCAAGCTCTGCTTCGCAATAATGATGCAGGAGCACGGCAATGTACTTATTCTCGATGAGCCGACCAACCACCTCGACCTCAGCTCAAAAGAGGCCATAGAGGAGGCATTGGCTGAATATACGGGTACGGTCATTTTCGTCAGCCATGACCGCTACCTCCTCAGCAAGATTGCTGATAAACTTATAGAACTGACTGACGGCACATACAGGCTCCATAACTACGGCTTCGAGAAATACCTTGAAGTTCTGCGTGAGGAGCAGGCCGCGGAGAGAAAAGCTCTCGATGCGGAAAAACAACAGAAGGCTGCGGAAGCAGCCGCAGAAAAGGCTGTAAAAGGCTATCGCAGCAAACAGCAGAGAAGTGCCGACGCTGCGAGAAAAAATGAAATGAGACGCCTTGAAAAGGAAATCGACGATCTGCAGGCGCAGATCGACTCCCTTACCGAAGAGATCGGCAGGGAAGAGGTGTACAGCGATTATGAGCTGATGAACCGAAAATGCGCCGAGATCGAAGAGCTTAAGCAGAGGATCGATGAGGATTTCGAGCTTCTGATTGAGCTTGACCAGTGAAAAGGAGTAATTTATGAAAAAGAAAACGCTTATGAGCCTTGTCGCAGCAGCGGTCATGACTATTTCTTCTGTGGGCATTGCTGCTCACGGTGAAGCAGGTCTTTTTACGATCGGAGATCTGAACGGTGACGGCATGGTGGACGCAACGGACGCTTCAAGTGTTCTTGCAGCATATGCGTGCGCATCAACGGAAAAGGAATCGCCTCTGCTGAGCTCTCAGCTCCCTGCTGCCGACCTTAACGGCGACGGCATGATAGATGCGGTAGACGCTTCACTTATACTTTCTTACTATGCATGGGCTTCGTCCAGCAATGATGAAGGTGCAATACTTACTGACTTCCTCGAGAAGAACGGATTCAAACAGAAAATGACAGATGCCGACAAGGCTGAACGCACAAAGGAGAACAACGGCGGCGAACCCGCTCCCGAACAGAATGATGCTCCTCCGATCGCGGAGCCCGGCAGCTTTGAATATACTCTTCCCCGTATCGACAGCGAATACGATGAGTGGTTCTGGGTTGGAGACTCACGTACCGTGGGTATGGCAAGAGGTATCGATATAGACTATATCGGCAAGGTAGGCGCAGGTATAAGTCTCTTCAGGAACAACTACGATCAGATATGCCAGATACGTGACAAGACAGTTATCATCAACCTCGGCGTAAACGACCTCGACAGCGGTGCTTACCTCAGACTCTACAACGGCCTGCCCGATGATTTCCTTGAAAACAACAAGGTCATCGTTCTGGCAGTAAATCCCTGCGACGGAAACTATCAGTACCTGAACAGCAGGATAGAAAAATTCAACAGCGATATGAGTGCAGGTCTGGACAGCAGGATCACTTTCCTCGATTCCTATACCTTCCTCGTATGGAACGGCTTTGCCACTGTTGACGGACTCCACTACACCAATAATACCTATGTGGATATTTATAACTTCGTTTTCGACAGCCTTCATGCCGAATAAAGAAAAAAATCTGAATTTTTTGAAATAACACTTGCATTGAAGCTGTTAATATGATATAATATTATAAAGTATTCTGCGGCAGAGTGCCGCATATTCCTATGGAGGGTAAAAAAATGAAACACATCAAGACTATCAATAAGGCTAATCTCAAGGAATCTGCTCAGAAGGGCGGCTGCGGCAAGTGCCAGGCTTCATGCCAGTCAGCTTGCAAGACTTCATGCACAGTTGCAAATCAGAAGTGCGAGAGATAAGCTCAAAGCTAAGAACAGCTGAGGCAGTATGAAAATGCTGCCTCATATTTTTTGAATAGAGGGTACAGATATGATACATAAGTACAAGCTTAACGGACTTAATATAGTCCTTGACGTAAACAGCGGCGGAGTTCACATCGTGGACGAGCTCACATATGACCTCCTCGACAATATTGAGCCGCCCTTTGAGGCAGAATGTCCGCAGGACGTTATCGACAAGCTCTCAAAGTCATATCCCGAGGAGGATATACGCGACTGCTACGGTGAAATAATCGAGCTCTACAATGATAAGATACTCTTTTCAGAGGATGATTACGAGAAGTACGCTCAGTACTCCGTAGCTTCTCCCGTTAAGGCTATGTGTCTTAATATAGCTCACGACTGCCAGCTCAGATGCAAGTACTGCTTTGCGTCCACAGGCGACTTCGGCAAGGGCAGAAAGCTTATGTCCTTTGAGACAGGCAAGCACGCCATCGATTTCCTGCTGGAAAATTCGGGCGATCGTCCAAATCTGGAGCTTGACTTCTTCGGCGGCGAGCCACTTATGAACTTCGGCGTGGTAAAGCAGGTGGTAGAGTACGCAAGAAGCCGCGAAAAGGAGTATAACAAGAAGTTCCGCTTCACTATCACCACTAACGGACTTCTTCTTGACGACGAGAAGATAGACTTCATAAACCGCGAGATGTCAAATGTCGTACTCTCTATCGACGGAAGAAAGGAAGTCAATGACTATTTCCGCGTTCTTCCCAACGGACAGGGCTGCTACGATATAATCATGCCAAAGTACAAGAAGCTCGTTGCAGGCAGAGGCGATAAGGAGTACTATGTAAGAGGCACCTTCACAAATAAGAACCTTGACTTCTCAAAAGATGTATTCGCCCTTAATGAGGCAGGCTTCGACCAGATCTCGGTAGAGCCTGTTGTGGGCGATGATGACATATACGCTCTTACGGAAAAGGATCTCCCTGCTGTATTTGCAGAGTACGAGAAGCTTGCGCTTCAGCTCCTTGAAAACGAGAAAAAGGGCAAAAAGTTCAATTTCTTCCACTTCATGCTGGATCTCGACCAGGGGCCCTGCGCTATCAAGCGTCTCAGAGGCTGCGGCTGCGGAAACGACTATGTAGCTATAACTCCCGACGGAGATATCTTCCCGTGTCATCAGTTCGTGGGTATCGATGAGTACAAAATGGGCAATATCGACGAGGGCACCTTCGATCAGGAGATGAAGGCCGACTTCGCAAGGGCTCATGTATACTCAAAGCCCGAATGCCGCGAGTGCTGGGCAAAATTCTATTGCAGCGGCGGCTGCAACGCCAATAACTACCAGTATATGGGCGATATAAGAAAGGCTCATAAGATCTCTTGCCAGCTGGAAAAGAAGCGCCTTGAATGTGCTATCATGATGAAGGCTGTCAAAATGGCGGACAGCGCCGAATAATTCTGTAAAAAAAGGGGCATTGCCCCTTTTTTTATGCCCTGATCTGATATGAGATGAACCTTTGTACAGGCATCGGCAGGGCGAAAATATGATAAATAGGCAAAAAATACTTTTCAGGGCTTGCATTTTTGTCCAGTTTATGTTATAATTGTATATATCATCATTGATTCGGGGGGGGAGAATATGAAGATAAATCACATTGAACTCAATTGCAGGCGCAATACCTCTTTCGGCGGTGAACTGGGCGCCGATCCCGTCTTTATATTCTTCAGGACTCCTGTTATCTACATGGAAAACGGACAGGAGATGTATACCTCGGACAGCTCCGCGGTGCTCCTCACCAGCGGATATAAGTCCACCTTCCGCCCGCTGAAGGGCAAGTCTGTACGTTACGATCTGGTCAGCTTCAGGACTTCTGCTGCTGACAGACAGTATATCGCCTCCATGAATCTCCCTTTGGACAGACCTGTGGAGCTGAAGGACGATTTCGTAGTCTCAGGTGCGCTGCGCTCGATGAGATCACAGTCCATGCACAGAGGCAGACATTTCAGTGAGTTCATGGAGCTTTCAATGCGCATAATCTTCATCGCCATAAGCGAGGCCGCAGAGTCACTGCCTGCTTCTCCCGAGGAGAAGATACCGCGTTATGCCGAGCTGAAAAAGCTGCGTACCGCTATATATGACGATCCCGTCAATACCTGGTCCATCGAGGAGGTATGCGATGATATGCAGATAAGCCGCACATACTTCCACAGGCTCTATTTTGAGGCTTTCGGAGTCACCTGCCGTCAGGACGTCATTGAGAGCCGTCTGCTGAAGGCCGCCGATCTGCTGAAAAATACGGGAAAGTCGGTCACGGAGATAGCCGAGGCCTGCGGATATGACAGTGAGTCGTATTTTATGAGACAGTTCAAAAAGCACAAGGAGTGTACTCCTTCCGAGTTCAGGAGGAGAATAAATTCGGGTGAAATCAGTTGACTTTTGTGGGCAAATATGACTGCATTAGTACACAATGTTCAAAATTAAATGAATTATTAGTGCAAAAAATCAAAAAAACACTTTACAAGTACAAAAAATTGTGATATAATACATTATGAACAATTTATGATACGGAGATCATCTGGGGAGCAATTTTGGAAGACATTGCACGAAAGTGCGATCCTATATGCGCAGGCAGCTGTTCCTTCTCGGGAATAAAGCTGTCCGGTTCTTTACCGAATAATCTTTAAGGAGCGATTTCTTTTTATGACTAACGGAGATAAACGCAGAAACCGCAGCAGAGACAGATCGTCCAGACGCTACAAAGTCAGATACGACAGACTCGTTGCGGTAGCCCTTGTCCTTGTTGTTCTTGTAGTTTTGCTTACTTCATGCTATAAGAGCTGTTCCGGAAAGGGAAAGAACAAAAACTCCGCTACATCGGCACAGACTACAGTTTCAGACAATACTCAGCAGTCGTCAATCGTGGATAACCTGGAATCAAGCAATGAAACAAAAACGCTGATAACAGGAACTCCCGGTGCATCAGCGCCTTCTGAGGCTCAATACACTACGGAGATACATAATGCTTCGGATATTAACCGCGGAAACCTCGTCCTCGTAAATTCCGAGCATGAGTATAAATTCATTGAAGGCGATACTGAATTAGTTACACTCTTTGATAACCACGACGATTCACATTACCATGTAAGCGATTTGGTAACAAAGCTGGATTCAGAGACTCTTACTCAGCTCAATGCACTCATGGACGGCTTCTATGAGGCTGAGAGCAATTCTGATATTTATGTTATAGGCGGTTACCGAACCATTGAGGAACAGAATGACAAGTACTACAACGGCAATTCTCAGTTCCAGGGCGGTTATTCCGACTACCACACAGGAAGGACCTTTGATATAGGTATCTTCCCGACTGACGGCTCAAGCTCGGGCTATTATTCGCCTACCGGCGTTTACGGCTGGATAGACGAGCACGCTGCGGAGCACGGCTTCGTAGTCCGTTTCCCCGAGGGCAAGGACAATTCTACGGGCGAACGTCAGAGAGCCTATACATACAGATATGTGGGAGCGCCCCATGCTGTATATATGAAGCAGAACAATCTCTGCCTCGAAGAGTATATTACCAAGCTCAAGGAGCATACTAAGGACAGCCCTGTTGAGGTAACAGTGGGTAATAAGCTTTATAATATATACTATGCTGCTGCAAATTCCACAGGCGATACAGAGGTACCTGTTCCCGCAAACAAGACCTATACCGTTTCGGGAAATAACGTTGACGGCTTTATCATCACCGTCAGCATGAATTGAAGCTGAATGTCCCCCGTCTTTCGGGGGGCATTATTTGCTATTGGGAGAATGACGGCTGTATATAACGGCTGCAAAAGAACAGGAATGGAGAAAAAAGTGAGAGAGAAAAGGATCATTACTCTGGCTGTATGCGCTGCCTCGGTCATAGGTTCTGTGACGGGCTGCGGAAACAGCGATAAAAAAGGCGGTGGCGGCGGTCATATGTACAGTGCCGCACTGGCAGGCAATCCCCGCAGTCTGGATCCTCAGTTCGCTACGGATCCGTCTTCGGCTACGGTCATAAAAAATCTGTACAGCGGACTTATGATGAAGGACGAGAGCGACAATATCATATGCTGCAATGCTGCGGACTATAAGGTGTCGTCGGACGGCTGCGTATATACCTTCAACCTGAAGGACGACAATTACTGGTTCTTTGATAAGAATGACGACGATAAGATAGATGAGGACGAGTATTATCCTGTTACCGCTTACGATTATGTTTTTGCATTCAGAAGGCTTCTTGATCCGAATATGCACTCACCATTCGCCAGGGACTTCCGCTGCCTGAAAAACAGCGGCAGAGTTGCTGACGGAAGCTATGCCACCCATTCTCTCGGAGTTGAGGCAAAGGATAACCATACCCTTGAATTCACCCTTGAGGCTCCCTGTGCGGAGTTCCTCAGCCTGCTTACTACTCCCGCTGCTTTTCCGTGCAATGAGGAGTTCTTTATAGGCACCAAGGGAAGATACGGCCTTGATGACAGATCGGTCATGTCCAACGGCGCCTTCTATGTGCGTCAGTGGTTCTATGATCCCTACGGCAGCAATAATATCCTTTATATGCGCAAGAACGAGGTCAACGAAAACGACTCCTATAGCATACTGCCTTCCTATGTGAGCTTCTCCATACAGGACGATGAGGCAGGAGTGAGACAGGCCTTCAAGGACGATGAGGCGGAATGTTTCCCCACTATGAAAACCGGCGGATATAACCCTAAAAAGTACAAGATAACAGGCGAGCAGGCTACTACGCTGGGACTTGTCTTCAATCCCGATGATAAGCTGTACTCCAATCAGGACCTGCGCAGAGCAGTTGCGCTGTCACTGGACAGAGAAGCTCTCGGTCTGGACGATAACAGCGACCTGAGGGCAGCTTACGGCATTATCCCTCCTGCTGTGGATATTGTGGGAAGAAGCTACCGCGACCTCGCCTCAGACAGACAGTTCGATATCTTTGATCCGCAGGCGGCTGTCGGGCTGCTGGAGAAGTCCAAGGAGGAGCTGAAGATAAAGTCCGTGGACAGCGTGAAAATTATCGTGGACGCAAGCACCGTGGATTCGAGATACCTCCATATCCTTTCACAGAGCTGGCAGGATAGCCTGGGCATATACATCGGTATCGAGGATCTTACCTCTGCCGAGTTCAGGGAAAGGATCGACAGCGGCAATTACAGCATAGCGCTCTATCCTCTCAGGGGAGACTTCAACAGCGGTATCGCTTTCTTTGACAGGTTCGTTACCGAGAGCTGCCTTGCCGGCGCTTCAGGCGGTGCGGACTGCTCTGCGGATATTATAAAGTGTCCCACGGTCAATGAGCTGGTAAACAGCTATACGGCTGCTGAGAAGCTTATACTCGAAAAGAACGGATTTATCCCCGTTTTCTACAAGAGCTCATACCTTATAGCAAAGGACGATAACGACGACATTATCTACGACCCTTTCACAGGCTCTATAGATTACAGAATCGCAAGAAATTACAGCTGATAGTCACGGGAGTTCTTCCGCGGAGTCGGCATAAAAAAGTATCCTCAGGAAGGATACCGATACAGAATTAAAGCCCCGGAGCAGTTTGAATATGCTTCGGGGCTTTATTATTGTGATTTAAGTCTTTTTAATCCATGCTGTTCAGATATTCGCTGGCAAGATAAAGGGAACCGCATATTACGGCTACTCCGTCATTTTCACGGGCGAGAGCCTTTGCTTTTTCTGCGCACTCGGCAAGAGTGCCGAACTCAGCTTCTGTCCTGAATGAGGCTATATCCGCAATGGTCTCTGCGGAGACTGCGTTGGGAGCAAATCCGTCAACTGCAAAGAATTTATCGGAAAGTCCCGATATAGTCTTTACACATTCTATATAGTCCTTGGAGTCTACCATGCCCATGACAGTATATATCTTCTTGCCTCTGGTGCTCAGATACATCAGCATCAGCGACAGCATACCCACTCCCGCAGGATTGTGTCCGCCGTCCACTATCACCGGGGGCTCGCCGTCTATGTACTGAACCCTTGCACGTACCTGCGTAGTCTCGACGGATCTTATCATGGCTCCGTCGCTTACGGAAAAGCCCTTGCTTCTTAGGTAAATGCAGGCAGTTATTGCGGTCTGTGCGTTGTATTTCTGGTGTATACCTGCCATAGCAGGCCTGAGCTTTATGCCTTTGTACATGAATGGTGAGAAGAGCCCGCCGTCAGCCGACGGGGGACAGTCCTCGCAGGGAATGAGCTCCGCGCCGACTTTTTCCGCAGTCTCACGGACGAGCACCTTAACGCTTTCGGGATTGTCCTCGGAGAGAACTACTGCTGAGCCGTTCTTTATTATGCCTGCCTTGTGGGAGGCTATCTCCTCAACGGTATCGCCTAAAAGGGCTGTATGATCGAGGGATATGGAGGTTATCACTGACAGTAGCGGCGGCGGTATCACATTGGTTGAGTCCAGCGTTCCGCCTATACCTGTTTCAAGCACAACTATGTCGCAGCCCTCGCGCTCATACCACAGCATAGCGATGGCCATTGTTATCTCAAACTGAGAGTAGGCCTCGTCGTCAATGCGTTCCTTTACGTAGTCAGCGATCTCGCAGAGGGACTTCTCGTCGATCTCGTCGTCGTTTATGCGTATCCTGTCGGTGTAGCGCAGTACAAACGGGGAAGTGAACTTTCCGGTTTTATACCCCGAGAACTGCAGTGCATTGGCAATGTATTCCAGAGTGGAGCCCTTGCCGTTAGTGCCTGCGATATGGACGAATTTAAGCCGCTCCTGCGGGTCACCCACACGCTTCATAAGCTCCCTTGCGCGGGAGAGATCGGTTATACGTCCTCCCGATTTGGTATAGGAGTTTATGAAGCTCATACATTCTTCGATGTTCATGGTTTCTCCTTAAAATAAGTAATACTATTCTAAAAATGGGATTCCAAAGGGAGTATATTCCCTCTGGCAGGTTTGGGCAGAGTTCCCCAAAAACACAAGGCGTTCCATAATATGTTAATATACCCCTGCCTGCTTTTCAGCCCTGGCAACGGCTTCTTCGAGAGTCATGCCCGTAAACTCCTGCGCAGAGAATATACGTCCGCACTTCTTGTCGTCGATGAAAGCTCCCACCAGTATGCCGGGGAGTGCGCTCTCGGGAGAATTTGGAGCCTTTGGTCCGCCCAGGTCTGTTCTGCACCAGCCGGGGTCAGTAAGGCTGAGAGTAACGTCCGTACCCTCGTAGTTCTTGCCGAGGTCGCGCGTTACCTTGTTGAGAGCTGCCTTTGCTGCGGAGTAGCCCGCCTGCTCGGGTTCGAGGTCGATACCGCTGGTGGTATTGACTATGCGTCCGAAGCCGCGTTCCTTCATCTGCGGCAGGAAATGATAGCATATCATCATAGGAGCTGTAGTGTTTATCCTGAAGCTTATGTCGTAATCCGATGCGGGAGTTGCAAGATAGTCTTTTCTGTATGCTATCTGGAGTCCTGCATTGTTGAGTATTATGTCAAGCTTTGTGCCCTTTTCGTCAATGGTGCGGCACATTCTGTCTACCTGTTCCATGTCGGAGAGCTCTGCTGTCACAACGTAGGCGTCAACACCGAGTGACTTTACTTCGCTGAGAACCTTTGCGCAGTGCTCCTCGGTGCGGCTGTGGAGCACCAGATTACAGCCGAGCTTTGCCATGAATACAGCCGAAAGATAGCCGAGTCCGCGGCTTGCTCCTGTAATGAGCGCCCATTTGCCCTTAACGTTAACCATGTTTTTCCTCCTTTAAAGGTAATATTATATGCAGCTCCCATGCTGCGTGTCATGGGAGCTGTTATCAGTATTCGTAATCTATGCAGGCTCTGTCGGTTCTTACCGAACCTATGAACTTACCGAATTCAAGGTGTGCTGGGTGTACCTGATAGGCGTTGAGGTCGTCAATGCTGTCAAAATCGCAGAGAAGTGAGATAGTGTAGTTGCTCTCGGGAGCTTCTTTAGAGTTGATGACAACCTCGCCCTTTTTGAGCTCTTTGACATTGGCGATAACGTTGTCGAAGCGCTTCTGTGCTTCGAGAGCGTTCTCGTATTCGCTTCTGCCGTCAGCTTCCTTTAATTTGAACATTACTATATGTTTTATCATGATAATTACCTGCTTTCATATTTTTTGGATTTGAATTTCTTCTTTCCGTCATAGCTTGAATATTCACCATAGCCCACAAAGTGCAGACCACATTTTTCGATAACGTGCGCGGAGGCAGTATTTTCTGCGGCACATTCTGCTTTCAGCTTAACATTTCCGTATCTGCTGCGGACAAGCTCTATCATGGCAAGAGATGCTTCCGTAGCATAGCCCATGCCCCAGCAGTCATAGCGGAAGTTGTAGCCGAACTCCCAGAAACCGTCATCATGAAGCCTTATACCGCCCGAGCCTATGAGCTTATTGTCGCTTCTGCGGACAAAGCCGAACTCAAACTGAGTATCAGTGGATTTTACAGTGCGCAGCCATTCTTTGGTAGTCTCCACGCTTTCGTGGGTGGAGTATATCATATATTCTGCGACTCTTTCATCGCCTGTCCACTCAAAGGCGGCATCTGCGTCGTCGAGAGTGAGCGGACGGAGTATAAGGCGGTCAGTCGTTATCGTCGCCATTATCATTTTCCTCGTCATCATCGACATCTGCGGGAGTAACAATTCTTTCGAGCTTTTCCTTACGCTCGAACAAAATAAGCGGCATAAGAATGATTGCTGCTGCAAATATCAGGCTTCTTATACTTTCATATTTTGCGGCTGAGTTGGAATAATTCAGATAATCAAGGAAACCGCCGTCAGAACTGCTCTGAACTTTGTTAATATAATAATTGAAATAAAAATCGAAGAATATATCAGATATCGCGGCGGTAAGAGTTCCCACCCAGCCTGCAACAGCCTTGAGGTCACTCTTTTCCTGCAATTCGTAGATAAGGCACGTCATCAGGACAAGTTCCACGTAATAAATGTTATGGAACTTCAGAATCAATGCTCCCGTAACCATGATACCTGTCATTACATAAGCATAGATAAGAAGTGAATTCCACTTTTTCCATTTTATCTTTCCGAACATCGTAAGAACAAGGACTATTCCTGCTGTTATGCCGAGAACGAACAGCAATGTTCCGAACAGAAAATTATAAAGAACTGATACGTCACGGATGGATGCGCTTATATAGAAGCTTAAATTTTTTACATAGCGAAGATTATTGTCTGTGCAGAAATTTGCTGCAAGTGAGCTGATCACAAGCAGTTTCGACCATGTTTGGTCATATTTGCGTGTTATTATGACAATTGCAAGGGCAACTGTTGCAAAAAAAGAAGGAAATGCAAGTTTCAGAGCCGCTTCTACTGTTTCTGCATTCTGACAAGAATAAAGTTCCTGTATTATCAATAAAGATGGTCTTATCATCAGTATTGCAATGATGATCTCGAATATCCTGCTTCTTTTCTGTACTGTCATTTTTATTTTTCCTCCATATCATGTTACAAAAAATATTTTACGCCTTTTTGCAAAGGCGTAATTACCCCATTTTATTATTTACCGCCTATTTTCTCAACTTTCATAAGATTGGTGGTGCCCGATACCCCAAGGGGCACACCTGCGGTTATAGCTACAAGGTCGCCGTCCTCAACAAGCTGATGGGACTCGGCTGCCTCAACTGCTGCTGCAAAGAGGTCGTCGGTGTTGGTCTTTTCGTCTATAATGAACGGTATAACTCCCCAGCTCATGTTCATCTGGCGGCATACCACTTCGCTCATGGTGCAGCTGATAATAGGACAGCTGGGACGGTACTTGGATATAAGTCTTGCTGTCTGTCCGCCGAGAGATACTGTGATTATAGCCCTTGCATTGAGGTCGTGAGCGGTAGTTACCGTAGCGTGAGCGATGGCTTCTGCCACTGTGCCGTTCTGATCTGCGCGGCGTGAGGAGAAACGTGCCTTATAGTTTATGTTATTCTCTGTGGTCTCGGCGATGAGAGCCATTGTCTTTACGGCCTCCACAGGGTAAGCGCCCGCTGCGGTCTCGCCGGAGAGCATTATAGCGCTTGTGCCGTCGTAGAGAGCGTTGGCAACGTCTGTTATCTCCGCACGGGTAGGACGGGGATTTGTTATCATTGATTCCAGCATCTGTGTGGCTGTGATGACCTGCTTGCCTGCGTTGTAGCCCTTCTTGATAAGGGACTTCTGTATTGCGGGTATCTGCTCGAAGGGTATCTCTACGCCCATATCTCCGCGGGCGACCATGATGCCGTCGGCAGCTTCAAGTATCTCATCGATGTTCTCAACGCCGTCGGTATTTTCTATTTTAGCGATGATCCTCACATCGAACCAGCCCAGGCTCTGAGTGAACTTTCTCAGATAGTTTATATCCGCAGCAGTGCGGACGAAGCTTGCCGCTATGAAGTCAAAGCCCATTTTCGAGCCGAATTCCAGGTCGTCCATGTCTCTTTCGCTGAGGTAGGGCATGGAGAGCTTTACTCCGGGCACGTTGATACCTTTATTATTGGAGAGAGTTCCGCCGTGTACTACGCGGCATACTATCTCGGTGGTGGTTACCTTCTCGGCAATGAGCTCGATAACACCGTCGTTTATGAGTATACGTGTACCCATGCTCACATCGCGTGGGAGCTTCTTGAAGCTTACGCTTCCGATCTTGTCATCACAGAGCACATCTTCTGTGGTGAGAGTGTATGTATCGCCGTCGTGTATCTCCACGGGCTTATCGTCCACGAATTTACCCAGACGGATCTCGGGGCCCTTTGTGTCAAGAAGGGTAGCTACGGGGAGATCAAGTTCCTTCCTCAGCCTTTCTATGACGCGGAAGCGCTTTTCGTGAGTCTCATAGTCTCCGTGTGAAAAGTTGAAGCGTGCAACGTTCATTCCTGCGAGCATGAGCTCGCGCATAGTGTTTTCGTCGTCGGTAGCGGGACCGATGGTACAAACGATCTTAGTCTTTCTCATGATTTATTCTCCTTATATTTTCAGAGCTTTTTGAGCTTGGCGTAATTTGCCATGATCTTCTTTGTGCCGACTTTATCAAAGGCAATCTCCAGCATCGAATCGTTTGCCATTGGCTTTACGGACACGATGACACCTTCGCCGAATATGCTGTGGGAGACCTTTTCTCCCGGGGTATATGTGATTGCTTCCTTGGGGGCAGCTGCTGCCTTTTTGGTTCTTGCAAGCTGCTGCTGCAAGGTCGCTGAGCGGACCTCTGTCACGGACTTGTCGGCAGCTTCAAGCTGCTGCTTCAAGGCTGCGGCGTTGTCGTGCTTTTCCACCAGCTCGCTGCCTATCTCTTTCATAAAGCGTGAGGTTACGTTGTGCTGAGTCTGTCCGAAGAGCATACGCTGTCTTGCATTGGTGAGGTAGAGGCGCTTCTTTGCACGGGTGATAGCCACATATGCAAGGCGTCTTTCCTCCTCCATATCGTCCTCGCTGTCGAAGCAGCGTGAGCTGGGGAAGATACCGTCATCCATGCCTATTACGAAGATATTATCGTATTCCAGTCCCTTTGCGGAATGGATGGTCATAAGAGTCACCTTGTCGTCGCTGCCGTCATCGCGGTCTGCCTCGGTATAGAGAGCGACCTCTTCGAGGAAGCCGCCGAGAGTAGGTTCCTCCGCCTGTTCCATGTACTGTACCATGGATGTGCGGAGCTCCTGAACGTTTTCTATCTTGGTATCGGCATTCTCAAGAGTCTTGAGGCTGTCGAGGTAGCCTGTCTTGTCAAGGAGAAGGTCAAGGAACTCGTCAAGGGGGAGCTCCTCTGATTTCTCGGTGAGCATCTCGAACATCTGGTATGCGTTTTTCAGCGCAGTGACCTTCTTGGAAAGGGGAGCGTACTCCTCGCAGTTCTTCATGACCTCAAAGGGTGATATTTTAAGGTCTCGGCTGATGTCCTCGATGACTGCCAGAGTTGAATCGCCTATGCCGCGCTTTGGCTCGTTGATTATACGTCTGAAGCGGAGCATATCGTTGTGGTTATTTATAAAGCTGAGATAGGAGGTAACGTCCTTTATCTCCTTGCGGTCGTAGAAGCGCATACCGCCGTATACCCTGTAGGGGATGCCGCATTTTACCAGCATACGCTCTATGGAGTTGGACTGTGCGTTCATGCGGTAGAGCACAGCATTTGCGGAATATTTTCCTGTCTCCTTATAGGAAGCAAGTATGGTATCGGCTACGAATTTAGCCTCGTCTGTCTCGTCCACAGCCTTGTACCAGTACACCTTATCGCCCTGCTCGCCGGAGGTCCAGAGAGTCTTGGGCTTGCGGCTGTTATTATGGCTGATGACAGAGTTCGCAGCGTTGAGTATGGTCTGTGTGGAGCGGTAATTCTGTTCGAGGCGAATTACCTTTGCACCCTCGAACTGCTCCTCGAAGCCCAGTATATTCTCGATATTTGCGCCGCGGAATTTATATATGCTCTGGTCGTCGTCTCCTACTACGCAGAGATTTCTGTGTCCGCCGGAGAGGAGCGAGACCAGTTTGAACTGCACGTGGTTGGTGTCCTGGTATTCGTCCACCATTATGTATCTGAAGCGGTTCCTGTACTTTTCCAGCACCTCGGGGAACTGCTCGAACAGCTCCACTGTGAATACGAGGATATCGTCGAAATCCAGGGCATTTGCAGCTCTCATGCGCTCCTGATAGAGGGCATAGAGCTTTGAGATCATCTTTTTGCGGTAATCCTGTCCCGCATCGGCACGCATTTCCGCAGGAGTTATCATTTTGTCCTTGGCAAAGCTTATCTCGCTCAGTACAGCCTTGGGTGCAAGCTGCTTTTCGGATACGTCCAGCTCGCCCATGACGTTCTTTATCATTCTCTGGCTGTCGTCGGAGTCATAGATAGTGAAGTCCTTTCCGTAGCCCAGAGCTTCTATCTCGCTCCTGAGTATTCTTACGCAGGCGGAATGGAAGGTTGAGGCATGGATATTCAGAGCCTCTTCGCCAAGCATGGCAGAGAGTCTCTCCTTCAGTTCGCCTGCAGCCTTGTTGGTGAAGGTTATGGCAAGGATATTCCAGGGACGGACGGGATCGACTGCCACTGTGTCGCGCAGTGTGTCAAAATCGTCTGTCTTTCCCTCGGCATAGTCTCTGAAGAAGGCGATATCATCGCTGCTGCCCTCACGTGAGGTGTCGAAATAGGCGTTTCCGAAATTTATAAGATTTGCAATACGGTTAACGATAACAGTAGTTTTGCCGCTTCCTGCTCCTGCCAGCACAAGCACAGGACCGTTTACGGTAAAGACAGCCTCCTGCTGCATTTCGTTCATACGGCTGAAGTATTTCTTCAGCGCTGCCTGTTTTGCTGAATTGTAAGAATTAGTTTCCATAACATGATCTCCATATACGCATTGATGTGATGTAAAAGCATATCCCCGATATACTTTTATAAATAATCCGATTAATATTCTATTTTTTCTGTTCAGATACTTATATTATATCACATTAATCATATATTGAAAAGACCTCGATGGAATTTTTTTGAAATTTTAGTTGATATTCTGCACAGACAAGTCAGAGAAAAGTGTCAGATAATTGTAATCATTTCAATAAATTGTAATGAAATGCAATAATCGGGTAAGAAAATATAGACTAAATCGTAGCAGAACTGGCATTTTCCTGTTATTGTAATAGGCGCTGATAGGGGGTATAATTAGAGTACAGAAAAGGTACGGCGAAGATGCCGTATACGTTATCTTGTCCGCAAGGACATTAAAGGAGGAAGTATTATGAGTACTAAGCTAAGAAGTATCACAGCAATGGCTGCTGCATGCACATTGATTATGGGAGCTGTCTGCAGCTGCGGCAGCAGAAAGGAGTATGCACCAAAAGGCGATTATCGCAAGGACGAACATAAAAATAATAATGTTATCGAACAGCCAAGAGATGAAGAACCCGAATGTTACGAAGGAGCTTGTGAGAGCCCCGTTTGGGATCAGCCCGTGGAAGTTTCTCCCGATGAAAGCTATAAAGAATATATAGAAGGAGGCTTCAAGGATCCCAAGGCAGAACCCCTCTCAACCTTTTCTGCCGATGTGGATACAGCTTCATTCACAAATGTGCGCAGACTCATTGAAGACGGAGTTATTGTTCCCGAGGAAGCAGTGCGTGCGGAGGAGTTCATAAATTACTTTGATTATGATTATCCCGATCCCGAGGAGGGAAGGATATTCGGTGACTATGTCGAACTGGCAGACTGTCCGTGGAACTCAAGAAACAAGATCATGATGATAGGCATACAGGGCAGGAGAATGGAGAAAAAAGAGCTTCCTCCCTCAAATCTGGTGTTCCTCATAGACTCTTCGGGTTCTATGGCTTCATACGACAAGCTGCCCCTTGTTCAGACTGCTTTTTCAATGCTGGCCGAACAGCTCACCGTAAATGATAGAGTATCAATAGTTACCTACGCAGGAAGCTCCGATACCCGTATTTCAGGTGCTTCAGGCAAGGATAAGGACGATATCCTTGAGGCGCTCTATTCCATAACCGCTTCAGGCGGCACCAACGGCGAGGGCGGCATAAACAAGGCTTACAAGCTGGCCGAGAAGTACTTTATCGAGGGCGGAAACAACCGTGTTATCCTTGCTACAGACGGCGACCTTAATATCGGAGCAAGCTCGGTGGATGAGCTCACAGAACTCATTGAGTCCAAGCGCGATAAGGGTATATACCTTTCTGTTCTCGGATTCGGAACAGGCAATCTCAAGGACGACAGAATGGAAGCTCTTGCTGATAACGGAAACGGCAATTACAGCTATATCGACTCGGTCGAGGAGGCTCAGAGAGTACTTGTCAAGGAAATGAACGGGACCCTTTTCACCATTGCCAAGGACGTAAAGGTGCAGGTCGAGTTCAATCCTTCACAGATAAGCAGATACCGCCTTATCGGTTATGATAACAGGCTCATGAATGCAGAGGACTTCTATGACAATACCAAGGACGCAGGCGAGGTCGGAGCAGGCCACAGCGTGACAGCTCTCTATGAGGTTGAGCTTGCTGGTTCAGGCGATACATATCGCGGCGTTCCTCTGGAATTTGCATCCGAGCATCCCGAAGAGCTAGCGGCGGACACAGGCAGGAGCGAGCTCTGCAAGCTCTCCGTAACGTATAAGCCTGTTAACAGCAATGAGGACATTTATGAGTCTCAGCTCTTCGGTATGGAAAAGTATAACTCTGTTCCATCTGACTCCCTTAAGCTTGCTTCAGCAGCTGCCGAGTTCGCAATGCTTCTGAAGAACTCGGAGTACAAGGGGACATCAAGCTTCGGCCATGTTTTCGATACCGC
This sequence comes from Ruminococcus flavefaciens 007c, assembly GCF_000571935.1. GTDB lineage: Bacteria > Bacillota > Clostridia > Oscillospirales > Ruminococcaceae > Ruminococcus > Ruminococcus flavefaciens_F. Next base: position 9,258 of record NZ_ATAX01000009.1, on the reverse strand, counting down.
CTTTGAAATGGATGATAACGAGAAGGCACAGGAGCTTTACGAGCTTGCATGGAATGCAGAAAAGCTGTACAGGTGATACCGCCGCTTCTGTGGCGTTGATATAAAGGCAGATTAAAGAAAGAAAAGTGTATTTATATGCGAAGCAGCAGCTCCCGGGATCGGTCATTTTATCCCGGGAGTTGTTGTATTGTTAAAAAATAAAAATATATATCATGCTATTGACATTTATATAAATAGGTGATATAATAATAAAGCTGAATAATTCAGTCCATATATTGGGGTGTCGCCAAGTGGTAAGGCAGCGGACTCTGACTCCGTTATTTCGAGGGTTCAAATCCTTCCACCCCAACCAGTAAGCTCACGCAGTTGCGTGAGCTTTTTTGTTGTCCAGACAGATAAGACTGCCCTGTTGTTACGGGGGGCGGACAAGTTCGCGTTTCACTTTATGTGAAGCGCATTTTTTATCTTAACATGATGCGGCTATCGGCATCACTTCATATTCACGAGCCGAAAGCAACGCAGCTGCGTTGTTTTGATAAAGTCAGAGAAATTACTGCTTCGGAGCCGACCTCTCCCAACATGGCCGCAGGGCAGTACATGGCTGAAAACAGAAGAAAATCTGACAGAAAAAAGTATTGACACAGCCGGAAGATTATGATAATCTGTAATTAAAGATGATGGCAGATTTCCGAAAGGATAATTGTAAACTGCGGCATCATAGGTTATGAGATTATCGATATGAAAAACAATGTAAAACTTTTCCTGAATAAATCACGCTTTGATGAAAGAGAAGGGAAGTAATAGAATATGAGCAGAAAAAAATGCAGGATTTCAGGAATTATTGCAGCTTTCATGGCTGTGCTGATACCTCTGACAGGCGCAGCCGATATGTGTTTTGCCGAAGGAGCTGCCGGGAGCGGAGCAAAGACCTCGGTACTGACTGATACGGCGGCGGATAAGCCTAAGGGGGACTACGGCATCAAGCCTGTAAATGTCAATGCCACAACTTTTCCCGATGCTAATTTCAGATCTTATGTCTCAAGTGCTTTTGATAAAGATAAAAACGGAACACTGGATGCTGATGAGATATTGAGAGCGAGAAACGTCTGGTGCAACGGAATGAATGTCAAGTCCTTGCAGGGCATAGAGTATCTTACCGAACTGCGCGGGCTTTATTGTATGAACAACCAGATAAAGACCATGGATCTCAGCAAAAATCAGGAGATCACAGGTATATGGTGTTCTGACAATCTCTTTACGTCGCTGGATTTCTCAAATCTTCCTACTCTGGAGTGGGTATATTGCTACAACTGTAATCTGACATCGCTGAACGTCACAAAGAACCCTAAGATGTCATACATTGAATGCAATTCCAATCCTCTGAAGAAGCTTGATGTAAGCCATAACCCCGTACTCGAGCATCTTATGTGCGGTGACTGTGAGCTCACCGAGCTTGACCTGAGTCACAATCCGAATATGCAGCATCTGGATGCTTTCAGAAATAAATTCAAGACACTTGATGTTACTTGCTGTCCGAAAATGAAAAGACTTAATGTCTGGGATAATCATGAACTGGGAAGCATTGACGTTAGCAAGTGTCCCGGATTGCAGTATTATAACTGTTCAAATAACGGTGCTACCAGTATTGACGTAAGCAGCAATCCCGAGCTGAACAAGCTCAGCTGCTCATACAATGAGCTTGAAAGCCTTGATCTTTCTCACAATCCGAAGCTTGCTTATCTGGATTGTATGCAGAATCATCTCAAAGGGCTTGATCTGTCGTATCACCCGAATTTACGTTTCCTGCAGGCGTTTATAAATGACTTTACCGAGCTCGATATAAGCCACAACCCTTACCTTATAAAGGCCTACAACGAGGGCAAAGACGAGGATATATGGAATTATGGCAAATTCCATGCCTGGACAATAGATTACGGCGGAGATACTTCTACCGGCAAGGATAATATATTCTTCATCGCCTTTGACAACAAGGTCACTCTGAATGCGGAATCAAACGGTTCTTTCCCGGCATATGACGATAAGGATGACGAAATAACCGACACGAAAGATCTTATCACACGTGAGAGCGTAGTGCAGACGCTGTATGAGATGGCAGGCAAGCCAAGCGTCAGCGGACTTAAGTCCAGATTTACCGATGTTGAGCCGGGCTCATGGTATGAGGACGCCCTGCTCTGGGGTGAGAAAAATGCACTCTGTCTGGGCTATCCCTATGTTGTTTCCGATACATTCGGTGTAGGAAAATGGATATCAAGAGAAGACGTTGCTCTCATGCTTATGAGATATTCTGAGTTTATGGGCTATGAAAGAGCCATAGACTTCGGCAGAAGCGACGATTTCATGGATTATTACGATGTGGATTTCGACCATTGGGAGGCAATATGCTGGGCCTGTACATGGCATATCATCGAAGGCAAGGGAGAGCCCGGTGCGCCCAAGTCGGAGCGCAGGATAGATCCTCACGGAAAAGCCACACGCCAGGAACTTAAAGAGATGATCGCAAGACTGTATGAAGTGAACAGGATAGATGCACCGATGCCTGTTCTCAGCTGTTCTCTCGGTGATGTAAACGGTGACGGAAATGTAGACGCTGTGGACGCTTCTGATGTTCTTGCGTACTATTCGAAGGTATCCACCAGACAGGACGGCGGCTACGGCAAAAATCAGCAGACAGCGGCAGATGTGGACAAAAACAGCCTGATAGATTCCGTAGATGCATCCGAGATACTTTCGTACTATGCCTATGTCTCCACCGCAAAGGGCGATGTTATCTCCATGGAAGCTTACATGGAAAAGAAATGACGCACCGAAAAGCGTATTTTACAGTATAATATCCGAAAAAACAGTCGTAAGGACATAAAGCCTTACGACTGTTTCTGTTTTCAGGTATTGTTTACTATCATTTTCCTGAGTCTTATAACGTCAAACACATCTGTTGCTCCGTCGCCGTTGACATCTGCTGATACAGACTGCTCCTGAGTGAGCTCTTCTTTTTTGAGTATGTATTTTTGCAGCAGTACAAGATCTGCCATACCGGTGATACCGTCTCTGTTTATGTCGCCTGCCGGGTATTGCTTTTCGGCAGGTAAAGCCATGACGATATAATTCACGCATTTGTAGGTCTGTCCGTTGCTGCCGAGGGAGATATTTTCGCCTGCCCTGACGTCCTTTATATACATCATAAATGTAACATCGTTATCCGATCTGCACAGCGTCCTCATCAGCGTGTAATCGCTGAGCCATTCGGGAACATTTTCCACTCTGCTGTCCAGACCTACATACAGGGACATATCGCTGCCTGCGGTAAAGGAAGCCGCTTCGCCTGTGGTGCCCTTTGCGTCGCAGGAGGTAAGGAGTATCTCCGCTCCCTCAAGATTAGACTGGAGTTCGGCTATCCTGAATTCCCTGTCGCCGAATATGAAAGAGCCCACAGCTGCATTTTCCCCTATCTGCCATGAATCGGGATTTGCCTGCGCCGTCACCTGAACATTTTTGAATAGCTTTCCGCTGATGGGCAGCTTATCTTTTCCGAACTTGAATGAGCACAGATTTACGAGATATTCGCTTTCGCCCTTGAATACCATATACAGGTCATGAGTACCTGTTATTGTCTTGATATTAGTCTCGAATGTATGATAATCATTCAGCGATTTTGTGCCGCTGTAATCTATGACTGCTGCAGGAGTTCCGTCCATACTGTCAAGATAGAGTTCGATCTTTGAAGGATAGCCGCCCATCCATCCGCTGAAAGAATTTGCTCCGCTTCCAAAGTTTATTCTGCTATACTTTACCCAGTCGCCGTCAGAAACAAGAGCTAAATTATTTGATCTGCCCGAATATTCCTCGACGATTATGCCTTTCTTATCCGAAAACGAATCGGCTTCTATCTTCTCAAAGGCTGATACAGCAGAAACCGGTGTGAAATTTCCGTCTGTGGGAGACAGCTTCACAACGCCCTCGGGGAAGGAATTCACAGTAAGGTCGTTGATGTAATACTCGATATTCATATATCCCTGACCGCAGTAATCTCCTGCATAGTCCTCTGGATCATTGGGATCAAGACCGCGTTCCAGCTCCCAGCTGTCGTCCATGCCGTCGTTATCGGCGTCTGTTATCTCCTTTTTTGTAACAGCGGAGGGATAGCTGTAGGTCACTCCGCACTTGATATTGTATTTATTGAGATTGGCCTCGGAACCGTCGTAAGCGGCGGTACCGCTGCACTGTCCCGTACCGTTTTTTGCATCGCTTGCGCACTGTCTGTCAATGGCTGTCCTCTTATCGGGAGAGATGCCGTTGCCTGCGAAGCTTATAACGTGGTCATAGGAGGCAGCTGCACTTTCAGCGGTATTTGCTGTGGATATGTTCTCGCCGTCTATATTGATCGGGAAGGAAGAAGCGCTGTAAAGGTCGTTCTTTGATATGCCTATGTCGTCCTTTACGGTGACTCCCGACCAGTTGTCATTGGTTATGCTGTGTAAGGAGCCGTCCTTATTGATAAGGCGGTTGCCTGCGCAGTAGACCTTGAAGTTCTGCGGCTTTGTGGTGCTGTCCACGTACATCCAGTGATAGCCGCCTGTTGTGGAGCTGCCTGCCTTGAGGGTATTGTTCACATAGTTCAGATGGCCGATAGTTCCGTAGGCGGTCTGATAGCCCCAGTCATAGATGATATTGTTTGTGAAGTCAGCGGTGTACTGGTCGGGCACCTTGCCGCGGAAATTTCTGGAAACATTGTGGATAATGAGGTTGTGGTCAAAGGTCAGGTCGCCCTTTCCCATCATTATACCGAAGCCGTGGAGGCCTTTCTTGTGGCCGCCCCAGGAGTCGGCAGGACCAAGTACGGAGTACTGCACGGTATAATTGGTATTATTGGAGTAAAGCCCCCATTGCTCGTCGGTGGTCCAGCCCATGGAGCAGTGGTCGATGATGGAATTGGAGCCCTTTGCTCCTCCCCATGCGTCGTTGCCCGAGTCGGTGGCCGCATAAGGTCCCGGGCGGGAGCTTATATAACGGCAGATGATATTATCCCCCGACATACCCATCTTGTAGTTTTTGAGCGTGATGCCCGAACCTCCGGGAGCAGTCTGGCCTGCTACGGTGACATTGCCCGAACACAGGATATTTCCTTTTAATTCGATAGTGCCGCTTACGTCAAAAACCACTATCCTTCCCGATTTGCTTACCGCGTCGCGGAAGGAACCCTCACCGCTGTCATTGAGGTTGGTAACATGATAGACCTCGCCGCCGCGGCCGCCTGTGGCGTATTTTCCTCCGCCGGCAGCTCCCGGAAAGGCGGGAATACTGCCTGCCGCATAAGCGTTCAGAACAGGTCTGCCCGAAGGAGCAGCAGAAGAAGCTCCCGAAAAGGCAGTCAGGATACCCACAGCCAGAGCTGCCGATCTTTTGATCTTCTTATTCATTTTAATATCCTCCCGACAAATGTCAATATTTTCTATATTAACATTATACATGATATTGCGTAATTTTGCAATGAAAAATAGTACTTTTTTACTGATATCAGCTGTTTTTTTAACCTCTGACTTACTTTCCGAGAATAAAAAAGCCTTCCGTCCACCGCAGCGGAGCAGGAAGGCTTTTTCTATGTATTATTGTTCAGTGCTTTCGGGATGGTCTGTGAGCTCTTTTGCGACTTCTTCGGCTTCATCCGTATCGTCATGGACTTCAGCGGTTACCTTCACGTCTGTGTTTTCGGAGATTTTTTCCTTCACTTCAGATGCTTCGGCGCATATTTTTGTATCCATGCACGGGATAGCGCAGAACAGCGGCATTGCCGTGAAGAGACAGTAGATATACCTGAATTCGGCGTGAACGGGAGTAGCGGCCAGAAGAGTGAGCCATATTGCCATAACAGGGAGATAAACGAGGAATACCGAGCGTCTGTGCCTTCTCATGGCGGCTCCCGTCATGAAGAGGAACACCCATACTCCCATGCCTATGCTCCATACAAGTCCGAGGAAGGGCGTTTCAATGTAGGAATTGATATAGAAGGTAAGGGTATCGGTCATAAAGCCTGCTTTCGATTCGGGCTTTATGTCAAATCCCTCCGTGAAGCAGGAGGTGGACGTTACCCAGTACTGTATATCGGGGAACCAGTAGCCGCTGGTCTGGTTGATATATGCCCTGAAGTATTTTTCGGGGTATGCCATTCCGAGATCTGCCCACAGCTTCAGGAATTCCGACTTGTGCTCGGCGATATACTGCTGATTGTTCTTTTCCCTTATGAGGTCGTGGATAGGATTGGATATGAAGTATGTATACATATCGTCGATCTTGTCGATCTCTATGACCTTGCTGAGGAGCTCCTTCTGTTCAGGGGTAAGGTTATTGGGATTTGCAGCCACAGCAGCTATCTGCTGATCGGGTATGGAAAGGGGATCAATGACATCTCCCGGCTCCACGTTCATTGCCTTGTAGACAGGACCGTTTATTATTACGGCAGCTGCCAGTGATGCAGCCATTACCGCGATAGTCAGCTTGCTTCTGCGGAAGAATACGAATATACTTCCGATGAGCAGGAGGGGATAGGCGTAGAGACCGTTGCTTCTCATAAGGCACATAGCTACGGAGAAAACGAAGAGTATCACTGCCTCGGCAGCTGATAAGCGGAACTTCTTCTCTTTGCACAGCAGTCTCCAGATGAGGGCGGACATTACGGCGATAATTCCGCCGAACCATACGTCCTTCCACATGGTCACGCTGTACATACCGTGGTAAACGGGTATGCAGTAGAAAAGCAGAGAGCCTATGATAAGGCATTTTTTTGCCTTGAATTTATAGAGAGTCTCGATGAGGTATGCAAAGCAGGCTGAAAGGAAGAGCTGCTGTGTAACTGTGCAGACGAGGACAGCTCTTGTATCGTCGCCGAATATGAGCTTTCCGATATTGAAGGTCAGTCTGATTATAAGAGTGTGGAAAACAGGGTGGTGGTTATTCAGCGGTTTCAGGCCTGCTGCCTGCTGGAGCTGCCATATGGAGTCCTCAGTCATAACCGCAGGATAGGAGTAAAGCAGGAACGGCAGCCACATTATCAGCATTACTGCCATTGAGCCGAAAAACACCTTGAGCTTGCTTTGGGCGGAGGGTTCGGCTCTGTCCGCAGTCAGCGTAATGGTTTCCAGCTTCTGAAGCAGTACAAAGCATAAAGCCTCATAGAAAAAGAAGAACATAATAAATGTGGCTATGAATGGTGAGAACTGCTCCAGCTTTGAGAAGGTTGGCTGTATCTGCTCCTGTCCTATGAGCGCAGAGCCGATGGTGAACAGGGAGAACAGTGCTCCGCATATGGCAGAGGACTTGGTGAAACCGTTTCCGCGGGAGTATCTTTTCCTGAAAAGCGGGAACATCAGCAAAGCGAACAGCAATGTGAAGTGGCTTGAGCTTTTGAGGCAGAAGTACTGTGAAAAGGCAACAGCGCCCAGTGCAGAAAGCAAATATGGGAGCCATTTCAGGTCGGCGAGTGTTTTAGGACTGTTTTGATTTTTCATCTGTTTAACCACCTTTTATATTGATAAAGATCCCGCAGGAACTCTGCTATACAGAAAATATAAATTAATTATAGCATATAATTAATGACATTGCAATGTACCGGAGAAATACAGCGGTATAAAATAAAAACCTCCCGCGGCTTTTCGGCCGCAGGAGGTCTTGTTTTGCACTTTAGCGGGAGTTTCCGCATCTGTCCGCAGAGGATCAGATGCTCAGGTCAGGAAATATCCCGTATCAAATGTGAATATATATCAGCAGATCATGAAACGCCGGGCATATAGCTCTCAGGGAGTGCCGAAACAGAACCGATGAGGAACTTCTGGATTGCAAGAGCGTCATCGCTGGTAAGACCTGCGCCTGCCTCGCAAACATCGGCATTGGATCTGCCCTGTGAAGAGATGCTGTACTTATTGGGGTTAGCAAGTGCCTGCATGATGAAGATAGCATCTGAAAGGTCAACCTTGCCGTCGCCGTTAGAGTCGCCCCACTTGGAAACCTTAGCGTCGATCTCCTTCTTGGTGGGTATGCTGGGAGTTACGCTGCCGGGATCAACTGTACCGCCGCCGAAGCCGCCCTGGCCGCCCCAGCCCTGGCCGCCCTGACCGCCCCAGGGCTGGCCGCCCTGACCGAAGTCGAAGCCGCCGGGAGTTGTTGAGCCGCCGGGAGTTGTTGAGCCGCCGGGAGTTGTTGAACCGCCGGGTGTTGTAGAACCGCCGGGTGTTGTTGAACCACCGGGTGTTGTTGAACCGCCGGGTGTTGTAGAACCGGTCTCGTTAGACTCGGTCTTGAAAGCGTATCTCATGAATGTGTAAAGATGAGGCTTTACGGATTCAGCACCGTGTCCGCCGCCGGGGATGGACTGGTAAACGTGCTCAACGCCGTTTGTTGTGAGTGTATCGCTGTATTCCTTGGGGAATGTACCAACAACTGAGTCGTTTGTACCGCCTGTTATCATAAATACCTCAGGCTCGGGACCTACGTCTCTGAACTTCATCTCACTGGGCTTCATACAGCCGGGATGAGTCATGAACATATCTGTTGCAGGTGTGATTCCGGGAGCGGGACAAGCACCGCCTACATAACCGAAGAGGTCAGGACGCATAAGACCAATGTAGATAGCCTCTCGGCCTCCCATTGAGAATCCTGTGATAGCTCTGTTCTCACGGCCTGTCTTTACGGGGTAATTAGCCTCGATGAAGGGGATAAGGCTGTCGGAGATATCATAGAGGAAGTTGTCGTATGCAGCGCAGGTCTCCTGGTTGATACCGAAACCGCCGCCGCCGTTGCCGTTCTTGCTTGTGTACTGGCTGGGAAGAACGATGATCATTTCCTCTGCCTTGCCGCTAGAGGTAAGACCTGCAAGGAGCTCCTGAACGCCCATACCGCTTACCATGCTGCCTTCGTCACCGCCGATACCGTGGAGAACGTACATAACAGGGTACTTCTTGCTGGGATCATAATTAGGAGGAAGAACAACGTTACAGCTCTTTGTTCCGCCTGTGAATTTACAGTTATAGGTCTTCTTCTCGACCTTGCAGCCGCCGCTCTTCTCGGAGCCGGCAGGAACTGTTGTGGGCATATCATTCTTGATCTTAGCGTTAAGGCCTGACTTAGCGTTACCGCCGTTGCCGGGATCGCTGCCGATATTGCCGCCGCCGCCTGCAAATCCGCCTGCGAAGCCGCTCATATCGCCGCCGCCGAAGCCGCCCTGGCCGCCCCAGCCCTGGCCGCCGAAGC
>NZ_ATAX01000008.1 GCF_000571935.1 Ruminococcus flavefaciens 007c | reverse complement strand
GTCGAAGCCGCCCATATCGCCGCCGCCAAAGCTCTGGCCGCCGCCAAAGCTCTGGCCGCCGCTCTGAGCACCGCCTGCCTCAACAGTTACGTCGGTCTCACCGCCGCCTGTAACAACGTTAACGCTCTTGACATTGGCAGAACCGTTTGAACGATAGCCTTCGATATTGAGTGAAACCTCATAAAGAGTACCGGACATATCAAGACCGGCCTTTGACCATGCGTCAAAGTGACCGCTTACGTCGATAGTGCCCTTCATGTAGTTTGTGGTGTTATTCTTTGAACCGCTGGTCTGACGAACGCTCCAGTACTGAGGGAATGTTGCATTACCATCAAGAGAGGGCTGATTATAACGCATAGACTTGCGGATCTTGTAGCCGTTGCCGTTGAGAGTTACGTTTCCGTAATTGTCACCGCCTCCGGGTGGCTCCCAATCGCCCCAGCCTTCAACGATGTAGTACTCCATAAGGGGATTTCTTGTCCATCCGTAAACGCACATATAAGAATTTCCCTTAGGTGTGTACTCAACGTCATAGGTAAGAGTAATACCATTCAGTTTCTTGTAGTTGATCTTCTGGCTGTCGTAGTTCTTGCCCATACGAGCCAGGAAGTTTTCAATGTTGCTCCATGAGCAGGTGAAGGATCCTGCACTTGGATTCATTGAAGCCTGGCCCTGGCCGTTCTGGTTCCACATTTCGTAGTCGAAACCGCCTATGTTACCTCTGGTCTGCTGGTCAGCAGCAGAAGCTACGAAAGGAACGCAGGTTGCGATCATCAGTGCAGATACGGAACCACTGATGATCTTTTTGATTTTTGATGATTTCACTTCAATCACTCCTTTGTTTTATTTAACAAATTTACGATCAAAGCAATCCCCACGTGCAAAAATGCTATTTTTTTCTGAGTTTATGATATAATAACTGTTCAAAGAAAACAAGCCATTATTTGCTATCATAGTATAATTCTTGCCAGATATTGCTATCTGTATTAAAATGGCACGTTTGTTCGGAGCTTTGTTTTAGGCGCAGGGTGGAGAAAACGCATAAAAGGTGGAAAAAACATGGAATGCAAATTTTTACCATTTTTTGAAAAAGCTTAACAATGTTTGTGCTGTAACACTGACGGAAAATTGCGATTACCATTTCCGGGCTGTGCTGCTTATATTTAAGTAACGGTAAGCGGAGCTGAAAACAACGGTAATTGTGGATTTTGACAGAAAATAATTTAACGTCGGAAATAATTTTATAAGACGGCAGGGGTAATAAAAATAATAAAATAGTAAAATACCTATGTTAAAACAAAAAAATAATATTAATCCCTGTTTTTTTAAGTTGTTTTTTACGTCCTGTAAAATGCTTGTTTTTGGTGAATTATTCAACGTAGATACGTTGTTTTTTGGCGATTTATAGCCCTAAATTGCTGCTCATCTGATAGCAATATTTGGTCAGTACACACAATTTGGGCAAAAAACGACTTGTTTTTTATTTTGTTAAGACATTATAATTATGACATAAACAGCGCGCGCTATACGCTTAGGGGAATTACTTGATTCGTATTTTGATATAATCAAAGGAGTGAGTGCAAATAATGAAGCTTACTAAAATCAAAAAGATCTTCGGTGGAACTCTTTCCGCTCTTATGATCGCAGCAAGCATGCCTGTCGTTGCTTCAGCTGCTGACCAGCAGACCAGAGGTAATATAGGCGGTTACGACTACGAGATGTGGAACCAGAACGGACAGGGCCAGGCTTCAATGAACCCGGGCGCAGGCTCGTTTACATGCTCATGGAGCAACATTGAAAACTTCCTTGCTCGTATGGGCAAGAACTACGACAGCCAGAAGAAAAACTACAAAGCATTTGGAAATATCGTTCTTACTTATGACGTAGAATATACACCAAGAGGCAATTCATATATGTGCGTATATGGATGGACCAGAAACCCTCTCATGGAATATTACATCGTTGAAGGTTGGGGCGACTGGAGACCACCCGGAAACGACGGTGAGGTAAAGGGTACAGTTTCAGCTAACGGAAATACATATGATATCCGTAAGACAATGCGTTACAACCAGCCTTCACTGGATGGTACAGCAACATTCCCTCAGTACTGGAGCGTTCGTCAGACAAGCGGTTCTGCAAACAACCAGACCAACTACATGAAGGGAACAATCGATGTAACCAAGCATTTCGACGCTTGGAGTGCAGCAGGACTTGATATGTCCGGTACACTTTATGAGGTATCACTCAACATCGAGGGTTACCGTTCAAACGGTTCTGCTAACGTTAAGAGCGTAAGCGTTACACAGGGAGGCTCTTCCGATAACGGTGCTCAGCAGCAGAACAACGACTGGAACCAGCAGAACAACAACCAGCAGCAGAATAATGACTGGAACAACTGGGGACAGCAGAACAATGACTGGAATAACTGGGGTCAGCAGAATAACGACTGGAACCAGTGGAACAACCAGGGTCAGCAGAATAATGACTGGAACAACTGGGGACAGCAGAACAATGACTGGAATAACTGGGGACAGCAGAATAACGACTGGAACCAGTGGAATAACCAGGGACAGCAGAACAATGACTGGAATAACTGGGGACAGCAGAATAACGACTGGAACCAGTGGAATAACCAGGGTCAGCAGAATAATGACTGGAATAACTGGGGACAGCAGAATAACGACTGGAACCAGTGGAACAACCAGGGTCAGCAGAACAGCTGGAACGGTTGGGATAATAACAACAACTGGAACCAGTGGGATCAGAACAACCAGTGGAACAACCAGCAGCAGAATAACACCTGGGACTGGAATCAGCAGAACAACGACTGGAATCAGTGGAATAACCAGGGTCAGCAGAATAATGACTGGAATAACTGGGGACAGCAGAATAACGACTGGAACCAGTGGAACAACCAGGGGCAGCAGAACAGCTGGAACGGCTGGGATAACAATAATAACTGGAACCAGTGGGATCAGAACAACCAGTGGAACAACCAGCAGCAGAACAACACCTGGGACTGGAATAATCAGAACAACTGGAACAACAACCAGCAGAACAACGACTGGAATCAGTGGAACAACCAGGGTCAGCAGAATAATGACTGGAACCAGTGGAACAACCAGGGTCAGCAGAACAACACCTGGGACTGGAATCAGAACAACAACCAGCAGAATACTTGGAACGGTTGGGACAATAACAACAACTGGAACCAGTGGGGTCAGACTGACTGGAGCAACCAGGGCCAGCAGCAGAATAATGATTGGAACAACTGGGGCCAGCAGAATAACGACTGGAATAACCAGAACAATAACAGCTGGAGCCAGCCCGCAAACAACGGCGGCAACAACGGCAACAGCAAGCTCGTTGCTATCTCATTCGACGACGGCGCTTCTGCTACAAGCAGAAATGATCCTGCATACAGAATCATGGATGCTCTTATCAAGAACAACATGACAGCTACTTTCTTCTATGTAAGTGACTGGATCAAGACAAACGAACAGGTTCAGTTCGCATATCAGAACGGCATGGAAGTTGCTAACCACACTAAGTCACATCAGTCTCTTGGATCACTTGGTTCACAGCAGATCAGAAGTGAGTGGGAGCAGTGTAACAGCAAGCTCAAGAGCATCATTGGTGCTGAGCCTTCACACATCATGAGACTTCCTTACCTTGATGGCGGCGGACAGGTTAAATCTGCTCTCTATGATGTTCCGCTCATTTCCTGCGGTCTTGATACTCAGGACTGGAACGGCGCTTCAAAGGATCAGATCGTTAACACAATCAAGCAGGCTGCTCAGAACGGCTCACTTGAGGGCAAGATCGTTCTTTGTCACGAGAACTATGCTTCAACAGCAGCAGCTATGGAAGAAGTTCTTCCTTGGCTCGCACAGAACGGCTACAAGAATGTAAGCGTATCTGAGATGTTTGCTGCAAGAGGCAAGACTCTCCAGGGCGGTCAGATCTATACACAGGCTTAATCCTATTGCCAGGTATATAAGTTTGATAAAATGCCGACTGTTTCGGCAGTCGGCATATTCTTTCAGATTTCTCCAATTTTAATATCCCCGGAAAGGCAGTCGTTATCGGCTGTCTTTTTCCTTTGTATACATATTTTTATTCTGAAGGCTCATAGTGAACTGTGTACAAATTCGTTTCCTTCTGATTGTGCAAAGAAACGAATTTTATTTTTCTCTTTTTGAAATTCAATGGTTTTTCGTTGAAAAAAAGCTCTGTTTTTGGCTGTTTACAGAATGGTATGGATAAGCGCCGACAAGGATACGGTACTGTGTGAGATTCGGTTTTGTACAAAAAGACACGTTTATGGTACAATAAATCATTGATTTGCAGTCGGAATAATAGTATAATGATATTATAGGTTACGGGGAAGCTCCGTTTAGGCATCGGAGCTGTTATGACTGGAGGAATATACTATGAAAAAGAGGCTGACTGCTTTTCTGACAGTCGCTGCAATAGCTCTTTCCATGGTACAGGCACTCCCGAAGGATGCGAAAGCTGCTGAGGAGTACCTTATACGTGACAAATGGGGCTACTGCAAGACTGCAAATTATGCTGAGTCCGAGCATTTCGTTATATTCTACGGCAATAATGACACTACGGGAAAGGTAAACGACGCCTTTCTCAGACGCAATCTTGAAGACTATGAGAAGCTTTGGAAATGCTACGGTGAATTTCTCGGCATGGAGAATATGAATACGGATATTTACGGACGCGACGCAAGAAAGTACAAGACAAATGTGTACCTTACCTATACGGGACTTCCGAAGTATCCCGACGGCTGGGCTTTTATGAGCTCCGAGGACGGCTACGGCATTGAGATAATCAGTCCCGAGGCCATGCTGGACGATCTTACCATAGCTCATGAATTCGGTCATGTTGTGACTCTTCACCAGAAGGCATGGGAAGGTCAGGAGATAACGGGCGCATGGTGGGAGCCTCTTGCGAACTGGTTCCGCGAGATGTACCTTGCCAGCGATTATTATACCGGTGACGTAAAGACGGTATGGTTCGAGCCCTATCTCAGGAATATGAGTCTTACTCTGCCTCACGGAAGGAATTACTATGAGGTATGGCCATTCCTGATGTATCTTTCCTTTAATCCCGACAATATAGACGGCCTCGGTGTTAAATGCGTCAAGCGCATTATTTCCGAAGCAAAGCAGGACGAATATCCCTTTGATACCATTACCAGACTCTTCGGCACGGATGCACAGACGATCTTCGGCAATTATTCAAAGCGCATGGCTACCTTCGACTTCGGTGCAAAGGAGGCCTATCAGAAGGAATTTGCCGAAAAGCTCGGTTCACAGCCTTTTTACAGAAACCTTTTCTATACCCTTCCTGATGAACAGGGCGAGGGGAATTACCGTGTCCCTGAGGAGGAAGCTCCAATGCAGGCGGGCATAAACATTATACCGCTGAAGCCATCGGGAGATTCGATAACAGTTGACTTCCGCGGACTCTCCGACGACAGCAATGCAGGCTGGCAGGTCTGTATAGTTACCGTTGACGGAAACGGCAGAGAAAGCTATTCGGGACTTTTCGGCAGCGGAGAAAGCATGACTGCCTCGGCAAAGGGCGCAGCTTCGGCTTATCTTACGGTAACTGCCATGCCAAAAAAGCTTGTCAGAGTCAACGCCTTCCATAAGGAGAGCGATTCCTCATATAAAAACGGCAGCGAGCGCAGACGCTATCCCTATGAATTTACACTTGAGGGTGCGGAACCCGATCTTTCCATCGGCTATAAAAAGGGAAGAGGTCATGCCCATTCCAACGGCGGAGGCTGGGTAGCCGATACAGCCAGAGTTGACAGCAGTGTATATGTTGCTCCCGATGCTATGGTACTGGGGAATGCCCGAGTTACGGGAAATGTCCGTATCGAGGACAGAGCCGTGGTGGCAAATCAGGCAACGGTGTCTGATAACGCCGTGATATACGGAAATGCCATTGTAGACGGCGGAGGCTGGGTCTATGACAACGGCTGGCAGCAGGGAACTGTTACGGTGAGCGGCAATGCAGTCATCGGAGACAATGCAGTAGTGTATAATTCCTGCAGGATCTCGGGCAATGCAAGGGTGCTTCAGAAAGCTTATGTTAGCGACGCAGTGACCGCAGGGGATAACGCCGTGATAAAGGGCATGGCTTATCTTTACGGCAAGGGAAGCTATACGGGAAGCGCCATAGTTGACGGCGACTACTCAAACGAAGAAACAAAGGATAACGGCGTAGGCTTTGGCTGGCTAGACGAAAACGGCTGGCATAGCAAGGCCGATGGATATATAGCCGCATACAGCTTCGATAATGACAGGAGCGTATGGGCACAGGACAGATATGCAGCCACAGATGCCCTTGTGAAAGGGGCGGAGTGGCAGGCGGAGAGGACCTCGGCAAAGGGCGTCATGAGCTTTGACGGCAGTGACGACTGCATCGTGCTCGATGATTCGGTATTAAGATACAATGATATACAGATAAGTTTGGGTGCCCTCTGGAAGGGCGGCACTGAAAGACAGGAAATGTTCAGGTTCGGTGACGATAAGGCATATATGTGCTTTACTCCGTCAAATGAGGCGGGAAAGGCCGAATTCGTAATTTCCGACGGCAAAACCACCGAAAAGCTTACAGCTCCGGAAGCTCTCCCAAAGGGAGAATGGAGCCGTATCACTATTCGCATATCAGGCGGAAAAGGCAGTCTGCTCATAAACGGCAGCACCGCCGACAGCAGTAATCTTACCCTGACTCCTTCGGCAGTAATGGGAGCAGCGGAAAAGGCAGAGTGCCTGCTGGGGAACAGCGGCAGCGCCAATGGCTTCAAGGGAGCTGTTGACTATGCCGAATTCAGCTATAAAGAGGTATCAGAGCCCGCGATCAGTTACAGTGGCAGAGAAGAAGCTGATGATACTGATCCTGTATCGGGCAGGATAAAAGGGGATGTTAATGCGGATAAGGCCTTCAATGTTGCAGATCTTGTAATGCTCCAGGGGTATATCCTTGGAAAGAACGGTCTTACCGACAGCCGCGCAGGCGATCTTGCCGAGGACGGAGAAATAGACGTTTTCGACATGGTGGAAATGCGCAGGCTCATACTCATTGACGGTAGCGTCCGATAGGCACGGGCGTTACTTCATATCCTTGTAAAGCGGAAAGGGCTGTGTCTTAGGCGGACGCGGCTCTTTTCGTTTGTAAAAAAGCCGCAGCTTCAGTTTATATACTGAAAACTGCGGCATAATACCATTATTATACGGAAATGTACTCAGGATCGGTGTTAAGAGGGCGGAGATAACTGTCTATCCTCTCGCGGGAAACATTGTCGCCTATGACTATGAGTACGGGCTGTCCCTCTGCAACGGGAGCCGTTTCGGTTTTTTCACGTGTGGCGTTTATTTTCAGCCAGCCCTTCTCCAGCGGCAGCGAACCCTTTATGCGGAATATCCTTCCGCAGCTCTCATCTCCGAAAATGCTGTCTATAAGTCCTTCTATACTTTCTGGCGGTATATCAACGTGCATGAAATAGTGTACCGAGCTCTCTATATCCTCGGGGCTGAATTTCTTGACATAGCTTGAACCGCGGTAGCCTGCGTTCATGAACAGGCGGAAATCATCATCGGTAAAGCTGTCCCAGTTCTTTGCGATAATATCCTTCATTGTAAATCTGCGGTCGCAGCGTATATCCTCAAGAGAACGGTTTATATGTGCGAGTATGCGTTCTGCGGCAGCTTCGGCAGTCTCCTCCTTTATGTGCCCGAGCTTGCTGAGCACCAGCTTTCCGCAGCAGGCAGCCTCGGAACCCAGAAGATATTCCATCTGCGGAGAGAGCTTCTCCTCCATTTCGGCGTCGGCTACGGTGATTATGCTTCCTGTCTCAAACCATCTGTCAATGGGTGATTCGTGAAGTATATCAAAGAACTCGTCCATATCAAATATGCCCGAGGGTTCTACTATAACGCGGGTGAAATGCTGCATCCCCAGGGATATGAGCTGAGTCTTGAAGCGCCTTCTGTGGCAGTCGGCGTCGCAGCCTCCGGCTATCATTTCCAGACGGCAGCGGTCACCCTTCAGCTCCTGCAATATCATCATATCTATATTGACTGCTCCGAAATCGTTTTCGAGAATAGCGATATTCTCACCCTTGTCTATGAGATGACGGGCGTATCTCATCAGGAATGTCGTCTTTCCCGAGCCCAGTATGCCCGTGATAAGGTCAATTTTAGTCATATTCAGTGCCTCCTATAATATAAGTATAGCACAGCGGAGACTGCAAGTCAATTTCTGACAGCGGGAAGTATACTTGACAAATATCATAAACTCTGATATAATATATCTGACATAAGTCAGAAAAGGAGGTGGCTGTCACTGAGGTGCGCTATGGACAGAACGGAAAGAGCAGTTGAGATAAAGCACAGCGGCAGCAACTGCTGTCAGGCTGTTCTCCTTGCCTTTGCGGAGGAGCTTGGACAGGACGAGAATACTCTCAGGGCAATGGGTGCGGCCTTTGGCTGCGGTATGGGAGCTTTTGACGCAACCTGCGGTGCTCTCTGTGCTTCTGAAATGATACTCGGACTGAAAAAATACAGCGGCATACCTGTGCTTGCGGAAGCAAAGGCACTCCACGCCGGATTCCGCAGTATGTGCGGAAGTACCCACTGCGGCGAGCTGAAGGGCATAAAGACGGGTAAAATGCTCTGCAGCTGCGACGACTGCGTTCGCAATGCTGTTAAACTTGCCGAGAAAATGATATGACTCTGAGCCGTCAGTATATCCATATACCGACGGCTGAAATTTTTTCAAAAAATATTTGTTTCTTTGCACAATTCGACATATCTCAGGTGTGTTATCAGTGAAAGGAGGTCATAGCAATGAATAATGACAGTACTGCATTATACGCTTTCAGAAAATACGGAAATACCGTCCTTCGTGCAGCTTTTGCTTTCAGCGGCAGCTATTCCGAGGCTGAAGACATAGTTCAGGAGGTATTCCTTTCACTTCATATAAATCCCCGTTCGTTCAACGATGACGAGCATCTAAAAGCCTGGCTGCTGAGAGTAACGGTAAACAAATGCAAGAATCTCCGCAGAAGTTTCCGATTCAGCAGGACCTGCTCACTGGATGAGCTGGAAAACTCTGAGGCCATTTGCGAAATAAGCACCAAGGGCAGGGAGCTGCGTGAACAGATAGCCGCTCTTCCGAAAAAATATGCCCAGGTGATATACCTCCATTACTATGAGGGATACAGCATAAAGGAGATGGCTGAGATAACAGGCAAGAATGAAAATACAGTCGGTTCGCTGCTGCGGCGCGGACGGGAAAAACTCAGAGCAGAGCTTGAAAGGGAGGATGAGATATGCAGAGAAGAGATTATCAAGACGCTCTGAATGAGCTGCGGCTCAGAAGCAGCTTCTGCGAGGAAATGGAAAAAAAGCTCAAAGCATCTTCCGTCAGCGATGAATATACTGATGAGGTAACTCATGTAGAGGTAGTGCCTCAGAGGAGCTTCAAAAAGACGGCTGTTGCTGTGGCTGCGGCTCTTGTTATATGCGGAGTCGGCGGCGGAGCTGTATACCGCTTCGGCGGAGACATCAAAAAGGAGTTCTCAAATGAGGAAGATGAGACCATAGGAGAAGGCTACAATTACGATTACTATGCCTTTAATTTTCCCTTCGGACGGGTAGAACTCCACGGAACTATGTTTAACTATATTCCCTCGGGCCTACACAGCTATAACTCTACTACAGTAAGCAACGAGGAGGAGGGCAGAAAGCTCTTTGAACTGTTCTCAAATACAAATTTTGAAAAGCTAATTGTCGTGGATGACGATACACTGACTAATCTGTATCAGTGTGAGGGCATAACTTTTGAATATGACGGAGGCAGGGTTACCTTCTATGATAACGGAATAGTGTCCGCAATGGAGATGAGAGAAGTATTCTTTGAAAGTACAGAAGGCAGCGAAGGCGGCGAAGTTCCCGATGATAACGATATTACCGTTTATTATTCGGGAAACGGTTCTGTAGTGAGATATGGTTCTGATGAAAAGATCGAGAATTATGAATCCGGCTGTGAATATTACAGGATCTCCGTTACAGCGTACAGAAAAATGAGAGACATTATATTCGGTATCAATTCTATAGGAAGTGTTGATGTTTTCGGTATCGTTACTGAATTCAGCGGAGCCGAATTCAGTACTCCGGAAAACAGCGGCACGATCACGAATGGTCAGGCTACATATATAGCTGATATGCTGAGAATGTATAAGCCGGTAAAGACTGAGATGAAAGCTCCCTCAGCTGATCGTGAACATATCGATATAAGCATGGATTGCATCGATGATAAATATAAGCTCGAAATATATCCCAACGGTTTTACAAGAGTAACAAGCTATGATGACAGCGGAAATGAGATAGTCAATCATTTCAAAATCGAATCGGATGTATATAGTTATCTCAAGGATGTGCTCAGAGACGGAAAAAAATGCGATGTTCCTTTTGATACACTCGATGGTAACTGTATCGTCACCACTTTGGAGATGCATGAGTTGAAGAATAATGCATATTTATTCTCGGACAGCGAAAAGGAAAAGCTTGAAAAAATGCTTATAGATATGGACTGGCGTGAATGTATGTACGGTGGATTATATTCGATCGATATAATGACTTCTCCTATATATATTATAACGGATAATGTTGATATTACGCTCTACAGCGATGGAAAAGTTGTCTGTGATATAATTGATCAGAACGGAAATGATAATTTGAGTACATACAAAGTCGGAACTGATGATTTTGTTAAGCTGAAAGAATTCGTGTCGGAACAAAATGATAATCAGGCTTCTTCTGATGTTATAGCGGATATTATGGTGAAGAGATGGCTGAGTGCCGATAAAATACAAGTTGCTTACAATAAATACAGAGATGGCACAATTAAGACAAATTATCATCTTTCTGATAAAGTAAAGGAGCTGACAGATGCACTTATCTCCTGTGACTGGGAAGTCGGAGATAGTTTCTGGGTAATGGAGGGCGGATATTATGAAGTATGTTCCAATTCTACCCCTGAAAGTATGTATATTACAAGAGACGGTTCTATTTCTGTAGTCAATCTTGGTATGCTGTCATTCAAGTGCAGCACTCCCGAAAAGTATCTCCCGCTGCTGGATGAAATATTCAAGGATGACGAGGATTATCAGAAGTTTATCGGCAAGAAAAAATAATCGTTGTTCTGTCGTCTGCCATCAGCGCCCATGAGGCGGTAAACAGCCTGATGGCAGAGGCATGACATAAATAAATATCTCCGCAGGACTACGGTCGGTCCTGCGGAGATATTTTTTATACGTTCTTATCTTATCTTTGAGCCTACGGGGATACTGTCATCAACAAATATCACCTTTACTCCGTCGGGAGTATCTGCTGCGCATATCATTCCGTTGCTGTCAACGCCTCTGAGCTTTACGGGCTTGAGGTTGGCTATGAGCTGGAGCTTCTTTCCTATGAGATCCTCGGGCTCGTAATACTGAGCGATACCCGATACTACCTGACGTCCGCCCATGCCGTCATCAAGCTGCAGGCACAGGAGCTTGTCGGACTTCTTTACCTTTTCACAGGCGATGACCTTTGCTACTCTGATCTCCACCTTGGCGAAATCGTCAATGATTATCTCGGGAGCAAGTGTTATCGGCTCGGCAGTTGCCTCGCCCTTTTCTTCTGAGGAGAGCTTTGCCTTTGCTTCTGCCATATTCTTTGTGAGGATGGCGTTGAGCTCATCTATCTCCTTATCAACGTCTATTCTCGGGAAGAGTATCTCGCCCTTGTGTACTGTCACGTTTTCGGGAAGCACTCCGAACTTGTCCAGCTTGTCATACTCAACGTCAGCTGCGGAAGCGCCTATCTGCTCCCATACCTTAGGGAGAATAGTAGGCATGAAGGGTGCAAGGAGAGCTGAGGTGATACGTATAGCTTCAAGGAGGTTATAGAGCACGGAAGCAAGTCTGGGCTTCATAGCTTCGTCCTTGCCCAGCTTCCATGGCTCTGTTTCGTCGATATACTTATTTGCGCGTGAAACGCCTTCAAATATGGTCTCGAGAGCCTGCTTTATCTTTGTCTCGTCCACAAAGCCGTCAACTGCGGGGCGGAGTCCGAGTATAACAGACTTAAATTCCTCGTCTATGTCTGCGCTCTCACGCTCTGAGGGGAGAGTGCCGCCGAAGTACTTGTCAGCCATTGCAACGGTACGTGAAACGAGGTTTCCGAAGCCGTTGGCCAGGTCGGAGTTTATACGGTTGATCATTATCTCGTTGGAGAAGAGGCTGTCTGCGCCCAGAGCCATCTCGCGGAGGATATGGTATCTTATGGAGTCGCAGCCGTAGCGCTCGCCAAGTATGAAGGGATCAACTACATTTCCCAGAGACTTGGACATCTTTACGTTCTCGCCGCCCTTGCTCTGCATAGTTATATAACCGTGTACCGCAAGATGCTTGGGCAGGGGAAGATCCAGAGCCATGAGCATTGCCGGCCATATGATAGCGTGGAAACGCATGATGTCCTTTGCTACCATGTGAACGTCTGCGGGCCAGTACTTCTCAAAGTCGCTGTGTGCGGAGTTCTCGTAGCCCAGTGCGGTGATATAGTTGGAAAGAGCATCTATCCATACATATACGACGTGCTTTTCGTCGAAGGTAACGGGAACGCCCCAGGTGAAAGATGTTCTGGATACACAGAGGTCTTCAAGGCCGGGCTTGATGAAGTTGTTTACCAGCTCTACTGCTCTTGTCTTGGGACGGAGATAGTCTGTCTCGAGAAGAAGCTTTTCGATACGCTCTGCAAAGGGAGACATCTTGAAGAAGTAAGCCTCCTCCTTTGCGAACTTGACAGGTCTGTGACATTCGGGACAGCAGCCGTTCTCGTCAAGCTGTGAATCGGTCCAGAAGCTCTCGCAGGGAGTGCAGTACTTTCCCGAATATTCGCCCTTGTAGATGTAGCCCTTGTCGTAGAGTGCCTTGAATATCTTCTGAACGGCTTCAACGTGGTAGTCGTCTGTGGTACGGATATATCTGTCGTAGGAGATATTCATGTATTTCCATAAATTCTTGAATTTATCAACGATAACGTCAACGTACTCCTTGGGAGTAACGCCCTGCTCGGCAGCCTTTTGCTCTATTTTAAGACCGTGCTCGTCGGTACCTGTGAGGAACATTACGTCATAGCCCTGCATTCGCTTGTAACGGGCAATGGAATCGCAGGCAACTGTGGTATAGCAGTGACCTATGTGGGGATCGCCCGAAGGATAGTAAATCGGCGTTGTGATGTAAAAGGGTTTCTTTGACATAAAAATCGCTCCAATCTGAGTGTAAAAATTCCTGTTTCCGAATGAAAGAAATAGGTAACTATTATTATAACACTTTTTTTCGGATTTGTCGAGTGGCAAAGCCGATTTTTTATATAAAATATGTTAAAACAAAAAAATATATGATCCGCTGCAACGTTTTTTCATTGGCTGCGTATGTGTCAGTGAAGGCGGAAAGCCTTGAAATGATAAACTGTTTGGTAAAAATCTGAAAACAGGAGGATGTTGAATCAAAGAAAATGGAGGAAATATAATGAAGAAAATGAGGGTATTTACCGCGATACTTGCAGCAGCAGTTTCGGCAGGCACCTGCGCGGGAGCTGTTCATGTCAGCGGCACTGCGGCAGATACGGGATCTACGGAATCTTTTTTTGCCGATCCCGAGCAGCTCACAGAGGGTGACTTTACCTATGTGCGACACGACAGGTTCTGGTATGTTCTGAAGTACAACGGCACTGAAAAGAATGTGGTAATCCCCGAAAGAGTCAACGGTGAAAGTGTCCGCGGAGCAGAAAGTTGCGCCTTTGAAGGCAATGAGTTCATCGAATCCGTTACCTTTCCGAAGGAGTTCGACTGTGTCAGCGGATTCAGAGACTGTGTAAATCTCAGGGAGCTGAACTTTCCGAAATATGACGTTCCTGATCGTATGATAATCCGCAATGATGCTTTTCAGGGCTGTACCTCTCTTGAGAGAGTAGATCTGCCCTACGGCACCTACAATGTGGAAGACTATGCTTTCATGGACTGTACTGCTCTGAAGGAAGTAAACTTCCCCGAGCACAGCGTCAAATTCAGCAAGCTTTCCTTCAAGGGTACGGAATGGCTGAAGTCCCTTGAGAGTAACGGAGGCCCCTTTGTATCTTACAAGGATACGCTGCTGTATTCCAACTACTTTTCACAGTGGATAATGGTGCTTCCAAATGATGTCAGCTCTGTGGGCAATGCCGCTTTCAGGGCACAGAGCCGTATACACGATGTGCTTGTTCCAGGGAACATAAAGCGCATAGGTCTTGAAGCCTTCAACAGCTGCTCCGATCTGGAAAGGGTGGTCATAGTAAATCCGAAATGCGAGATTTACGGAGGCTCTATAACCAACGGTAGTCCTGAGGTAGACGAAAACAATGACAGGGTGATTTACAGCTTTGTCTATACAGGTACAATATGCGGCTACAAGGGCTCCACAGCCGAGAAGCTGGCAGAGAACACGGGCTGCAATTTCGAGGTGCTCAATCCCCTGGGAGACTCCAACGGCGACGGCAGGATAGATTCCGTCGATGCCTCACAGATCATGGATCTGTACTCCAGGATCTCTACAATGAGCGCAATTGCAGACGCTAAGGATATTGCGGAGCAGGACGTAAACGGCGACGGCAGGATAGATTCCGTCGACGCTTCCACAGTACTTTCCTATTATACTTATCTCGCTGCAAACGGAGAAATGTCCCTTAAGGAATTCATTGCGGCAGAGAAATAATGCACGGCAGAAAAATAACAGAAAAGCCTGAAAGCGGTATTTACAGCTT
Source organism: Ruminococcus flavefaciens 007c (assembly GCF_000571935.1). Classification (GTDB taxonomy): domain Bacteria; phylum Bacillota; class Clostridia; order Oscillospirales; family Ruminococcaceae; genus Ruminococcus; species Ruminococcus flavefaciens_F. The sequence continues at coordinate 227,122 of NZ_ATAX01000008.1, read as the reverse complement.
TCAGGCTTTGTTATTCATATCGGGCTTACATTACTGTATAGCCTGTGCAGCTGCCGCAGCAGCCTTTTTTTCCTTCTTCTTCAGTCTCTTCTTGGTCTTTCTGAAAATAAATCCGAAAATGAGCTCGACGCCTCCGATCATAAGGAGGAGGAGAGAAAGGGGAAGAAGCAGGTGCTCTGTAAGATAGAAGCATACATTATTTGTGAATGTGAATGCCACCGCAGAGCCTACGATGAGTACCAGTCCCGCAAGGAATACTATAAATCCCACAACGGTGAAGGTGGTACCGAAAAATCCCGTAACGTATCTTGCACGTTTTTTCAGGACAGCTGCTGTCCATACAAGGAAGAGCAGGAAAAATGCAGCAAGTACTCCTATGGTTATGTATGAGAAAGCGTAGCTGAGCTTGTCCATATCAAAGCCTGCTTTTCTGCTCCACTCCTTAACGCTCATGGTGTCCGAGAAATTGTCCTTGTCCAGGTTCTTCTGCATGAGGTCGTAGTCGTTATCCGTGAACTCATAATCAAAGTTCTTTGCAGCTGCTTCCTTATTGCCCTTGATGAAGTCGTTTACGAAGTCCTCGGAGCTTACGGAGGGATCCTTGCCCTCGCCGTCTATGATATAATCCAGGTACTTCTCGGCTGCTCCGCCTGCATATTCGCGGAAATCCGTGTCAAGGAGGTAGTTCTTGAAGCTTGCCTCATCGGCTGTGCCTCTGGTGGCTGTTCTGAAGCCCATGGAGTCATAGAGAGTCTTTGACATCTCCTTGCCGTCGAACTCGGCAGTAAGGGTTGCGTCTGCATTGAGCTTTTCAAACCTTTTTCTGATAATGCTGCCGTTTGCTCCGATCTTGACTGCGAGTATCAGACTGAACAGAAGCAGGAACAGCATGGTAAATATTGTTACCAGTGAAGCTCCGAAGATGCGTCCGCCGCCTACCTTTGCACGTGCCTTGGGCTTGCTTTCGTTCTGAACGGGCATAGGTGCAGGGGCTGCGGGCTCCTGCTGAGGAGGCACCATAGTCTGCTGAGTCTGTACAGGCGGTTTCTGATAGGGAACAGCTCCCGTATCGGGCTGAGGAGCCTCGTTTGAAGGGAACTGGTTTGCGTGTGCATTATATGAGCTGAACGGCTCGTTCTGAACGGGTATCTTCATGGTGCTGCTGTTGTCGTTGAAGCTGTCCGGAGCGCCGTTCACGGGGACCTCTGGCACCTGTTCCTCATTAAGCGGCTCATAAGGCTTGTCAAAGCTTGTTTCCGCAGGGGGGATAGGGGAAGGTTCGGGTATGACAACAGGTTCAGGGATAGTGATAGTATCCTCAGCGCCGCTGCTGAGTATCTCTGCAGGCTCGTCGCCGAGCATATCAGCCTGTTCCTGAGTAAGGCTCAGTGCCTCTTCGTTATCGGCAATGACCTCTTCAAGGTGAGGCAGTATGGAAGTGGGCTCGTCGTCAACAAATATGTCAGCCGTCTCAGTATGCTCCAGCGGAGCTCCGCATTCGGTGCAGAACAGAGCGTCATCTGTCATTTCGCTTCCGCATTTATTGCATTTCATAGTATCCCTCCTGTATTTGATTATTCTGGGAGTAATTTCTGTACTGATCAATGTCTGCTCCCTGAACGCAGTTCAGGGCAATAACCGCTGTTAAGCGGTTGTTGAGTACACACTAATTATAAGTCATACAGTAAAATATGTCAAGTAAATAATTTATTACATTAGATTACATAACGGTGATATATGCTGATATAACGCGAAGGCGTGGAGATCAGCGCAGACGGTGCTCTGCAAGAATTTGTTATTTCAGGTACTGACGGAGCTTCCCGAGGCTTCTTTTGGCATCTTTGTATCCCATATGGTAGAGATGTCCCAGCTTTTCCATATCGCCCTCAAGACGGCTGATGTCTATGGCTTCGGAAGGGGTTATAAGGAATATCCTTCCCTCCGCAGCAAGCTTCTCCAGCTCGTCGCACTGTCTGTTATAATCGGCGTTGCTGTTTATAAGAGAAGCGGCAAATCCGGGATAATTGCGGTAGACTATATTCTCCGCACGGAGCTGTCTGCTGCTGACCTTCTTGCGGAAGCCTTCATAGCGTGTCTTGACTACGATTATCTTTTCAAAGCCCTTGTCAATGGCGAACTGATAGGGGATCTTGCAGCTGCATCCGCCGTCAAGGCAGGGTACTCCGTTTATCATGACGGGCTTTGATACAAAGGGCATGGAAGCCGAGGCGCGGACTGCACGGAGAGGCGGTATACCCGAATTCTTTTCAATATACATGGTTTTTCCCGTAGTGAGATCTGTAACGACTATGTAGAACTGCCTTGAGCTGTCCATGAACCTGTTTTTGTCAAGAGGCGGCACGTTTTTCATGTCGCCGAATACAAAATCAAAGCCTATTATGCCCTTGTTCTTCCGCAGAGCCTTTGCGCCCACATATCGGCTGTCGTGGCGGTAGCGGAGGTTTATCTTTGCCGAGCGGCCTATCTGTCCCGAAACGTAGTTCACTCCGTTGAGAGCGCCTGCGGAAACTCCCACAGTGCAGCGCATATTTATACCTGCTTCCATGAGAGCGTCAAGAACTCCCGAGGTGTATACTCCTCGGAAGGCACCTCCCTCCAGTACCATGCAGCCTTCTGTGACAATGTCCGAAGCCCTTCCCGAGGGGAGACTTCTTATTCCCGAATATACCTGTATTTTTTTCATTATTAGCTCCTGTTGTACAATGATGTATTAATTTCAATAATGACCATAGGTCATTATATATATTATATAGTATACCGCATGAAAAATCAAGCAGATGTTGTATTATCCGACCTTTTATGTTATAATCATAGGTGCATTTACGTGCGGACATATCTTTCAAGAGGTGAATTATGAGTAAAATATATATAGTGGAGGACGACAGATCTATCCGTGATGAGCTTGCGGAGCTCCTGCACAATTCGGGATATGAAGCGGATTGCCTTACGGATTTTTCGGACTCAAAGGCAAAAATACTCGCAGCAAAGCCCGATCTTATCCTTATGGATATAAATATCCCCGACCTTAACGGAGAACAGCTGCTGAAGGAGATCCGCAAGGAGACCGATACCCCCGTTATCATGGTCACCAGCCGCACCTCCGAGACAGATGAGGTGCTGTCAATGAGCTACGGAGCTGACGACTATATCACAAAGCCTTACAATCCCACAATACTCCTGCTGAGAATATCGGCTGTGCTGAAGCGTTCGGCGGTGACAGCATCTGTGCAGACCTATAACGGCCTGCAGGTGAACGACGCTAAGGGAAGTCTTTCCGACGGCAGCCGCGAAATGGTTCTCACGAAGAATGAGATGATAATATTCCGTTTCATGCTTGACAGAAAGGGTTCCATTGTTACCCGTGACGAGCTTATGACGGCGCTGTGGGACAATGACGAATTCGTCAACGACAATGCCCTGACGGTGAATATAAGCCGCCTGCGTTCAAAGCTTGCGGAGCTGGGCTGTGAGGACGCGATCGAGACCAGAAAAAAACAGGGGTATATACTGAAATGAAGATCACAGATTATTTAAAGGACAGACTGTGGTTCTTCCTTATCGCAGCACTTTCCCTTGGACTTATGCTGCTTTTCCTGTTTGCTTACAGAGTGAGCGGTCAGCTTATAATATTCATGAACAGCATATTCCTGCTGTTCATAATTATTGAGGAGACAGTGGGATTTTTAAGGAAGAGGGAGTTCTACACCGAACTGAAGCATAATCTTGAAGGCCTTGACAAGAAGTACCTCATCCACGAAATGATCGAAAGACCGGATTTCTACGACGGACAGGTAACCTATGACGCTCTCTGCGATGCAAATAAGTCCATGTGCGAGAATGTGGCTGAGTACAAACGCAGCTCTGCCGATTTCCGCGATTTCATAGAGCTGTGGGTGCATGAGGTAAAGCTTCCGGTGGCGAGTTTGCAGCTCATGGCGCATAACCACAGCGACGAGCTGGGAGAGAAATTCAATGAGCAGCTGAAACGTATCGACGGATACACCGATCAGGTGCTTTACTATGCCCGCTCCGAGAATGCGGAGAAGGACTATATAATAAAGGAGACCTCACTGAAGCGTGCCGTGAGCAATGTTGCGCTGAAGAACCGCGAGTCGCTCCAGCTCTGCGGAGCCTGCATCGAGACGGAGGGGCTTGACATCACAGTTCTGACTGACGGAAAGTGGCTGGAATTCATACTCGGCCAGTTCATGGCGAACAGTATAAAATATATCTCCGCAGACCGCGAACCAGTCATAAAGATCTCCGCAGAGGAGCTTCCCGACAGGATACTGCTGCATTTTCGTGATAACGGTATAGGTATCCCCGAGAGTGATCTGGCAAGAGTGTTCGACAAGAGCTTTACAGGTGAAAACGGGCGTTCCTATGCCAAGTCAACCGGAATGGGACTATATATAGTAAAGAGCCTCTGCGACAGGCTGGGACACATTGTGACCGCTGCTTCGGAGCAGGGAAGCTTTACGGAATTCACTTTAGCCTTTGCAAAGAACGAATACTATAAGCTGGATAGATAATACTTTTTAAGGGCGGATAATATCCGCCCGTATTTCAGTGCAGGCAATGATAATGTGACGTACATTACAAAATTGTAATGTTGCGTAATGTTCAAAGCACGACCTGTAATACAGACAGGTGTATAATAAGATCATGGAAACGGGAAAGAATCCCGGAAAAATCTTCCCGAAAGGAAATGATCTTATGAAAAAGCTTACTTCAAAAATCGTCAGGATACTTTTTATTGTCAGCAGCATCTGCATATTCCCCGTCAGCGGTGTTATGCTGTACGAGATATTCAGCGGAGTTTCAGGCGCACATCAGCGCAATAATACGGTAGATGTTGTTTTCTGGAGCACCCTGGCAGTATATTACCTTTGTGCATGGTATATGAGCAGTAAAAAGAAAGCAAAAATTGCAGAATAAGGAGATACAGATATGTCATTACTTAAATTACAGAATGTTGAGAAATATTACGGAAACAAATCCAGTCTTACCAAGGCTGTTGACGACATCTCCTTCTCAGTGGAAAAGGGAGAGTTCACCGCTATCATGGGCGCTTCCGGAAGCGGCAAGACCACTCTGCTGAACTGTATCTCCACCATCGACCGCGTAACAGCAGGTCATATCTTCCTCGAGGATACGGATATAACTACTCTCAAGGGCAAGGAGCTGAATAAGTTCCGCAGAGATAAGCTGGGCTTTATCTTCCAGGACTTCAACCTCATGGATACCCTTACCGCGTATGAGAATATCGCTCTGGCATTGTCCATACAGAAGCACTCAGCAAGAGACATTGATAAGTCTGTAAAGACAGTTGCAGAACAGCTGGGCATAACAGATGTGCTCAATAAGTACCCTTACCAGATGTCAGGCGGTCAGAAGCAGAGAGTAGCTTCCGCAAGAGCTATAATAACAGCTCCAAGGTTGATACTGGCCGACGAGCCCACAGGAGCTCTGGATTCCAAGTCCGCAAAGCTCCTTCTCGAGCGTCTGAGCTACCTCAATCACGAGCATGATGCCACAATAATGATGGTAACTCATGATTCGTTCACTGCAAGCTACGCAACAAGAGTCCTTTTCATCAAGGACGGCAAGCTTTTCAATGAGATAAACCGCGGAGGCGACAGCCGCAAGCAGTTCTTTGACAAGATAATAGATGTGGTTACACTTCTCGGAGGTGACGTCAGCGATGCTCTTTAAAATATCACTCAGCAATATCCGCAAGAGCGTAAAGGACTATGCTGTATACTTCTTTACCCTCATCATCGGTGTTGCAATATTCTATGTATTCAATGCCATCGAGACACAGACGGCATTCCTCAATGTTTCCGAGGATCAGCGAGAGATAATCAAGTTCCTTACCACTGCGATCTCGGCAGTAAGTGTGTTTGTGGCGATAGTTCTTGGTCTCCTTATCGTATATGCCAGCCGTTTCCTTATGAAACGGCGAAACAAGGAGTTTGCCCTTTATATGATGCTGGGCATGAGCAAGTGGAAGATCTCCGCTATACTGGTTTGCGAAACGGTTATCATCGGTATAAGCTCCCTTTTTGTTGGACTTCTTATCGGTATCGGACTTTCACAGGTAATGAGTGCAGTTGTTGCAAACCTCTTTAAAGCTGATATGAATGATTACAAATTTACAGTGTCTGCATCGGCTATACTTAAGACCATCATCTACTTCAGCATCATGTACGTTGTTGTCATCCTCAGAAGCGGCGTTGTCATCGGAAAATGCAGGCTCATCACTCTTATGCAGTCGGGCAGACGCTCCGAGAAGATCACCATGAAGAATCCCTGGCTCTGCGTTATAGTATTCCTTATCTCCGTAGCAGTTCTCGGTTACGCGTACTATACTGTGGGTTGGAACCAGATGGATCTTGGCACGAAAAAGCTCCTTATCGCAATAATCATGGGAGCTGTTTCAACCTTCTTCATATTCTGGTCTGCTGCCGGAATGCTCCTGAGAGTCATCATGTCAGTCAAGGGCTTATATCACCGCGGCCTCAACAGCTTCACCTTCCGTCAGCTCAGCAGCAAGGTCAATACCACAGTTGCTTCAATGACGGTTATCTGCCTTATGCTTTTCCTGACCATATGTACTCTTTCTTCGGCTTTTGCTATCAGGAATTCAATGAACAAACAGGTGGAGGACTTCTTCCCCGTGGATTTCTACGGCGAGGCAGAAAGACAGGACAGTGACGATCAGCCCATGTATACGGACATAGACGACTATTACCGTGAGCAGGGCCTCAGCCTTGAAGATGATTTAAAGGAATATCACAAGTTCCATATCTATACTGATCCCGAATTCACTTTATTTACCTTCATCGGCGATAAAATGGACCAGCTTAAGGAGGACTATGCATCCATCGGTCACATGGAGGACTACCGCAATGAGATTATAAAGCTCAGCGATTACAATTCCCTTATGAAACTTTACGGTTATAAGACCCTGGAACTGAATGACGATGAGTATGCCATATGCGCGACATTCTCGGGCTTTGTGTCGATATATGATATGCTTCTTGAGTCTAAGCCTGCAATAAATGTATTCGGCAATGAGCTGATGCCTCATTCCGAGAAGACCATTTACAGCTTTGTACGTCCCTCGATGCAGCCCATGAACGGAGGAGTATTCATCATTCCCGACAGTGTTGCTGATGAGAGCGGCGCTGGCACAAATATAGTTGTGGGCAATTATAACGGCTCAGACAAGGAGATCATCGCAGCAACAGAGACCAGGGTGCGCGATGGCTGGAAAAAGGTCATTGGTGACCATGTAAATGATGGCACTGATTCAGGCACGAGAACTTACATGGAAACAAAGATAGAGGCTGCCAACGATGCAATAGGCCTTGGTGCACTGGTAACATTCCTCGGACTTTATATCGGCTTTATATTCCTTGTTTCCTGCGGTGCTATCCTTGCCTTGAAGGAACTCTCGGAGAGTTCGGACAGTGCTCCGAGATACACTATGCTCCGCAAACTGGGAGTTGAGGAAAAGGAGATCACAAAGTCTGTTTTCCTTCAGACAGGAATATTTTTCCTGCTTCCGCTGCTCCTTGCCTGCCTCCATTCATACTTCGGCTTGAAGATGGGCAGATTCATGCTTGAAATGATAGTCAGCGGAAGTCTGGTGAAGCCCATATTCTTTACCGCAGGAGTTGTGGTACTGATATACGGCGGCTACTTCCTCCTTACATTCCTCGGAAGTAAAGCGATAACAAGAGAACAGAAGTAACTTTTTCATGATATAGTTGATGCGGCTCTCCGTCAGGGGAGCCGTTTCTTATTTAATCCTTATCATTTCCTTAAATCTCTCATTTTCAATTGACAACTTTACGAAGAATGTGATAAAATTGAATAAAAAGGGGGCGGAAGTATGAAAAAAAGCCAGAAACCAACAGATAATATCCCCGAAAAGATACACAAGCGGCTGCATATCATATATTTTATCCTGAAATGTGTGCTGGCTGCAACAATTTTTCTTATGTTCTGGGGTGCTGCGGTAATAGCTTTTGAAAAGATAATGGGCTATGATATACCCAAATCGGGTACAGAGGAGTCTCCGTTCCTGTTCCACCAGTACTGCGGCACGTTCTTCGTGGAGTTCGACCGTGCAAATTCCTTTGCCTCAAATGCTGATTATTCGGCATATTTAGAGAAAATGAACGCTCCTGAGGTTAAAACCGCGGCTGAAAAGGTAAAGGGATATCTGGAATTTATACCTTCTGCTGTTTTGATCGCAGCTTTGATACTGGCTCTGAGAAGCGGCGATAAAAAGCGTATTTTCTGCGGCAGGGCGTGGCGATATTTCCTCGTGGGCGGTATTTTGTATGCTTTCGGAAATATCTATATATATCTTAATACCAATATCATAAAAGGTATCTCAAGATTTGACGGCATGACAAGTGTTTTCACCCAGCGGCGGCAGTATTTCCAGATATACGATATTCTTGGACTGCCGTTTATTATGATAAGCGGAGCATTTGTGCTCCTTATGTACGAAAAACAGCTCCAGAACAAGGATACAGCCGGCGTTTCAAAGACACTTAAAGCGATCTCGGCGGTAATTATCGCAGGCTCGGCAGGCTTTGTACTGTGGAGGCTGGGCGTTCGCACCTATGAGCTTATCCGCGTGATGTCGGGAGACGAATACAGCGTATGGCTGCCTTTTACGATTATGGAAAGTCCCGAAAAATATATGTGCAGGCTGCCCTTTGAGGACGCGGTCTCACCTGCGGCTTACCGCAATGTAGTTCTTTTCCGCTACCTGAGAGATCTTCCTGTATTTGCAATGTCAGCTGCGGCGTTATGGGCGTTCGTAAGAGTGCTCCTCAACAATGCAAAGGGCGAGCTGAATACTCCACGCAACAGAAAGCTTTTAAGAAATGCAATGCTGCTGCTCATAGTAGCTTCGCTGATACTGAATATCTCGGGACTCTATGAGACAGGTCTTTTTGACAGGAGCTTCAACGGCATATTTGGCAATACCACTTATACTATGGCTTACCGAGCAAAAACTGATCCTGCCCTCTTTGCACTGCTGCTGTGGTTCTTCGGTACGTACTTACAGGCTATTCCCGAAAAAGAGCAGAATGACTGAATGATGATATAATACGAACGCGAGCAGCCGTAAAGGGATATTTACCCTTTGCGGCTGCTTGTTTTGCATCATAACAGGCTAAAATTGCTGTATGATTTCTCCATAGCTGACAGGAATATATATAAACCGACAAAAATTTCCTGTCTGTGAAAAATCTCTTGAAAACCGCTATTTTTAGTAGTATAATAGAAACGTTGCGTTTGCTTTTTAGAGATTTTTAAGAGAAAAAGAGGTTAGTGAAATGGCTGAAAAAACAGTGAAACCAACAGAGGAAAAGCTCAAACCGAAGCTTTTCTCTGTAATGAAGACCTATTCGAAGGAGCAGTTCGTCAAGGACGTTATAGCGGGAATCATCGTTGCTATCATAGCACTTCCCCTGTCTATTGCCCTTGCTCTTGCTTCGGGAGTCGGCCCTGAACAGGGACTTTACACCGCTATCATAGCCGGATTTATCGTGTCCTTCATGGGCGGAAGCCGCGTACAGATTGCAGGCCCTACAGCTGCTTTTGCAACTACCGTTGCAGGCATAGTTGCTGCTGAGGGTATGGACGGACTTGCCATATCCGCTATAATGGCAGGAATCATACTCATCGTCATGGGCTTCTGCCGCTTCGGAGTACTTATCAAGTATATCCCCGGTACTATAACCACGGGATTTACCTTCGGTATTGCCGTGACTATCCTGCTGGGACAGGTCAAGGACTTTCTGGGGCTTACTTTCAAAAACAAGCCCATTGAGACTATCGACAAGGTGAAGGAGATTGTGAACTGCATAGACACCATAAACTGGATGGCTCTCCTTATCGGTGTCGTATCGCTGGCAATACTCATCTTCTGGCCCAAAAAACTGGAAAAGATACCTGCCTCGCTCATTGCCGTCATAGTATGTTCTGCAATAGTCAAGTTAAGCGGTATCAAGGTCAATACTATCGGAGACCTCTATCATATATCAAATGCACTTCCAAAGCCTGCAATGCCTGAGGTGACCTTCGCAAGAGTAAGAGCACTTGTGCCCAATGCCTTCACAATAGCTGTGCTGGCAGCAGTTGAATCGCTGCTCTCCTGCGTTGTTGCAGACGGTATGGTAGGTTCAAAACACCGTTCCAATATGGAACTGGTGGCTCAGGGCGCTGCAAATATCGGCTCTGCATTCTTCGGCGGCATCCCCGCTACTGGAGCTATCGCACGTACCGCAGCTAACGTAAAGAACGGCGGACGTACTCCTATATCGGGAATGGTACACTCTGTAGTACTGGTAATAATACTTGTGGTGCTCATGCCCTATGCTTCGCTTATCCCTATGCCTACTATCGCGGCTATACTCTTCGTTGTTGCTTATAATATGAGCGGTTGGAGAAATATCAGAAATACAGTAAAGACTGCTCCAAAGAGCGATATTGCCGTACTTTTCGTGACACTCATCCTCACTGTGGTATTCGATCTGGTAGTTGCTATCGGTGTTGGTATGGTAATGGCTGCTCTCCTCTTCATGAAGCGCATGGCAGATGTTACAGAGGCTCATGCCTGGGTAGATGTGGACGATGAGGACACCGATCCCGATAATATCCTTCTCAAGAAGATCCCTCAGAATACAAGAGTTTTCGAGATAAACGGCCCTATGTTCTTCGCTGCTTCGGATAAGTACAAATACGTTCTGAGCGACAAGAACATCGACGTTCTCTGCATAAGAATGAGAAACGTGCCTGCTATAGACTCTACGGGAGTAGAGGCTCTTATGCGTATAGTAAAGCGCTGCGACAGACATAATGTCAGTGTGGTATTCTCACACGTTAACGAGCAGCCTATGAAGGCTATGACCAAGGCTGGCTTTGTTGAGAAGGTCGGCAGGGAGAATTTCTGCGACCATATCGACACGGCTCTGCTCAGGGCAGAAGCTATCGAAAATGAAATTGCTGCAAAAAGAGCATGAGATAAGGCGGATAATATCCGCCTTATCTTCATTTTATCCACTTAATCTGCAAATAATGAGTTGATATTGACCATTTGGACGTGTTATAATCATATCAGAGAATGGTCCTCTGAGTTCTATTCTCGTGAGAGCATTTCATGATGCTTTCTCCTGGAAGCCTGCGAGGCTTAAATAAATCATCCTCATTGTCCGATGCCGAAGTTTCAGTGTTCTTTGGTATCGGAATTTTTTTATTTTCCGTACCTGCATAAAGTATAAAATTAATTAATTGCAGTTAATTAAATGATAAAATCGTGCAGCGATCGCGGCAAAGTTGTTATTTTACTAAAAATGTCATTATTATTGTATTATACAGAGGCTTTACAATGCTATAATTAACACAAATAAAGATAAAATGGTGATTATATACAAAGCAAGCGTATGAAACGGGGGCATTAAAATTTAATTATTAAATCTCATGCTTAAAGAAAAATAAAATGAGATCTAATATAGAAGGAGGAATTTAATATGATCATCAGACGAAGAGGAACAGCTGCTCTCGTCGGCGCTGTTTCGGCATTTTCAGTCCTGAATACCTGCGGCTTCGCAGGGACTGTAAATGCCGAAGGCAGCGTTCAGGCAGTATTCTATGTTTCTCCCGGCGGCAGCGACAGCGGTGACGGCTCCGAAGCCTCGCCCTTTGCTACCCTGGAAAAGGCCCGCGACGAGATAAGGAAGATCAACGGCAGCATGACAGGCGATATTATTGTCTATCTGCGCGGCGGTGATTACCGTATCACCGAGCCTGTGGAGTTCGATACCAGAGACTCGGGCTCGGAGGGCTTTACCATAAGGTATGAGGCCTATAAGGGAGAAACTCCTGTACTTAACGGAGCACAGAAGGTCACAGGCTGGAAAAAGTTCAGCGACAAGCTCTGGGCTGCCCCGCTCGACAGAAATGTAAAGCTGCGCAACCTTTATGTCAACGACCGCCGTGCAAATATGGGCAGCGTGCAGGTGCAGGCAAAGGGCGGCTACGGGGATTATTACATAACAGCAGGTCAGGCGGACTGGGCATGGGATTCGGGAAAAAAGAGCGACGGTATAGTTTACGATGCGGGTTCGATGCCGCGTATCACATCGAATTTTGACGACCTTGAGGTCGTTAACGGCACCACATGGAATGAGAATATCGTGTGCTCCCGTGATATAAAGTACGACGGGAACAGCATGATACTCTTTATGCAGCAGCCTTACGGCGCTATTGCACAGACACCCGGCTGGGGAGCAGGCTTCACAACAAACGGCACTCATACCATATATAATGCCTTCTCGTTTGTGGACAGCGAGGGTGAGTTCTTCTTTGACAAGACCGAGAAGATGCTGTATTACTATCCCAGAATGGGAGAGGATATGACCTCGGCGGACGTTGAAGCTCCTGTGGCTGATAGTCTTATAAAGATAGCAGGAAGTTCAACCTCTGACCGCGTAAAGAATATAAGCTTCAGCGGTATAACCTTTGCCAATACCGACTATCAGCTCACAGAGGTGGACGGCTCTCACGGAAAGACTACCTGTCAGGCCGCCCAGAGCTATACCGCTTTTGCGGATTCAAACTGGCATTCCAAGAAGTATGAGATGGTCGACACCCTTCCCGCTGCTGTGCATATCACAAGCAGTGACAATATAAAACTAACGGGCAATACCGTAAAGCATACAGGCGCTGACGGTATCTCCATGACCAATGACGTTATCAATTCAGAGGTGAGCGGCAACTTCATCACTGATATTACTTCCAGCGGTATCACCGTCGGACATCCCCAGCATATCTACATAGGCGACGGTGACGGCAGCAACCGTGAGAAGTTCCCCAGAGGCGTTGAGGGGATATGCAAAAACGACCTCATAACACATAACCTTCTCTACGATATAAGCGTTGTTCACGGCTTCGGAGGCTGTGCGGCCATTACGGCTTATTTCGTGGATTCTGTGAAAATACTCAGCAATACCATCGAAAAGACTGCATACAACGGCATACATCTGGGCTGGGGCTGGTGCAACTTCAAGGACAGCACTACCTGCCGCGATAATCAGATATGCTATAACAGGGTGATAAACTCCCTGAACCGTCTCCACGACAGCGGCGGTATCTATACTATCGGTCAGATGCCCGGGACTGTTATCAACCAGAACTATATTCAGGGTATACCCGCAGGCGGTCCCGGCTGGCCTACCTACGGCCTGCACAATGACGAGGGAACCACCTATATCGAGGAGAATGACAATGTCCTCGAGATAAGTCCCGATGTCACATATACCATAAACTGTGAGGAATACGGCGACAAGCACCACCTCACTATCAAGCGAACCTATGCCACAGTCAACAAAATGGGCAAGAACCCGCCATACAGCGATATCGATGCCCCTATCGTCGTTTCCGACAATGTATGGCCCTTCGCCCAGTACAAGATCTGTCTTGACTCGGGTATCTCTGACGACTACCGGGCAATGATGCCTTTATGGCTGAAATCTGCGGCGGATCAGGCTTTCCCTGCAAGCTGTGCAACTGCCTGCGGCAGCAAGCTCCCCATAAGAAAGGTAGACGGCACGGTGTGGATAGCTCCCGACGGTACGGATACGTTCAGGACGGGAGCCGATATGACCAAAGCAAAGGGCAGCGCAGGTACTATAAAAACTCCCGCAGAGGAAGGCGAGTACAGGATATATGTCCTTGATGAAAACGGCAAGGTGCTCAGCAAGTCGGGACATATCCTCAGACTCAGCGGAACGGGAAGCTCAGAGGGCGGCGACGTCATCGAGGCGGAGAGCTGCTACTACAAGTCGGGCATAGACACCGAGAGCTGCTCGGAGGGCGGCAGCGATGTTGCCTATATCGAAAACGGCGACTATATCGGCTTCAAGGGCATTGATCTGACCAATGTCAGCGGAATAGATTTCCGTATCGGTTCAAACGGCGCTGCTGCGGCTCTTGAAGTCAGACTTGACAGCCCCGACGGAAATCTCATAGGTAAAATGGATGTCAAGAGCACAGGCGGCTGGCAGAAATGGAACACACAGAGCTGCACCATTGAATCCACCGAGGGTAATCATGATATCTATTTCGTATTCACCGGAGGAGATGGCTATCTCTGCAACATGAAATGGTGGAGACCCGTAAAGCCTGCCGAGGAGTATATCCTCGGTGACCTCAACGGCGATGAGACAGTTGACATATACGATATGATAAAGATGCGCAGAGCTGCTGTGGAGGGCGATGCAGAGCGCTTCGGTGCAGCTGATATCAACGGCGATGACAGAATCGACGAGGAAGATCTTAAACTGCTGAAGCAGTACCTTTCAGGGGAATTAAAGTCATTTGAATAACATAAACAAAAGGATATCGAAGATGTGGACCGTCCGTGCAGGACGGTCCGTTTTTTAGTTGCGGAATACCGCAATAAACAGCTGAAAAGCAATATCTGTAAAGCACTGAAAAATGTGTGATTGTTGCATTTTAATATTAAAAAATATTAAAACCGTGATCGGTGCTGCCCTATAGTTGCGCCCTCGGCGATATAAACAACGACAAGAAGATAGATATTGCCCTGTCAGATGAGGAAAATAATGCAAAGCAGGCGATTGCCTTGAAAATAATCGTAAATATTTCGGATTTTTTGTAAAAAAGCAATAAAAGACTTGATTTTTTTCTCTTAAAGATATATAATCCTCGTACCAGACAGTTTATCAAAAATTATAAATGACATAAAAGGAGGAGAATATTTTGAATCAGAAGATCAGGCACTTTATTGCGGCAATTACAGCCTGCACTGTTACAGCAGCTGCTCTTGCAGCTTTTCCTGTACAGGCTGTGGGAGATGAAAATGTACCTGCTGCTGCGGTCACCACCGCCGATGACGATAGCTTCATCGAACATCTGGAGGGAACAGGCGGCGGAGATGAATACGCTGTTTTTAAACCCGATGATGCAGGCAGTATATCATTTGATATTAACAAGCTCAACAAGAACTTCAGCTGCTCCTGGAGTGGGATCAAGCTTGTGGATTTCTGCGCCGGAAAATCAGACCACATTTTAATGACAGATAAGAAGCTGTACCTTATGGATTACAGGGCAGAGATAAAATGCAAGGACTCATTTTGTTTCGGTGCGACTTTCAACGGCTATGAAAGAGGTGCAAAAGAGCTCACAGAGGTACGTGTACTGGAAGCCTATTCCGATGTGACCGGTATCTCAGAGGATAATAAGGTCTTTGATATCAACGTTAACGGAGCGGTTTACAATGTATACAGGTCACGGGAGGTCTATGACGAAATAACTGTGAATGTTATAATTGCAGCCCGTGCCGAAAACCTTAGATCTGATCGTCCTGTAAGCGGAAGAATAGACATCAGAGGCGTTATGGACGGACTTCAGAAAAACGGCGTTGATTTCATCAGCTTAATGTCGCCGCGTTATCTGCTTCGTGCAGAGGAAGGTGAGGGCTCCGCGGAGCTTTTCAGCAACAACATCATAACGGTTGACTATCCCAAGGAGATGGATGTGCCGAATGACTACAATAGTACGATCATTGAGAAAAAGGTATACCGCGACGGTCTTACCTATGCCTTCTGGCAGGACGACTCCTGTTCCAACGGCAGTATGAAGGTGGAAAGAAACGGTGATGCCAAGTGCACCATTGACAACGATAAAGATAATGCGTCCTGCCTGTTCACAAAGGGATTCTTTGGCGAGGTAGGTATACCATTGAAGGATATCACGAAGCTGAAAGCTGATTACCACACTGTCTTCGGAAGCAAGAGCAGCTACATCGGTGGTATTTACGGTTGGATGACAGATCCGTATATTGAGTTCTATATCATTGAGGTAAGCAACGGGAAAGAGGATTTTCTGAATAATGCGGAGTTTGTCGACACCGCAGAGATCGACAACATAACATTCGATATTTACAAGAGGAAGCTTCCAGTCGTCGGCGGTCTGACACAGTATTTCAGCGTCAGCAGAGTGGAATTTGAACATGACTATGGCTATGGCGTTTACAGTAATGTGGATCTGCTGAAGCATATTGAAGCCTGGGAAAAGGCCGGCCTCAAGCCAGGAAAAAATGTGCGTGATGTCAGTGCTTTTGTGGAGACAAAAGGCAAGGGCAAGGGAGATTTCAGCATAACGGATGTCAATATCAGCATGGAGCGCTCCGGCGACAGCTTCACCGTGCTCGGAGCTGATACTCCTTCCGTGACGATAGACGGCTATAAGTATTACAGGGCAGGAGACGACGGAGTGCTTACGGTCGAAAAAGACGGTATTTACCATGCCAAGTGCTTCAACGACAGAAATGAGGACCTGTTTTCCTTCGGAAAGGGCCGTGAAATCGACTCTGATGAGGTCTCATCCGATAAGAACATCACTGTTGTCCTGGATTACAACGCAGATGTAAGCACTGACGGTACGTACCGCATAAATGCGGAGGGTGTTCTGAAAGGCGAAAACGATGAGCCGTATATAAAGTATTTCATCTGTGACGCTTCAAATGACCCATTTGTTCCTCTTGATGCGGAGAAGCTCGGGAGAGCAGATATAGACGGTGAGGAGTACGATCTTTATGTAAGGCATACACGTTTTTCATTTCGCTACGGCGGCAGGTGCATAGACGAGTATTACAGCGTTAAGAAGGCGCTGACAGGAAATCATATCAATGTCAGCGGAAGTATTGATCTTGCAAAGCATATTAAAGCCTGGCGTGCGGCAGGACTTGTGGCAGGCGACATTGTAGATGCGTATATCAATACTGACATCTGCGGTGCAGGTGATGGAAATGTATACTTTAACCGTGCTGAAGTTAAAGTCAGAATGGACGAATCATCGGAGGAATTTGACGAAAATGATGTTGAGCTTCTGAAAAAATTCCTTCTCGGTGA
Source organism: Ruminococcus flavefaciens 007c (assembly GCF_000571935.1). Classification (GTDB taxonomy): domain Bacteria; phylum Bacillota; class Clostridia; order Oscillospirales; family Ruminococcaceae; genus Ruminococcus; species Ruminococcus flavefaciens_F. Next base: position 210,134 of record NZ_ATAX01000008.1, on the reverse strand, counting down.
GAAATGTGATGTGGAAGGCAAGGATTTCGACATCAACGGCGACGGCGTATGGGACAGCTTTGATCTCATCGCACTGAGAAGAATAGTAAAATAAGTTTATACTTGCTAATAACTGTATGACAAAGCGGCGTTTGCGTTGATCGCAAGCGCCGCTTTTTCGCCGTATAGCTGTTGATTGACTATATATGATATAAAGTTATACCACGGTAACAATATTGTTCTGATTATTTTTGTTCAAAAGGTAGAAGTTATTCCTTTTGCTGCCGATGTTGTTGCAACTGACCTGTTTATGTGATAGAATTAACTTGAAAATGAGATAAGTATATTCAGAATAAAGGTGAAAGAAATGTCAACTTTAAAAGAAGCTAAGATAGGTCAGACCGTTAAGGTAGTAAGTCTTGGCGGAAACGGAGCCCTTCGTCAGCACTTCCTTGATATGGGCATTATCCCGGGGACGGAGATAACCTTGGTGAAATACGCGCCTATGGGTGATCCTGTGGAGCTTAGGCTCCACGGCTATGAGCTCACCCTGCGCCTTGCGGACGCCGAGCAGATAGAGACAGAGCCTGTTGCAGAAAAGGAGAGCCTTTCCGCAAAAAAGCCCGAGAAAAAGAAAATAGCTCACCCCGGACTGGGCGAGGGAGGCAAATTCCATGTCAAGGGCGACGGTACTCCGCTGCCTGAAGGCACTACCATGAAATTTGCTCTTGTCGGCAACCAGAACTGTGGGAAAACAACGCTTTTCAACAGGCTGACTGGTTCAAAGCAGCACGTGGGAAACTTTCCCGGAGTTACCGTGGACAGGAAGGACGGTGCCATAAAGGGACATGATGATACCGTTATCACGGATCTTCCTGGTATATACTCCATGTCCCCGTATACCAGCGAGGAGATAGTATCGAGGAATTTCGTGCTGGATGAAAAGCCCCATGCTATAATCAATATCGTTGATGTTACAAATATAGAGCGCAATCTTTATCTTACGATGCAGCTCATAGAAATGAATGTCCCCATGGTAGTTGCTCTGAATATGATGGATGAGCTTTCTGCCAACGGCGGAGGCATAGACGTAAACCGTATGGAGCATCTGCTCGGAGTGCCTGTCGTACCAATCTCTGCTGCGAAAAATGAGGGTATCGAGGAGCTCATAGAACACGCCCTCCATGTGGCAAAGTATCAGGAATGTCCCGTAGAGACTGATTTCTGCGGCAAATCACGAAACGGCGGAGCAGTTCACCGCTGCATACACGGTATATGCCACCTTATTGAGGATCACGCCGAGAAATCGGGACTTCCCATACGTTTTGCAGCCTGCAAGGTCATAGAAAACGATCATCTCATTATTTCCCAGCTTGATCTGGATAAAAACGAGGAGGAAATGATAGACCATATCGTAATGCAGCTGGAAAAGGAAAGGGGACTGGACAGGAGCGCGGCTATTGCGGATATGCGTTTTTCCTTTATACAGAGGCTCTGCGATGAGGCTGTCACCAAGCCTCACGAGAGTAAGGAGCATATAAGAAGCCGCAGGATAGACAGTGTTCTCACCGGAAAATACACTGCGATACCTGCCTTTATATGTATCATGGGACTGGTGTTCTGGCTGACCTTCAATGTTATCGGTGCATGGATGCAGGGGCTCATGGAGAGCGGTATCGGTAAGCTTACCGGGATAACGGACAGGGCTCTTGTAAATGCTCATGTGAACGATACCATACACAGCCTTATCATAGACGGTATCTTTGCGGGAGTGGGAAGCGTTCTCAGCTTCCTGCCGATAATCGTCACCCTGTTCTTCTTCCTTTCCATGCTTGAGGACAGCGGATATATCGCCCGCGTTGCCTTCTTTATGGATAAGCTCTTGCGTAAGATAGGTCTTTCGGGAAGAAGTATAGTTCCCATGCTCATAGGCTTCGGATGCTCCGTGCCTGCGGTAATGGCCACAAGGACTCTTCCCAGTGAGAGAGACAGAAAAATGACCATACTCCTTACTCCGTTCATGAGCTGTACCGCAAAGCTTCCCATATACGCCTTCTTTGTGAATGCTTTCTTTCCGAAAAGAGGCGGACTGATAATGATAGGACTTTATCTCCTCGGCATAGTCATGGGTATTCTTGCTGCCTGTCTTTACAAGGGCGTCCTTTTCAGAGGAGAAGCAGTGCCTTTTGTTATGGAGCTTCCCAATTATCGTCTTCCCGGCGCCAGAAATGTGGGACAGCTGCTCTGGGAAAAGGCAAAGGACTTCCTTCAGAGAGCTTTTACAGTAATACTCATTGCTACCATATGCGTATGGTTTTTGCAGAATTTCGACCTTAAACTCAATATTGTGGAAAATGCCGAGGACAGTATACTTGCCAAGGCGGCGGGGCTGGCGGCTCCTCTTATGAAGCCCGCAGGACTGGGGGACTGGCGGATAGTGGTTTCTCTGGTAAGCGGCTTCATGGCCAAGGAAAGCGTAGTTTCCACACTTGAGATTCTTTACGGCGGCGGAGTCAAGGCTTCCATGACATCACTGACAGCAGCTTCTCTGCTGGTATTCTCTCTGCTGTATACTCCCTGCGTGGCGGCAGTTGCCTCCATAAAAAGAGAGCTCGGAAAAAAATGGGCTTTGGCGGTAGTGTTATGGCAGTGCGGCATTGCATGGGCTGCTGCCGTTGCAGTAAGGCTTATAGGCATGATGATAGGAGCAGCATGATGAATATTATCGATATCGTACTTATTGCGGTCATTGCTGCTGCATTTACCGCAGCTGTGACTGTATGTATACGCAATAAAATAAAGGGAAAGGGCTGCTGCGGCTGCTCTTACAGAAACGGGAGATCCTGAGGGACTCCCGTTTTTGCTTGCAATTATCTAAAAAATGTGCTATAATAAGTATAAAATATTAATAAAGCTCCCGGTATAGGGAATAAATGGAGGTTTATCATGAAAATCAGAAAATACATTGCATCTTTTCTTGCCGTTTCTTTGCTGGCAGGAGCTTTACAGCCCGTCGGAGTATCCGATACAGTTATCGCAGCAGCTGCCGATGACGGTGCTGCCGTAACCTTTACTCAGGGTGAGAACGACATATTCAAGTACAATATCTATGCAGATCATATCGAGCTTGACGGTATAAAGAGCGGTTCCGAGCCTGTTGTTATCCCTGCCGAGATAGAGGGACTTCCCGTAACGGACTGGAATTACAATACAAAGCTCAGTCTTTCTTCTTCCAGAAAATTCTCCATTGCAGATGACAATAAGAACTTCGCTGTTATCAACGACTGCCTGATATGCACCCATTCCATGACGGATATAGGCTATATCGGAGAATACAGACTGGACGAGGACACTCTGACTATACCCGACGGTGTAAAGATAATCGCCAATTCAGCCCATGCACGTGACGGCTGGCTGAAGCATATCAATATCCCCGAATCTGTTGAGGTGATCGCTATCAGTGCATTTCAGGGAAGCCTGATAGAGGAGCTGTATATCCCGAAAAATGTCCGTGAGATAGGCTCCTGCGCACTGAATGCTCCGTATTGTACAAGTCTGGATGTTGCAGAGGATAACCCTTGGTTTGATATGGTAAACGGCGCTGTAATGAACGAGGAGCATACAAAGCTCGTACACGTGGCCTGCTATACCGAAAGCGATAACTATGTTATCCCTGAGGGGGTAACAAGTATAGACAGAGACGCCTTTATCAACTGCAAGAAGATAACGGCTATAACTGTTCCGTCAACATATACTGACGATTACAGGTTCATCGAATGGCTCTATTACCTCAGGGATATATATGTAAGCAAGGATAATCCGGAGTATACCGACGTTGACGGCGTAATGTTCTCAAAGGATCTGAAGACTTTGCTGAAATATCCCGAGAGGAAAAATGAGGACGGTGCATATGTGGTCCCTGATGGTACGGAAAAGATAGGTCCGCTGGCATTTTATTTCAACCACCTTAATGATCTTACCTTTCCTGCTACACTGAAGGATATGGAGCTGTATTCCCTTTACACGGTATATCATTACAGCGGAACTATGACCTTCCTCAATCCCAAAACACCTCTTTCACGATGCCTTACATATTTTACTACGGGCTACAATCACGATACGGGAGAGACTATCTATTATGTTACTGTAAGAGGATATAAGGGATCTACTGCAGAGAGATTTGCAGAAAGCAGCAAAGCTAAATTCGAGGTTATCGACGATCAGCCGCCTGTGACAACTTCCACTACGACCACATCAAAGACAACAACCACCACATCGACTACTTCCAAGTCTACAACTTCCACTACAACTACATCGAAGACAACCACCACTACATCGACTACTTCCAAGCCTACAACTTCCACTACAACTACATCAAAGACAACAACCACCACATCGACTACTTCCAAGTCTACAACTTCCACTACAACTACATCAAAGACAACCACCACATCGACTACTTCAACGGTGACTGCCGCGGTCAAAGGCGACTCAAACGGTGACGGTGAGGTAAATACAGCTGACATCGTATGCATGAGCGGCTTCCTTCTCGGAAAGAAAACAGGCAGCGTGAGCATAGAGAATTCCGATCTTAACGGCGATAATATCATTGATGTTTTCGATCTCTGTGTCCTCAGAAGAATGGTCATAACAATGCTTTCAAAGTAAAGTCAAAAAGTCCTGCGTATGCGGGACTTTTTCTATTGAAATTACAGACATTATGTGATAAAATATAATTACAGACAGACCGTATGGCATGAAATTGCTCTGCGGTCATTCAGAATGGGTTTTATAGGAGGATTTAAAAATGAAAAAAATGATCTCTTTTCTCGCTGCTTTTTCTATGATACTGACGTCTGCGGCTGCATCAGCTCCCGCGTCTGTCATGGCTGTAAGCAGCAGTGCTGCTGTTTCTTCCGGTACAAAAGTTGGAGCATACGCACAGGTCGATAATATGTCGTTTACAATACAGAACGGCAAGGCTGAGCTTACAAGCTTCAGCGGTGTGAACGATGAGGAAGTTACTATTCCCGATACCGTTAAGGACTGCCCTGTGACAAGTATAGAGAGTTCGGCTTTTCTTGGCTGCAAGAAGCTCAGAAAGATCGTCCTCGGCAAGTATATGGCAGAGTGTGAGGGCTTCTCAATGGATTGCGAAAATCTGGAGGAGATCGTTGTTCCCGAGGATAATGAGTCACTTGTCATGGAGGACGGAATACTCTATACAAATGACATGAAAAAGGTCATAGCCTGCCCTGCAAAGACAGAAAAGGAAGATATAGTCATCCCTGATGAAGTAGAGTCCGTTGGTATGGCTGCTTTTACTCATTGTGCCTCAATAAAGAGTGTGACTATCCCCGACAGCGTAAAGGAGATATGGTCATACGCCTTCATGTTCTGTGAAGGCCTGAAAAGCGCAAAGCTTCCCAAGGATCTGGAATATGTCCGCGCAAATACGTTCACGGGGTGTTCTTCACTGGAAAAGGCCGAGCTTCCCGAAGGTCTGAAGTACATAGAACTGGGAGCATTCAGCTACTGTCCCGTTCTGAAGGATATAAATATTCCTTCTGCTGTTGAGGCGATCGGAGTTGAAGCCTTTTATCAGTCGGGCTGTACTGTCAGTGAAGACGGTATCCTCTATGTTGGTGACTGGGCTGTGGACGTTGATCTTAATGTTGAGGCAAAGAACTCCCCGAACAAGGGCAAGCGTTTTTATTCGGATATTAAAGATGCCAATATCAGAGTCGGTACCGTGGGAACTGCATGGGGACTGCTCAGGGATACGCCTGACCTCAGGAGCGTCGTTGTGCCGGACACTGTAAAGTATATAGGCGAAGGTATGGTGACAGGTATTGGTATATACGTTGAAAGAGTTGATTTCTGGTGCCATACTATTCCTGAAAGATCCCTTATATGCAGCGGCATAAAAGAAGTATATATACATGATCCCGACTGTGTGATCGAGGATTCCGCCTCTTCTTTCCCAGCATACTGGAGAAACATCGAAGAAGAGATGACTGTGGGACGTCTGAAGGACATTTTTGAAGAAAATGTTTCAAGCTCCGGTTCAGCGGCAAGCAGTGTACATAAGGCGATCAACACCGAGCTCATAGAGATTGACGAGGATTCTGAAGATCCCGAAAAGGAGCTTTTGGAAAGGCTGGGACAGAACGCAGATGAGTACTATGCGAAACAAAAGGTCTATAATGCTCCCATAAAGCAGGACGGCGTAGCAAGATACGATACGGTTATCCATGGATTCAGAGGCTCAGCGGCAGAGGATTATGCAATTAAGTACAGGAGATGCTTCTCGGCTTTTGTGCCTGCTTCAGCTGCTGTAGGCCCCGAGATCTTTGAGGGAAACGGCATCCAGTACAGGATATACGGCGGCGCGGCCGCAGAGGCTGTTCTTACGGACGGCGGAAAGCTCAAGTCTGATATTACTATCCCCGAGGAGATAAAGGGCGTTCCCGTAACGGGCTTCCGTGACTATACAGATGCGGATACATTTGCAAAGTTTACGGTACATCTGCCTAAAACGGTAAAGACTGTTGAAGACAGTTACTCCGCCAGCGAGAATAATATCATGTATTTCGATGTCAGCGAGGATAATCCCTATATCTGTTCTGTGGACGGCATCGTATACAGCAAGGATATGAAAAAGCTTGTGAAGATACCGTGCTTTTATAACTCCGGGGAGATCGTTATCCCCGATAGTGTAAGGATCATTGACAGATATGCAGGCTGGGCTCTTAAAAATGTCGAGAAGATCGTTATCCCAGAGGGAACAGAGATAATAAAGGACTCTGCCTTTGCCTGCTCACAGAAGCTTGCAAGCGTTAAGCTTCCGGAAACTCTGGATACTATCGGAAACGGCGTTTTCGGTATGTGCAGTCTCCTTACTGATATTTCCATACCCGACAGTGTTGAGCAGATCGGCAATAACGCATTCGATATGGTGCCTGCCGCAGAGCATGAAAAAGGCGGCATCTACATCGGAAAATGGCTGGTTCAGACGGAGGCAAGCGGCGAAAGGCTTGTTATCAGAGAAGATACCGAGGGTATCGCAACGGTAGATCTCTATTCAGACACGGTTTTCCCGAAGAGCGTTAAGAAGGTCGGCTGGGAGATGGCAAATGGAAAATATAACAAAATGGAAAGAGCTGACGTGTACTCCTCCGTCATTGACTTCGATGAATTCAAGAACGCTAAATTCATGAAGGATATTTACATCTATGACCGCAACTGTCAGATATGTTCAGGCGAGAATACCATACCTGCAAAATATGTGTCAGTGCTTTCCAGAGATCCGGCTGATGTACAGGCATATCGTGCATCAGTGACCATTACGGAACTGACAAGGACGGTTTCAGAGCGTTACGGATACTATGACGAGGACGAACTTGATGATGTTGTTATCCACGGATATGCAGGCTCTACTGCCGAGGCATATGCCAAGATGTACGGCAGGAAGTTTGAGGTCATAGACGCTGATTCCGCATACAAGAACGGCGATATCAACGGAGACGCTGTATTGAATGTAGGCGATCTGGTCATCCTTAACAGGTATCTCCACGGAACATATCAGTTCACGGAGAAGCAGTTCAAGTCGGCCGATCTCAACGGCGACGGAAGTGTTGATGTATTCGATGTTATCATTTACCGCAGGAAGCTTGTTGAATAAGGCTTTTCAGAGTATATGAGACCATAAATACTGTAAAAAGGCTGTATGACCGAGTCATACAGCCTTTTTTGCGGCCACGCCGGGAGTTTTTTTATCGTAAATTGATAGTTTTTATTGACAAACGTGAAATAAAGAACTATACTTATAATATAAAGTTCGTATAACTGCAACATGAGAGGAGTGTTATCATGCTTAACAAAAAAATACTGAAACGTGCCGCGGCAGGCATTATGAGCGCTGCGCTGGTCTGGAGCTATGCAGGCTGTATAAAGCCGTTTACCTCATCGCTTACCGCCGCAGGAGAAAAGACGGATGAATACAACCATGTCAGCTTCAATGCGGAAACAGGAATGTATGAATATGAGTTCAAAGATGCATACATTTACAATGTGAACGCTTATAAGACCATTTATTTGACATGTGTTTACATCGATCTTATACCTTACGAAGGAAACAGCTGGTTCAGTTACGATAATATGAAGACGATAGAAATCGAGCTGGAGAATTCAGCCGGAGATCCGGAGTATGAGCAATACAGAGAGCAGACCTATGAGCTGGCGAAAAAGATAAAGAATGAATCAAGGATAGACATTAAATTTGCAGCTCCCGAATTGTATGAAGATATGATGGAATACAGAGGATACTACGGAAGCAGCAGTGATAATACTTATAATGTCAGCAGGATACTGTCGGTAAAGGATCCCTTTGAGCATATCTACGGCGATATAAATGACGACGGTGTTATCGACTCATTCGATGTGGTAACGTATAAGCAATATATCGCAGGAACTCTTTCGTATAAGCTCAGCGAATCTGAGTTCCTCAATGCGGATATAGATCTTGATACCGAGATAACAGCCGATGATCTCCGCCAGGTAGTGGATTTTACTCTGGGCAAAGCCAAGGAATTCAACGGCACCTCAAATATAGGAAGTATACGACTTGACAACACCGTGGATGTGCTGGCTTCGGAAGGCGTTGAGACAGATAAGGCCTTTGCCTCGGCAGAGATGGATTTCGGCGTTGAGGTAATGAAAAAATGCTTTGATCCCGAAAAGCCGGGAGAGGAAAATCTGCTCATATCTCCTCTTTCCATATCGGCAGCTCTGTCAATGACTGCCAACGGCGCAGACGGCGAGACACGCAAGGAAATGGAAAAGGTCCTTGGCGGCAGTTTGACTATAGATGATCTGAACGAGTATATGGCCTATTATATCAGCAATCTTCCCGATAATGAAAAGGAAAAGGTCTATCTTTCCGATTCCATATGGTTTAGGGACGATCCCACATTCAAGGTATATGACGAGTTCCTCGAAAAGAATAAGAAGTTCTACAATTCCGAGATATACAAGAGTTCCTTCGATGACAGCATAGTCAAGGACGTTAACAGCTGGGTAAACAAGAACACAAGAGGTATGATACCTACACTTATAACCAAAGCCAACGTTCCTGATAATGCTATGATGATGCTTATCAATACCCTCTATTTTGAGGCGGATTGGTCAAGGCCCTATCTCATTACCAGGGAAGGCGAATTTACTGATCTTAAAGGTGAAAAGCATCCTATCAGTAAAATGAACAGTCAGGAGTATCAGTACTTTGATCTTGGCAACGCCGATGCCTTCAAGAAGCCTTATAAGGGTGGAGAATACAGCTTTGTCGGCATACTTCCCCATGAGGATATTTCCATTCAGGATTATATTGCAGGCCTTGACGGAAAGACTCTTGAAGAGGGACTCAGGGAGTATGAGGATCCTGACACCGTGGATCTGTATGTAATGATCCCGAAGTTCAAGTATAATTACAGCAAGTCGCTGAAGGAGATACTTCCTGCCATGGGCATGGAAAAGGCCTTCTCGATAGCTGAAGCTGACTTCTCGAAGATAAACGATCTTTCGGTTCCCGGAGCACTTCCGCTCTATATAGATGATGTTTTACACAAGACAAAGATCGAGGTGACCGAAAAGGGCACAAAGGCAGCAGCTGCAACGGCTGTTGTCATGGGTGCGGGAGCAGCGGCTCCTATCGAAAAGAAGGAGGTATACATTGAGCTTGAAAGACCTTTCGTATATATGATCGTTGACAGGAACAATGTACCTCTGTTCATTGGCGCAGCCACACAGATCGAAGATAAATAAGCAGGGAATATAAAAAACAGCCCGGAAGCAGTGATGAAAATGCTTCCGGGCGTTTGCGTTATATTATTTTTGTGGACCATTCTTCTATATTCCAGATATTATCGGCAATATCCATGTAGAACTCAGGTTCATGGCTGACGATGAGGACGGTTCCCTTGTAGTCCTTAATGGCCTTTTTAAGGGACTCCTTCGCGTCAACATCGAGGTGGTTGGTAGGCTCGTCAAGCACCAGCAGATTGACCTCCTTCAGCATTATCCTGCATATTCTCACCTTTGCGTTCTCGCCGCCCGAGAGCACTCTCATCTGGGAGGTGATATGCTCCGTGGTGAGACCGCACTGAGCAAGGGCAGCACGTACCTCAGCATTGGTCATGGAGGGATATTCCTCCCATATCACATCAAGGGCAGTCTTTGAGGTGCTTTCCTCCTCCTGCTCGAAATAGCCGTATTCCACGAACTGGTCGTGCTCAACATAGCCCGATATGGGCGGTATTATCTTCAGGAGCGTCTTCAGCAGAGTGGATTTTCCTATGCCGTTTACTCCGCGTATGGCTATTTTCTGACCGTTTTCCACCTTGACTGAGATGGGCTTTGTGAGGGGCTCGTCATAGCCCAGAACTACATTCTTGCAGTCTATGACGACACGTCCGGGAGTACGTGCCTTTCTGAATGAGAAGGTGGGCTTTGGCTTTTCGCGCATAAGAGTTATCTTGTCCATTTTGTCCAGCTTCTTCTGGCGGGACTTTGCCATGTTCGTAGTAGCTACTCTTGCCTTGTTGCGTGCTATGAAGTCCTCCAGGTCGGCTATCTCCTTCTGCTGCTTTTCGTAAGCCTGTTCCAGCTGCTTCTTTTTCAGCTCATACATTCTTGTGAAGTTGTCGTAATCACCGGTATATCTGGTCATAACGGCATTTTCAACGTGGTATACCACGTTTATGACACTGTTCATAAAGGGCACGTCATGGGACACCAGTATGAAAGCATTTTCGTAGTTCTGAAGGAAATTTGTCAGCCACCTGATATGGTTCTCGTCAAGGAAGTTGGTAGGCTCGTCCAGTATGAGTATCATGGGATTTTCAAGGAGTACCTTTGCAAGGAGCACCTTTGCACGCTGTCCGCCCGAAAGCTCTGCAACGTCTCTGTCAAGGCCTATCTCGTTGAGTCCGAGACCGTTGGCGTATTCGGATATCTTGGCATCGATGGTGTAATATCCGCTGTAATCGAGAATGCTCTGTATTTCGCCGACTTCCTCCATGAGAGAGTTCATCTCATCCTCTGAGCAGTCCGACATCTTCTCATAAAGGGTAAGCATCTCGGCTTCGAGCTCGGAGAGATGGTCGAAGGCCTCGCGCAGCACATCACGTATGGTCTTTCCCTTGGAAAGAGTGCTGTACTGATCGAGATAGCCTGTGGTTATGTGTCTGCACCATTCTATTTTACCCTCATCGGGCTGAAGCTTGCCCGTGATGATATTCAGGAAGGTGGATTTCCCTTCGCCGTTGGCTCCCACTAGTCCCACGTGCTCGCCCTTCAGAAGGCGGAAGGAAGCGTCGTTAAGTATCTGTCTCGCACCAAAGCCGTGCGTAACGTGTTCAACATTGAGTATGCTCATTTTTTATCCTCCGGTTTTTACTGTCGTGCTTTATATTATACCATAAACACAGGAGCGGTGTAAAGTACGAATAATAAAAAAGCTCTCCGCGGGAACGAAGGAGTGTTTTTTCGGGAAAGCTCATGTTTTTCAGGGCAGATTTGCTGAAATTCAAAAATATTATCTGCGGGGAGACATCGGGTAATCAACGCATCAGCGTTATTTTACAGCTCTGACAGAAATATGACGAAAAATCCGGTAATGAAGTTACTAAAAAAAATGTTGAAATCTTGCGAATAATGCGCTATAATAAGATTTGTTATTAAAAACAGAGAGAGGGGTTTTTATGAACTTGATCAAAAAAGCGGCCGGTATTACAGCAGCAATACTTACAGTGACTTCACTGCACTGCGGTGCGCCCTTTGCTGTGGCTGAAGAGGGGACGGACGGACTTTATATAAGCGAAGTCTGCACCCAGAACAAAAACAGCTTCAAAGACAGCCTCGGCAGTTCTCCCGACTGGATAGAGCTTTATAACGGCGGCAGCCATGATATCGATCTGACAGGCTTCGGCCTTTCGGACAAGGCTGATAAGCCTTTGAAGTACGTGTTCCCGTCAGATACTGTTATAAAGAAAGGCGAATATCTTGTGATAGTTGCCGATAAGAACGCCGAAGGACAGACAGAGCTCAACACAGGCTTCGGTCTCAGCAAATCCGGTGAGACTCTTATCCTTTCAACGCCTGAGGGAGAAGAGCTTCAGAAGCTTGAGATACCCGCCCTTGAGGAGGACGAGACGTTCGGCCTCACATCGGACGGCAGTTTTGCGGTAATGATGCCCACGCCTGCTTTCGATAATCACATTGCGCCTGCCGAGCCTGTATTCTCGCTGGAATCGGGCTTTTACAGCGTTGACGACGTAAAGGAGCTCACAATAACCTCGGAGGATACGGTATACTACACTCTTGACGGTTCCGATCCCACGACCTCAGATACTGCCGAGATCTACAGCGGGGCTATACCGATGTATGACAGAAGTTCAGACGAAAATGTTTACAGCAAGTATCAGTACGGAGAGGACAGCCCGTACTCTGTTACACTCAGCCCGAAGTATGAAGCAAACCCTGAAAAATTTGACAAGGCGACGATCGTCAGGGCAGCGGCAAGATCGGAAGACGGTACGTTCAGCCAAGTTTCCTCAAAGACATATTTTGTAATGGACGCCGAAAAGCTTTCATACTATTCAAGGATACCCGTGGTATCCCTGGTTACGGATCCCGACAACCTGTTCGGCAAGGAGAAGGGAATATATGTTGCAGGTCAGCAGTATGTTGACTGGAAGAACACTCCTGATGAGGAGGAAAATGCAGTATCCTCGCAGGAGATCGCCAATTTCCTGGGAACGGGAAAGGATTGGGAGCGCGAGGCTGATATTATGTTCTTTGAAGGCGGAAACCTTGGCTTCAATCAGAAAATGGGCATACGTATAAGAGGAGCTTCCTCCAGATACAGCAAGGCAAAGAACTTCAATCTGTATGCAAGGAGCGAATACGGCAGCTCAAAGCTGGACTATAAGCTCATATACGACAATTATTCCGCTTTTGACGGCAGTTCCATAAAACGTTACGACTCATTCGGCCTCAGAGCTGTTTCATGGGTGGACAGACTGAGAGAGCGCGTGGTGAATTCCTCGCTGCGCGATCTGCCTGCACTTGCCACCTATAACAGCGACAGATGTATGCTGTTCATTGACGGTGAGCTCTGGGGAATGTATGAGATAACAGAAAAAGCTTCGGATTACTACATACAGTCAAATTACGGCGTCCCTTCCGAAAATGTTACACTGATCAAAAACGGTGAGCTTGAGGAAGGTCCCGATGATGAACCTCTGAATCTTCAGAGACTGGGTGACTTCTGCCGTGATAATGACCTTTCTGTTCCCGAAAACTATGAATATGTCACTTCCAGGGTGGACATCGAAAGTATTATTGACTGCTACTGTACAGGTCTGTATGTAGGCACATGGGACTGGCCCAACTACAATTACTTCATGTGGAGATACAACGGCGAGGCGATTGAAGGAAATCCGTACAGTGACGGCAAATGGAGATTCGGTGCATTTGATTTTGACTACTCTCTGGGACTTACATATCAGGACTTCGGCGGAGTTGAGTCATATCAGCACGACAGCTTCAGAAAAATGGACGGCGTTAAGGACTCGATACCGACGATCATATTTGCCAAGCTTCTGGATAACCCCGAATTCAAGCAGGAGTTTGCGGATAAATTCTATTCATACGCCTATTCCGTATTCGAGTCGTCAAAGATGGTTGAAGAGCTTGATGACGAGGAAAACAGGTACATGGACTATATGACCATGTCTGCATGGCGCTGGAACGACGGAAAGCCTGTTTCAGACATTGATACCTTCATGGCGGAGCAGAGAAAGTATTATCACGATGAAATGGAATCCATGCGCACATACTTCAAAGAACGTGCAAAGTATGCTGTGGAGAATATGCAGAATTATCTCGGCATATCAAAGGAAGCTGCCACTGTTACCGTAACAGAGCAGGGAAGCGGAGCCCTTGTTGTTGACTCGGAGGATGCTGATTTTTCCGGCAATGTATGGACGGGTTCATTTGAGAACGGCAAGAAAGTAACTATCACAGCCAAGCCTGATAAGTGGTATACATTTGAAGGCTGGTCGGGAGATGTCAATTCCGATTCGGCGACTATAACCGTTACAGCCGATAAAGCAGTATCGCTAGTATGCAACTTCAAAATGGCAGAGTATCAGCTGGGAGATTTCAATATGGACGGAACGGTGAACGTAGCCGATCTGGTCCTGATGAGCAAATATCTCCGCGGCGGAGAAGAAATAAGCAGGATGCAGTTCATACTTGCTGATATGAATGAAGATCAGTCTGCTGATATATTCGATCTTGTCTGCCTGCGCAGAGCGATATTGAACGATTAATAATAATCCGCCCGAAGATTTATCTTCGGGCGGTTATTTTTATGCCATGAAAAAGGCGATCATTATTCAGAGCTCTGATCTATTAACAGCTTTATGACATTCCACTCATCTATATAGCATAATTTTATTCTTTCCGGGTGTATGTCTTCTTTGATGAAATTTCTGACTATTTTACCTTCGTTAAAGCCATTGACAGCGTCGTTGTATGCGTCTTTGCTATCGAATTTAAGCTCCAGCTGGTCTGCGTTGATGTTCTTTTTTATGAGCTTTGCGATGGCATCGGCATCAAATCCGCTCAGGTAAGAGCCCCGGACTACATAATAGTATTTGCTGAAATCATCGCATTTCGGGGCAAATCTGTTATTGCCCCTGCTGATGTCATGATCTTCGGAGAAATGCTCGGCATCGCACATAAAGTAAAGATGTGTGTAATTATAGGGTACATCCGTCTCAAAGATCGGATCGTCCCGTAAGAGATCCAGCCAGTAATACTTGCCGTCAAGCCTGATATAATTCCAGTAATAGCCTTCATTTGAAAATATCCCGCACTCATAGCCCATTCTGTCCATAATGTACTTGAAAGCCTGGGCATAGCCGTTGCTCTGCGTTTTGCCTCTTACAAGGCAGCCGTATATGGTATCGGTGAATTTATCCGAGTCTCCGTTCTGGTACCAGGTGTTCTTTACTATTTCGTCGTGTACGAACAGTATCTTTTCCCAGTCGGAAGAACCGTCGGGGATACTGTTTATTATCCTGTCGGCTTCCTCGGATACCTTTGCGCACATTTCACCTACGCTTCCGTCATTCATGGTAAAATCGCGGCAGTGATAATTTATGCCTATAACGTCATGTTCGGGACTTGAGCTTACGGCGTGGACAGCAGCCCAGAAAAGCTCGGGATGTTCTGATATTACCATATTTGACATACTGAACGCATTATCGGTGCTTGCATAGCCGTAAAGCCTTATCTCGCCGCTGTAGCTGCCGTCGGTGAGATGCTTGTATATCGCCTGATACATTGCTTCCTCGTCGCTTACATATTCGGCTTTCGTATGTGCATATTCTATTTTGTTTTCACTTGTGGGGGTATAGTTGTAATCGTCATACTCACAGCTGCATAATAAGAAAGTGAATGTAAGTATGAGGAAGAGCCTTTTTATTATTTTCATTTTCTCTCTCCTTGGTTTTAAGACATAAACCGCATGAAATAGCCTGATTTGTCATATATATTCTGCCATATAACAGCTGTTTTGTCAAGAAAAAATTGTTATTTGCACAGCGTCAGGCGGCAGGATTATGTGAACGTCAATACTGAAAAACCATTTCGAGGCATTGAGCCACGATTTTTTATTATGAATAAAGCTGATATAACAGTTCTTATGTATAATTATCTTCCGAAAAGTACAGTTTGTTGTAAAAAGTGTACATATCGACGGCGGTGCGATATGCTGCAATTGTATATGTATACGAATCGCTGCACGCGATATTGACAAATCTGTGCTAACTGTGTATACTGTGTATATACAGTAAAGACGAGATGAACAGATCTGTTTTACGAGGTGATGTCTTGAATATTTTTATCGATAACAAAAACGGTTCTCCTATATACGACCAGATCTATAATCAGATCAAAAGCAGTATCATAAACGGAGAGCTGAAAGAAAACGACGCTCTTCCGTCAATACGCAATCTTGCTAAAGACCTGAGGATAAGCGTTATAACTACCAAACGTGCATACGATGAGCTTGAACGGGAGGGGTTCATATACACCCTTCCGGCTAAAGGCTGTTTTGTTGCTCCAAAAAATACAGAGCTCCTGCGTGAGGAAAATCTGAAAAGGATCGAAGAGCTTCTGACAGAAGTTCAGCGGCGGGCTGCTGCCTGCAATCTTTCCGCAGACGATATAATCGAAATGTACAAATACCTTGACCAGAACTAAAGGAGATAATTTTATGAATGCATTGAATATCAATAACCTGACAAAAAAATACAGCGGTTTTACCCTTGAGAATATATCCTTTTCACTTCCGCAGGGCTGCATACTCGGCCTTATTGGTGAAAACGGAGCAGGAAAAAGCACAACTATCCGTTCTATCCTGGGTTCGATAAAATATGACGGTGATATAGAGATCCTCGGACAGCACATCTCCGCAGAGCTTAAAGAACGCATCGGAGTTGTTCTTGATGAAGTGGGATTCCCCGACAAACTCAATGCAAATGATATAAACAGGATAATGAAGAATATGTTCAGCAACTGGGACGAAAATCGCTTCAATGAATATCTTGGGAAGTTTGGACTTCCGAAAAACAAGGCTTTTGCCGATTTCTCAAAGGGAATGAAAATGAAGCTGGGAATAGCAGTTGCACTTTCACACAATGCCGAGCTGCTTATACTCGATGAACCCACAAGCGGACTTGATCCACTTGCAAGAGATGAGATAATCGACATTCTGAACGATTTTACCCGTGACGAGACACACTCTATCCTGATATCCTCGCATATTGTAAGCGATCTTGAAAAGCTCTGCGATTACATTGCTTTCCTCCACAAGGGCAGGCTTATGCTCTGTGAGGAAAAAGATACTCTGCTGGAGCAGTACGTATTTATAAATATTACCGAAGAACAGCTTGCTGAACTGGACGAAAACGCCGTCAAGGGCAAGCGCTCAAACAAATGGAGCACAGAGGCTATCGTGGACAGAAATATGATACCTCAGACCTTCATAACAAAACCCGTTTCGATAGAGGATCTGTTCGTATTTATGGCTAAGGAGGAAGACTAAAATGATCAAAGGTCTTATTGCAAAGGAAATTCTTGTATTGGTAAAGAACAACAAAATCCAGTTTTTATGTCTGCTCATGTTTATGGTGCTGGGAGTATTTATGGGTAGTCCCGCATATATCATGTTCATACCTTTCCTTTTTCCCATGATCTTAAAGCAGGGGCTGACAGTTGATGAAAACAGCAAGTGGGACAAGTATTCGGCTTGCTTCCCCGTTGACAGAAAGACGATCGTTTCTTCAAAGTACATCGTTATGCTTTTCGGCTCGTTATTGGCATCAGTAATGGCGTTGGTATCATTTATCCTTATAAATCTCGTAAACAAGGATAAAGCCATGAGCGTAAATGATATTCTGGTATATCTTGCTGCATCGACTTCCGTTTCCCTTATTATTCCATCACTTATGTATCCCTTTGATTTCAAATACGGTACAGCTAAGGGCAGACTTATATATTTTATTATAACAGGTATTGCTGTTGCGGGATTGTCTTCAGCATTTGTGGGAGCAGATGTGATCTCCGTTATATCCAGATTTACACAGCCTTTGATAATTGCTTCCGTATTCACGGCAGCTATGGTCGTATTCATCGTTTCCTGGCTCATTTCCGCAAGGATCTATGAAGCAAGAGAAATATGACCGTGAAGAGAGCACGGCATCAGCAGGTTTTGAAAATACAGATGTTGACGGACTTCCTCTGAGATCAGTATTCAAAAAGAAAAAGCAGTATGAGAATATCATACTGCTTTTTTCATATCTAACGACTTATCAGGAAATATATCCGATCAGTTTCAGCCGTTCCACCAGTTATTGTTGTTATTCCAGCTGTTCCAGTTGTTGTTTTGGTTCTGGTTATTATTCCAGTTGTTCCAGTCATTGTTCTGGTTCTGATTGTTATTCCAGTTGTTCCAGTCATTGTTCTGGTTCTGGTTGTTATTCCAGTTGTTCCAGTCATTGTTCTGGTTCTGGTTGTTATTCCAGTTATTCCAGTCATTGTTCTGGTTCTGGTTGTTATTCCAGTTATTCCAGTCGTTGTTCTGGTTCTGGTTGTTATTCCAGTTGTTCCAGTCGTTGTTCTGGTTCTGGTTGTTGTTCCACTGGTTCCAGTCGTTGTTCTGGTTCTGGTTGTTGTTCCACTGGTTCCAGTCGTTGTTCTGGTTCTGGTTGTTATTCCAGTTGTTCCAGTCGTTGTTCTGGTTCTGGTTGTTGTTCCACTGGTTCCAGTCGTTGTTCTGGTTCTGGTTGTTATTCCAGTTGTTCCAGTCATTGTTCTGGTTATTGTTCCACTGGTTCTGGTCGTTGTTCTGCTGGTTGTTGTTGTCGGAATTGCCACCCTGCTTGTAAGATGCCCACTGGTAACGTGCTGTGAGGGGAGTTCTTCCATCGTAATGACCAAGCCATTCATCAACACCTGTACCGGGCCATACATTCATCATGATCTTACCGGGAGTCTGAAGGATGTTGTCATAAGCAGTGTATACTGCCTTGCCGTCAACATACCATGTTATGTGGTCGCGCTGCCAGTCAAAGCCGTAGGTGTGGTAGCTCTGTGAAGCGTCAAAGCCGAGGTCATACATCTTCTCGTGATTGCCCTGTCCGTTTGTATAGTAGTTGAACTGGACCTTTGTAGTATCCTTGCCAAGGAACTCGATATCGATCTCGTCCCAGGGATTGTTATCTGACGGACCGGTATATGTAAAGAATGATGAGTTTACACCTGTGTTCTTTATAGCCTGCATTGAGGTCTCATAGTAGCCGAATCCGTAGAAATCATTGGTTCTGTACTCAGCACCTGCATAGTGATACTTGCCTGTGTTGTCTCTGTCGATAGTAAGTTCAAGAGCTCCGTTTCTGAAAGCTGTCTGTGACTTATACCAGCCGCAGTCGAAGGGATCACCGTTTGTCCAGCCGTCCGAAGCTATGAAATAACGTGATGAACCTGTTCTGAAATCATCGAACATTGTAGCAGATGAATTTGCGGAATTGTTGTTCTGCTGATTGTTGTTCTGATCCTGCTGATTCCAGTTGTTGTTATTGTCCCAGCCGTTCCATGCGTTCTGCTGGTTGTTGTTCTGGTTATTCCAGTCGTTGTTCTGGTTCTGGTTATTCCACTGGTTGTTCTGATCCCACTGGTTCCAGTTGTTGTTATTGTCCCAGCCGTTCCATGCGTTCTGCTGGTTGTTGTTCTGGTTATTCCAGTCGTTGTTCTGATTCTGGTTATTCCAGTCGTTATTCTGATTCTGGTTATTCCAGTCGTTGTTCTGGTTCTGGTTATTCCAGTCATTGTTCTGGTTCTGGTTATTCCACTGGTTATTCTGATCCCACTGGTTCCAGTTGTTGTTATTGTCCCAGCCGTTCCATGTATTCTGCTGGTTGTTGTTCTGGTTGTTCCAGTCGTTATTCTGGTTCTGATTATTCCAGTTGTTCCAGTCATTATTCTGCTGCTGGTTATTCCACTGGTTGTTCTGATCCCACTGGTTCCAGTTGTTGTTATTGTCCCAGCCGTTCCATGTATTCTGCTGGTTGTTGTTCTGGTTGTTCCAGTCGTTATTCTGGTTCTGATTATTCCAGTTGCTCCAGTCATTATTCTGCTGCTGGTTATTGTTCTGCTGATTGTTGTTCTGGTTATTCCAGTCGCTGTTCTGCTGCTGATTATTGTTTGTGCTGCCGCTGCCGCCACCGTATACCTTTGTTACGCCCTCGATACTTGACTCGGTGGAGCCTGTCTTGTAAGTGCTGTAGAGGCCTGCAGCTGCGCCAACGAAGCCTGCGTTATAGTCGCAAGCGACTTCGTTGCTTACATAGTCCGAACGAACGTCTCTGTATGTACCGTTAGCGTCTGTAGGACCTCCGCAGAGAGCACCTACAAGAGTATACTTGTTCTGTACGCCGTCATTTGACTCAGCAGCACTGTTTGTGCCTGAAGCTGCTCTGTGGTGAGGATTCTTTGAAGCATTAGGCTTGAAGCCGCATACGAGACAGTATGACTGACCGTTAGCGAATGCCTTATCGCCTGTGAGGTACTGCATCTGGCCTTTTGCCCAGCTTGCATCGCCCTTACCGTGCTTTGCGGCAATGAGTGAACACATCTGAGCTGTAGCATTGTGTCTTGCCGAGCCCCACTTGTCATAGAACTTGTATCCGTCGCCTGAGAGATTGCCAAGCTCAGGTGCGTGTGACCAGTCGCCTGTGATAGTACCGAGCATAACGCCTGCACCGAGTGAAACATTCTCCCAGTTCATTACCCAGTAACCGAGAGGGCCGTTCTTGAGGTCGTTGAGGTAACTCTCGTCCTTAGTAGCAAGGTAGAGCCAGCCGGCTGCCCATGCAAGTTCGTCCTTTGAGCCGCTTTCGCCGCTTCCGTAGAATTCACAGGAATAAGTTGCAGGATTCTGCTTTGAGAAATCATAGAGAGCCTTGGCATATTTAAGGTCCTCTGTGTTGCCGAAGTTTACATAGTTAGCTGCAAGAGCTGCTGCGTATTCGGCAGTTATGTTTGCGGCACCTCCTGTTGACCAGAGCATACGTCCTCTGTCGCCCTGTGTCTCAGGCGCACCCCAGTAGGAGTGGTCTGCGCCGCCTTCGCCTTTTTCGATAAGAACCTTCTGAACGGTATTGCCGTTCAGAACAGTAGCGTCACGGAAGAACTTTGCGAACTTGTCTGTTATGACCTTGAGGTGAGCGGTCTGACCTGTTGCGTCGAAAGCATCCTTGAACTCATAGTAGGCCCAGCCGAGGGTAGATGCTGTGTAGCCCTGAGGCTGACCGAACATAACGTGGTCGCCGGCATCGTGGAAACCTCCGGGAACCTCGTCGTTTGTGTGGCAGTTGCCTCTCCATGAGAGAGCACAGTCGGAATTGTTGCCGCACATATTGGCATCATAGAAATAGAGGGAATATTGAAGGAGTTTTGCGTAGTTGTCGCCATCGGCTGCATTTGCTGAGAGAGAGGGAGTTGCTGATGCAAGAGGTAAAATTGCTGAAGCAGCAACAGCGCTGCTTATGATGGCAGATTTGAGCCTTTTAAGTTGAATCATGTTATCACTCTTCTTTCAAAAAATTTGCCTATAACATGCTAATTATACATGGTTTCATCTGAAAAGTAGTAACAAAACGGTAACTAAACGGTTACAATCTGGTATTTTGTATATAATTTTGTTATAATGCACAAAATTTTCTTATTTTGATCACGCATAATCACAAAAACTATTGTGCATAAAATATAAATAAATTACCTTGCATAGCTTTGTCGGAATAATTAACTTGCATCGACCTTCAAAACGCAATACATCGGCAGTTATTGCCCTTACACAAAACTGCCGTATCTACTGCCGCTTTAGCTTTTTACACCCGTTTATGAAGATTTTGTTATGGTCAGCAGCTGTTCTGAGACCGGTTTTTCATCGGAATGAACAGCAATTCTCTTCCTCATGATTTTATTATCATTGTATTATTATTACCATTTTTATCAAACGTGTTATTGTAATATCTTTAAAAAATATAATACGTTATTTTGTGAGAAATTTGCCTCCCGAAGCAGCTGAGTTTTCGCATAAACTATTATTTTTCCTAATATAATTCAGTGACCATATTACGCAAAGGCGGAAGGAGAGTATTGAATGAATAAAACTCACAGAAAGATAGTAAGCGGAGCGCTTGTCTGCGGCTGTGCGCTGTTTACGCTGTACGGAGCCTCACGTATAGCCGAAAGAGCCGAGAACGGAGCGCTTCCGACAGCACTTACGGGTATGGAGGAGACTCCGGTTATAGTCCTTGATGCAGGTCACGGAGGTATCGACGGAGGCTGCACCTCCGCAGAGGGGGTTCCGGAAAAGGGCATAAATCTCGACATAATGCTGAGGCTCAGGGATCTGCTTGAGGTAAACGGCTATGATGTAAAGGTGACAAGGGACACAGACAGATCTATCCATGATGAGGGGACAGAGGGGATAGCGGCGCAGAAAAGCTCGGATCTGGACAATCGTCTGGAGCTTTTCAATAAATATGACAATGCTGTCTGCATTTCCATACATCAGAATCAGTTTACCGATCCCAGATACAGGGGAGCGCAGATGTTCTATTCGGGCAGCAACAGCACAAGCGAAGCTCTTGCAAGGGCGCTTCAGGAGCGGTTCAGGGCTCTTTTGCAGCCGGAAAATGAAAGGGAGATAAAGCTCTGCGGAAAGGAGCTTTTTCTCTGTTATTACAGTGATAATCCCACGGTCATGGCTGAATGCGGTTTTCTTTCCAATCCCGATGAAGCAGCTCTGCTCAATACGGAGGATTACCGCGGAAAGGTGGCGTTCACTCTGTTCAGCGGCATAAGCGATTTTGTTAACCGTAAATAATAAGCGGTGTGCAAATTTCTGTAAGAAAAACGAAAAGATCCTGCCTTTTCGTTTCTCTTTTTTCGCAGAATGAGAGGAGCGATACGGCAGGATATGTATATGGAATATTTTATGCGGCATAAGTATCCGCTGTGCTTCATAAAAATAAAAAGGCGCACTTTAAGTGCGCCCGCAGATGTTATGCGTTTTTCTGTGCATCGTAAGCCTCGCGCACTGCCAGACAGAGCTGGTCGGCGCAGGATGTCTGCTTCATGCCGCATGTGTTGCCCTTGAGCTTTGTTTCTATCTCCTCCACGGTCCAGCCGTCAAGCACCTTTGACAGCGCCTTGAGATTTCCGTTGCAGCCTCCCACAAAAGATATATCAGTGATGACATTTCCTTCGATGTTGAAGCTTATCTCCTGTGCACAGACCTTTTTTGTCTTGTAAGTATAATTCATATTAAAGCATCCTCCGTTTTAGACGTTTTTTGAATGTATCTAAATTCTACAACATTATTCCGTGATTATCAAGGTGTTTTTTCTGAAAATTCTGTGAAACCCCGTAAAGTGACAAAAGTGTTATTATATATCGGGAAAATATTATTTACAAACTGCGAATAGTGTGGTATTATATACTTACAGATAAAAAACAGATCCAAAATGGAGGAAACAATGGCAGACAACAGAAAACGTGTAAAATTCAAAAGTATCGCTATCCTTGAAGCGGTAATAATACTTTTCCTTATTATAGGACTTGTATTCGTTGCTTTTATCAAGGGCAGAAAGGACGCTGTTCCCGCTAATGCACAGTCCGACAAGCCTCAGGTGCGCAGAAGAGCGGTCATCGAAAAGGAAGAGTCCTTCTATCAGCTGGACGGCAAGAAGCTTCTTATGAACGACAGCACCTACGGAGAGATATTCGTCCCCGTGTACGGAGATGTTCCTGCAAGTACTATAGACCTCAGCAAGCTCATCATGCGCAACGGTTACGCCTTCTATGAGGAAGACGGCAAGGTAGTGTCCACGACAGGTATCGACATATCCGAGTTCCAGGGTGAGATAGACTGGGAACAGGTCAAGCAGGCAGATATAGATTTTGCCTTCATACGTGTGGGCTACCGTACCTACGGCGACGGTATCGTGACCTATGATTCTGCTTTTCAGCGCAATTTAGAAGGAGCACAGAAGGCAGGCATAAAGGTAGGTGCTTATTTCTATTCTCAGGCTACCAACGCCGATGAGGCCGTGGAGGAGGCAGACGCAGTTATCGATGCGCTTGCTCCTTACAATATTACATACCCTGTGGTATATGACTGGGAGATAGTTCACACCGACAGCGCTCGTACCGATGATGTCAGCGTTGAAGCTCTGGCAGACTGCTGCGTGGCTTTCTGCGAGAGAGTCAAGGATTCGGGATATACACCCATGGTCTACCAGAATACGGGAACGGCTATGCACAAGCTCGACCTGCCCAGAATAAAGGATTACGACTTCTGGCTGGCTGAGTACGCGGATAAGCCTTCGTATTATTATGATTTCAAGATCTGGCAGTATTCAAATACAGGCCATATCCCGGGCATAGAGGGCGATGTAGACCTTAATATCTGCTTCAGGCCTTATTAAATGGTGAGCTTTCATACATAAAAAAACAAGGACGGTCAATGACCGTCCTTTCTTATTATGCATTGAGATAATTTCTTACAAGCACCTGCAAAAGCTCGTCACGGTCTATGTGACGGATAAGGCTTCTTGCGTTGTTATGCGTTGTTATGAATGTAGGATCCTCGGAAAGGATGTAGCCTACGATCTGATTTACGGGGTTGTATCCCTTTTCGGTGAGAGCGTCATAAATTATCGTGAGATTTTTTTTCAGCTCTGCTTCTCGGTCCTCATTGACAGAGAACGTCATTGTTTTATCGAACATAATATCAGCCTCCCGCTGTTGTGGAATACTTCTGGTGGAAGAAGCTTGTATAATATATTATAACCTAAAATGGGCGGCAAAGCAAGGGGGAGCGATGAATTTTCCCGATTTGACCGAATTTTGTCCCGGATTTTGTTTATTTTGCATAGGGAAAGCAGTGTAAAAATTACATTTTCCACATAAGTACTTTATTATGTGCTGCTTACGTGACGGAGGACATTTTTTCACATATGGCCACTGCGTATTTCCCGCCGTCTATTATGATCTGCCTGAAGCGGCAGTCGGTCTGTGAGGAGATTATGCAGTCTCCCTCAAAGCTGAATTCCAATGTGTTCAGGGGATAGGATATGCCTGTGCCTATGGCCTTGATGTAGGACTCCTTCAGCGTCCACAGTCGGAAGAAAAGCAGATCGCGCTCCTCCGGGGGAGCTTCCTCTATCATTATCCTCTCGCTCTCTGAGAAGGCTCTCTTCACTACAGCGGGACGGTATTCTCTTACTTCTTCGCAGTCTATGCCGCATTCATGTTCCGAGACTATACAGGCGGCTATGCCATTTGAATGGGAGAGATTGAAATGAATATCGGGACGTTCCGCAAGGAAGGGCTTGCCCATCCTGCCTCTGGCAAGAGGAGTATCTTCATCATAGTTAACGCATCTGAGCTTCAGGCATTCTCTGAGTATACCGTGAGCGAGTCTGTGAAGCTCCTTTTTTTCGAGCTTCGTCAAAGAGATCATAAGCATTTTCATCACCTCTTTAAGTATATCATATTTCCGCTCGGATTACAAGAAGTGACAAATGTCACTTGACGAGTGACAAATGACATCTTGATATAGAGATCGTGTGATGATATAATGATGGCGAAAGAAAACATGATTGGAGATGACAAAATGCTTTTTGAATTTTTTATCCAGGTTGTACTTCTTATCGCGCTGGCAGGAGGGGTGGCAATAGTTGCCAATAGCTCGCGCGGTGCTGCTTCAACGGCGAGTCTTGCCGTAAAGATGAAAAAATATAAAGATGACGGCAGAAGATGTACAGGCAAAAGTCCGGAGCGCTGGCATTATTCCGACGGCGGAACGGGGCTTTCTCTGAGGTACACCGTGGATGGCGAAGATCTGAGAGGCGTTCTTGACAGGAGCTTTGGCATATCGGAAAGAGAGCTCGATCAGATAATCATGTCCGGTGAGGAGGTGGCAATAATTGTATCACCCGATGATCCGGGGGAATTCTGTCTTGCAAAGGAATTCTATTCCACAGAGGGCAGCGAAAGGCTTCGCGGTCAGCTGCACAGAATGTTTAAAAGACATAAGGACATGGTTTTCTGTGTAAAGGGTACTGTATTTGTTACAGCAATGTTCGGCTCGA
This sequence comes from Ruminococcus flavefaciens 007c, assembly GCF_000571935.1. Lineage (GTDB taxonomy): Bacteria > Bacillota > Clostridia > Oscillospirales > Ruminococcaceae > Ruminococcus > Ruminococcus flavefaciens_F. The sequence continues at coordinate 184,362 of NZ_ATAX01000008.1, read as the reverse complement.
TGATCATACTGAAGTACTTCCTGGCAGGGTGATCAGGGACAGAAAGGGCGATTTTATGGAATATTTGGATATGATATGTGGATTATTGGTTTTTATAGGGATACCTGTCACGATACTGGTGATGTTCATAGTATCACTGGTGTTATTCGTGAAAACGCCCCGTGAGGATCCGAAGCACAAGAAAAGACTGAGGATGTTTATTATATTTTCCGTGCTTCTGGCTCTTCTTTTAGCGTCCGTTATATGGCTTATCACCATGCTTTCTATAGGCATTGCGCATATGTGAGGTGACGTATATGAGTGACAAAACTTTCGGACGTATTATTGCGATCATCATGATTATAGGGATTATTTTTACAATAGGGCTCGTATGCTATACGGCCCATCTCCGTGAAAGCTGCTCCATTGTCTCGTATGTGGCGAACGGGAGGTGAGTTCATGGGTACTGCTAAGAAATTAGGCGCGATAGCACTCCTGATAGGAGCATTTGCGGCCTTTGATCTGTCTGTTTACGGACTTTTCACAAAGCGCTGCATAGATACCTCCAGCGAGGAGATGAAGAAGTACTCCGTGGAGATTCACAGGTATATGCCATTTGACGAGAACTCAGAGGCAGTAAAGGTGGATACGGACACCGAATTCAGGGAGGATCTGCCCGTACTGGACGGAGCTGCGGCTCTTTATCCGATTTTTTCGGGCATAGTCAATTCCGTATACCCCGCGGACAGCGTCCGCTTTGAAAACGGCGAGTTCACCGCCGACAGCGCTCTGCATTACACAAATACACGCGGAGCTTACAAGGCTGTTGCTGACGGCGACGCGGATATCATATTCTGCGCCGGGCCAAACGACGAACAGCTGGCCTATGCCGAGGAAAAGGGCGCCGAATTGGAAATGGTGCCCATTGGCAGAGAAGCCTTCGTATTCATAGTCAACAGCGGAAATCCTGTAGACGGTCTTACATCCGAGCAGGTAAGGGATATATTCGCGGGGGATATAAAGATGTGGTCAGAGGTGGGAGGCGAACACCTTCCCATAGAGGCACTCTCACGTAACAAGGGCAGCGGAAGCCAGACAACCATGGACAGATTCATGGGCGGACGTGAGCAGAAGTATAATTATCTGGGAGGTTTCGGCAGATCGATCGGCTATTCCTTCAGGTATTATGTCGATAATATGGTCGGCAACGGCGGAGCGAAAAAACTGGCTCTGGACGGGGTTTACCCCGACAAGGAGCATATCGCTGACGGTACCTATCCTCTGGCAAGCACCTTCTATGCGGTCTACCGCAAGGACAATGAGAATGAACAGATTCCTGCACTTATAGACTGGATACTCTCCGACGAGGGACAGTCTGTGGTGGAAAAGGCAGGTTATGTGCCTGTGAGCTGAATATGCTCAAATTTCATTATTAAATTATCAAAAACACTGAAAAAATGACATAATTCACGAAATAGCGGACTTGGTCCGCTATTTCTTGTTACAGGTATTGACAAACCATGAGGATTGATGTACAATATATTATGTGTATTTATACATCGTATCAGACTTACACTATAATAATGTAAAATAATGTAAAGGCGGAAAACTATAATGGGTTTATTCAAAAACATTTTCGGCGCCAACGCTTACTCTAACCGAGAGCTCAAGCGTATAGAGCCTATTAAAAATAAAGTACTGGAGCTGGACGAAGAATATCAGGAGCTTTCAGACGCAGAGCTGAAGGCAAAAACTGCCGAGTTCAAGGAGAGACTTGAGGATGGTGAGACACTGGACGATATCCTCCCCGAGGCTCTTGCCACCGTAAGAGAGGCAGCCTGGCGTGTACTCGAGAAAAAGCCTTATCCCGTACAGATAATCGGTGCTATCGTTCTTCATCAGGGACGTATCGCCGAGATGAAGACCGGTGAAGGTAAAACTCTCGTTGCCTGCGTAGCTTCATACCTCAACGCTCTTTCAGGTCTGGGTGTTCACGTTGTTACCGTTAACGACTACCTCGCAAAGACACAGGCTGAGGAAATGGGCAAGGTGCTCCGCTGGCTGGGACTTACAGTAGGATGTATCCTCCACGGCCTCAACAACGACCAGCGCCGCGCAGCTTATAACTGCGATGTTACTTACGCTACCAACAACGAACTGGGCTTCGATTACCTCCGTGATAACATGGTAACACATAAGGAAGAGCGCGTTCAGCGTGCTCCCAACTTCGCTATCGTCGATGAGGTTGACTCGATCCTTATTGATGAGGCACGTACTCCTCTTATCATTTCGGGACGCGGAGACAAGTCAACAGACCTCTACGCTATAGTTGACCGCTTTGCAAAGACTCTTACACCTACCACTGTCGTTGAAATGGACGACAAGCAGGATCAGGACGCTCTCAATGAGAATGCGGACTATATCATAGACGAAAAGGCTAAAACAGCTACTATCACCCAGCGCGGTGTTAAGAAGGCAGAGCAGGCATTCAGAGTCGAGAACCTTATGGATTCCGAGAATATGACTCTCCTTCACCATATCAACCAGGCTATCAAGGCTAACGGTGTTATGAAGAATGATATCGACTACGTTGTCAAGGACGGCGAGATCATTATCGTTGATGAGTTCACCGGACGTCTTATGATGGGACGCCGTTTCAACGACGGTCTCCATCAGGCTATCGAGGCTAAGGAAGGAGTTAAGATCAAGAGCGAGTCAAAGACCCTTGCCACCATCACTTTCCAGAACTTCTTCCGACTTTACACAAAGCTCTCCGGTATGACAGGTACTGCTATGACCGAAGAGGACGAGTTCAAGGAGATCTACAAGCTAGACGTTATTGCCGTTCCTACAAACAAACCCGTTATCCGTATAGATCACAACGATCAGGTATACACCACAGAAAAGGGCAAGTATGCCGCTATCATAGAGAAGATCATTGAGTGCCACCAGAAGGGACAGCCTATCCTGGTAGGTACAGTATCAATCGAGAAGTCTGAGCTTCTCTCCGCCATGCTCAAGAGAAAGGGCATCAAGCATGAGGTCCTCAATGCAAAGCAGCACGCTAAGGAAGCTGAGATCGTTGCTCAGGCAGGTAAGTATGGCGCCGTTACCATCGCTACCAACATGGCAGGACGTGGTACCGATATCATGCTGGGCGGTAACGCAGAGTTCCTTGCAAGAGCCGAGCTGAGAAAACGCGAGATCCCCGAGGAGATCATCACAGAGGCTATCGGCTTCGCTGATACCGAAGATGAGGAGATACTGGCAGCAAGAAAGCTCTACCGCGAGCTTTACGATAAGTACAATACAGAGGTCAAGGAAAAGGCCGTTGCAGTAAAGGAAGCAGGCGGACTTTATATCCTCGGTACAGAGCGTCATGAATCACGCCGTATCGATAACCAGCTCCGCGGACGTTCGGGCCGTCAGGGCGACGAGGGCGAGAGCTGCTTCTTCCTCTCGGTAGAGGATAACCTCATGCGTATATTCGCAGGCGACCGCCTCGAGAACCTTATGAAGACCCTCAATGTTGACGAGAGTACTCCTATCGAGAGCAAGATGCTCACAAGGATCATCGAGTCCTCACAGAAGAAGGTCGAGGGACAGAACTTCAGCATAAGAAAGAACGTCCTCAACTACGACGACGTTATGAATACCCAGCGTGAGATCATCTATAAGCAGAGATCTCAGGTTCTCGACGGAGAGGATCTCCACGAGAGCATACTCAAGATGATGGAAGACCTTATCACTTCCACAGTAGATACCTACCTTGTTGACAACGAGGTCAAGGACGACTGGAATATGGTCGGCCTCAGAGAGCACTTCATGGGCTGGCTCATCGGTCCCGAGGATCTTGTGTTCGAGGACGACGATTACGAGGACGTTTCCAAGGAGGACATCGTCAATACTCTCAGCACCAAGGCAGGAGAGATCTACGAGGCCAAGGAAGCAGAATACGGCTCAGAGGTTATGCGTGAGCTCGAGCGTGTTATCCTCCTCAAGGTCGTTGATACCAAGTGGATGTCACATATCGATGATATGGAGGAGCTCAAAAAGGGTATCGGCCTCCGTTCGTACGGTCAGAAGAACCCTGTTATCGAGTACCGTTACGAAGGATTTGAGATGTTCGATGCTATGGTCGAGTCCATACGTGAGGATACTATCCGTATGCTGCTGACAGTAAAGCTCCAGACAAACGAAGCTCCTGAGCGTGAGCAGGTTGCTCAGCCTGATGCTCCCAATGCAGGAGCAGGAGACGGAAGCTTCTCCGACGAACCTGTTCGTTCAAAGAAGATAGGCGATAACGACCCCTGCCCGTGCGGAAGCGGCAAAAAGTACAAGAAGTGCTGCAAGGCAAAGGATATGGCTAATAAGTAATATGCACAGGGGCGTACTTTCGTCCCTTTACGCATTGCCGCAGGGGGCGGCGTGCGGAAAGCTTCTTTAAAGAGAAAAAGAAAGGTTTTATGAGGTGACAATATGAAAAAGTGTATTTTTCCCGTTATTCTTCTGGCACTTCTTTCAGGCTGCGGAAAGGTAAGCGATTCAAACGGCGGAAGCCGTATAAGCATCGTTTCGGGTACTGTTGAGGGGACCACCCGTGAAGTTACTACCTCCGAAACTGAAGCTAATACTGAAGAGGATACCACCAAGGGACGCACTACTACTACAAAGCACGCAGGCGAGAAGGTATCGGGAACAACTGCCACAACTACAAAAAAGAATTCAATACAGCCCGCTACAAGAGCTTCCCACGGAGGCAGCGGCGGAGTTCACGGAACTACAAGAGCAGTTCCCACAGCTCCCAGGACTACAACAACAACAGCACAGCCTTCAACACAGTCGCCGACATACGATCCCAAGGACTTCAATTCAGTGTCATTCGGATTTGACAGCAGTGCGCCCAATAAGATAGAGGTTTCACGTCCTTACACCGACGGCAAGACACGTTCTTATCAGGTGCTGAGTGTTGATACTTCAAAAATAAAGGCTGCTTTGGAAGCAGATCAGACAAAGACCATAAACGATTTCGTCGTAAGGGGCGATTTCGATTTTGACGGCTATACCGACCTCTTCATTGTTGAGGATCAGGACGATCTGAACAAGACGGGCAAGTATTACCGCTATGATCCCGACAACGGCACATTCAGCCAGTGGAACGAGCTCAATAATCTTACCTTCAATAATCTTCCTATCCTTGCAGAGACAGAAGATCTTTCAAGAAATGAGATAGTTATCTGCCACAAGAATGAGGACAGGATAGAGTACGAGAAGAAGACCTACAAGTGGAACGAATATAAGGCACTTGTACTCAGAGAGCACGTTCATCAGTACAAGGACAGCGAGGAGAGGATCCTCATCGAGACTATTACGTATGATGAGGGCGGTGCCGAGATCTCAAGGGAAACAAGAGACAGTCAGGGCAATCTTATAGGCGGCGAGACTGAACAGCCTCAGGCTGAATAAAATTAAGACGGCTGATTCTGTATGAGCAGATATATCTGGGGCTGTGCCGGAAACGGTACAGCCCCTTGTCACAGCAGGGAAGGAAAAGACGCAATATGAATATTAAGCATTTCATCATACCAATTATCAGCGCTGCACTGCTCTCAGGCTGCTCGGAAGGCGCAAAGATCTCAGTATCCTCCGCTGCGGAGACAACTGCCGCCGGGGAGACTGCAACTGAGACGGATACCGCAAAACCCATAGTCACTATAGCTTCACCGAAGCGGAAAAAGGACGAGACAGTTCACTTTACTGCAGGAGTTCGGGGCAGCAGAGTCACGGTGCTCTGCGGAGGAAGTGCCGTCAGCGTGATCGAGGCTGATGTACAGCTGTCGGGGGCAGAGGACGTTGTTATCAGGGATTTCAACTTTGACAGCTATGACGACCTGTTTATATATGATGATGTATTTACGGGAGCTTACTGGCTCTGCGTGCCCGATACCATGGAGTTCACACGGTCTGACGCAATGGCCCTTGCAGACGGAAAGGCAGTGCTAATGGATACGGACAGCTCGTCCCGAACTCTCACCATGAAGCGGAATGTCGGTTACGGCAGCTGTGAGACTGTATACAGGTGGCAGGACGATGTGCTTGTGCCTGTGAGCCGCATTGATGAATACACAAAAGGCTACGGCGACGACGCGGAAAGGCTGGCGGACGTCTGCGAGTTCGACGAAAAAGGCCGCAGGATCATTACCGAGAGAAGGCATATCAATCCCAGAACAGGTGCCTGCTTCAGGACAGAGACCGATGTGCTGTACCTCTGCACCACTGACAGCTCCGTGGACTATATGAAGGGACGGGAGCTTATACAGTCCATTGATGTGACGGGGCTGCCACAGCTCTATGACAGGATAAAGCAGAACGGAAAAGTCAGATATCTTCCGTATAGCAACACAAACTACAGTGACGGTGCCGAGATTCTCCTGATCGAAGAAGACTATGACTTTGACGGCTGTAATGACCTGCGGATACAGACGGATTCTGTGCTTGCAGGGGGCAGTGATGAATACGTCTATTACCGCTATGACGACGAAAAAGACAGGTATACGGAGTGGCAGGAGCTCAATGCCTTTGGCTGTCAGATCAGCGCTAATCCTGAGACACAGACTATCCAGTATTATGATAGGTATTCACTTGACGAGGACCACAACTGCTATATCTTTATATGGGATAAGGGCAAGCTTCGTCTGAAAGAGCGGGAATTTTATCACGGTGTCGGCAATGACTGCGATATATACGAATATGACGAGGACGGAAACGAGCATTATGTTCTTACAGGTCAATACATAAAGGATGATTTCAGATAAACATAAGAAAGAGTTTGCTATGAGATCGGAAAAGGTATTATTATTGCTTGCGGGCGGACTGATGCTTGCAGGCTGCGAGGAAAAGGCGCATAACGATGAAAAGGATATTTCAGGGACTGCTGCGGAAAGTACGACTGCTGTTACTGCTGCTACTAATACTGAGGTCGCTTCGACAACTGTTACTGAGCCTGCAGCTAAAAATGCTGAGCCCGTTAAGTTTGACTATGAGATTAAAGACGGCGGTGTGAAGCTGTATAACAGTGAATACGGCGAGTTCAGGATAGATGTTGATATACCGCTGAATATAACAGTTGATGACTATAATTTTGACGGATACGATGATGTCTATTGCTGTTATGAAGGGTGCTGGCTTTTTGACCGCGAAAAATTGAAATTTGTCAAGTCGGATAAGTTTCCGAAGCCCAGCGGTAATTTCCTGAAACTTGAGATAGCTGATAAAAATGAAAAGACCCTCAGGTGTGAAGAGCTTGGAGTAGAAAAGGAAACAACGGTATATCAGTGGCAGAGAGACGAACTCGTTCCCGTAAGTATGGAGCAGGAGAGACGTTCAGACCACACCAGGTGCAGTTATATCTTTGACAGCGACGGTAAAATGATAATGACAAAACGCGAGACCCTGGACTCGGCAATGAATGAGATCATAAGTACAGAGGAAAAACCTGATTATTTCAGATATACCGATAATTCTATCGAGCATATGTCCGGAAGCGATATCGTTCAAATAATCGATATTGATTTGACTCCCGAAGAGGTACGGAGCGGATCCAAGAGATACTATGATAAAACGGACTATAACTTTGACGGACACAGTGACCTCAAATGTGAAATAATGTGTAAGGAATACATACGACATCTGTACTTCATTTATGATCCTTACAGCGGTATGTATATCAGGAACGATTTACTTTGTAATCTGGACGCTAATGAGATCTATGTACAGGATAAAGGAGAATTTGCAGGAACACTGACCTGTAGGAAAAGCGGCAGTAATGATAGAAAAATATACCGTGTTAAATGGGAAGACGGCAGATTCAAGCTTTTCAGAAAAGAATTAACATTCAAATTTGTACGTGAAGACGGTTCGCTATGTTGTGCTGATGAGGTCTATGAGTACGATGATGAGGGAAATGAAGTGCTTATCCAGCACGAAGAAAGAGATACGACGTCGGAAACTTTCGGAGAATGGTGGCTAAGGGATTGAGAAAGGAATATGAAATATGAGCGGATACAGTGCGTTTGCGCGTTACTATGACGAGCTTACGGCAAATATAGATTACAGGAAGCGCGGAGAGTACTTTCATAGTATAATACAGCGCTTCAAGAACACAAAGGAGAATATCCTCCTTGATCTTGCCTGCGGTACGGGAAGTATATCCGAGGTAATGGCAGTCCTGGGCTACGATGTTATCGGAGTTGACAATTCCGACGAGATGCTTGGAATAGCTCTGGACAAGAAGTTCGACAGCGGGCTTAATATACAGTATCTCTGTCAGGATATGCGAAAGCTGGATATGTTCGGCACCGTGGATATAACCATCTGTGCCCTTGACAGTATCAACCACCTTGCAGGACTTGATGACGTCAGGAAGGTCTTTGAAAATGTGGCCTTCTTTTCCGAACAGGACGGGCTTTTCATCTTCGATGTGAATACTCCCTACAAGCACCGTGAGATACTGGCGGACAATACCTTCACCTATGAGACCGACAATGTGTACTGCGTATGGGAGAATACTTTCGATGCCGATACTCTTGAGGTGAAAATGCAGCTGGAGTTCTTCGAGCGGGAGGAAAACGGCCTTTATTCACGGAGCTCCGACAGCTTTTCGGAAAAGGCATACAGCGAGAATGATATAGAGAGGCTTCTCAGTGAGTGCGGATTTGAGGTGCTGGGCAAATACGGAGACGATACTTTCGCTCCCCCAGAGGAACATTCTCAGCGCATAGTCTATGCCGCAAGATGTATCAGAAGCGGTCAGAAATATTGAAAGGATAAGTAATATGGGAAATTTATACAGAGCCATATCAGCGGACGGTTCCGTATTCGCTGAGGTCCTTGACGCAAAGGACATAGTTTCGGAGATAGAACGCATACATAAGACATCGGCTGTAGTTACGGCAGGTCTTGGCAGACTTACCATAGCTGCTTCACTTATGGGCTATATGCTCAAGGGGGAGGATGACAGCGTTACACTCAGAGTTGACGGCGGCGGTCCTGCGGGACAGCTGGTCGCTGTGGCAGACAGCCGCGGAAACGTCAAGAGCTGCGTGAACAATCCCGTTGTGGAGATACCTCTCAACGCTCAGGGCAAGCTGGATGTAGGCGGAGCTGTGGGCAGTGACGGTACTTTGTCCGTTGTAAAGGATATGGGACTGAAGGAGCCTTATGTGGGCGTTATACCGCTTGTTTCGGGAGAGATAGCCGAGGATATCGCAAGCTATTATGCTACCAGCGAGCAGATACCTACGGTATGCAGTCTGGGAGTCCTTGTAAATCCCGATCTTTCCGTAAAGTCCGCAGGCGGCTTCCTTGTGCAGCTCCTTCCTTTTGCGGACGAGAAGTGCATTGACGTCATAGAAAAGAATATTGCGGGGATACGTCCCGTGTCCGCTATGCTGGACGAGGGTATAACTCCCGAGGAGATAGCAGGTATGCTTCTGGATGGCCTTGAGCCCAATGTTCTGGATACGGCTGAGCCCGTATACAAATGCGATTGCAGCCGCGAGCGCACCGAAAGGGTTCTTATCAGTATCGGCAAGGACGAGCTGAAGGCAATTGCCGACGAGGGCAGGGATACGGCTGTCAGCTGCCATTTCTGCGGCAAGGAATATGTATTTACGCCCGATGAGATCAGAAAGCTCATGGGTGAATGAGGTGGAAAAATGAAAACGGCTGTTTTTGATCTTGACGGAACTATTGCCGATACCATATATGACCTCGGTGATGCTGTGAATTATGGTCTGGAAAAGCTGGGCTGTCCTGTTCACGACTATGAGACTTACAAGAAAATGGTGGGGAACGGCGCAAAAACGCTCTGCGACAGAGCGCTGCCGGAGGATAAAAAGGATAAGGAGCAGAAGCTCCGGGGGCTGTTCAGAGAGTATTACGGCAGCCATTACCTTGATAAAACGAAGCTTTATGACGGTATAAAGGAGACTATGGAGAAGCTCCGCGATAACGGAGTTGTTCTTGCAGTCGCCACTAATAAGCCGGAGGACGTGGCCAGGGAGATAATATGGGAGCTCCTTCCAGATATTGATTTCGTAAAGGTGCTGGGCGGAGTGGATTACCGGCCAGTAAAGCCGGACAGCGCCGTGCTTGTTGAGATATTTGCGGCTCTTCCCGACGTTGAGAACCATGTGTATATGATAGGCGACAGCAATGTTGATGTTCAGACTGCGAAAAACGCAGGTATAGATTGTATCGGCTGCGTATGGGGCTTCCGCGGAAGGCAGGAGCTTGAATCCGAAGGTGCCGAGTTCATTGCGGAAAAGCCTTCGGATATAGCGGATATTATTTTAGCCAAGTGAGGTAATAACTGATTTCCGAGCTATGTATGCTCCATCGGCAATTGAAGTTCGGAAGCTTTGCATTTTTGCTTATAAAAAAATTTGCCCCGAAGCAATATGACTTGCTTCGGGGCATAGTTTTTATTTTTCAGCGGGATATCTCATTAAGTATCAAGGCTTTCTACCTTGTGTATGAGGTATTCCTGTATGCGCAGTGCGTCGTTGGATGTGAGCCCCTTTGTGGAGCGGTCAACATCGCCGTTTATCCTGCCGGAGAACGTCAGATGATGCGGATCACTGCCGTTTTCACCGTATTTGTCCGGATTTGCCAGAGCCTGCATTATGAGTATCGCGTCTGCAAGATCAACCTTGCCGTCACAGTTTGCGTCGCCGTAGAGTATATTCCCCTCGGTATTTGTTACGGTAGTTGAGGTAACGGTCGCAGCAGATGTTGAGGTAGTTGTTGTGGTGGTTGTCGTTGTAGTAGTTGTTGTTGAGGTGGTAGTGGTGGTCTTATCCTCTATGGGAGCCATACTCGGTTCGGTATCGCCCCACCAGTCCCAGCGGTCGGCGGTACGGTATTTATTGATCTTATCGCCGTTTGCCGAAGTCCAGGTGAATACGTTGTCGTAGAGATGTCCTTCATAGTAATAGAACTGCGCCATGGTGCATATCTCATCGGCATAGGAGGTATAGGCGCCCTCGTCAGCCATATCGCACCAGCCTGTGTTGAAGCCCTTGAGGCTGTTCCTTACGACCTGATAGCCGTGCATTTTATGCTGATTGATACATATTTCCGCAAAGTGGAGTATCTTTCTGATACCCATATGGTTTGATATGATACAGTCATAGAAGTTCTGCTCGGTAAAGGAATACTGGAACATCTCGGGGACGTTGTCTTCGGGCATGAATGATGGATCACAGTCCGCAAAAGCCGTAACGGCAGTCTGAAGGGTACCATAGGCATGAGCTGAGTTTACGCCCCAGCCATCCTGATATGCGGTCTCGTGATCCGAGCCGATCTTTCCTTCTCCGAGAGTGGATTCTCTTGAACCGAGTCCAAGGAAGAGAGCATACATCTTCTCACGGTCGGGCTGTCCGAGACGTGTCGAGATAAGGTCCCAGTGCTCGTCGATCTCCTTGTAGAGAGCGTATTTTACTTCCTGAACGGTCATTTTGTGATTGATAGCACGTATCTCTGCCGCAGAAGCATTGGCGGGAGTATTCCTTTCGCCAAAATTCAGCGGATTGCCCACGCCCTCATTCTGTATATCGCGTGAGGTATCGTGCAGGGGCTCGCAGGTCTCACCTGCATAGCACCATTCGTCGGCAGTAGCGCGGAGGCCGCTGTCGCCCAGACTTGTGACAGTTGCAGTGGAAGTGCACAGAACTGCTGCTGTCAGAAAGCCGAATAATTTTGTCAGTTTCATAGGTATCACCTCAGAAATTCGATCCGTTCCAGCCCCAGTCGTTGGTACCTGTGTACTTTACGTACACTCTGTCGGACGGTATTCCGATATTGTCCGTGAGTATTCCTGTGATATGGCTGGTGAGAGTTGTAAGTGCATTGGAAGAAGCACTTCCGAATATGGACACCTCCACCATTGCGGCAGGAGCATCCTCGCCCTTGAACCAGAGGTCGTACTCAGGTTCGATGCCTACCATGAGCCAGCCCTCGGATTTGCCGGGGATAGCAGTGATCGCGCGTCCGAGAGCGGACTTGATACTTGTTTTCTGTTCCGCTGATACGGAAACATTGGTCTTGACGTTGATGAATGGCATAATAATTCCTCCTCTTTTTTTAATAAATCAAAATTAATTTGTAGGGGCTGCCTTTGGCGGCCCGCGCCTTGCATTGCAGCCAACATGACACATTTTGCAGGGGGCGATGCCTGCATCGCCGCGCAAATATAATTTTTGTATCACGGGCGGATAATATCCGCCCATACAAACGTAAATTATGATTTATATAAGTCCTTCTGAAAATAATATGGGCGCAGCGAATACATTAATTCTAAATTTTAAGCAGTCCTTCTGAAAGCATTTCCTGTGCCGCGAGCATTACGCCCAGCTTGCCGCTTGTGTAGGTTATGCCGCCCTGCATCCATACAGCGTATGGCTCGCGGAGCGGAGCGTCTGCGGAGAGCTCGATTGAAGCGCCGTTGGTAAAGGCTCCTGCCGCCATGATGACCTGACTTGAATAGCCAGGCATATCCCAGGGCTCGGGAGTTACAAAGGAGTCCACGGGAGCTCCCTTCTGTATACCGCGGCAGAATGCACAGAGGTGCTTTTCGTCACCAAGCTTGACGGCGGTGATAATGTCGCCGCGGGGAGAGTTCTTGTCGGGAGAACACTCAAAGCCCAGCATAGTGAACAGCTCACTGGCAAAGGTGCAGGTCTTGACTGCATTTGCCACAACATCGGGTGCAAAGAAAAGTCCCAGCAGCATCTCGCGGTTCATGCCGAGAGTGCAGCCTACCTCTTTTCCCATGCCCACGCAGGTGAGACGATAGGAGCAGAGCTCCACAAGGTCGGCTCTGCCTGCGATATATCCGCCTGTACGGGCGATGCCGCCGCCTGCGTTCTTTATGAGGGAGCCGATGATGACGTCAGCGCCTGCGGCTGTGGGCTCACGGTCCTCGATGAACTCACCGTAGCAGTTGTCCACCATGACGATAATGTCGGGATTTCCCTTTCTGGCAGCCCTTACCATGCTCTCAATGTCGGCTATGGTGAAGGCTCCGCGGAGTGAATAACCTCGGGAGCGCTGTATATATGCGACCTTTGCGCCCCTGACAGCCTCGGTTATCTCTTCAAGTCTGGGAGTACCGTCGCTGTTCAGGTCTACCTGTCCGTATTCCACGCCGTAGTCCATGAGGGAACCGTTTCCTTTGCTGCCGCTGAGTCCGATGACCTCCTCGAGGGTGTCGTAGGGCTTGCCTGTGATCGAAACTATCTTGTCTCCTGTGCGGAGAACTCCGAAAAGTGCTACTGAAAGGGCGTGTGTGCCAGACACGAAGTTGAAGCGAACCAGTGCGTCTTCAGCGCCGAGAGCCTGAGCAAAGACCTTGTCGATGACCTCACGGCCCATATCTCCGTAGCCGTAGCCTGTTGAGCCGTAGAAGCAGGGCTCGCTGACCTTGTTGTCGGAGAATGCTTTCAGCACCTTGGCTCCGCAGTATTCGGCGTTGGAATCTATTTTTGCGAAGGCTTCGGCGCAGTTCTTTTCCGCCTGAGCTGCCAGCTCTGCAAGTCTGCTGTCGAAGCCATATAATTCGTTTATCCTGCTGTTCATTATTTGTCCTTTCTAAATCATAATTTATCTGTAGGGGCTGCCTTTGGCGGCCCGCGCCTTGCATTTCAGCCAACATGACACATTTTGCAGGTAGCGATGCCTGATCGCCGCGCAAATATAATTTTTGTATCACGGGCGGATAATATCCGCCCATACAAACGTAAATTATGATTTATCTTACTTAGATTATATCCTTTTTCGGTTATGATGTCAACGTATTTCCGCTAAAAAGCCTCAGACCCTGTAGCTTTCCGCTTCCTTGATGAGCTTTACGTCCACAAGGGCGTCGATAAGAGTGCCGTTTTCGGCGTATTCCTCGGAGAATATCTTGCCGTCCTGTCTGATCCTGCCGAGAAATGCTCCCTTATCGTAGGGGATAAGGAGCTTCATGCGCTTGGCGGTCTCCGGCAGATTCCTCATGATACATTCCAGAAGCTTATCGAAGCCCGTGTGCTCCTTTGCACTTATCATGACCGTGCTTTCGTCCTCGAATACCGTATCCGTGAAGGGGGCGGCGTCTGCTTTGTTCATAACGAATATCTGTGGTATACCCTCACAGCCCAGCTCGCTGAGCAGACTTGCCGTTACCTCTGCCTGTTCCCTGATCTCGGGGGAGGACAGATCCTGAACATTGAGGATTATATCCGCTGCCGCCGCTTCCTCCAGGGTGGATTTGAAGGCTTCTACCAGATTATGGGGCAGCCTTCTGATAAGGCCTACCGTGTCTATGAGCATGACGCTCCTGCCGTCGGGAAGTTCTATGGAACGCGAGGTTATATCCAGTGTGGCGAACAGCTTGTTCTCCGCAAGCACTCCCGCGTCTGTAAGGGCGTTGAGCAGAGTGGACTTGCCCACATTTGTATATCCCACAATAGCCGCACAGAGGATGCCGTCCTTTTTGCGGCGTGAGCGTGAGAAATTACGGTGCTTTTTCAGCTCTTCCAATTCTGCTTCAAGGTAGCTTATACGTTTGCGGATATGGCGTTTGTCGGTTTCGAGCTTTGTCTCTCCGGGACCTCTTGTGCCGATACCGCCGCCCAGTCTCGAAAGTGCCGTTCCCATACCCGTAAGGCGGGGGAGACGGTATTTCTGCTGTGCAAGCTCTACCTGAAGCTTACCTTCCTTAGTCCTTGCGCGCTGTGCGAATATGTCAAGTATCAGCGTAGTCCTGTCGATAACGCGGACGTCCAGTATCTGCTCGATATTGCGCACCTGAATTCCTGTGAGCTCATGGTCGAATATGACCAGCTCTGCTTCAATGGCTTCCAGCTGTTCTTTCAGCTCCTCCAGTCTGCCTGTGCCCATGCAGGTCGCGGGATCGTAGGAGGGGCGCTTCTGTATGACAGTGCCCACGACCTCAGCCTGAGCGGTGGATGCCAGCTCTTCGAGCTCCTTTATGGAGACCTCGGCGTCGAATTCGCCGGTGTCCACACAGGCAAGCACTGCTTTTACGGGACGTTCTTCGGTTTTATTCTCGTACATATCTGCTCCTTTGTATGTCCTCACGGCGGTACAGTCCGGCTTCATCCGAACCGAAAAGCTCCGCAAATAAACTGTTATCGGTTATAAGGCGGAGCTTTTTAGGCTTTGTGAGCTGTTTTATTCGATATTCAAGTCTGGAAGCGAGGCTGCGGTCAGGGCAGCTCCAGAGTGCTTCCAGTGAGAGTGCCCTGTGGGAACGGGTGAATTTTGCACATTTGTCCGTCCTGCCGAAATGCTCGTCCATACGTCTTTCCACATCCGTGGTTATGCCTGTATACAGCAGGTCACCCTCGCATTTTATAATATATATGTAATACATCGCTTATCAGGTCCAGAATGCGAACAGACGCTGTACCTCATATGCCATTTCAGGGAAATCGGGAGCATAGTCGTCATATCTGAACATCTGGTTGAATTCCTGAGTTCCCGCAACTACCAGTGCCCACATGAGTGAGAACCACATGAAGCCGTTCAGGAATTTTTTCTTGGTGGGATCGGTTATCCTTCCGTAAAGGAAGAAGATTATGGCAAAGGCGCCCAGCAGTGACTGCCATGCAAAGTCGGTCATATAGCGTGCTGCATAGCCGCTCTCCCATACCGAGGCGACAATGCCGAAGGGTATGAGCAGACATGGGATGCCTATGTATATTGCGGTCGATATCCTGTTTGCCCTGCCGCGTACAGCCTCCAGTGCCTTGACCGAGAAGAGATAGGCGAACATGGGGAGAGCAAGGAAGAATACACCTGATGTATTGTATGTGCAGCCGGTGTCGGCATAGAAGAAGCCGCCGCTGTTGAGGAACTGGAAATCGGTCCTTATGCCGGGATAGCCGGGAACGAAAACAGGCGGATTGAAGAAGTAGTTGTATATAGCCACCCATGAAAGACGAGGGTGAAACTGAGTTCTTGTAAAGTCGTTGATGGTGAGGGAATACTGTATGCCGAATTCAAAGGGCGAACCGAAACGGTCATAGTTGTACCACATCTGTACAAGTCCTATACATACCATTGGCAGGAGCGCGCAGACAAGGTAACGTATGCCGGAAGCGTTGAAGAGCTTATTTTCTTTTTTCTTTGCAGGAGCTTTTCCGTCTGCTGCGGCTCTGGGAAGAGCCATAAGCAGGAAGAGTCCCGCGGCAATACAGTAAAGCACAAGGGTAGGACGGCACAGTACCGAGAAAGCAAAGAGCGTTGAAGCTATGGCTGTTCTCGGAAGAGAAGGCTTGTCCTTGCCGATTATACCTGCCGAGATCAGGAAATAAGCTGCCCACGGCAGTACCGCAAAGCCGGCCGAAAGGGCTATCTCGTAGAACAGCGGTCTTCCTATGCTGAACCATATGCCGCTGACTGTCTGAATAATGATAAGTCCGATTATTGTAAAGCCTGCGGTGGTCTTGGGAAAGAGCTTCCTGATAAAGGCCATATACAGCTTGGTAAGTCCGATTATTCCTATAAGGGCAAACAGGAGTATTGCCATGGAATCGGGAAAATAGTACCCCGTGAGCTTATGATAGGGCAGGAAGAGCAGAACTACCGGACCTATGCCGTAGTAGCTGTAATACTTCTTGCCGAAGTATACGTGATCCCAGCTGTAAGGTATGCCCTCGCTGTCGAGATAGCTTGTTACATAGGGATCTGAAAGTGCATTGAGCTCCTTTGATGGCTCCTCCAGAAGATGAGTGCTGCCGTGCTCAAAGGCGTCTACCAGCTCCTGAGTCATCTGGTTGCCCGAGGAGCATTTCATTATGTCAAGAATGGAGTAGTTGTCAAGCTTTACGAAGGTGACCAGCACTGCTGCAAGACAGGCTATGTCGGTTATGAATATTGCCGCTGTACGGCAGAGGTTCTTGCTCTTTGAGTAGCTCTTCTGCATGGTCTTGCTGTACATCATAAGGTGCCAGAAGCAAACAGCCAGAACTATCAGGGCTATCCTTATCCATGATATGCTCATGGATATCTGCTTGTTGAAGCTTATCCCCTTTATGTAAACGGTGCCTCCGTAAAGAGGGAAGATATTCACCTTCATGCTGCTGATATTGCCCGAAAGGTGGAGCTGTGTGTAATGCGAATGGGGCTTGTTCCTTACAATGTTGTTTGATGCAATGCCGTATCTGTAAGTATCGGGAGTTGTCTCGTCACTGGCGTCTATGGAGACTCTTGCGGCCTTGGTGCCCTTTTCAAAGTCTATATCCACGTATACGTCAGCTACTTCTTCGCCGATATTGTCGAAGGTGAATACAGTGGAGTGATCTCCCTGAAGGAGTATATCGTTATTTCCGTGGCGCAGGGTCACGCTGCTGCTTTTTGCACATTCCTCCGCAGAGAAGCTCATCTCGCCGTAGCTTCCGAACCATAGGCGGTATGTGGGGATATTGAACAAGGTGACCTCGAGTATCACTGCTGCGAGGAGAGCCTTTACTGCTGCTGCGGCTGTATTGTATCTGCGCTTCTTGTTGAGCGTACATATAAGCATGGAGATGCCTGCCGTTGCGCCCAGAAGCAGAAAGGCGCCTTTGTACTCGGTTATCTTGATTATGCCGATGGCTTCTGCGGCTGCGATGAATATGAGCAGAACAGCTGTGCATCTTGCAAGTCCGCGCAGCTTAGCGAGTTTATCGTCAGCTTTTTCCTTGACTTTGAGGTCGCTTTTTATCTCATGCAGAAAAACTGCGGTCACAGCGACAGAGACCGCAAACATTAAAAGAAACAGGAACGTATTCATATTAACTCCGTTTTTTCGGCTATGGCCGTATTTATATCCTTGTAGCGAGAAGCTGGGAATATTTTCCGCGGAACTGCTCGAAGCGGTCTTTGTCAATGGCTTCTCTGATCTTTTCGGTCAGTGTATTGTAGAAATACAGGTTGTGCTGTACTGCCAGCCTGCCTGCCAGCTGTTCGTTGGCTTTGAAAAGGTGGCGTATATAGGCTCGTGAGAAATTGCGGCAGGTAGGGCAGTCGCACTGTTCGTCCACGGGGCGGGGATCGGTCTCATAGCACTTATTGTTAAGGTGCATGATGCCGCTCCAGGTGAATACCGTGGCATGGCGGGCGTTTCGGCTGGGCATTACGCAGTCGAACATATCAACGCCTCTTGCGACGGCTTCGATGATATTTGATGGAGTTCCCACTCCCATGAGGTAACGGGGCTTGTGTACGGGCATATACGGCTCCACAACGTCGATTATGCGGTACATCTCCTCGGTGGCTTCGCCTACGGCAAGTCCTCCTATGGCGTAGCCGTCAAGATCCAGAGCGGCTATGTCCTCCATGTGCTTTATGCGCAGATCGTCAAAGGTAGAGCCCTGATTTATGCCGAAAAGCAACTGATGCCTGTTTATGGTATCGGGAAGGCTGTTGAGACGCTCCATTTCCTCCTTGCAGCGTATGAGCCAGCGTGTGGTGCGCTCTATGGAGGCTGCCACGTACTTGTAAGGGGAGGGATTTTCGATACATTCATCGAATGCCATTGCAATGGTCGAACCCAGATTCGACTGTATCTGCATACTCTCCTCCGGTCCCATGAATATGCGGTGACCGTCTATATGAGAAGCAAAGTATACTCCTTCTTCCTTTATTTTCCTGAGCTGAGCCAGTGAAAAGACCTGAAATCCGCCGCTGTCGGTAAGTATTGGCTTATCCCAGTTCATGAACTTATGAAGGCCGCCCATCTGCTTTACCACATGGTCTCCCGGGCGAAGGTGAAGATGATAGGTATTGCATAGCTCTACCTGCGTCTTTAGTTCCCTGAGATCCACGGAAGAGATACCGCCTTTGATAGCGGCAGCGGTGCCGACGTTCATGAAGCATGGCGTCTGGAAGGTGCCGTGGACAGTCTCAAAGCTGCCGCGTCTGGCTTTATTGTCGGTTTTAAGAAGTGTAAACATAGCTTCTCCTTTATTGTTTTTTGGGATACCTGACCTGTCAGTCAAGGTCAAACTGCCTGCCCCGATCTGGATTTCTGTCCTCACGGCGTCCGTAAAAGCCGATGAGCTTTTCATTATGCTTCCTTATGGCAAGGATATACATATCTACATTATGTTTGCTGTCATGGAGTGCATAGACTTTATTGTTCTTTTTGTCCTCCTTGAACCATTCAACGCTCATAACCACCTTACTCATCATTTCCTCGTCCATAAGGCTTTCCAGGAGCTTTCCCTCAAGAGGTGAAACGGTTGAGTAGTAGGTGTTGGCAGCAGGATTTGCATAAACTATCCTGTAATCAAGATTGCAGATGACGATCGGTCCCTCCTCCGAATCGACGATCCCCTTAAAAAAATCAAAATATTCGGTATCTGACATTTTTATCTCCTTTTCCGATAGAATATTGCTTTCAAAGAATACACATACTGTCTCCGAAGCTGAAGAAACGGTAGCGTTCCTGCACAGCGGTCTTATAGGCATTCATGGTGTTTTCGTAGCCCATAAATGCGGAAACGAGCATAATAAGCGTACTCTCGGGAAGATGGAAATTGGTTATGAGTCCGTCAATGCATTTGAACTCATAGGACGGGTATATGAATATATCCGTATAGCCGTCGTGCTCCGAGATCTCGTTGTAAAAGGTAGCAACGCTTTCAAGGGTGCGGCAGGTGGTAGTGCCCACGGCAATGACTCTTCCGCCGTTTTTTCTGGTCTCGTTGATGAGATCGGCGGTCTCCTGAGGGAGAAAATAGTGTTCGCTGTGCATTTTATGATCGAGTACGTTGTCCTCCTTGACGGGACGGAAGGTTCCCAGTCCCACATGGAGTGTCACAAAGGCGGTCTTTATGCCACATGATCGCAGATCGTCCAGCATCTCGGGAGTGAAATGCAGTCCTGCTGTGGGAGCTGCTGCCGAGCCCAGCTCTCTGGAATAGACTGTCTGATAGCGTTCGCGGTTCTCCAGCTTTTCCTTTATGTAAGGCGGCAGAGGCATCTGTCCGACGTCCTCCAGAGCGGTGAAGAAATTCCCCTCGCACTGAAATTGAACTATCCTGTTGCCGTCGTCCTTTACCTCGACGACCTCGGCTGTGAGCCTGCCTCCGCCGAAGGAAAACCTTGTGCCCACCTTGGCTTTTTTTCCGGGGCGGCATATGATCTCCCACAGCTTGTCCCCCTTCTGCTCAAGCAGCAGGAACTCGATAAAGGTGCCGTTGCCTATTTTTTCGCCGTAGAGTCTTGCGGGGATAACTCTTGAATCGTTCATTACCAGCAGGTCACCTTCTTTGAGGTGATCGCATAGATTATAGAAGTGATCGTGAGTTACAGCTCCCGTCCTGCGGTCAACGCACATCATGCGCGAGGCATTCCGGGGCTCTATGGGAGTCTGAGCGATCAGCTCTTCGGGCAGATCGTAGTAAAAATCGGATTTGAGAAGTTCCATTAAGTATTTGTCTCCTTTGGGGCAGCTACTGTAGGGATAACTGCCGTCTGAGTGGTATCATGACCGCGTATCCGACGCGATCTCGTGGATAATATCCGAGAATTCTCCTGATCTTGTCTCAAGGAGTCCGTGAGTGGAGCCCTTCATGATGTAGAGCTTCTTATAGGGAGCTTCTACGGTTTCAAAGTATTCCTCGGCAAGGATATGATTGGTCTGATAGTCCTTGTCGCCGTTGATGTTGTAGAAGGGGACCTCATAGTGATTCCTGCCTGTAAGGGAGAAGCGGGCGAACTCGTCGGAGTTTATAAAGTTGAGATACGGTGTGAAATCATAGGTGAGCATCTTTGCAAAGTCGCCTATGGAGTAGTAGGGATTGAATATGACAGCCGCACCGATGCTGTAATCGGCGCCGTCTGCCAGCATATCGTAGCCGTAGCGCTTCATAAGGGCATTTCTCGCCTGAGCGTATTCCATAGTGAATTCATCGCCCTGAAGCTTTCCGAGGAGAGCAAGGCCTTCCTTGTCACCCTCTGTCCATTTTGCGGCTTCTTTTTTGAAGGCTTCCTCGTTTTTTCGGAAGTCGATGAGCTGTCCCGTGCCTATGTATGCGTCGTAGTACTCGGGGTGAGCCATGACCAGATTGCAGCCGTAAATAGAGCCCCAGGAATGTCCGAGAATGGTGAGCTTTTCCTTGTTGAGATGCTGAAGTATCAGCTTCGTGACCTCTTCGCCGTCCTTCATCAGAATATCATAGGTGAGGGGATCGTCACACTGATCCTTTGAAAAGCTCTTGCCGCAATTACGCTGATCCCAGGTGACTACGGTATATACGTCCGACCATTTTCTGGTAAAGGCGTAGTCGAAGAAACTTGTGGCCTCTCCCGGGCCGCCGTGAAGATAGAGCAGCACGGGATTGTCAGTATTCTGTCCGTAGATGCTTATCCACTGCTGCGTTCCGTTTATATCTGCATAGAATGTTTCGTTGATGCCGCCGTCGGGAGTTTTGCTGTTTATCCTTTTTCCTATGAAGCGGACGATCAGGAAGATGACAAGGATGCCGAGAAGGACGATGCCTGCCCATTTCAGGATCTTCAGCAATAAACGGAATAATCTTTTCATTTAGTCCTCCTTAAATAATGTATAATGCTTATAAAAATGAAAAAATGTATTGACAACGGAAAATTAAAGTGCTATTATAATAAACAAGGTAGAGGCGCGGCTGCGAAAAGTACCTGTACACGGGATTACCTGTCCGATGGTGTACAGCGAAAGGCAATGCCGCCGAAGGGCTGTTTCCGGTAAATTCAGCTCTGGCTGCATATTCAATAGGTATGCAGTTGTCATCATGGTTTGATGGAGAGCTATCGGCATATTTCGTTATTAATATGTCAACATTTCTATTATAACGCATGATGAGCCGGTTTGCAACCGGTTTTTATTATTTTATGCAAATTATGCAAATTTTTTTAAGGAGAGGTCGATATGAAACAGTATAATGTTGGTATTATAGGTGCAACGGGTATGGTAGGCCAGAGATTTGCTACACTGCTCGAAAATCATCCGTGGTTCAATGTGAAGGTGCTCGCAGCTTCACCGAGGAGCGCAGGCCAGACATATGAGCAGGCAGCAGGCAGCCGCTGGAAGATGGCAGTCCCCATGCCGGCAGCTATGAAGGATATGGTCCTCATGGACGCAACTTCGGATATAGAGAAGATCGCAGGCATGGTAGATTTCTGCTTCTGTGCCGTTGATATGAAAAAGGACGAGATAAAGGCTCTCGAAGAGGCTTATGCCAAGG
Source organism: Ruminococcus flavefaciens 007c (assembly GCF_000571935.1). Lineage (GTDB taxonomy): Bacteria > Bacillota > Clostridia > Oscillospirales > Ruminococcaceae > Ruminococcus > Ruminococcus flavefaciens_F. The sequence goes on along the minus strand of NZ_ATAX01000008.1, from coordinate 162,103 downwards.
CTGAGTGCCCTATCGTTTCAAATAACTCCGCACACAGATTTACTCCCGATGTTCCTATGGTAGTGCCCGAGATCAACCCCGAGCACATTGAGATCATCAAGGCTCAGAGAGAGCGCCTCGGAACAAAGAGGGGATTCATCGCTGTTAAGTCAAACTGCTCTATCCAGAGCTACGTTCCCGCACTCCACCCCCTGAGAAAGTTCGGTCTCAAGAACGTTCTGGCTTGTACTTATCAGGCTATTTCGGGCGCAGGCAAGAACTTCGAGACATGGCCCGAGATGCTTGATAACCTTATCCCTTACATCGGCGGCGAGGAGGAGAAGTCCGAGCAGGAGCCCCTGAAGGTATGGGGCGAGATCAAGGGCAATGAGATCGTAAAGGCTGCAGCTCCCAATATCACTACACAGTGTCTCCGTGTTCCCGTATCCGACGGACATACGGCTGCTGTATTCGTAAGCTTCGAGAACAAGCCCTCCAAGGAGGAGATCCTCAAGCTGTGGGCTGATTTCAAGGGCGTTCCCCAGGAGCTTGAGCTCCCCAGCGCTCCCAAGCAGTTCATTCACTACTTTGAGGAGAATGACCGTCCTCAGGCTAAGCTCGACAGAAACCTTGAAGGCGGTATGGCAGTATCCACAGGACGTCTCCGTGAGGATACACAGTACGATTATAAGTTCGTATGCCTTTCACACAATACACTGAGAGGTGCAGCAGGCGGCGGTGTTCTCCTTGCAGAGCTCCTTGCAGCAAAGGGCTACTTTGATTAAGCGGTGAGCAGTTCAATGGGCTGTCGCGGACGCCAGCCCTTACATTAAATATCCTGCATGGGTCTATCGCAGGGTAGGGCGCTCTCGCCTTCATGCGGTACAACAACAGTTAGTACGGGCGGATAATATCCGCCTCTACACCTTGAATTTAATGAAAGGAAAATAGCTATGAAGAATACAATTTTCACCGGTGCGGCTATTGCTATCATAACTCCTATGAATGCCGACGGTTCTATAAACTACGACGAGCTGGGACGCCTTATCGACGACCAGATCGAAAAGGGCACTGACGCTATCGTTATCTGCGGTACCACAGGCGAGTCAGCTACAATGACGGACGACGAGCACCGCGACTGCATCAAGTTCGCTGTAAAGCATACCGCAGGCAGAGTTCCTGTTATCGCAGGTGCAGGCAGCAACGATACACGCTATGCGGTAGAGCTCTCCAAGGAGGCTGAGGCAGCAGGCGCAGACGCTCTGCTCCATGTTACTCCCTATTACAACAAGACTACACAGAATGGTCTTATAGCTCATTTCACTGCTATTGCAGACGCTGTGAATATCCCCATAATCCTTTACAATGTTCCCAGCAGAACAGGCTGCGGCTTTGACGTTGCTACAGTAAAGGAGCTGGCTAAGCACAGGAATATTGCTGCTATCAAGGAAGCAAGCGGAAATATCAGCTATGTTGCAAAGCTCGTATCAGCCTGCGGAGATGATATAGATGTGTACAGCGGCAATGACGATATGGTAGTTCCTATCATGTCTCTGGGCGGAAAGGGCGTTATCTCGGTAGCTTCCCATATTATCCCCAAGGAGATGCACGATATGGTTCAGCTCTGTCTGGACAATAACTTTGCAGAGGCTATGAAGCTTCAGATCAGATATCTTGAGCTTATAAACGACCTGTTCATCGAGGTGAACCCCATTCCCGTAAAGGAAGCTATGAATATGCTGGGCTGGAAGGCCGGCAAGTGCCGTCTGCCTCTCTGCGATCTTACACCCGAGCACAGAGAAAAGCTCAGAGCTTCCATGAATAATCTCGGTCTTATCAAGTGATAAGGGATCCTGATAAAAACAAAGGAGAGTTAAAATGACAAATATCGTTATTTGCGGTGCTAACGGCAAAATGGGACATAACATCTACAATTGCGCAGATGAGCGCGATGACTGCAGGGTTATCGCAGGTATTGACCTTTACACCAAGCAGTATGCGGATTTTCCAATATTTGAGACTCCTGCGCAGCTTCCCGAAAAGCCCGATGTTATCATAGATTTCTCTAATCCTGCTTCTCTGGACGGACTTCTTGATTACTGCCTGTCTACGGGAACTCCCCTTGTTATCGGCGCAACGGGCTATACTGACGAGCAGATCGCAAAGATCAGGTCGGCTGCACAGCAGATCCCCGTATTTTTCACATTCAATATGTCACTGGGAATCAATCTGCTGGTAGAGCTTGCCAAGAAGGCAGCCTCGGTACTGGGAGACAGCTTCGATATAGAGATAGTTGAAAAGCATCACAACCAGAAGATAGACGCTCCCAGCGGAACGGCCATTATGCTTGCAAACGCTGTAAATGAGACTCTTGACAATTCAAAGCACTACGTCTATGACCGCCATTCACGCCGTCAGAAGCGCGAAAAGTCCGAGATAGGAATGCACGCTATCCGCGGAGGCACTATCGTAGGAGAGCACGATGTTATATTTGCAGGCCATGATGAGGTTATAACCCTTTCACATTCCGCAGCTTCAAAGGCAGTATTTGCCGCAGGAGCTGTAAATGCAGCGGTTTTCCTCAAGGATCAGCCCGCAGGACTTTATGATATGTCAAAACTGGTATAAAACATAATTTCCCCTGATATAGCTTCTATGTCAGGGGATATCTTTTAGGAGAGATGACAATGCTTACACATATCGGAACACAGACAATAGAGACGGAAAGACTTATACTCAGGCGCTTCGAGTATTCGGACTGTGAAGCGGTATTCAGGAACTGGGCAAGCGACGAAAAGGTGCAGATCATGTACTCTGAGCCCGTATACCGTACAGAAGAGGAAGTAAATGGCCTTCTTGACAAGTACATCGGGAACTATGAACGCGAGGACTATTACCGCTGGGCAGTCATCGACAGGGAGAGCGGCGAGTGTATCGGCCAGATAGCATATTTCCTCGTTGACAGCAAGAACCATTTTGCGGAGATAGAATACTGTATAGGTGTGGAGTTCCAGTGCAGGGGCTATGCGACGGAAGCCACAAAGGCGGTGATAGCCTTCGGATTTGAGAAAATGAACCTGCATAAAGTACAGATATGTACAAAGACTATAAATGCGCCTTCAAAAAGAGTTATCGAGAAGTGCGGCTTCACATTCGAGGGCACTCTAAGGGACTATTTCTTCATGGACGGCAGCTATGTGGGAAGGCATTATTTCTCCATACTGAGAGATGAATACGAAGACAGGAGGTAATACAATGACTGATAATGAAACACTTGAAAAGGTACGCGGATACTTCCGCGGAGACCGATTTGCCACAGAGGCAGGCGCGGTAATAGACGAGATAGGCGATCATTATTCCAAATGCAGCCTTGTTCTCAACGAGCATCACATGAATGCCGTGGGCGGTGTCATGGGCGGAGTATACTTTACTCTTGCTGATTTTGCTTTTGCGGTCGCTTCCAACTGGCAGAACGGGGGAGTAGTCGGCCTGAACTGCGACGCCTCCTTTATCGGAGTTCCGAAGACAGAACGCATAATTGCAGAGGCAAGGCTGATAAAGGACGGCAGGACTATCTGCTGCTATAATGTGGATATAAGAGATGAGCTGGGAAACCCTGTTGCCGCAGTACAGTGCATGGGCTTCCGAAAGGCATAAAAAATTAACAGCCCCGAAGCGTTTTGCCTCGGGGCTGATTTTCTGTATTGACGCCGTAATACGGCTTTTTTTATATCTTTTCGGATTTTCTTGCAGCCTTTTTTGCTTTTTTGATCTCATACATCTTGTCGTCAGCCATTTTGATGATGCTGTAAAGAGTATCGTTCTCATTGGCCAGCGTGAGGATGCTGCCGATACTTGCAGATATAACATAGGGCTTTGTGATGAGATTATTTATATTCTCAAGCTCAAGATTGAATCTGTGTTCAAGAGACGTTACGTCATTGTCTGTGGCATTCACTGAGAATATCACGAACTCGTCACCGCCGAAACGTGCACATATACTGCCTTTTCCGCAGCAGCTGCTGATAATGTTCGCAAGGCGCTGTATTGCGAAATCGCCTTCGTTATGGCCGTAATTGTCGTTTATGAACTTCAGGCCGTCCATATCTATGAAGCTGAGCATTATCTGCTGTTTTTTTGCTACGCACTCCCTGAACATATCGTCAGCAAGGTTTATGAAGCCGTTGCGGTTGTATATATTGCAAAGGGGATCTATAACGTAGAGACGGTTGAGCTCGTCCATTGCCTTGTTGAGGTGGAAAAGCTTTCGGATATTCTCTATGGAGTTGCTGAGCACCATAGTCAGGGTATGACAGAGGAGACTGTATATAGGGAAATCTCCGTTGGTTATTATGTAATAGCCAAGACAGCGGTCTCCGAAATGGAGCGGCAGGAAATAGTTCACGCAGCTTCTCTCCTCGAAGCCCTCGGGGAACATATTGCTGCTGGGGTAGTAGCCCACGCTCCTGCGCTGGCCGTTGTCCCAGATGAGGGGGGCGGTCATATATCCCGAATAGCCGTTGTGGGAGGTTGTAAGCGAGCCTGTATTGAAAGCGTCCTGCCAGTCCTCGGTCAGACAGAACTGGAATTTCTCACATTCCAGCTCTGAGATAAGAGCGTTGATGACGTCGAAGAACTCTGAAGCCGTTTCGGTCTCGGCAAGGCCTGCTGTAAGTCGGTTTACCATAAGGATATTGTTGTTGGTGGCCTCTATTTTTCGGTACGTTGTCTTCTTGTAGGAAATAAGATCGTCGGTTTCGGCGTTCTTGCAGCCGCAGCTCTCCGTAAAGACCGCAGTTGCTTCAAGAACCGTGGAGCGCGGCTGCTCCCTGCCCTCGATTACATTGAAGAGCACGTTCATGGCTGTATATCCCGCACTGTAAAGCGGACGCTTTACCGATGTTATGGCGGGACTGCAATTTCTCGCGTTGAAAGTGTAATCAAAGCCCGTGACCATTACGTCATCGGGTATCTTGTAGCCGAGCTTCTCCAGTGAGGAAATGGCTGTAAGAGCCATACTGTCATTTGCACATATAAAGGCGTCTGGCAGCGGCAACTTTGAGTTCACAAAGTCATCTATTGCCAGCTTGCCGTCATAGCTTTTGAAATCGCCGTAATAGATGCGCTTTTCCTCTGTGGTGAGCCCGTTTTCCTCCATAGCGCTGAGAAAAGCGTCATATCTGGCCTTTCCCTCGGGATTGGCGAGAGGACCAGAGATATAGTTGATGACCTTTGCGCCGTGGTGGCGGATGATATGATTAACCAGATCCTTCATTACGCTGAAATTATCTATCCTGATGTCGTAAAACTCAGGGTATTCATGGCTCTCGAACACGATCACAGGTATGCCCGAGCTGCGGACCTTACTGAATATATTCTCGCGTATCTCGGCTGAACCGAAGGTGTTTGTCATGAGGAGAGCGCCGTCAAAGCGCGAATAGTCAACGAGATTATAGATGCTTCTTTCCCCTATGTCAAAGGTCTTGCTTCCCACCATTCCGACGAATGCGGCAAAATAAGAGACATTGATATTATGCTCCTCGGCAAACTTGTTCATGCCGAGAATTATATTATACTGATACTCTTCGTCAAGGCCTGAAACGACTACTACAATGTTTTTTATCTTTTTGGAATCCATGCTATCCCCTCTTTTAATGGATTAATATGCTTAATTTTATTATACCATATATGTGAAAAAAATAAAGGCTTTATTGAATTTTTGGAGAAATTCACATTAAAAGACAATTTCTTTTGTGCAGAACAACGAAACAGGCTGGACATCTTTATGTACAAAGAAAAAAGTGGTAGGACAAAACGGTGGTTATCACAGCTGGAATCGATGACTTATTGTGCTTATCAAAAGTAGCTTGCGACACCAAAAAACTGTATAAACAAACGCAGAATGTACAGCCTGTTTAGCATAATAATATAAGAGCACATAACATATTGCGCTTGGAATGTTGCGATTAAACACTGCTGCCTTGTGAATTGTATAAAAAAACGCATCAAAAGTAAGCTAATATGTACAAAAAGAGCAAAAAATGAGCAAGCCCAAAAATTGTTAGCAAAATTTGACTTGAATAGTTCACAGAAATGTAATAAAATGAAGTCAGAAGCTGAAGAAAAGGAGGGACACAAAGGCAGAGTTGTGCTTTTGCGCTTTTCTTTGGTTGTACGCTAATTCAAAATCACGATAATGAAAGTGAGGAATGATTAAAATGAAAAAGGGCATCTTCAAGAAGCTCGTCAGCGTATCTGCAACAGCTACGATGATCGCTGCAAGCCTCCCTTGTATTCCTTCTGCTTATGCTGCCGATCAGCAGCAGAGAGGAAACATCGGCGGTTACGACTATGAGATGTGGAATCAGAACTATACCGGTACAGTTTCCATGAATCCCGGCGCAGGTTCATTTACCTGTTCCTGGAGCGGTATAGAGAACTTCCTGGCTCGTATGGGAAAGAACTACGACAGCCAGAAGATCAACTACAAGGCACTTAACGGCATCACTCTTACCTATGACGTTGAGTACACACCTAGGGGAAATTCTTATATGTGCGTTTACGGATGGACAAGAAATCCCCTTATGGAGTACTACATCGTTGAAGGCTGGGGCGATTGGGAGCCACCCGGAGGCGGTGACAATTACGGTAACGTAACTCTTAACGGAAACGGCTATAAGATCCGTAAGTCAATGCGTTACAATCAGCCCTCTCTTGATGGTAATGCAACATTCCCTCAGTACTGGAGTGTTCGCCAGACCAGCGGTTCAAGAAATAATACCACAAACTACATGAAGGGCACTATCGACGTAAGCGGCCACTTTGACGCATGGTCAAAGGCAGGCCTCGATATGTCAGGTACTCTTTATGAGGTTTCACTCAATATCGAAGGCTACCGTTCAAACGGTTCAGCTAATGTTAAGAGCATCACTGTTACCACCGGCAAGGGTGGCGGCGGAGAGGTTACTCCTTCAACACCTTCAGTTGAGCCCGATAAGAACGGCAACTACTTCCAGAGCACTTTCGAAAGCGGCGAAGACAGCTGGACAGGCAGAGGAAGTGCTTCAGTTTCCGCTACTTCGGATGTCAGCTATGACGGAAGCAAGGCTCTCGCTGTAACTGGCAGAGAGAAAGAATGGAACGGCGCAGCTATCACTCTTGATTCAGCAGCATTCGTTCCCGGACAGACCTACAGCTTCAGCGTAGGCGTTCTCCAGAAGTCAGGCAAGACCGTTCCCATGCAGCTTTCACTGCAGCAGGGCGACGGCAACAGCGCTTCTTATACAGCTATCGCAAAGGAAGACGTTAAGAGCGGCGTTTGGACAAAGCTCGAGAATACTTCCTTCAAGATCCCCAGCAACAGCGGTGATATGATACTCTATGTTGAGACTCCCGAGGATTCCGGCGAGCTCACAGATTTCTATATTGACGTTGCTCAGGGTTCAAAGTCAGGTACAAAGTCACCCGTCGTTGAGGGACAGGGCAAGGTTGGTTCTACATCTTCAACTGTAGATCCCGGTACATCCACAACCGATCCCGGTACAACAGTTGCTACTCCGACTACTTCTACAGGCCACGCTAACCTCGATTACACATATGTAAAGGGCGGCTCGGGCTTCAAGGATCATGCAGGTCCTCACTTCAGACTCGGTACCTCTGTAAGCCAGGGCGAGATAAAGACTCAGCAGGGTCAGGATTTCATCCTCAAGAATTATAACTCTATTACCTGTGAGAATGAAATGAAGCCCCAGGATATAGTTGCAGGCGTAAGCGGCGACAACATCAGCATCAAACTTGATACTGCAGATGCAGCTCTCAAGTTCGCTGAGAAGAACGGTCTCGGCGTTCGTGGCCATACCTTCGTATGGTACAGCCAGACTCCTAACAGCATCTTCCAGGAGAACGGCAGAGATGTTTCAAAGGACAGAATGAACAAGCGTCTCGAGAGCATGATAAAGAATACATTCTCGCTGATCAAGCAGAAGTATCCGAATCTTAAGCTCCATTCATATGACGTATGTAACGAGCTCTTCATTCAGGACGGCGGTAAGATGAGACCCGGTTCTGAGTCAGGCTGGACAAGAGTTTACGGTCAGGACAATCCTGAGTTCGTAATCAATGCGTTCAAGTATGCAAGAACTTACGCTCCTTCAGATTGTAAGCTCTACCTCAATGACTTCAACGAGTACATTGAGCCCAAGACTACAGACCTCTACAATATGGCTAAGAAGGTAATGGCAGAGGGCGACTATATCGACGGAATCGGTATGCAGTCACACCTTGCTGATGATTATCCTTCTGCAAGCACATATGAGGCAGCTCTCAAGAAGTTCGAGAGCCTCGGACTTGATGTTCAGGTAACAGAGCTTGATATCACTAACAAGACTGGTCATAACGACAAGGCTTATAAGGATATCTTCCAGATACTTGCTAACCACTCCAAGAATATCTCTTGCGTAACCCTCTGGGGTACAACAGATGAGAGAAGCTGGAGAGCAAATCAGAACGGTGGTTCACCGCTTCCTTTCAGCAGCTACCAGCCAAAGTCATTCTATAATGACCTTCTCAAGATACTGGACGATACAGCTCCTGTAACAACTACAACTACTACTACAACCACAACAACTACAACAACTACAACTACAAAGCCTATCGATCCTAAGGAAGAGCTTGAGAAGAAGGTTTCCAAGTGGGGCGACGCTAACTGCGACGGTACAGTTGACCTTGCAGATGCTATCTTCATCATGCAGGCACTTGCTAATCCCAATAAGTACAAGCTCAGCGAAACAGGAAGAGCTAACGCAGACGTTTGCGAAGCAGGCGGCGGCGTAACAAATGACGATGCTGTTACTATCCAGAGAAAGCTTCTCGGATTAGTAAGCACTCTCCCTGAGAGCTATTCCAGCAGTCTTACAGTAAAGACTACTACAACAAATGCTCCTATAACAACCACAACTACAACTGTTGCTACACCCAGTGCCAAGGGCTCGATAAATGATAACTTCAATTCAGGCGCAGGCAAGTGGGAAGGCAGAGGCAGTGCTTCAGCTACACCTACAAGCGATGCTTACTATGGTACATCAGGTAAGTCACTTGAGGTTTCAGGCAGACAGTATGAGTGGAACGGTGCAGCTATAAGCCTCGGTTCCGACTTCAAGGCTGGCGAGACATACAGCATCAGTGCTGCAGTTGGCCAGAATTCAGGCAAGACAGCTACATTCCAGATCTCACTCCAGCAGGGCGAAGGCGATGACGCAGTTTATACTTCAATCGCTAAGGCTGACTGCAAGAGCGGTGAGTGGACAAAGCTTGAGAATACTTCATTCACAATCCCCAGCAATTCCGGCGATATGGTTCTCTATGTTGAGACTATCCAGGATTCAGGTGACCTTATGGACTTCTACCTTGACGATGTACTCGTTGCTGCAGAGGGCACAAAGTCTTCAGTAGTTACAGGCGGCACAGGTACTCTCCCCGAGAAGAAGACTCCTGTTCTTACAGGTAAGAAGCTCTGCGCTATCTCATTTGATGACGGTGCATCAGCTACAAACAGAAGTGATCCTGCTTACAGAATCATCGATGCTCTTATCAAGAACAATATGACAGCTACATTCTTCATCGTAAGTGACTGGATCAAGACAACTGATCAGATCAAGTACGAGTATCAGAATGGCATGGAAGTTGCTAACCACACTAAGTCACATCCCGAGGGCGGTCTCAGCACGCTGAGCTCTAACGATATCAGATATCAGTGGGAGCAGTGCAACAGCAAGCTCAAGAGCATCATCGGCACTGAGCCTTCACACCTCATGAGACTTCCTTACCTCGATGGCGGCGGAGCAGTTAAGTCAGCTCTGTATGACGTTCCGCTTATCGACTGCGGTCTTGATACAAGAGACTGGGCAGGCGCTTCATCCAGCGAGATCGTTAACACTATCAAGCAGGCTGCACAGAACGGTTCACTTGACGGTTGTATCGTACTCTGCCACGAGAACTATGCTGCAACAGCACAGGCTATGGAAGAAGTTCTTCCTTGGCTCGCACAGAATGGTTACCAGAACGTAAGCATTTCTGAGATGTTTGCTGCAAAGGGTAAGACTCTCCAGGGCGGCGTAATCTACAAGCGCTGCTGATAAAGCCTTAAAGCTTATCAATGATTTAAATGTGCCGATCATTTCGGTGGTCGGCACCCTAATTAAGATTTCTCCAAATTTTAATATCCCCTGAAAGGCAGTCGGTGCAAATCGGCTGTCTTTTCATTTTCTCAGAAAAATGTTATAATAATGTGACTTTATTTTTTCTCCATGCGTATTGTTAGTGAAAGGAGTTGATGATGCAATGCTTACAAGCGACTGCGCTCGCGAGGCGGTCGGAAAATACAGCGATATGCTGTACAGGATATGCCTTGTTATGTTAAAAAACTCTGCCGATGCCGAAGACGCCGTACAGGAGACATTTATAAAACTCTTTGAAAAATCTCCCGAGTTTGAAAGCGAAGGCCATGAAAAAGCCTGGCTCATCAAGGTGGCTTCAAATAAATGTCGAGATATGCTGAGATTCCGCACCCGCCATCAGACTGAAGGAGAAGAAGCTCTTATGAGCTTCACTGTGGAAAAAACAGACAGCGGTATACTCGAGGCGTTGATGGAGCTGAAGGAAAAATACAGGATTATACTTGTTCTTTACTATGTTCAGGACTATAATATCAACGAGATCGCTGAGATCACGGGTTTGAGTCAATCCGCAGTAAAAATGCGCCTGTCCAGAGGCAGAAAGCTGCTTAAGGAAAAGTACAGAAAGGAGTATATGTGATATGAAAAACAAGCTTAAAGCAGAAATGGAGAAAATAAAAATGTCTGATAAAACAAAAGAGAGAATCATTGCAGCCTGCGAAGAGACTGCAAGGAACAAAACGATCAAATTAAAGGATAATGACGAATATACAGATTATGTGTACAAAGCTGAGAGAGTTAAGCCGAAAAACAATATCATACGCTTCGTCAGTGCAGCAGCTGCCTGTGCTGTTGTTGCAGCAGGTATAGGAGCAACAGGTATCATGATGAACAGAAACGGAAGCGTATCGTCCACAGAAAGTACTCCTTCCACCGAAAGCGTTTCCGTGACAGAGACGACTGAGCCTGTAGTATTATCACCCTTCGGTGATTTTACTTCTTTTGATTACAAATTGGACAACTTTAACAGAAGACGCGGCCAGTACTCTGATGCGACATACAGCAGATTCGACGAATTCCTTAACAAGTTTGACTGGGGCGACGAGCTTACCGAAAATGTGACAAGAACAGAGGAACAGATATATGAGTCGCAGAGATACCATATTACGTGGACCAAAGGGGATACACCTCCTGTTGAATGTATGATCCGTATTGACAATGACGGCTTCGTAACATACCAAGAAAGCATGATGAGCTTCGAGACAGTAGAGGACGAGCCCATCGAGAGCAGATACTATAAGATCGACTTTGACGCATTTGAAAGTGCTGTAAATGAGATACTCAAGGACGAGGATTACGGAGAAACAACTCTCGGAGTTTGTGAAAAGTCTCCATTCAGTGATATACTTGCCAAGGATTATAAAGTAGCTCCGTTCACTCTTGACTATGTTGAAGCAACACAGGAACAGCGTGATAAGACAGCAGAGCTGTTTGATTCGCAGACATGGTATGAGTTTGACGGCCTGAAAAATTACTATGACTGGACGCTTTTTCCAAACAGGAACAACTTCCTTGCAGAATACCATGAAGGCAGCAGCGCTTCGTATATTTCAACATTTTTCGATGATTTTGCTACCGTATACAACGTAACATACGATGATAACGGACGTATTGAGAGCTATGACTGGAAGTTCTATACCTGCAAGGATTTGGACTTCGGAGAAAAGCTTACTGATATATACAATATAGAAGAGCCTGACCCAATAAAGGATGACGGCAACAAAGTAACAGCCGATCTTATTCCGCCTCTGACACAAACAAGAAGTATGCTGGAATTTGTAAGTGATGAAAATACTAAACTCAGTGAAGAAAAGCGCAGCATACTTGTGGATTTTTTTGAAAATCACGAGCTGAACAGCATCATTCCGAATACTTTCGGACCATGCTATGGTGATGAGATGGACGCAGAATTTGATGAGGCAATGGTAGCAATACTTAACGAGACTACCAATGAGATGAGAAGCATATACATCTCGAAGGACAGACAGTTCTTAGCTCTGTATGATCCGGATGATATGGGATATGCCACAGCCATGGGATTGACGATCTACAAGGTAGACGGTCTTGAAGAGCTGTACAACAAGCTTGTTCAGTAAGTCTTTCCGCATCATGCTGATGCTCATATAAAAGAAATAAGCCATAGTATTCCTGATAAAGCGTCAGGAGTACTATGGCGTTTCTGTTTTTTGGAAAACAGAGGATAATATGTTAAAAAGCCCCGAAGCAAGTGCTCCGGGGCTTATGTATTAACATGGAAAGACGGATCTCACCTCAGAGAATAGAGCTTTTTGAAATCCGTAGGCGTACAGTGCTTTATCTCCTTGAAGATACGGTTGAAGGTGGTAAGGCTCTTGAAGCCGGAACGCATCGCTACTTCCGTTATAGGTATGCTGGGATCCAGCAGGAGAAGCTCCGCCGCCTTTGTACGCCGTGCATTTATATACTGCAAATACGACATAGCGTTGTACTGCTTGAATATTCGGGAGAAGTGATACTTACTGTATCCCGCCACGTCTGCAAGCTGTTCGAGAGTGATATCATACATATAATTACTGTCGATATACTTCAGTACAGTGCCGAACTTTTCACTGTACTCGTCGATCTTCTCATCATCACAGTCCATGACGATCTTCTGCTGTTCGAGCTGATACTCGCGCAGAGCCATAAACAGCTCTATGACCTTGACATAGATCTTGACGTCAGCCAGCTCTGATTTTGAATTATAGAGCGACAGGATATCCAGCATTGTCTTTTTTGCAAGAACATGGAGCTCCTTATCCATATCGGCATTTATGAGCACAGCTGTATTCAGTGAGCGCATAACAGGCTCAAGAGCAGAGATCTCGCCGAGGATACTGTTATCACACTGAAAAATAATACGTCTGCCGGGGATTGCGGGCATACCGTGAAGCTCTCCCGGAGGAACGATGAGAACATCGTTTTCAGGGATAAGGTAGTCTACGCCGTTCACAGTGACAGTGTATTCATTTTTCAGCGGCATGAGCAGCTCAACTGCATTGTGCCAGTGGACAGGATAAGCCTCATTTTCATTGTTGTCGTAGAGCATGGCATATTTTTGAGTGTCATACTCAACGGTCTCGAAGTCTCCCGAGAGATGTTTTATCATTTTAATACCCCCCCTCTGATCTAAACTAACAGAGGTCGTGACCAAATATTGCTATCATTTGGCGCTGCTATTTCTTAATTACTATTATCATTATAATCTATATGACGTTTTTTGTAAATGGTTTTTGCACAACTTTGTGAAAACTATACAAATAGACTAACCAAATTTTGCGCAAAATGATTTGCTTCAAATCGCAAAAATCCGTCAAAATTACAGATACATTACAGGACAGAAACAGCCGTATTACAAAAAATCTCCCCTGACGACCGCATATCGTCAGAGGAGAAAATGATGTTTTATGCTTTTTACAGCTCAGGTGTATCGTCGTCGCTGTCACCGTAGAAGTAGCTGTCCTCAGCACCTGCTTCGGGAGCTTCGTATACGGTATCGTCATCAGTGTCTGCTGCGGACTCAACGGGAGCAGCTGCCTTAGGAGCAGCCATCTTGCCGCCGAGGAAGCCTGCAAGCAGTGATCTGATGTCAACGCCTGTTGCTTCTGTAAGACCGTCTGTGATCTTGGTAGTTGAACCGATGATGTCGCCCACAAGTCTGCTGGAGTTGCCATCACCGTACATAGTGATCTTGTCAACCTGTGAAAGGGGAGTAGCAGCGTTCTTAACGACCTCGGGAAGAGCCTTGAAGTACATTTCGAGTACAGCAGCTTCGCCGTACTTCTTCATAGCCTCAGCCTTGGCGTTGATACCCTCAGCCTCAGCAAGGCCCTTAGCGCGGATAGCGTCCGCCTCGGCCTTACCTACTGCAGCGATACCTTCAGCTTCCTGCATTTTGGCGAATTTCTGAGCTTCAGCCTCAGCCTTCTGAGCCTCAGCCTCCTGCTCACGCTGGAAACGATCTGCTTCAGCTTCTTTCTTGAGCTGATAGAGTTTTGCGTCGGCTTCCTGCTGAGCCTTGTAGCGGTCAGCCTCAGCCTTTTTCTTGATCTGGGCTTCGAGAGCCTTTTCTGTTACCTCTGCTTCACGAGCCTTGAGCTCAACGTCCTTTTCGGAAGCTGCGATATTAGCGTTAGCCTTTGAAACCTCAATGGTCTTACGCTGTTCCTCTCGCTGGATCTCGTAAGCAGCATCTGCGATAGCGAGCTGAGTGTCGGCTTCCTTCTTGAGTTCTGCCTGACGGATAGCCAGCTCGTTGTTTTTCTGAGCGATCTCGGTCTCAGCCAGTATCTTGGCGTCATTAGCCTCTTTCTTGGCCTGAGCCTTGGCGATCTCGATCTCCTTTTCGGACTCAGCGCGTGCGATAGCGGCCTTCTTCTGGATCTTTGTGGTATTGTCGATACCGAGATTTTCGATCAGGTTCTGATCGTCTGTGAAGTTCTGAACGTTGAAGGATACTATCTCAAGTCCCATTCTGTTAAGGTCCGGAGCAGCATTTTCCTGAACCTTCTCAGCGAAAGCCTTACGGTCGTTGACCATTGCCTCAAGGGACATCTGACCAACGATCTCACGCATATTACCTTCGAGCACCTCTCTTGCAACCTTTGCAACGTAAGCGGTGTCCTTGTTGAGGAAGTTCTCAGCGCCCAGCTTGATGAGCTGAGGATCGCTGCTTACCTTAACGTTAACGTTAGCGTCAACATTGATGTTGATATAGTCTGCGGTGGGCACAGCGCTTGAAGTCTTGACGTCAACAGCTATGAGCTGGAGCTTCAGCTTATCCACACGCTCAAAGAAGGGTATGCGGACGCTTGCCTTACCGATGATTATCTTTCTCCTGAGACCGGAAATTATGTATGCTGTATCCGGGGGAGCTTTGATATATCCTGTAATGATTATTAGGAGAAATAAAATGATACCTACTGCGATGGGGATAACTATGCCCCAGTTGATGTTGTCTAACATATAAACCTCCATATCATAGAACGGTGCTTATGCGGAACACCAATAGTTTAACGGCAGACTTGTTTCTGCCGTATGACAGTATTATACTACAATTTCCCTATTTTGTCAATATGCTACAAAATTAATACCGCAGGTATAGGACAATATATGTAATTGTGCAGAATATACAGAAAACAGGATCGGAATTATAAGTTCATATGAACCTTTTGTATAGTTTATAGACCTTAAATTGTTCCGCTCCGTATTAAAAGAGCTCCACGGTCAAATTATTACAGTTTGATTACAGTTTTGGGCATATCATTGACTTTGTAGGGCAGTCCGATTATAATAATGCCATATTCTGAGAAAGGAAGGTGAACACCATGACCATATTCACAATATATTATGAGATAACAAGATCAAATACCATAACGGATAAGCATGGAGTTTGCCACGGATGTTCAGCCATGTGCTGATTTTTTGCGCAATTATGAGCGTTAAGCACTCCTGTGGGAGTGCTTTTTTTATTGGGGCAGCTTCGGAAAGGAAGAAAAAATGATCGAATTAAAAGGTAAATACAATTCCGCCAGGGTTTTTACGAATGTGATAGAACAGGACGCTGTCACCCAGATCATCGCTTTTTGCAGCCAGCCGATGAGCGAGGGGGCTAAGATACGAATCATGCCCGACGTTCATGCAGGTGCGGGCTGTACGATAGGCACTACAATGACCATCACCGATAAGGTAATACCCAATCTTGTGGGCGTGGACATCGGCTGCGGAATGGAGACGGTAAGACTAAAGGAAAAGCATATCGAGCTGCAGAAACTTGACAAGCTCATTTACGAGAAGATCCCGTCGGGTTTTGCAATACGTGAAAAGCCTCATCGGTACAGCGAAAAGATAGACCTTGGAGAGCTTTACTGTATAAAGCATATTGATCCCCTCAGGGCTGAAAAAAGCATAGGCACCTTAGGCGGCGGAAACCATTTCATCGAAGCTGACACAGGCGAGGATGGCAGCATATATATCGTTATCCACTCAGGCTCCCGCCATCTTGGCGTAGAGGTGGCGAAGTACTACCAGAACGAGGCATACAGAAGGCTCAACAAGAGCTCTGACAAGGAAGTGAACGAGCTGATCGCCCGTCTTAAAGCCGAAGGCAGACAGAAGCATATACAGACCGAGCTGAAAAAGCTTGAGAATACAAAGACAACGGATGTTCCAAAGCACCTTGCGTACTGCGAGGGAGAGCTTTTCGATCAGTATATCCATGATATGAAGATAGTCCAGCAGTTCGCCATGCTGAACCGTCAGGCCATGATGGACGAGATCATCAAGGGTATGCACCTCCACGTAACGGAGCAGTTCACTACCATACATAATTATATCGATACCGATACGATGATACTGCGCAAGGGAGCTGTTTCCGCAGAGGCAGGAGAGAAGCTGCTCATACCCATAAATATGCGTGACGGAAGCCTTATCAGCACAGGAAAGGGAAATCCCGACTGGAACTGCTCGGCACCTCACGGTGCAGGACGTCTTATGTCGCGTTCGCAGGCAAAACAGAGCTTCACAGTGTCGGAGTTCAAAAAGCAGATGGACGGTATCTACACCACATCGGTAAATGCACAGACGCTTGACGAGTGTCCCATGGCATACAAGTCCATGGAGGATATCGTAGACAATATCGGCGATACTGTGGAGATAAACGAGATCATCAAGCCTATTTACAACTTCAAGGCGGGAGAGGAATAAGTTGATTGAGCAGGGGTGGTGCCAACATTGCCCCGAATAATTTGCAGTATTATTAACAGGAGAAAATATGGAAATATATACAATGACAAATGCCCATGAAAAATGGAAGAGAGTTGCGGCTTTTGCTGAAAAATGCTCATGGGGAGCAGGGAAGTATCTCGCTGAGCTTATGCGAAAGAGCTTTTTCAAGGATTGGGAGCGTGTCTTTGCAGCCTTTGAGGACGGCAGTCCCGTGGGCTTCTGCACACTTACCGAAAAGGACGAGCTTTTGCCGAAGTATCCTTACACGCCGCTTATTGGCTTTGTATTCGTTGACGAGCTTCACCGCGGAAAGCGGATATCGGAGAAGATGATAAAAGCAGTCCTTGAATACGCAAAAACAATCGGATATGACAATGTGTATATTATGAGTGGCGAAAAGGGACTTTACGAGAAGTTCGGCTTCAGATACATGGGCGACTTTGAGTCAATACACGGCGGTAAAGATCAGCTTTTCGTCATTGATCTCTGACGGAGGTAAAAATGGATAAATTTGTATCTTATGATAAAATGAGCAAAAAGGAGAAAAAGAAGGTGGATTCGGTCAGACGCGGCAGCTGGAACGGCGTTGATCCTTCCACAAAGGTGGTCGAGACCGACAAGAAGCGCTACAGGCGCAAACCCAAGCACCCCGGCAGATATGAGGAATGAATGCCGCGGTGATATTATGAGTTTTTCGTTTCTGCAGCGTGTATCATGATTGACAAAAGAGCAACAAGATGATAAAATAGAATAAGCTTGGAAACTGCGGCAATAATACCCAAATTACTGCCGCAGTTTTTGTGCAGGCGTACAAAGATAAGACTTCGTGAGAAAAAGTTGGCAGTTTTCAGACATTTATATTACAGAAGCTTATCGACGGAAGGAAGTGAGACTGTTGATAGAGCCTGAACAATGCACGCTGATAATAGAGAAGTACTATCGTGAGATATTCAGCTACTGCTACGCAAAGCTCGGTTACAGTCATCACTCCGCAGAGGACTGCACACAGGAGGTCTTCGTGGTATTCTTCTCAAAGCATGAGAAGCTGGACGAGACCGACAATATACGGCTTTGGATGTACAGAACGGCAGATAACATCATAAAAGCATTCCTGCGAAGATCACCGCCTGTGGTGAGCCTTGAGGAAAGCTATGAGGCTATGAATATTGCTGACAGCGGCGGCTTCAGCGATAAGGACAACAGTCCGCTTGATCTGCTAACACAGGAGGAGAAGAAACTTCTGGAGCTGTATTATGACAGCGATTACGGACAAAGGAACGAAGCTGCAAAAAGGTTGGGATTATCCCTGCCCGCACTTTACAGAAAGGTGCATAAGATAAAGAAAAAGCTTCGTGGGGCAGAGAAGTAAAATGCGTACGTTATCATTATCAAGGAGTGATATATTTGAAAGAGAATGCGATCACCGATAAGCTTTCGGATAAGAATATGCTTGACGATCTGCAAAAGCTTCTCGATGAGGAGCTTGCAAAGCCATGGGAGGAGCGTGATCTTGATGCCATTGAGGAAATTACCGCCGCTATGGTCGATATTAATGACGAAGAAGTTCCGCAGCCTGTTTCAGCAGAAACAGTCCTCGGAGAAACAGCGGAAAGGAAGCGCAGACGCATGGTGCTGTTCCGCAGATGGGCAGCAGTCATCAGTGCCTGCTTCGCAGTCTGCATCGCCCTCAACTTCTACACCATCAGGACCTACGGCTCAAACGTCGTCGAAACAGTGATAAAGGCAGCAAGATCAGGCTTCAGCATAGACCTGAAGGAGCTCATGGACATAGATACGGATAATTATCCTGTTACTACTACTGCTGCTATAACAGGAAGCACAGTTATGACAACAGCCACAACAACAGCTACGGGAAGTTATTGGTATACCTCTGCCACGACTGCTTTTGTAGGCACCTATACAGAGTACACCACGACTATGATCACTTCCGCAACAACAGCTTCCGGCGGAGCAAGCGTGACACCTCCATCTTCTACCAGTTCGGGCGTGATTGATCTGTGTGACGAGAATGCAAGAGGCTTTGCGGAGCAGCTGATCACGGCTGCGGCAAAATACGGTATAGAGCCATGTGTACCTGTGTATATGCCCGCGTTTCTCAGAGATATACGTATTACCGATGTGAATTATGAGGAGCTGAGCGATTCAAAGGACTTCTATGCTTCCTTCGCAGCAGACGGCGCAGCGGTAGATGTTATCATAGAGCACTATGCTTCCGAGGATGTAATGCCCGAAGTGCTCATACCCAGTGATGCTCTAAGCAGCAGGACTTTCAACAGCGGCCGGCTGAAGGGTATCATCATTGAAGACGGAGACAGCTGTACTGTACTGTTTATGGACGGGAATACAGCCTATACCGTGCATACCTCAGGTATAAGCGCGGACGATGTATACGATATATCAACGAGCCTGCTTCCCTATTCCTCGGCAGAAGATAAGTGAGGGCAGCGGCATGAAGATAAGATACATCACGGCTGCCCTGTTGGGTGTGGCAATACTCAATGCACCTTTACAGCTGACAGCTGACGCAGTAGATAACAGTGTATACGAGCAGTATGAAAGAGCAATAGGCCTTATAGAGAAGTGCTCACTGAGATGCACATCTCCCGAGCGCGGCGTGCTGGAGATCACAGCAAAGACTCAGGTCGCAGGAAAGCTTGACGAGGTCGGTTTCAGGAATATGGTAGTTCAGCGCAGCAGCGACGGCGAGAACTGGAGTGACGAGCTCATGCTGGGAGATCAGATCAGGAGAAATGTCAGGAATTTAAGTATAGACCGACAGAAGGTTGAGGTAAAGGGCGGCGGATATTACAGGCTTTCCGTAGTGCATTATGCCAGCGACACAGACAGGTACAGCTCCTCGCCGAAGACGCAGGCTGCGATAAACACCTCATCACCTGTATGGATAGAGGCAAAGCCTGTCGTGACGACAACACAGCCTACCACAAAGAGTACGACGACGACCACCACTACGACAAGGCTTACAACAACGTCAGTGACCACAAGAAGAACAACTGCGCTGACCTCGGCTGAAACGGTCACTTCGACCACAAGCAAGGTCTCTGCGGACAGGAACGGTATAAACAATATAGTCTCCTCGTCTGTTACAAAGTCGGGATCAACGACAGCACCGCAGCAGACGTTTGCAAGGACAACTGCCACATCAGCGGTTACCTCGGCGCAGAACAGCAACTCGCCCAAGACAGGCGACAGAGGTGCTGTAATGGAGTTCACTGCTCTGTGCAGCGCAGGAGCGGTGGCATTGTTCCTATACGGCAACAGGAAAAAGAGAAGCTGACGATTCAATGCTTGATAGTCCTGTAAGGGGGACATATCATAGATAACAAAATGCTGAACAAGCAGCTGCGGAGCACAGTGAGACCGCGTATACCGAACTTAAGCACGGGGAGGATATGCGGGATCGCTGCACTTCACAGAGATGCTGTTTTTCGGACGCATAATAGGTGCGTATTTATTCAGAGAGCGAAGATCTTAGGTCTTTCGGGGGAAAAGTGCCGTCGGCTGTCATTCGGGCAGTTTCACACGGCATAAAACACGGCAGCTTGTTCAGAATAAAAACCAGATGCAGAGCGGTGTTATCGCCGCTCTGCACACAGACAATAAGTTTTTCTTGAAAATGCCCTGTCCGCAGCACTCGGACAGGGCATTTCACTTTTTGCGATGCAGGCATCATGAACGGATAATATTGCAGGTGTGGGCATCACTGAAAACTCCGTCCTGATATCTGATGGCAGGATAATAGCATGAAAAAGCCCCGGGGCAGAGCCTCGGGGCTGAACTGCTGTATGGCTGCCGAACTTATAAGACAGATATACTTATTCTCCGTGAAAGAGAAGCGTATCAGCTGAACAGCTCCACCAGCAGATCCCAGTACATATGGAGCGCAATGGGAATGAGTATATTCCTGCTTTTGAGGAATACAGATCCGAAGATCATCCCCAGAACTATTATCATAATGAAGCCCAGGGAAGTAAAGACCGATACAAGTATGCCCTGGGTTATCCAGATTGGGATGTGTATGAGCATGAACATCACCGAAATGAGAATCAGCATGGGCAGCTGTTTCCTTTCCTTGCCCGCAAAGGCGTTGAGCAGCCAGCCGCGGAATACCATTTCCTCGGTGAGACCGACGAAAAGAATCATTATTATCTGAGGAACACCGAAATCGCTGTTAATCTTCAGCCTTCCGGTCCTTATAAATGCGGGAACAAGAATATATATGGTAAAAGCGGCGAATATCGGCAGATACTTCAGCCAGCTGACCCTGGCGCTGAACATTTCCTTCAGTCCGACATACAACTCGGACGAAAAATGCCGTACCAGAAGAGCTGCCGGGACAGTCCACACAAGGTTTTTGATTATGCCGTCCCGTATAAATCCCGAGACAGCCTTGTTATTTATGGTATTGTTCAGCGGTTCTTTTACGATCAGCTCAAAAACAGCCCAGACTGCATAGAAGATAATAGTATATATTATCAGCGTAGGAAGCAGAGATGTTTTTTTGGTTTCGTTTTTCATTGTTTTCTCCTTATTGTTCTTTTTATCCGCAGTATGCGGGAGTTTTAACAGAAATGCCACAGCACTTCCGATATACCGTCAGAAATGCCGTGGCTTAAAGCTGTTTGTGATATTACAGCAGGGTGATGCCGTTTTCCGCACATTTTTCGATCATATCCTCAGACCAGATAGAGGACTGAACTTCACCTATGTGAGCCTTTTCAAGGAGAAGCATACAAAGTCTTGACTGACCGATACCGCCGCCGATAGTCAGAGGGAGAGTTCCGTCAGCTATCATCTGGTGGTACTTGTACTGCATCCTGTCCTCAGCGCCGCACTCTGCAAGCTGCTTCTTAAGTGACTCAGCGTCAACGCGGATACCCATAGAGGATATTTCAAGGGAGTCGTCCAGTACCTCGTCCCAGAAGAGAATATCGCCGTTCAGTGACCAGTCGTCGTAGTCGGGAGCTCTTCCGTCATGCTTTTCGCCGCTGGAGAGCTTGCCGCCGATACCCATAAGGAATACGGTCTTGTGCTCCTTGGTGATAAGGCGTTCACGCTCGTGGCCGGTCTTGTCGGGGTACATATCCTCAAGCTCCTGAGTGGTGATGAAGTAGGGCTCGTCGCAGATCTTGCCTGCGATCTGGGGATAGCGGAGGCTTACCTTGCGCTTTGTATAAGCGATAGCCTTAACTACGGATTTTACAGTATCCTTGAGAAAATGGATATTTCTCTGCTCGGGAGTAATGACCTTTTCCCAGTCCCACTGGTCAACGAATATTGAGTGGGTGTTGTCTGTATCGTCATCGCGGCGGATAGCGTTCATATCGGTGTAGATGCCTTCGCCTGCATTGTAGCCGTAGCGGTAGAGAGCCATACGCTTCCACTTTGCAAGAGACTGAACGACCTCGGCTTCCGAGGCAATTTCCTTAATGTCGAAATCGACCTTGCGCTCAACGCCGTTGAGGTCATCGTTTATACCGCTGCCCTTTCTTACGATAAGGGGAGCCGAAACTCTGTCCAGAGTCAGTGCAAAAGAGAGAGCCTGCTGAAAAACGTCCTTGATGTATTTGATAGCGTGCTGAGTTTCTCTCAGCGTGAGGACCGACTTGTAGTCCTTTGGGATATACAGCGATCTTGACATGATAATCACTTTCCTTTACTTGATATTTTTTACAGGAAACAGCGCCATTGATGCTTCCTGTGCTGTACTTTTACGGAGTTGAGAGCTGTGGTGCAGCCAACGGTGATATAATAATGTCAGCGAAGCGAACACATCAACTCTCAGCTTTAACGGCTTTGCCGATAAATTATCTGATAGAACCTACTGTTCTCGGGAAGAGTATAACGTCGCGGATATTAGCCATACCTGTTGTATACATGATAAGTCTCTCGAAGCCAAGACCGAAGCCGCCGTGAGGAACGGTGCCGAACTTTCTCAGGTCGAGGTAATCGCTGTAGAGATCGAGGTTCATATTTCTCTCGTTCATGGCAGCGATGAGCTTGTCGTAATCAGCCTCACGCTCGCTGCCGCCGATGATCTCGCCGACGCCGGGTACAAGGAGGTCAACAGCCGCAACGGTCTTGCCGTCGGGGTTCTGCTTCATATAGAATGACTTTATCTCCTTGGGGTAGTCTGTTACGAATACAGCCTTCTTGAATACCTTCTCGGAGAGGTATCTCTCGTGCTCTGTCTGGAGGTCGCAGCCCCACTCAACAGGATATACGAAGTTCTCGCCTGAGTTCTTGAGAAGCTCTATTGCCTCTGTGTAGGTAACTCTGCCGAAATCGTGGGAGATGAGCTCCTCAAGTCTTGCGCGGAGTCCCTTTTCAAAGTGTGCATCGAAGAAAGCGACCTCATCGGGGCACTTGTCGAGGAGAGTGCGGATAACGTGCTTGAGCATATCCTCGGCGATCTCGATAACGTCGTTGAGCTCTGCAAAAGCCACCTCGGGCTCAACGTGCCAGAATTCTGCAAGGTGCTTGGGAGTATTTGAGTTCTCAGCACGGAATGAAGGACCGAAGGTATAGATTTTTCCCATAGCTGTTGCAGCCATTTCGCCTTCGAGCTGTCCTGATACCGAGAGACCTGCCTTTCTGCCGAAGAAATCGTTGGTATAGTAGTCCTCTTCGTTCTTGTAATCGTTGCTGTAGCCTATTGTAGTTACCTGGAACATCTCGCCTGCGCCCTCACAGTCGCTGCCTGTGATAAGGGGAGTATTTACGTATACATAGTTATGTGTCTGGAAGTACTCGTGTATAGCGGCTGCCAGTACCGAACGCACACGCCATACAGCGTTGAAGGTGTTCGTTCTGCCTCTGAGGTGGGGGATAGTACGGAGGAATTCAAGGGTATGTCCCTTCTTCTGGAGGGGATAGTCTGTGGGGGCGTCGCCGAGAACGGTGATGCCCTCGGGAACAGCATTGATCTCGACAGTATTGTTTCTGCCTTCAACAACAGTACCTGTTACCTTGAGTGCCATACCTACTCTGGGCTCCTTGTAGTCGCTCTCGCCCTTTTCAACTACGACCTGAACGTTTTTCAGAGAAGTACCGTCGTTTACCTCAACGAAGGCAACGCTCTTTGAGTTACGGGAGGTACGTACCCAACCGCAGATGGTTATTTCCTGGCCAATAAATTCCTTTGAGGAGATTATCTCCTTTACGTCGATGTGCTTCATAAGTGTTCTTCCTTTCAATATTAAAAATATTATGCAGGACGAGCAGAAATACAAAAAGCCCCGTCCTGAAACTACAGGACGGGGCATAATACCCGTGGTGCCACCTGAATTACCGCAAAAGCGATCACTTTTGAGCCGCTGTAACGTGCGGAATACGTCGCCCCTACTTGAAGCACTGAATACATCGAACCGCCCTTCTCGGCAAGCTCCGCTGAATCCGGCACTCTTTCGGTTTGCTGCTCGGGAGTGTTATTCACACAGACTCTGATATGCGGCTCTCACCATACCCGCACTCTCTGGGAACGAAATTCCATGCTACTTCTCTCCGTCGTCGCATTTGATTTGCTTGTATTATATCACTTTTTTCCGGGGTTGTCAATAGCGGTTTTAAAAATTTTTTCACAATTTCATCAGACAGGAAGTGATATTATCATATTTCCGCGTTATTTCACACAAAGCTTTCCTCAGGATTTCACATTCCAATAAGATATTTTACAAAAAAACGGAGTATATTATAACTATGGAAGAGATCCCGTCCTCACAGACTATAATGGCGGGATAGTATAAAAAATATCCGGAAAGAATGATCGTGTGCATGGCTGCGCTTTTTCATTGTTCTCCTTCCTTATATAAAAACGGGAGCTTTCAAAGCTCCCGTTCTGCTTATATGAACAATGTGCTGAAGCCGTGCTCGCGGGCGTAGCGTTCAGCCTTTTTGCGGTTGATCTGTTTAAGTATCCTTATGGTCTGCTTGTGGCCCTTCTTGATACTGTCAAGGGGGATATTCTCGTCCTCGAATTCGAGGATATTGATATTGCAGAGAGTTTCGCAGCCGCAGAATGCGTCCTCCTTGATGTCCTTGGTGTTCATGCTTATGGACAGGTCGGTGAGGTTCTGACAGCCGTAGAACGCCCAGTTGCTGATGCTCTTGACTGTATTGGGTATAACTATCTTTTCAAGGGATCTGCACCATGAGAAAGCGCTTTCGCCGATAGTTGCCACAGAATTAGAGATAATGACCTTCTTCAGACTGTAACATTCGGAGAATGCGGCATTGCCGATGCCTTCCACAGAGCCTGATATAACTATTCTTCTCAGCTTCTTGCAGGAGAAGAACATCAGGTCGCTTATCCTCTGGAGATATGCGGGGAGAACAACGTTTTCAAGGCTGTTGCAGCGTCCGAAGGCGCCCTTGCCCACTCTCTTGACGGACTCGGGGAAGTTTATCTGCTTCAGGCGCAGGCACTTGAGGAAGGCGTTCTCGCCTATGGATTCAAGATTCTTTGAGAGAACTATCTCTTCCAGGTTGAAGCAGTGACAGAAAGCAAATTTATCTATCATGCGAACGCTGTCGGACATTGCCACACGTCTTACAGTCTCGTTGCCGCGGAAGGCGTATTTGCCGATTATCTTTACCTTTTCGGGGATAGTTATGGATTCTGTGGTACCGACATACTTTACGAGGGTTCCATTTTTGTCAATAGCCATGTTATTGACGTCATCTATCTCGATATTCTCGTCGTTGATGAGGTCGCCGTATTTGTCATAGTTGTCGTTTTTCTCAGCCTTGATCTCTTTTGAGGCTTCCGACTTCTTATCCTCGGTCTTGATCTCCTTGGGAGCCTCCGGCTTCTTATCCTCCGCCTTGATCTCCTTGGGAGCCTCCGGCTTCTTATCCTCGGCCCTGATCTCCTTGGGAGCTTCAGACTTCTTATCCTCCGTCTTGATCTCCTTGGGAGCCTCCGGCTTCTTATCCTCCGCCTTGATCTCCTTGGGAGCCTCCGGCTTCTTATCCTCCGCCTTGATTTCCTTGGGAGCTTCAGACTTCTTATCCTCCGTCTTGGTCTCCTTGGGAGCTTCGGCCTTCTTATCCTCAGCCCTGATCTCCTTGGGAGCTTCAGACTTCTTATCTTCAGACTTCGGGACATCAGTTTTTACTATGAACTCTTCTTCAAGTTTAACGGTCTCGGTCTTTTTTTCGTCCTTTTTAGCGGAGCTTTTGTGCTCTTCATACTTTTTGGTTTCTTTCGGACGGAATATGCTGTTCCTGTCGTTGAACTGGTCAAGCTTTATCGGCGCAGGAGAATTATCTGCGTGTTTGCGGCTGGAGAAAACCAGTTCCTGAGGTACGGTCGTAGTGGGGAATTTTACCTTTTCCGGCGCAGGAATGGATTCCATGATTTCCATAGCAAGCTCGTCGCCGTCATCAGTGCGGACAGGCTTGTTTTTTGGTGCAAATAAAGATCCCTGATGTTTCTGCTCGGGCTTGGAAACTGGTTTAGTCTCCAATGGCTTCATTTCAGCTTTGGGGGCAGGCTTAGTCTCAGCGGGCTTCTGCTCAGCCTTTGGAGCAGGCTTAGTCTCAGCGGGTTTCTGCTCAGCTTTAGGAGCAGGTTTAGTCTCAGCGGGTTTCTGCTCAGCTTTAGGAGCAGGTTTAGTCTCCAATGGCTTCATTTCAGCTTTTGGGGCAGGCTTAGCCTCCACGGGCTTCATTTCAGCCTTGGGGGCAAATATAGATTCCGGACGTTTCTCCTCAGCCTTTGGAGCGGGTTTAGCCTCAACAGGTTTCTGCTCAGCCTTTGGAGCAGGCTTAGCCTCGATGGGTTTCTGCTCAGCCTTTGGAGCAGGCTTAGCCTCGATGGGTTTCTGCTCAGCCTTTGGAGCGGGTTTAGCCTCAACAGGTTTCTGCTCAGGCTTGGAAGCAGGCTTAGTCTCTACGGGCTTCATTTCAGCCTTGGGGGCAAATATAGATTCCGGACGTTTCTCCTCAGCCTTGGGAGCTGGCTTAGTCTCAGCGTGCTTCTGCTCAGCCTTTGGAGCAGGTTTAGTCTCAGCGGGCTTCTGCTCAGCCTTTGGAGCAGGTTTAGTCTCAGCGGGCTTCTGCTCAGCCTTTGGAGCAGGTTTAGTCTCAACGGGCTTCTGCTCGGGCTTGAGAGCAGGCTTTTCTTCAGCATGATATGCCTTGACAGCCCTGACCTTTACGACCTTTACCTTTTTAGGTGTCTTGTCGCTTTCGGGATCAACTCTCAACAGTCCTGAACAATACGGACAGGTCTTGTACTCGTCAGCATCGTAATAATGCTTATTAGAACACCTTTCTATTTTCATTTTATTATCACTCCAATAGTATCTCTACGGATTTCAATTCTGATAGAAAATAAATTCAACAATATAATTATAGCATTTCATCTACGGAAAATCAATAAATCGAGCCGTTTGAGGCTGAAATTTGTGAAAAATAACAGAAATTTCCGATTATGTGGTCGGCAAATGCGGATTTTGCGCGTGTGAAGGGGACATGGTTTAGACAAAATGCACAAAGCAAAAATCAGCAGCTTATGCCTGTTCGTGACTCAGACTATCAACTCTGCGCAGCTGCCGCCGTTTTTGTCCTTGCGGACCACTATCTGCTTGTCGATACGTTGTTTAAGTGCCTGTACATGGGAGATTATGCCTACAAGGCGGTTGCCCTCGGAGAGCCCCGAAAGGGCGCGCATTGCCTGCTCTATAGAGTTTTCGTCCAGAGAGCCGAAGCCCTCGTCCACGAACATGGTATCAAGGCGTATACCTCCCGAGGAGCACTGTATCTCATCGGAAAGTCCCAGAGCAAGGGACAGGGAGGCCTTGAAGGATTCTCCTCCCGACAGTGTTTTTACGCTTCTCACGGAGCCGTTGAAATGGTCTATGACGTCAAGCTCCAGACCTACCTGAGACTGCTTGTTGTCATATTCTTTGCGGCGTATAAGCGTATACTGACCGTCGGACATGACCTTCAGACGCTCGTTTGCTCGAGAGATTATCCTGTCGAAGTAATTGGTCTGTATATAGGTCTCAAGCATGAATTTGCTCTGGTCGCTGAGTTTCCCGTTGGCTGTGTCGGAGAGATTTTTCAGCCATTTATAGCGGCCTTCAAGCTGTATGAGCTCATCGGAGCCGCTGTTAATATTCTTTAAAGCCGAGCAGTTTACGGCTGTGCGTGTGTGGAGCTCCCTGATACGCGCGAGAACATGGGCTTTTCTTTCATTGAGTCTGTCCCTTTCGGCAGTTTCCGTGTCAAGGTCAATGTCACCGAAGGCGCTGATTCGCTCAGTGAGCTGTTTGAGGCTGCCTGCCAGTTCTGCGGCGGTCTTTTCTGCGCTCCTGAGAGCGTTTTCCGAAGCCTCCGCTGCGGATCTTATCTCTGTGCTTTCTTTGCGGAGAGAGGATATACCGAGACGTGCCTGTTCGCCGTTTGGGAAGGTGAGTCTTGCTTTCAACTCCGCAAGGCTGTTTTCAAGTCCGCCGATACGTTCCTTCCGAGCCGCCTGTGCAGCAGTGAGTTCGGAAGCTTCGTTGCTGAGCTCCGACAGCCTGCTTTCGGTGGCGGGTATAAGCTTTTCCACATCTGCCCTGCGCTGGGCTCTGGCCTTTTCCTCTGCAAGCTGTGCGGCATTGTCGGAAAGGTGTGCATTTACGTTTAGATGCTCGGTCACGGTTTTTTCCCTGACCTCCTCCACGGGGCATGAGCCTATGAGCTTGGCAGCCTCTTTTTCAGCGGTGCTGCGAAGCTGTTCCGCAGTGCCTGCGGCCGAGCCGTGAGCAGTTCTGAGCTCGCCCAGTGACTTGTCGGTCTCGGCTATGGCAGCCATTATGCCTGTGAGCTGCTTTTCAGCCGAGACTATTTCCTTTGCGAGCCTGTCATGTTCGGCTTTGAGTTCGCCTGTCCTTGCCAGCTTTTTGCCCAGCTCGTCGTGCTGAACTGCACAGCCTTCCAGCTCCTGTGAGCAAAGCTCCGCGGAAACGTCTTCTCTGCCGAGAAGCTCCTGCATTTTCTGCTTTACGTTTTTTTCCTGTTCCGTGTATGCGGCTTTCAGGGCAGCTGCCTCTGCGCTGAGGTCTTCGGCCCTGCTTCTCGCCTCTGCAAGCTGTTCCTTCAGCTCATTCAGCTCCGATTCCGTGGGAGCTCCCACGGTTTTCTGAGCAGGCTCGGGATGGGTCTCGGAGCCGCACACGGGGCATTTCCTTCCGTCCTCCAGTTTTTCTGCCAGAACGCCCGCAAGGTCTGAGAGAAAGGCGGTGTAGCCTCTGTCGTAGGCTCTGCTGAGCTCAGAGGCCTCCTTTGCGGACTCCAGATAGCGTTGAGCGGCAGCTTTATATGCGGTATTACGGTCTTCAAGCTCACAGGTCTCAATGTTGAGCTTTTTCAGATCTTCAATACGTTTTTCCAGCTTTTCCAGTGCGCTGAGGAGCTTTTCTGCTTCCGCACCCGCTCCCTCGAGCTCGGCATGGCGGGCTCTGAGACCTGCCAGCTTTTCTTTGAGAGCTTCCGAGCTGTCCATCAGCTCCTGATGCTCGTGCTGCTTGTCCTTGAGGGCGTGAGCAGCTTTGCTCAGGCTTTTCAGACTGTTTTCATACTCGTTCAGCTGCTCCGAGAGTCTTTCCAGCTCATCAGCACGCCTCTGCAGCTTCTCACGCTCCGCGCTGAGCAGAGTTATTTTCTCGCCTGTGCTGCCAAGCTCCGAAAGCTCTGCCCTGAGTGCCTCCAGCTGTTTTGCGGAAGCGGTCTGTTCTGCGGCAGCTGCGGAGAGCCTTTCCGAAAGCTCGGACAGGGCAGACCTTTCACGGGCTATATTGCCTTCATAGACGCTGAGCTTTTCGTATTCGGGCATTTCGGCCTCAATGCGTGCTGTTTCGGCAGCTATTTCGTCAAGCCGCGGCTGTCTGGACTTATGGGCTTTAAGCTCCTCTTCCAGAAGCTTTATGCGGTGTTGGGCTTCTGTGAGCTGTTCTGAGGCTTTTTCCCTTTCCGAAGCGGCTTTTTCCTTTTCTTCGGCCATAGTGATACGTGAAGCCGCCTCGGAGAGCTTCTTTTCGAGCTCCTCGTTTTCACGGATAAATACCTCGGAACGCGCCTTGTCGCGGTTTATGAGCTTCTCCATTATCTCGTTTATGTACTCCACGGGAGGCATTTCTGCCTTTATACGGTCTATATCCGCAGCAAATTCGTCGTCCTCGCCGCAGATTATGCCTCCTGCGTACTGCCGCAGACCTTCGCGGCGGCTGATGCATTCGTTTTTCAGCTCCGCGGCGTCGTTTTTGAGAGCCTCCTGCAATCGCTGGTAGTTGGCGGTCCTGAAGATATGCCGCAGTATTTCACGTCTTCCTGCGGTGTTCTCGGTTATGAGTTTCATAAAATCGCCCTGGGCTATCATTACTATCTGTTTGAACTGCTTGTCGGAAAGGCCTGTTATCTCGTAAACAGCGGCGTCAACGTCCCTTTTTCCCGAGAGCTCCCTGTCGTCGGGATAGGTGAAAAAGGCGTTGGCGGCTTCCTGTGTTTCTCCTCCTCCGCGCTTTGCGGGACGGGGATATGAGGGATTGCGGCGGACTTTATAGCGCTTTCCCGCATATTCAAAGGTCAGCTCAACATAGGTGGGAGTTTCAAGGGCAGAATACTTTGAGCGCAGCATATTGTCGTTGTCACGGTTCTGACCGCTGGCAGTACCGTACAGAGCATAGGTTATGGCGTCGAATATAGTTGTCTTGCCAGCTCCTGTATCGCCTGTAATGAGATAAAGACCGCTGCCGCCCAGAGCCTCAAGGTCCAGGACCGTATGTCCCGAGTAGGGGCCGAAGCCGGATATTTCAAGCTTTAATGGTCTCATGCTTCTTCCTCCCATATCTTTTCTATAAGAGAGCGGATGTATTCATGCTGCTGAGGAGACATCTCCGTGCTGTTTGCCGCGGCATAGAACTCCTCAAACAGTTCAAGGGGCTGTTTGCTGTCGGCTTCCGCAGTCTCAAGGCTGTCGTGAACGCTCCTTGTACGGCGGTTATCGTATTCGAGGCTCATCACATTGGGGTAGACAGTTCTGAGTCTGCCCATGGCCTCGGGTATCTCCTCCTCATCGGTGAGGATCACATGGATATAGTCGTCTGTGCTTCCCTGTCCGCTGACTTCCTTTGAGATGACATGGTCAAAGCTGCCGCGCAGCACTCTCATGTCACGTTTCGGACTGAGGGGGACGGTGCGCAGGGAAAGGCTGCCCTTTTCCCGTATCTCAGCTACAGTGACGGACTTCTCCTGAGATGCTTCGGAGAAGGAATACTTCAGGGGAGTTCCGCAGTATCTTATACGTTCACTGCCTACGTTCTGGGGGCTGTGGATATGGCCGAGAGCTACATAGTCGAAGCCGTCGAAGGCGAAGCTGTCCACATTGTCAAGGCCGCCTACGGAGACTTCTTCGGAGTCGCTTTTCACGGCTCCCGTAACGAACTGATGAGCGATGATGATATTCCGTTTTGAAAAATCGGCGTTCATAGCGTCAACAGCGGTGTTCACCGCGTCTGTGTAGGAGTTTATCTCAGCCTCGGGGAAGAATCTCCTTACGGTAACGGGCTTCACAAAAGGCAGCATATACACGCAGAATTCACCGTATTCGTCGTTAAGCACCGCGGGAGCTATGCTGCCGCTGTAAACAGGAGACATATGTATGCCGCTCTTTTCCATTATATGTGAGCCGAAGGCTATTCTTTCGGCGGAATCGTGATTTCCGCTGATAACGAAAACGTGTCCTGTCCTCTCCGATATTTTTGTAAGGAAGGTATCGAACATCTTTACGGCCTCCGCAGAGGGAACTGCCTTGTCGTACACATCGCCTGCGATTATGACAATATCGGGCTTTTCGTCGGAGATTATGCTGTATATCTCGCGCAGAACGAACTCCTGATCCTCCATAAGCGAGAATTCGCTTAGTCTTTTGCCGAGGTGAAGATCGGATAAATGGATGAGCTTCATGACCTGCCTCCTTACCTGACGATAATATCGTATTCCTCGTTGTCGGAATAGTGCCACCATTCGTTGAAATAGCCGGTGAAACCGAATTTTTCCATGAGCTTTTCCAGCATAAGAGCGTTTTCCCTTGCATTTTCTGGGATATTGGTATAGCTCCTGTCTGCACGGGAGGAAAAGTCATCAAATTCCGAGGGCATCTCCACGGGAGTTCCGTCAGCCCCGGTGAGACTTATATCCACGGTATTTCCTCTTGCATGAGCGGTTATCTCCCTGCGGGGATCGGCTACGAAGGTGGGATCGGGACATACCTCCCACAGCCTGAACTGCGCTTCCATAGGGCGGTAGGCGTCCCAGACCACTATGCGGAGCCCCATAGCGTCCAGCTCCTGCTGAACCTTTATGAGCTTCTTTACTGTGCCGAAGCACAGCAGTGCTTCACTGCTGCTGTATATCCTTTTTCCCGTAAAATTATTTTCCGTGGCGTATCTCAGGTCTATGACCGCCTGAGGGATATAGTCTGAAATACGCACAAGCTGCCCGTCGGGAACAGGCAGCTTTGTGTTATCATTCTTGGTATTATACATATTTTTCAGTTTTGTATCGTTTGCGGCAGCTTGGGGCATCAGCCTCTGAGCTCTGCGCCGATGGCATTGAGAGCCTTCAGTACGCGCTTCATGGCACCGTCAGCCTGCTCGTCAGTGAGAGTGCCTTCATGTGAGCGCATAGAGATAGAGTAAGCTATACTCTTCTTGCCGTTCTTCTTCATATCTTCGCTGCGGTATACGTCGAAGAGAGTAACCTTCTCCAGTATCTTTCCCACAGCGCCCTTTATAGCCTTTTCAAGGTCTGCAACAGGTGTATCCTCATCAACAAGGAGACTGAGGTCACGGGTAGTAGCGGGGAACTTCGGCAGGGGCTGATAGGTTATCTTATCTGCGGCAGCTGCCATGAGCTCGGGGATATTGAGCTTTGCAACATAGGTCTTTACGCCTATCTCGTAGGTCTCCTGCACCTCGGGGTGAACCTCGCCCATGATGCCGAGGTGAGCGCCGTCCTTGAGGATAACTGCGCTTCTGCCGGGGTGGAGAGCGTACTTCTCGTCGAATACCTCGCAGTCGCCTGCGCGTACATACTCAACGTCCTCTATCTTCAGCTCTGCAAGGAGCTGCTCCACCATGCCCTTTAGGGTATAGAAGTCAGCGTCGCCGCCGTACGTACCGATAGTGAGTCTCTGGGGTTCGTCGGGGAGAGAGTAGTTGTACTTATGCTTCTGTTTGCCGCTGTTTGCAAGTGTATCACCGTTGATGAAGGGCTTTTCTTCCTCAGCGGGGAGGTACTCTTTGGAGATCTCAAAGAGACAAGCCTTTTCGTTGCGGTTGTTGTAATTGAATGAAAGAACGTCCAGCATTGAAGGGATAGTGGAAGTTCTCATAACACTGGTGTCCTCGCCCAGAGGATTGACTATCCTTACTACCTTGCGGAGCTTGCTGTCCTGAGGAAGACGTATCTTGTCGAAGTACTTGGGAGATACGAAGGAGTAAGTAGCTATCTCGTAGCCGCCGAGAGATACTACTGCATTTCTCAGTGTGCGTGCGAACTTCTGCTCCTCTGTGAACTCTGCTCTTGCAACGCCGCGGAAGTCTGTTGAGGGGATATTGTTATAGCCGTAGATACGTGCAACTTCCTCTGCGATATCAGCCTTGCAGCCGATGTCTATACGGAATGAAGGAGCGATGACCTTGCCGTTCTCCACCTTGAATTCAAGGCGTTCGAGGTACTTTATCATATCAGCCTCGGAGATGTCAGTACCGAGGAAATTGTTTATCCACTCTGCGCTGAACTCAACTGCAGCAGGAGTCTTGTCTGTATAATCGCGGTCTATAACTGTGTTGAGAACTTCGCCTGCGCCAAGCTCCTCCACCAGCTCAAATGCTCTCTTCAGACAGGTCATGGAGATAAGTCTGTCAACGCCCTTTTCGTAGCGTGAGGAAGCGTCGGATTTGAGTTTAAGAGCCTTTGAAGTGCGTCTAACCTGTGTGGGCTCGAAGTATGCTGACTCGAATACAACAGTTGTGGTATCGTCCATGATGCCGCTGTACTCACCGCCCATGATGCCGGCAACGGCAACGGGCTTCTTCTCGTCTGCGATGACCAGCATATCCTCTGTGAGCTCACGCTCAACTCCATCGAGAGTCATTATCTTTTCGCCGTTCTTTGCGTTGCGGACATTGATATGAGCTCCCTCAACGTAGCGGAGATCGAAAGCGTGCATAGGCTGACCGTATTCCAGCATAACATAGTTTGTTATATCAACGAAGTTATTGATAGGACGGACGCCGCTTGCACGGAGCCTCTCTCTCATCCAGCGGGGTGAGGGGCCTATTTTTACGTTCTTTACGATACCTGCGCAGTATCTCTGGCACTTTTCTGTGTTGAGGATATCCACCTTCAGCATGGAGTTGATATCGCCGTCCACGCCCTTGAACTCGGGAGCCTTTACATTAAGCTCCGTGCCGTAGGTAGCGGCAGTCTCTCTTGCGAGACCGATAACGCTGAGGCAGTCGGGGCGGTTAGAGGTTATCTCGAACTCAACAGAGGTATCGTCCAGACCGATGGCTGTGTGGATATCCTCGCCGAGCTTGCAGTCCTCTTCGATAACGAATACGCCTTCGGGATCCGCATAGGGGAAATCATGTGCTGTAAGGCCGAGAGTATCCAGTCCGCAGAACATACCGAAGCTCTCAACTCCGCGCATCTTGCACTTCTTGATCTTGCCTTCGGGGAGAACAGCTCCGTCAAGAGCAACGGGAACGAGGTCGCCTTCCTTGACGTTCTTGGCGTTTGTAACGATCTGTATGGGAGCTTCCCCGCCGATGTCCACCTGACATACGAAGAGCGCATCGGCATTTTCGTGAGGTCCCTTTGAGAGTATCTTACCAACTACAACGTTGGAGATATTGCTGCCCTCTTTTTCATAGCATTCAACCTTTGAACCGCTCATTGTGAGAGCATGGCAGAAATCTTTTATCGGCATATCGGCTTTAACATAATCGCCGAGCCATTTCATAGATAAATTCATATCTTTTTTCCTTTCGTCTTAATTGATGACGGCATCAGATGACAGCGCCGGGATCGCCGGACCATTTCACGGACAGATCCTTATCGCAGATCATTTCCGGACGGATATGTATTATCAGTCAATGTCGTCATTGCCTGTTATGCGCGTATAGGCGCTGAGTATCCTTTTATAAGCTATCTTGCGGTCGATAGAGTCACTGAAGGCCATTTCGTCCTTCCTCGGCATTTTCGGAACGCGGTTGAGCTTAATTTTAAGGTAATAATCCTTATTGCTTCCATCGCTGCTGTGGTCGGACTTTCTTAGCTTTTTCAGGTCCTTGATCCTGTAAGCCTTCAGCGACTGGAAATTGATAATGGTATCTTCAGTTATAAAGAGCTTTGAGGTCTCGGCAAACTGACCGAGAGGCTCGCTGTTTTCAATTATGCTGCTCATTTCTTCCTCTGAATCGACGCCTATCCTGCTCCACATACTGCGTATCCTGGAATTATAGGTGCATATCTCCACGATACAGCCTGCGATGAGGATAATGCCCGCGAGAACGCATAGCAGCTTCTTGTTGAAGGCGAGATCGGCTGCGATGAATGCGGCCAGACAGCCGCCTGTGAACAATACCACCACTAGAGCGATGATGATATAGAAAGCAGTGTGCTTACGTCTTAATTTTTTTACAAGTTCTTTATACATAGCTTTTTACCCTGTCAGATAATGTTTTCGGTGCCGCAGGAGCGTATTTACTCACGGAGAGTATATGATTGCGCCGCCGCGGCTGCTTATACTGCTGAAATGCATACGGGTTTTGCGGTGGAGCTTGTGATGCTTCCGCACTCAGAAGAGCTCCTTGTGCTGCGGAAGCTTTTATATTTATTGAAAAACGCTGACTATCAGAACTGCTCCAGGAATCTGACGTCGTTCTCGTAGAGGAGTCTGAGGTCGTTGATGTCATAGCGCCCCATAACCATACGTTCAAGACCGAGGCCGAATGCGAAGCCCGAGTACTCGTTGCTGTCGATGCCGCAGTTCTCGAGGACCTTGGGGTGTACCATGCCTGCGCCGAGGAGCTCGATATAGCCCTCGTCCTTACACATTGAGCAGCCCTTTCCGCCGCAGTTGAAGCAGCTTATATCAACCTCACAGCTGGGCTCGGTGAAGGGGAAGTGGTGAGGACGGAAGCGGAGCTTGCAGTCGTTGCCGTAGAGCTTCTTCATGAGCATTTCGAGAGTGCCCTTGAGGTCGCTCATAGTGATTCCCTTGTCAACTACCAGTCCCTCTATCTGGTGGAAGAGGGGAGAGTGAGTAGCATCAACGGCGTCTGAACGGAAAACTCGTCCGGGAGAGATTATGCGGATAGGGGGCTTCTGGTTCTCCATAACGTGTACCTGTACAGAGGAGGTCTGTGTACGGAGGAGAACGGTCTCATTTGTGCCCTCGATATAGAAAGTATCCTGGGTATCTCTTGCAGGATGATCGGGTGGCAGGTTAAGAGCCTCGAAAACGTGGTAATCGTCGTCGATCTCGGGACCATCTGCGATATTGAAGCCCATGCCTATGAATATTTCTCTGATCTCATTCTCGACCTTTGTGAGGGGGTGGAGCTTGCCGAAGGGAGCACGCTTGCCGGGGAGAGTGATGTCGATCTTTTCCTCAGCCAGCTTTGCAGCCTGTGCGTTTGCCTTCAGTGAAGCGAGCTTGCTTCCGAGGGCTTCTTCGATGTCTGCTCTTACCTTGTTGGCGAGCTGACCGATAACAGGTCTTTCCTCTGCCGAGAGCTTACCCATCTGCTTGAGTATGGCAGTGAGCTCACCTTTTTTTCCGAGGAATTTTATCCTCAGGTCATCCAGCGCCTTGATCTCAGTGCAGGATTCCAGCTCCTGCTTGGCCAGCGCTTCGATTTTTTCAAGCTGTTCTTTCATTGTTTCACCTCAAAAAATTTGTTTTGCTGCATGGAAACGATGCCCGTGCAGATAGTTCATGTGTCGTGACTAAATAAAAAAGTCCTGTCCAACAGGACAAGACTTGAAGCTTGCTTTTATACCACCCATTGTCAGGAGAGCCGACACTCTCTTGTCTTTAACGCAGACCTACGTTGCAGTCTACACGGGCTCTGCCGGTTAATATCAGCCGCACCCTTTCAACTGTACCCCTCGTGAGTGAACTTCGGACTGCATTATGACGGAGCGCTCGCACCATTGCGCCCTTCTCTGAAGACATGATCGCAGACTTACTCTCTCAGTCATCGGGTTATACACTTATTATATACGCAGGAAATAAAAAAATCAAGCGTTTTTGCAAAAAATTTCCCGCGGGGAGAAAACTGTTGTGAAATAATACGACAGAATTGAAAAAATTGAATTGATTTGTTGCAATCTGACGGAAAATGTGGTATGATATAATTATCTGTAAGATCAAAAAAAGAAACGGAGAAAAAATAATGGATAATTTTGCTGAACAGCTTGTAAAAAAGAACGAGACATCAGCCGATAAAACAAGAAGGATACTTATGATAACGGTGGGCATATTGTTCACCATTGCCATTGTCCTGTTGGCAATTCTCCAGCTGGGACGCCCCCTGGTGGCGCTGCTGGGTTTTGCGCTGGCAGTTGCGTCGGGCTACGGCACATACCATATCGTGCAGAACACCTATGTGGAGTATGAGTACGCCTTCACCAACGGTGATCTGGACGTTGACAAGATCATCGCAAAGAAGAAGCGCAAGGAAATGGTATCGGCAAATATCAGACAGCTCACGGACTTCGGAAAGTATTCCGACGGCATGGAGGAGACTGAGGATATGACTGTGATATTTGCTACGGACAATATAGCGGAGCACGAATACTACGCTGATTTCACGGACGAGAGCTACGGAAGCACAAGGCTCGTTTTCGCCCCGGATGAGCGTATGCTGGAGAATATACAGAAGTTCCTTCCCGCCAAGCTGAGGCACAGATCCTGACCGTGCAGGCCGGGGCGCACTTTGACGGAAAAACCAACATATATCACATCGGGACGCTCGGGGGAGTGTCCTGTTTTATGACGTTTTCAGCAATACGGACGGATATTATCCGCCTCTAAAATAATGATTATGATCGGTCATTGTATCCTGATCCCATAAGGAGGTATGTATATGAAGATAGTCACACCAAAGCAGATGTGCAGACTTGAGGAGCAGTCGGAAAAGCTGGGAGTCTCCAAAAGACAGCTGATGAAGAATGCAGGCAGGAAGCTTGCGGAGCTCATAGACAGCTATTGCCGGAATGAAGCGAAGCTCATACCCGAGGAATGTTCGGTGGTATTCCTTGCAGGTACGGGCAATAACGGCGGAGACTGCTATGCAGCGGCGGATATACTGCTGTATAAGGGCTATAAGCTTACGATAATACACATCGGCGGTCTGCCGAAGACTCCCCTTGCGCAGGAGATGCTGAGCATACTCCCCCGTGAACGCATAACCTTCATAGAGGGCTTCCGCAGCGGAAATGTGGAGGCTGCCATAGAGGCTGCCGAGCTTGACTATATGACTATACAGCCAAGGAGCGCAGAGACCTCCGACGACAGCAGAGAGCATAATCCCCTGGATGATCTGCTCATTGCAGAGAAGAAGCGCATGGGACTCATCAAGGGCGCAGTGGTAGGCGCACAGGTCATAGTTGACGGTGTTTTCGGCACCGGCTTCCACGGGGAGCTGGACAAGGACACTATGGGGATATTCGGTATAGGCTCGGGAGCTTACCGCATAGCTGTGGATATACCCAGCGGCGGTGACAGTGCTTCGGGCAGCATATCCGCAGGCATATTCAAAGCCGACGAGACCATGACCTTCGGATTCATAAAGACAGGTATGTCGCAGTTTCCACTGAAGAAATACTGCGGCAGGATAACTGTTGCCGATATAGGTATACCTCAGGAAGCCCTGAAGATACTGGGCGGCGAACGTCAGTATCACCGTATAGAGCGCAATTTCCTTGCCTTTTACCCGCCCAAGCGCGAGCGTGACGCTCATAAGGGCGAATTCGGCAAGGTGCTTGTGATAGCGGGAAGCTCCTCTATGCGCGGAGCAGCTGCCTTTGCGACTCTCGGAGCGCTCCGCAGCGGTGCGGGACTGGTGCGTCTGGCTTCCGTTGAAAAGTGCATAGATACAGCGTCTGTACTTACTCCCGAGGCGACCTTCATAGAGCTGGACAGCGACGATTACGGATATATGCTCTATGACAGCAGCCGCGAGCCTCTTGCTGAGGCCATGGACAAGGCCGACGCCATAGTAATAGGCTGCGGCATGGGAGTTACTCCAGATACTGTTGAGCTTACGAAATATGTGACTTCAACGGCAAAATGTCCCGTTATTATAGACGCGGATGGAATAAACTGCATAGTGCAGGACATAGATATTTTAACGAAGAAGAATTCGGACATCATCATCACTCCCCATATGGGCGAGATGGCAAGGCTGCTGCGGTGTGATGTGCCAATGATAGCCGATAAGAGGTTCATTGTTGCCGAGAGGTACGCGGCTCAGTACGGCATAACAGTGGTACTGAAGGGCGCAGGCACCATCGTTGCCGACAGCAACAGAGTTGCGGTCAACCATACAGGCAACGCAGGCATGAGCGTGGGAGGCAGCGGAGACATTCTTGCGGGAATTATAGGAGCTGCCGTTGCACAGGACTGCGGCGTCTTTGACGGAGTATGCGCGGGAGTATATATGCACGGCCTTGCAGGGGACGCAGCTGCCGCACGTCTGGGCATGGAGGCCATGCTGCCCAGGGATATAATCAGCAGTCTGCCCGAAGCCTTCAGTCTTTTAAAGGAAAAGAAGAATAATATGACCGTATGATATGCGGAAGGATGTAAAAAATCAATCTTTCATTACTGTGATCGGAGCTGGTATTATGAAAAGGATTTTTACATTCGTTATTACAATTGCGGCAGTCATCTGTCTTACCGCCTGTACCGTTCCTGCGGGAGGCGGCAGCGGCTGTCGGAAAAACGGGCTGGGAGACGCATTTTCGGCAGATGTCAGCATAACTATGGACAGACTTGAAGCTGCGGGAGCGCTGAAGCGCTTCGGCGAGGGAGTCTGGGAGATAGAATTCTCCGAGCCCAACACTCTCAGCGGAGTAAAGCTGGAATTCAGTGAGGGGAACGTCCTTGCCTCCTACAAGGGGCTGAGCTTTTCCGTGCCTCAGTCCGCCGTACCCGTCAAGGCTATGATGCTGGGACTTATAAAAGCAGTCGAAGATAATGCAAAGCTTGATGAGCTGAAGGGCGAGGAAAAGGACGGGAACCTCGTTGTCAGCGGCAGCCTCGAAAACGGCGGCTATAAGCTCATTGTAGATAAGGACGGCTGTCTCAGCGGCTTTGATATGCCGAATCATAAGCTTACCATGAGATTTACCGGGATAAAGACTGCGGAAATAACAGCAGAGCCGATGACAGTTCAGACTTCCGCAGAGAATACAACAACTGTCGCATCAGATGTGACAGCTGTTACAACAGTATCGCAACAGTAAAAAGGGATCCGCAGGTCTTGCCTGCGGATCCTGTTTCTTATGGGGATATTCAGGTTCTCCTCTTTTATTTCTGCCATGAAAACGCACTTTGTATATCTGAACAAAAAGCCTTGTTATATATATATTTGTAAAGGTATACAGTTCGGGGCGGGACTGGCAGAAAAAGCCTGTTGCGAAAAATCGCCTTCTGTGATATAATAATATAAATTACCCATTAAGGAGGTCAATATGAAAAAGAGATACAGCATACCTCTGAT
The DNA here is from genome assembly GCF_000571935.1 of Ruminococcus flavefaciens 007c. Classification (GTDB taxonomy): domain Bacteria; phylum Bacillota; class Clostridia; order Oscillospirales; family Ruminococcaceae; genus Ruminococcus; species Ruminococcus flavefaciens_F. The sequence continues at coordinate 121,317 of NZ_ATAX01000008.1, read as the reverse complement.
TATCATAGCCATTATGGTCATATTAAACGTTATCTCACGTTTTTCAAGGCAGTTTTCGGACTTTTATGTTTCAAAGATATTCCCGTACATATCCTCGGCAGTTTCTTTTGTCACGGGACTCCTGCCCTTTTCTCTGGGAGAGATGCTCACAGCGGCAGCGGTAGCCCTTGTATTCATAGGTATCCCGCTTTTCCTGATACTTCTCATCTTCATGAAGGGCAAACGGCGGAGACTGGCTGCTTTTGCAGGCACCCTCGTCCTGTGGATCCTGTGCTACATAACTACTACCGAGACCATGAACTGCTTTATCATGTATCAGTGTACGCCTCTTTCCGAGAAGTATTTTCCCGATTCTCACGAGCATACCGACCGGGAGCTCACAATGCTTTACGGTGCTCTCATAAACAAGTGCAACGAGCTTGCTTTGCAGGTGCCCCGTGATGAGAACGGCTGCTTTGAGGTGACCTGCGATGTGAAGGCGGAGGCAAAAAAGGCGATGAAGCGTGCAGGCGGGAAATATCCGCAGCTCCGCGGCTATTATCCCGATCCCAAGCCGATACAGTTCTCGTATTTCATGAGCCAGCTGCATCTGACGGGGATATATATGCCCTACACCATCGAAGCCAACTACAATGACGATATGATACGGGCAGTCCTTCCCTCCACACTATGCCATGAGCTTGCACACCTGAAGGGCTTTATCCAGGAGGACGAAGCGAACTTCCTTGCCTTTGCTGCGTCGACGGGCAGCGATAATGTGGAATTCCAATATGCAGGCTATCTGGACGCTCTTGAGTACGTACACAATACGGTATGGGACAACGAGGTGGAAGAGGCGTACCCGCTTTCGGAGACTATTTCCGATGAGGTGCTGCGTGACTGGTTCAGGTTCATGCCCGAGAATTACTGGGAGGAGAACGCAGATAAGGAAGTAATATCCACTGAAGCAGTCAGCGAAGCTTCAACGGCTGCAATAGATACGAATATAAAAATGAACGGCAGAGAAGAAGGCATAAAGAGCTATTCCATGATGGTGGATCTTCTGCTGGACTATTATTTCCCGTGATGGCACTTGCGGCAGGGTTCACGGCTGATATTAACGGAGGATAAAATGAAAAGGATCATAGCAGGACTTATTGCACTTACCGCAGTTATATGTTCATTTACAGGCTGTACCGACAAGAAAGGATCAAAGGATACAGGCTCTGGCAGTACACAGAACACAGCTTCTGCGTCGGAAAATACCGAAGGAACTTCCACAGGGGAGACTGATCCTTCAGTATATTCCTCACAGGAGGAGGCGATAAAGGCGTTCATCGAGGCCTTCAACGCCAGGGACTACCGCAGGACATTTGATATGCAGATGCCCGACGATATGGGAGATGTGATAAAGGTCATTGTCAAGTCCCAAAAGGATCACGGCATTGAGACCACAGAAGAGGAGCTCATAAAGTCCTATCAGTATTCCCTCTATTACGGAGACGAAGACAGGAAGATCAGATTAGACCATATCATAAGCTCCGATCCCGCCGATGAGAGCGAGCTGGCCGATCTGAAAGAAAATTTCGGTATGTTCGGCTATGTAAGGAAGTATATCGCCGACAAAGGCGGAGTCGACAAGGTGGATTCAAGTGAGCTGGACAAGGAATACAGCGCCGTACCAAAGGATAAGATCGCGGAGTATTCAGGCATAACCGACGCTTACTGCGTTGTTATGGAGCTTGAGAACGAGGTCACGGGAGATATGTACGAAGGGATCATGTACGTTCTCGGCTATAACGGCGGCTGGAAGATCAACGCTCAGTATTTCCGCGGGGTAGAGATAAGAGCCCGCAGCAAGACGCTTACCAATGAAGCTTCAATGATATATAAGGCTGCGATGACATCGCTTGTGGAAATGGAGGCCGAAGACAGCCTGGGTGATACCTCGGAGGGCTTCATAATACATTCCGATGAAAGCAGGGATCACAACGTTCCTCAGGGCTTTGACACGGAGAGCTTCCGCAAGAAGCTGAAGAAGTACTATGAAAATGAGAATGAAAGAAGATGGTTCGTTGAGATAAAGGATGGAGCAGCAGCTGCCGCAGCTGTCTGGGATCCCGAAACTCCCGGATTTGCCGGCATTTATTCCGGCAGTGAAGACAATGACGGCGAGAAACGCCTCACCGGTGACGCGTATTACGAGGAAAAGTGCAGGGAGCTTGACGGCTGAGCATAAAAGACGCCTCCTGTGAATATACTTCAACTATCAAGTATTTCGGAGGTAAGACCATGCAGGACAAGACCGCTTCAGAAAATCAGAACATCATCCTCGAAAACCGCAGGAGCCTTAGCATATCGGGGATAACGGACGTTGACAGCTTCGACGAAAGGGAGATAAGCCTTTATACCCAGCTGGGAGAGCTTACTGTAAAGGGCAGGGAGCTCCACATCGACTCTATGAGCACGGAAACGGGCGATATGACCATTACAGGCGATATATGGGCTGTTATCTATGGGGACAGGGACAGAAAAGGGCCTGTTTCTGCTCTGGGAAGGCTGTTCAGATGAATATGCCCGAGACCTTCTTCACGGTCAGCGAGGAACTGAGACTTTTCGGTATGTCGTGCATAATGGGAGCCGCCCTTGGCCCCGTATTCGATGTTTTCCGCGCCTTCAGGCTGATACTTCGGCACAATGATGCTCTTACGGCAATTGAGGACGTACTCTTTTTCATGCTGTATGCAGCAGCTCTCATTGTCTTTTCGCAGCTGGCTGCAAGGAGCGAGATGAGGCTGTATTTCGCGGTCGGGAACGTTCTCGGCTTTGCGGTGTACCACTTTACCGTGGGGAGTGTTGTTCTGCGGACAATCAGTAAGCTCATCGGCATGATCAGGGCTGTTTTCAGACTGTTTTTCATGCCTCTCAGGAGTTTTTTTGCACCGCTATGTGCAAAAGTCGGTGTTAAATTTGTAGGAATTTACCGAATTATTGTTAAGAATTTTAAAAAAGCGAGAATAGTATTGCGAAACAGGCAGCATCTGTTGTATAATAAAATGGAAAATAATAAGAGAAAGAACGTGAAGAGCGTTGTCGAAAAAAATGAGACATGAAAAGCAGAGGAAAAAAGGTCTGTTCAGCCGCGGACTTGTAAAGCTTGTAGCAGTAGCCGTTATCATAGGCTGCGGCGTGCTTATTGCGGCCACTCAGAAGGACTGCGCCGAAAAAGAGGAGCAGATGAAACTGATACAGACAAAAATAGACGCTTACGAAACGGAAAATGCCGAGCTGCAGCGTGTCCTTGACAGTGACGATCTGAACGCTTACATGGAAAAGGTCGCACTTGAAGAGAGAGGCTATGCCTATCCCGACGAGCGCAGATTCTACGACACTACAAGGGATTAATAGGGCCTGAGGAAGGGTCCATAAAAAGGAGTAATAAATAAGTATGCAGCTGGAAATTGGTAAGATCTATAACGGCAAGGTCAAGGGAATCACACAGTACGGAGCTTTTGTTGACATTGATGGCGGCGGCACCGGAATGGTACATATTTCCGAGATCGCCAATACATATGTCAGCGACATCCGTGAGCACCTGGCTGAGGAACAGGAAGTCAAGGTCAAGGTAATAGGTATCAATGAGGCAGGAAAGGTCAGCCTTTCCATTAAAAAGGCTTCTGAGAACGGCGACTCCCAGCCACGTCAGAAAAGATTTGACGGCAAGGGCAGGCCGGATAAAAATGACAGGAGCGGAGACAGGGGTGACCGAGGCGACAGAGGCGGAGACAAGGGCGACCGCGGCTACGATAAGGGCGAGCGCAGCAATCAGCGCAGCAAGCCTATAATCTGGGAGCCGAAGAAGCAGATCCCTCAGTCTGAAATGACCTTTGAAGATATGATGTCACGCTTCAAGCAGACCAGCGAGGAGCGTATGTGCGACCTCAAGCGCAGCACCGACAGAAAAAACGGTACAAGAAGAAAGTAAACATGAGCCGTCCGTAAGGGCGGCTTTTTTATATCCCTTCAAAATTCGAGAAATATATTTACATCATGACGGAAAAGTGATATAATAAAATAGATCATACTTTTTGTATTGGAGAATGATATGGAATTCAAAAAAAATCCAGAACTTGCGGAAAAGCCGAATCATCTTCATTATCCCATATGCCGCGGCAGACTTGACGCCATAAAGGCTACCAGTCAGGATATTATGACTTATACGATGGTCACAAGCGTTATTCTTGCACTTTTATCGCTTGTTCAGGCACCTATCCATGTGGTAGGCTGGATCCCGCTGATGTATACTGATATTTCCGAAAGCAGAATGCTTGGTAACAGCGGAGCCATAATACAGGCTCTGATCTGCATCGTTCCTTTTGTCATGGGTGCTCTCGGATATGGCAACAGGAAGTTTTTCCATGTGATACTGTTCTTTTATTATATGCTGATGTTTGGTTTTTCCATTTTTATAAGGCTGAGTGCGTTTGATATTATAAGTGTATTTATCGGCGGTATCGGTCTGGTAAAGACCTACCCTATACTTTCGGCATATCCCGACTTCAAACAGCTCAGGAATACAGAGGGCTATCCTATGTTCATCGAGACTTATCAGCCTCAGCCGTATAAGACCAAGTACGGTCAGGCTGCGGCCGCACGCTATGACCAGCTGAAAAAACAGCAGATGCAGCAGAACAGCTCTGCTCAGCAGAATAAGCCTTTACCCCAGCAGGCCCAGCCCTTTGCGGGCCCCGAGAGAAGAAAGCGTGCTTTCGACCGCTTTGCCGAAAGAAAGGCGGGAACCGTCGATGTGGATATTCTCGGTAACAGTACCGCAGGAGAAGTGCCTGCGGATAAGAGCTCGGCACTCAATTCCATGCCGGGACTGAGTGTTTCGGTTTCAGCGCCGGTCGCCGCTCCGGACAGGTTCTGCCCGCCCAGGAACAAGGATAACTGCATCAAGGACAGCGGAATAAAACTAAGATAGGGGGACAAAATATGTTTGCCAAGGTTTCGAGTCTCGGGCTTTTCGGCCTCAACGCCTTTCCTGTTGACGTTGAAATAGATATCAGCCGCGGAAACCCTCAGTTTGAGATAGTCGGTCTTCCCGACACTGTTGTCAGGGAGAGCCGCGAGCGTATCCGTGCTGCTCTGCGCTCATGCAGTATAAGCTTTCCTGTGGCTTCGGTAATGGTGAACCTTGCTCCCGCAGATACCAGAAAAAGCGGCTCTGTACACGATATGGCCATATTCATGGCTGTGCTCCTGTGCATGAGAATGATAAGCACCGAGCCCGACGGCTGTGCGTTTATCGGAGAGATCTCTCTCAACGGCGATATACGCCGTATTAACGGAGTCCTACCCATGGTCATGCTTGCCCGTGAAAAGGGCATAGCATCGGTGTTCGTCCCTGCGGAGAATGCCAGAGAGGCTTCCGTGATCGACGGTGTGGACATATATGCGGTACACAATGCTGAGGAGCTCATAAAGCACTTCCGCGGTGAGGAGCTGCTGACGCCCTGCGAGCATTACATACCTCCCGAGGCTGCGTATAACGAACCCCTTGACTTCTCCGACGTGAGAGGTCAGCAGTCGGCTAAAAAGGCTCTGGAGATAGCTGCGGCAGGCGGCCACAATGCCCTGCTCATCGGTTCGCCGGGAAGCGGTAAAAGTATGCTTGCCAAGCGTATGCCCTCCATACTTCCGCCTCTTACCTTTGAAGAAGCACTGGAAACTACAAAGATACATTCCATTTCGGGACTTCTTACTCCCGAAATGCCCATAATAACAAAAAGACCTTTCCGTTCGCCTCATCATACCATATCCTCGGCAGGTCTGGCAGGCGGCGGCACTGTTCCGCACCCGGGAGAGGTATCGCTTGCCCATAACGGCCTCCTCTTTCTGGACGAGCTTGCGGAGTTTGACCGCAAGACGCTGGAGATACTCCGTCAGCCCCTTGAGGACAGAAGGGTGACTATTGCCCGCGCCTCGGGTACGGTGACTTATCCTTGCACCATTATGCTCATAGGTGCCATGAATCCCTGTCCCTGCGGATACTACGGACATCCAAAGAGAAAGTGTATATGTCCGAAAAATAAGGTGACGAGCTATCTTTCGAGGATCTCGGGACCTATGCTGGATCGCTTTGATCTCCATATCGAGGTGGCTCACGTGGAGTTCGGCGATCTTTCGTCAAAGGCGAAGGAGGAGAGCTCGGCAGATATAAGAAAACGAGTTATCGCTGCAAGAGCCGTTCAGGAGGAACGCTTCCGCAATACGGGCATAACCTGCAATGCGCTCATAACTCCCGATAAGCTACAGGGGTTCTGTCCCATGGACGAGGGCGCCGAGAAGCTGATGAAGAGCGTTTTCGACAGGCTCGGACTCAGCGCAAGAGCCTATGACCGTATACTGAAGGTCGCAAGAACTATCGCTGATATAGACGGTTCAGAGGTCATACGTAAGGCTCATGTGGCAGCTGCGGCGCAGTTCAGGAGCCTTGACCGCAAATACTGGGCGGAATGATAAAAACGCGGTGATCGGCGTTACGGATCAGCTTTTACTTAAAAACAGATAAACAAAGGAGAAACAATGAAATCGGCATTCAAAAAACTGCCTTCGGGCAAACACAGTATTGACGCAGGTCTGCTGTTTTCGGTAACGCTATGCGCTGCCATAAGCACCCTGCTGATATACTCCATAACCTATAACAAGGTCCTTGAGACCGTAGGCTCCAGCTACTGGAAAACACAGGCATTCTCAATGGTGGCGGGCGTAGCCGCTGCTGTGATCATCTCGTTCATAGACTACCGCAAGCTGGTAAAGCTGTGGTTCCTTTTCGTTCCTGCGGCGCTGGCATTGATGGCGCTGACCTTCACCTCCCTGGGATACAGGCGAGAAGGCGCCGACGACCAGGCATGGCTCAACCTCGGATTTATCCAGTTTCAGCCCTCGGAGGTGCTGAAGCTGGCATTCATACTCTCCTTCGCTCATCACCTGTCCCGTGATGAGGAGGAAATGAACAAGCCCCTTCATATGCTGCTGCTGCTGATACACGGAGCTGTCCCTCTCGGCATCGTAGCTTTGCAGGGCGATTACGGTACGGCTATCGTTTTTGCTGCTATATTCGCATTTATGATATGCTCTGCGAAGATCTCGTGGAAATACCTCGTTGCGGCGCCCTTTGTCATTGCTGCGGGCGTTGCGGGTATGTGGTTCTTTGCACTGAGCGAGTTCCATAAAAAGCGTATCCTCATACTCTTCCACCCAGGAACCGATCCCGAGTACATCGAGTATCAGCAGGATCTGGGACTTGCAGCTCTCAAATCGGGAGGAGTATTCGGCAAGGGGCTCTTCGGAAAGCCTGACGACTATATTACCGTTCCCGAGATACACAACGACTTCATTTTTACCTACGCAGGCCAGGTATTCGGCTTCGTAGGCTCTATCGGACTCATCATTATCCTTGCCTATATCTGCCTGAAGATATTCGGAGACAGTCGCGTAAGCCGCGACCATCTTGGTAAATTCATCTGCATGGGCGCCTTCGGACTGATACTCTCACACTGTATCATGAATATTGGCATGGTGCTGAAGGTGGCTCCTGTTATCGGCGTTCCGCTGCCCTTCCTCAGTGCGGGCGGTACCGCCATGATAAGTATGTACGCTATAATTGGCCTCGTGCTCAGCACATACAGTCACCGCGCCGTGAACTATAACGTTTTCTATGATGAGGACGAGGAAGACTGATATACTGCTCCTGCTTCGGCGGGAGCTTTTTCATGCCCTTCTATATATGGTGGAAAGGGGCTGAAATTCAACGGAAAACCATTGAAATACGGAATAAAAGATAACAGTTTCTGTGTTTTGCACAAACCGCAGCAATGAAATCAGTGCATTTATGACAATGAGGAGCAGCTCCGAAGCAGGGAACAATGAGCAGTTTTCGGCTTAAATACGGTGTATTTATATAGCCCGTAATATTGACAAACACCGGAATATGTAGTAAAATAAAAGCAGTAATGAAATATGGGGGTATAAACATGAAAAAAACTAGAAAAACCGCTCTTATGGCTGCTGTACTCACAGGAGCTGTTATGCTTACGGGCTGCGATCACGGACATGACGATGTGGTCACTGTATATGGCCCGCCTGTTACCACAGCTGCTTCAACAGAGGAGCAGACTACAGAGGCTCAGACAACAGAGCCTGCAGCTACCACATATAATCCTTCCGATGACGATGTACAGGTGGAATACGGTGCGCCGATCGTTCAGGATGATACTACAAAGCCCGATACTACGGAATATGATCCTGCAAATGACAATGTTCAGATCGTTTACGGTCCGCCCGAGTCATTCGGCAGCAATCCGGTTCAATAATATTTTTTTCCGCTCAGGCGGAAAGGCTTACATCTGACAGCTGCTTTATGCAGTGTTATTGGAGGTAATGCATATGAAAAAGAATAAGAAAACCGCCCTTATGGCTGCTGTGCTTACAGGAACTGTCATGCTTACAGGCTGCGACATCGGCCATGAAGAGGTACAGGACGTTTATGGGCCGCCTGTGATAACGGAGTCAAAGACAGCAGAGTCTGATACCACGGAATATGATCCCGCCAAGGACGATATACAGGACGTTTACGGTCCGCCGTCAGCCGGGAATGCTGCGGAAACGCCCGCTGAATAAGAAATATCAGAAGACGAAGAGTATGGGGAAGTAAAACTGCACAAATAACAGCACAGCCCTTTGTGCAGGTATACAAAGTTGGCTTGAAAAGAAAAAAAGTACGCTGTTTTGCGTCATTTATATTATAGCACTGTGGATTAGTGACAGTCGGATGCTATATATAAAATTCACTTGCCATTTCCCGGCTGTCACACCATAGATCTTCGAAGGGAGCGTTATAACATGAAAAAAACTATACGTACTGCTATGACAGCTGCTGTTTTTGCAGCTGCGAATATGTCGGCTCTGCCTTCAATGGGAGCCGGAGATAACGGCAGCAATCAGTGGCCGCCGTTCAATAATATGTCTGAAACTGTGGATTTTTCAGGACAGGGGGCTTATGGAGTATACGGTCCTCCTCCGACGGACGGAACATGGTGGGACAGTGAGCCGTGGAATAATCCGGGCACCGTGGAAAAGGTCCTGACTACGGTCACTACTACGACTCTGCCCGCACCTGTGTACGGTCCTGCGCCTACTACCACCGTTTCCGATGAGGACTGGGATAATGTTCTGACTACATTTACTTTCTTTATGACAACTTCGACTACATCTACCACTACGGAGGTAACTTATCCTCAGACTGTTTACGGCCCGCCTATAGATATTTTCAGGGGCGACATCAATATGGACTATGCAGTTGACTGCTTTGACGTTATTGCTGTCAGAAGGATGCTCATAAACGGCGCTGACATCCACAGTGATGCCGCTTATTTCGCCGATGTAAACTCTGACGGAAAGCTCAATATCGCAGATCTTATACTGATCCAGAAGCTTGTTCTCGGCAAAGTATCCGTAAATGAGCTGGGCAAGGAATACGGCAACAGATATAACCGTGAAACCGAGATCGAGAAGATAACAACTTCTGTAAAGGATGATCCTATTGTTACTACCATTGCCGAGCCCTATGATCCCGGTAAGGACGTTGTGATAACCCTCTACGGCATCAGACCTATCGATGACAGGCTGAAGGAAATGCTCGAGGAAAGAGACAAGGATATTACGGATAAATAAGACGTGAAAACAATATGAATGTATAAAAGGAGTGTGCCGGCATGAAAAAAACGTTACGTACAGTATTGACCGCAGCAATATTCGCAGCTGCGAATATGTCCGCTATACCTTCCATGGCGGCAGTTGACGGCTCCGGTCAGCAGGAAGAGGAAGGCAGCAATACCGTTGGTTTATCGTTTGAGGACTGGGTGAGAATGACGGAACAGCCCACTTACGATCTGTACGGCGTTCCTCCGATGTTTGATCCGAACGACACCGATATTACCGAATGGCTGGATCAGCCCTGGGATCTCAGTGATCTGGAGAAGACGGTAACTACGGTCACTACTACCTCTGTGCCTGCACCTGTGTACGGCCCTGCGCCTACTACTACCGTTTCCGACGCTGACTGGGATACAGTGGTCACAACTCTGACTACAAGCGTAATCCCTCAGCCTGCATACGGTGCGCCCGAGTTCTTTACCGGCGATGCAAATACCGACGGCGCTATCGACAGCTTCGATGTTATAACCCTCAGAAGAATGCTCGTTTCGGGAGAGGGAAGCGGCAGTGCCAGATATTACGGCGACATGAACCATGACGGAAAGATCAATGTTGCGGATCTTATCATGCTTCAGAGATACCTGCTGGGCAAGGTAAAGGATCTCGACAAGTACCGTAGTGATGAATACTCCGGAGAACTTCCCGAGATCGAAAAGATAACGGCTCCGTCAGATGAGATAACACCTGTCACCACTACTATCACCGAGCCCTATGATCCGGTGAAGGACGTCGTCATTGCTCTTTACGGCATAAGACCTATCGATGACAGGATCAAGGAAATGTTCGGAGACTTTAATAAAGATATTCAGGAGAAGTAAAATATGCTCAACGTTAATATGAAAAAAGATCATCTCGAAAAGATGAGACAATACAGAAAGTCGCTTATGAGAAGTCCGAAGCTGAGAAATCTCTTCCTGGAGCTTACACTCAGATGCAACGAGCGCTGTCTTCACTGCGGAAGCTACTGCGGAGATGTTTCCTCTGAGGAGCTTACGGTAGATCAGTACCGCACCTTCCTTCAGCAGGTGAAGGAGGATATGACTACAGAGGGAAAAATGCTTGACATTACAGGCGGCGAGCCCCTTCTCAGAAAGGAATTCTTCGATATTCTGGGGGCAGCTCATGAGCTGGGCTTCAGCTGGGGAATGACCAGCAATGCTACTCTCATCAATGACAGCGTTGCCCGCGATCTTCAGAGAGTCGGCATGGGTACCATATCCGTCAGCATAGACGGTCTCGAGGATACTCACGACGCATTCAGAAGAACTCCCGGAGGCTTCAGCAAGGCTATGAGCGGTATCGAGTCCCTTATCAGAGTGGGCGGCTTTGAGCATATTCAGGTAACTACTGTTGTTACTCATCAGAATATCGGCCAGCTGGACGAGCTTTTCAAGATATTCAACAATATGGACATAGACTCCTGGAGAGTTATCAATATAGAGCCTATGGGACGTGCAAAGCAGCACCCCGAGCTCATACTTACTCCCGATGATTACAGAACTCTCTTTGAGTTCATCAGAAACAAGCGTATCGCAGGCGAGCCTGTTACTTACGGATGCAGCCACTATCTCGGTCTTGAGTACGAGCGTGAGGTCCGTGACTGGTATTACCTCTGTACAGCAGGTCTCTATACCGCAAGTATCACTGCCAGCGGAGATATTATTGCCTGCCTCGATATCGAACGCAGACCTGAATTCGTTCAGGGAAATATCCTCCGCGACCGCTTCAGCGAGGTATGGGAGAAAAAATTCCAGATATTCAGACGTGACCTTTCAGATGACAACGAGGTCTGTTCAAAGTGCGACCAGAAGGATTTCTGTCACGGCGACGCTTACCACAGCTGGGACTTTGACAATAACCGTCCTCAGGTTTGCTTTAAGGATATTCTGTTCTGATAGTACTGTAAGTCTTCGGGCGATAATGATATAGAAATATTGAGCCATGGTATTTCTGATATGTCTGTCAGAAGTACTATGGCTTTTTAGGTGTATAATTCAGAATTAATATTTGCAGGGTATTGCGTTCTCGACGTCCCTTAATGGAACGTCGAGAACACCGTCACCTACAATTTATTCATTCTGATTTGTGCGGAATAATTACAGAATAAATATGCCCCGAGGCTCTGCCCCGGGGCTTTTTCATGCTATGGAAGGGGACACTCCCCCAAAAAACGGAACGATAGTTATCTGTCCTCCAGACGTCCCTTTGCTGCGCTGTCCTTCTCGATGTCGATACGCTCAAGAACTATCTCGCGCCCCGCGATCCGGAAGCCTATCTCTTTGTAAAAGCTTACACGTACATCAAGTGCAAGCAGATATGCACGCTTACCGAGCCCGTTGAAGAACTTGGCCAGCCATTTGAGAAATTCTCTTGCATAGCCTCTGCCTCTTGCCGCTTTATTTGTTGCTACCTGTCCTATGAGAACGGTGCTGCCGATGTCGAATACCGCCGAAGCAGTAGTTGAGCCGCGGTAGGTGAATACCCTGCTTATACCGTGACGGCAGCGGTGTGACGTGTCCGTGTACCACAGTGAAAAGTCTGCGATATTCGGGAAGCCCTCGCTGAGTATCTTGTATACGTCGGGGAGATTGGGATTGAATTCCACGTGCTCCTCGATGGCTTCAAGGGGTGTCTCGTCGGGTATGAGCTCGAAGATAGTACGGTTCAGCACCTGATAGCGTTCGGGTATGGTTATGCCCTCAAGTATCTTCTGGTCGCCTTCGATACGGAAGGGGACATTCATGCTGACAAAAAGGTCTATCTCCTGATTGGGTTCAAGGTTGCCGTCGCCGCATATTATAAGGGTGGAGTTGATGATGAACATGAAGCCCACACCTGTTTCATCGGTTATCTTGTAAAAACGGCAGAATTCGTAATTCGGGCCGTAGGCTCTCATATAGGCAAGCATCTTCTTGCCGGAGAGCGTCTTGTTGAGCAGTACGCGGTCAAGCTCGTACTCATGCTCGATAAGTGTTATCATAATTCGGGTATCCTTTTTAAGAGATTTTTCACAAGCTTGTAGGAGCTGGTCAGGTCGGAAAGCTCGATCACCGACGAGGGTGAGTGGAGATATCTGCACGGAACGGATATTGCTATGGTGCGGACTCCCTTTCCGCTGATATGTATCGCTCCTGCGTCGTTGCCTCCTGCTATCATGGTCTTGGTCTGGCAGGTGGCGATGGCAAAGGCCAGCTGATACAGCTCCTTGTCATATATGGTGCTTCTGTCCATAAATGATACCACAGGGCCGCTGCCCAGCTCGCAGACGCGCTTCTCGCCGCTTACGCCGTCAATATCCGCGGCAGTGGTGGCTTCAAGTACTATGGCATAGTCGGGAGCTACCGAGAAGGAGGAGACTGCCGAGCCGCGGAGCCCGATCTCTTCCTGTACGTTGAATACAAAATAGGTATCGTAATCCAGCTTTTCGTGGAGGAGCTTTATCATTATGGCACAGCCTGCGCGGTCGTCGATGGCCTTGCCCTTGACGCGGTGCTGTCCCAGCTCTGTGAATTCCGAGTCGAAGTATACACAGTCGCCGAGGGATACGTACTTCTCTGCGTCGGCTTTGTCCTTTGCTCCGATGTCTATATACAGGCTGTCGGTTTTGGGAGCCTTTTCACGCTGTTCCTTGCTGAGGTTATGGACTGCGGTGGAGCCGATGACTCCGCTGATACGGTCCTTTCCGACTCTGACGGGTCTACCTATGACAACAGAGGGATCTATACCTCCCACATTGCCGAAGCTGAGAGTTCCGTCGGAACGGATATATGTGACCATGAAGCCTACCTCGTCCATATGGGCGCATATCATAAGCTTTTTCTCGGGAGACTTGCTGCCCTTCTTGAAGCAGATGAGGTTTCCGAGATTATCTATGCTGTACTGGCAGACGTCCTTTATCTTGCTGATGATGAGGTCGCGCACCGCACTCTCATCGCCTGAGATGCCGTCAGTCAGGCAAAGTTCTTTCAGAAGCTCTTTCATTATCGTCCCTCCCTGATATATTCCGCAAGCAGTTTTGCGGTCATCTCAACGTCGGAAAGGTCAATGACCTCTACGGGAGTGTGCATATTGCGGAGCGGTATGGAAACGGTGCAGGCCTTTGCGCCGCTGCGGTTTACGGAATAGCGGTCCGCATTGGTGGAGGTAAGTCCGTTCATTACCTCCTTCTGGTAAGGTATGCCCGAAGCCTCTGCGACGGAAATAAGGTTGTCGCTTATCTCTCTGGAAAGGGAGGGTGACAGGCCTATCATAGGGCCCTTGCCCAGATATCCGCACTTGTTCTCCTCCTCGCCTATGGCGTAGGCAAAGCTTACGTCCACGGCTATGGCGATATCGGGATCGATCAGGAAAGCTCCTGTTTTCGCGCCGCGTTCGCCTACCTCCTCCTGAGTGGAGAAGATAACGGTAACGTTATATGCGGCTGACTGTCCGCTGAGCAGATCCAGCGCATAGAGTATAGCTGCAACTCCGCAGCGGTCGTCAAGGGCGCCGCCTGTGATACGGTCTCCTATGAGGCTGCGGCAGGAAGTGTCGAAGGTGACGGAGTCGCCCTGAGCGACTGCCTCTTCAAGCTCGACCTTGGTCATTCCTGTGTCGATGGCTACGTCCTCCCATTTGAGCACCTCTGCACCGCCGTCGGTAAGATGGGGCGGAACGGAGCATATCACTCCTTTTACACTGCGCTTTCCGTGTATAACCACGGGCTGTGCGGGGAGAAGTCTGCGGTCTATGCCGCCTATATTGCCGACCTTGATAAATCCGTCATCGGTGATATAGGTGACTACAAAGCCCACCTGGTCTATATGCGCGTCCAGTACCAGGGACGGCAGACCTTCTCGGTGTACGCCGAAATGTCCTATGACGTTGCCGTTGATAACGGAGGCGTCGGGACAGTATCCGCGCAGCAGCGACAGAGCCAGTTCTGCGGCTTTGTTTTCGCTTCCCGAAGCTCCCGCTGCCTCGGAAAGAGATGTGACTGTCTGTTTCAGATCCATTGCTATTAACTCCTTTCATTATGAAATATATTGTTACTATCTATTATACCAGAAAAAAAGAACTTTTTCAATAGGCACAAGGCTATATTTTAAGGATAACGGGGGCTGCGGTATATGTACTGCCATATACCCCGAAGGTACGTAACATACATAGGAGCAGCCACATATAATATACCGAGGGAGGGGAGTCTCCCTCCCTTAATACGGCGGTATTACGCCATATGGAGGAAAACAGCATGGCAACATTCTATAATCAGGCCACATTGTCCTACAACGGCACGGTGGCAAGCTCAAATATAACCTCGGGAGAGATAATCGAGGTGCTTTCCGCTTCAAAGAGCGCGGTTTCCGACACCTATTCCCCCGACAGCGGCAACGTGTTCATCATAAGCATAGTCAACACGGGTTCTGTGTGCTACAACGGTCTTACAGTCACTGACGATCTGGGAAGCTACAGCTTCGGAGAAGCAGACGACAGCGCAGTACCTCTCAGCTATAAGGAGGGCTCACTTTCCTATTATGTTAACGGAGTGCGGCAGCCCGATCCTGTTATAGCATCGATTTATCCTCTGTCAGTTACGGGGATAAATGTGCCCGCCGGTGGCAATGTGATGCTGGTGTATTCAGCCGATACAAACAGCTTCGCTCCTATGGGCGCAGGAGCTGGCATAACAAATACAGCCGTTATAAGCGGTACAGGGTTCGAGCCTGTGACAGCTTCTGCTGATGTAGCCTACGCTGAGGGCATAGACCTTGCTATCAGCAAGTCTCTTTCACCTGCGGCAGTAGAGGAGAACGGCGAGGTGACCTATACCTTCGTGATACAGAATTTCGGCACTTCTCCTGCTGAGGCAGCCGACAATGTAATATTCAGCGATACCTTCACACCTGCACTCAGCGGTCTTACAGCCGAGTTTAACGGTGCTGTCTGGACATCGGGCACTGATTATGCCTACGATCCCGCAACAGGCACATTCACAAGCCTCGACGGCACTGTAACAGTTCCTGCGGCTCAGTTCTCACAGAACGAGACAACAGGAGAGTGGTCCGTACAGGCAGGCGTCAGCACCCTTATCATCAAGGGCAGGCTGTCATGACAGCAAAGGGGACACATAGTGTCCCCTTTGAGTTTATACCTTATACCCCTTTGCACGGAAGCTGTCGATCAGGTCACCAAGTATCTCTGCATTTGTGGCTGATACCGAGTGGAGGAGCAGTATCTCGCCGCCGTGTGCTGCGTCAGAGAGCTTTTTCAGTCCATCGGCGGGCAGCGGCTGAGCATCTGTTTTCCAGTCCACATAGGCACTGCTCCAGAAGATCGTCCTGTAGCCGCAGTCCTTTGCGGTCTCAAGGGCTCTTTCGGAGTATTCGCCGCAGGGACAGCGGAAATACTGCATCTCGTAGCCGTAATTATCCAGTACATAGCTGTGGAGGGACATTATCTCCTCCTTTTCGTTCTCCTCGGAGAGAGTTGGCAGGCTTGCGTGAGTCATGCCGTGGTTCCCGATGATATGCCCCTCGTCTATCATGCGCTTTACGAGCTCGTGCTCTGTTCTTGCATAGGAACCCGTCAGGAAGAATATGGCTTGAACGTCCTTTTCCTTCAGTGTATCAAGTATCTTTGACGTATAGCCGTTTTCGTAGCCCTGATCGAAGGTTATTATGATCCTGCTGCTGTCTCCCGAGAGGGCGAAGGCGTCAAGACCGCCGTATCGGCTGTTGAATTCCACAGCTCCGAGAGGACGGTTCTTTTCATCGACTGCCGTTCCCTGACCGTAGCCTTTTTTTGTGTTGTCGGCGGCATATACTGCCGTACACGGCATGGCTGCGGCAGTGAGAATGGCAGCACAGGAAATTATTTTCATAAGCTTTTACCTCATATTTCAAAGTGCGGAAAGCTCCGCAAAGATATTATTGGCTGTGTTAAGTGAAAAAAACATGGTCTTTTTTGCATTTTTCGATTTTTTTTGCATATTTTTTATTGAGGTGATCTTATGGAAAACGAAGTTATTGACGAGGCGGAGGACAGCGGCAGCACTGAGGCTCTTGCGGAGGAGTACATAAAAAAGCGGAGAAACAGGCCCGATGACGTTATCGCCATGCAGGCGGTGGTTTGCATACTTGCAGCGGCTGCACTCTTTATCGGGAATATTTTCTATCCCGATATTACGGGAGCGGTATTCGGCAGGCTCCGCGGACTTGCGGCAGGGCAGGGTGATATAATGCAGAATCCCATAGACGCGGTGGCAGCGTACATTGATAAGCTTCAGGATTAAGGGGACTGCGGTAAGGATAGGCTTTTCATTCCTGGTGTTCAATGCACTGATATTCCTTCTGCGGGAAAGCAGTCAGGTATGCGCCTTCTATGCCGCCTGCATATTCCACGAATGCGGACATCTCACGGCTTTGTGGCTCACGGGGAGCAGTCCCTCTTATATCGTCTTCGGCTGCACGGGAATACGTATAGGAGTCCGCGGGAACGGTGCCGTGTCTGTATTGCGGAGCCTTATTGTTCTGCTGGCAGGACCTGCCGCTAATGTGACAGTATATTTTATCACGAAGCTCACGGACTGCGGCGGGGAGCTGGCTCTTCTCAATCTCACTGCGGCGGCCTATAATATGCTTCCATACCGCAGCCTTGACGGAGGTGCGGCGATCGCGCTGTTCACTGAGGGGCGTCCCTTTGAATCCGCGGCGGAGATCCTGCTCACTGTGCTGAGGCTGCTGATTGCTTCTGCTGCCGCACTGGCGGTATGGAAGTACGGCATAACTGCATTGCCTCTGCTGATAGCGGCTGCGGCGCCGCTGATACTGCGGGATGTATGAAAATGCAGTAAAAAAGCCATAGTGCTCCCGATCGGGAAGGACTATGGCTTTGTTTTCGTTTATATTATCAGCCGTCTATGCTCAGGTACATGAAGCTGCCGAGGTCGCTGTCGGCGTACTCAAAGCTGATGATATGAGAGTCGTCAAGAGCGTGATCGGTATAGCTCACGGTGCGGTTGCCGATATTGATCTGAGGTACTCCCAGACTGTCCTTCAGCTCATCGGCGGTCATCTCGCCGAAAGCATCGCTGATGCCGTTTTTTATGAGAAAGTCTGTTATCTCGTCAAGCCTTGAAGCGTAATTTTCAGCTATCTTCAGGGCCTGCTCCTCATAGCCGTCTCTCAGTTCATCACAGGTGATGATAACATTATCCAGATCTGCGATCCAGAGCTCTGAGCTTTCGTCGTATTCAAACATTGTTTTCCCTCCTTTTCAAAGGACAGGCAGTGCTGTATCGGGGCATATCCCCGGTATGCCGTTTATCATAAGCCTGCATTGGCAGCTATTCGATAGATAGTTGCGATGTCCTGAGAGGTCAGATGTACGAATCCGCCTGTCTTGCCGTCGCCTATGCCCATTTTCTTGACCAGCTTGTGTATATCCTCTTCCCTTGCGCCCAGCTGCTCGAAGTTTATTGGCATACCGATGCTGTGCAGGAAGCTCCTGAAGCAGGCGATGCCCTCCAGAGCAGTCTCGTCGGGGAACTCAAAGTTCATATGGCAGCCCCATACTCTCACAGCCATCTGTGCAAAGCGCATAACATCGTGCTTGTATACGAATTCCATCCATGCGGGCATTATTACTGCAAGGCCTGCACCGTGTGCGCAGTCGTAGAGGGCGGAGAGCTCATGCTCGATAGCGTGGCTGTTCCAGTCCTGACTTCTTCCTACGCCTACAATATCATTGTGAGCCACTGTGCCTGCCCACATTATATTGGCTCTTGCCTCGTAGTTGTCGGGCTGAGCGATAGCACGGGGAGTCTCCTTTATCATTGTCAGGAGGACTGCCTCGCAGAGACGGTCTGTGATCTCTACTTCACGGGTATTGGTGAAGTATCTTTCGAACACGTGAGCCATTATGTCTGTAGCTCCGCAGGCTGTCTGATATGCGGGCAGCGAGCAGGTGAGCACGGGATCGAGTATAGAGAAGCGGGGACGAAGCAGATCGGAGCCTACATCGCGCTTGAGGCTGCCTTCCTCCTTGGTAACGACGGACGCACCTGAGCCTTCGCTGCCTGCTGCTGCGATGGTGAGGACTGTGCCTATGGGCAGAGCCTTCTCTACCTCCTTGCCTGTACCGTAGAAGTCCCAGAAATCACCGTTATATGGAACTCCCAGAGCGATGGCCTTTGAGGAGTCTATACATGAGCCGCCGCCTACCGAGAGTATGAAATCAACGCCCTCATTGCGGCAGAGCTCTATTCCTTTGTAAATAAGAGTATCACGTGGATTGGGCTGAACGCCACCCAGCTCGGTGTATGCTATGCCGCTGGCATCAAGAGAAGCCTTTACGCAGTCGAGGAGGCCCGACTTTACTGCCGAACCCGAGCCGTAGTGTATGAGCACCTTTGTACCGCCGTACTTCTTTACCATTTCGCCGGCTTTTGTTTCTGTATCTCTTCCGAAGATAAACTCCGTAGGACTGTAAAACTGAAAATTATCCATTGTTTATTCCTCCATTGTGTTTCCTTTTACTGTTTTAAGTTACTGCATTGCTTTTTTTGACTGTTCCACAGCTGATACGACCTTGTCGCACCACCTGTCGAATTCCTCGTCATCCCTCTGACATTCCCTGTGGGCGAGTATATAGCGTATGGTCTGCCTTATACCGCGGTCGGCACGTACTTCTGCTCTGAAACCGGGAACTGCACGCTTTATCTTTGAGTTGTCAAAGATCACCGAGCAGGCCTTGTCTCCGATAAGCGAACCCTCAAGGTCATAGTCGCTGACTGCTGCCAGCCATTCCGAGGATACATGGCAGGCTTTCAGCTCCCTGCCCAGCTCGTCGGCTATTATGGAATATATCTGATTCCAGGTAACGCTCTCGTCCGAGGTTATGTGGAAGGCCTGGCCTATGGCGTGGATATTGCCCACAAGGCCTGCATAAGCTCTGGCAAAGTCGCTGTTGTGGGTAACAGTCCACAGGGAAGTGCCGTCGCCGTGGATTATTACGGGCTTGCCGTCCATTATGCGCTTTACCACCTGCCAGCTGCCGTTTCTGCCGTGTACTCCCAGCGGTACCGACCTCTCATCGTAGGTATGGCTGGGACGGACTATGGTTACGGGGAAGCCCTTTTCGCGGTAAAGCTTCATCAGGTATTCCTCGCAGGCAATCTTGTTGCGGGAGTACTCCCAGTAAGGATTCGCAAGGGGAGTGCTCTCGGTTATGACGCAGTCTGAAGGCGGTTTCTGATAGGCGGAGGCAGAGCTTATATATATGTACTGCTTTGTCCTGCCGCTGAACAGTCTGTAATCCCTCTCTGTCTGTTCGGGCACGAAACCGATAAACTCGCCTACACAGTCAAAGCTCATTCCTTCCAGCTTCCTTGCCGCATCTGCCTCGTCGGAGATGTCACACTGTATGACTCTGACATTTTCGGGGAGTTCAATGTTCCTGCTGCCGCGGTTGAGGAGAATGATCTCATGCCCCTGTTCTGCCAGAAGCCTGGTCACAGCCATACTTATAGTGCCTGTGCCGCCTATAAATAAGATCTTCATGTTTTCTTCACCTCTTTTAAGTTTTTTTGTACAATGCGCTCAAAAAGATGTCGCTTACATTATAACACAGATATTCCCGAAAAGCAACAGAAAAAAATAATTTAGATCATGTTCTGCACTTTTTATGTGCTGCGTTATTATGAGTTCAGGCCAGTAATAAACAGCAGTATATTTACAGACTGCGGACTCCGGTCCGCTGATATAGCCGCAAAGAGGCAGGACGCTTCTCTGCGGCGTTTTTGTACGGTGATATGAGGATATACATATGCGACAAAAAACAGGCTGGCGTTCTGTATAATCTGTAAGATTTACATTGTATTCGTTGACATTATATGGTAAAAGTGGTAAAATATTTGTATAGAATAATCTGCTTATTAAGGGGGATAAGTTATGGCACTGGTCAACGCTATCTGCACAAGCTGCAACAAAACAGTAGAAGTCGATAACAGTAAGGAGGCGTGGGTATGCCCGCATTGCAGCACGCCCTTCATTGTCGAAAAAGCCGTAAAGAAGTACAAGTCCCAGCATAAGGAGGTCGCAAGAAAAGTCATGGCTGTAAAGAAGAACAGCAATGATTTTGAGATAAAGGACGGCGTACTCACGGCTTACAAGGGAAAGGCCGATGAGGTCACTGTTCCCGGAGAAGTACATAAAATAGGGGATCATGTATTCGAGAACAATACCGGGCTGAAAAATATTATCATCCACGACAAGGTGGAAAGCATAGGCGAGTATGCTTTCCGCGGCTGTACTGCCCTGGAGAAGATCAAGTTCCCGGACAGCATAAAAGAGATCGGCACCTGGGCTTTCCGCGGCTGTACCTCCCTGAAGGAGCTGGTCCTGCCGCCTCAGCTGAGAAGCATAACCGACTGTCTCTTTGCGGACTGTTCGTCCCTTGAGTCGGTGGAGTTCCCGCCTATGCTCACTGAGATAGGTGCCTTTTCCTTTTCCGGCTGCAAGAGCCTGAAGGCGGTTGAGATACCGAAGTATGTGGCTCAGATGGGCAAGTATGCCTTTTCGGGCTGTGAGAAAATAGAAAAGGTTGCTATCCCGGAGGGCGTGAGCCAGCTGGAGGAATGTGCCTTTGCAAATTGTACGGCGCTTTCTGTTGTGGGGCTTCCAAAGGGACTGAAGTCCATAGGTGCCTCGGCATTCCAGAACTGCACCGCTTTGCGAAATATCGAGATACCTGCGGGAGTGCTCAGTGTTGACGGCTTCCGCGGCTGTACAGGTCTGCGTGCCATAGAGATACCTGCGGGAGTTACTGCTCTCGGCGATTTCAGCGGCTGCATCAATCTTGAATCCATACGCATACCTGCTTCCGTAAAGAAGGTGAGCGGCGGCTTCAACGACTGTCCAAAGCTTATGAATATATCATGGTCCAACCTTTCGGATAACGCTTCAAATTTCCCGTCCTACTACGAAACTGTCGTTGCAGGCAGAAAGACTGCGGGCAAATGCGTTTACTGCGGCGGCGATTTCAAGCTGCTTTCAAAGGTGTGCAAGGTCTGCGGAAAAAAGAAGGATTATTGATACATCAGCGGACGGCTTATGCCGTCCGCTCGGCATTTATTTTATAAAATATCAATATTTGTATTGACGGATATGACTTTTGGAGCTATAATATTATTATCTTTGTTTAAGAATAAAAGGAGATAAGTATGAAGCTCTCAATGCGTACCATAGCAGTTCTTTCGGCAGCAATGCTCTCTGCGTCATTCTGTAGCTGTGAGGATAAGAAAAGCTCACAGGCTGATTCACAGCCCTCAGAGGTCACCGAAACTGCTGCATCGGATACAACATCTGCATCTGATGTAAAGACTACTGCAAAAACCACGGAAACTACCGCAGCAGATGATAAGGATAAAAAAACAGAGACTACCTCAGCTTCGGAAACTACAAAAGCAGACGGTACTACCACAGCTGCTGCAGCTACCACTGCAACGGCAGACGCCCAGAAGCCTACAAAGGCTGCCAAAAAAGGCTTTGACAGCAGCTTTGAAGCTGCCAAGGCTTACTATAATGCCTACCTTAAAGGCGATGCGGACGCAGTATACGATATGCTCTGCGATGAGGAGATAGAGGCCTATCATTCATACCTTCGCTCCACCGAACTTCTGGAAGGTCAGAATCCGCAGGTGGTGTTCAAGCGCTCAAATGTCATAAATGCCATAAAGCAGTCGATCGGAGCCATTCACGGCCTGATGAAGGAGAAGTCCGACGTTCCGCCTGAAAAATGGACGGTATCCCTTACCGAGGAACTGCTCAGACCTACAGGCGAAAATGAGCTGAAAGACTTCAATAAGGTTCTCAGCACCGATTTTACCGCTGCTTCTGACTGCGGATACGTATACTACAAGGACGGCAACGACGATCATTCCTTTATCGGCAACGGCTGTGCCTTCGTGGAGCTGGACGGCAGATGGTATCTTTCATATACCACCATAATGAACGCTGAGCTCATTACATATCTTGATATTTTCTGATAACTTCGGGGGCGGTATTCCGCCCCTTTCCGATAACAACAGCATTTACCTCATGGAGGTGCCACTTTATGGACAATAATTTATTCGCCGAGACTTCAGGTGCCGTTAAGGAGGTCATCGATCGTTTCGGCATAGACATACTCTCGGATCATAAGCGCTTCTGTTCGGCCTTTTCAGATTTTGCTCCCAGGCTGAACAAGGAGAATAAGGCGTTTTTTGTGGTCCTGAGCGAAAATATAGGAGATATTTTCATTGCTGAGAACGATGCTGTTCTCAGCGGCGAGAAGTCCGCAGACAGCGTCATCGACAGGGCTGTCACGGAGATATGCGAGTATCTCAACAATGACAAGGCCGAGCTCATTTCCCGGAGCATAGCCCTTGCTCTCGGCTGGAGCTCTCAGAGCGCGGCAGTTCCTCAGCAGAATACTGACGAGCACTTTTCCGAAGGTATCCGTTCTTCTCTTATCGAGGATCTGTTCAGAAGAGCTTCCAAAGGCGACAACGACGCCTGTTTCAATCTTGGTGAGCGCTTTTTCTACGGCAGAGGCGTCAAGCAGGACTACGTTAAGGCTGTAAAATGGTATACGATGTCCTCTGACAGAGGAGATTGCAGCTCTCAGAAAAAGCTGGCGGACTGCTACTATCTCGGTCAGGGCGCAGAGCGTAATGTGGCAAAGGCTGCCTACCGCTATGAGCAGGCTGCCGAGCAGGGAGACTATGACTCGCAGAAGGCGCTGATCCGCTGCTATACCCTCGGCGGCAACGGACTTATGCCCGACAAGGCAAAGGCGGATTACTATTCACAGCGCTATGGCATATACTCCGAGGCCGATACTGCCGACGGAATGATGAAAAGAGCCCAGAACGGCGATCCCGAGGCACAGTTCCGTCTGGGCGGTATGTACCTAAGCGGCGCAGGTGTGGAGCACGATCCCAAGCGCGGTATATACTGGCTGAAGCAGGCCGCGGATAACGGCTATGCAAAAGCGCTTTTTGACCTTGGCTGCTGCTATTTCTCAGGTACGGGAGTTCCAAGGGATAAGATCACTGCTGTGATGCTGTTCGGAAAGGCTGCTGATCTGGGAGATCTTGACGCGGTGAACAATCTGGGAGGCTGCTGCCTCCGCGGAGACGGTACTCCGAAGGATCAGAGACGTGCGGCAGACTATTACAGAAAGGCTGCGGAAATGGGACATCCCAAGGCGCAGTATAACTACGGAGAATGCTGCTTTAACGGCTGGGGAGTTCCCATGGACAGAGTTGAGGCTGCAAAGTGGTTCAAGGAGGCGGCTCTTCAGAACGATCCCGACGGACAGTACTCCTATGGCTGGTGTCTTGCCAACGGTGACGGCGTCAGACCTGATGCCGTAGGCGCAAAGAGAATGTTTGAAATGGCGTCCATGCAGCGTCACCCTTCGGCTCAGAAGGCTCTCGGCTACTGCTATACTAACGGCACGGGAACTGCAAAGAATTTTGCCATGGCTGCGGAGCTCTTCGGTAAAGCGGCTTCATCGGGAGATATGGAGGCTGCGGAGGTACAGGTCGCCTGCTATAAATACGGCGGAGAGTATCTTGCTCCCAATGAGTACAAGGCAAGGCGGTATGCCGAGCAGTACGGACTGGAATACGATAATATATGACGGCTGTGTCCGCCGCATTAAATGAAAAAGTCCCGAAGCATTGCTTCGGGACTTTGTTATACTGAAAGATCAGAGCATTGAAGCTCTCAGCTCTTCGCCGCTGAGCTTTGAAAGATATGCAGGCGGAACGTCAAATGCTGTCTTGCAGCCTGTTGCACCCTCGGCCTTCATTCTTGCCAGAGCTCTTGCAAAGCAGATGAGTACGCTTGCTGTGAACTCGGGGTTGGACTCGAGCTTCAGTGAATACTCTATCATCTGGTGTGTTTTTTCACCGTCGCCGGTGAGACCGCTTCTCATTACGAAGCCGCCGTGAGGCATCTTGTTGTGCTTTGCATCAAACTCTTCCTCTGTGATGAAGTTTACTGTTGTATCGTACTCGTCAAAGTAATTCTTCATAGTCTTGATGTCGTTCTCGATCTTTGCAAGGTCTGCGCCTTCCTCGGGAACTACCCAGCACTCTCTCAGGTGCTTCTGGCGGGTAGTGAGCTCAGGCTGGCTGCCGCTGCGGACAGCTTCCATAGCGGACTCTATCGGAACAGTGTACTGTATGCCTCTCTTAACGCCTTCAACTCTGCGGATAGCGTCGGAATGTCCCTGGCTTACGCCCTTGCCCCAGAATGTGTAGCTCTTGCCGTTGGGGAGTATGGACTCTGCATAGAGTCTGTTGAGTGAGAACAGACCGGGATCCCAGCCGAGTGAAATAAATGCCAGGTGACCGCTCTCCTTTGCAGCCTTGTCAACGTTTGCAAAGTGCTCGGGGATCCTCTTGTGTGTATCAAAGCTGTCTATAACATTGAAAAGCTTTGCCATTTCGGGTGTCTGCTTGGGAAGATCAGTAGCGCTTCCGCCGCAGATTATCATTACGTCGATATCATTTGCCATTTTTTCGGCATCGGCGATGCTGTATACCTTTGCGCCAGCTGTGAGCGGCTTGACTGTTGAGGGATCGCGGCGGGTAAAAATGCCTGCCAGTTCCATGTCATCGTTCTGTCTTATCGCAAGCTCTACGCCTCTGCCGAGGTTGCCGTAGCCTGAGATACCGATTCTTACTTTTTCCATGTGGAAATACCTCCTTATAATTGCCGTGCTCGCCATTGAACATAGCTTATGAACATTATAGCACCTTTTTTTAGAGTTGTAAAGCTCTAAATCAAAATTTTGCAGCGTGACGCTGCGACCTTGCCACGTTGTCGCTCGTAAACTCGCTTAATATCATTAAAAATGATATCTGTACTTCGCTTACAGCGCTATGTATAACATAACACATTGTAGGGGGGCGGCGCAGCTAACCGCTGTACGTACCTTCTGTTCTACGGACATCTCCCTGCACAGCAGGGTGTCACCCGACGTCCCGCGCAGGGACTGATGTGTACATCAGCCTGACAAAACAAATGAAAAACGAGGGGCGATGCAGGCATCGCCCCCTACATTTGGTCATTCATAATTCGTGAATTGTTTGCGGGCGGCGGAACGCCGACCCTATAAGCTGACGGCTGATGGTTCAAATCATATTTTTGCGGAGCAAAATTATGATTTACGCTTTTTCTTTGCCTTGTGCTTGAGCAGGACAAGTCCTGTGAGGGCAGCTGCCTTTGCGGCGGTCTTTGCAACCTTGACGGGATCTATCTTTGTGCGTATATCCTGCGGTACGTTTCTGGTCACGCTGAGATCGCCCTTGCCTGCGGCCTTCATGGAGCCGCCTTCAATATGTATCTTGCCGAAGTCCTTCCGGAATTCCATTATTTTTCCTCCTTTACAGGCTCTGCGATAAGGAATTTTATCTTCTTGCCTTCCTCCGTGAACATATTCTCATGCTCGGTGACGAAGTTCTCATAGGGGCTTTCTGCGTGAAGATCCCATGTCTTGTACTTTATCCTGAAGCCCGCTTCCTCGAAGTACTCAAATGACTCCTCAAAAAGCTCGTCGTCATCAGTCTTGAACCATATCTCGCCGCGGAGGAACTTCTTATAGTTGAGAAGCTGCCTTGTATGCGTCAGACGGCGCTTTTTATGCTTCTTTTTCGGCCAGGGATTGCAGAAATTGATATATATCCTGTCTGCGCGGTCGTTTTCGTCCCATGCAAGATCAAGGCGCTCGATATTCTGTATGGCTATGCGGACGTTGTCGGGAGCTGTGCCCTTTTCCTTGTATGCAGCCTCCAGCTTGCGCTTTGCGAGCACCAGCATCTCGTTCTTGATGTCCATAGCGATGAAGTTGAC
Source organism: Ruminococcus flavefaciens 007c (assembly GCF_000571935.1). Taxonomy (GTDB): domain Bacteria; phylum Bacillota; class Clostridia; order Oscillospirales; family Ruminococcaceae; genus Ruminococcus; species Ruminococcus flavefaciens_F. Next base: position 94,675 of record NZ_ATAX01000008.1, on the reverse strand, counting down.
CTCCGGGTGGGCGGGAGCAGCCTGTGATATGAAGCCGCCCTTGCCGCAGCCAAGCTCCACATAGAGGGGCTTTTCGGGCTCGTCAAAGAGCTCCGTCCAGCGGCCGATCTGTTTCTGTGGCTCGTGTATATAGAAGGGGCAGGCCTCAAGCTCGGGCTTTGCCCATGGTTTGTGTCGAATTCTCATATTATTCCTCCATAATCAAACTTGATTTCATTATATCACATGGCAACGCAAATTGCAAGACACGAAAAAGAGCGGGCAGTTTCCAAAGAAACGGCAATAATGTAAAAACCCCCGAAATATCTTCGGGGGATGATATTCTCGGCAGCTTATACTGCCACAAGCTTCTTCTTGCCTTTCTTGTTGCGCGGATATTCCTGTATACGGCTGATATAATCAGCATTCAGCAGCTGCTTCTGACCGTTTTTGTTCTCCACCTCTATCCAGTTGTCCTCGATCTTTGTTACAACGCCTGAAACTCCGGATGAAGATACATAGATGACAACTTCCTTGCCGATATAGTTCTTAATAAGCTCATTCATGGTAAAAACTCCTTTTTTCCTTTTGATTCGGTTCTTCTTTGCGATCCTTAGCTGTCTGAGCCGTCTTGCTCTCTGGGCAGGCAGAACAAACAGTACCAGAAATAATATAAACCACAACCACCAGTATTGCATCGGATACCTCCTTTTTAATAAAACGGAAGTTTTGTATAATATACTTCGGATATTATATCAGAAATAAATTAATTTGTCAATTGATAATAATAATGATGAAATCACTGGACAAGCAGCCGAGACTGTGGTATAATAGATGTGTTGATTGGAAACTACCCTTTAATCCGATCCCGTGAGGTCGGCAAGGTGCGTTTATAAATACTGTAACTATAACTATAACCATAGCTATAACTATAAGTATGCTCCCTGCCGCGCGGGGAGCATTTTTTGTTGGAAGGTGAGCTTTATGGAGAAAAAGCGCGTTATCATGGACGATAAAGCCGTAGCAAGAGCTATCGCCCGTATCTCATATGAGATCATCGAACGCAATAAGGGCACTGAGGATCTGTGCGTTGTCGGTGTGTTTTCGCGCGGTGTACCCATCGGCAGACGCATAGCCGCCAAGCTCTCGGAGCTGGAGAAGAATCAGGTGCCCTTCGGTGCTCTGGATATTACTCCCTACCGTGATGACAGCAAGCACGGCGGCGTGGCGGAAAAGACCGATATTCCCTTTGATATTACGGATAAAAACGTTGTTATCGTAGATGATGTAATATTTACGGGAAGAAGCTCACGTGCGGCCATCGACGCCCTTATCAAGCGCGGCAGGCCCCGTTCCATACAGCTTGCGGTGCTTATAGACCGCGGACACAGGGAGCTTCCCATTCGTCCGGACTATGTGGGAAAAAATCTTCCCACCTCTCACAGTGAGGTCGTTAAGGTCTCTGCTGCTGAGATAGACGGCAGTGACGGAGTTGCTATTTACTGATACACTTATCCCACCAATTGAAAGCGAGGTTTTTATGTCTCAGATCCTTATAAGGAATATCCGCGCAGTTGATACTGAAACGGATAAAGTTACAGACGTACTCATAAAGGAAAGCAGGATCGCAGAGGTCGGCAAGGATATTCCCGCTGATGCGGAACAGGTCATAGACGGCACGGGGCTGGTGCTCATGCCTTCGGTCTTTGATATGCACGTTCATCTGCGTGATCCGGGCTTTACTCATAAGGAGGATGTCCTCACAGGCTGCTCAGCGGCTCTGGCAGGCGGAGTTACGGGAGTTCTGGCAATGCCGAACACCAAGCCTCCCTGTGATAACCCGGAAACTATCCGCTATATCATTGACAAGGCAAAGGACACCGGAGTTGATGTATACCCCGTAGGCTGCATAACAGGCGGCATGAGCGGAAACGGTCTCTGCGACTACGAGGCTCTCAGGGCTGCAGGCTGCATATGTATATCCGACGACGGCAGACCTGTTGAAAATGCGGAAATGATGAGAAGAGCACTGGAGCTCTCTAAGGAAAACGGCCTGCTGGTTGCTTCACACTGCGAGGATCTGAGCATTATAAACGGCGGCATCATCAACAAGGGCAAGACCTCCGAAAAGCTGGGGGTAAAGGGCATGGACAGAGCCTCCGAGGACTACATAACTGCCCGTGAGATGATCCTTGCTTCATCAGTGGACGCAAGGATACATATATGCCATGTTTCCACCGAGGGCAGCGCCGCTATGATACGCTTTGCAAAGTCAAGAGGTGTAAAGGTCACCTGCGAGACGGCACCGCACTACTTCATGCTCACCGACAAGCTCCTTGAGAAGCGTGATGCGGATTACCGCATGAACCCGCCCCTGAGAACTCCCGGGGACGTAAGCGCAATTATAGAAGCCATAAAGGACGGCACTATCGACTGCATAATCACAGACCATGCGCCTCATGCTGCGGAGGAGAAGGCGGACTTTGAGAAGGCTCCCAACGGCGTTGTGGGACTGGAGACCTCACTGGCAGCTACCCTTACTGCTCTCTATCACACAGGTGAGATAGACCTGCACAGGGTGGTGGAGCTTATGTGCGTGAATCCCCGTAAAATTCTGGGGCTCGATATACCTGCAATAAAGGTCGGCAGTACAGCAGACCTGCTCATTGCGGACATAAACAAAAAATGGACAGTAGATCCCGGAAAGCTTCATTCCAAATCCCATAACACGGTATTCAAGGGCATGAAGCTCACGGGAAAGCCCTTAGTTACTATATCCAAGGGCAGGATACGCTTTGACGGCAGAAACGAATAATTATATACAAGGAGGAAAAGATATGTCATTTGACAGACTTATCGACAAGATCATTGAAATGAAGAACCCTACGGTGGTAGGACTGGATCCCAAGCTGGAATACGTTCCCGAGTTCATTAAGCGCCGCTATCTTGACAGTGACGGCTGGACGCTGAAGGCTGCTGCAAAGGCTATATTCGACTTCAATCAGGCTATCATCGACGAGATACATGACATAGTGCCTGCCATCAAGCCACAGGCTGCTTACTATGAGATGTACGGACACTACGGCATAAGGACTCTTGAAAAGACCATACGCTATGCAAAGCTCAACGGTATGTTCGTTATGACAGACGGTAAGCGCAATGACATCGGTGCTACGATGGAGGCTTACTCAAATGCACATCTCGGTGCAACAGCCGTAGGCGAGAACCAGCTTGAAGCCTTCGGTGCTGACGCCCTTACAGTTAACGGTTATCTCGGTACAGACGGTATCGAGCCTCTCCTTAAAGTCTGCCGCGAACGCGACAAGGGCATATTCGTGCTTGTAAAGACCTCCAACCCCTCATCGGGAGAGCTTCAGGATATGAAGCTTGCCGACGGACGCACCATATACGAGTGCATGGGCGATATGTGCGAGAGATGGGGTGAGGATACCCGCGGAAAGTACGGCTATTCCGCAGTAGGCGCAGTTGTAGGCGCTACATATCCCGAGATGCTCACTGAGCTCAGACAGAGACTACCTCATACTATGTTCCTCGTTCCCGGCTACGGTGCACAGGGCGGCGGAGCTGAAGGCCTGAAGGGCGGTTTCGACGAAAAGGGCCTCGGAGCTATCGTAAACTCCTCACGCGCAGTAATGTGTGCATATAAGAAGGAAGGCTGCGATGAGAGAGACTTTGCAAAGGCTGCACGCCGCGAGGTCATCCGCATGAGAGACGATATCTGCCAGTACATCAACCTTAAATAAGTTGAGAATTGAGAGTGTAGGGGCTGTCTTTGGAAGTCCGCAGACAATAAAAAATGTAGGTACGCCCATTGGGCGTCCGTGCCGCACGAATTATATTTTATGAAAAAGAGTTTTTCTGTATTTGTTATAGCTTTGTTCTGTATGAATAGTTGCGGAAAGATTAATGCTGAAAATGGAAATGTCATAGACTCGAACGCTGAAACCACTATTACAACTGAAGTATCAAGCAAGGAGAAAACTATGTTTACATTCAGAAATGCTACAAAAGAAGAAGCGGAAGAAATATTCAAACTCTCATATGGCGGAAATTGGATTTATGATACAGGAACAGCAGGCGAGAAAGAATATGCACTTTTCTTAGGAAAAGTTATGGCACGTTTCGGAAAAAACGGTTCACTGAGCACTGACTGGGAATGTATGTATTCATATCCCATTGCGGCTGAGGACGAAAACGGGAATAAGTATATCGTCGAAATATATCACGGTTCCGGAGGTCCTTCATATTCCATTCCTACAGATTTTGAAAATGATGATATAAAATCAAAATATGAGCAGGCGGCAAAGGAGCTTGTTGAGTATATCGAAAGCGCAGAGCCTGTGGACTATGAGTGGGAAAGTATATATGCAGATATTCCTGCAAGAATAAAGTACATTATCAAAGACGGAAAAGTTACCGTCGAAGATGAGATAATGGATTTTGAAGAGCTTGGATTATAAATTATTATCCAAGTAGGGACGGATATTATCCGCCCGCAATCAACAATGCAAAATAAACCGTCTGCGTAAGCGGATGCAATAATTCCGAATTCCGTATTACGAATTCCGAATTTTAAACGCTCTTCCATACAATGGCGTGTGGAACAGAGTGCAATACATCAGCAATACGACCTCTATAAAATCAAAGGGAGGAAAAAAAATGTCATTATTCAACATGGGAGAAAAAGCTTACCTTATGCTTGCCGACGGACAGGTGTTCGAGGGCAGGAGCTTCGGTGCAAAGGGCACTGTCATAGGTGAAGTAGTATTCACCACCGGAGTCACAGGCTATCAGGAGACTCTTACCGATCCCAGCTACTACGGACAGATAGTCACACAGACCTTTCCGCTTATCGGAAACTACGGTGTGAACTCTCAGGACAACGAGTCCGCAAAGTCATACGTAACGGGATATATCGTTAGAGAGTGGTGCAACGCACCGTCAAACTTCCGCTGTGAGGGCAATATCAACGACTTCCTGAAGGAGCATAACATCGTTGGTATCAATAACATCGACACCCGCCGTCTCACACGTACTATCCGCGAAGTGGGCGTAATGAACGGTGTTATCACAACAGAGGACGTCTACGCAAATAAGGACGAGCTTCTTGAGAAGATACGCGCTTTCACGGTCAAGGACGCTGTAAGGTCCGTTACAAATTACGAGACTCTCACCTACGAGCCCGAGGAAAAGAAGCTTCGCGTGGCGCTCTTCGACTTTGGCTACAAGCGCAATATCAGACAGGAGCTTTTAAAGCGAGGCTGCGAGGTAGTTGTAGTACCTGCATACACCACAGCTGCTGAGATAAAGGAGCTTGCTCCCGACGGCATCATGTTCTCCAACGGCCCCGGAGACCCTGCCGAAAATGTTGAGATAATCGAGAATATCAAAGAGATACAGAAGCTTGGCATACCCATATTCGGTATCTGTCTCGGCCATCAGCTCATGGCTCTTGCCAACGGCGGAAAGACCGAGAAGCTGAAATACGGCCATCGCGGAGCTAATCAGCCCGTTATCGACCTTGAAAGCGGTCTTACCTATGTTACCAGCCAGAACCACGGCTATGCGGTAGTAGGGGACAGCATTGATCCGTCGGTAGGTCATGTCTCCCATGTAAACGCAAACGACAAGACCTGCGAGGGCATACACTATACCTCAGTCAACGCAAGAACAGTTCAGTTTCACCCAGAAGCACACGGCGGTCCGCTGGACACAGCTTACTTGTTTGACGAATTCGTAAAAACAATGCTTAAATGAATTAAAAATATTTATTGTTGATCAAAACGGAGGTAAAATAGTATGCCACTCAGAAGTGATATAAAAAAGGTACTCGTTATCGGCTCAGGTCCTATCGTTATCGGACAGGCTGCCGAATTTGACTACGCAGGCACTCAGGCCTGCCGTGCACTCAAGCAGGAGGGACTGGAAGTAGTCCTGGTAAACTCCAACCCTGCTACAATTATGACCGATAAGGCCATGGCAGACAAGGTCTATATCGAACCCCTTACACTTGACGTTATCAAGCGTATCATCGAGATCGAAAAGCCGGACAGTCTGCTGTCCACTCTGGGCGGTCAGACAGGTCTTACCCTGTCCATGCAGCTTGCGGAGGAGGGCTTCCTCGAAAGCCACAATGTAAAGCTCCTGGGCGCTGATCCGGAGACTATCCACAAGGCTGAGGACAGACAGGCCTTCAAGGACACTATGGAGAAAATAGGTGAGCCCTGTATCCCCTCAAAGGTAGTTGAGACTGTCGAGGATGCAGTTGACTTCGCTCAGGTCATCAGTTATCCTGTTATCGTCCGTCCTGCATTCACCCTCGGCGGCACAGGCGGCGGTATCGCCCAGAATGAAGCAGAGCTCCGCGACATAGCTACCAACGGACTTCGCCTTTCGCCTATCACGCAGATACTTGTTGAGAAGTGTATCAGCGGCTGGAAGGAGATAGAGTTTGAGGTCATCCGTGACGCCAAGGGCAATGTTATCACGGTATGCTCAATGGAAAACTTCGACCCCGTAGGCGTTCACACAGGCGATAGTATCGTTATCGCGCCAGCTGTAACTCTCAGCGACAGAGAGTACCAGATGCTCCGTACAGCGGCTATAAACATCATCAAGGAGCTGAAGGTAGAGGGCGGCTGCAACTGCCAGTTCGCACTTCACCCCACAAGCTTCAAGTATGCCGTTATTGAGGTAAACCCCAGAGTTTCACGTTCTTCCGCACTGGCTTCAAAGGCAACGGGCTACCCTATAGCAAAGACTGCTGCAAAGATAGCTATCGGCTATACACTTGACGAGATAATCAATCAGGTAACAGGCAAGACCTATGCCTGCTTCGAGCCTGCACTGGACTACGTTGTAATCAAGTTCCCAAAATGGGCTTTCGATAAGTTCGTTTACGCAAAGCGTACTCTCGGCACTCAGATGAAGGCTACAGGTGAGGTAATGGCTATAGGTACAAGTTTCGAGCAGGCCATGATGAAGGCTGTCCGTTCTATCGAGCTGGGACTTGACACCATGAACCTCAAGAAGCTTGCAAAGCTCTCCACAGAGGAGATACGCGAAAAGCTCCACGTTATTGACGACGAGCGCTCATTCTGCGTATTTGAGGCGCTGAAGCGCGGTATTACTCCCGAGGAGATCCATGAGATCACTATGATCGACAACTGGTTCCTCTATAAGCTGCTGAACCTTGTTGAGCTTGAAAAGTGGCTTGCAGAGGGCGAGCTTACAGAAGAAAAGTACGACATTGCAAAGCAGTACGGCTACCTTGACAGCACTATCGAGCGCATTTCCGGACAGAAGTGCCCCAAGCACAAGAGCGCCGTATACAAAATGGTCGATACCTGTGCAGGCGAGTTCAAGGCTGAAACTCCTTACTTCTACTCCACATTTGACGAGGAGAACGAGGCAAAGCAGTTCATCGAGCGCACCGACAAGGGCAAGAAGAAGGTCATCGTATTCGGCTCCGGTCCTATCCGTATCGGACAGGGCATAGAGTTCGACTACTGCTCCGTACACTGTGTATGGACTCTGAAGGAGCTTGGCTATGAGGCTGTTATCTGCAACAACAACCCTGAGACTGTTTCCACTGATTTCGACACGGGCGACCGTCTGTACTTCGACCCTCTTACCAAGGAGGATGTTCAGTCCATTATCGAGACCGAGCAGCCCTATGGCGTTGTAGTGCAGTTCGGCGGACAGACCGCTATCAAGCTCACACGTTACCTCTCTGATATGGGGGTTCGTATCCTGGGGACTTCTGCTGATATGATAGACGCAGCAGAGGATAGGGAGCGCTTTGATGAAGTCCTTGAAAAGTGCGGTATACCACGTCCTGCCGGACATACTGTAATGAATACCGAGGAAGCCCTTGTGGCAGCAAATGACCTCGGATATCCTGTGCTCCTCAGACCTTCATATGTTCTCGGCGGACAGAACATGATAATCGCTCACTCCGACGCAGACGTAAAGGAGTACATGGGCATCATCATGAGCCATAATATAGAGAATCCCGTACTCATAGACAAGTACATGATGGGTACAGAAGTTGAAGTTGACGCTATCTGCGACGGCGAGGACTTCCTTATCCCAGGTATCATGGAGCATATCGAGCGTGCAGGCGTTCACTCGGGCGACTCCATATCCATCTACCCCGCACAGCATCTTTCTGAGCGTATCAAGCGCATAATCGTTGAGTACACAAGACTTCTCTCCAAGGAGCTCAACGTTATCGGTCTGGTGAATATACAGTATGTAGTCTACAACCACGAGGTGTTTGTTATCGAGGTAAACCCCCGTTCTTCAAGAACAGTTCCCTATATCAGCAAGGTAACGGGTATCCCAATGGTCGATATCGCCACAAAGATAATGTTCGGCGCTAAATTAAAGGATATGGGCTACGAAAGCGGACTTCACCCCGCAGGCGACTATGTTGCCGTGAAGGTTCCTGTATTCTCCTTCGAGAAGCTCACAGACGTTGATACCATGCTGGGACCTGAGATGAAGTCAACAGGTGAGTGCCTGGGTATTGGTAGAAACCTCGAAGACGCACTTCTCAAGGGACTTATCGCCGCAGGCTTCGACCTGAAGCGGGAGGGCGGAGTTCTCATATCGGTGCGTGACAGCGACAAGAGGGAGATCCTTCCCATTGCCGACAAGTTCGAGCAGATGGGCTTTGATCTCTATGCGACCTCGGGTACACAGAGCGTTCTCCACAGGAACATGATAGCGGCAAACCTTGTACGTAAGATCTCAGACGGCGAGCCCAATGTGGAAACTCTCCTCGACAGCGGCAAGATACATTATGTAATATCAACCTCCGCAAAGGGCAGGCTTCCCGAGCGTGACAGCGTAAAGATGAGAAGAAAGTCCATTGAGCGTTCAATATGCAGCCTTACAGCTGTAGATACGGCAAAATCGCTGGTCAAAGTTCTCGAGTCGGGCAGAACTATCAACGATGTGGAGCTTGTGGACATCACCAAGATATAAACTTGTAGGGGCTGGCGTCCTCGACAGCCCACGAAATGATTTGATTGTAGGGGCGGATATTATCCGCCCGCAAGATACGACAAAATAAATGCGGGCTGCCAAAGGCAGCCCCTACACATTTATTGTTTTACTGTAATAAACGTGCGCACATTGTGCGCCCCTACACTCTCAACTTCCAAAGGGGGAACTATGGATCACTTCAAGCTATGTTCAAACTACGCGCCCGCAGGCGATCAGCCCCAGGCTATCGACAAACTTGTAAACGGCATACAGTCAGGCAAAAAGGAGCAGATACTCCTCGGTGTTACGGGTTCGGGAAAGACCTTCACAATGGCAAATGTCATTGCTCGTGTCAACAAGCCCACACTTGTCCTCGCTCACAACAAGATACTTGCAGCACAGCTCTGCTCGGAATTCCGCGAGTTCTTCCCCGAAAATGCCGTGGAGTATTTCGTGTCCTACTACGACTACTACCAGCCCGAAGCATATGTGCCCAGCACGGACAGCTATATCGAAAAGGACTCCTCCATAAATGACGAGATAGACAAGCTGCGCCACTCCGCCACAACTGCTCTTGCGGAGCGCCGCGATGTTATCATCGTTGCCAGCGTGTCCTGTATCTACTCTCTCGGAAGCCCCGAGGAGTACCGTTCCATGTGCGTTTCCATACGTCAGGGGGCGGAGAAGCCCCGCGATCAGCTTATCGCAGAGCTCGTAAAGATACGCTATGAGCGCAACGACATTGCCTTTGAGCGTAACAGGTTCCGCGTCCGCGGTGATGTTGTGGAGATATTCCCTGCCATGTCAACGGATACGGCTGTCCGCGTTGAGTATTTCGGCGACGAGATAGACCGCATCTCCGAGATAAACGTAGTTACGGGAGAGGTGAAGGCTGTGGTTTCCCATGCGGCTATCTTTCCTGCTTCTCACTATGTAGTCGGCGACGATAAACTGGAATCGGCTCTTACCGAGATAGACCGTGAGCTGGCGGAGCGTATGGACTATTTTCAGAAGAACAACAAGCTCATAGAGGCTCAGCGTATCGAACAGCGTACCCACTACGACATGGAAATGCTCCGTGAAGTGGGCTATTGCAGCGGCGTTGAGAACTATTCCCGTGTGCTTGCGGGACGTCCCGCAGGAAGCACTCCTCTTACTCTTATGGATCACTTCCCCGAGGACTTTCTCCTCATAGTGGATGAGAGCCACGTTACGCTGCCGCAGGTTAGAGCCATGTATGCAGGCGACCGTGCACGAAAGACCACCCTTGTGGACTACGGCTTCCGTCTGCCGAGTGCTATGGACAACCGTCCGCTGAACTTTGACGAGTTCAATGAACATATACATCAGGCGATATACGTCAGTGCAACTCCCGGACAGATAGAGCGTGAAAAAACAGATACTATCGTTGAGCAGGTAATTCGTCCTACGGGACTTGTGGATCCCGAGATAATCGTAAAGCCCACTCAGGGACAGATCGACGATCTGCTTTCCGAGATAAATGAGAGAACTGCCCGTAACGAGAGAGTTCTTGTTACCACACTCACAAAGAAGATGGCGGAGGATCTTACCTCCTATTATGAGAAGCTGGGAGTAAAGGTGCGCTATCTCCACCATGATATAGATACCATCGAGCGTATGGAGATAATCAAGGATCTCCGCGAGGGAGTTTTTGATGTGCTTGTGGGAATAAACCTTCTCCGTGAGGGACTGGATATCCCGGAGGTAAGCCTTATCGCCATACTCGATGCGGACAAGGAGGGCTTCCTGAGAAGCGAGACCTCCCTGATACAGACTATAGGACGCGCAGCAAGAAACGCAGGCGGACAGGTAATAATGTATGCGGACAGCGTTACGGGCTCCATGGAGAGGGCTATCACCGAGACCGAGCGCCGCCGTTCACTGCAGATGGCCTATAACGAGGAGCACGGAATAGTTCCCAAGACCATAATCAAGGACGTCCGCGACGTTCTGGAGATAACCTCCAAGGCAAAGGTGGAGGAAAAGACAAAAAAGAAGAAGATGTCCGCTGCCGAGAAGCAGCGCGTTATCGACAAGCTCACCGTGGAGATGAAGAATGCCGCAAAGCTGCTTGAATTCGAGCACGCAGCCTACCTCCGTGACAAAATAAAGGAACTTCAGGAAAGCTGACCTTTATACATATTGCACAAAGCAAGCCTCAGGCTGTATATATATATATCATACAAAGTTTCAGATAGCTTTGAATATGATCGTTGACTTTGGCAATGAAATCATTTATAGTGTAAATAAAGAAAGTGTACGTAACTATCGTTTCCGTTTTTATGCGAAAGGATGATAATATGCTGAAAAAGATAGTATCTTTTTCCCTTGCGGCGGCTATATGTATCGGCTGCGGCTATTCCGCAGGAGTTATCAGTGAGCCTGTGACGGCGGCTTCGGACAGTGTAGCTTCAAAGAAAAAACAGCTGACTCTCTCAGAGGTCATAGGACAGCTTTCGAAAAAGGGCGAGGACCTTACATGGTCGGACTTCGAGCCCTTTGAGACTGAGTGGGCGCAGTCTGACGCTTCTTCTGTGATGCCTTCCTGCACTTATGATCTGGGCGGAGGCTATTACCTCTATGTCTGCGGTAATCCTCCCGAAAAGCCCGAGAAGGTGGAGCTGTACCGCTATGATCCTGCGGACAGTATAGATATACGCAGGGACGATCTTAACGCCTTCCTCGAAAGGACTTTAGCGAGCAGCGGGTATGATGAGCAGTCGGCAGCTTCTCGGAATCAGTATGTTGGGGGGACGGAAATTCTTACCCTTGACGGCGTAAGGGAGCTCTCAAAGAAGGGCAGCAGCCTTACATGGTCTGATTTTGATGATTACAGGGGCAGAGTTGCAGGCTCGGGGCTGTATATACTGGAATATGACCTTGAGGACGATTATGTCGTACTTATAGGCGGAGTCCCCGAGGAGAAACCCTGGTATATATATCTTTTCCGTTACTATGAACAAAACAGGATAGACATACGCACCGGGGACATTGACGCTTTTATTGAGAAAAATTCCGCAGGAGAGCTTCCCGATATCGGCTATACCTTTGAGGAGATAAGTGCCATGACCACCAAGGAGGTGGAGGCAGTGTTCGCCGCAAAGGGACTTGACAACAGCGACTTCTATCATGTTTGCCGTCAGGACAATACCTCGGTCAGCGGCGATAACAGGCTGGATCCTCTGTACTCCGTCATGCTTTATCCCGAGAACTACATGATAAACCTTACCGATCATGAGCTGGTGACAAGTGTTCCCATCTCCGGAGATATGAGCAGCCTTTTCACAGAAAGGGATATTGTCTGGAACAAGGAAAAGGTGCTGAAATCACTGGGACTTCCAGAGGAGTATTTCGACGTTGACGTCACCTCGGCGCTGGTGGGACGGCTGGAGCAGTCGGGAGAGGACACATTCAGACGCTACTGTCAGTGCGTTATAAAGTGCAGGGAGAAGGACGCCGTAAAGCGTGCGAACCTTATAAACGCGGCGCTGAACTACGCTCAGCTCAATCCCGATTTTGCCTTTAATCATGCGGAAATGAGCGGCGGTTTTTCTCAGACCGCAGTACCCGAGGTTCCGGAAAACAGCAGCAAATACACTATCGAGGAGAATTCCGTCCTGTTCAATGAGCCTGTTGATGTGGCATGGATAATGTCAGACAGGAACTTCGATGATTACTGCAAGGACAAGACCTACAAGTTCTATGTTCCCGATGGCGCAAAGTATATAATCCTTATCGGACAATACAATGTTGATCTGAACGAGCTCCTGAAAGACCCATATATTCCCGGTGTGGAATGTACTGTGCAGAGTTACACCGTTGAGAGAACAAACGGTGAGATAACAGTGAAAGCAGGGGAGGAGTATTTTGTCCCCTATCCTCATAATGCCGAGGAGGCTGAGACAATATGGGCGCAGAATGACAGCATTTATTCCAAGGTCATGGAACTGACGGGCAAGGACTACTTTTTCCGTACAATAAGGGCTCACGGTGATGACGAAGAGATCAACGACAACCGGCTCATGATCAGTTCTTCGGCGAAGGGAAGGCTTTTCGTCACAAGGGAGACTGCCGACGGCAGAACAGTCACTGAGGAGCTGCTGCCCGAGAGGGAGAACAAGGAGGCAGATACCAGATTGTTCGCTGTAACTGCTTCGGACGAGTCCATGTATCCTGAGGACTCTGTTCCTCTGCACGTCCCGACGTTAGGTTTAAAGGCAACCAGGATAGACCAGGGCGTTGTGACTGTATATGAGACCGAAGAGAGTTACGGCCATCTGAGCCAGTCCAGGCTGAGGATAAGCACCTGTAAGTTGGGAGATGTAAGCGGCGACGGTAATTTCAACGTCGGGGATATAGTGCTCTTCCAGAGGTGGCTCCTCGGTCAAAAGCCCGAGAACTTCAGGGAGTGGAAGGCTGCCGATATGAACGGCGACAACAGCCTTGACGTATTCGATCTTGTAAGCATGAAACAGTACCTGCTGGAGATTATGTAAAACAACCATGATATATACCGCACCTGTGCATGAAGCAGGTGCGGTTTTTGCTGCTCATATCTACTGTCTGTGCTTCTTGATGATTTTGTGAAAAACGCAGAAACTATTGACAATTTCCGCTTTAAATGCTACAATATAGTTAATATAAGTATACTGGATAAGTATACTGTGAGAGGGGAAATTAAAATGAAAAAATTAGCACGCTCTGCGGCTGCTCTTGTGTCAGCGGCTGCACTGGCTCTGACAGGAGCAGCACCCTGTCTTGGTCAGACAACGGTAATGACAGCAAATGCTGTCGATACCAACAACGATGACTGGCTCCATGCAAAGGGAAGCCGTCTTTACGACATGAACGGAAACGAGGTATGGCTCACGGGCGCCAACTGGTTCGGCTTCAACTGTACCGAGTGCGTACCCCATTACCTCTGGAGCGGAGACATTGACGATATGGTAAAGGATATTGCCGACCGCGGAGTTAATGTTCTCAGACTTCCTGTTTCCACGGAGCTCCTTTACAACTGGATGATCGGCGATCCCGATCCCATCGGAAGCGTTAACCCTAATGACGATCCTTCTTATCCGTTCAATATTGATCTTATCAATCCCGACGGTTCCATCGCCAACAGTCAGCAGACCTTCGATGTGCTCCTTGCAAAGTGCAAGCAGTACGGTGTAAAGGCATTCATTGACATTCACAGCCCCGAATCCAACAACTCGGGACATAACTACGGTATCTGGTACGGCAAGTCATTCAAGGGCAGAGACGGTAAGAACGTTGAGGTTACGACCGATCTGTGGATAGAGACTCTTGCATGGTGCGCAGATCACTACAAGAACGACGATACACTTATAGGCTTCGATCTCAAGAACGAGCCTCACAGCACCTATGGCGGCGCTCCCGTTGATGCTATATGGGACGATTCGGACAAGCCCAACAACTGGAAGAAGGCTGCCGAGGACTGCGCTGACGCTATTCTTGCCAAGAACCCCCATGCGCTCATACTCATCGAGGGCGTTGAGGGCTTTGAGGGACACGGCGCATGGTGGGGAGGCAATCTCCGCGGTGTTGCAAAGTATCCCGTTATGCCAAAGGCAGGTACATCACAGATAGTTTACTCACCTCACGATTACGGTCCTGTTGTAAGCCAGCAGACCTGGTTCGAGAAGAATTTCACCGAAGAGACTCTCCTTGATGATTACTGGAGAGACACTTGGGCTTACCTGGTAGAAAAGGATATGTATCCTCTCCTTATCGGTGAGTGGGGCGGACGTCTCGACGGCGGAAAGAACGAGCAGTGGCTGGGACTTATCCGCGATTATATGATAAAGAACCATATCAACCATACCTTCTGGTGCCTTAACGACGACTCAGGTGATACAGGCGGTCTCTGGAAGGATATACGTTTCTCCGCAACTGCGGGAGCTGACGGAAAGATCGAGGGCAATACCATGATAATCTGGGATGAGGAGAAGTACGAGACCTACTACTATCCCGCTATATGGAAAACACAGAAATCAAAGAAATTCATAGGTCTGGATCATCAGGTGGCTCTCGGAAAGAATGGAATATCACTCAATGAGTTCTATTCAAGCTATGCTTCCTCAGAGGGAAGCAATATCGATAACGGAAAGACCTCCAGCGGTACACCCGTTGTCTCGGAGAGCGGTACTACCACCACTACAACGGTGACCACAACATCAAATACAAGCACTTCCACCACCTCCACCACTTCGACATCCGTTTCCACCGTCAGTAATAGACTTTACGGAGACGCTAATCTCAGCGGTGATGTGGATCTTGCAGACGCTATACTCATAATGCAGGCTCTTGCAAATCCCAATAAGTACGGTCAGAACGGCACTGATGCCCATCATATCACCGAAGAAGGCGCCGCCTGCGGAGATGTTGACGGCGAAAAGGGACTCACAGGCGATGACGCTATGGTCATCCAGATGAAGCTTATCGGAAAGTACGACAAGCTTCCAATTGCTTAATGTATTGGCTCGCTGTGCTTAAGGGGGCACAGCGGACAAAATAAATTTTTTATGAGAGGGAAAAAATTATGAAAAAAATCTTGCGCTCAGTGGCAGCCTTTGCTGCCGCAGCAGCCGTAACTGTATCAGGTACGGCTTACTATGCACCTTTGGTAGCTCCCGACACTATCGCAAATGTCGCAGCTGCCGATGACACAGGCGACGACTGGCTACATGCAAAGGGCAGCCGCCTCTACGACATGAACGGAAACGAGGTATGGCTGACAGGTGCCAACTGGTTCGGATTCAACTGCTCTGAAAACTGTGCACACGGCCTATATGCTGCCGATGTTGACGATATGCTCCAGAGCATTGCGGATCACGGTATCAATGTTCTCCGTTTCCCGATTTCCACCACTCTGCTCAAATCATGGATGAACGGAGAGCCCCATAAGGTAAGTTCCGTACAGGCTTCATATACTCCTCCCACCGATCAGGTCGGAGAGGACGGCAAGGTAACTCCTGCGGGCTATTATACCAATATCAACAAGGATTTCGTTCTGGAGGACGGCAAGACCATAAAGAACTCCATGGAGATCTTCGACATCATCATGCAGAAGTGCAAGAAGTACGGTATCAAGGCTTTCATTGACATACACAGCCCTGATGAGAACAACTCCGGCCATGACTATGAGCTCTGGTACGGCAAGGCAGGCATAACCACAAAGGACTGGCAGGATACTCTGGTATGGCTGGCAAAGAAGTATGCAAACGATGATACACTCATCGGTTATGACCTGAAGAATGAGCCTCACGGCAAGCGTGCCTATAAGGACGGCGGATGCCCCAGCACAATTGCAAAGTGGGACGGCTCTACTGACGAGAACAACTGGGCTTATGCTGCAACAAACTGCGCAGAGGCTATCCTCGATGTCAACCCCCATGCACTTATTTTCATCGAAGGTATCGAGCAGTATCCTATGACAGAAAAGGGCTATGATTTCGATACACCCGATGTATGGGAGCCCAAGACAGAGGACGAGAAGAGATGGTACGGCGCATGGTGGGGCGGAAACCTCCGCGGTGTTAAGGACTATCCCATAAAGATGTCCACACCTGCAAAGCAGGCACAGATCGTTTATTCTCCTCATGACTACGGCCCGTCTGTTTATGCACAGACATGGTTTGACAAGAACTTCACTGAGGAAACTCTCCTTGATGATTACTGGCGCGGTACATGGGCTTATATCAACGAGCAGGATATGGCTCCTCTCCTCATCGGTGAGTGGGGCGGCTTCGTTGACGGAACCAAGAACCAGAAATGGATGGAGCTCCTCCGCGATTATATGCTCAAGAATCATATCAACCATACATACTGGTGTCTGAATCCTAACTCAGGCGATACAGGCGGACTTCTCAGCCACGACTTCCTGACATGGGATCCTGCACGTTACGGTATCCTCAAGAAGGTACTCTGGCAGACTGACTCGGGCAAGTTCATCGGTCTCGATCACCAGACTGCACTCGGTCAGAACGGTATCTCACTGAATACTTTCTATTCATCTGGTGCTAAGAGCAACCTCGACGGCGGCAAGTCAGGCGGCGGTACTCCCGTTATAGTAGACAAAACTACTACTACCACTTCGGTTACAACGACGACTACCACCACTACAACAACATCTACGACCTCTACAACAAGCACTACAACCACAACTACCACAACAACCAGTGCTCCCACAACTACCAGCACAACATCAACTACAACATCGACAACGACAACGACATCTCCTGTTACAACGAGCACCACTTCCTCAGATTCCAAGAATACAGGAAACGAGGTATGGGGCGACGCTAACTGCGACGGTACTGTTGACCTTGCGGACGCTATCCTCATCATGCAGTCACTTGCCAACCCAAATAAGTACGGCATCGGCGGTACAGCTCCCAAGCCTCTCACAAGGCAGGGTCAGATAAATGCTGATGTTGACGCATCTACAAGAGGACTTACAGGTGACGACGCTGTTCGTATCCAGGAGTTCCTCATCAAAAAGATAGGTTCTCTTGCTCCCATCGTTGACGGTCAGTAATTGAACAGATAGATCGCTGCGGTAACAGCGGCGTTTATAAATGAAAAAAGTAAAAGAGCAGTCCATGGAGAAGGACTGCTCTTTTTCTGAATATATAGAGACCATTATGGAAAAAACGCTGTATCAGATCTTTTCGCTTACCGGTACGGATATGCGTTCCTGCCCTTCTTTGCGGCGCATCATGCCGGTGACAGGCAGGCCGCAGCCGCAAAGGCTGAAGCACATAAATATCTGTTCTTATGGTGAAAACATTTTCTTTTAAAAATAGTGATTTTTGAGGTGTAAAAAGACGAAGATCATCCCGTTTTCTTCCGTTTGAACAAAAGCGCAGGGATTATTTGTGCAGACCGCATGATTTACAGCGGCTTCGTCTTTCCACACCGTCTGGATCACTTTTTATGAAAGGAATTGTTTTGTCCCCCATATTATATAACGCATGATCCTGTGAAAATGTGACACTGAAATAAAAAAAGAGGACCGCCGACACTTTTGCGCCGACGGTCATTTTTCTCTTTCCGAAAGGAGTGTTCATGAAGCGGTGGTGTGCGACACCGCCATGGGTGTGTTTTGCGTCGGGAGGTATGATCGACGCAGAAACGAGGAACAATGAAGGTTCTTGTTTATTTCTTTTTCCCTTTACTGTCTATATTATACCCTATGGATCACAAATATGCAATAACAGAGCGATTTCGGTTTGAATACAGTTCGGATATGAAATGCTTACGTACAGTTTCCTATCGGTTACATAAATCTGACAAATATGACAACAATATTTACGGAGAGTTTCTTCTGCTGTAAGAATTTTCATTGTACCTTTTTTGGTTTTCTGCATAATATAATGTAAGCAGCAATATGAGCGGCCGTCAGGAGGTGGAGCATTGCTCCCGCGGATAGCTTCCCGGCATATGGCAGAGCTCCTGACGGCTGCTTTGATATAAATTAAAGCTGCCGCAGGTCTGCGGCAGCTTTTGTTCAGTTTGCGTATGCGGAGGATATGCCCAGGTATTCTTCGAGGCAGAGTCCGCTGTTGTATACCTCGGTGGCTGTTGCAGTTCCAAGGTATCTTAAATGCCAGGGCTCATAGCTGAAGCCTGTGTAAGCTTCCTTGCCCTTGGGGTAGCGTATGATAAAGCCGTACTTATGAGCGTTTTTCTCAAGCCATGCACACTCGGGAGTATTAAGGAAGGTGTAATCTATGGAGTTTACATCTATCGCAAGTCCTGTCTGGTGCTCTGAGTGCCCCGGCCTTGCTGAATATGTATCGGCCAGGAGCTTTCCGTCCCTGAGAACATAGCTGTTGTAGAGAGTTTCCTGATAGCTGTATGAACGGTAGCCCGATGAGCACTTGAGAGAGAGTCCCAGCTGTGCAGCGTCAAGTGCCATTGTATTGAACTGTGCAAGGGCATTGGCGTTGAGTCCTGAAACAGCGTAATCCTTGGGAAGGGAATAGGTCTTGTTAACTATGAGTATTCCGTCCACATAGGTAACGCCATTTATGTTCTGTACTATATGTGAGGAGATATAGGGTGCTGTTGTAGTTGTGGTCGTGACAGTCGTAGTGGTAGTAGTCGTTGTTGTGGTAGTTGTGGTGGTCCTGCTCAGTACATTTACGACAATATCTGCCTTTACAGAGGGATTTGCCTTACTGATAACGGAAACGATGCAGCTTCCGGGAGATGCTCCGTAAACATTGCCCCATTTGTCAACTGTGGCTATGGCAGGATTTGAGCTTGTCCATACCTCTTCAACGTTGAGTGCTGTCTTTGGCAGCATTGTAACGTAGGATATGTCAAGATTTCCTACAAGTATGTTCATCTCATACTTACTGAGCTTTATTGCGCTTACCTTGTTGGGGTCGGTAACATTAACCTTTATGGACTCATGTACTGCGGGATTGGCTCTGCTGTATACTGTAACTATGCAGGTGCCCTCTCTGATTCCGCTGACCCAGCCTTCGTCATTGACGGTAGCAATGCTTTCATCCGAGCTGATCCATATCTCCTTTTTGTTGGTAGCATTTGTAGGCAGCATGGTAACGTAGGATATATCTCCGCCGCCTATGGGAATAGACATCTCTGTCTTGCTGAGCTTGATGGCGTTTACCTTGTTGGGATCACATACTGTAACCTTTATATCTGCCTTAACGGCGGGATTATTGAAGCTGGTAACCGTAACGACACAGGTTCCCTCCGATTTTCCTACGATCCAGCCTTCGTTGTCAACTACGGCGATGCTTTCATCGGAGCAGCTCCATATCTCTCTGCGGTCGGCAGTAGCGGGGAGCATGGTAACATAGGATATGCCGCCCATGCCTACATTCAGCTTCAGCACATTTTCGCTGAGCTTTATTGTATGCACCTTGTATGGATCAACGTATGCAGTGGTCGTTGCTGTGGAGGTCACAGTAGTCGTTGTAGTAGTAGGTGCGGCAGTAGTTGTGGTCGTGGTGGATGAGAGGAAAGTAGTCGACGAAGTGGTCGAAGTTGCAGTTGATGATACTGTCGAAGTCGTTGATGTCGTTGCGGCTGTTTTTGATACAGAGGTGGTTGCCGAAGAGGTTGAAGTATTAGTAACAGATGCAGCAGTTGTTGTAGTTGTCGCGGACGAAGCCGTGAGAGGGGGTGTGGCTTTTCCCGTTGTTGAAGCTGCTGTTGTTGTTATTGATGATGAGGTCGATGAAGTGGTCTTTGCCGCAGCCGTTGAAGTTGTCTTTGAAGCTGAGGCAGTTGATGTAGTTTTTGTTGTGGTCGTAGTCTTTGCTGCTGTTGCAGTTGTTGTGGTTGACGCCATCATTTCTTCCAGCTTCAGGAAGCTCTCGATGGGGAGAGTACCTCTTGTAGAAAGGTAGGCGTAGTACGAAAGAACGCAGGAAGCGTCCACGGAATCCGCCTTGCCGTCTAAATTGACGTCTGCTGCTATGGTTTGGGCAGCTGTAAATACTGAGGTATGATCCTTTGATGACATACTTGCATACGCCACAAGTATGGCGGAGGCGTCGTTGGCGTCTATCATGCCGTCAAAATTGACGTCGCCAAGGTTGATAGTCACCACAGAGCCCTTGTTGACAGTGTACGTCTTGTTGTTGCCTATGATCATACCGAAGGTATCCGCTTCGGCGGAAGCTCCGACAGCTGCTGAAGTGTCGTTTGCCATAATTACTGCCGCTGTTGCTGCAGCCTGCCCGTCAGCCGCAGAAGCACATAAAGACGGAACTGCTCCCGAGCACAGGGCAAATGACAGCATTGACGCTAATAATCGTTTAGCTCTCATTTTATTCTCCTTCTATGATATTTTCGGCCTTTTACCCCCTGTAACAGACCTGTTTGCATTTAACAGCCAGAAAAATGCTGAAAAGTGTAAAACCAATTATAGCATAAAATAGCCATAAATGGAAGTGATTTCTTAAAAAAATACCATATAAAGGCATTTTTTCGGTGTTTTACATAAAAAAGCCCTCATTGAGAACGGCAGCTCTTGAGCATTGTTAAGCTATTTTTTACGGGAACAAGGGAAGCTTTGGTGTTCAGGCGGTGCTCATAGCTGCAAAAAGCGGCGCATCAGCGCCGCTTTTCTATGTTATTTCAGTAATTACTTAGTAGGATCGAGAGAAGATACCTTCTTGAGGAGGTACTCCTGGATCTTAACAGCGTCATCACCTGTGAGGCCCTTTGTAGATGTATCAACATCTGCATTTGCCTGACCCTGCTTTGTAAGAGGCTTGGCAGCTGTACCGCCGATGCCGTACTTGTTGGGGTTGGCAAGTGACTGCATGATGAGGATAGCGTCTGCAAGGTCAACAGTTCCGTCACAGTTAGCATCGCCCCAGAGAGTAACTGTGGGTGATGTAACAGTAGTGGTAGTTGTAGTGGTGGTAGTCGTTGTGGTTGTAGTAGTGGTAGTAGTCTCGGGAACAGCATAGTATACTTCAACATTGTTTACCTTGATAGTATCGCTCTCGCCGTAATAATAGCCGAATACAACGTTTCCGTCGGGATTTACTATATTCTTTTCGGGGGTTGAGCCTGATACAGAGGTAGGAAGTATCCACATGATCTCAGCGCTCTTGCCTGCGCCCAGTACAACAGAGTTTACAGGCTCCTGGAACCAGTAATCGTTCTTTTCATCGGTAGTACCTGTACCTGTGCCGTATACAAGCTTCTTGATTTCCTTTGTGGCGGATACGTCGAAGCGTACTGCATAAACGTCCATATCGTCCTCTATGCCCAGATCCTTGTAGGATACCTCAAAGTTCTTCTTGGTATCCGAAGTAGCCGTGCAGTCCAGAGTAGCGCTCTGTGAGGTCTTTGAAGAAGCTGTATATGGAACGGTCTTGGTTATGGTATAGGTAAGAGCTGCGCTGGTGATGGTAACATCATCAGAAGAGGTGATCTCGGTGTACTTTGAAGCGTCCTTTGTACCGTACCAGAACTGGAAGCCGATAGAATCGCTGGGCGCGGTTGTCTGATCCTTCTGTACATCTGCGGGAACGTCCCAGAGACACTCGATATACTTGCCTGCGCCCTCAATGGTAGTACCTTCGCCTATGGTCTTGAGGCCGAATACAACGCCCTGCTCCTCAAATTCTTCTCTTGCTTCCTCGCCCATTTCGTTATACCAGTAGCCTGCTTTTTCCTTGCCGTCGATGATGCCTCTCTTTGGATACTCTGTATCGGAAGGAGAGCCCTCGGCAACGTTGGTTCCGCAGCCGTACATGAACTTGTCAACGTCAAAATCGGTCTCTACTACAACGTAGAGGGACTCTATGGTTACTTCATCAGTGCTTGAGATGCCGAAATCGCTGTACTTGAACTTATGGCTGTTCATAGGAGAATCATCATCGGGCTCGATACCCTTCTTTTCATAGTACTCTTCATCGTAGCCCAGTGTGAGTTTATAATCAAGGTCGTCCAGCTGCTTTGTAACTGTGGATGAGATAGTAGCTGTGCCGTCCTTATTGTCCTTGAAAGTCCAGGAGCCGCTCTTCTTGTTCTTGGAAGTAACGCCTGAGCTGCTGGAACTGCTGCTGGAGCTTCCGCCGCCAAAGTCAACGCCTGTGAGCTTAACGGTATTGTCTACCATATCTCCCTTGGAGTTATCCCAGTGTGCGGAGTAATAGCATCTGAATTCGAATTTTCCTCCCGGCTTTGCACCTGCCTTCTTAAGGTCGATGGTTATGGTGCTCGTTGCCTTGTCGAGCTTGCAGGCTGTACCCTCTGCCTTGGAGCCGTCTACCCATTTGCCGCTCTTATCGAGCTCAAGCCAGTAGGGATCCTCCTTGGTAGCGCAGCCGAAGCCGTATGAATAGCTCTGTCCGGAATAGCTGGTCTCAAGAGTGAAGGTCACCGAGTCGGCGCCGTCGTCGGGTATAGTGCCTTCATATACAGAATCGACCTTCATGGTCTGGGAAACGCCCTTGTTTTCTGAGACAGCAGAGAGTCCTGAAGTAGTTACCGCATTTACGGGAGCGGAATACATCGGGACCATTGCGGCAGCCATTGCAAGGCTTAAAACAGATGCTTTGATCCTGTTTGAGATATGGTTTTTCATTGCTTATCATCCTTTCAGAAAAAATAATTGTAAATAATATGTGTACAAGAATTCGTACAGGGAAATTATATCATGTTTTTACCATGCAAATGTTAACAAATTGTTAATTCATGGTCAAAATCGGTACAAACAATAAATATGTTGTTATATATTTGTGCAGGATGACGGTGTATGATTTGCAAATAAGAAAAGCTCCGCTGCCATAAAACAGCGGAGCTACGGGATCAGTTGGGTGTTGTGGTAACTGTTGACGACGATGAGGGGAGAGATTGTCTTTTGGTGCTCTCTTTGGGAGCCTTCTGAACATTTACCTTTCCCTGGCTTATTGCCCAGATGTTATTGTGTGACGGACAGGATACCGTTACGTCATACTGGAACAGATCGGGATTATTGGAGGTATCTACACCGAGAAGATCTACCTCTGCGCTGAGATCGGCAGCAGTGATGCCGTTGATGGTATCGGGCGGCCCTATCAGCGTTATATTGAGCTTTTCCGTGATGACTGTATATTCATATCCGTCGTTGGGAACATTGGTCGGGTGGATATTGTTATTGTTTATGCTCATCTCGCGTGAAGCAAGCCCCTCGTTGTCAAGGGTAACATTGATCTTGTCTGTTCCCGAAAGGTTTATGATATTCTTTGCCGAAAGCTTGCTGCTGATGTCAAAGTTCTTGGAATAACCCAGCTCCAGATCGCTCAGAGGTATGGATATCTCATAGGTATCACTGAGCTTGGTCTCGTTATCGTGGGTTCCGATGACGATAGTTTCGGGGGTTATGTTGAACTTGATACAGCTTGTATCCAGCTCGGTGGGAGCAGAAGTGATATTGACCTTGATAGTTGCCGTTTTCTGATCTATCACAGGAACCTTTATGTTAACATTGTTCGGCTCGAAGGAAAGATGATCGTTTTCGGTATAGTTTATCTGCTTACCGCTTTCGTCGTAAAGCCAGAACTCATTGCTTGTGAGTATCACGGTGCTGTCAAGAGTTTCCTTTTCAGTGGATACAGCATAGCACTTGTCTATCTTGTCGAGAATCTTGGAAGGACCCTTTATGGTCACCTCTGCGGGATCGCAGGCTATTTCTTCATCAAAGACAGCCTTGCCCTCCGCGAAGGTCTTGTTCTGTATCTTTGCCCCAAGAGTAAACGGGAGCTTGACGATCTTATCCAGCTCTACATCAACGGTAGGAGGATAGATCTTAACGTTTGAGAATTCGGCGCCGTTATTGCTCTTCAGCTTGACGGTGAGCCGTTTTGAACCTGCGGAGGAAATATTGTCGTAGTCCAGGTAAGCCGTAAGGGTATCGGCAGTTATACGGCTGTAATCGGTACGGCTGCAGTCCAGAGTCACTCTTACGTGGTCGGTCCTGTTGTTTATGACTGAAAGCTCCGAGGCAGACGTGCCGCTTGTATCAACGTCCAGCGGTACCTCCTTGATCTCCTTTGATTCGGAGGGGTACTGCGTCATGGCAATGATGAACCAGCTTGCAATGGCGCATATGAATGCTATTATCAGCAGCATAAGATTGCTTTTTGCTTCATTGATACTGCTTTTTTTCTTGTTCAGGATCATTTTTCTTTCTTCCTCCTTTCGGAGCGTGAAGAAAAGAGCTTCTTCTTGCCGATAGAAATCTCGGTCTTGTCATTGAGGATCTGATCCTCCAGAAGCAACCTGAGCTTATCGCGGGTATAGTCTCTGGTGAGCTCTCCGTTTATGGCAACGGAGATCTGACCTGTCTCTTCCGATACGACGATAACTATGGCATCTGAGTTTTCGCTCATGCCGATAGCAGCTCTGTGGCGCGAGCCCAGCTTCTTGTTGATGAGAGCGTCCTTTGCGGGCTTCGGCAGGAAGCAGGAGGCGGCAAGTATGATACCGTCGCGCATTATGACCGCGCCGTCATGGAGCGGAGTTTTCGGATAGAAGATATTGCCGAACACCTCTTTGCTGGGTGTGGCGTTAAGTATGGTGCCTGTCTCGATCTGTTCGCCGAGACGGACCTGCCTTTCCACGACTATCAGAGCACCTGTACAGGACGCGGAAAGCTCTACGCAGGAATCGCATATTGCATCAATGGCGGGAGTCCATTTCTCCTTCATCTCGTTGGAGTTGATGCCCAGACCGAAGAGTCGTATACCGAATTTGCTTCTGCCTGCTTTTTCGAGAGCTCTTCTCAGCTCGGGCTGGAAGAGTATTATGATAGCCAGAACACCCATACTGAGAGTCTTCTGGAGAAGGTAGCTGACTACCTTGAGATCTAAAGCCTTGCTTATGAAATATCCTGCCACCAGGAAAATGATACCCTTGACCAGCTGACCTGCACGAGTCTCGCGTATCAGCTTCAGCAGAAGGTAAATAACGCCTGTAAGGATAAGTACATCAATGACGTCGATAGGCTTGAACGTAGCAACGACACTGAGAAATGCGTCAAGAACCGCCTGCGGAGAAGAATGGAACATTTAACTGCACCCCCTCGGGGAAAGATTACACATATCTACTCTGTACGTTTATCTATTATGTATGAGGACTTACGTCCTCATAGCCAACTGCACAATACTGCATAATATTATTGTACCACAAATTCAGATAATTTCAATAGTTTTTTACGAATTTGGTAAATATTTCAATGTTTTAACATTATATACAAGCTTTCCGACCTCTTCTTCCGTGCTGAATACCGACGGAGCAAAGCGTACAGTGCCCTGTGCGGTGCCGAGAGAAGCGTGGGCAAGGGCTGCACAGTGGTAGCCTGCCCTTAGGCAGAAGCCTTTTTCCGCAAGGACTGCTGCTGCCTGCTCCGAGCTGAGCCCGTCGATATTGAATGACACTATGGGGGCATAGTCCGCTGCGACATCACGGTAAACGGTCACGCCGCCCATATCCTCAAGCTCCGATATAAACCGCGAGCAGAGTCTTTCCTCATGGGCGCGGAGCCTGTTCATGCCGTATTGCCCGATGAAGCGTATGCCTGCTTTTAATGCTGCGGCTCCGATTATATTTGGAGTACCGCTTTCAAGGCTGTCGGGGAGCATCTCAGGCTGGAAAAGACTCAGCGAGCTGCTGCCTGTGCCGCCCTGTATGACGGGCACAATGGGAAAGCTGCCGTCTGTTACGAGAAGTCCTGTGCCTGTAATGCCGTAAAGTCCCTTGTGACCTGCGGTGCAGAGGATGTTTATCCCCTGTGAAAGCTTTATATCGTACACTCCGCAGGCCTGTGCGCCGTCGGCGATAAAGCATATGCCCCTTTCACGGCAGAGCTTTCCTATCTCGCGGAAGGGGAGGAGCTGTCCCGTGACGTTGGAGGCGAGAGTGCAGACCACGGCGCGGGTATCGCTGCGTATTAGCTGGCGAAAGCTCTCCACAGTGCGCTGGGTGTCGGGAAAGACCTCCGCTACGGAGAGGGTTATCTGTTTTTTCATGACGAGGCTGACTGCGGGACGGGCAGAGGAGTTGTGCTCCATGCTGCTTATGATAAGATGCCCGCCCTCTGCCATGACACCCTGTATCGCCATATTCAGCGCATGGGTGCAGTTCAGCGTGAATACGGTATTCTCGGGCTCTGCCCCGAAGAAGGCCGCTGCCGTCTCACGGGCGCTGTAGAGGGCTTCCGAGGTGCGCATGGCTAGCTCGTGACCGCCTCTGCCCGCGTTGCCGCCGAAGTTCTGTATTGCTTCTGACACGGCGCGGCGTACCGAAAGGGGCTTCGGGAAGGTGGTGGCGGCGTTGTCAAAGTTTATCATCGTCTTCACCTCCGCTGTTCCTCACGGAGAAGGGGATCCTGTAAGCTTCAAGGAGCTCTGCCGCCTCGGCTCCGCTGCCGTAAACATGGACAGAGTAGCCGCAGCCCCTTGCTAAGCTTCTTTCTCTTCGCTTCAGTGCGCAGGGAACGCCTCTTGCCCTCAGCAGCCGCTGCCCCTTGACAGCGTAGGTATATGAAGGCATATCAAATACACATATAGTCAAAAGTATCACCCCTGACTGCTGCATACTGCGCAGTTGGGAAGCATCTGCGGTACTGTTCATTATATGATGAAAAAGGGGATAATGATATTATCCGTGCCGTGAGGAATACTTGTACTCCGCGGTGAATACAATTAAACAAAGCGATTTTCAAGGAGGTTCCCACAATGGAATTTAAACTGACAAAAGAGATTGTCCCTGCCGCTGAGGTGATATATGACGGCGTTCAGGAGCAGTCTGTGGAAATGGACTATATCCTTCCCGATTACTGTCCCGACATTTTCCGCCTGATACGGTGCGATACCGTTCCGGTCATAACGGGGCGCTCGGTGAGCGGCAGCAGGCTCACCTATGAGCTGAGGTGCGATATACGCATACTTTACTGCGGAGAGGACGGTGGGGCGGTGCAGTCCGTGGAGCAGCACAGAGCCTTCACCAAGACAGTGGAGCTGGGAAGGAATGCGGAAGATGCAGAGATCGTGCTTATACCGAAAACCGAACATGTGAACTTCAGGGCTGTGAACAAGCGGCGGCTGGATCTGCGGGGAGCTGTTTCCGTTAAGGTGAGGGTAACGGGGCGGAGAGAGCAGGAGGTGGTGTCCGACGCCTCGGGCATGAATATCCAGCTGAAAAAGACGGAGCTGAGATTTGCGGCGAAAAAGCTCAGCGGCGGTAAGAGCGTCCGTATAGAGGAGGATATAGAGCTGAGTGCTGCTCAGCCCGATATAGAAAGCATTATAAGCTGCCGCTGCACAGCAGGTCAGTGCGAAAAGAAGCTGGTTTCGGGAAAGCTCCTTGCCAGAGGCGAGGCTGATGTGGAGCTTCTTTATACAGGAGGAGGCACTGTGGAGACCATGCGCTTCTCTTTGGGGTACAGTCAGATAATCGATGTGGAGGGACTTGATGACAGCTACGAATGTACCGTGACTCCCGAGGTGGTGAGCTGCACGGCATCTGCTGCGGTCGATAAGGAGGAGCGCAGCAGGATACTGCGCTGTGAGGCGGAGCTGCGCCTTGTATGCCGCGGTGTCAGGACTGCCGCAGCCATGATAGCCGAGGATGCTTTTTCCACAGTCTATCCCTGTACAGTTGAGACCTCGGAAATACAGGCCGAGCAGATCCCTGCGGTGTATGACGAGAGCTTCCGTTACAGTATCAGACTTGCGGAGGGGGAGAACGTTCCGCAGAATATCTTCGCCATGTGGAGCGAAGCGAGAAACATCAACATACGCGCAGCAGACGACGGACGCTCGGTAGTCATAAGCGGTATGCTGACCTGTTCCATGGCGGCAAAGGATAAGGCGGGCATGATAATAATGCCCGATCATGAGGAAGCCTTTGAAAAGACTATAGGGCTTCCCGATGATATCAGCGGAGCTGCCCTGTCCGCAGAGGCGGCGGTACGCGAGACTTCCTATGAAATATCTGCCGAGGGAGTTCTTACGGCAAGATCCGACATTGTCGTAAAGCTTTCCGTGTACAGCTCCGATTCGGTAAAGGGTATAACTGACATCATCATAGACGACAGCATGAAGAAGGAGCGGGACGGCGATTACGCCATAAAACTGTATTTCGGCGCACGGAACGAAAGCATCTGGGATATAGCCAAGCGTTACAGCACCGACGTCAGCGCGGTTATGGAGGAGAACGACCTCACGGGAGAGCGTCTGGAAAGCGGCGGTATGCTGCTTATACCGATAGTATCGTGAAATAGAAACGGGAGCTCCCGTATAAAAAGGAGATTTGTATGACTAAAGATATATACAGCGATATTGCACAGCGCACGGGAGGCGATATCTACATTGGTGTCGTCGGACCTGTGCGGACAGGAAAATCCACCTTTATAAAGCGTTTCATGGAGTCTCTTGTCATACCGAACATAAAGTCGGTATCCATGAAGGAACGGGCTCTCGATGAGCTTCCGCAGTCTGCGGCAGGCAAGACCATAATGACCACAGAGCCGAAGTTCATACCAGAGGAGGCGGTCCGCACAGATCTCGGGGACGGCGCCGAATTCAACGTAAGGCTAATAGACTGTGTGGGATATATAGTTCCCAGCTCTATGGGATACATTGAGAACGAACAGCCCCGTATGGTGATGACCTCATGGTTCGATGAGGAGATACCCTTCAATATGGCGGCGGAGATAGGCACTCAGAAGGTCATAACCGATCATTCCACCATCGGTCTTGTCATTACCACGGACGGCTCTGTCACGGACATTCCCCGTGAGGAGTATGCGGAATGTGAGGAGCGCGTTATCCGTGAGCTCCGGGAGCTCGGCAAGCCCTTTGTGGTCATACTCAATACGGTCTCACCCGAGTCAGCGGCGGCTGCGTCTCTTGCAGCGGAGCTCACCGAGCGCTATGACGCAAAGGTTATACCTGTTAACTGCCTTGAAATGAGCGAGGAGGACATACGGGAGATAATGCGGGAGATACTTTTCTCCTTTCCCGTAAAGGAGATAAATATCCGCACCTCGGGCTGGATAAATACCCTTGAGAAGGGACACTGGCTGAAAAGCAGCATCATGGACTGCATAAGGGAAGCTGCAAAGGACATAAAGCTGGTGCGTGAAACAAGGCTTGCGGCGGCTGCCATTGCGGAGTGTCCTCATGTTGTCAGGGCGGAGATAAGCAGCATGGATCTGGGACGGGGGGCTGTGACTATTGACGCGGAGCTTGACAGCAGTCTCTTTTATCGCATACTCGGCGAAAAAACAGGCATAGAGATAGAGAGCGAAAGCGATCTTATGCCGCTTCTCACGGAGCTCAGCGAAATACGGCGCAAGTATAAGCGCATTGAGCCTGCCCTTGCAGAGGTAGAAGCCACAGGCTATGGCATAGTCATGCCCGAGCTGGAGGAAATGACTCTTGAGGAGCCAAAGATCATCCGTCAGGGTGGAAAGTACGGAGTCAGGCTGAAGGCCTCGGCTCCCTCGATACATCTCATGAAGGCAGGGATAAATACCACCATAAGTCCTATAGTGGGGACGGAAAAGCAGTCCGAGGAGCTGGTGATGTACCTGCTGGACGGCTTTGACGACGATCCGAAGAAAATATGGGAGAGCAATATCTTCGGCAAGTCCCTGCACGAGCTGGTTAACGAAGGGCTCCACAGCAAGCTTTTCAAGATGCCGGTGGACGCGCGTATGAAGCTTCAGGAGACACTGGAGCGTATCATAAACGAGGGCTGTTCAGGGCTTATATGCTTTATACTGTGAAAAAGGAGTACCATAAGGTACTCCTTTTCCGCAGGTAACGGCAGGACGTTTATACTGTATATTTTATATACATCTCGGAGGGCCTTACGGGACTGTCTGCGTCTATTGTGTTTATCCCGCTGAATGTGGGGATGTTTATTCCCGAATCAGTCAGGCTGGCTGTATCGTTTTCACCCAGCGGGCTCCCGTTAAGATCAATGTATACCACAGCAGAATTGCTGCCGCTGCGTACAGTTACGGGCAGTGAGAGCTTGTAGGGCTCCCAGCAGGTAACTCCCGAAAACTGTATGTAGTAATCCCAGTTCGTGAAGGGCTGAGCTTCCACGGAGGCGTCCACTATCATATAACGCATACTCATGAGAGAGGAGTATATCTTGGTGAAAAGTCCAACGTTCGTATTGCTGTTTACCGTGAAGATAACTTCTTTGTGATAGTAGGCTCCCGGCTGGACAAAGTCTGCCATTGCATCGGGCAGATCAACTATTACGGTGCCGTTTTCGGCTATGAGCTTTAACAGCGGGCCTTCGTTCAGTACGGAATTATAGAAGGTCACGTAATACTCGCCCAGTTCCTTGTTGAAGCCCTCTATTATTAGCTTATAGCGCCCCGCGGGCAGAGAGGCGAACCATTGGCAGTTGGCATATGCGGCAGGACGGGCGTCCGTAGCTGCGTAGTTTTCGGTATAGCCCGGATCAGCCATGGTCCACTGATTATAGTCTACGGCGGGTTTTCCCTGACCGCCGGGGATTGAGGGGCCGAAGACGTAGGGATATGTGATGTAGCCTTCGTTGTAGCAGTTGCTTATGCGTCCTGTAGGGATCTCGGACTGGTTAAGGTAGTTGAGGCCGTGGCTGCCTACTCCTCCTGCGGCGCCTCTGATACGCCAGTCGATGAGAGGAGAGCCCGCAGAGCGCAGCCGCAGGGGAGGTACCCCCGTAAGCTCGCGCTCCCTTGGTGTCTTGTTCCCGCTCAGGTGCTTTCCCGCCTGAAGAGTGTACAGATCATCGGCTTTACCGAGCTTGCCTGCTTTGAACATATCATACAGCATAGGCTCAGTCCTCCGCAGAGGGATCATATACCTCACCTGTGTCCTGGTCTACCCATTTTCCGTCGCTTCTGAAGCCGTAGACTGCTCCCGTAGAGATAACCCAGGCAATGGAGCCCTGTGAAAGTGTCCTTCCTGCCATAGCGTTTGCAGCGGGAAGGTCGTTTTTTGCGTCTGCTGCAAGCTCCGCTGTAACTACGGATCTGTCATTGTCAAAGCAGCAGAATTTTTCCTTTAAGATCGTGATCATTATTTGTTCCTCCTTTTAAGAACGAAAATAGTTTTTTTGAAAGCGCTTTCATAAGTAGTCTGAAACAGGCACTTTTTCAATGGAAAACCATTGAATTTCAGAGAAATATTTTTCTTTTAACTATAGCAAATGCTTTTATTCCCGTTTGACAAACAAATAATTATGGAGTATAATATTTTTTGAATTTGTTTTTAGGAGATGTTTGAATGAATCCCGAGGTATATGAAAAATATGAGATAATCGACGCTCATTCCCATATTTTTCCGGATAAGATCGCCGATACGGCAACTGACAGCATAGGGCATTTTTACGATATGCCAATGAATAACCGCGGCTTCAGCGAGAAGCTCATCGAGGCAGGAAGCAGGATAGGCGTTAAAAAGTACCTCGTCTGCTCAACTGCCACAAGTCCCCGTCAGACAAACAACATAAATCATTTTATTGCTCAGGAATGTGAGAAACACAAGTGCTTCTACGGCTTCGGAACTACTCATGCCGATTCCGAGGATCTTGAAGCGGATATAGAGCAGATCATATCCCTCGGACTTCACGGAGTAAAGCTCCATCCCGATTTCCAGAAATTCAATGCGGATTCTCCCGAGGCTTTCAGGATCTACGAGCTCATGGAGGGAAGACTGCCCCTTCTCATACACTGCGGCGATGCAAGATACGATTATTCCGCTCCCTTCCGTATAAAGAGCATACATGACAATTTCCCGAAGCTTCAGATACTTGCTGCTCATCTGGGCGGCTATCAGCAGTGGGACGAGGCGGAAAAGACACTTGCAGGCCTTGAGAACGTGAGATTTGACGTCAGCAGTTCACTGGCATTCATCACTCCCGAAAGAGCAGCTGCACTTGTACGGAAGTACGGTATCGAAAACTGCTTCTTCGGTTCGGATTTCCCCATGTGGAGCCATGAGGACGAGCTCATGCGCTTCCTGAAGCTGGGCTTCACCGAGAAGGAAAACCAGATGATACTTGCAGACAACTTCAAGGCGTTCCTTGGACTTGAAGTCTGATTTTCAGTGAAAGACTGATCGCTGTGATAAAAGATATAGTAAGAGACGAAGCCGTACTCAGTATAAAATCCGAGCCCGCAACAAGGGCGGATATGCAGACGGTAAGAGACCTCCTCGATACGGTGGAGGCAAACTCCGAGCGCTGTGTGGGCATGGCTGCAAATATGATCGGAGTGCACAAGACCATACTTGTGGCTCTGATAGGCGACGAATATGTCGCTATGATAAACCCTGTGATAGTTGACAGGTCCAAGGAGACCTACGAGACAGAGGAAGGCTGCCTTTCTCTGAGCGGAGTACGCAGCGTGACCAGGTATAAGACTATTGCAGTGGAGTATCTCGATAAGAAGTTCAAGCGCCGCAGAGGCATATTCCGCGATTATGAGGCGGAGATAATTCAGCATGAGATAGATCATTTCAGCGGCATTATCATATGAGTTAACGTCCCCGCAGAGCTTGCGGGGGCATTATTTATGTTAAAAATAAAAAATTTATTTGCCTGCTTGACAAGCAGGTTATATAGTGCTATAATTTAAAAAACAAACCGTTGAAGCGGAGATAAAGCTAATTATGCTTGTACAGAGAGCCCATGGTGCTGAGAATGGGGCAAAAAACAGGTTAGCAAATGGACCGCTGAGGGTGCAGTCAAATGAACGGTATGCCTATGAAGCTGTTCAGAGTATTCTGCGACGTTAGGATGTGCGTTAATCATCAGGGGTATGATAGTATCCTGCAAAGTGCACGGCTGAGCCGTGAATCAAGGTGGTACCGCGGATAAGTATATTCGTCCTTGACAGATCAAACAGGTCTGTCAGGGACTTTTTTATTTCCCCGTACAGACTGCGGAGGTGCTTTTTTATGAATTTTATGCCTGAACTGAGCAAGGTCAGAGAGATAGCTGCGAGCGGGAAGTACGATATTCTTCCTGTCAGCTGCGAGATACTCTCGGACGTATGTACTCCCATCGAAGCTATAACTGCTCTGAAAAACGTCTCGAATCACTGCTATATGCTCGAGTCGGTGGCAGAGAAGGAAAAATGGGGAAGATATACCTTCCTCGGCTTCGATCCGAAATTGCAGATAACCGCTGTGGGAGATCAGCTCACAATTGGAGATGTGAAAATGACATCAGATGATCCGTCAGTACAGATAAGACAGATACTTTCAAAATACAGAAGCCCGAAATTCGATTACCTTCCGCCCTTTACGGGGGGGCTGGCAGGATATTTCTCCTATGATTTCCTTGCCTACTCCGAAAAAACTCTCAGGACAGATGTCAGTGACACCGAGAACTTCAAGGACGTCGACCTCATGCTCTTCGATAAGGTCATAGCCTTTGACAACTTCCGTCAGAAGCTGATACTCATAGCCAATATGAGGCTGGACGAGGGCGAGGCAGGGTACAACAAGGCAAAGCTGGAAATAAAGCATATGGCTGAGCTCCTTCGCAGCGGAGAGCGCAGGAAAGAGCCTGCGGGACATCTTACCACCGAGGTAACGGCACTTTTCAGCAAGGAACAGTACTGTGATATGGTCGAAAAAGCCAAGAATCATATCCGCGAGGGAGATATTTTCCAGATTGTTCTCTCAAACCGCCTCAGCGCAGGCTTTGAAGGCAGTCTCCTCAATACTTACAGGATACTGAGGACAATAAATCCTTCTCCGTATATGTTCTACTTCTCGGGAACCGACGTGGAGATAGCGGGTGCTTCTCCCGAGACGCTGGTCAAGCTGGAGGACGGTGTGCTCCATACCTTCCCGCTGGCAGGCACCCGTCCGAGAGGAAAGACCGAAAAGGAGGACAAGGAGCTGGAGGAGGGACTTCTCCGCGATGAAAAAGAGCTTGCAGAGCATAATATGCTGGTCGATCTCGGCAGGAACGATCTGGGCAGGATAAGCAAGTTCGGTTCGGTGCAGGTGGAAAAGCTCCACAGCATAGAGCGCTATTCCCACGTTATGCACATAGGCTCAACTGTACGCGGTGAGATACGTGACGAGTTCGACGGTCTTGACGCTGTAAGCGCAGTGCTTCCTGCCGGCACTCTGTCGGGAGCTCCCAAGATACGCGCCTGTCAGCTCATAGCGGAGCTTGAGAACAACAAGCGCGGCATCTACGGCGGCGCTATCGGATATATCGACTTTACTGGAAATCTCGATACCTGTATCGCCATACGCATAGCCTATAAGAAAAACGGCAAGGTCTTCGTAAGGAGCGGTGCGGGAATAGTTGCGGATTCGGTACCAGAAAAGGAATATCAGGAGTGCATAAACAAGGCTGCAGCTGTTGTTAATGCGCTGAAAATGGCAGAGGAGGCAGACGAATGATACTTCTCATAGATAATTACGACAGCTTTTCATATAATCTGTATCAGCTCATCGGTGAGATATGTCCCGATATAAAGGTGATACGCAATGATGAGATGACAGTGGAGGAGATAGAAAAACTCGCTCCCGACAGGATAATCCTCTCACCCGGCCCGGGACGCCCCGAGGATGCAGGTATCATAATCGAGGCTGCCAAGACAGTGTGCCGGAAGATACCTACACTGGGAGTATGTCTCGGCCATCAGGCTATTTGCGCAGCCTACGGAGCAACGGTCACCTACGCAAAGGAGCTCATGCACGGCAAGCAGTCAGTGATAAGCTTCGTGAAGGACAGTCCGCTGTTCAGGGGAATAGACGAGAATTCTCCCGTGGCAAGATACCATTCTCTGGCAGCCGATGCAGATACTCTTCCCGATTGCCTTGAAGTTACCGCGCTTGCCGACGACGGCGAGGTAATGGCTGTACAGCATAAGGAATACCCCATATACGGCGTGCAGTTCCATCCCGAGTCCATAATGACTCCAGACGGAAGGACAATGCTGAAGAACTTCATAGACCTTTAAGAGTCAATGGGGATGAAGCTTGAAAAGGTAGTGCCGTGGGGCAGGAATATCAACGAATACAGAGCGATGTTTATGCTGAGCGATGACGATATGAAAAAGAGGATAGCAGGCTTCGGCGACGGACCTGCAAGCTTTAATCGTCAGGCTTCCGCGGCAGGCTCGGAGGTTATGTCCTTTGACCCTGTATACGGCTTCTCGGCACAGGAGCTGAGAGCGCGTATCAGCGAAGTAAGGGATATAATTATTGCTCAGATGAGGGAAAACTCAGAAAACTACGTCTGGGATAAGATAAAAAGCGTTGAAGAGCTTGAAAAGATACGCATGTCGGCTATGGAAATGTTCCTTGAGGACTTTGAGCAGGGTAAGCGCGAGGGCAGATATGTCTGCCATGAGCTTCCCGAAAGGCTTCCCTGTGAGGATATGAGCTTTGATATAGGGCTAAGCTCCCATTTCCTGCTCATGTATGATTCTCTCGGGTATGATTTCCACATTGCCGCTATAAGTGAAATGCTGAGGGTGTGCAGAGAGGTGAGGATATTCCCTCTGTGTGACCTTGACAGCAAGGCTACCAAGCTTACGGAAAAAGTGATCGGGTATTTCAGCCGTGACTTCAGGACGGAGATACTGAAAACAGATTATCTGTTCCAGAAAGGTGCGGATAAGATGCTGAGAATTCGGAGGTGACACGATGAAATGTACATCTCTTGAAGAGGTAAGAGCAAATATCGACAGGATAGACGACGACATAATAAAGCTTATGGCTGAACGTACTGAATATGTCCGACAGGCGGCTGAGTTCAAAAAGGACGAGAGCGGCGTAAAAGCTCCCGACCGGGTAAAGGCTGTTCTTGAAAGAGTCGGTGAAAAAGCTCGGAAGTACGGAGCACCGTCCGATATTGCAGTTACTGTTTACAAATATATGATAGAGGGCTTTATCAGTCTGGAAATGGATAAATTCAACTCAGGAGGTCGCAAGCCATGAGTTACCTTGAAGATTTTTACAAAGCCTACGATGAGGACAGAAGGCTTCTCTCACAGTCGGGACAGGTTGAGTACCTCACCACCATGAAGTATATCAATGAATGCATCGCGGAACACAGTCAGCCCAAGATACTCGAAATAGGCGCAGGTACTGGACGCTACAGCGTGACTCTTGCGAAAGAGGGGCACAGTGTTACAGCAGTTGAGTTGGTTGAGCACAACCTTGAAAAGCTGAGAGCCAAGCTTGACGGCACTGAGAAGATCAAAGCCATACAGGGAAATGCTCTTGATCTGTCAGAGCTTGCTGATAACTGCTTTGATATCACACTTGTGCTTGGACCTATGTATCATTTGTATATCCGCGAGGATATGCTGAGAGCACTGTCCGAAGCGGTGAGAGTCACAAAAAATGGCGGTCACATACTGGTCGCCTACTGTATGAACGAAGCCGCGGTCATACAGCACGCTTTTCTTCACGGAAATCTGCAAAAGGTACTGGATAACGATATGCTCACTCCCGAATGGCACTGCAAAAGCGAGCCCAAGGAGCTCTTTCAGCTGGTGCGGACAGAGGATATAGACTCGCTTAATTCCGAGCTGCCTGTTGAAAGGACAAAACTCATAGTTGCCGACGGAGCGGCGAACTACATCAGTGAATGTATCGACGCTATGGACAGCTTTACATTTGAAAAATTCATGGAGTACCATTTCTCCATATGCGAGAGACAGGACTTGATCGGTGCTTCAAATCATACGCTGGATATTCTGCGTAAACTATAAATATAAATTGAAAGGAAAGATATCATGTCACAGTCAAAAGGACGATTCGGCGTTCACGGCGGTCAGTATATCCCCGAAACGCTTATGAATGCGGTCATAGAGCTTGAACAGGCTTACGACCACTATAAAAACGATCCCGAGTTCAACCGCGAGCTCACAGAGCTCCTCAACAACTACGCAGGCAGACCTTCGCTGCTCTACCGCGCAGATAAGCTCACAAGGGAGCTGGGCGGCGCTAAAATATACTTAAAGCGTGAGGATCTGAACCACACAGGTTCACACAAGATAAACAATGTTCTCGGTCAGGCTCTCCTTGCAAAGAAAATGGGCAAGAAAAGACTTATCGCAGAGACGGGCGCAGGTCAGCACGGAGTTGCTACCGCTACTGCTGCGGCTCTCCTTGATATGGAGTGCGTGGTCTTCATGGGCGAGGAGGACACAAAGCGTCAGGCACTCAACGTTTACCGCATGAAGCTTCTGGGCGCTGATGTTATCCCCGTAAAAAGCGGTACAGCTACTCTGAAGGACGCTGTTTCTGAGGCTATGCGCGAGTGGACTTCACGTATCGAAGATACACATTACTGTCTCGGTTCTGTTATGGGACCGCACCCCTTCCCGACTATCGTCCGCGATTTTCAGGCTGTTATCTCCCGTGAGGCAAGAGCTCAGATACTTGAGGCAGAGGGCAGACTTCCGGACGCTGTTATCGCCTGCGTCGGCGGCGGTTCAAACGCTATCGGAAGCTTCTATCACTTCATCCCCGACGAGGGAGTTCGTCTTATTGGCTGTGAGGCAGCAGGCAGAGGTATCGATACATTCGAGACAGCAGCTACCGTAAACACAGGAAGAATAGGTATCTTCCATGGCATGAAGTCCTACTTCTGCCAGGACGAGTACGGTCAGATAGCTCCTGTATATTCCATTTCGGCAGGTCTTGACTATCCCGGAGTAGGTCCCGAGCACGCTAATCTCCACGATACCGGCAGAGCTGAGTATGTGCCGATCACAGATGACGAGGCTGTAAACGCTTTCGAGTATCTTTCACGCACAGAGGGCATTATCCCTGCTATCGAGTCGGCTCACGCTATTGCTTACGCTATGAAGCTTGCTCCTACAATGGATAAGGATAAGATAATAATCGTTACGGTATCGGGACGCGGCGACAAGGACTGCGCTGCTATCGCCCGCTACAGAGGGGAGGATATATATGAGTAATATCAGAGCTGCTTTTGAGAACGGCAAGGCTTTCATACCGTTCATTACCTGCGGTGATCCTGACCTCGAGACTACTGCAAAGGTGGTTCGTGCGGCTGCGGAAAACGGCGCGGACCTTATCGAGCTGGGCATACCTTTCTCCGATCCCACAGCGGAAGGCCCTGTTATACAGGGCGCTAATATCCGCGCTCTCGCAGGCGGAGTGACTACCGACAAGGTATTCGAGCTGGTAAAGGAGCTCCGCAAGGACGTTAAGATCCCCTTTGTGTTCATGACATACGCAAATGTGGTATATTCCTACGACGCCGAGCGCTTTATGGCACGTTGCTGCGAGACGGGAGTTGACGGTATAATCCTTCCCGATCTTCCCTTTGAGGAAAAGGAGGAGTTCGCTGCTGTTGCAAAGCAGTACGGAGTTGATCTTATATCACTGATAGCTCCCACATCGGAGAACCGTATAGCTATGATAGCAAAAGAAGCAGAGGGCTTCATATATATCGTTTCAAGTCTCGGAGTTACGGGCGTAAGAAGTGAGATCACCACCAATATAGGCGATATAGTAAAGGTGGTACGCGATAATACCAATGTGCCCTGCGCAGTGGGCTTCGGTATCTCAAAGCCGGAGCAGGCTCAGGCTTTGGCAGCTCTGTCCGACGGAGCTATTGTTGGTTCGGCTATTATACGCATACTTGAAAAATACGGTAAGGACGCAGCGCCTTATGTAGGCGAATATGTAAAAGAAATGAAAGAAGCAGTATCCAAAGCATAATATTGCTGCGCAAGATTATGCTTTGAGCCGTTAGCTTGTAGGGGCGGCGTACCCTACAAATATAAATTTATAACAGGAGGTTATTATTATGATTAAAGAAGCAATTGCAAAGATAGTTGATAAGCAGGACCTCACATACGATGAGGCGTACAAGGTAATATCGGAAATCATGGCCGGCGAGACAACTTCTACTCAGAACGCAGCTTTTCTGTCCGCTCTTTCCACCAAGAGCACAAAGGCAGAGACTATCGATGAAATAACAGGCTGCGCAGCTGCTATGCGTGACGCGGCTTTAAAGTTCGAGCACAATATGGATCTCCTTGAGATCGTCGGTACAGGCGGTGATAACGCTCACAGCTTCAATATTTCCACAACTTCGGCTTTCGTTATTGCAGCCTCGGGCATCAAGGTATCAAAGCACGGCAACCGCGCTGCTTCCTCTCTGTCGGGAACTGCCGACTGCCTCGAAGCTCTCGGCGCAAATATCAATCTCGACCCTGACAAGTGCAGAGAGCTCCTTGAGAGCACAGGCTTCTGCTTCTTCTTTGCGCAGAAGTACCACACTTCCATGAAATATGTAGGTCCTATCCGTAAGGAGCTTGGCTTCCGCACAGTTTTCAATATCCTGGGACCTCTTACAAATCCTGCTTGTCCAAACCATCACCTTCTGGGCGTTTATGACAGTGTTCTGCTTGAGCCTGTTGCGGAAGTTCTCATGAAGCTCGGCTCAAAGAACGGTATGGTAGTTTTCGGAAAGGATAAGCTGGACGAGATCTCTCTGAGTGCTCCTACGGCTGTATGCGAGTACAAGAACGGCTGGATGAAGAACTATGAGATAACTCCCGAGCAGTTTGGTTTTGAGCGCTGCACCAAGGACGACCTCAAGGGCGGTACTCCAGAGGAGAACGCTGCTATCACAAGAGGTATCCTCGACGGCAGCATAAAGGGACATAAGCGCAATGCTGTTCTCCTCAATGCAGGTGCGGCTATATATATCGGCGGCAAGGCAGAGACTATGGCTGAGGGTGTTAAGAAGGCTGCCGAGCTCATCAACAGCGGCGTTGCTCTGGCTGCCATGGATAAGTTCATTGCAGAGTCACAGAACTGAGGTGGAGCATGACTATTCTCGATAAGCTTGCCGACTATGCCCGTGAGCGTGTGGCGGAAGCAAAAAAGAAGCTCACTCTCGAAGAAGTGAAGCGCCGTGCTCTGGAGCTTCCAAAGGGTGATTTTGAGTTTGAAAAGGCGCTGAAAAAGGACGACATCGCCTTTATATGTGAGTGCAAGAAGGCTTCGCCCTCAAAGGGCATTATCGCTGAGAACTTCCCGTACTTACAGATAGCAAGAGACTACGAGGCGGCAGGTGCGGACTGCATTTCCGTCCTCACCGAGCCGAAATGGTTTCTCGGAAGCGACGAGTATCTCCGCGAGATAGCTTCAGCTGTCAGCATACCGTGTATACGCAAGGACTTCACTGTTGACGAGTATATGATATACGAGGCAAAGCTCCTCGGCGCAAAGGCTGTTCTGCTGATTTGCTCGATACTTTCTGAGGAGCAGATAAGAGAATACATCGGCATATGCGATGAGCTGGGACTCTCGGCTCTCGTGGAAGCTCACGACGAAGCGGAGCTTCGGGCGGCTGTTGCCGCAGGTGCGCGCATTATAGGCGTGAATAACCGCAATCTCAAGGACTTTTCCGTTGATACAGGCAACAGCCGCCGCCTGCGGGAGCTTGCTCCCGCAGATGTGAGCTTCGTATCCGAAAGCGGCGTTCAGTCCGCAGAGGATATAAGGCTTCTCCGTGAGGCCGGTGTGAATGCTGTGCTTATCGGTGAGACTCTCATGCGCGCAGCAGATAAAAAGGCTAAGCTTGCCGAGCTGAAAGGATAATATGACTAAAATAAAAATGTGTGGACTTCGCCGCGAAGCGGATATAGAGTACGCAAATGCAGTGAAGCCCGATTATATCGGTTACGTTTTTGCCCCCAAAAGCAGGCGTTACATCTCTCCCGAAAAAGCGGCGGAGCTCACAAAAAAGCTGGATAATGACATTATCCCCGTGGGAGTTTTTGTGGATGAGACCATTGAAAATGTCATTGCTGCCGTAAGAGGTGGTGCTGTAAAAATGGTGCAGCTCCACGGCAGCGAGAGCGAGGACTACACAGCGGAGCTTCAGAGAATGGGGATACCTGTGATAAGGGCTTTTCAGGTGAGGTCGGAGGTGGATATAAAAGCTGCCTTCAGCTCCTGCGCCGATCATATCCTGCTGGATTCGGGGCAGGGAAGCGGTCTTACCTTTGACTGGTCGGTCATAGGCGAGGCAGGCCGCCCTTACTTCCTTGCAGGCGGCATCACTGCCGAAAATGCGGCGGAAGCAGTAAAAAGGCTGCGGCCGTTTGCTGTGGATGCAAGCTCTTGCCTTGAGACCGACGGTTTCAAGGACCTGAGCAAAATGAAAGCCTTTGCCCTTGCGGTAAGAGGCTGCGGGGACAGTTTATAAACTGTCCGCCACTGGCGTACAAGCGTATTCACCAAAAATACAGTTTATAAAGTCCCTAATTTTGGCTTTCTGTCAATTGATTTTAACGCAAAAAAGGCATATAATAGTTATTGCTATAAAATTATCAATGTTAAAAGGATGATATATTATGAGTAATAAAGTCGTTAAATTCGGCGGAAGCTCCCTTGCCGACGCCAATCAGTTCAGAAAGGTCGCTTCTATCATCAAGAGCGATGACAAGCGCAGATACGTTGTGCCGTCAGCTCCCGGAAAACGCTTTTCAGACGATATAAAGATCACGGATATGCTTTACAAGTGCTGCGAGCTTGCAGGCAGCGGCATGGATTTCTCAAAGGATTTCCAGATCATAAAGGATCGTTATAACGGCATTATTTCCGAGCTGGGCATAGATATGTCACTGGAGTATGAATTCGACGCCATCGTTAAGGAGCTGAAGGCTCGTCCCGCAAAGGATTTCGCTGCCAGCCGCGGTGAATACCTCAACGGCAAAGTGCTGGCAAATTATCTCGGCTTCAATTTCGTTGACGCCGCAGATGTGATCGTTTTCGATACAAACGGAGTTCTCCTCCTCGATGAGACTGTAAAGGCTGTACGCGCAAAGCTCGGCAATCTTGAAAATGCTGTTATTCCTGGCTTCTACGGAAGAACAACAGAGGGCTTTATCAAGACCTTCTCCAGAGGCGGTTCCGATGTTACGGGCTCTATCATTGCAAATGCTGTAAAAGCCGACATATACGAGAACTGGACAGACGTTTCGGGCTTCCTCGTTGCTGATCCGAGAATAGTTGAGGATCCCGACGTTATCGAGGTCATTACTTACCGTGAGCTCCGCGAGCTTGCTTACATGGGTGCTTCCGTACTCCACGAGGATGCTATCTTCCCTGTACGTTCGGCAGGCATACCGATCAATATCAGAAATACCAATGCTCCTCAGGATGCAGGTACAATGATCGTAGGCGATGACTACGACTTCAGCAGAGAGAGCCTCAGCCATACTATAACAGGTATCGCAGGCAAGAAGGGCTTCAGCACTATCAATATCGAAAAGGCTATGATGAACAATGAGGCAGGCTTCGGCATGAAGGTTCTGAAGGTACTCTACGACAACGGCCTTTCCTTTGAGCATATGCCTTCGGGCATCGATACCATGAGTATCACCCTCAGCACTGAGAAGCTCAATCCTGTACGCGACAAGGTACTGGCAGATCTCCGCAGAGCAGTTAATCCCGACCACCTCGAGATC
Source organism: Ruminococcus flavefaciens 007c (assembly GCF_000571935.1). Lineage (GTDB taxonomy): Bacteria > Bacillota > Clostridia > Oscillospirales > Ruminococcaceae > Ruminococcus > Ruminococcus flavefaciens_F. The sequence continues at coordinate 51,654 of NZ_ATAX01000008.1, read as the reverse complement.
GAGGACGGTATCGCTATCCTTGCTGTAGTAGGACGCCGTATGAAGAATACAAGAGGTACTGTTGCACGTATCTTTGCTTCTATGGCTCATGCACGCATCAATGTCAAGATGATAGACCAGGGTTCAAGCGAGCTCAACGTTATCATCGGAGTAAGCGAGAACGATCTTCCCGAGGCTATCCGCAGGATATACGATATGTTCATCAATTCCGAAAAACAGTGAATTAAGGGCGGCGCAAGCCGCCTTTATTTAATATGCATTGCAGGAGGATACAATGAAATACAGAAGTATAGTCATCGCAGCGGCGGTCATGCGATGCTGTATGATATTTGTCGGCTGTAGCTATCAGCATCATGGCTCCACAGCTGAAAGCACTGTATCAAATGAGCTCATAGTGCAGAAAATAAACGATTACATGAATGATAAATACGGCTTTACTCCCGAATTCAGAAGCATTTATCCGAAAAAGGAAGTGGGTGGTGCTGAGAGCAGAATATACACGGCGAACTGCATATATATGCTCAGGGAATTCAGCGTAAATGCAGATTTCTCTGATCCCGATAACGTATACTGTTCCGATACTTATCAGTCGGATGAGATAAGTTCGGATATGGAAAAATGGTTTTCGGAACAGTGCCCAGAGAATAAAAACGTCAGATTTATAAATTCAGTCGGGGATATGTTTTATAAGTATTTTCACGATTACTATGACAAGACAAACCTTTTTGACTTTCTCAAAGGTCAGTACTACACGGTATATGTTCTTTATACAGGTCATGACGTGTCAGACGAAGCACAGTATAAATTCCTTGATGAGCTGACAAGAAATGACATAGGATACAGATGTATGTTTATTTCCTGCTACACCGACAATGACGTTGAGAAGCTGAAGGAGAGAGAATTCCTTAACGAGTATGACGGAGTGAAGTTTGCTCCGTATATTGAGGAGTATTATTTTGTGACTGCAAATAACGGCGCGGAAAAGAATGCGGAATACTACAGAATGAACATACAGGAGGCAAATGGCTTCCTATATTCGGTAATGGACGATGATTTTCTGAAATGCGGCAAGACAGCGGAGATCAATTTCGAAAGAACTGAGGAGCTTAATGAGCTGCCGGGTGCTGCCAGTCCCTGCTGGCATCTGACAGGGCCTCCTGCGAATCTGCGTATATATGTGCCGATGGATCTGATAGAGCTCCAGAGAGATGCCAACGCCGCTGCGGATATTCTTCCCCTTGAAAGGAAGGTCTGCGGTGTATTCCGGGAAAAGGGAAAGGCTGTCCGCAAAGCAGTGGGCGTCTATGCCGTGGGAGACTATATATGCTTTGATCTGAACAGCCGCAGCGGTGAAAAAAATGATACCGATGTAGTGATGGGTGTATTCGACGACAGGTTATATGAGAGAATAACGGATTTTTAACAAAAATAGTATAATAATTATAATTTTTAGTGATATTATGGCAGATTAATGATATTTTCAGCGCCGAAAACCGCATTTTTTGAACAGCTTTTTTCATTGTTAGCAATATACAGCTTGCAATGCAAAATTGCCGATAATATAATTTAGGTAGGAGGGAATTGGGCGGAAACGTAATGGAGGCGTTTCCCGTATTACCTTGTTTTATGAGGGATCTGCACTCCCACATAATAAAAAGAATTTGTTGTAAGGGACAAATCAGAAAAAGCTGTACCATGAGGTACAGCTTTTTTTCTGCTTATTGCAGCGGACACATGATCCGCCTTTTTTATTATAACTGGTCTGCTATCTCAAGTACCAGTCTCTCGGTCTTTTCCCAGCCAAGGCAGGGATCTGTTATGGATTTGCCGTAGATATTTTCGCCTATCTTCTGTGCACCGTCAACAAGGTAGCTCTCTATCATAAGTCCCTTTACGAGCTTCTTTATGTCGACGCTGTGACGCATACTGTGCAGTATCTCCTTGGATATGCGTATCTGTTCCTCGTACTGCTTTCCCGAGTTGGCGTGATTGGTGTCCACGATGAGAGCGGGATTTTTCAGTTCTTTTTCCGCATATATCTTGGCGAGATTGTTGAGATCCTCGAAATGATAGTTGGGGAATGACTGTCCTCTGTCGTTGACGTAGCCGCGGAGTATGGCGTGAGCATAGGGATTACCGTCACTTCTTACCTCACAGCCTCTGTATATGAAGGCGTGATGGTGCTGGGCAGCGGTAATAGAATTCATCATTACGGATATATCACCGCTGGTGGGATTTTTCATACCTACGGGTATGTCAACTCCGCTCGATACCAGACGGTGCTGCTGATTTTCTACCGAGCGGGCTCCGATAGCAATATACGAAAGCAGGTCGTCAAGATAGCTGTAATTTTCAGGATAGAGCATCTCATCGGCAGAGCTGAAGCCTGTTTCCGAAAGGACTCTCATGTGGAGATGTCTTACAGCGATGATACCGCTTTTAAGATCGGGCATTGCAGTGGGATCGGGCTGATGGAGCATACCCTTATAGCCGTCACCGGTAGTTCTCGGCTTACCTGTGTAGATACGGGGGATCATCAGTATCCTGTCACTGACCTTTTCCTGAAGTTCGCGCAGTCTGGTTATATAGTCGAGGACACTGTCCTCATTGTCTGCGGAGCAGGGGCCGATGACAAGCAGGAACTTATCCGATTCGCCTCTGAAGATCTTTTTTATCTCTTCGTCGCGTTCAGCCTTGACGGCTGAGAGTTCCTGTGAAAGAGGGTGAGCAGCCTTGAGATCGGAAGGGTGGGGAAGCTCACGGATTATATTGAGTGCCATATTCATATTCCTTTCGGTTGCGTGCAGGTATCGGACGTATTCTTATGCCTGACACTGCTTATTTTTCTTCTGCCAGCCAGTCTGTGCCGAAGCGCATAGCCAGCTGATCGCAAAGTACAAGTGCTGTGATACTGTCTATAACCACTCTTGCGCGGTGTACGATAGCGGGATCGTGACGACCCTTTATCTGAAGTGTGGTATTTTTCATGCTGTTTATATCTATTGTCGGCTGTTCCTTATATATTGAAGGAGTGGGTTTAACGGCAGTTCTGAACAGCAGTGGGAGCCCTGTGGAGATACCGCCCAGTATGCCGCCGTTGTTATTGGTGGCTGCGGTGATACTGCCGTCCTCTGAACGGAAGCAGTCGTTGCACTGGCTTCCCAGCATATCGGCAGCAGCAAAGCCTGCGCCGAATTCAAGTCCCTTTATGGCGGGAATACCGAAAACGGCATGGGCAAGAACGCTTTCCAACGAGTCGAACCACGGCTCTCCCACGCCTGCGGGAAGGCCTGTGACTATAGTTTCCAGTCTGCCGCCTACGCTGTCGCCGTTTTCCTTTGCAGCAGTTATAGCGGCCTTCATGGCCTCTGCCTTATCGTTGTCGAGAACTGCGAAATCCGTATTATTGAGCTTTTCTGCGTCTTCGGCTATATTATTGAAGCTGCGGTCGAATACTCCGCCGCAGGAAAGGATATGCGTAGCTATGGTTATTCCCTTGCTGCGAAGGGCGCTTATCGCAACAGCTCCCGCTGCTACGACACCTGCTGTTATCCTGCCCGAGAAGTGACCGCCGCCGCGGAAATCCTGATAGCCGTGGTACTTCATCTGCGCCGAGAAATCAGCGTGTCCCGGGCGTGCCTTGTAGGCGAGCTCGCCGTAATCCTTGCTTCTTGTATCCTGATTTTCAATAATAAAGGTCAGGGGAGTACCTGTTGTTCTGCCGTTCCATACTCCGCTGACTATCCTTACCTCGTCTGCTTCGCGGCGGGCTGTGGAAAGGGCGTTCACTGACTGGCGGAGCTTCATCTGATGTGCGATGAATTCCTCATCTACGGGGATACCCGGGGCGATACCGTCAAGAACGGCACCTATGGCTGTACCGTGGCTCTCTCCGAACACTGTTACGGAAACGCTTGAACCAAAGGTGTTTTTCATATTTTCATCTCCTTTTTGACCTGAAAAGTCCCGAATTGCTGTGAAAAATACAGCTGCGGGATACTATTAAATTATATCACTTCGGCAGTTGGATGTCAACACAAAAATTTAACGATTTGCAGACGCAAAGCGCTAAAGTAAATGGCTATTTTGTATAGCTTCCCACTGGGCTTTTTGTTAAATTCTACAAGATTGACTTTAACGGTATATCGTGATATAATCAAGGAAAGACGAGGTGAGCATATGGACATAATGAATTACTGCAAGGGCGATGAGTTTGAAGCGTATGATTACCTGGGAGCTCATGTTGGCAAAAACGGGACAGTGTTCCGTACCTATGCTCCCAATGCTTCCAAGGTGTCGGTGATAGGTGACTTCAGTCAATGGAAGGAGCTTTCCATGGAGCCCGTCGGCGACGGCAGGTTCTTTGAACTCAGGGTAAAAAGCGCTGAAGAGGGTATGCGCTATAAATACCGTATCTACGACAGTAAAGGGAGCTTTATCGACCATTGCGATCCCTACGGATTCGGAATGGAGGTTCGTCCCGGAACCTGTTCTGTCATTAGAAGCATAAAGGATTACAGCTTCGGCGATGATGAATGGCTGGAATTCCGTTCTGACTGCCGTGATAAGCCGATGAATATCTATGAGGTACACCTTGGCTCATGGAAAAGGCGCTCCGATGAGGACTCGGAGGGCTGGTTCAGCTATGGGGAGATCGCCGACGAGCTTATCGGCTATGTGCGCGAATACGGTTATAATTATATCGAGCTGATGCCCCTCGGCGAGCACCCCTGTGATGAGTCATGGGGCTATCAGTGTACGGGTTTCTTTGCTCCCACATCGCGGTACGGTACTCCTGCGGAGCTTATGGAGCTGGTGGATAAGTGTCACAAAAACGGTATAGGCGTTATTATGGACTTCGTTCCCGTTCACTTTGCCGTGGATCACTATGCACTCACTGAATATGACGGTACGAAGCTCTATGAGTACCCTTATGACGATATCGGATATAACGAGTGGGGAAGCCGCAATTTCGACCACGGAAAGGGCGAGGTCCGCTCTTTTATACAGTCCGCAGCCGATTACTGGCTGAGCGTATATCATTTCGACGGACTGCGCATGGACGCTGTAAGAAATATGATCTACTGGAACGGTGATGAGCACCGCGGGGAAAACAGGACTGCCATAGATTTTCTCAGATCCATGAACTGCGGACTAAAGGCGCGTCACCCTTCGGCTGTTATCGCCGCAGAGGACTCCTCGGCTTATCCGAAGGTCACGGCGCCTGTCTTTGACGGAGGTCTTGGCTTTGATTATAAATGGGATCTGGGCTGGATGCATGATACTCTGGATTATTTCCGGAGCGCTCCCATGTACCGTTCGAGAGACTATCACAAGCTGACATTTTCTATGCTCTACTTCTATAATGAGAAGTTTATACTGCCTCTTTCCCATGACGAGGTCGTTCATGGTAAGGCCACCATTGCGCAGAAGATGAACGGTCAGTATAATGCGAAGTTCCCGCAGGCAAGAGCGCTTTATATGTATATGATCGTTCATCCGGGAAAGAAGCTGAACTTCATGGGCAATGAGATAGCTCAGCTGAGAGAATGGGACGAAAAGCGTCAGCAGGACTGGGATATGCTGAAATATCCGCTGCACAATTCCTTCCGCGAGTACATAAAAGAGCTCAACTATATTTACCTGAAGCACAAGGCGCTGTGGTATGACTACGATCCGACCAATTTTGAGTGGTCTGACTGCAATTCTGTTGACCGCTGCGTTTATGCTGTACGCAGAAAGGCAGCAGAGGGTGATATATTAGCTGTTTTCAACTTCTCGGATTGGTTCCAGTCAGGCTATTCCGTTACAGTTGGAGAAAAATATGATGCGGAGCTGCTTCTCGATTCGGACGATCAGCTTTACAGCGGCACGACTCCTCACGGAAAGACTGCTTTTTCGTCTTACGGAGGCAGGCTGACTATGGATATACCGCCGTTCAGCGGAAGAATGTTTCTGCTGAAGTTAAAAAAGGAGCAGTAAGAACTGCTCCTTTTTGGTTATATTATTAATTTTTTGTAAGGCTATTGATTTTGTTGTTCGGGTGTGATATAATATTATAGTGATTTTATGCAGTGGTATCGAAGTGGTCATAACGGACGTGACTCGAAATCACGATGCCCCTTGAGGGACGTGGGTTCGAATCCCACCCACTGCGCCAAAATGGTGAATCAATTTAGATCCTACCAGAAAAACTCCCGATTTTACGGGAGTTTTTTGTTTCAAGAGAGAAAAATTTTCAAGCGATTTTAAAACTGATTTTGCTGGTTTCTCCCAGAAACCATACAAAGAATTCTTCTCGTCCGCACCAAAGGAAGCACAGGAAGCGCTTGACTAAAGCTGCTCATTATCGAATAGCTTCTTGTGATACATATTGACAAAGGAATAATAATGTGGTATAATTCATAAAAAATAAGTTATTATACACTAACAATAATGTTAGTTTACAATTGTCTATTTATCAGAGTAAGATTTCTTGATTAGGGAGGCAGCTTGATGCTCGGAAAAGAAAAAACAGAAAATTATCTCAGAACTATTTTGAAAATTCAGGAAACGTGTGGCAGTGCAAGAGGTATAGATATTGTGGGGGAGCTTGGTGTTTCAAAACCGACAGTTAGTATTGCCGTACATGAGCATGAAAAAGAAGGATATATCGAGTGTATCAATAACTACAATATTATTCTGACAGGAAAAGGTATAGGGCTGGCTAAAAAAAAGGAAGATATTATTTTTTTCCTTCTGATGCTTCGCTATCTGGGAGTCGGAGAAGAAAATGCTAAGAACGATGCTTGTAAAATGGAGCACAGTATGGGTGATGAGTCGTATAAAGCACTTTTGGATTTCTTTCTTAATAATCACCCTGAGATAGTATCACAAGAGAATAGCGGACTAAAGGAATTTTTTTTGGCAGATAGTTTGTCTATACTAACTGCATCTAGGGATAAATATGACAACATCAGAATTTAAAGATGCAGTGAAGATCAGCGGTAAAAAATCATCGTATAACGACAGGAAGCTTCCTGTTCTCGCGCAGAATAAAGAAGATAGACATGGCAGAAATGCTGAAAGGCATGGAATAAAAAATATAAAAGGAGTATTTATAATGGAATTAAAATTAGGTGATGTACAGACTACGGCACTTATCCCCCTTGCAGTCAAGGCGAATGAGACACTTCGGAAAAATGCCCGCATCAAAGATGGTAAGGCTGTCGAGATAATCAGAACGCTGAACATAGATACAGCGCAGTATGATAAATTCATGTCCCACGAGGGCGTTATTGCAAGAACAATAATGCTTGATCGTCAGCTAAAGGACATCATTAAAAGAAATCCCGATACAGTTATTGTGAATGTCGGTGCAGGCTTTGACGACCGCTTTTCAAGAATGGACAACGGAAAGATACTTTGGTTCGATCTTGATCTGCCCGATGCGATATCCGCAAGAAAGAAGGCGTTTCCGGAGCGTGACCGTGTGACCATGATCGCAGGCAGTGCTTTGGAGGATGACTGGTGTGAACAGGTGAGAAAATCTCTCGAAGGCAGGAAATCAAAGCCTGTATTTATTGCTGAGGGACTGTTCATGTACCTGACGATTGAGCAGATACGCACGTTTCTGGAAGTGCTGAAAAACAACTTTCCTGACGGCGGCATTCTTATTGCGGAGCAGAACTGCAAGATGATGCAGAAGAACGAAAAGCATCACGATACCGTGAAAAATACCAATGCACACTTCATGTCAGGTACGGAGTCGGGACAGGAAATTGCTGATCTTGTGGACGGTTTTCAGCTTGTGGAAGAACACAGCTTCAATGAAGAAATGAAGAAGTACAGTATCCGTGCGAAGATATTTGCACTGCTGCTTCCCAAGATGAACGATCGCTGGGCGACTTTCAGTTGGTAATTTTATTCTGAGATCGTCATTTTGCCGCTTACAATTATAAAGGATTCGCGGAAAGGTAGTTTATTATGCAGGAAGTAATAACAGGATTGCTGCTACCGTTTCTTGGTACAGTGGCAGGTTCAGCTTGCGTATTCTTTATGAAGCGCAATCTGAGCAGAGGAATACAGCGTATGCTGACGGGATTTGCTGCAGGTGTCATGACAGCAGCTTCTATATGGAGTCTTATCATACCTGCAATTGATATGTCAGAAGATAAAGGAAAGCTTGCCTTTTTGCCTGCGGTCATCGGTTTCTGGTGCGGTATACTGTTTTTGCTCCTTCTCGATACACTGATACCGCATCTGCATATGAATGCAGAAAAAGCAGAGGGTGTTCGGTCAAGGCTGGCAAGAACCACAATGATGGTACTTGCGGTCACGCTCCATAATATCCCCGAAGGAATGGCTGTAGGCATTGTTTATGCAGGCTTTATGTCGGGATCATCTGATATGACAGCAGGAGGAGCGTTTGCGCTGGCTCTTGGAATTGCAATACAGAATTTTCCTGAAGGAGCTATCATTTCCATGCCGCTTCATGCAGAGGGAAAAAGCAAGGTCAAAGCATTTGCGGACGGCGTACTTTCAGGTATAGTCGAACCGATAGGTGCAGCGCTTACGATACTATTTGCAGGACTGTTTCTGCCTGCAATGCCGTATTTATTGAGTTTTGCCGCAGGTGCTATGATCTATGTTGTAGTGGAGGAGCTTATACCGGAAATGTCAGAGGGCGAACATTCAAACATTGGAGTTATCATGTTTTCAGTTGGATTTACGCTGATGATGATACTTGATGTTGCTCTTGGATAAATATAAAAACTCGCCTGTACTGAAAAGAGCAGGCGAGTTTTATTATGGAAGGAAGGTTCATGGAGATTACTTTTTAACGTTGAAAGCTCCCATACCGGGATAGCAGGCAGCAGCACCAAGCTGCTCCTCGATGCGGAGAAGCTGATTGTATTTTGCCACACGCTCCGAACGTGAGGGCGCACCTGTTTTGATCTGGCAGGTGTTAAGTGCGACTGCAAGATCGGCGATAGTTGTATCTGCCGTTTCACCTGAACGATGAGAAGAAATTGCTGTATATCCTGCCTTGTGAGCCATTTTTATAGCTTCGAGTGTCTCGGAAACTGAGCCTATCTGATTGAGCTTGATGAGGATAGAATTTCCTGCGCCGAGAGAGATGCCCTTTGCAAGGCGCTCAGTATTTGTAACGAAAAGATCGTCGCCTACAAGCTGTACCTTATGACCGATCTTAGCTGTCATTCTCTGCCAGCCTTCCCAGTCCTCTTCGTCGAGACCGTCCTCAATAGATATGATCGGGTACTTGTCAACAAGTGCTTCCCAATGGGCGATAAGCTCGTCGGAAGTGAATTCCTTGCCGGACTTTGGCTGCTTGTAGAAGCCCTTGCCTTTTTCGCTCTTCCACTCCGATGAGGCAGCGTCCATAGCTATCATAAAATCCTTTCCGGGCTCAAAACCTGCTGCTTTAACAGCTTCAAGTATCTTCTCGATAGCTTCTTCATCACTTGTGAGCTTGTTTGGCGCAAAGCCGCCTTCGTCGCCTACAGCTGTAACGTCTCCCATATCTTTGAGCAGCTTTTTAAGAACATGGAATACCTCTGCACACCAGCGAAGTGCTTCCTTGAATGTGGGAGCTCCGACAGGCATTATCATGAATTCCTGAGTATCAACCGCACTGTCAGCATGAGCGCCGCCGTTGAGGATATTCATCATAGGCACGGGGAGCTTGGTTCCCTGTATACCGCCGAGGAAACGGTAAAGCGGAATATCAAGTGAAGCGGAAGCTGCTCTTGCACAGGCGATAGAAACAGCGAGTATCGCGTTTGCACCGAGCTTAGACTTGTCCTTTGTTCCGTCAGCCTTTATCATAGCTGCGTCTACAGCATAAATATCGGAAGCGTCCATACCTGTGATAGTCTCGGCAATGACAGTGTTGATGTTAGTGACTGCCTTTGTTACGCCCTTTCCGAGGTAACGTTCGCCGCCGTCACGAAGCTCGAGTGCTTCAAATTCGCCTGTTGATGCACCGCTTGGAGCTGTTCCTCTTGCAACTGTACCGTCAGCGAGGGTTATCTCAGCTTCAACGGTAGGATTTCCGCGGGAGTCCAGTATCTCACGTCCAACGACCTTTTCAATTTCCAAATAGTCCATAGTTTTCTCCTGTTATAATATATTTAATGTGACTGCTCACATTATTGACGCTGCAGGCTCTTTTATGCGGGACATTTAAACCTTATCTTTTTTGACCCTGAAAGGAGCCTGCTATAATGATTTATTCCGTTAGAATCAACTAACAGTTAGATTATATCATCGCCTGAAGTAAAAGTCAATTAGTGTATATAATATTTGTATGCACTAACAAAAATACTATTATTATTAATGTTTGATATATATAACAATACAAAAATCTGTTTTTATCGTTGACACCCGAGTTTTGAAGTGATAATATTTATATTGTTATAAAACACTAACTGACGGCGGTGATTATGTGGCGGAATATCAGCTGTTCCCCGATATTAAACTTATAGTCGGAGATATTTATCATACTTCATGTGATAATACTATGGAAATAAGCTATTGCATAAAAGGCGTCTGTGAATATCGGCTTAACGATGAATACTATTATGTCATGGATAAAAAGTATTTTATTTGTATGCATGACGATACACAAAAATATCTGATGTCATGTTCGGCAGATCAACGTGGGATAACTCTGCTTATCGATTTACGATGCAATAGTGAGGCTGTTGCAGAGTTTATTGATATTCCCGATATATTCAGAAATATACAATACTGTGAACAGCATATATTCGATGCTGATGAAAAAATACAGAAACTTTTTTCTGAGATATACTATAAATCTGATGAGTACAAAATTTCTATGCTTAGAATAAAACTACTTGAACTGTTTATGCTTTTAAGTGAACAGAAAAGAGCTTTTACGGAACAGCAGAAAGTGATAAAACAGGTGGGGGCTTTTATTTGTCAGAATGTATCTGAGCATTTTACTATAGCACAGCTTTCTGAAATTTTCGGTATAAATCAGACTGCGCTGAAAAGCGGGTTTAAAGAGGTTCTTGGATGTCCTGTTTATACCTATGTGAAGAACAGGAAAATGTTCTGCGCGGCTGAGCTTATGTGCGGTACTGATATGCGTATAATCGATATTGCAGAGGAAGTAGGATACTGCAATGCAAGCAAATTTTCAAGTGCATTCCGTGAAGTTATGGGAGTCAATCCCAAGTATTACCAAACGGAGCATAAAAATGCATCGAGTCTGACAAATCGCTTGATACACGAAAAATTGGCGTATTAGTATCATATATCAACTCATGACTATTCAGAGCGGAAAGCATTTGCTGTATATGTTATCATAAATATAAAGAAAGCAAATCTTCCGACTTATTACTGAGGTGATCTTATGAAATTCAATGATATCCCATGGAAAAAATTAGGCCTGTTTGCAGGCGGAGTTCTTTTCGGTACAGCAGGTATACGTGTGCTTTCAAGCAAGGACGCAAAGAAGTGCTACACTCATGCAACTGCTGCTGTGCTTCGCGCAAAGGATAATGTTATGGAAACAGTAACGACTGTTCGTGAAAACTGTGATGATATCCTTTCTGATGCAAAAGATATAAATGAACAGAGAGCTGCTGTGGAAGAAGCTGCCGTTATCGCAGACGAGAGTGAAGAGATAGCTGATACAAGCGCAGAATAAACCCAAACAGACCGATAAGTTGGCTTCTGTTGGCAAAAAGCGGGTTACCGAGTCTAAAACTATGGGCTCGGTAATTTTATGCCACTAGCCGCCAGAGGGGGCTCCTCTCCGGTCTGTTTTTATAGGAGGATATAATATGAAATGCAAGATAATGCATGAATCAAAGGGGCGTATGCGAGTACGCTTCTGCATAAAGCGAATGACCGTCAGGCAGGCAGATATTGCGGAATATGCGCTGTCTGCCGTAATAGGAGTAACAAGGGTTCAGGTATTTGAACGTACCTGTGATGTGATCATTGCATACACCTGTCCGAGGGAGAAGGTAATACAGGAACTGTCATGCTTTTCTTTTGAAAGTGAGGAAAAAATATCACTTGTTCCCGAGCGTACAGGAAGAGAACTTAACAAGAATTATGAGGAAAAACTTGCCGCTGTGGTTATAAGAAGATATATAAATAAACTGATACTGCCCCAGCCTATACGCAGGATAATTGCTTTTATCAAAGCTGCAAAATACATATTTCGGGGACTGAAATGTCTGCTGAAAGGCAGGCTTGAAGTATCTGTACTTGATGCAACTGCTATCGGAGTATCACTGTTCCGTGGTGATTTCAAGACCGCAGGCTCGGTGATGTTTCTGCTGAATGTAGGAGATATCCTCGATGAGTGGACACACAGGAAGTCAATTGATGACCTTGCAAGGACTATGTCTCTCGGAGTGGAACAGGTCTGGACTAAGACTGCTGACGGACAGGAGGTTCTTGTGTCAGTTAACGAAGTCCGCAAGGGTGATATGATAGTAGTCAGAACAGGCTCTATGATACCGCTTGACGGTAAGGTTGTATCGGGCGACGCAATGGTAAATCAGTCTTCCATGACAGGCGAATCTGTGCCGGTTCATAAGAGCGAGGGGGCTTACGTCTACGCAGGAACAGTTGTAGAGGACGGCGAGTGTACTGTCAGAGTCGAGAATACCGCAGGGGGCGGCCGCTATGACCGGATCGTGAAGATGATAGAGGAGTCAGAGAAGCTGAAATCCTCTGCCGAGGACAAGGCTTCACATCTTGCGGATAAGCTTGTATCGTGGAGTTTAGGCGGAACGCTTCTCACATGGCTTCTCACACGGAACGCCACAAAAGCACTTTCTATCCTTATGGTTGACTTTTCATGTGCTCTGAAACTTGCGATGCCTATTTCCGTGCTTTCAGCAATGCGTGATTGCAGTAGATTCGGCATAACAGTGAAGGGAGGACGTTTTCTTGAAGCTGTTGCAGAAGCAGATACCATAGTTTTTGATAAAACGGGAACGCTTACTCATTCAAGCCCGCGAGTAGCTAAGGTCATAGCCTTCGGAGAACGTGACGAGGATGAAATGCTGCGTCTTGCAGCCTGCCTTGAGGAGCATTATCCACACTCTATAGCTAACGCTGTTGTAGCTGCGGCATCTGAAAAGGGTCTTGAACATGAGGAGTTCCACTCAAGTGTTGAGTATGTTGTTGCACACGGAATATCAAGCATGGTAGAGAATGAGCGTGTACTCATCGGAAGCCATCATTTCATCATCGAGGACGAGAACTGCACCGAGCCCGATGATGAAAGATACAATGAGTTGCCTGAGGAGTATTCACATCTGTATCTTGCAATAGGCGGCGAAGTTGCGGCAGTTATATGCATTGAAGACCCACTTCGTAAGGAAGCGGCTGAAGTTATATCGAAACTTCACGAATATGGCATTTCAAAGGTTGTAATGATGACAGGTGACAACGAGCGCACAGCAAAAGCAGTTGCTGAAAAAGTCGGAGTCGACGAGTATCATGCAGAGGTGCTTCCGGAAGACAAGGCTGCATTTATCCGAGCAGAGCATGATGCGGGAAGAACGGTCGTAATGATAGGCGACGGTGTCAACGATTCTCCTGCACTGAGCGAGGCTGATGCAGGCATAGCCATAAGCACAGGAGCTGCCATTGCCCGTGAGATAGCTGATATAACTATATCTGCTGATGACCTTTATGCTCTTGTCGAACTGAAACGTCTGAGCAATGCTCTTATGAAGCGTATTCATTGGAATTACAGAACTATAATAGGCTTTAATGGCGGACTTATCGGACTTGGTGTCCTTGGAGTCCTGCCACCTGCGACATCTGCACTTTTGCATAATGCTTCGACACTTGCTATAGGCTTAAAAAGTATGACAGAGCTGAAATAAAGCGGATATAATGAAACGCTCAGTGGGGGGCCTGAGCGTTTTTTTGCATACTTTAGCTTTTCCAAGTGCAGATTTTACAGCTCCCTTTGTTCTGACATCCCTGTCTCTGTCTTTCTGAGAAAGAGTTGATCCTGAAATACACACGGACAAAGTCAAACATGGTATGTACGTGCTTATCCGCTTTATAAGGACAGCACAGGAACTCAACACTTGGCCTATAGTGACTGCATCAAGGCAGACAAAAGCGAGAAAACAGGATAAAAAGATCCCCGGGGAATGCCCTTCTGTCTTTTGCGGCTAAGCTATAAACATAACTAATTGAAGAATGTGAATTAGGAGTATTTGAGTCCGAGCATACTATTGGAATTTCTGTTTAAAAACAGAAGCATATTCAAATTCTTGACTTGAATGATGTTATATGTTATAATTCTGATGAATTTGTAATAATGGCAGGTGGCGATAGTATGGCAGAAGTTTCGGAATACAAATGTCCGTCCTGCGGAGCACCGATGCGCTTTGACATTAACGAACAGCGCATGGTCTGCACTTTTTGCTCAAACAGTTACGACTTTGAATATATACGTTCCCATTTCAATGAAGTGTCCGATAAAAAGCTATCGGATTTTGACTGGGTGGAGCGCACCAAATATGTATGGGAACCGAATATACTTGAACAGCTTGCGGAATATACCTGTCCTTCCTGCGGCGGAAATATCATAACAAAGAATACTTCTGCTTCGGCCAGATGTCCTTTCTGCAATCATGAGGTAGTTGTTTCTTCAAATTTTGCCGGGGATCTGCGTCCCGATAAGGTCATACCGTTCAGGAGAAAAGCAGAGGAATTTGCCGAGAAGTACAGACAGAACATTGCAGGTTCAGTCTATGCTCCCGATGAATTCAAGGCATCGTCGGTCACAGACGGTATTGTGGGCTGTTATATACCTATATGGGTATACAGCTGTACCTGCGATTCGGTGGGCGGAACTTCCGACAGCGTAAGGTTCAGGATCAAGGATTTTCCTATACTGGGAACAGATATAAAGAAGGATATTTTCTATTCTGTTGCACCATTTCAGTTTGATGATGCGGAAGACTTCACCGAATCATGTCTTACGGGATTTTATGCAGGCAGGTACTCCATCGGAGCCGAAAATGCTATGAATCACGCCGATGAAGAGGTAAAACAGGTATGCTCCGCAAGAGCTGCTCTGGCAGCGGGAGGAGACTATATTCCGGGCATGGCAGTTAAGGAAAGTGTGATAAGCGATAAAAAGCTGACCTATTATCTTGTTCCGATATGGTTTCTGAATGTTGCGTATAAAGGACAGGATTACACATTTGCAATGAATGGTCAGACAGGTGAATTTGCTTCTCCCGATGTTCCGTTTAATTATAAGGCTAAGCTTTACGGGCTGCTGATATTTGTGTTTTTGATGGCAGTGACCTTCATTCTTTGTTATTTCTTTGTGAAGGAAGATTATATGTCTGTACCGATTGCTTTGCTGATAACTACTGTATTTTCATTGTTTGGTGCTTCATCATTTGTTTTCATAGCTTCTGCAATAATAAACTATAAGATCTCCAAAAAGCTCAGAGGCGGATTAAGAAATGCTAAAAGCTACAGTGCTACAGGAATAAAGAATTATATCGACGGCGATGTGAAAATTAATGGGCTCAACAGCAAATAAATACGGTGAAAACGGTATGCTCCCTACGGAATTCAAGACTCCGGAGGGAGCATTTTATGTCAGGAATGATCGAACAGCAGCTGTATTATCATATGCTTTAAATATTGACAATAAAAAAATAACGCTATATAATGATAATGGCATTGAAGCTGCCGTTTATTTTATATTGGGAGGTCAGTCAATGACACTGCAGCAACTGAAGTACATTATAATGATAGCTGAAACGGGTTCCATAACACTGGCGGCGGAACGCCTGTTTATAGCGCAGCCCAGCCTTTCAAAATCTGTTGCCGAGCTGGAAAAGGAAATGGGTATAACCATTTTCCACAGAAGCAACAGAGGCGTGTATATGTCCGAGGAGGGCACAAAATTCCTTTCCTATGCAAGACAGATAATCGAGCAGACCGAGCTGCTTGAAAATGAGTACAAGTCCGCGCCGCCGCCGAACAGAGCCTTTGCAGTATCTTCTCAGCATTATGCGTTTGTAGTCAACGCATTCGTGGAGCTTGTCAGGGAGTACGGCCGTGACAAGTACGAATTCTCCCTGCGAGAGCTGAAGACCGCAGAGATAATCGAGGACGTCCGCACCCGCCGCAGTGATATAGGAGTCCTGTATCTAAGCAGGTTCAACCGTGAGGTAATAAAGCATATCCTTCAGAATGAGGAGCTGAAGTTCGTATCGCTGTTTACGGCAGAGCCTCATGTTTTTGTCAGCAGGAGCAATCCTCTTGTAGGGAAGAAATCGGTCACACTGGACGACCTGAAAGCCTTTCCCCGCCTTACCTACGACCAGGGCGTGAGAAATTCGTTTTACTTTGCCGAGGAGCTCCATATCACAGCGGAAAGTCCGAAAAATATAATTGTATCGGACAGAGCCACACTGTTCAATCTTCTCATCGGCCTTGACGGATATACCATCTCATCGGGTATACTCAGCTCGGATCTCAACGGAAGCAACATCGTTTCCATTCCTCTTGAAAGCGATGAAAGTATGGAGATAGGCTATATAACCATCGACCGTCAGATGAATGAGATAACTCTCAGGTATCTTGAACACCTTAAGGAATATATCGCAAACTACTCTTCCTGATATAGCTTTTGGCTATGGTACTGCATTTCTTTTTGATATTAACACATTTCTGGCCGATATGCTATAATAACATTACTAAAGCATATCGGAGGAATAGGCAATGAATACAACAATTATCGGATACCCAAGAATAGGAAATCTTCGTGAGCTCAAATTCGCAAGCGAGATGTATTTCCGCGGAGAGATCACAGCAGCAGACCTTGAAAAGACAGCAAGAGAGATACGCTCATATAATCTGGAGCTCCAGAAAAAAAGCGGACTTGACCTTATACCGTCAAATGACTTCTCATTCTATGACGGAGTGCTTGATACGGCATTTCTTCTGAATGCAGTCCCCGGGAGATATACAAGCCTCGGTCTTTCAAAGCTGGACACATATTTTGCGGCAGCAAGAGGCTATCAGGGAGAAAAGGGCGATGTAAAGGCTCTGGCCATGAAGAAGTGGTACAACACCAACTATCACTATATGGTGCCTGAAATAGATGACAGCACCGAAATAAAGCTTGTGGGAACAAAACCCTTTGAGCTCTTTGCAGAGGCTCTTGAAAGCGGAGTTAGGACAAAGCCCGTTATTATCGGCGCTTATACGTTCCTGAAGCTTGCAAGATACAAGGGAAACAAGAAAGCAGCCGACTTCATATCACAGACAGCCGCAGCATATTCGGAGATACTGAAAAAGCTGTGCGGTCTGGGCGCAGAGTGGGTGCAGTTCGACGAGCCTTCACTGGTAATGGATATGAGCAGCGAGGATACAGAGCTCTTCAAGGCTCTTTATGAGAAGATACTCTCTGACAAGGGCGGGGTAAAGGTCATTGCCCAGACCTACTTCGGAGATGTCCGCGACTGTTATAATGAGCTTTGCGGACTTGGATTCGACGGCATAGGCCTTGATTTTACCGAGGGCAAAAAGTCGCTGGAATTAGTAAAGAAAAACGGCTTCCCAAGCGGAAAAGCTTTGTTTGCGGGCGTAGTAAACGGTAAGAATATCTGGCGCAACAATTATGCCACCTCACTTCTTACACTTACGGAGCTGGCAAAGCATACAGAGGATATAGTTATAAATACCTCCTGTTCGCTTCTTCACGTTCCCTGTACTCTTGCAAACGAAACAAAGCTGGAGGAGCGCTGCAAAAAGCATTTTGCCTATGCGGAGGAAAAGCTCACAGAGCTTGAGGAACTGAAAAGGATAACAGCCTCTCAGTGCCCCGCGGAAACTGAGGAATACAGGCGCAATCTTGCTCTCCACAGCGAGCCGAGAACAGGCGGCAATGAAGTTGTAAGAGCAAAGGTAGCTTCGCTTACGGATAAGGATTTTGTAAGACTTCCTGCATTTGCAGAGCGCGAGAAGATACAGAAGGCAAGATTCAATCTGCCCCTGTTCCCCACAACTACAATCGGCTCATTCCCCCAGACTGCCGAGGTCAAGTCGGCACGTAAATCCAACCGCAGGGGAGCGCTTTCCAACAGCGATTACGAGTTCTTTATCGAGAAGAAGATAGCCGAGTGTATCGCACTTCAGGAGAATATAGGCCTTGATGTACTGGTACACGGCGAATTCGAGCGAAACGATATGGTGGAGTACTTCGGAGAGTGCCTTGACGGATATATCTTTACGGAAAAGGCATGGGTGCAGTCCTACGGTACCCGCTGCGTAAAGCCCCCTGTGATCTGGGGAGACATATCCAGAGCCAGACCTATGACCGTAAAATGGTCTGTATACGCTCAGAGCCTTACCGACAAGCCTGTAAAGGGTATGCTCACAGGACCTGTTACCATACTCAACTGGTCCTTCCCGAGAGAGGATATAACACTGAAAGAGAGCGCATTGCAGATAGCTCTTGCCATACGCGAGGAGGTACTTGACCTTGAAGCCAACGGCATCAGCATCATACAGGTTGACGAGGCCGCTCTCCGTGAAAAGCTTCCCCTCCGCAGGTCTGACTGGAGAGAGGATTATCTTGACTGGGCTATCCCTGCATTCAGATACGTTCATAGCGGCGTAAAGGCAGAAACACAGATACATACCCATATGTGTTACAGCGAGTTTGCTGATATAATCAAGGATATTGACGATATGGACGCTGACGTTATAACCTTTGAGGCGTCAAGATCCGATCTTACTATACTTGATGTGCTCAAGGAGAACAATTTCCGTACAGAGGTAGGCCCCGGAGTATATGATATACATTCTCCGAGAGTTCCCTCAAAGGAGGAGATAAAGTCTGCCATCAGCAAGATGAGGGAGCGTATCCCTGCTGAAAAGCTGTGGATAAATCCCGACTGCGGACTTAAAACAAGAGGCAACGAGGAAACGGTCCCCAGCCTTACCAATCTGGTAGAGGCTGCGAAAGAGGCGAGAAATGAAAACTGCTGAATTATTTGAGAATATGACGATATTCTCACTTGAGATATTCCCGCCCAAGCCGGATGCGGACGAGAGCGTAATATATGATACTCTCGATGAACTGACGGATATCCATCCCGATTTCATAAGCGTGACCTATGGTGCAGGCGGCGGCAAAAACGGCTGCAAGACTATACAGATAGCTTCCGATATAAAGAACAGGTACGGTGTTGAGAGCGTTGCTCATCTGCCGTGTATAGACCTGACAAAGGAGCAGGCAAGGGGAATACTCGACAGTATGCAGGAGCATGGCATCGAGAATATCCTTGCTCTCCGCGGAGACTGCGCCGACGGTTCGTCAGGCAGCGGTGATTTTCATCACGCCAGTGAACTCATAAGCTTTATCGCGGATAATTATGACTTCAATATTATAGCAGCCTGCTATCCCGAGATACATCCCGAGAGCAGAAATGCCGTTGAGGATATGAAGTGGCTGAAGCATAAGGTAGACTGCGGTGCGGATCACCTTATAAGCCAGCTGTTCCTTGATAACGGATATTTCTATGACTTTTATGAAAAGGCACGTATCGCAGGCATAAATGTGCCTGTTGAGGCAGGTATTATGCCTGTTACCAACAAGCGTCAGATAGAGCGTATGGTGAAGCTTTGCGGCGTTGAGTTGCCAAGGAAATTTGTCCGTATCCTTGAAAAGTATGAAGACAACGAAACGGCATTGCGTGAAGCAGGCATAGCATATGCAATTGATCAGATAATTGATCTGGTTGCAGATGACGTGGACGGTATACATCTCTATACAATGAACAATCCTTATGTCGCTCACAGAATATACGAAGCTGTACAGAGCCTCATATCTGCAAAGCGTTCCTTGCAGGCAGTAAGATAGGCCTTAGGCGGGCAGCTGTAAATACTGTTGTACTAACGTCGTAAAAGCTGTCTTACAGCAGCATTATTCACGTGATCTTACATTTTTAACATTCTACCTATGGATAACGCAGCTCAAATGAGCTGCGTTATTATTATTTCAGGGTTCATTATGTCCTGTTGCCGTATGAAGTGACAAATGTCACATGATTAATGACAAACGACGTCTTTTTCAAGCAGATGAAATGTGCTATAATACATTCAAAGGAGTGATACTAATGAAAAAAATCATCGCACTACTGGCTGCAGCAATTTTAACAGCAGGACTTTTCTCATGCGGCAGGACTTCAACAAAAACTAAAGAACTCAACGACTTGCAGAAGGAGCTTCTTGCAGCAGAGGGACTTCCAACGGAAGCCGACGAACTGACAGACTCTCAACTGCGCTCAATTCAGCGTATCTACAAGATGATAACCTATCTCAACGAGAAGTATGACGAGGAGTTCATCTATGGGGGATATCTCGAACCTGCTGCAAATCAGATGGAAACACTGTATGCTTATCCTCGGCTGTTGGGAGCAGATTACGGCAGGAATACTGTTACAGTCAGGGCAACAAAAGACGGTTTTACTGATGATTACAGTGACAGATCAATCGTCGACTACGCTGAGAAAATGGCAAACGACTTTATGAAGGATTATTTTAAATCCGATCAGGTCATTGCTTTTTTCAGTGTAAATGCCTGCGATATTGAAAAAAATGAAGTAGTAGACGGAGATTTCCAGTGGAAGCTCGGCGTTTCCGATATTATCTTTGTGAATGAGGATATTTGCAATGCTGAGCAGGTAGAAGAATTCGCTGTTAATTACGCTAAATGGCTTTATGAGCATGAATTAAGTGGCGACCATAGGATAAATATTCTACAGCAATATGATGTTACTAACATAACGTATGGTGAAATAGCTGATATGTATGATACAGATTATTATAAAGGGTATTTTAATTTTGGATTTGATTCAGATAAAAAAAATGTATTACAAAGTGAGCATTTAAGAGGAGAAAGAGCTCTAAATGATTATTCAATAGATGAATTTTTTTCTAAATATAAATAAGAAGGATAAAAAATGAAAAAGATATTTTCAGTTATCACTGCAGCAGTAATGATATCGGCTATGTTCTCCTGCGGTGCAAAAGATAGAACTAAATCAGTGAATAACCTTAACGACTGGCAGAAGGAAGTGCTTGCAGCAGAGGGACTTCCCACAGAGGCTGATCAGCTGACAGACTCTCAGCTGCGCTCGATACAGCGTATCTATGAGATGATAACCTATCTCAACGAGAAGTATGACGAGGAGTTCATCTATGGGGGATATCTCGAACCTGCTGCAAATCAGACGGAAACACTGTATGCTTATCCGAGATTACTGGGAGCGGATTACGGCAGAAATACCGTTACCGTCAGGGCAACAAAGGACGGTTTTACTGATGATTACAGTGACAGATCAATCGTCGACTACGCTGAGAGAATGGCAAACGACTTTATGAAGGATTATTTTAAATCCGATCAGGTCATTGCTTTTTTCAGTGTAAATGCCTGCGATATTGAAAAAAATGAAGTAGTAGACGGAGATTTCCAGTGGAAACTCGGCGTTTCTGACATTATTTTTGTAAATGAAGATATTTGCAACACAGATCAGGTGGAAGAATTCGCTGTTAATTACGCTAAATGGCTTTATGAGCATGAATTGGATGGACGTCATAGAATTAATGTTGTAAAAGACTATGATGTAAATAATATGGACTATGGTAATATAAGAGAATATTACGAGAGTGAAGATTATATAGGTTTTTACAGCTTTGCGTTTAATTCAAATAAAAATAAGGTATATCAAGACGAGTTCTTATCAACTAGAAACGAAAATGAATACAATATTGAAGTTTTTTTTTCAAAATATAATTAAAGGAGTAAAATTAAATGATACTTAATTGAGAATATGTTGAAAAATTATCTGACGAAGAACCATGTATTGACTTTCAATATAAGTAAAAATAACAGAATAGAAAACAGGCAGAACATAAAAAGTTCTACCTGTTTTGATTAATAGCCTGTAAGCTTAGTTTGGTTTTTACATCTCTTTATACATGATCTGACCTGATGCAGCATTATTATTGTTGTTTATCATATCCTTGAGGGCAGCTATGACAGCTGTATTGATCTCGCCCTTCTTTCTGACCACAGATGCCTTATATCCGAAGTTGATCTTGCCCATGGGAGTTGTCTGAGTAGATGTGAGCTTACGGTAAGCTTCGGACGCAAGATTATTTATAGTATCGGAAGCTGTATTTCCGCTTTTATCAGGTATCGCAACAACAAATTCGTCAGAGCCTGTGCGGTAGAGCTTTCCGTCCTTGAATACCTGCCTGAGCGTTTCGGAAGTCTTTACAAGGAGCCAGTCGCCTACGTCGTTTCCGTACTTAGCGTTTACTCCGCTGAAGTTATCGATATCGAACATTACGAAGTAATAAGGCTTCTTCTGCTTGTTGGCTTCGTCAATGTCCATAGAGAAGGCGATACGGTTGCTGGTCTCTGTGAGAACGTCCTTGAACATCGCGGTATAGAGCGATTCCTTGGTCTTATTGCTCTTGACGATGGTGGAAGCAAGCTTCTGATTTACCTTTTCCTGCTTCTTGTTTATGAAGCTGAAGAGAAGCATCAGACCGATAATGGCAAGTCCGAATATTCCCATATATATTCTCATGACGTTGGTAAGAGAATATATCTCTTTCTTGGTATCGTCAAGCATTAGTATCCAGCCGTGCTCGGGGATATAGGAATAAATAGAGATGTACTTTTTGCCGTTTTCCTTATGCTCAAAGCTTCCGGAATCACTTGCCTTGCGGCCCTTATTGCTTGCGCATATAGACTGTATCTTGGGATTTTCGGCCAGCTGACCTACTAGATCGCTGTTCTTGTTGAATACATACTTGCTGTCGTTGACATTTACCATGCTGTATGATGTTTCGCTGAGACCTTTTATCTTCAGCGAATCAAGAGTTTCAATGAGTCTGTTTGTAAATATACCGATACCAACAAGTCCTATTGGATTGCCGTTTTCATCGTATACAGCCTTATACATGGATACGATCTGCTTGCCGCTGGCTGGAGATATGATGATACCTGTATCGTAAACGCCGTTTCCTGCGGCCAGCATTGCGTCCTGCAGCTGCTTCAGAGGCTCGGGATCCTTACGGGTTATCATGCCTACAACTTCGGGATTTGTATGAGCGAGAACGTGAGTGTTCCATTCGCTGACATAAATACCCTCGAGGTTTTCGATATCGGCAGAATAAGCTGCGGTATAGGCCTGAGCTCTTTCCTGGAGCTCGGTATTTTCGGGATCCTTCAGCAGATCTGTGATCTGTGAAGCCTTGCTGTAATATGTAAGGATATTCTCGGAGTTTTTAACATAAGTCTTTATGATATGAGCACGTTCGTCAATTATGGTCTGCATATGCTGCATGGAGTTTCGTCTTGTTGTATAGCTGATTGTCGCTGTAATGATGATCGACAGGATTATCATTACCACAAGCTGGATTATTAACAGTAAAGTAATAGCTGAGATCTTCTTGGAACCTTTCATTTTAACTTCCTCCCACCCTTATTTTTTAAATAGACCGAAACGTTTTTTCTTTGTCGGAAGACTATCGAGAAATTCATCCGTATCGTCATCCGCTGCAACTTTAAGAAGACTGCTTACTTTCCCCTTAAGAAGGTCTCCCGTTGCATTCTGCATATTTGTTGCTAAATCGGCTTCCTGCACACTGACACTGTTCTCACTGGCAGCCGGCCTTACCGGTTCAGCTGCTACAGGATTGCTGACAGGTTCGGGCGTTACAGGAGTACTAACAGGCTCAGACGATACAGGAGTGTTGACGGGCTCAGGCATGACCGGAGGTATCGGCACATTTGGCACGACAGGTGCCGCATGAGTGTTCCGCGGCATAGCATTGCCCATGAACGGAGCAGGCGCGGGATTTCCCATAGGAGCAGCGAACATACAAACATCATAGATGTTGATCATTCTGTCAGGCATCATTATCATACATCCTCCGTTCTCCGGAGAAAGTGACAGGATATACCCTAAACATTGGTTGCAGGGCAGAAGAGGAGTTCTGCTCTGTGTACTGATAAGGAGAAGACCTCTGATCGTGCTTTCGCCCGAAGCAAGCATATTCCTTACAGCATCTACTTCAGCATGAACAGCAATATTCATGTCCGTGCGGCTGATGCCAGTATAGATCCTTCCCGAAGCAGCTTCGAGAGCACATACAGTATCAGCGGGAGAAACATAAGCACCTGATTCAAGCATTTTTATTGCTAAAGTCTGTGCAGCGTTAAAAATTGCATCTGTGTTCATTTTTTTCACCTCATATCATGCAGTCAGTACAAAAACAAGAAATTTCTTAACATTTTTATGCACCGGCCAAGTGTTAAATGCTCCCAATATATCTTTACATCATACCGATATTATACCACATAGTATAATTAAATTCAAGAGAAATGCATAAAAGATTTTTGATTTCAGCACTTTTTTGTTTAAAACAAACAATTATAGACGGTTTTTCTGTGCAGCTATATTTTATAATTTTAATCAATCTTGTTTGCGATATACAATTTGTATATATAAAAAAGAATACGTCGGAATGTAAAATGAGCGATTGCCGAAGATGCCCATATATTAACTCCGCATTTAAAACAACGCTGCTGTGTTGTTTTACGATCAGCCTTTTGAAAAATCTATTATCGGAATACATTGATTTTTTATACGATCGTTAACCATGGTTAACAACTGATTTGATATAAAGAAAAGTGCAGCAGTAAAAGTGAACTGCTGCACTGTTTTACAGTGTTATTATATCAGCCAAGATGCGAGACTGCGGGTGCGGGATTCTACAGCCTGATTATCCTGATGATAACAGAGCAGACAGCCTCAGCGGCTGCCTGCTTTTTGGTATATTCCGACCACGACCTGCCGCTGTTTTCCGTCATCGGTGCAGGTGACAATGGTTATCCTGTCATCACCGAAATCGTCAAGTATCCATGTTTCGTCGGGATCAACGATAAAGCTTTCCCTGACTGTATAGATATAGCGGTTTTTCTGCTTGTCATACAGTGTTATCTGCATACCGCTGCGGACGTTTTTCAGGTTGTTGAAATACTCCTTGTAGATTGTACTGCTGTGGCCTGCAATGCAATAATTGCCTTTGCCGAGATCTCCTGTTCCGATAAAGTGGCCGACTGCCCTTGAGATGGTCTTGTTATCCGTTCCCTCGAGTATCGGAGCTTTTATTTTCAGATCGGTTATCTCGATAACGGGATTATCACGCATCAGCTGATACTTGCGGTATTCCCTGTATATCTTCCTCGCACCGAAAAAGCCGAGTATACCTGTGCCGATAAATATTGCAATGAGTCCTGCTGCAAACAGGACCCGCTGCATATTATTTTTCTTCTGTAATGTATCGGATATATTATTCTTCATCTTCTTTTTTGCGGAGCTTTCCGGACTTGATCACAGCGCCCACACCAAGAAGTGTAAGAGCTGATGCGCCCGCCAGCGCTCCTGCCATTGCCAGTGAATTGTTGCCTGTCTGCGGGAGATTTACCGCGCTGCCGTCAGAGAACTTCTCGCCGATGCCTGTATCGGGATCAACGGTGTATGCGTCAAAATCCTCGCCGTTTTTATCTGTGAATACAACAGTTACGGAACCGCCCACATTAGTCATTGAATGTGTTTCAGCCGGACGGATACCTGTTTTTTCCTCATAATCCTTTGCAGCCATTTTCTGAAGTTCATCTGTTGAATATTTGTACTCAGGTTCTATATAGCGGACAAAATGCTGTGATCCGTCCTGACCTGTATAGAGATCGTTAAGAGGAGTCTGTGAAGTTGCTTCAAAGCCTGTATAGAACTCATTGTTTTCGTCGTAGAGATTGAACCATGTCTGCATGCTGCCGTTAGGATAACCGATGTCTTCTACCTTAACAGTACCGTACATTAATCTTCCGTCAATGAAGATAAGGTTAAAAGAACCGTCGTCCCTTATAATAAGGGTTCTTGGATAAAGTGTATCAACTTCGTCCCATGTGCCTGATATCTCAGAAACATCATGCATTTCGGCTCCGTAAAAATCACCGAATTCATAGCTTTCGATATGCCATTTGCCGTTTTCGCATTTGAGTAATGCTTTGCCAACACCGAAGAGTTCATCGCCCTTATTGGCTATGGCTGTGCAGTAGTCCATAGCAGGATTTTTGATGGTAACACCGTTCTCTGTATGGAACTGATAGAAAGAACGCGGTATAAATTGTACATAGAGTGAACCGTCCTTCTCAATGAAATAACCATCAATGTACCTGTTAAAAACTTCTTTTGCTTCTCCTGTGAAATTATCTGCAACAAATGCATATAGGTCAGCTATAGAAGTAAAACGGCTGTCAGTTACCTTTACATAACCATTTACTTTTCCGTCATCGGCAGTATAAGCAGGACTTGCACCGGTTAATGCCATAATTACATTGAAGTTTTTCATAACTCTTTTGGCACCCTCAGTCTTATCCTCCTTATCAGACGCAGTATCTACATATATACCGCTGCTATAGCTGCTTATCTTCCATCTTCCGTCATCGAAGAAGAATGCAGCCGTTGCAGGGCCGTAAAGAGCGTCATTATGATTTGTGTATACTCTGAAACGATTCATCGCAGGATCTGTAACATTTATATCAGCTTCCGTTGCAAATATAATGTATGACATTCCTGCCTTCTTTGCATAGAGCGAACCGTTCTTTTCCATAAGGCATTCATCGCAGCTGTTTAAAAGATCTTCTTGAAGTGATTCTGTACAGGTCTGTTTTATGAAGTCCTTAAAAGCCGAAACAGAAGTAAAACGCTCATCGGTTACCTTTACATACTCCTTGATCGCATTGTCCTCTGCTGTATATACAGGACTTGCAAAAAGTATACCGTTGATAGTGTTGAGATCATTCAGTCTTGCTGCTGCGATCTCGCTCTTGTCGGCATTTTTTTCGTCTTCCTGACGGACAAAATGTATTTCTTCGTCATTGCCTGAGTAAATATCGTTCAGAGGAACATTTCCGTCTGCCTTGAAGCTGTACCAGAATGCTCCGTCGATATTATAGAAGTTGTAACGATATTCTTTGCTGCCCTCAGTATCAATGAGGTATTCCAGATCTATGAAACCTCTTACAGTCTCTGTTCCGTTGATATACTCAAACTTGCTGTTATAGAAGCTTCTGCCTTCGGTGATGGTAAGCACAGCCTCAGTGTCTGCAGCATCATTCCATGTGCCGATAAGAGCAGCTGTGCTTAAGCCTGCTGCAGGATACTCTGCGGGCTCGTAGAATCCGTATTGATTCAGGGGATCTCCGTATTTATTTGTTTTGCGCCTGAGAGTAAAATCTCCTGCTTTCAGCTCATTGACAGTCTTGTTTTCGGTAACGGGGAAGCCGATCCATGCCATTCCGCTTTCGTTGTAGAAATTGTACCACTTGCCGCCGTCGTCCTCGGCAAACATCTTGCTTCCGATGGTGATGAAACCATTTTCTGTGGAATCGTCGGTATAAGTAACGGTATATGCACCGTTCTGATAGATATTGAAGACTCTTCCGTCAACGTCAGCCGCTTCCCATTCGCCTTCTATTGCCGAAAAGTCAGCGTCAACAGATAACAGCTGAGCTGTTCCGCCGTTTCCGATGATAAATGCATTGGGGTTATTCTGCTGACAGTAGCAGCCGATGAAGAAGCTGTCTCCCTCATAGAATGCAAAGAACGGAACTTTGTATTCCCCGCCGAATGTATCATAATCAAGCTTTACTGTACCTGAATGTGTATTGCCTTCAAGGTCGGTATATGTATATGTACCGTCTTCTTTAACGGTCACTATGCCGTTGTCGGTCATGCCCGCCGTTATATTCATGCCTTCGGGAGCTACCTGATACTTCCACTGACCTGCAAGGTTCCTGATGTCTGTTTCATCGTAAGCTGCTTCTGCTGATGCTGAAGCGGGTGCTGTTTCTGCTGCAAAAGCTGAAGCTGCAGGCATTGCTGCGAGCAAAGCAAGTGCTGCGAGACAAGAAATCATTTTTTTCATAATTATTACCTCATTCCTTAATAAAATAGATTAGTTTCGGCTTTATGCCTTTACTGTGATTATATAATAACACAGTTTATACGTTTTTTGCGCAGAATTACAAAATTGTAATTCTGTTTTTGTGTGACCGTTCAGAAGCTGTCATTTACCCCTGTTATTTTCCAGCTTCCGTTGTCCTTTATAACATCAACCGTAACTATGACCTCTGCACCGTAATCATCATTTTTTATATTTATGGAGTACCCGTCGGGATAGGCTGAGGAAACGGTGATCTCAGGATCCTCGTACGTGAAGGAGTATCTGCTGCCCATAGGACGGTATTCGATATAAAGTCTGCCGTTTACGTCAATGCATTTGGGATGGTCTGTTCCGAGAAGATGCTCATAGCTGCTGCTGATAAATGTGTCCGTCATGTATCTTGTAAGGTATTCGCGCACGTCAGCAGTTGATGTATATATATTATCCGTGGACTTATGATAGATAGTTCCGTCGTCGGTCCTGTATTCCGAATCCATGTCTGTTTTTATGCCTCCGCCGCAGGCAAGGGCATCTGCAAAAGCAAGAGCGTCCCTTATATCCTTTGCTTCGGGGATAGAGGGAGCAGGCTCTCTGCTGACATTATTTGCAGGAGTATCATTGCCGGCGGGAGATGTATTGTCCTTGCTGCGGATGAAGCATAGCATATCCTCACCCTGACCTGCCGTGATACGGTCCTGAGTTGTATCTGTTATGTCCTTGAAGAAGTATTCCCAGAATTCTCCGTCTGCATCACAGAACTGATAATATACAACGTTACCGTCGGGGTATACTTCTGTGATCTTTCTTACAGTTCCGGTCATGGAACCGCCGCCCTTATATTTCAGTTCAAAGCTGCCGTCCTCCATGATGTTGATCGTTCTCGGATCAAGTACGTTTTCCTCCACCCAGAAGCCTTTGATCTCATTTATATCACTTGTTAATTCAAGTTGTCCGTGCTTATCGTTGTTGGCGGTAGTCCTTGCAGCTTTTTTCTCATTGACGGTCACTTTGGTCGTCTGAGCAGTATCTGTGTTCCCGGAAGCCGCAGTTGTTACGGAATTGAGCGGCTTTTCAGGTTCCGAGGTGTCGGCAGAGGTTTTACCGCAGGAGACTGTTGCAGCCATCATTGCGAGCAATGCAAGGCAATAGGCTGTTTTTTTCATAATGATCACTTCATTTCCTAAGACATAGATTGTTTTTCTTACACAGATATTATCACTTGCGGGTGTAATGAGGATCCCCTGACTGACCTGCATATATATCTGTGAGCTGTATGCCGCTTTCAGCATGGAATGCTGTAACAAAAGCGCCTTCTTTATTATAGAGAGTGTACCACATTTCCTCCATATTATCGGGAGTGAGGGTGTATTCAAGTAAAACGCTGCCCTGAATATCGTAATAGGTCGTTTTCATTTCAAACTGTCCTGCGTTCCAGCTGCAATCATGGAATGTGATGGTATCATCTCCGCAGGTCCATGTTCCTTCAAGGTCTGATACGGCAATGCTTGTCCTGGGCTGTTCTGTAACGGGATAGTATCCGTAGATGTTTGCAGTCTCTGTACCTGCATCGTAGGACTCTATCTCCTTGATGTAGTCTGCGCTTACATAGCCTGACTTTCCTTTGAATACAGTGCAGTACCAGCCTGCTCGTCCGCATGAGTAGATGTCTATCTGAGTGCCATTGGGGATAGTATCGATTATATCTGCTGTGGGGAACGGCTCATTTCGGAGGTTCAGGTCGTCTCCTTGAGTAGCAACATATCCGCCGAAGAGACGGTCAGATTCATTAAAGGTCGGAGCGTTCTGTTCAGTATCCTTTGCCTTGTTCTCTGTCTCAGACTTAGCTGATACATTGGCAGCTGTTGTCTTTTCAGCTTTTGAAGCTTCCGGTACAGCAGTTGTCACTGCTGAAGACGTTGTTGTTTTCTGACTGTTTTCCAAGGTGCCGTTGTTTCCTGTATTTCCACATGAAACTGCTGCTGACATCATGGTGAGTATTGCAAGACAAATGACTGTTTTTTTCATAATAATTACCTCTTCCGTTTTAAAACTTTCAGGGAAGTGTCTCCCTTGGTGTAATTACATGATAACACGTTTTTTCGTCCTTGTGTCCGGAATTACAAATTTGTAATCGGCAACAGTTCTGTTCAGAATATAACACGGCGGAGAACGTACTCTCCCTCGGAGGTGGCTGCTATCTCGTATGTGCACATATCGTCCATGTTGAGGTGCTTTTTAAGACGAGAGATGTTTACTCTTATGGTATTTTTGTTATCATCCACATCACAGCTGTATATCGTCTTGTATATATCGCGGTAGCTTATGCGTGAGCCTATCTTTGAAGCCAGCATATATAATATCTGAAGCTCGCGCTGAGGCAGGTAGTATTCATTGTCATCAAGGGTGACGGTACCCGAAAAAAGGTCAATGGTAAGGCTGGGGAGCTCTATTTTCGGATGCTGTGGAGCCTGCTTGACATTTCGGCGGAGCTGGACTTCTATACGCGCTTTCAGCACGTTCAGGTCGTAAGGCTTGGTTATATAATCGTCGCCTCCGCTTCTGAAGCCCATTACAACGCTGTCGTTCTCGTCACGGGCTGTAAGGAATATTACGGGAGCCTGTGTTTTCTGACGCAATATCTTGCAGAAATCCATTCCGTCACCGTCCGGAAGCATGACATCCAGCAGTACAAGGTCGGGGATGCACTCTTCCAGCATAAATGAAGCAGTCTGTACGGAATCCGCACAATGGACGGTATATCCTTCTTTTTCAAGGAATGACCTGTTGATGCGCATGATGTCTGAATCATCTTCCACTAATAATATGTGTGACATAATAACCCCCTGTGATTACAATTTCGTAATTCTATACACTTATTTATAAAAGTATGGTATAATGTATTCAGTATACTGAAAGGAGCATACGGAAATGAACAAGAATATATCTAAAAGCCGTACACTGCGGCGACGGCTTTTATCGACTATGATAATCTGCCTTATAACCGTCATGGTTATATGTACTCTTATATTTAACATCGTATATAAGCAGACCGCCGAGGCGGTGGCAGACAATACTTCAAAGCTTACCGAGGAGACCTTTGATACCACATCAGATATCTACTATCAGCAGCTTGTCTCCTCTTTGCAGATGGAACTGAGCCACCTGTGCAACGCTCAGTATATGCTGCAGGCACTGTATGAAAACGAATTTGAATACTTCGGCCCATACGATGTGAATGCCGATTGGCGTGAGGATGAAAGCGTTGAAAAGAATATCCGCTTTTTCCTGAATAACCAGGCAGCTGCCGAGCTTTCGGGCAATGATCCGCGTTTTTTCTTTACCTTTGACGGCGTGGACTTCCAGACTTACAATCTGGATTTTTCCGATGAATCAAACCACGATATGGATGAGGTATTTGCAGCCTTTGACAGTGACAATACCGTTAAAACTCCCTCTTCATACGAAAAAAAGCGGTATGATTCGGGATATTATGAGGATCAGCCCGATATTTCCGACTATATGTATGAGCATTTTACGGAAGAACGCGGTGCTTACACGAGAAACGGTAACGGATATATTATTGTCTGGACCAATACCTCCACAGTAGCATATTACAATCATTGCTTCGGAGTAGTAATGTATGATGTTAACGACTGGATAGTTCCGGTCAGGAAAAATGTCGATGAAAAGAACAGCAGGCTGCTGGATTATATGAACGGCCTTTTCAAAAAGTACATTTTCATCATGATAAGTCTTATCCTGGGCGTTCTGCTCGTTTTCATAATTGTTTTGGTGGTCCTCTCCAAAAAGCTTTCGGATCCCATCGTTTCCGAGCATGATATGCTGGTAAAGGTCAACGAAATGAAGACGACCTTCCTGTCGGACGCTTCCCACGAGCTGAAAACTCCTCTTGCAGCCATGTCGGGCTATGCTCAGAATGCGGAAATGGAACTTGTAAACGGCGGCGATATTTCACTTGTACAGGAAAAACTGAAGCGTATCACCTCTGAAGCCAACCGAATGGCACTCATGGTAACGCAGATCCTTGATGTTACGCGAATCGAGGAAGGACGTATGCTGCTGGATCTTGCTCCATGTGATCTGGATAAGCTGGTACGCGAGACTATCGAGACATATTTTGCCGTACTGAACAAGAACAATAACAAGCTTGCGCTTCGCATACCGTTGGAACTGCCTGAGGTAAAGGCCGACAGCTCAAGATTGCAGCGTGTCTTTGTAAATCTTATTTCCAATGCGCTCAAACATACGAAAAACGGTACGATACTGGTCAAGGCAGAGGCGGAGGGCAGCTTTATCAAAGCGACCGTAAAGGATACGGGAAGCGGTATCTCCGAAGAGGATATGCCTCATATCTGGGAGCGGTACTACAAGGGTAAGCACTCCGAAACGGGCACGGGACTCGGACTTTTCATCTGTAAGTTCATAATCGAGTCTCACGGCGGCAGGATATGGGCAGAAAGCCAGGCAGGCAAGGGAACAGCTTTTATGTTCACTCTGCCTATTCAATAATAACGTATATTATATCATAACATACTTTATTAATAAAAACAATATAAAAAATGTAAATGATGTGATATAAATACCACTTTTTTATGTTATAAAACATAACTGGGAGCAGATAAAACAATACGGCAGGCCATTGGCCTGCCGTATTTCTTGAAACGGGTATTATTCAAATTCATTGAAGTGCTTTTCCAGTGATTTATATATATCATCAGAGCTTTCGGCAAGGATGCTGTCGAGAGCTTTTTTGTATATATCGGTATTATAATGGGGTTCGATATCGTAATCGTTGGTATAGCCGAGATCAATGATGGTGTCCTTCAGGGTTAGAGTTCCGGTCTTGTCGGGATCCGGACTCGATACACTGTATCCTCCGTAGACCTCTGTATCGATGAATTCTTCGTCTATGTCAATGTACTTCTTGACGTCCTTAATTGTCTTATCGTGGTCGGACTGGGTAAAATGATAAGCCTTGATAAATGCCCGCTCAAGAGCAATGTATGTGTTGGGATTATCGCTGAGAGCGGATGTCTTGGCGACCTGACGGCAGCAGGGCTGGTTTTCAAGAGCCTTTTCATGAGCGCAGTAGTATACGACCTTGTAGCCCTGTGACTTTGCAAGTGAAGCATACGGCGAATATACGGAAGCTGCGTCGATGGAGCTGTTGAGCAGTGCTGCATAGGCGTCCTTCTGGCTGTCGAAGTATACGATGTTAACCTTGTCATCGCCCTTGCCTATCTCAATGCCTGCGTCTCTGAGAAGGATCTGGAGCTCTGCGTCCTGAACGCTGTTCTTGACTGAGGCGACATTTCGGCCTTTGAGGACCTCCACGCCTGCTTCGTCCTTGTCTGTGAACTCCGATTTTATAACGTAGCCGTGACCGTTTGTCATAGCGCCGCCGAATATCGAGACTTCATGTCCCTGGCTCTGGAATGTGAGAGTGGGTACGGAACCGATGAATGCAACGTCAAGCTTGTCGGACTCCAGTCCGTTTATGAGCTCGGAGGCACTTGAAAACTGGGTAAGAGTCGCATTAAGGCCTTCCTCCTTGAAGTAGCCCTCTTCCTGTGCCACAAAGGCGAGAAGATGTGCCGTAGAGTTCAGGTATCCAATGGATATGTCGGCCTTTTCGGGAGCAGCGGTCTCAGTTTTTCCGGCCGCAGCTTCTTCTGCTGCTTCAGAAGCAGTACCGCTTTCAGCGGAACTGCTTGCGGCGGGCTCGGATGTTTTGGCAGGACTCGATTCATTGAGTCCTGCGCAGCCTGTTAACAATGCAGCTGCTGCAAGAACGAAAATAAACTTTAATCTGTAATTCTTCATTATTAATCACCTTTTTATCCTTTTTTTCTTGTTTTTTCTTTATATTATTACATCGAAGTACAACATCGCATTCGCATCATTCTTGTAATTGATAGTGTGTTTGTCATTATCATCACCCCTTGTTTTTTCTATGTGTCTATCATAGCATACGGAAGCTGATCTGTCCAATACAATAAACACATTATGGGCAATAGCAAATACATATAAGCGGTTTTCGTGCAATACGCTCGGTTATATACCATTATAATGAAGCTAAGAATCTGCTTTATGTAACGTTGGCTTTTTATTGACACCACCTATAGTAATGAGGCTACGAAGCGGATACATTGGCAGCATACGGCGCAAATGCTGTTGTTACGGCTTTGATCCGCATTAATGGATAGTTTGATGAAGGAGCGGTTTTTTTACGGATATTCGAGTTATAGGCACAGGCTATAACTCAGGATAAACAAAAAGAATACTAAAAGGTATTGATTTTACACGGAAACAGGTGTATAATACTGTTAACAGATAGGAATTATAGATTTTCTATCAGAAGGAGGAAATCATTATGTCAAAAATTTATAAGGGCGCTACCGGCCTTATAGGTAATACTCCTCTTGTGGAGTTCACAAATATTGAAAAATCACAGGGCCTTGAAGCAACAGTGCTCGCAAAGCTTGAATACTTCAATCCCGCGGGAAGTGTCAAGGACAGAATTGCACTTGCTATGATCGAGGACGCTGAGAAAAAGGGACTTCTCAAGGCTGGCTCCACTATCATTGAGCCTACATCAGGCAATACAGGTATCGGTCTTGCTTCCATCGCAGCTGCAAAGGGCTATAAGATAATCCTTACAATGCCCGAGACCATGAGCGTTGAGAGAAGAAATATCCTCAAGGCTTACGGCGCAGAGATCGTTCTCACAGAGGGCTCAAAGGGAATGAAGGGTGCTATCGCAAAGGCTGAGGAGCTTGCAAAGGAAACTCCTGACAGCTTTGTTCCTGAGCAGTTTGAGAACCCCGCAAACCCCGAGATACACAGACTTACAACAGGTCCCGAGGTATGGAACGATACTGACGGAAAGGTAGATATCTTTGTCGCAGGTGTAGGTACAGGCGGTACAGTAACAGGTACAGGCGAATACCTCAAATCCAAGAACCCAAATGTCAAGGTAGTTGCAGTTGAGCCTGAGGATTCTCCCGTACTTTCAAAGGGGACGGCAGGTCCTCACAAGATCCAGGGTATCGGTGCAGGCTTTGTTCCCAAGACGCTCAATACGGATGTATACGATGATGTTATCGCAGTATCCAACGAGGATTCATTTGAGACATCAAAGCTTATCGCAAAGCAGGAGGGAATCCTTGTGGGAATCTCCGCAGGAGCTGCTTACTATGCAGCATTAGAGCTGGCAAAGAGACCTGAGAACAAGGGCAAGACTATCGTTGCTCTGCTTCCCGACAGCGGCGACAGATACTACTCCACACCTCTTTTCAGTGACTGATATAAATATATTCCTATAATACCCATTGAGAAAGCCCCTTCCGAAGAAGGGGCTTTCTCAGTAGTTATTATAAAACTTCTGTATGAGTGCCGCGGATATCGCGGGGCTTCTCCATACTGTTATTCTTCATGTATATATCAGAATTTCTGCCAGTGCAGCTGTTTTTCCAGATCGGGGATAAGCTGTTTCGTACGGACGGCATTTTCGGCAGGTCTGCCAATGCCGATAAAGCAGGGGATCATGTATTCCTCCGGAAATCCGGTTGCCTTTCTTGCCAGTTCCTCCTCATTGCCGCAGGTGATACGAAGATTGCAGCCGTATCCCTCTGCTGTTGCGGCAAGCCAGAGGTTCTCGATACTGCACCAGACGGATGCAAAACAATTCAGATGAGAGAGGTCGGCAGGATGGAGCACATCGACCTTTTTCTTCATAAGCGGAATAATGACCGCTGCTGCATTGATAAGCATACTATACTGTTTCGGAACGGCAAACTGATAGCTTTCCTTCTGGACAGGATCGGATATGAAAGTCATATTATCGACATCCTTAACAGTCAGATTTTTGGGAACTCCCTCAAGCACCTCGCGCATGACTGCTTTATCTGTAACAACTATAAAATGCCAGTCCCTGAAATGATCGTTGGTCGGTGCTTTATAAGCCGACTCAATAATACGCTTCAAGGTTTCCTGCGGGATCGTTTCATCCGCGAAATCACGAACGCTGCTTCTTTTATTGATAACTTTATAAAAATCCATACCCTGTTCCTCCTGTTAAACCTGTTTTTTCATCAAGCATTATAGCATAATACCGTTGATGATACTAAGTTAAGCATCAATGCTGATATGTTCAAAGCTGACAGCGTCACCGCTGTCTTCGATAAGAAGGTATGAAGCTCCTTCCAGTCCCGAAGCCGATACGGAAACTACATTTCCGTTCACGAAATTCTGATGGGAATGACCGATGGCAACAAGATCATATTTCGTAACGTCCTCCGTCTTGCATACCTTGTCAAATACACCGTTTTTAAGGTCTGCCAGCTGCAAAAACGGATAAGCAGCATTGATATCCTTAAAGAGGAAATGAGAGAAATGATATTTATGTCCATGATATTCGTATTCATAGAACAAAGGCATCTGCCTGATGAACTGCATATGCTCATCTGTAAGCTTTTTTCTGATACCGTCATAATAATCCCTCAGATGCTCTACATCAGGATCAACATCGACTCCGTAGGCAGCGTAAAGCTCACAGTTGCCCTTTAAGCATATTACATTACTGTCCTTTAAAAGCTCGAGACATTCGATCTCTTCATTGCCGCGCTGAAAAATATCTCCCAAAAATACTTTCAGGTCGGGGCTCTTTTCTCTGATCTGTCTGAGTACGGCCTTTAAAGCTTTAAGGTTTCCGTGTACATCTGTGAATACTGCGATTTTCATAAACTCATCCTTTCCTTGGCTCCATGAACGATCCATGGTATGATACAGTGACAAAACGGCTATGAAAGCGACCGTCCGTCATAATAGAAATTATATCAGAATACATTTTCTATGTCAATACAAGCCATATTCCGTGCTTTATGAAAAATACTCCCTCAGTTTTTGTTCCTGAGGGAGCTTCAGATCAGATATAATACATGGGTTCGATCTCACTTGTATGTTTTTCTGTGAATTTGTCAGCAAGATCCTTTAAAGTGAGGCTTTTTGAGAACTGCATGAGATAATTGTTGACAGGTTCCCATAAGCACTCTGATATTGTGTCGGTCGCGGTTGTTTCGAGCTGGTCGTTGAACGTGGAAGGCGCAAATATAGTTTCATCAAGTGCGTTTACTATCTCGTTGAGTGTTATGTTGGCAGGATCGCGGGCAAGGGCATATCCACCTCCCGAGCCTTTAACGCTTTTGAGAAAATCAGCGTGTTTAAGAAGCGGCACGATCTGTTCAAGGTATTTAGCTGAGATATTATTCCTCCTGGATACGGCATTCAGCTTTACTATGTTATTGCCTTGGGAATTGACTGCTATGTCGATAAGTGCAATAATACCGCATTCTACTTTTGATGATACTCTCATTTTATTTCGCTCCTTTACTGTTTACAATTCCTATCGGTGTAATAAGTATACCATACAAAAGCCGTAATTTCAAGTGCTTTGGCTATAAAATTTGTCTATAAAGACTTATAGGGCAGTAATGGCGCATTATATGGGGATATATAGTTTGTTCTTATAGCTCCCCATCAAAAACATGGATTGGACAAACCGCGGTATACAGGGTATAATGTAGACATACCAAGGGAAAGGAGCTGTACAGATGGTAACAAGAAAGGATCCCATACAGCACATTTTTCGCTCAGTGCTCATTTGTACAGAGCGAATGTGGAGATCACAGCGATGTTGAAGATCTGATAGATCGGAAGATACTCCTTAAATAATATGTGCCGTAAAATAATCAGAAAGGTGGCAGTTGTGATGCTGAAGAGTTCCATTAGCTTTTTCAGAAAAGTGTTTTGCAGCAGTATGTATTTCATTCGTACAGAAACAGGGACTATTGTTTTTGAGCCCCCTGCGTCATCTGATGACAGCAGCGTGACTGATACCGGAGAAGAATAATAATATATTCTCACGAGCTTTCATAAGGTTCGGGCGGATAGAGGATATAGTATGACGAGACCGATTGATAAAACAGTCGGTCTTTTTTCTGCATCCAGACGGCTCTGCGTCCATAAAGAAGCTCATGCCGATACGCGGGGAGCTTTCCATAACGGCTGCTAAGTGCCTGACGGATTCAGGGCATGGGACAGATCTCCTTTGGTATCCTATGTATGTACTTGTCAAAGTGTACAAAGACAGGAAGTACACATTGTGCATGATAATGAAATTACGTTCATGCTATTGACTTGGAGTTAACTCCAGGATGTATAATTTATATAGATAACAGGAGGTGATACGTTTTGACAATAAAAGCAGTATGCAGTAAATTCAATGTCAGTCCCGATACACTCAGATACTACGAGCGTGTGGGAGTTATCCCCGAGGTACATCGCACATCGGGCGGTATACGTGATTATACCGAAGATGACATCAAATGGGTAGAGACTGCCACCTGTTTCAGAAGTGCAGGGATGCCGATAGAGCTTCTTATTGAGTATGTAAGGCTTTTCAGGGAGGGAGACCATACCATAAAGGCAAGATGTGAACTTCTGAAGGAGGCAAGAGATCTTATCCTTGCAGAGCGCAGGAAGATAGACGACGCTCTTGAAAAAATGGACGGCAAGATAAAAGTATACGAAAGAGCTGTGGAAACAGGCAGGCTTGAATGGGACGACAACAGCTGCTGTTGCTGCAATAAATCAAAGGAGTAAAAAATGTATATCGAAAACATCAATTCACCGAAAGACATCAAAGCACTTGACACAGAACAGCTTAACATACTGGCTTCCGAGATAAGGACAGGCCTTATGAACCGTCTTTCAAAGCGCGGCGGCCATGTGGGGCCTAACCTCGGATTTGTGGAAGCCACCATAGCTCTGCATTACGTTTTTGATTCACCGAAGGACAAATTCGTATTCGATGTTTCTCATCAGTGCTATACCCACAAGATGCTGACAGGTCGAAAGGAAGCCTTCTTCGATGACGGGCAGTTCGGCGGGATATCAGGCTATACCAATCCCGGAGAAAGCGAGCATGACTTTTTCAACGTGGGGCATACCTCCACATCGGTGAGTCTTGCCTGCGGACTTGCAAAGGCCAGGGATCTGAAAGGTGAAAGCGGCAATGTTATCGCAATTATCGGCGACGGCTCTCTCAGCGGCGGAGAAGCCCTTGAGGGTATCGACTTTGCTTCGGAGCTTGAAAGCAATTTTATTATCCTCGTTAACGACAACGATATGTCAATTGCCGAGAATCACGGCGGACTCTATAAGAATCTGAAAGCACTCCGCGATTCCGAA
The DNA here is from genome assembly GCF_000571935.1 of Ruminococcus flavefaciens 007c. Lineage (GTDB taxonomy): Bacteria > Bacillota > Clostridia > Oscillospirales > Ruminococcaceae > Ruminococcus > Ruminococcus flavefaciens_F. The sequence goes on along the minus strand of NZ_ATAX01000008.1, from coordinate 12,306 downwards.
GGAAAGTGCAGCTGCAACCTTTTCAGGGCAATGGGACTGGATTATATCTATGTATCCGAAGGAAACGATATTGCGGAGCTTATAGAGGCATTCCGCAAGGTTAAAGACACGGATCATCCAATAGCAGTGCACATCAATACCCTCAAGGGCAAGGGCTATGAGCCTGCGGAGGCAAATAAAGAGGACTGGCACTGGCATATGCCCTTTGATCCCGCGACGGGAAAAGATACATTCAGGGACGGCGGCGAGAACTACGGCGATATGACCTGCGATTTCCTTATGAAGAAGATGAAAGCCGACAAGAGCGTGGTCACAATGGTGGCAGCTGTTCCGGTATGTATCGGTTTCACCGAGGACAAGAGGAAGGAAGCGGGAAAGCAGTTCATAGACGTGGGTATCGCAGAAGAACACGCGGTGGCTATGGCTTCGGGCATTGCAAGAAACGGCGGCAAGCCTGTATTCGCTACTCATTCCAGTTTCTTCCAGCGGACATATGACCAGATCTCTCAGGATCTGTGCATTAACAGTAATCCTGCCACACTTCTGGTAAATACGGCTTCCGTCTATGGTATGCACGACATAACTCACCTGGGCATTTATGATATACCCATGATGTCAAACATTCCGAATCTTGTTTACCTTGCACCTGCCAGCTGCGAGGAATACTTTGCTATGCTGGACTGGAGCATCGAGCAGGACAGCTATCCCGTTGCAATAAGGATGCCCTGCAACGGAGTGATACACACGGATATGCCTGTGGATACTGACTACAGCGGCATAAACAAGTACAGGATAACCCGGCAGGGCAGGGATACAGCCATTATCGCCCTGGGAGACTTCTATCAGATAGGAGAGAAGCTGGCAGACCTCATAACCGAAAAAACTGGTACGGCTCCCACGCTGATAAATCCCCGTTACATCACAGGTATCGACGAGGAGATGCTCGAACAGCTCAAAGACGGCCATTCCGTTGTGATAACCCTTGAGGACGGTATACTCAACGGCGGCTTCGGAGAGAAGATAGCCCGATTCTACGGAGCTTCAGATATGAAGGTATACAATTACGGTCTTAAAAAGGAATTTCTTGACAGATACATAGTCCCCGAGGTACTGAAGGCAAATCATCTCACACCACAGCAGATATATAACGATATTTTCTAAGGAGAAATAATTATGGACGCTTATAATAACCTTATAACAAGAAGAAGCATTAAAAAATTCAAGTCGGATATGGTACCGAAGGAGATCATTGAAAAAATACTGGAAGCAGGCACCTACGCTCCGACGGGTATGAACTGGCAGTCGCCTGTCATAATCGCTGTTACAAATAAGGAGATGCGCGACCGCCTTTCAGCAATGAATGCTAAGGTAATGGGTGCGGCTATGGATCCGTTCTACAATGCTCCCGTGGTACTGGTAGTTCTTGCGGATAAGTCTAAGCCGACTTATATCTGCGATGGCAGTCTTGTTATGGGGAACCTGCTGAATGCAGCTCATGCCTGCGGCATTTCAAGCTGCTGGATACACCGTGCCAAGGAAGAATTCGAATCCGAGGAGGGCAGGGAGATACTGCGCAGTCTCGGTATAGATGGCGACTACGAGGGAATAGGACACTGTATACTTGGTTATGCAGACTGTGAGCAGCCTGTTCCGTCGCCGAGAAAGGATAATTACATATACTGGATAGAATAAAAAACAGGAGCCATAAAGAACATTTCTTTATGGCTCCTTGCTCATTGCAACACAAGTATCCCGATGGTGAGGTATGCTGCAAATACAGCCCACAGCAGATATGGGATATTCAGATATGCGGCAGCTTTGCATATACGGTAAAACGAGATCATCATAGCGGTTATGAGTATAAGCAGAGCTATTGCAATAACTGCCGCGCCCTTTAATGACTTCAGGCCGAAAAATACGGGAGACCACAGGAAATTTGCAAAAAGCTGGCTGAAGTACAGCAGCATCGCAGGTTTTTTGCCCGATACGTCGCTTTTCCATATCAGGTAAGCCGATATCCCCATAAGTGCGTACAATATGCTCCACACCGCGGGAAAAATCCATCCCGGCGGTGCAAACGCCGGCTTTTCAAGGGCCTGGTAAAATACGGAAAAGCTGCCGCCTGACAGTGCAGCCGATAAGGCTCCCACAAGCTCGGCTCCGACGATATGGATTATAAGGTCAGTCCATCTGATCTTCATGATTCATCACCCTTTCGGTAAAGTATATGCCGTAAAGAGTGGTATCATTCGTATTTCTGCTTTGCAGGATGTATAAAAAAGCCGGGATTTGTTATCCCGGCTTTTTGTATCGGCAAACTGTTAGTTTACCTTTTATAGGGTTATATTATCTTCTTTTGTTCTTGTTTTGTCTGATTATAATGCAGAATCCTTTAATAACTGGTCCAAAGCCGTTCTGAACTCTTCATAATCCAGAGCGCTGCCGTCACTTCCGTGAGGGATCCAGGTCTTTTCTTCATTTGCATAATACCCGTATTCGTAATTTCCGTACTCATAAAAGTATACAAGTATCTGACCGTCATCATATATCAGGAAGTCTGAATACTTCAGATTACCGTCATTGTCTTTATATATCCTTAAGACGGAGCACAATGGAATATTATTGTCGGAATATGTAGTGAGTGAAGTATGCTTTTCGATGACAGGATCCAGCTTTTCCTTTACAAAGTTATCGAGCATTTCAACATTATGCGTTTTGGGCGTTGCAATGATTTTATTGTTTTCATCATAGATGTAAACGCCGGGCTTTGTCAGAGTATATACATTATACACGTCTTCGGTCTCGTTTTCTTCGGGAATTGCAGGCTGATCTTCTCTTCCGTTTGTTTCCTGTCCCGGTTTTTCATCGTTTGCAGGCTTATTTTCGTTTTTGCTGTTCTCGGTAGTTGTCTGTATATTTTCGGATTTATTGCTACTTTCGGTGGTTGTCTGAACATTTTCGGAATTATTACTGTTCTTTTTGTCTTCTGTCTTTTCAGGAGCCTTTTCCTCATACTTATGAGCCAGTGCTTCATTAAGCTTTGTTTCAAAAGTATTTATATCAACATGGAAGTATTCCGTGCCTGTCGGTATATTCTCACCTGTGTTCAAGACATCGTATGAACAGAGGCTGACTGTTCCGTCGTTATAGATAAAATAAGTTTCCCTGCGTGTTACTGTGTCAGTTGTTTTAAAATAACGAACCGCAGTATACATCAATTCATTATCAAATGAGCTGATGGAAGAACTTTTTCTCAGCATAGACAGTAAATCATCTCTGAGGAATATTTCAATGGACTTTTTCGCTGCATCATCGTCAGGGAGTTTCTTTGCGCTGTTGCCGTTCATCTCATATTTCAGCTCAGCAGACAGGAATTCGCCCTCAGAAAGCCTTTTTATATCTCTCGGAGTGAGTATATCATTTGAGTCCGTTACATTCTGGATCAGTATTTCATCTATGTCCTTTTTGAAGGTTGCAAAGTCAATATCATAGACCTTGCTTTCGATGATCGGATAATCAAAGCTTTCGCCTCTTGGAGTACACTTTCTGGCGACATAATATGCTTTTCCGTCTTCCGTAATAAGGACATCGGAGTACACATCTCCTGTTTTCCAGCTTATATAATAGCCCTTGCCGTCATAATTAGCAATATCGGGAACATCCTCTTCTGCGATCTCTCTGCCTTCTCCCCAGTTAAAAGCATTCAGGTAATTTGCGATCCTGTTATAGGTCTCGTTTGAAAGGGAATCACCGATATGATCGGGATCGTTTAAATACGGATCGTCGTAATAATCGGAATCAAACCAGAAATAAATCTGATTGAAGTCTCCGAAGGGTGATACCGAAGCAGGTTCGGCAGCAGCGTCCGAAGCATCTTTGGTTGATTGTGTGGGTTCTGCTACTTCGCTGAGATCAATATTCTTTGCCTTATTCTTGTGAAGCATATAACCTGTGGCACCTAAACCTGATATAAGAACTGCGCCTGCTGCCATGGTACTTACTATGCGCATAATACGGTTTGAGCTGTTCAGTCGCTCTGTATTGCTTTCGACCTCAATATATTCTTCTTCACTTGTTTTATTTGTTTTTGTTTCCGGCTTTATGGCAGAAATAATTTTTTTGAATTTAGAATGTTTCATTTTCTTCTCCTCCTCATATTGAGCTATGCGGCGGTGTACATTCTCGATCATTGTTTCATGTTTCAACATATTCAAAACCTTCCGTTTCAAGCTGTGATCTGAGTGATTTTCGGGCACGATACAGGATAGACTCTACGCTGCGGAGACTCTTTTTCATTATCTTTGCAGCTTCCTTACTGCTGAACCCTTCAAAATATATGAGCCATAACACCTGCTGATATTTCGGAGGAAGCTTTCGCATCGCCTTGTGGACGATTATCTGCTGTTCTTTTTTGATGTATGCTTCTTCAACATCAGCTTCATCACTTATCGATTCGGGTGTATCTTCAATAGAAACACAGGACTTTTTAGTGTATTTGCGCAGGTGATCTATGGCAATATTCCTGCCTATAGCATAGAGCCATGTCTTGAACGAGCTTTTTTCCCTGAACTTGGGCTTTTTTGTTCCAAGCAGGACAAAGGTATCCTCAGCAAGCTCTTCCGCCGTCTGAATGTTTCCGACAACGCTTGTCAGGTACAGTATCAGACCGTCACTGTATTCTATTATGATCTCATCTAATCCGTGTACATCACCATTGTCACGAAAACGGCGGTAGCTACTTGCACCGTTATCCATAGACTGTTCCTTTCTGAAAGCTTTTTTATCCGCTTTCACTTGTTAGACGATAAAATAAGGAAAAACTACGCGCTTTATTCTGCATTTTTTTTAAATATTCCGAATCTTATGAAATATGCTGTGTTTCTTGCTTATTTTTTGTTGGATATGATGATTTTAGAGTATTAGTCAGATATTTTTTCAATGTATTCTCCATTTAGTAACATTTAAACATACTCCTTTATTAATTATTAAAATATTCTTCGACAGCATAATCATGTTGCGCTCGATTTCCATTTAAATGCTCACATTGTAGGATGTTTTTTTTGCTTGAATCAAAAAGGAAATCATAAAATCCTAAATAATTGTCATAATCATAGATATCCGATATTTCTCCATATGTTATTTGTGTAACATCTATATCCTTGACTATATTAATTCTATGACGCCCGTCTAATTCATGCTCATAAAGCCATTTAGCATAATTAACAGCAAATTCTTCCACCTGATCTGTGTTGCAAATATCTTCATTTACAAAGATGATGTCAGAAACGCCGAGTTTCCACTGGAAATCACCGTTTTCCACCTCATTTTTCTTAATATCACAGGCGTTGACTTTGAAAAAAGCAATGACCTGATCTGAATCAAAATAATCCTTCATAAAGTCATTTGCCATTTCTTCGGCATAGTCAACGATAGACCTGTCACTGTAATCGTCGGTAAAACCGCTGCCAGCTGCTTTGACTGTAACGGTATTCCTGCCGTAATCATTCCCTAACAAACGTGGATATGCATACAGCGTCTCTGTCTGATTTGCCGCCGGTTCGAGGTATCCCCCATAGATGAACTCCTCGTCATACTTCTCATTGAGATAGGTTATCATCTCATAGATACGCTGAATTGAGCGCAGTTGAGAGTCTGTCAGCTGGTCAGCCTCTGTGGGAAGTCCCTCTGCTGCAAGCACTTCCTTCTGCCAGTCGTTAAGGTTATTCACTGATTTAGTTCTATCTTTTGCACCGCAGGAGAACATAGCCGATATCATTACTGCTGCTGTGATAACTGAAAATATCTTTTTCATTTTTACACCTTTTTAATTATATTTAGAAAAGAAATCTTCTATTGTATATTCATTTTGCTCCCACTTTTCAAAATGAGAGTCTACATATATTTTCCTTTTATCGGAATTAAAACTAAAATCATAAAATCCTATGTCATATTCATCTTCATAGTAATTTGAAAAATTATTATATGCTATATCTGAAATATTGCCATTCTTTATTATATCTATTCGATGTCTTCCATCCATCTTATGCTCATAAAGATATTTTGCAAAATTAACAGCAAATTCTTCGATTGAATCCGCAGAACAGATTTTTTCGTCAAGAATAATAGCATCATGAACGCCAATTTTCCATTGAAAATCCCCGTTCACTACCTCACCTTTGGTTATATTACAGGCGTTTACACTAATAAATACCGCAAAATCATCAGAATTGAAATAATCATGAATGAAATTTGTGACAAGCTCATTGTAATAATCAACGACCGATCTGTCACTGTAATCATCAGTAAAACCGTCCTTTGTTGCCCTGACGGTAACGGTATTTCTGCCGTAATCAGCGCCCAACAGCCGAGGATAAGCATACAGCGTTTCCGTCTGATTTGCCGCAGGCTCAAGGTATCCTCCATAGATGAATTCCTCATTATACTTTTCGTTGAGATAGGTTATCATCTCGTAGATACGCTGAATTGAGCGCAGTTGAGAGTCTGTCAGCTGGTCAGCATCTGTGGGAAGTCCCTCTGCTGCAAGAACTTCCTTCTGCCAGTCGTTGAGTTCTTTAGTTTTTGTTGAAGTCCTGCCGCATGAAGTCAGGCATACTAATGCAGTAATTGCTGCAGCAAATAGTGTGATTAGTTTTTTCACGGTTGTTCCTCCTGTGCATTTTTAGTTATTATATAACATTTTGGATTATTTTACAAGATGTCAGATACAGATTATCAGCACCTCCGTAATAAAAACGCTGCTGTAGGTGTTCCTGTTTGTTCAGGAGCATTCTCGACTCATCGGCATAATAGACAGCGTTCCCTTTTGGCAGCTTACCAAAAAATGGCAGATCTGTCATATCGTTTGCAGACTTCGCAGAAACAGAGCTGCCGAAAAGTCAGCTCATCTCCGCATATGGAAAAAAAGCCATTGATAAGAAGCAACAATGTGTGTTTATTGATGAATTTCAGTGATAATTCTTGATTTTTCATTTGATTTATGGTATAATGCAAGTATTATTATCCATATTGTAGATTTTGCATCGGAAGCTGCCTGTCTGTAATGCGATAATAAATCAATAATCTCCGGGAGGGTAAAAAATGAAAGGCATAATCCTTGCAGGCGGATCGGGCACAAGACTTTATCCGCTTACAAAAGTAACAAGCAAGCAGCTTTTACCTATATATGATAAACCTATGATCTACTATCCGCTGTCCACTTTAATGCTTGCAGGCATCCGCGATATTCTTATTATTTCCACCCCGGCAGATACTTCGAGATTCAAGGAATTACTGGGCAACGGAAACTCAATGGGAATAAACCTCAGCTATGCTGTTCAGCCGAGTCCCGACGGACTGGCCCAGGCTTTTCTTATCGGCGAAGAATTTGTCGGCGACGATACCTGTGCAATGATCCTTGGCGATAATATCTTTTACGGCGGCTGGTTCAGAAGGAACCTGGCAGAAGCTGTAAAGGACGCGGAAAACGGAAAAGCTACCATATTCGGATACTATGTCCAGGATCCCGAGCGCTTCGGTATCGTGGAATTTGACGAAGAGAGAAATGTTGTCTCTGTTGAGGAAAAGCCCTCGGAACCAAGATCAAACTACGCTATCACAGGTCTTTACTTCTATCCCAAGGGCGTAAGCGATATGGCAAAACAGGTGAAGCCCTCGGCAAGAGGAGAGCTTGAAATAACCGATCTTAACAATATATACCTCAGACAGAATGACCTGAAGGTACAGATACTCGGAAGAGGCTTTGCATGGCTCGATACAGGTACGATGGAAAGCCTTATGGATGCTTCCGTATTTATCCAGACTGTTCAGAAACGTCAGGGAGTGGTTGTTTCCTCTCCCGAAGAGATCGCATTCTATAAAAAATGGATCACCAGGGAGAGACTCCTCGAAACTGCCGATATGTACGGCAAGTCCCCCTACGGCGATCACCTTCGCCGCGTTGCGGACGGAAAATTTGTATTGTAAGGAGTGACTGCTTTGAATATATTTGTTACCGGCGGTGCCGGATTTATCGGAAGCAACTTTGTCTTCTATATGCTGGATAAATATCCGGATTACAGGATAGTGTGCCTTGACAAGCTTACATATGCGGGCAATCTGAGTACACTGGAGCCTGTAATGGACAATAAGAATTTCAGATTCTCAAAGACTGATATATGCGACCGTCAGGCCGTATATAAGCTGTTTGAAGAAGAAAAACCCGATATTGTGGTCAATTTTGCAGCTGAATCCCATGTTGACCGTTCTATCGAAGATCCCGAGATATTCCTTCAGACAAATATCCTCGGTACTCAGGTGCTTATGGACGCCTGCCGCAAGTACGGCATAAAACGCTATCATCAGGTATCTACCGACGAGGTTTACGGTGATCTTCCGCTGGACAGGCCTGATCTCTTCTTTACGGAGGATACTCCTATCCATACCAGCAGCCCCTACAGCTCATCGAAGGCGGGCGCTGACCTCCTTGTAATGGCGTATCACAGGACATACGGACTGCCTGTGACTATTTCACGCTGCTCCAACAACTACGGTCCCTACCACTTCCCCGAGAAGCTTATACCCCTGATGATCGCCAATGCTCTTGCGGACAAGCCTCTTCCCGTTTACGGAGAAGGCCTCAATGTGCGTGACTGGCTCTATGTTGAGGATCACTGCCGTGCTATTGACCTTATAATACACAAAGGCACTGTCGGCGAGATCTACAACGTAGGCGGCCATAACGAAATGAAGAACATCGATATTGTAAAGCTCATCTGCAAGGAGCTCGGCAAGCCCGAAAGCCTTATTACATTCGTGGCCGACCGCAAGGGACATGATATGCGTTATGCCATTGATCCCACCAAGATCCACAATGAGCTTGGCTGGCTTCCCGAAACAAAGTTTGAGGACGGCATAAAAAAGACTATTAAATGGTATCTGGACAACCGTGAATGGTGGGAAACCATCATCTCGGGCGAGTACCGCAATTACTATGAGAAAATGTACGGCAACAGAGCATAAAACCACTGCCTTTACGTAAACGCAATAATAAAAACTATTGAGAAAGCCCCTTCCGAAGAAGGGGCTTTTCTGTATTTCTCTCCGATAAGCTGCTGTTTGCTTCTTTATCGGTACTGCGTTTAAATTCATGATAATGGTGAGTAATCTCCGAAGCTGTAGCTGCCGCCGATCTGTACCCAGTTCTTTGAGTTGAACTCGTCTAACATTTTATTATATGTATCTTCATCTACAGTCTCGTTGTCAACAGTGTATGTAGTATTCTCTTTTCCGACTGCACCCGTGTCATTGCCTGTTGAATGGATTCTTAAGATCTGATGGTTGGAATATCTGTCCATAGATGTGTAATAATAACCCAGATGGAGATCGGTTGTGCCCAGAAGCTGTTCGGCGGCGCAGTACATTATATATCCGTAAGCACCGTAATGCGCCATCTGACCGCTGGTGTCGCATACAGGATGAGCAGTTCCGTTTTCGTAATAATATATTCTTACGCTTGCGGCGTGGTAGTCGCCTACGGAGATCAGAAGCTCGGGTGTGCCGTCATTGTCCAGATCATAAAGATCCCATGCAGATAAGCCGTTATATGCGTCGGAATTCGCAAAATCCTCAAGGATTTTGCGATATTCGGTTTTATAGCTTGCTGCGGCGGTCTTAGTATTGTTTACGTGCTCATCACGCAGGAGACGTGCGGCATAGCCGTTGCCGAAATGGAGCTCATAAGGTCTTGATTCGGTATAATAAGCGCTGTTTGCCATGAATGTATCTCCTGAGAAATCCAGCTTTATTATCTCTGTTCCGCCGATGTCTTCCGTGGTTTTGGTGATAGTGCCTGTTGAGGTATTGCCGTTATTATCGGTGTACTTGTAGGTAGCGTCGCCGAATATCTCCACATGGCCCTTATTAATGACCGAATCGGCTGCATCGAGATTATTTACGCTTGATTCCTGATAGGTCCAGTTGCCTGTGAAGGGCTTTATGAACTCTGTTGAATCTGATGATGACTGCTCGTTTTCGGTATCGGACTTGGCGGTGGTTACTTCCGAAGAAGCTGTTGTAACTGTTGTTGTAAGGCGTGAGCCGTTTTTGTCCGTGGATACATAGGTCGTACCCGTTACCTTTGATGATGTAGCTGTAACAGCGGGTATAGGAGCGCTGCCGCCGCCAACTGAATGTTTGTTTCTGCTTATCATTACTGCACTGCTGATAACTAAGCCTGCGATAAGTATCATTGATGCAGCTGTACTGAGAGGAGTTAGCCACACAGGTCTTCTGCTGCGCTCAACGCCTTGTACCGTATCATTTTCTGTCATAGTTATATTACCATCTTTCTCTGTTCTTTCTGTTCCGTTCTCCATTTTCCTGAATTTGCGCTCGCTCATTGAAAATATTCTGTCAAGCTGAGCGTCTGAGATCTCGGGGCATTTATCTATAAGTTTTTTCATTGAATCGTACTCCGCATTTTCAAGAATATCGAATATTTTTTTGTCTTTCATAGCTGCTCCCTCCTTATCTTGTTATTCCGACTTCAACAAGCTTTGCGCGAAGCTTGTTCATAGCTCTTGAGCATCTCGCCCTGACCGCCATAGCCGTCATGGATACGCTTTCTGCTATTTCCTTTGAGTTCCGGTTATAATAGAATTTCTGGATAAGTATAGTTGAATCGGGCTCGCCCAGTTCCTCTATCTTATTGAGGAGCACACGGCGGAGTTCAGAGCGGTCAACGTGTTCGTCAACACTGAAGTCCGAGACAAGCTCATGCATATCGTCATCATCGGTATCTGTAATATGATTAGCCTGGGCACATAAGCTCCTGAAGCTGTCTATCGCCTTTCTTTTTGCGATAGTTGAAATAAGGTATTTCAAATCATTTTCGGATGATATATCAAATTTGCATTTCATGAAAAGAGCTGCAAAAACGTCACTGACACATTCCTCGATATCTTCATTGGTGCCGCAGCTTCTCAGCTTATTGTAGACGATAGCATAGACATATCTGCCATATTCTTTTACCAGTGCTTTATGGCAGGCGACAGGTGATTCCTGCATCAGTTCTGTCAATTCCTTGCTTGTCATTTTCATCCCTCCTTGTATTTTGTAAGGCCGACCTTTCATATCCAACAATCGTGACTGTAGCATCAGGTGTTACACCGATCTGAAAAAATTTTTTTCTCTTGTATTTTACCACATATTTTGCTTTTTTTCAATGATAAGAATCATTCGGAATACTTTGGATTCAAGCTCCTGTATCTGTAATGTTATCATAGATTATGCAGATACTGTTCTGCTTACAGGGACTTGACATTGTATTTTCTTTGTAGTATTATGATAGCAATGAATATAGAAAGGGAATGGGACATTTTTAAAGGAGTGAAAAAAATGAAAATGTCCAAACTCAGAAAGATCATCGGCGGCACCGTTTCTGCGCTGATGATCGCAAGCTGCATCCCGTTTTCGGCTTCGGCCGCTGACCAGCAGATCAGAGGCAACATAGGCGGTTACGATTACGAGATGTGGAATCAGAACGGTCAGGGCCAGGTCTCAATGGAGCCCGCTGCAGGTTCGTTCACCTGCTCATGGAGCAATATTGAAAACTTCCTTGCCCGTATGGGAAAGAACTTTGACAGTCAGAAAAAAAGCTACAAGGAGCTGGGCCGTATCACGCTGAGCTATGATGTCGAGTATACTCCCAAAGGTAATTCCTATATGTGCGTTTACGGCTGGACGAAGAATCCTCTTATGGAATACTACATCGTCGAAGGCTGGGGCGATTGGGAGCCACCCGGAAATGCCGATAATTACGGCAGTGTAACTCTCAACGGCAGCGTCTACAAGATACGCAAGTCGATGCGTTACAACCAGCCCTCACTGGAAGGCAACGCAACATTTCCTCAGTACTGGAGCGTTCGCCAGACCAGCGGCTCAAGGAACAACACCACAAACTATATGAAGGGCACTATTGATGTATCAGGTCATTTTGACGCATGGTCAAAGGCAGGCCTTGATATGTCGGGTACTCTTTACGAGGTATCCCTCAATATTGAAGGATATCGTTCAAATGGTTCGGCTAATGTCAAAAAGATCAGTTTCCTGACAGCGTCTTCTCCCGAAGGAGTGGATGGAGATGAGGCTCCGCAGGAAGTACAGAGCAGCGATACCCCGCAGATAGCTCAGGGCGGCTTCGATTTCAGCCAGTTCGGAGGCGGCCAGCAGGGCGGTCAGGGCGGCTTTGAATTCAGTCAGTTCGGAGGCGGTCAGGGCGGCTTCGATTTCAGCCAGTTCGGAGGCGGT
>NZ_ATAX01000007.1 GCF_000571935.1 Ruminococcus flavefaciens 007c | reverse complement strand
AGCAAGGCGGTCAGGGCGGTTTTGATTTCAGTCAGTTTGGAGGCGGCCAGCAGGGCGGTCAGCAAGGCGGCCAGAGCGGTAATCCGGGTGTTACTGACATCAGCACAGCTTTAAAGATCATGCCCGTAGGCGACTCCATCACTTTTGGTATGGGAGATACAGGCGGATACAGAAAGTTCCTCTACTATTTCCTCAAGGAAAAGGGCTATAACAATATCGACTTTGTTGGTCCCGAAGGTCCTGATACTGCTTCATTCAATTATAACGGACAGAGTGTTACCTACGATAACAATCACGCAGGATACAGCGGTTATACGATCAAGCAGAACAATGGATGGGGCAGCTTGTACGAGGTGCTAAATGAGAAAGATTCCATCAAGCAGGCACAGCCTGATATAGTTCTCCTCATCATCGGAACAAATGATATGAACGCTAACCGTTCGACAAGCGAGTGCGAGAAGGATCTCCGTGCACTTGTTGATTATATACTCGGAAATATGCCCTCAGACAGTATGCTCTTCCTCTCCACTATCCCTGAGCTGGGAGGCGGAATGTTTGGCGGCGGCGGAGATAAATCCGCTCAGATCGCAAGCTACAACAGCGCCGTAAAGAAGGTCGCAGAGGAATACAAGAGCAGCGGCAAGCGAGTTACCTTTGCCGATGTTCACGGCTGCCTCAACGGCACAGCAGATCTTGGAGACGGTGTTCACCCCAACGCTAAGGGCTATGAGAAGATAGGCAAGCTCTTTGCAGGAATGATAGATGAATATGTATCCTCATCAAAGCCGGCTGTAACAACGACTACCACAACCTCCGCAACAACGACGACCACTACCACTACCACAACTACAACAACAACTTCTTCTGCCACAACTTCTGCAACCACAACAACAGTACAGAAACTTACAGTTCTCAAGGCAGGAGATGCCAACAATGACGGCGTTCTTGATCTTGCAGACGCTATACTCATCATGCAGGCACTTGCAAATCCGAATAAATACGGATTGAACGGTACTGCCGAGAAGCATCTTACCGAACAGGGCAAGGTCAATGCCGATATGGACGGCGATGGTCTTACAGTCGATGATGCACAGGCTATACAGCAGATCCTCCTCGGCCTTAATAAATAATGTATAAAAAAAGCAGTCTGTATCTGTTACAGACTGCTTTCCCTTTATTGATATGATGTATTGCTGTATCCGGCTGCTCAGAATGACTTTATCTCACCGAGAACGAATTTCCTTAGGAGAGAAAGATCATCGCCGTTTATTGCATCGTCACCGTTTATATCAGCAGCACCGAAGTACTCCGCACCGCCGTTGAGAACAGCTTTTTTCATCTGGCAGAGGTCGTAAATATCTATTACGCCATCGCCGTTGAGATCGCCGGTGACCAGCTCGGAAAGCGGGCTGTCGGCTCTCCACCAGTTGATATTGTAGAGGTATCCCTCTCCACCTGTGAATCTGAAGTAAACATCGTGCTTTCCGCTGACTTCTTCGATATTGCAGGTCTGGGTGTTCCAGGTCTGCCAGCCGCCTGAGCCCTTGATGTCCATTCTGCCTATTACTCTGCCGTCGGGAGCGTCAATGCATACCTCGAGGACAGCCTTGGCACCGTTGGAGCCGATACGGAAATCTATCTTCTTGGCGCCTGTAAGCTCCACGTTCTTAAAGCCTATGTATTCGTTGTTTTCGATGTAAGCAACGTCGATTCCGCCTTCGGAGCAATTCTCGTTGTCTGTACCCGAGTTGAAATCAAAGTCCTCTGCCTGGATTACCTTGGCGCATCTCTTGATGCCGGGCAAAGGTCTTGTTGTTACAGCAGGCTTTGTGGTAGTTGTTGCGGGCTTTGTAGTAGTAACAGTTGTAGTCGTAGTTACGATCGTTGTCGTCGCTGCGGGAGCAGGGGAGGAACCGTCGCTGTAAACTGCTTCTACCGTTGCATCTCCCTCAAGTCTTACCTTGATCGAAGCTGTGCTCGTATCACCGTTTGTAAGTCTTGCTCCGTTTATCTTCCAGTGTGAGAAGGTACGTCCCTCAACGGGAAGAGCCTTGATGTAGATATCGTAGTCCGAGTGATAATTGCCGCTCCATCTGTCGATCTGACCGAGGCTGAGAGTGTTGAGCTTTATACTGCCGTTGTCGGCGGAATTGACCACAGTGAGTCTGTGGGGCTCGGAAGAAAGCCTTGCAGCCGATCTTGTGGTGCGCTCAGCGTACTGGTAACGCTGAGAGTAGAATTCGGTAACTGTGTTCATATCACCGTCAAAGCGCCTTTCAGCGTTGGCGCCGGATAAGCTGCCCGAATGGAAACGTCTGAAAGTATCGATGACCTGCTGTCTGAAACTGTTTCTGTAATTGCCGATTATTCTGTTGGTTCTTTCTGTTGTGAAGTTCTTGTTTGCCAGATCCATCATGGTTCTTGCAAATTTCAGCCTGAACTGCTCGTTATTCATGAGGCTGTTGAATACTCTTGCGAGCTGGCTGTTGTTTTCACGTATACGTCTGTAACAGTCGGCAGAGAACGACTTATCTTCTGTACCGTAGAGTCCCTGACCTGATTCGGTATCGAAGAGTATCATTCTCCATTTGCCGTCGGCATAGGGGTTGCTCTCGTCAATGGCATTTGAACGCCATGCACTGAAGTTGTTCTGCGGCCAGTCTGCATTAGCCCAGTAGATCTGAGCTGCGAAGTACTCCATAAAGCTCTGTATATCCATCTTCTGACAGAATTCATCATAGGATATACCGTTATTTGCCATGGCATTGCAGAGGTCGTGCCAGTCTCTTATGTCCTTGTCGCTGCCTTCTTCAAGGGCGCCGTTCTCGATCATAGCGACGTCGTTCTTTTTAACGCCGTAATGGTCGCTTATAAAGGTAGTATTGATCTTCTCCATAATCTGGTAGATGCCCCAGAATTCGCCGTCCAGGAAGAGTATACATTCCGAAGTAGCCTGATGGGCGAAGGTCTTGTCGGAAACCAGTGACTGATTGATGCTGTCACGGAAGAAAGCGCCTGTATTATCGTTTCCGCCGTTTCTGAGGACAACGCCGTTGAATTTCTTGATAGCCTTGCCGTTCTTGGCCTTGACAGCTTTTCCGGAGAAGAAATCATAATCAAATTCCGAAGTGCCGTAATCCTTTCGGGTATAAACATTGAAGCTCTTCTGTGCCAGGCATCTTGAGAAGGCTCCCTTTATACGTATGCCTACATTCTGATCTATGACCTTTTCGCCGTTGTCGAACATGGTAAAGATTGCAGGACGTTCCCATTCCCTGCCGCTCTGGGTATAGTTTGCGGGGACGGACCATGCATTTCTGTCCTCGCCGTTCCTGTTCTGCTCATAGACTCTTCCCAGGCAGTAGATGCCCTTTTTTTCGTCAAAGAGATTGGCAGGATCTGTAACGAGAGAGACTACCTTCATGTTCTTGTAGTATCCTGAATTGGTCTTGCCCACGAAAAATGTCTTGGTGACGTATTCGCTGGCACGGCCCTGACCGTCTACGGCAACGGCACGGATTATAGCTGCCTTGTCGACATTGTCGCGGGGAGCCTCGGCTCCATCGGGAACAATATCTGTGCGGGCGCTGAGACGGTTTCTGGTATCAGACATATCCTGTATACTGAGAGGCTTGGTATACTTTTCCGATCCGTATACGGGATCGCTTCCGTCAGTTGTATAGTATATATCGCAGCCCTCGTCTGCTGTGAGGGTAAGGGTGAAATTGCTGTCGTAAAAGCCGCTTTCATGTGAGAAAACAGGCTTATGTACAGCTGCGCTTCCTTCTGGAGCTCTGTTATTCTCTGCGGGCGTACAGCTGAGTTCGTAGTACTGGCCGCTGCCGTCGGGGTACTGTCCGTAGGACTTGTCCGAGGCAAGTGCCTCAACGTTAAGAGTCTGTACTGTCTGTCCCGACAGGTCTGTAAGTATAAGAGTCTCGCCTGAAGCTGATAGTCCGAAAGGAGCAATGCTGTTATTGTTTGCTGCTGCGTCGCTGTCGCAGAATACAATGAGCTTTCCGTCTGATGGTATACGAGTTCCCGATGGAAAAACGTATTTGAAAGGCGAATCCTCTTTGTCCGAAAGTCCCCAGCCGGAAATATCCGCTTCATCTTTTCCGCTGTTGAAGAGTTCGATCCAGTCATAGCAGTTCCCGTCACCTGCATGATAAGTTGTATTCTTGGAGCAGACTTCATTAAGTGTCACTTTGATATTGTCATCAGCGTGTACCGGCAGGTACGAGGCAGACTGCAAAAGCAGACCGAAACTAAGTACCCCTGCGGCAACACGTTTCCTTGATGAGTTTTCCATAAATTCCCTCCGATTAATAGATAAGTATACTTGAACGCTGATGTCATCCGAACTTTATTTTTTTCTTTTGTTCAGTAAAATAAATACTATTGTGCACAACGAAAATATTATAGCACACATAGGCAATGTATTTCAATAGGTTTGTTGCAATTTTTTACATCGATTTTGAAAAGAATTATAAAAACAACGCATCTGCGTTGAAAAGTCTTTGTCGGCGCAAAAATTTTTTTTATATGCCGATGTTAAGCCTGTTAATAATGACGAAAGTTATGATAAATAAAAATATCATTTTAACACAATTGTAATATTGCCATAATCTTTATATAACATTTTGTGGTGAGGACAAAAAACTGTTCCAAACAAATGGCCGGATAAAAAATAGCAGCCCGGGGGCTGCTATTTTTTTATTCCATATTTTTAAGTGCGAGGACCTTGGGTATCCTGCGGATACGAATAAAGTCAAGGACGGTAATGAGAAGATATGCTGCGAATACCAGCAGGAATTCCTTTACGAATCCCGATACGGGCATAATGAATGCGAACCAGCCACTCATCTTCATCATTATAAGCTTCCAGAAGAAGTTCATCAGCTTGTAGCCGATATAAATTGCAAGGAACTCCGAGAAGAATACAACGACAGCCGTTGGTATGAGGTAAATTGAGGCTATCTCTCCGTTTTCATAGCCGAGTATCTTAGTCATGGCTATGGAGCGTTCATTCTTCTCAATGATGATCTTTGTGAGAAGGTAGAGTATGATAGCAGCAACAATAAAGCAGACATACTGGAAATAGGTCATATATGAGCCCATGGAGTGATCGAGCTGCTCAGAGACCTTCATCATATCCTTTATGGTTATCTCCTTTGCTATATACTTATCACTTATGTCGCTGATCTTGGTATCGGACATATAACCGCTGAAGTAGTCTTCGTCCTTTTCAAAGAAATCGTTGAATTGTCCGCTGTTCATAAAGACTGCGATCCCTGCGGTATAATCGTATATGCCGCACACGTTCCAATTGTATTCCTTATGCTCGTATTTCTCGGAAAGTGTAATGGTATCGCCCTCATGAACGTTGTACTTGTCGGCGTAAGCCTTTGATACATATACGGAGCTGTCATCGCTGTTGTCCAGCTTTACGTAACGGCTGCCGTTGAATATGCCGTATACCGAAACTTCCTCGTTGTAGCTCTCGGACTTTCTATCGAGTGAGATTACGGAGAAGCGTTCAGCGTCTTTGTTTGCGGTAGTTATGGTATTGCCCTCATCGTCTTCCGTGCTGCTGAGAATTACATTGTAATCCGCAAAGGTCATATCGCTGAGGCTATCCTGATAATAGGACAGTGTCTCGGGCATTCCCACGGCCATGGAGATAAGCAGCATAACAAAGGTTATACCTGTGAAAAGCATGATATAGTTGGGGATATTCTGTAAGAATACACGCATACGGAAACGACGGAAGAACTTCCATCCAGGCAGCCTTATGGCTTTTTTCCTCTTTTTCTGCTTCAGGTCGTGTCTTAAAAATCTCAGCGGTGAGAGCTTCAGCGTCTTGGTTATGATGAACACGTTTATGATGAGCATGAGTATTATGGGGATCATGGTAGTGCGTATAAAGGCTTCGGGAGTCCATATCGTCTCAAATCGGGGCAGACTGTAGCTGCCGTAGTACATATCCGCAACGATGTTCTTGAATACCGTATATCCCAGTATATTGCCGATAACGGCAGCGATAACCACTATGAGCATGGGAGCGCTCATGTAGTAGCGCAGAAGCTCTCCTCTTGTATAGCCCGACGCCCTGAGAGTGCCTATCACAGAGGCTTCCTGTTCGAGAGTAGTGCTGATGGTCACCGCAAAGATGAAGGCCAGAACAGCAGTGAGGATATACAGAAGTATCTCACCCATAGCCTTGTCCTTGCCGATATCGTTTTCCGCAAAGCTCATTGCCTGATTAGCATAGGCGGGGACATAGTCCTTTATTTCGAGGTCTTCGGTATCAGATACAGCAGTCTGCGTGATGAGAGCTTTAAGGACGCTCTCGGACATTTCCTTTTCCTCGAACTTATCGGCAGGCTTATTGTTATAAGTGAAGGCGTAATTGGCACAGGTGTTTGCCTGGATACGCTGAAAGCCTTCATCTGTGGTCATTCCTATGTCGAAGGTGAGAGCGTCGAACATTGTATCGGTATTATTTTCGAACAGAGAGCTGTAATCCGTAAAAGCCGCAAGTCCCACAACTTCAAAATCCGCATTTTCCACGGATATGGTATCGCCGACCTTGATTTTCGCATTGTCTGCGTGCATACGGTCGATAATTATCTCGTTTCCGTTTTCGGGGGAGCGTCCCTTGAGAAGGTCATACAGGTCAATATCACTGCGCTGACCGTAGACACGTATTGTACCCGAATAGTTGCTGCGTGCTGGCAGCTGTTCCTTTGCGTTCTTGTAATGGAGAGGATATACCCTGACAGGCACTGCTTCGGACTTTTTGTCAAGGCCGTAGCGTCTGGAAAGCTCGTCGTATTTTTCGTCTATCTCCTTGTCTATCTCTTTTTTTGCTTCGTCCATAGCCTCGGAGATGGCATTTTTGTAGTCCTCGGAGTCTCTGGCAGCTTTCAGGGCTTCATCGTAAGCCTTATCGTAATTCTCGGCCGCTGCAGTCTCAAAGGCAGAGTTTATCATGCTCTCGCGCTCTGACTCGGGGATATCTGCCCCCATAGCCTTTGCAGCTGCTGTTTTCTCGTCAACAGCGGCGGTTACCTGTGCTTTTATGGCTTCCTTTACCTGCTCTGAGACATTTTTTTCTACGGCTTCGTTTACTGATTTTTCCACCTCGGCGGCGGCTTCCTTGTAGGCCTTTTCGCGGTAAAAAGCGGGAACATCGGCAGTTTCACCTTTTTCGACTGCCTTTATTACAGCCTCGTCAGCTTCTTTTGACAGGCGGAAGTGACCGTCCTCGCGTCTGAGATCTTCAATTCCCTTATTGATGGAATTGAGCATACTGTTATTTGCAACATACATACCCGACACAAAAGCGATAGTCACGATAAGCATAAGGCTTATCATAAGATAGCGCTTCCAGTCGCGGAGCATATCCTTCAGCACCCGCCTGCGAAGAGGATTTTTCGGGCGATTTCCGAAAGAGATGTTTTTCTTCTTCATAGCTGCACCTCCTTACCATTCAATTTCGGCGGCGGTGAGCTTATCCTTGTTGATATTGTCGTGTCTGATATTTCCGTCGCGGAGCTTGATGATATGGTCGGCCATCTGCTTTATGGCTTCGTTATGAGTTACCATGATGATGGTATTGCCGTATTTTTGGTTGACGTCCTCTATAAGCTGCAATATTTCCTTTGAGGTCTTGTAATCAAGAGCACCTGTAGGCTCATCACATAGGAGTATATCGGGATTTTTAACAATAGCGCGTCCTATGGAGACTCTCTGCTGCTGACCGCCGGAGAGCTGATTGGGCAGCTTGTGACGATGCTCGTAAAGTCCCAGTATTTTTAGAAGCTCATCTATATCCAGAGGCTTATCTGACAGGTAAGCTCCGGTTTCGATATTTTCCTTTACGTTGAGGTTGGGGATAAGGTTATACATCTGGAAAACGTAGCCCAGGTGCTTGCGTCTGTATCGGGTCAGGCTCTTTTCGTCCATTTCTGCGAGCTTGTCGCCGTTTATTGAGATCTCTCCCTCGTCGGCGCTGTCGATACCGCCGAGAATATTCAGCAGTGTCGATTTGCCCGAGCCCGAAGGACCGAGAAGCACACAGAATTCACCCTTTCCTACTGTGAAGTCCAGTCCCTTCAGTACCTCCTGTCTGGTCTCTCCGCTGCCGAAGCTCTTTTTCAGTCCGTTTACTGAAAGAAATTTTTTCTCTTCATTACTCATTTCAATATCCTCCCTATTTCATTATGTCATTAGCTTGAAAGAAGGCATGTTCTTTACATGAACATATGAATATCCGTTCATATGTTATCACGAACTCAGCGAATTGTCAAGTGTTTTTCCTCATTTCGGCAGTTTCAATATTATAGTCTGTGAGGGCGACTTTTATTTTAGTTAGCTTATGCAAATAAAAGTGTAAACAACGATATATCCCTGTGAGGCAGGGGAAACATTACCGCCTTACAGTATACCCCCAGGTATACTGTACAGGTGATTTTGTCGGAAAAAGGCGAAAAACAGGTAAGATAACTGCCTCTTTCACTAAAAAACCATTGCCTGTGATCATTTGTATTATTAAAAACTTACATTGACATAAAAAGAAGTATACTGTAAAATATAATAAGTATTTGTTTTGAAAACAGTCGGTTCAGCAGACTCGGAAATTGATATGTAAGAGATCGTTTCCGTTCTCAGATCTAACTATAAAATACGGAACTCTGCATTTGTTCAGCGGAGGGCAGGCACTATTGAGAGGTAAAAAATATGTTATTATTGATCGCAGTTATTATCGCAGCAGGTATTTTTGCTGCATTTTGTTCAGGCAAGCAGGAGAAAAAGCATGGAGCAGGCTTCATACCGAAAATGCTCTGCGCATTTGCTATGGTCTTTCCACTCGCTCTTTCGGGGGCGGTTTCGTGCGGCAGGACCGAAAACCATAATCAGAAGCCGGTCCCCACATCAGAAAAAACCTCCGAACCTGCTTCAACAGCTGCAACTACCGCAGCAAATACAGGCACTGCTGCAACAACTGCCGCAGCTGCAGTCACAGGCACATCAAAAACCACAGCCGTCAGGGGCAGCACTTCGACTTCAACAACGGCGTCTTCTTCCGATGATGTCAAGATTTTTGAGGAGCCCGAGGATTATGATTTTGAAAAGAGAGTTGCACCTGAAGTCAAGGACGATTTTTTTGGCAATGATCAGGGAAACAACCAGAGGAACAATGACGTGCCCGAGTCGCCTTACACATACAGGAACGGCGAATATGAAGCCGACGCGGACGGATATTCGGGATTTGTCCACGTAAGGCTTACCATAGAGGACGATGTTATCACCAGCATAACCGCCTGGTCTGACGGTGATGATCCTGAGTTCTTTGAAAAAGCCATGAATGAGATATTGCCTAAGATAGAAGCCAGTGCAAGCGCAGACGATATAGATGCCTGCTCGGGAGCTACCTACAGCTCCGGCGGTATAATCGAAGCTGCAAGAAAGGCTCTCATGCAGGCAATGAACTGATAAAAGAGTAAGCCCCGCAGTTAACTGCGGGGCTTTTTGTATATATCGACCGTATGAGTTTTTGAAGCGGATCAGTCGTCAGTGAGCTCAAGAAGCTCTCTCCTCATGCAGATGAGATCGAAAATATCTATTACCTCATCTTCACAGAGGTCAGCGTTCTTCCAGCATGAAAGCTCTGTGTTCTTGTTGGCAGTCAGCCACTTCTGGAGCACGATAAGATCTCCTACATTGAAGTCTCCGTCGGCATTTACGTCGCCGCGGATACCTGTATCGAAAACAGCTTCTACCGTAGCGTCTGACTGAAGTCTGAGGCTTATCGAAGCAGAAGAAGCATCGCCCTCGGTGATCTCCGCACCGTTGATCTTCCAGTGCGAGAAGGTCTGTCCCTCGTCAGGAGTTATCGAGAGTGTAATATCGTAATCGGAGTGATAATTGCCGCTCCACTCCCTGGTCTTGTCAAGATCCAGAGTATTGAGCTTTATGCTGCCCAGTGCGCCTCTGTTGTTTACAGTGAGCTTGACGGGAGCAGAAGAAAGCTTTGCAGCCGATCTTGTAGTGCGCTCTGCATAGGAATATCGCTGGGCATAGAAGTTCAGGACAGTTGATATAGAGCTGTCAAATCGGTTTGAGCCGTTTCCGCCCGAAAGGCTATTTGACTGGAAGCGTGCAAAGGTATCGAGAACCTGCTGCCTGAAATTGTTCTTGTAGCTGTTTATGACTTCCTTTGTTCTTTCGGGTGTGAAGTTGAAGTTTGCCAGATCCATCATGGTTCTTGCAAATTCCGTTCTGAACTCCTCGTTTTCGAGAAGCTTGATGAACATTTTTCCGATATCGCTGTCAGTGCTGCTTATACGTCTGTAGCAGTCGGCAGAGAAGGACTTGTCGCTGCTGCCGTAGAGTCCCTGTCCCGATTCGGTATCGAAGAGTATCATTCTCCACTTACCGTCGGCGTAGGGATTATTCTCGTCGGGAGCGTCCGAGCGCCATGCAGAGTAATTTCTCTGCGGCCAGTCCGCATTAGCCCAGTAGATCTGAGCTGCAAAATAATCCATAAATCCCTGCTTGTCAACCTTTTCGCAGAATTCTTCATAGGAAATGCTGCCGTTTGTGACGCCCTTGCAGAGCTCGCTCCAGTCGTTGAGGTCAGACTCTGAGCCCTCTTCAAGTTCGCCGTTCTTTATCATGGCTATGTCGCTCTTTTTTACACTGTAATGTTCGCTGAGATAACCCTTGCCTATTTTTTCCATCATCTGGTATATGCCCCAGAATTCACCGTCAATGAATACGATGCACTCCGTGGTGGCCTGATGAGCGAAGGCTCTGTCCTCGATGAGCTTCTGGTTTATGCTGTCGCGGAAGAAAGCGAAGGTATTGTCATTTCCGCCGTTTCTGAGGACAAGGCCGTCGTATTTCTTGATTGCCTTTCCGTTCTTGGCCTTTACAGCAGAACCCGAGAAGAAATCATAGTCGAATTCCGAAGCGCCGTAGTCCGAGCGGGTATAGATATTGAAGCTCTTCTGGGGAAGTGATCTTGAGTAGTTGCCCTTGATGCGGATACCAACGTTCTGTTCGAGCACCTTTTCGCCGCTGTCAAACAGAGTGAAGTTTGCAGGACGCTCCCATTCTCTACCTCTCATGGCATAGTTTGCGGGGAGCTCCCATACATTCGGGGCTCTTTTGGGAGTTTCTCTGCCGCCCGGTTCTCTGTGTTCCTCAGGCCTGCCTTCCTCGGGCTTACCGCCCTCTTCGGGTTTCTCTTCCTCCTTGGGTTTTTCCTCTTCTTTGGGCTTTTCTTCTTCCTTGCCGCCGAAGTTCTGGCCGAGGCAGTAAATGCCTTTTTCATAATCGAAGAGATTATCGGGATCGGTAACGAGTGAAACGACCTTCATTTGAGTATAGTATCCCGAATTTGTTCTGCCTATGAAATATGTCTTTGTAACAGGCTCGCTGAAGCGGCCTTCACTGTCTACGGATACAGCACGTATGATAGCTGCCTTGTCAACAGTTTCGCGGGGCTGTTCAGATTTGTTGGGAGTGATGTCGGTGCGTGCGCTGAGACGGTTCTGAGTCTCGGACATATCCTCAATGGTAATGGGGCCGGTATACTCCTCTGAGGAGGTATCGGGATCGCTTCCGTCGAGGGTATAGTAGATCCTGCACCCCTCTTCGGACGTCAGTGAAAGAGAGAAGCTGCTGTCATAGAAGCCGCTGTCCTGTGAGAATACAGGCTGACGTACCGCAGCGCTGCCCTCGGGAGCGCAGTTAGCGGCGTCGGGAGTACAGCTGAGATTGTAGAATTCTCCGCTTCCGTCGGGGTACTGACCGTATGAGGTATCGGCAGCAAGAGTGCCGAAGGTGATAGTGTGAGCAGTATTGCCCTGTGTGTCTGTAAGTATGAGTGTCTCACCCGATGCGGAAAGTCCGAAGGGAGCTATCTTATCATTGGCAAGAGCAGCGTCGCTGTCACAGAAGACCAGAAGTCTTCCTTCTGCGGGGATATGGGTACCCTCGGGAAAAGTATACTTATAAGGTGTCTTTTCCTTGTCGGAAAGTCCCCAGCCCGAGATGTCGGCTTCTTTTCCGCTGCTGTTGTACAGCTCGATCCAGTCGAAGCAGTTTCCGTCCGATGTCTTGAATTCAGTATTTTTCGAGCAGACCTCGTTAATGGTTATACCGCCGTCTTTTTCGGCATTTGCAGGAAGATATGCGGCAGTCTGCATTATCAGACCGAGGCATACGATACCCGCAGCAGCTCTGCGATTGAAATGATTTTTCATGTTTTCCTCCTTATATTTTTCGTTATTCTGCGGCACGGTCTTCTCCGTGCATAAGGTCATTTGCTTTTGATCGCCCGTCCTTTCCTTGTCCGTCCGTGAGCGAGGGAATGCTCACACGGACAGGGAAAGTGCTTCAGTGTTGCCTCATCGAAAAATATAAAAATAAGCAGTCAGATCATCCTCAGAGTATTTGTGATTTTCTTTATTTATATACGGTAACTGAATTACCGCGGCGGTATCCGTGCGGAGCAATGCTCCGTACTTTATATTATAGCACATTAGTACAGATTTTTCAATCATAAAATAAGATTTGTTGCAGTTTTTCGGCTTGTAAAGCTTATGGGCATAAAAATATTGTCATATAGTTATACGCAGGTATCACCGGTAAAACCGGGGCATTTCACGCAGAATAAGGAAAAAGTATTGAAAAAGCAGCTTTCCTGTGGTATAATTAAGTTACGCGGATAGCATTTTTATGTCACAAGGGAGAAAAAGAAATGTCAGTATACAGCAATGAAAAGGAATATGACAGCGCCGTAAAGCGCATAAAGAAGATGGAAAAGCATTTTGTCAGAGCACTTTCGGCACAGGCTGAGCTGAAAAAAGCAGTGGTAGCTTACATAAAGGCAAAGGAAGATGTCAGTGCGCTGAAGGAATACTACGGCAGCGAACAGTGGAAGCTTGATTTCAGTGCTGACGAGGCAGGAGAGTTCCCGGCGGAGCTGAAAAGGGGAGTGCTGTCCGAGGACGGTATCTGGGATCTGCTGGAGGAGCATAGTGAGATAGCCGGGACAGTCGCGGAGCTTGCGGAAAACATAGAGTGAAATTGGGTCACTCCCGTGATGTAAGATCATTACGGTTTCGGCGTAAAAAGTCGGCGCCGGCTGTCCGAAAACGCCTGTACTCCTTGACATAAGGGGCTTTCTGTGCTATAATGGCATTGCTTTTGATACCTGTTTAACAGGGAAATGACATAAGGAGAGATGGTATGAAAAACAATGATGTGAAGAAAAGGAAAAAGTGGCCAGTTGTGCTGATGGTCATTTTCTTTATTATCGGCTTTCTGGCAGGCTTTACCACAGTGAATGCCTCAAAGAACATGAAGGTGATGAACCGCACTCTTGATTCGGGCATGAAAACTATGTCGGAATATGCGTCGTTTACTCCCGTTGATCCGGGAGAGTACAGGCAGATTAAAATGTACGGCGTCATGAAGTTCGATGTTTCCCAGTATGATATTGAAGATACAGGCAATCTTTCGGTGATGAAGGTGAATATGGGCTTCATGCAGATGGTGTCCTTTATCATCACTCCCTATAAGAAGAATATGCCCTTGCTTTCAATGGATTTCATGTACATTATGGGCAAAAGAAAGGCTTATGTCGAGTTCTATGATCTGGTCGGGGATACCTCATCACCCGAGTACAAGGGTGTCATAGAAAAGCTGAAGAAGTTCAGCGGCAGTTACAGCGACCTTGAAGAGCTGGAGACAAAGCCTGCATGGTATGACAAGCTTATGACAGTGGTGCTTCACAAGGCAGGCAAGCGTCAGGACGACGACAGGATAGAGCAGATGTTCTGCGACACTATACGCTGCTATATGGAAACTGCACGGGAGCTTGAGCCGCTTTCCGAGGAGGAAAAGGCTGCAAAGCTTGAGATAACCCAGAAATACTGCGACGATCTGGTGGAGCAGGGCGGAGTTTCAACAGATGTGTTCAAGAAGCAGCTGGGCGAGGAAAAGACCAAGGACTTCTTTGATAAGGTGCTCTTCGGTCCCGAGTGTTACAGATAAGACAGAAAATATGCCATAGCGCTGCATCACGGCGCTGTGGCTTTTTTCATATGCAGGGGGGCTTACTGGAAGATCAGCCTTTCCGCAGTATGCCTGCGAAAGAATCTTTCCGCAATATATTGACAAAAATGACTTTTGAGTATATAATATTTCTATCATATTGATATAGGGGGAATTGGTATGCCACATTCATCAGGAGGAGGCTCCCACGGCGGAGGTTCACACGGAGGCTCCCACGGCGGAGGTTCACACGGAAGCTCCGGACCGAGGATAAGCAGAAATTATTTTCACGGGGCAAGGAGATATGTCTATTACCGCCATAACGAGCCAAGATATTTCTATGCGGACAAGAACTTCAAGCCGGGATTCCATCCGCTAAGGCTGTTGGTCCTGCTGATTTATCTGCCCTTCGTTATCGGACTGCTTCCGTCACTGAAATCGGCTTTCCGCGTTTTGCCAAAGAATTACGATCATACTATTATAATTAAAGACGAGGGTAATGTTATCAACAATGAAAGCGAGCTGGATGCTACCCTTCACAGATTTATGGAAAAGACAGGCGTTGCTCCTTCAGTCATTACTGTAAAGAATTACCAGTGGCAGAAGGAGAGCAGTTCTCTTCAGAGCTATGCCTATGACAGGTACATTTCAGAGTTCAACGACGAGATGCACTGGCTCATAGTCTACTCTCAGCCCGACAAGCCCGATCCGGCCTTCAATGACTGGTACTGGGAGGGTATGCAGGGTGATGATACCGATCCTGTGCTGACTGAAGATGTGACAGCTGAATTCAACAGCAGGTTCCATAATGCGCTCCTTCAGGATGACACCGATATAGGTGCGGCTCTGAACAAGGCTTTCTCGGAGTTTACGGATAACTACAAAAAGCCTTCCATATTCAGGTCGATCCCTTTTCCTGTGGTGTTTGCAGTGCTGTTCTTGATACTCCATGCTTCGGTAATGGTAGGTCTGCCTGATCTGAAGTACCGCAATGCAGTGCCTGCACCTACGGACAGCGAAAAGGATATGCAGTACGGCGGCGGGTATATGCAGCCAAAGACGGATAATTACACGGTGCCTCCTGCAAGTCAGAAGCCCGCTTATCCCGGTATGGAGAGCTCTCGGCCTCAGGGAACCATGACAGACCTTTATGGCAGCGTTCCCCAGAGCTATGGCAGCAATACATCCTCAGCGCGTACAGTATGTCAGTACTGCGGTACTACCTTTGCTTCAAAGTATAAACGCTGTCCCAACTGCAATGCTGATAATCCCGATAAGCTCTGAACATGCATATCAGACGGTGAGTTCGGCCACAGCATTTCCGATGCATTTCGGAGATGCTGTGGCTTTTTTATATGGAGCAGCGTCTTGATGAAGTCCTTCTGTATACAGGCGGATTTCAGATGAAATTCAACGGAAAAACATTGAATTTCAGAGCGAAAATAATTATTTTCTCTGTGTTGCACAAAATGATGACAACGAATTTGTACAACGCTTACAATGGTGCCTTAGGTAACTATTGCTGTTTACTCTTGACAATTACAGTGCTTTATAGTATAATGTACCTATGTTTTTTGCGAAAGCCTTACGCGAAAATGCAATAACGAAATTATTACCAAAGGAGAAATAATATGAAGATCGGATGCGTAAAAGAGATCAAAAACAATGAATTCAGAGTCGGACTTACCCCTGATAACGTAAAGGCTTATATCGCCGCAGGACACCATGTGTATATTGAAAAGAGCGCGGGCATAGGCTCGGGTTTTGCAGATTCAGAGTACGTTGAGGCAGGTGCTTCCGTCCTCGATAATGCTGCCGATATATGGAATATGGTGGATATGATGGTCAAGGTCAAGGAGCCTCTTGAGTCTGAATATCCTCTTTTCCATGACGGACTTATACTTTATACCTACCTTCATCTTGCTGCCGACAAGGAGCAGATGGACGCCCTCCTCAAGGGCAAGGTAAAGGCTGTTGCCTATGAGACACTTCAGGAGACTGACCGCTCACTTCCTCTGCTTGCTCCCATGAGCCAGATCGCAGGACGTCTTTCCATACAGGAGGGCGCCAAGTACCTTGAAAAGAAGTTCGGCGGCGCAGGTATACTCCTGGCAGGTGTTCCCGGTACTCCCAAGGCTAACGTTGTTATCCTCGGCGGCGGTACTGTCGGTATGAATGCCTGCAAGATCGCTGTCGGTATGGGTGCAAACGTTACCATACTCGATGTGAACCTCAGAAGACTCGAGCAGCTCGATAATATGTTCGGTGCTCATGTACAGACTCTCTATTCCACAGACAGCAACGTGGAGAGAGCTGTAAAGGACGCAGATCTGGTTATCGGTTCTGTTCTTATCCCCGGCGGTTCTACTCCCAAGCTCTTCAAGGCTAAGTACCTCCCCGAAATGAAGGACGGCGCTGTATTCGTTGACGTTGCCATAGATCAGGGCGGATGCGGTGAGACTTCACACGTTACCACACATGACGATCCTGTATATATCAAGGACGGCGTTGTTCATTACTGTGTAGGCAATATGCCCGGCGCGGTTCCGCGTACAAGTACCATCGCCCTCACAAATGCTACTCTCAGATACGGCCTTCAGATCGCTGAGAAGGGACTCGAGGAGGCTTGCAGAAACAGCGAGGTTATTAGCAGCGGCGTCAATACCTACGGCGGAAAGCTCACCAACAAGAACGTAGCAGCTGCTCACGGATATGATTATACCGAGCTTTGTAGTCTCATCGGCTGATAGCTTATTACCTTTCAGATATGATAAAAAGCCCGAAAACGGTCGTAAAGACCGCTTTCGGGCTGCTTTTTTTGTGCTCTTAAAGAGAGCTTTTTATTTGTTAAGGTAAACGGGAAGTGAAGGTATCTTGCCTATGAGATATTCCTGTATAGCAAGTGCATCGTCACCTGTGATTCCCGAACCGGGATCGTATACGTCTCCGTTAAGGCCGCCTTTGGAGTCCAGACCCTTCTTTTCCGAGTTTCCGAAACGGCTGTCGTACTTGTTGGGGTTTGCAAGAGCCTGCATGATAAGTATTGCATCTGCAAGATCCACCATGCCGTCGCCATTGGAGTCACCGAACATAGTTACCTCAGGATCTTCGCCGTACCACCATGTGGTGCTCTCCTTTCCGTCGGGAGTTATTACGGTCTTGTATATCCTTGAATGGTTTACCTGCTCGATGAATATATAGGTCCAGTCTGTAAGTGCCTTGGGGATGAAGAAGAAGGATACAACGCCCTCTTCGTCTGACTTCTGCTGGTCGAAGAAGCCGACATTTTCAGCGGCAAGAAGCTTGTCTGCTTCTGCGTTGGCTGTCTCGGCATCCTCAACTGCAATGAATACGCACTCGTTGTTTCTTCTTATCTTAGCGGATACAACTGTTGTTGCGGCTGTTGTTGTGGTTGTTGTGGTTGTTGTGGTTGTAGTCTGAGTTGTTACTGTGGTTGTGGGCTTCTTGTCAAGGGAAACGAAGGTGTTGTTGTTTTCCTTTGCAAATGCCTCGGCTGTTGAGCCGTCGTGGCCGTAGACAGTGACCTCGGGGCCGCTCTTGACAATGCTTTTTTCTATAACACAATCGGGATTGTTTATTCTTATGCTTTTAAGGCAATTTGGCTTGCTGTCGCCATTAAATGCGTAATAGCCGATGAATGTTACGCTTTCAGGAATATTGACATTTGTAAGATTTGTTGCCGCAAAAGCGTTTACACTAATTGTTTCAAGGCCTTCTGGCAGTTTTATATCCGATATATTTGTGCCTTGAAAAGCCATTTCCTCAATAGTTTTCAGAGTGCTTGGCAGACTGACATAAGACAGTTTAGGACTACATACGAACGTTTGATAATTGATCCTTGTAACTCCTTCGTTGAAGATAGCTTTCTTGATGTTGGTGCAACTGGAGAAAATAGTTGCTCCTCTTGTTCCAGTTGAATTGAATGTGTCATAATCATTATTGATTATAACAGAATTCAGATCATAACAACTTCCAAAAGCGCTGCCGTCAATCCTAGTGACAGAAGCAGGTATATTAATGCTTTGTAAACCTGTTCCTGCAAAAGCGTCTGCTCCAATGTATTCCAGGTTAGGATTGAATTTGACTTCCTTTAAATTTCGACAGCTCATAAAAGCACCATACTGGATAGTTTTCAGGTTAGGCGGGCAAGTAAATTCTTCAAATCCACAGTTATCAAAAGCGTTAGCTCCTATATTTGTTAACGGAGCAGGTAGGTTGATGTGCTTGAGATTTGTGCACCCATTAAATGCTGCTTTCTCAATTGAACTTAGCATAGGCGGGAAGATAACTTCTGAAAGGTTTGGGCAATTATTTAAGTAATTAGCTGGTATATAATCATTGGGATATTTTAAATACATACCGCTTAAATCGATGATCTCAAATGTGTTGTGCCCAATAGCTCCACCTGAAAATTCTAAATCACGAGAAATAAAAACGACCTTTTTTATCCATTGAGGTATTGCTTTATAAGCAGTAAATGCACCTTTGCCTACAATATAACACACATCTTCATATGAGCCGGGATTGTTTTCGTCAGGATAAATTACATAGAAGACGGTTGGAGTTGTTATTCCGTTTTCAGTAGTCCATCCGCACGGGCCTGTTTTTATGCAGAGGTCTTTGGATTCATCATCATCTTCTCCTTCTTTGTCCTTGTCTTTATCCTTGTCTTTATCCTCGCTATCTTTTAATGCAGTCTCTTTACGTACAACATAAACAGTATATACAGGCATTGTTTTGGGTTCAGGATCCCATTGCCACTTGTAACCTATATTGACTATACCGATATCTCCCGAATCTGTACATACAGAAATATAAAATGTTTTTTTCGTCAGAAGTGTTTCAGGTACATAGAATGATGTTTGACCTGTTGAGTCGGTAGTATACTGTATGTTTTTTTCTGTAACGAGAGGTTCATATGTTAAACCTGTAAAATAATTAATACCAGCTCCTGATATAGGTTCTTTCGTTACAGAATCAACGGCTTTTATACCTATCATTCTGCTGTAATTATTACATTTTCCCGAAGCAAAACCATTTTCGTTGAAATGGAACGAGCCAAGCTTTTTATCAATTCTTAAAATATCCCATTTAACTTTTTTTAACTTGAATATATCAACTGTTATACTTATTCCAAAATAAATTGAAATATCACATGTGTAGCAATAATCACAGTTATGTTTTCTTGCATCTTCTGTTTTATATGGGACAAAAGTAATTCCTGATTTCAAATCATAATTAAGACTTTGCGCTGGATATTCATATGTAAAATCAAAAAGTGGATCAGTCCTATGAATGTCAAATTTAATCCCTATATATGGAGAAAACTTAACAATATTAAAACACAGAAGGCACGCAGTTACATTTGCAGTAATTTTAAAATCTACCAAAACTTTTCCGTCTATTTTAGTCATTACTGGATCTGTTTCGGAGTGTGTAATTCCAATACCAGGTATGAAGCTGAAGTTACGTGTTTTATAAAAAGTTGCATATAGCTTTCCTGTTGCCGAAATTGTAATTGAAGGTTGAAGACAAATCGATACTACTCCAATGGAAAAAACAGGAATACAACCGAATTTAAATGTATGTGAAACTGCAAGGCTGAAGTTACACTCAAATTGTTCTTTAGCTGTACAGTCTATGCTGAGAAACGGTGAAGGAAAAACTTCATAATATAATGTAAGATCAATAGATAAGCCCAGTATTACCGATCCAGTCAGTTTGACATTACCATCTGATTGAACATCAGGTTTATAAAGATTATATTTAAACTGGTCGATGAGTGTAGGCGATTTTAATTCCTTTGGCTTAGCCTTGGGAGCAGGTATATTTAATGCATCTTCAGTTTTACTATCTTGTGATAACTCGGCAGACGCATTTTTACGTCCTTCATATGTCACATTTTCGTTCTCAAATTCATATTCATCTAAAAGAGATTCGCCGCTGTAATCGTTGGAGTCGATTTTTATAAAAGCGATAAAATCTTCTATTCCAGATTCACCATGATAAATAACAACTCTGTTATTATCGTCAATTTCGATCTTGTCAACGATAAAAGCGACCATATCAGGCTTTGATCTTACAAATACTTTGTCGCCTTTTTTGAGCTTGGCGATCTCAACGGCGTTCTCAAAAATATAATTTCCGTTTTCATCTTCGCCTTTGTAGATATCAGATGTTTCTGTTGGTGTAATATCTATAACATCATCCTGAAGAACAACGAAGTTATTTTCATCATTGTTGTCAAGGTTTACAACATTTTCTTCTTCAAAGTCCTCTGTTGTCTTTGCAAGTATTTCCTGCATCTGTTTTGTATACTTGTCATATGTACATGGCTTTGAAAGGGGATTAAGTATTTCTTTGTTTACAATAAATGCTTTGATGAGGTAATGGTCGGGCAGAGCCTCTGTGGCATACATTTCGACGTAGCCTTTATCGGTTGCTGTCAGATCATTTGTTATGGATGTAATAAGCTCAGTGCCTTCGTCGTTATAGAAGCCGACAAAAAGCATACAATCGGTTTTAGCTTTATAATCCACACCGACACAAGCAGCTTCGGGATCATGATATATCTTATAGACTGTATAATCCATATTTGCTGCTTCTTGGTTGTTCTGCACAGAATCGTTTATTTCGTCCGAGATCATTGAGCCGAATAAACCACCATACTTGATATCAGAGTCCTGATTACCAATTGTTTGTTCTGTGCTGCTGTCTGTTTCTGCAAATGAGCTGAAATTTGCCAGGGAAAGTGCTGATATTGTCATTACTGCAGACATTAATAACGATATGGCTTTGGTGAGTGTTTTTTTCATGACAACCTCCTGTAAAATAATTGTACTATTTTAAAATAATAGGACGAGTATATTTTATTACAAAATGTGCTGTTTGTCAAGCAACTGCCTATTTCGTACGGATTATGACAGGTTCATATGAGCTGTTCGTGTTGAACTTTGTGGACATCGGGGGTTTGTTTTGTGAAAACTGACACAAAAGTGATAATATTTGAATAGTCAATTGGCATTTTACACATATTTGTGCAGAGCTGATTATACATTCCACCAAAGTTGTTTCATAACATATTGACACATGAACATAAAGTGAGTAAAATACTAATAACGGCATAAGTTATATATTAAAGTAAGGCAACAATTTTTTCACAAAATAAATTTAACATAAGGAGGAAATCTCATGAAAAAGTTTATTGCAATGATCTCTTCTCTGGTGATGTTAGGCGCAATCACCTCATGCTCAAAGAGCGAACCCACAAATGAGGGCAATGGGCAGGAAGAAACCAAAACAACCACACAGGCTGACAATTCAGGCGAAGAAGTTACTGATCCCGCTCCCGATTCAAATTCGGGCGGTTCAAAGACTGTAGGTATCGCTATGCCTACAAAGTCTCTTGAGCGTTGGAACCGTGACGGTGAGTACCTCAAGTCTCAGTTTGAGTCAGCAGGCTATTCTGTTGAGCTGAAGTATTCCGATAACGATACAAACCAGCAGAACAATGATATCCAGAGCATGATCGCTGATAAGGTAGATCTTCTTCTTATCGCTGCTATCGACGGCAATACTCTTTCTCAGACGCTTGCTGATGCTAAGGATGCAGGAATCGCTGTAATTGCTTACGATCGTCTTATCATGAATACAGACGCAGTTTCTTACTACGTTTCATTCGATAACTACACAGTTGGTAAGCTCCAGGGCGAGTACGTAGTTGATGCTCTTAAACTCAAGGATGGCGAAGGTCCCTTCAATATCGAGTTCACAGCCGGTGATCCTGCCGACAATAACGCCGGTTTCTTCTTCAAGGGCGCTTATGACGCTGTTAAGGAGTATATCGATGGCGGCAAGCTCGTTATCCCTTCAGGAAAGAAGACATTTGAGCAGGTAGCTACAGACCAGTGGTCAACAGACAAGGCTCTTGAGAATATGCAGAATACTCTCGCTTCCTACTATTCAGACGGTACACAGCTTGACGTTGCTCTCTGCTCCAACGACTCAACAGCACTCGGTGTAGCTCAGGCTATCGGCTCAGACTACAACGGCAAGAACGTTCCGATCGTAACAGGTCAGGATGGCGATATTGCCAACCTTAAGAATATCGTTGACGGCAAGCAGTCAATGACAGTTTACAAGAACGTAAACGACGAAGCAGGCGTTACTCTTGAAGTATCCAAGGCTATTCTTTCAGGCCAGACACCCGATGGCTCTCTTATTTCTTCACTCTCAGCTGAGGCAACATACGATACAGAGTCTTACGACAACGGTGTAAAGAATGTTCCTTCATATCTTCTCGTTCCTTACGTTATCACTAAGGATAACCTCCAGAAGCTTGTTGATACAGGTCTCTACAAGTGGGACAGCGATGAAAAGTATCTCGAGTCAACAGCCGCTACGACCTGATAGGCGTTACAACGTTTATGCAGCATGATGCTGCTGATGATGCAGTGCACTGCGTAATATCATAATTGTCCGTAAAGGGCGGGCTCAGCCCGCCCTTTTCCGAATATTAGGCAGATTCGGCGACAGCCTGCAAGCTGTGGGGCTTGGGGCTGCAGGACAAACAGGAGGGATATAATTGGCAGAATATATTCTTGAAATGAAACATATCACAAAAGAGTTTCCCGGCGTCAAGGCGCTGGATAATGTTAATCTTCAGGTAAAGCCCGGAGAGATACACGCTCTTGTAGGTGAAAACGGCGCAGGCAAATCCACTCTTATGAACGTGCTCAGCGGTACCTATCCTTTTGGTACATATACAGGCGATATCGTGTACAACGGCGAGGAATGTCAGTTCAAGACACTCCACGACAGCGAAGAAAAAGGCATAGTTATCATACATCAGGAGCTGGCACTCATACCTGAGCTGTCCATCGGTGAGAATATGTTCCTGGGCAATGAACGCAAGGGACATTTCGGCATCGACTGGGACAAGACCTACCATGAGGCAGGTGAGCATATGCGCCAGGTAGGCCTCAAGGAAGAGGCTACCACACTTATAAAGGACATCGGTACAGGCAAGCAGCAGCTGGTTGAGATCGCAAAGGCACTCAGCAAGAACGTTAAGCTGCTCATACTTGACGAACCTACCTCCTCCCTTAATGAGGAGGATTCAAAGATGCTCCTTGACCTTCTTCTCGATTTCAAGAAGAAGGGAATGACTTCGATCATTATTTCTCATAAGCTTAATGAGATCTCATATGTTGCCGATAAGATAACAGTGCTGCGTGACGGCGCTACCATCGAGACTATCGACAATGAACAGCACAACATCGACGAGGCCCGTATCATACGCGGAATGGTAGGTCGTGAATTAAGCGACCGTTATCCCGCGCGTGAACACAATATCAGCGACAAGATCGGCATGGAGGTAAGCGGCTGGACCGTATACCATCCCATATATTCCGAAAAGAAAGTCGTTGACAATGTATCCTTCAATGTCCGCCGCGGTGAGATCGTAGGATTCTCGGGACTCCAGGGCGCAGGCCGTACAGAGCTTGCAATGTCCATTTTCGGCAGATCCTACGGTGCTAACATAAGCGGTGAGCTCAAGATAGACGGCGAAAAGAAGGAACTGAAAAACGTTCGTACAGCTATCGAGTCAGGTCTTGCCTACGTTACTGAGGACAGAAAGGGCAACGGTCTTATCCTTGAGGAGAGCATTGCAAGGAATACCACCATGGCACGACTGGAAAAGGTTTGCAGCAAGGGTATTATCAATGTGGACAAGGAAAACGCCGTAGCGGAGGAGTACAAGGAAAAGCTCCGCACAAAAACACCTTCCGTACAGCAGGAGGTGGGCAATCTTTCGGGAGGAAATCAGCAGAAGGTCCTTCTTGCTAAATGGATGTTTGCCGATCCCGAGGTACTTATCCTTGATGAGCCCACAAGAGGTATCGATGTAGGTGCAAAATACGAGATTTACTGCATAATGAACGACCTTGTGGCACAGGGCAAGTCTGTTATAATGATCTCATCTGAAATGCCCGAGCTGCTTGGTATGTGCGATCGTATATACGTTATGAACGAGGGCAGAATGGTCGCGGAGATGCCTGCTTCGGAAGCAACGCAGGAAAAGATCATGTCCGCAATCCTTCAGTCCGATAAAAAATGATCGAAGGAGAATAATATGGACGCAAAAACAACAACAAATAATAAAGCGGCTAATTTGAATGTCGGTGCATTCATTAAGAAATACACCATGGTCATAGCCTTAGTCGTGGTATTTATATTTTTCGCCTGGTGGACGGAGAAGAGACTTCTTTATCCTCAGAACCTTTCAAATCTTCTGATACAGAACGCATATGTTCTGGTACTTGCCTGCGGTATGCTTTTATGTATACTCACAGGCGGTAACATTGATCTTTCGGTTGGCTCAACGGTGTGCTTTATAGGTGCTATAGCCGCTCAGATGCTGACCAAATATAATCTGAATCCGATAATCGTTATTTTACTCAGTCTTGTATTCTCATGCCTTATCGGTATGTGGCAGGGCTTCTGGATCGGATATGTACATATCCCGCCCTTTATCTGTACTCTCGCAGGAATGTTTCTGTTCAGAGGCTTCGGACGTGCTATCCTTGAGTCAAAGACCATCGCTATACCTCAGTCAGAGGGCAGCGTAGGAAAGAGATTCCTTGATATCTTCACTTCTTATATCGAAGTGCCGGGACTTGACAATGACGTAAAGTGGTCGGCGTTTGCGGCAGGTATAATCATTGCGTGCGTGCTCGTTGTGATCACAGTGTTTAACCGCATAAAGAAGGCAAAGAAGGGCTACAAACAGGCTTCTGCTGTATCGCAGTTCGCTAAGATAGCTATCATCGACCTGCTGATCATCGCTTATACATGGAAGCTTGCACACTACAAGGGTATCCCTGTAATGGCTCTGTGGGTACTTGCAATAGTATTCATCTATGCATTCATCACTTCAAAGACTGCTTTCGGACGCTACTTCTACGCAGTCGGCGGAAATGAGAAGGCTACAAAGCTTTCCGGTATAGATACAAAGAAGGTATACTTCCTCGCTTATACATCCATGTCGCTCCTTGCAGGTCTTTCGGGACTTCTCGTTGCAGCGCGTGTCGGCTCTGTAAACGGCGATACAGGTAACTCCTATGAAATGGACGCTATCGGCTCATGCTTCATCGGCGGAGCTTCTGCATACGGCGGAAGCGGTACTGTCGGAGGCGTTGTAGTCGGAGCTATCCTCCTCGGCGTTATCAATCAGGGTATGTCCATCAAGGGACTTGACAGCAACTGGCAGTACGTCGTAAAGGGTTCAGTACTTCTTGCTGCCGTTATCTTTGACGTTGTTTCCAACAAGAAGACAGGCAAGGCAGGTTAATAAGCTTATATACGGCTCGCAGCAGCGGCTCTGCCCTGCTTCGGGCCGTAAAAGATATTGAAAGGAAGTTCATTTATGAACGGTACAAAATATGACTCGGAAATGCGCTCAAAGGCGCTGAAGGCGGCTGCTCTCAGAGGTGTGGTCATTTTATATCTGGCATTTCTTTCATTCAAGATGTGGTCTGTTGACAGCAGCGAAAAGAATGTATGGATATTCCGCATATTCGGAACAGTATTCCTGGCTGGAGCCGTTGGCTTCGGGATATACGCATGGAAGAGCTTCCGCGCAGCCGATGAGGAGTCAAAGAAGATCACTGCGGAAGAAGAGGCTCCCGACGCTGATGATGAGCTCGCGGAAGCACAGGAGCAGTGACGATGTGGCTTGAAGAGTTAAAGGCTCTGTACACCGGATATATTGAAAAGGTCTCAAGGCTTGAAATGGCAAAGAAGCCTGCGGACGGACTTCTGGGCTTCGGTAAAAAGGTTTCCGATGATCCCTGCCATGAAGCCTTTGCGGAAGAGCTTGAAGCGCTTCTGGAAAGATTTGCTCAGGCCGGGCCTTCCTCTGAGGAA
The DNA here is from genome assembly GCF_000571935.1 of Ruminococcus flavefaciens 007c. Taxonomy (GTDB): domain Bacteria; phylum Bacillota; class Clostridia; order Oscillospirales; family Ruminococcaceae; genus Ruminococcus; species Ruminococcus flavefaciens_F. The sequence continues at coordinate 86,544 of NZ_ATAX01000007.1, read as the reverse complement.
GTTCGCAGGGTGCTGAGTTTTGTCTATCATGCGCCTGCCGCGTACAGTGAGCCTGCAAGCGCATACTGGATGCTGAACGCAGTTCAGGGGCTTACGCAGGAGCTCGTGAAAGTACTGTCACGTGAGGACGCTTTGAAGCTGCTCAGGCAGTATGAAGAGGATATTCCCCGCAGTCAGAGGCTGCCTGTACAGAAAAAAGTCGGAAAAGCTCTGAAGGCTGCGGCAAAAAAATGAGAAAATATCGGCTTTGCTGTAAAGCGGCTCCTTCGCAGAAGGGGCCGCTTTTGTCTGCTATGGCAGGGAACAAAGACGGAAACTTGTACGTCCTTTCCGTTGAACTTTTCATTTATTAAGATAAATATTAAGAAAATCATAAGATTTATATCAGCATTAAAATAAGATTTGGCTTTTATAATATTGACATGGGAACGGTACAGCGGTAAAATAAATAGGAATAAACCCGCGTCAGCCGTTGAAAGGAATTTATCATGATAAATATTGAAAACTCTTCCATACTCGTGGTCGATGACGACCATGACATAGTTAACGCCATTGCCGCACTGCTCTCGCGCGAGGGTTATACCATCTACAAAGCCTATAACGGCCTTGAGGCCATGGACGTCCTCGTACAGAATGATGTCCAGCTCATACTCATCGACGTTATGATGCCTAAGCTGGACGGCCTTTCGGCAATGATGAAGATACGTGCCACAAAAAACATACCTATTATAGTTCTTTCCGCAAAGTCCGAGGACAGCGACAAGATACTGGGGCTTTCCATGGGTGCTGATGATTATATAACCAAGCCCTATAATCCTATGGAGCTTGTGGCACGTGTGCAGTCAAATCTGCGCCGTTACCTTACTCTCGGCGCCGCAGAAGGTCTGAGAAAGGAAAATACTATCCGCCTTGGAGGTCTTGTGCTGGATAAGGAAGGAAAACAGCTTTCTGTGGACGGTTCGCCTGTAAAGCTTACCGCTACCGAGTACAGGATCACGGAGCTTCTTATGGAGAACGCAGGACGTATCTTTTCGGCAGAGGAGATATATTCCCGTGTATGGAACGAGGATTCATTTTCCGTGGAGAACACCGTTATGGTGCATATCCGTCATATAAGAGAAAAAATAGAGATAAATCCCGGTGATCCGCGCTATCTGAAGGTGGTCTGGGGGATCGGATACAAAATGGAGAAACAATAGGAGGGATCGCAATGATCTTGAAAAAGCGGCTGTCGCGTATAATAACATTCATAATATCCTGTGTACTGGTGGGAGCGGCTGTTTTTCAGAGCTTATATATCGTAAACAGAGGGTATTCACGGGAAAAGAAGTATTACGCGTCTGTGGACGGCATGGAAAGCGCCGATTACAGCGGCGACCTGAGAAGTTTATATGACAGGCTATACGCATTGAGCAATATCTACCTGAGATATACAGATAAAAACGGAAAATTCACCTGCTCAAAGCCTATGGAAAAATCTGTCCGCAAGGCTCTTTCCGACCTGGAGCTCATGGACGAAAAAGGAAAGATAATCATTGATAATCCCAGAGATTTTGAGTACTACGCAAGTTTCGGAGAGAATGTGCTCACCAATACCGGGAAGTCAGAAAAGGAACTTGCAGGTGAATATTCCGCAGAATTAACGGACGGAAAGGGAAAGAGCGATCCCGTAAGTCCCGATGGCTGGCATAACGGCAATACCAACTGGTATACCACCAATTACGGTATGACTTACTTTTATCTGGGCTATTCGTTCCAGGAGGGATTGACTTACCCGCGGAGAGCTGTTGCAGTATTCGATTTTGACACCGACGGACTTGATTACTATACCGATGAGGACGGTGCCAGAATATATTATAAGCTGGACGGAACTACTCCTCTTCCCGAGAGAAAATACATGGAAAATGCCGAATACTCCGACAGGGAGGCCTTTGAACAGTTCGAGCATGACCGCAGTAAAAACTACTTCATCGCAGGTGACAGAAACGATGAGCAGAAAGGCTTCGACAATGATACCGAAACAGTCTTTGTAGACGACATTTCTCAGTATACCGACACTGATTTGTATATGATATACGATGAGAACAGCAGGACCTGGACCAAGATAAAGAAGAGCGCTTTCACAAAGACACAGGGCGATAGCAGGGAAATAAGCATATATATAAAGCCTTCCGATGCTCTTGTGACGGAGTATGAAGCCTTATGTGCAGAGCGGGAAAAGCAGGAGAAGGAGTCCGTCAACAGCATAACATACCTTATCCCGCTGGGAATAGCAGGTATCATTGTGGGGATCGTGCTCCTTTTCTGCTGCGGATACAGTGCAAAGCAGAAGAAGTTCGTTCTTTCGCTGCCTGACCGTTTATACGGCGAGCTGATCCTCGGCTTGCTGATCGGTGCGATAGTTTCGGTATGCGTATTTATAGGTGAAGGAATATTCAGAAACTACAATGATCTGTCAGAGTATTACACAACGGGTACGCTGAGCATCCTCGAGGGAAGTATTATCATAGGCCTTTATGCCCTCGGACTCGCCTGCCTTATAACTCTTGTAACTCGTCTCAAATGCCGCAGCTTCTGGAAGACTACGCTTACGGGCAGTATCGTGAGCTTCCTGTGGAAGAAGTTCAAAAAGACCGCAGCATATATACGTGAAAAGCACCGTCAGCGCAGCATCAGACATATCGAGAGAAATGCAATGAAAGAAGACATTTTCATGCGCAGGTTCATCAGACGTACCGTTATAGCTGTTGCTGCTGAGTTTATGATATGTATAATTACTATACCCGGGGATTTATGGGGCGGATTTGTATTCCTCTCGCTTGCTGCACTTGCTGCATATATATTCTTCAGTATGCGCGACCATGCAGAGATAGCAGGCGTGTCACAGCAGATAGCAGAGATGAGCGGAGGAGACTATGCTCCGCGTACTGTGTCTGAGATGTCTCCTGCCTACGGTATGACAAATAACCTCAATAATATCTCGGACGGCATACGCAGTGCAGTTGACCGACAGGTGCAGTCCGAACGCATGAAGGTGGAGCTGGTCACCAATGTATCACATGATCTGAAAACTCCGCTCACATCTATCATAAGCTATATCGACCTGCTATGGGCTGAGGATATGAGCCCTGCCGCCAAGGACTATGTAAAGGTGATAAGTGAGAAATCAGAGCGCCTGAAGCTCATGGTAGCCGATCTCTTCGATCTTGCAAAGGCTGCCAGCCGCACCGACCTTAACAACGAGAATTTAGACGCCGTTATCCTCACTAAGCAGGTGATCGGAGATATGGCCGACAGGATCGAGAGCTCGGGAAGAGAGCTGAGAACAGATATACAGGCTCAGACAGCTCCTGTTATGGCAGAGGGAAAGAAGCTTTACCGTGTTTTCCAGAACCTCATAGACAATGCGCTGAAGTACTCCATGGAGGGAACGAGAATATACGTCACACTCAGGAACAGCGGCGGATATACTGATATATCCGTAAAAAACATCTCGGCAGAGGAGATGAACTTTACTCCCGAGGAGATAACCGAGCGCTTCACAAGAGGTGACAAGGCACGTTCAACAGAAGGGAACGGTCTCGGACTGGCGATAGCAAAGAGCTTCACCGAGGCCTGCGGCGGAACATTCGATATAATAATAGACGGAGATATGTTCACCGCCAATGTGAGACTTCCCATTACAGTTCAGAAAACAGTGTGAATTAAAGAAGGATAATATAAAAAGGACGGCACCCGTACAGAAGTTTGCCCCGAAGCATTTCAAAGAGCTTCGGGGCATTGTATTTATTCGGTTACGAAGATAAATCAGATTTAAAGATTAGAAAGTACTGTATAAATAGCATGGTTAATTCTTTCTATTTTAGTTATACTATGTTTTTGCTGCAAAAATTCTAAAAAATCGTTTTTACTTATCAACACCCGGAATGTTTCTGATAAAGACATATCATAGTCTTTAAAAACAAATCTGACACTGCTATCCTTTACATCAAGTCTGAAATGTCTGATTGCTTCCATTGTAACAGGCGACTCTGAAAAATCGATCAGAAAGAAATTATGAAAGCATATTTCTTCGTATGGCAATATTCCTTCTGACAGTAAATAAATATATCCGGGTAATGATGTCTGAAAGCAGGGTGTGCTGATAAAATAAGACATAATATTGAATATTACTTCTTCAAAATATCTTAATTCGGGATACTTGCTGTTTTCAAAATCAAACCAGGAAATATCCATGAGATAGTCCCACACAAAAGCCCGCATTGTAGGATTGAAATGAGATCTGCTCAATTCAAATTGGATATTGTAGTTGTAAATATTGTCTAAAGGAAGCTTTTTATCAGGATCTATCTCCTTCACATATTGAGAAAGCTTATGAATATTATTTTCTTCTGAAATAAAAAGCACCTTTTTTGATAGTTTGGGAATATCTATGCCGAATACAGGCATACTCGCTTTTTGTGCATGATAAATCAGATTAGAAATTGTTATTTTGATTTTTAACACCACCTGTAAGTTGGATTCGGATTTATATCAAAAACAATTATAGCGTAACATTGCTGTACTGTCAACAGAAACGCCATAGTACTTTTATATGAGTACTGACCTTATGCTCCGTCCTTTTTGTGATAGATTTATGAGATATTTGATAAAAATATTGAAAAATTCTTCCGAATGTGCTATATTATATATAAAGGAATGAAGATGCGAAGCATTATGGTCGTGATAAGGAGAGATTCATATGATAAGAAGACTTATTGCTTTGATAGGGGCTGCACTTATGTCCGTGTGCCTTTTTTCATGTACGATGACGGAGATACCCGAGGAAGAAGTGGTGTGCAAGGTAAAAGTGCCGCCGAAGATGATGTTTTTAGGAGACTCGATAGCGGCAGGCTACGGCCTTGACGGGTATACCGACAGCGACAACAGCAAGTGCCGTTCCTACCCGAATATACTTAAGGAAAGATATGAGGAGGAGCTCGGCGGAGAGTGCGGGCATACCATGATAAATAATGCCGTTTCGGGATATACCTCGGACGATCTTATAGCTCAGCTGCGCAGCGGAGCACTGGACGATCAGCTCGGAGACTGCGACGCGGTAGTGGTGTCTATCGGCGGAAACGATCTCCTTGATATAATGCTTCAGCTGATGAAGAACATGGGCATAACCGAAAAGGGTGCCTTTGATAAGGGAGAGATCGACATTTTCAGTGCGGCTTCCGCATTTATGAGCATGAGCGGAGACATTGAGGATGCCCTTGAGCACTTCAACGACAATATAAAGGTGATCTCTGATGAGCTTTCTTCAAGGACCGACGGCGCGATCTTTATCCAGACACTTTATGATCCGCTGGAATATTTCAGCCAGTTCACCATGGTGACGGATTATTCAAAAGAGAAGATAGGCAAGCTCAATACAATTATTTACGAAAATGCTTCGGGAAGATACAATGTTATCGGTGTGGCTGAGGACTTCAGGGGCAAAGCAGGGGAACTCACACGCATCGGCGACTTTGATATCCACCCCAATGCGGCAGGCCATGAGGCAATAGCCGAAGATGTGGACAGAGCCCTGCGTGCCGAAGGATTTACATATACGACCACGGTCAGGGGAGAAAAACGGCTCACAGCCGATGGCAAAAAAGTCATAGCAGGCGGTATAACAGGCGGTGCCGTATTTATTGCAGCTGTTATATCGGCAGTAATAGTCTCGGCAAAGAAGAAAAAAAGTAAAAAGCAGTGAATAGACAAGCCCGAAAGCAGTTTTTGTACCGCTTTCGGGCTTACATCTTTATGAGCGCCTGCTGCTGCGGGCGTTTTCAGCTCAGATTCCCTTGAAGGTTATCTTCTTGTATTTTTCTGCTCTTTCTGCAACGATCCTCTGCTTTTCGGGATCCATGAAGAAGCCTCCCTGTACATCGGCGATCTCATCACAATGAACGCCTCTGCCTTCTTCAGTGGTTCGGTCACGCTCCAGACCGTTTTCGGCGATGACGAACTTCCACTTGCCGTCGTCGGTCTTTACCAGGTCTCCGCCTGCGCCGCATACGGCACATTCGATAGGATACTGAAGTCCGCCCCACTGCGGTTCACCCAGACACAGACAGTTGCTGTGGCAGTTCGGGCACCAGCCCGCATCGGGATCGCCCAGCCACTTGCGCTCTGCCGGCGGAGTATTGAGCGCCTTCATTACGTTCTGTCCTATCTCCCTTGCACGTGCCAGTTTTTCTTCGTAAAGAAGGACCTGTGCAGGTGCAGGTACCTGTGTGGCCATATACATGTCAACTACCTTGAAGCTGTTGGTTACGGTGGTTACCTGCATACATTCCATTGCCATGGACTGCCATGAACGTGTGGAACCGCCTACGGCTATGAGAGCGCCGACTCTGTCGCGGGGCTCGATAGCTCCGATCTTGGTGAGGAATGCCGACTCGTAAGCCAGATTGCGGTGCATGAACTTCAGAAACAGAGACGAAGGCATGAGAGCATAGGTAGGAGCGGAGAATATTACCGCATCCTGATTGAGCATAACATCCATTATCTTCTGTTTATCGTCCTGATTCTTCAGGGCACAGCCTGTGTTCTTGCCCATTGACATACCCATGGTACAAGAGGTGCAGCCTGTGCAGTCCAGCAGGTTGTAATCCTTGAGGTTTATCATAGTGATCTCTGCGCCAAGCTCCTGACAGGCAAGCAGAGCCTCCTTTGTAAGTATTTCGCAGTTGCTGTTTTTGCGTCCTGCGGTCACGCCCATTACTTTGAATCCCATAAACAAAACTCCTTTTCTTATATGTTTTAATGTTTAGATCTCAAGAGGTTTATTGTCGAGGTCCTTTGATTTGCTGTACTGATATGACGGGTGATAAGAGAGGGACGCCCGTACATTTATTTATAGTATAATTATACGTGATAATTTATAAAAAATCAATGTATATGTTATGAATAAATGTCACAATTATTTGTAATAAATATTGGTGGACTTTTTACTTGAAAAAAATATAATTATATGATAAAATAAAATTTAGGAGTTTGTGTGCATAAAAACTCAGTGCGTCGGTAAGCATCTGCTTGCAGGCGCTGTTTTTATTGTGCCGTGTTTCACCGGCGCCGCGAGAGACAGCCTGATGTGTGTATTTTATCCATTCTATACCATTTGTTTTATCGGCAGTAACTCAGAGCGCTTCTGAAGGCTTCGAAAATACATAATATAGTCAAAAAAACGTGAAAGCCCATGGCAAATTGCACCAATTCACCAAAACACCGAATGGTGTATTGACAACCCGGTGTTTAGGTGATATAATTATTAAGTGTGAAAATGCAGGCCTATACATAGTGATTATGTAGTTTTTCGCGTATTTATGCGGTTTATGTGGCGCTATGACGAGGCCTACGGCAAATATAACATTCTGTATATGAGCCGTTTGGTTTTTCATATGTCTACGCGGTACATTTAATATTTATCAGCAGTCAGACCGTGTATGGCTCTTTATAATAATTGTGTATCCGTCAGCGACGGAGCACAGGGCATCTGCCGCCGACGAAAACTCCGGAAGGCGGACGGATGAAGATCTTTTGATTTTTTGCTGAAGGTGGAATAATCATGAAACGTCGTAAAAAAGCTTATAACAGCTATTACAACCGCGTTATTAAAAGATTGATAGATGTTTTTATATCAGGTACTGCTGTGATAATATTATTACCTGTATATGTGATCATCGGTATTATGATAGCACTTGAAGATGGTTTTCCTGTATTGTACAGAGCCGACAGAGGCGGCTATATGGGAAGACCGTTTCGTATTGCTAAATTCCGTTCGATGGTAAAGAATGCGGACAAGATCGGCGGCGGTACTACCGCTCTCCATGACAGCCGCATAACCAGAACAGGAAATTTCCTGCGCAAGACCAAGCTTGACGAGCTCCCACAGCTGGTACAGGTGCTCAAGGGCGATATGAGCCTGATAGGCCCGCGTCCAGAGCTGCTGAAGTATGTGGATCAGTATGAAGGCGAAGAAAAGGACATCCTCAAGGTACGTCCCGGCATCACGGATTACAGTTCTGTCGAGTTCATCAACCTCGATGAGATCGTAGGCTCGGGAAATGCCGATGAAATGTATGAGAAGTACGTGCTCAAGAAAAAGAACAAGCTCAGAATAAAATATGCTCACACAGTCTCGTTCAGAACAGATGCGTATATATTGTTCAAGACTCTTTCCGCTGTTTTTAACAAGGCAACGGGATTTGTCTTTCGAAATGAACATAGATAAAATCAAGGGGGATATTAAATGGAATATCTAACACTAATGAACTCTGACCTGAAAGTATCCAGATTGTGCATGGGAGGCTGTCCCATGGGAGGCTATGGTTGGGGCGACGTTCAGGAGCAGGAATTGATAGATACAGTTCATGCGGCTCTTGACAACGGAGTCAATATGTTCGATACCGCTGATACCTACGGTCTCGGACAGAGCGAGATTACCCTCGCAAAGGCTCTTGGCAGCAAAAGAAAAGACGTTATCATCGCAGATAAATTCGGCGTGAGAGTCGGAGGCGGCAAGACTGTCTACGATAACAGCCCCGAATATATCGACATGGCGCTGGATGCAAGCCTGAAGCGTCTTGGTACGGATTATATAGATCTGTATCAGGTGCATTACAGGGACGGCGTTACTCCGCTTCCCGTTGTTATCGAGAAGCTGGAACAGCTCAAACAGGCAGGAAAGATCAGGTATTACGGCTTGTCCAATATCCATCAGGAGGACTATGAGGAGATCAGACCTTTTACTGGCAAGATCGTCAGTGTTCAGGACGAGTACAGCCTTGCCTGCAGAAAGAATGAGAATGATCTCAATACCCTGAGGGATGAATTCAGCATTTCTCCTTTCACATGGGGAAGTCTGGGACAGGGAATCCTGACAGGAAAGTACGACAAGTCCGTTGCTTTCGGCTCGGACGACAGAAGAAGCAGGGATATTTATGTGAACTTCCACGGGGAGAAGCTGCTGAAAAATCTGGAGATCGTCGATGTTATGCGCGGTATAGCCGAAGCCCACGATAAGCCCGTCAGTGCCGTTGCCATCAGGTTCATACTTGACTGGCTGAAGGGCTCTGTGGTGCTCGTCGGAGCAAAGAGACCTTCGCAGATACTCGGAAATATCCAGGGAGTAGACTGGAAGCTTACAGAGGATGAGATAAAGAAACTTGACGAAATATCAAAAGATTGAGGTGTAAAGGGATGAAGTATTCAAGCGAGCAGCTTGCGTGGCTGATACGCCGCCACGGTATAGAGATGACACATCTTTCCGGCGGAAGCCATATCGGCGCTATCCTTTCGGTAGCCGATATTGTAGCTGTTTTGTATGCTGATGTAATGAAGTACGACTGCAAGGTCCCCGAATGGAGCGAGAGGGACCGTTTCATACTCAGTAAAGGTCATGCAGGTGCATCTATATATGCCGCACTTGCAGAAAACGGCTTTTTTGAGGTCGAAGAGCTTAAGACTCACTACCAGAACGGAAGCAGACTTTCGGGACACGTTTCCCATCATCTTCCCGGCGTGGACTTTTCCACGGGTTCTCTGGGACATGGTCTCTCGGCAGGTACAGGCATGGCTTATGCCGCTAAAAAGGACGGCAAGTCCCATAAGGTGTATGTAGTTGTCGGCGACGGTGAGTGCGATGAGGGCTCAGTATGGGAGGCAGCTCTTTTTGCAAACCACTTCAGACTGAACAATCTCGTTGCAATAGTAGACCATAATCATATGCAGAGCCTCGATTTCCAGGAGAATACCCTCGAAATAGAGGATTTCGGCACAAAGTGGAAGGCATTCGGCTGGAATGTCATAGAGATCAACGGCAATGATCATGCTGAGCTCAAGGCTGCTTTTGCAAAGGCAGACGAGCTTTCACACAACTCGGATCATAAGCCCACAGTTATAATCGCAAATACCATCAAGGGCTGCGGAGTATCCTTCATGCAGAATGATATACTCTGGCATTACAGATTCCCCCATGACGGCTGGGAGTACGACAGTGCAGTCAGCGAGCTCTTCGCAAACAAGCCCGAGGGAGTTGCCGATCCTTACACACCTGACGGTATCAAGGATCCTGTTCTGCCCGGTGCAGACGATGATATCGGCAACGACCATACATTCTCTTATACGTGGAATACAGCCTACCCGGAAAAGATGCGCCGTGTTGAGGCAAAGTCGGGTTCCGCTGAACGTGAGCATAAGATATGAGGTGATTTGCTGTGAGAGATACTTTTGTAAAAACCCTGGTTGAACTTGCCAAAAAGGATAAAAAAATCGAGCTGATCACCGGAGATCTGGGATTCGGCGTATTGAAACCGTTCTGGGAGCAGGTGCCCGATCAGTTCACAAATGCGGGCATTGCTGAACAGAATATGACCTCTGTAGCCGCAGGTATGGCTCTGGAGGGAAAGACTGTATTCACTTACTCTATCGGTAATTTTCCCACCCTTCGCTGCCTTGAGCAGATCAGAAACGACTGCGCATATCATAATGCAAATGTCAAGATCGTCTGCATCGGCGGTGGATTCGTATACGGTTCTCTCGGCATGAGTCATCATGCTACGGAGGATCTGGCTGTAATGAGAGCTCTTCCCGGCGTTGTGGTAATGGCTCCCGCAGACCTTGTTGAAGCGGAGGAGTGTACAAAGGCTCTGGCTTCATATAAAGGTACAGCCTATCTCAGGCTCGGACGCGGCGGTGAAAAGCGTATCCATGAGAAGATCGACAATTTCAGGATCGGAAAGGCTATAAAGGTACATGACGGCAAGAGGATAGCTCTGTTCTCCACAGGTGCTATTTTTGAAGAGGTGACAGCTGCCTATGACGAGCTCAGAAGCAAGGGCTTCGAGCCTGCCGTATATACCTTCCCGACTGTAAAGCCCATCGACAGTGAGACCATTGAAGCTGTATCGGACAGCTTCGAGCTCATCGTGACCTGTGAGGAGCATAATATAGTCGGCGGCTTCGGTTCTGCCGTTGCAGAGGTAATGGCAGAGAACAGGAGCAACAAGGCTGCGCTGCTCAGGATCGGCATAAATGATGAATACAGCGTCAGAGTCGGCAATCAGAAGTATCTGCGTCAGCAGTACGGCATCGACAGCAGCAGCATAGTTAAGAAAGTCATGCAGCAGTTAGAGGGTTGAGAGAGGTAGCATATGGCCTATATGACTTCAGATTCTTTAAAGGAATTACAGGGCAGACTCAGCAGGGCTCTTTCAGAGTTCGACAGGATCTGTACCGAGGCGGGATGTGAATATTCACTTATGTGCGGAACTCTTCTGGGAGCTGTCCGCCATAAGGGCTTTATCCCCTGGGACGACGATGTTGACATCGTAATGTTCAGGGAGGAGTTTGACAGATTCCGCGAATACTGCGCTCATTCCGATAAAATGGGTGACGCTTATCTTGACGAGACGGACACATGGGTGCCCAGAATAAGGATAGACAGAAGCAAAGAGGTCTTTGTGGATATATTTATCCTCGATAAGGCTGCTCCCACGAAATCGGTGCAGAAGAAAACTCTGTTCAAGCTGAAAATACTCCAGGGCATGATGAAAAAGGATATAGTTTACAAGAGGTATTCTCTGCCCAATAAGATGCTCGTCCTTGCCACACATATCATGGGACTTCCTTTCTCCTTTGACTGGAAGTACAGAAAGTACCATGAGCTGGCACAGAAGTTCAATAATACGGATTCCAACAGATATTATATCGCAGACGGCGCCTTCAGCGTAATGTCTATGATATGGAAGAAAGCGGAGTTCTCTTCCTTCGCCAGATGCCCCTTCGGAGATGAGAAGTTCCTTATAACCAAGGCATATAAGCCTGTGCTCACAAAATTATACGGTCCCACATATATGCAGCTTCCGCCCGAAAAGGATCGGATACCAAAACATAACAGTTGAGGAGAAAAAGATATGTCTAATCTGCTTGAACCTATCTGGAAATCAGAATTGGAAACAATGGATGTGGTTTTTGACATCTGTAAGAAGCTTGATCTCAGATGCTATCTTGCCTATGGTACTCTTATAGGTGCTGTAAGACATCACGGCTTTATCCCGTGGGATGACGATGTGGATCTTGTAATGCCGAGACTCGATTACGAGCGCTTTCTGAAGGAGGCGGGAAAGTACCTCCCTTCTCATATGGTGCTCAATCATTATAAGCTTTCAAACTCAAAGTTTGCTTCCTCCACTCTCAAGGTGGAAAACACACAGTGCAAGATACTCCGTACATACGGATCTGTGGAGAAGTGGGCAAACGCATGGGTGGATATATGGCCGTCTGACGGTGTTCCTGACGGAAAGCTGCCGTACATGATGTTCAAGATCGGTACACTCTACCGTCTTTGTCTCTGCCGCCTCTGCGATATTGAGGTAAAGGGCGTTAACGCCGAGGAAAAGACTTTCATTGAGAACCTTATCATCAACGTGAACAAGGTGCTTCGTCTGGGCAAGCTCATGAGCAGAAAGAAGAGATATGAAAAGCTTGAGAAGTATTTCGCAAGACATCCCTATGATAAGTGCAGACGCACGGTAATGATAATGGGTGATGAGCGCTTTGAATCGACTATGCCCGTAAGCTATTACGGAAAGGCCGTATACCTTGACTTTGAAGGTAAGAAGTATCCCGCACCTGCCAAGTACGACAAGGTGCTTAGAAAGATATTCGGCGATTATATGCAGCTCCCGCCCGAAGACAAGCAGGTATGCAAGCACGTAGTAAACGTTAAGAGAGTAGGTGCGGAGAATGAGTGAGAAATACATCAGCCGTGAAAAGCTGAGAGAGGTTCAGCTCACGGAGCTGGAGATATTCAAGGCCATCAAGGACGTATGCGAGAGTAACGGCATACGCTATTTCCTTTCAAGCGGTACTCTTCTGGGGGCGGTGCGTCACAAGGGCTTTATCCCCTGGGACGACGATATGGACGTTTGTATGCCGAGACCTGACTACAATCGTTTCCGTGAGATAGTCAAGTCAAAGCTCCCCGAGGATTATTTCTGCATAGATTTCCGTGACAGGGATACAGATGATTTCACTGTGGGAACTATGATAAAGATAGCAAGCAAAAAGGTAAAGGTGCGCCGGCTCAGAGGCGACGGACGTACTCAGACGGTGGATAATGCCTGGGTAGACGTGTTCCCTCTTGACGGTATGCCCAACGGCGACCTGCACAGAAAGCTGTACGGATACAGACTGAAGCTCACAAAGCGTCTGCTTTCCCTTGCAAAGTGGAAGCAGGAGGGCGTGGCTCCTCAGAATTCCACTGCAAAGAAGATAATGAGGAAGTTCATCACAGTTCTTCATATACCTCAGCTTCTCAATCTTGACAGAAAGAAGCAGAGATACCGTATAGACAATCTGCTCCAGAAGTACGATTACTACAAGTCGGATTACTGTATAAATATGCTGGGCGATTACGAGCTCAGGGAGATCGTTCCCACAGCTATGTACGGAAAGCCGAAGGATATCCCTTTTGAGGGCGTTTCCGCGGCAGGTCCCAAGGATCCTGACGGCGTACTTAAGATAATCTACGGGAACTACATGAAGCTCCCGCCGAAGGATAAGCAGGTCTGCAAGCACTGTATAGATGTGATAAAAGGAGACTGATTGATGATCAGTGTTATCATAGCAGCATATAATGCTGAAAAATACCTGCCCGAGTGTCTGGATTCAGTCCTCGGACAGACTTACAAGGATCTTGAAGTGCTTGTGGTGGATGACGGCTCCTCCGATAATACCCTTGAGATAATCAATGAGTACAGCAGGAGGGATCCGAGAATTGTCCCTATACATCAGGAGAATATGGGCGTGGCAGGTGCAAGAAATACTGCCTTTGACCGCATGAAGGGTGAATACTTCACAATTATAGATGCAGATGATAAAATAGACACCAACGCCTATGCCGAGGCGCTGGAGGCTGCCGAAAGCACAGGAGCCGATATGGTCATATGGGGTCTGGACAGGTTCTCGGAAAAGGGGATCGTCCCTCAGCCTGATCCTATGCTGAAGCAGGGACTTTATGAAGGAAAAGAGTGCAAAAAGCTCTGGCTGGACTTCATTTACCGCGAAAAGCGCAGAGTAGTGCCCTTCCTTCACTGCCGTATGTTCAGGACGTCGATCCTGAGGGAGCATGGACTCAGACTCAACGACAAGCTGAAAAGATCAGAGGACTATATGCTCCTGAGCGAGTTCCATTTCTTCTGCGGCAGGGTCTATTCCATGACGGACAGAAAATTCCTGCATTACCGCCAGAACGAGGAGTCCATAACACATAAGTATGTGGAGGATTACTTCGGCATGGTAAAGCTCATATACGCTGAGATCAAGGCCTTTGCCAAGGAAAACAAGGCTTATTCCGAGGAATTTGCCAGAAGGGCAGACCGTATGTGTCTTTACAGGACATTCATGTCCATTGAGAACGAGAATCTCCATATGGTCTCACAGAAGGAGAAGCTGAAGAATGTCCGCAGTTTCCTTTGTGATCCTCTCGTAAAAGGAGCCGCAAAAAGGATAGGCTTCAGGGACGGAAAACGCCTTTACGGAAAAAAATACTACGCCATGAGGCTTGGACTTGCATCAATGCTTCTGAAGTTTTGCAAAGGATAGACCGGTATGAAACTGAGATTTAAAAACCTTGATGCTTTATTTGAGTATGTCCTGTTTTTTGGAACAATTCTTGTATTATGGACGCCAAACAGCTATTCGTATATACTTCCTCAGGGATTTTATGGCCTTTTCAGATGGTTTCAATATCTGGTGGCAATCTGTCCCGCAGCTCTCGTCATCGTAAAGAAAAAGGTCAATCTGATGTATGTACTGAACTGTGTGTTCTGTATTATACTGATGTTTTCAACGGTGATATATCATGGACACATACACAAATGCTTGAACTATGTTGCTCCACTGATCGGTACCGTTTCTCTTATCGTGCTGTGTATAGGTTCGGGCAGAGAAAAAGAGTTGCTTTTGGTGTTCAGGTACGTGCTGACGGCGTATATTCTTATAAATATAGCCACTTACTTCTTGTTTCCTAATGGACTGTATACGACTCCGAAGGTAATTAGACTTGATGATAAGCCCAACACCTTCCTCGGAAACAGAAACGCCTATAAGTTCTATGGACTTATGCTTATTCTTTTCTCATATTTGGAGGAGTCACTCAAGAAGAAACAAAAACGTGTAAACTATAATATGATTGCGGCTCTGGGGCTTTCGCTGCTTATGGAGGTACTGGGCGAATCTCTTACGGGTTCGATAATAATAACAGCTATCGCTCTTTATTACTTCTTTGGAGATAGGATAAAGACAATAAGAAAAATAGATCCGAGGATACTTTATTTTGCAGCATCGGGAATAGTTGCTTTTTCACTTATTTTCCTTGCAGTCGGACAGTATACTGGGCTTCTTGCAATGGCTTTCGGAGAGAATATCACTTTCTCGCACAGAACCTTTATTTGGGTCGCTGCTGAGGAAGTCATAATGAAACACCCTGTACTCGGAATAGGAAGTCAGGCGACGGATGTAACTTTTGTTTTTCTTCAGAACGTCAATTGTCATGATCAGTATCTTGAGGTAGCATTGCGTGGAGGTTTCGTAGCTCTCGGTATGTTCATGTTTATCGTATGGACGGGGATGAACAAACTCTCGGAATACAAGAAAAGTCCCATAGTTCCTTTCTTTGCAGTATGTATTTTTGCTGCAATGGTAATAGATATGGTAGAATGTGAGACTTATTCCTATGCATTCCTTTCATATTTTACGGCAATGGCTTACAGCTGGCGGTATTCGTCGTTATATGCCGAGAAGAGAGTCGGCAGAAAGAAAAAGCTGGTTTTAAGGCTTACATAAGCCTGTGATTTTTTGATAAATATAAAGAGGAGGATATGGTATAATGCTGAATTTTACAGTCGGTCCTGTAATGTCGAGTGATGAAGTGATCGAGGTCGCAAATCATTCAACACCTTATTTCAGGACACCTGAATTTTCACAGATCATGCTTGAGAACGAGAAAATGATCCTTGATATGCTCCATGCTCCCGAAAAGAGCAGATGTGTATTCCTGACTACATCGGGTACAGGTGCAATGGAATCCTGCGTCATGAATATTCTCAGCGACAAGGATAGGGTCATCGTTATCAACGGCGGAAGTTTCGGACATAGGTTTGTAGAATTATGCGAGGTCCATGGCAGGAATTTTACTGAGGTCAAGTGCGAATTCGGCAGACAGCTCAGAAAAGAGCAGCTGGAAGGTCTTGAGGATCATACGGCTCTGCTGATAAATATGCACGAGACTTCTTCAGGTGTTCTGTATGATATGGACCTTGTTTCTGATTTCTGCAAAAAGAATAATATCATGCTCATAGTTGACGCCATAAGCGCGTTTATCGCAGATGAGCTGGATATGGAGAAGATGGGGGCTGCCGCTGTACTGACAGGCTCACAGAAGGCTCTGGCTGTTCAGCCGGGCATCTCTCTTATCGCGCTGTCACCTGCCGCTCTGGAAAGAGTTGAGGAGAATAAAGAGGTATGTATGTACCTCAGTATGAAGCAGGCTCTCAAAAACGGAGAAAGAGGACAGACTCCCTTTACACCTGCTGTTACCACTCTTCTTCAGATACACAAGCGCCTTGAGCTTATAGTAAATAACGGCGGAATCGCTGCCGAAAGAAAAAGGATAGCATCCGTAGCAAAGACATTCAGGGACGGCATCAGCGATCTGCCTTTTGAATTTGTTTCGGAATCGCCTTCAAATACAGTTACCTCTCTTCATCCCACAGGCGTTTCCGCAAAGGAGATCATCCGTATACTCAAGGACGAGTACCACATCTGGGTATGCCCCAACGGCGGAGAACTGGCTGATACAGTATTCAGAGTGGGACATATAGGCAATATTACAGATGAAAACAATCAGGAGCTCCTTGACGCGCTCCATGATATGTCAAAACGCGGTCTTCTGTAAGCTTTGACATGAAGTACGGAATATGATACGGAGAATTATCCTATGGTCAAGGTTATAACTTACGGAACTTACGATCTGCTCCACTACGGACATATCCGACTGCTGGAACGTGCCAAGGCTCTCGGTGATTACCTTATAGTCGGCGTGACCAGTGACGACTTCGACAAGACCCGCGGAAAGATCAATAATCAGCAGTCCCTGACCGACCGTCTTGAGGCGGTTCGTGCAACAGGAATTGCCGACGAGGTCATAGTCGAAGAGTACGAAGGTCAGAAAATAGATGACATACGAAAGTATAACATAGATATTTTCACTGTCGGCTCGGACTGGCAGGGGCATTTCGATTACCTCAGCAATTACTGCAAGGTGGTATACCTCTCACGAACCGAAGGCGTGTCAAGTACAGAGCTCAGAGCGGACAAGAACCACGTCCGCATCGGTATCATAGGTGAGACCGATACGACTCTGACGAGCATAGACAAGTTCATGAGAGAGGTCAGATATGTCAACGGAGTCGAGCCCGCTGCGATCCTCGGAGACCACAGCTGGAACGGTCTGGAGAATATCGAGGACTATGACGAGTTCCTGGACAGGGTCGATGCAGTGTATGTGGCTTCACATCCCTCTGCACATTTCAGGCAGGTCTCTGCCGCTCTCGAACACGGCAAGCACGTGTTATGTGAGTCGCCCTTCGCTCTGACGGCAGCCGAATGTGAAAAGCTCTTTGAGCTTGCAAAAGCAAATAAATGTATCCTTATGGAAGGAATAAAGACTGCATATGCCACTGCCTATGAAAGACTGCTTCTCCTGATAAAATCAGGAAAGATAGGCGAAGTCGTTTCTGTGGACAGCGTATGCACCAGTATGAAGGACTTCGGAGCCTGCAGCCCCGAAATACTTTCAAAGAACTGGAATACCATAACGGAATGGGGCCCTCCGGGACTTCTGCCTGTATTCCAGATACTGGGAAGCGATTTCATAGGTATGAATATCGCTTCAAAAATGATCGAAGGCACAAAGGATTTCGATATATTCTCAAAGATAGACCTCACTTATCCCTCGGCAGTTGCCTCTGTACGCATAGGCAAGGGCATGAAGTCGGAAGGGGAGCTTGTGGTCTCAGGTACAAAGGGGTATATCATAGTTCCTGCGCCGTGGTGGAAAACAGACTATTTTGAGGTTCGTTTTGAAGATCCCTCAAATAACAAAAGGTATTTCTATCAGCTGGACGGCGAAGGCATACGCTACGAGATAGCGGCATTTGTCAGAGCCATAACAGCAGGCAGGCAGGACGCATACGTTGATCCTGCGGTATCAAAGGCAATCTGTACGGTAATGGAGAAATTCTACTCGGGAAATATCCATTGCCTGAAGTAATTATTAAAATCAAGGAGAAATGGAAAATGAAAGCACTTATTCTGAACTCCGGTCTCGGCACCCGCATGGGAGTATTGACCTCGGAACACCCCAAATGTATGACAGAGATAAGTACAAACGAGACTATCCTGTCACATCAGCTGAAGCAGATCGCAGACGCAGGTATAACTGAAGTCGTAATGACAACAGGCTTTTTTGACAGCGTTCTTGTCAATTACTGCCAGAGTCTCGGACTGCCGCTGCATTTTACATTTGTAAAAAACCCTGTTTACGACAAGACAAACTATATCTATTCTATCTACTGTGCAAGAGAGTCCCTCGATGATGACATCATTCTCATGCACGGCGACCTCGTATTTGAGAATGAGGTATTCGATAAGGTAGTTGACTCAGAGACCTCCTGCATGACAGTATCTTCTACACTTGAGCTCCCCGAGAAGGACTTCAAGGCTGTTATCAAGGACGGTTATGTACAGAAGGTGGGCATTGATTTCTTCAATGACGCTATGGCTGCTCAGCCCCTTTACAAGCTGAAGAAGGACGACTGGAAGAAGTGGCTGGATAAGATGGTTGAGTTCTGCGAGTCGGACAACACAAAGGTATATGCCGAGAATGCACTCAACGAGCTTGACGGTCAGTGCAATATCGCAGCTCTCGACGTACAGAATATGCTTTGCTCGGAGATAGACAATCCCGAGGATCTTGCAGTTGTAAGTGCAAGACTCAAGGAGGTCGAGAACAGAACAGTATATATGACCTTCTCTACTGATATAATCCACGGTGGACACATCGCCATTATCAAGAAGGCACAGCGCCTCGGCAAGCTCATCATCGGCGTTCTTTCCGATGAGGCAGTTGCAGGCTATAAGAGATACCCCCTCGTACCTGCTTCCGAGCGCAAGGTGATGTTCGAGAATATTGCAGGCGTATACAAGGTAGTTGACCAGAAGACTCTCAGCTACAAGGAAAACCTTGAGCAGTACAAGCCCGATATCGTTGTACACGGCGACGACTGGGTAAACGGCTTCCAGAAGCCCGTTCGTGACGAGGTAGTATCCATACTTGCTTCCTACGGCGGAAAGCTTGTTGAGTTCCCTTACTCCAACGACAGCAAGTACAAGGCAATGGAGGACAGAGCAAGAGCAGAGCTCTCACTGCCTGATGTAAGACGTTCAAGACTCAAGAAGACTCTTGAAATGAAGGGCCTTATCACTGCTATGGAAGCTCACAGCGGTATCACAGGCCTTATCGTTGAAAAGACAAAGGTATATCAGGACGGCGGCACAAAGCAGTTCGACGCTATGTGGGTAAGCTCACTCTGCGACTCTACCGCAAAGGGCAAGCCCGACATCGAGCTGGTCGATATGACAAGTCGTTTCCGTACAATAGATGATATTATGGAAGTTACCACGAAGCCTATCATCTTCGACGGCGATACAGGCGGACTTACAGAGCACTTCGTATATACAGTAAGATCACTGGAGCGTATGGGCGTTTCAATGGTCATCATCGAGGACAAGACAGGTCTGAAGAAGAACAGCCTCTTCGGTACAGAGGTACAGCAGACTCAGGATAGCATCGAGAACTTCTGCGAGAAGATCAAGGCCGGTAAGAGAGCTCAGAAGACAGCTGATTTCATGATCTGTGCACGTATCGAGAGCCTTATCCTCGAAAGAGGAATGGACGATGCGCTTGAGAGAGCATTTGCCTTTGCAGGTGCAGGAGCTGATGCAATCATGATCCACAGCCGTAAAAAGGATCCTTCAGAGATCTTCGAGTTCATCGAGAAGTTCCGTGAGAAGGACAAGACAACTCCCATCGTACTCGTTCCTACATCATTCAATGCTGTATACGAGGAAGAGTTCAAGGAGCGCGGAGCAAATATCATCATATATGCTAACCAGCTCACAAGAACTGGTTTCCCTGCAATGCAGGATGCTGCAAAGACTATCCTTGAGAACCACAGAGCTAAGGAATGTGACGATAAGTGCATGAGCATCAAGGAGATCATCACACTTATCCCGGAGGAATAAGCGATGAGCCAGAAGATCATTACAGCTGAAAACGGCTATGCAGAGCTTGACCGCTGGGTAAAGGAAAACAATATAAAGAAGCTGATGCTGGTATGCGACAGCTCTCTGCAGTTCCTTACCTCCATAAACGAGCATCTGCCAGAAATAGATACCGAAATGATCAGATTTGACGATTTTCAGCCAAACCCGCTGTATGAATCGGTAGTAAAAGGCGTTGATATATTCAGAAGTAGCGGCTGCGACGGCATTATGGCCATCGGCGGCGGCTCCGCTCTGGATGTTGCAAAGTGCATAAAGCTTTACAGCAATATGAAGGGCGACGGAGCTGAAGGCGGCTATCTCAGTCAGGAGATAGTTCCCAACAGCATCCCCTTCCTTGCAGTTCCCACAACTGCCGGCACAGGCAGCGAAGCGACACGCTATGCGGTAATATACTATCAGGGAAACAAGCAGTCCGTAGCGGATTACAGCTGTATCCCCGAGACTGTTATGTTTGATCCCAGTGTTCTCAGGACACTTCCCGTATACCAGAAGAAGTCCACTATGATGGATGCTTTCTGCCACGCCATCGAATCCTTCTGGTCAGTGAACAGCACTGACGAGAGCATGGGTTACAGCAGGGAAGCTATAAAGATCATACTTGAGAATATGGACGGCTATTTTGCCAATGACGATGCAGCCAATGCCAATATGCTCAGAGCTGCAAATCTGGCAGGCAAGGCTATAAATATAACGCAGACCACAGCAGGTCATGCAATGTGCTATAAGCTCACAAGCCTTTACGGCGTATCCCACGGTCATGCGGCAGCTCTTTGCATAAGGAAGCTTTTCCCTTATATGATAACTGCTGTTGATAAGTGCATCGATAAGAGAGGAGAGGAGCATCTCAGAAAGATATTCGGCGAGATCGCAGCTGCAATGGGCTGTGATACAGCTGAAAAGGCAGCTGAAAAGTTCAATGAGATCTTCGGAAAGATCGGTCTTGAAGTCCCCAAGATGAGATCAGAGGCCGATATAGATATTCTCAAGACCTCCGTAAATCCCGTAAGACTTAAAAATAATCCTGTCGGACTTGATGTTCCGACTGTGGAAAAACTTTATAGAGAGATTTTAGGTGAATAAAATGAAAGTTGAAAAACTCGTTGAAATTATAGGCGCTGATTTCTATACAGGCGTCCCCGACAGCCAGCTCAAGGCTCTTTGCAATTACCTGATGAACACATTCGGTATCGACAAGCACCATCATGTTATCGCAGCAAACGAGGGTAACTGTACTGCTCTTGCAGCAGGTTACCACCTTGCTACGGGAAATGTGCCCGTAGTTTATATGCAGAACAGCGGCGAAGGCAATATCATCAACCCTGTTGCAAGCCTTCTCAACGACAAGGTCTACGCTATCCCCATGGTATTTATCGTAGGCTGGAGAGGCGAGCCCGGTATACACGATGAGCCCCAGCATATCTATCAGGGCGAGGTTACAGTAAAGCTTCTCGAGGATATGGACATCGCTACATTCATAATCGGCAAGGATACTACCGATGACGAGGTAAAGGCTGCTATGGAGAAGTTCAGAGCAGTTCTTGCAAGCGGCAAGCAGGTAGCATTCGTTATCCGCAAGGGCGCGATCAGCTATGACGAGAAGGTCGTATACAAGAACGACAATACAATGGTGCGTGAGGAGATCATCCGCCATATCGTAAAGGTAAGCGGCGAGGATCCTATCGTAAGCACAACAGGTAAGGCAAGCCGTGAGCTCTTTGAGATCAGAGAGGCCAACGGACAGTCACATAAGTATGACTTCCTTACAGTAGGTTCAATGGGACACAGCTCATCTATCGCTCTCGGCGTTGCTTCCGAGAAGCCTCAGCAGAAGATCTGGTGTATCGACGGTGACGGCGCAATGCTCATGCACATGGGAAGCATGGCTCTTCTCGGAGCTAACAAGCCCAATAACATGGTTCACGTTATCATCAACAACTCTGCTCACGAGACTGTAGGCGGTATGCCCACAGTTGCAGGTCAGATAGACATAGTAGGCGTTGCAAAGGCCTGCGGTTATCCCAATGCTGTAAAGGTAGACAGCTTTGAGAAGCTTGACAGCGAGCTTGCTGCTGCAAAGGCAAGAAACGAGCTCTCACTCATCGAGGTAGAGTGCTCTATCGGTGCAAGAGACGATCTTGGCAGACCTACTACAACTGCTCTTGAGAACAAGCAGAACTTCATGGACTATATCGCAACACTGTAAAGGATAGTCTGGATATGGCCAAAAGAAAATCTATGGGACTAAATGCGGTACTGAGCGGTATCAAGACCATCTTTTCGGTAATCTTCCCGCTCATAACCATCCCATATGTTACAGATGTACTCTCTCAGGATAATTACGGAAAATACAATTTCTCCTATTCTGTGATGCAGTATGTTGCTATGTTCGCAGCTCTCGGAATAAACACCTATGCTATCAGAGAATGCGCAAAGGTCAGAAATGACCGTGCAAAGCTGGATCAGACGGCGTCCGAGATATTCACCATAAATGTCATAGCGACCATAGCTTCATATGCCGTACTGGCAATAGTACTGCTCATACCCTTTTTCCGCCCCTACAGAGCTGCCATCGTCATTCTCTGTATAAATGTACTTTTTACCACACTGGGCTGTGAGTGGATATATTCCGCATATGAAAAATACTTCTACATCACTGTAAGAAGCCTTATAACTCATGTGCTTTCACTTCTGCTGCTCTTTGTACTGGTAAGAAAAGAGGACGATATACTGCCCTACTGTGCAGTCACTGTCATGGCAACTTCCAGCGGAAACCTTCTGTATCTCATAGGACGAAGAAATTACGCAAGGATCAGATTTAAGATCACCGACGGTATAAAGCGGCATATCAAGCCTATTATGACAATGTTCGCCAATACCGTTACCACCAGTATCTACGTAAACTCCGACGTGCTTATCCTGGGATTTCTCACAACAGACAGCATCGTTGCGCTGTATTCGACCTCGGCAAAGATATACACTATCGTAAAGAATGTCCTTGCAGCGGTCATAACAGTATCTGTTCCCCGCCTTTCAAGCTACTGGGCAAATAAGGATACAGAGAAATTCAACAGCACCTGTCACCGCGTATTCACCGCTCTCATGGTACTTGGAGCACCTGCAATGATAGGTCTTGCGTCACTGAGCAAAAACGTGATACTCCTTATCACAAAGCCCAAGTACGTTGACGCTACATTCTCACTTCAGATACTCAGCGTAGGACTGCTTTTCAGCGTGTTTGCCTGGTTCTATAAGTCATGCATACTTATCCCCACAGGCAATGAGGACAAGATACTGAGAGCTACAGTTGTGGCTTCCATTCTTAATATCGGCCTCAACTTTGCCCTTATCCCCTTCCTCAAGCACAATGCTGCTGCTCTTACCACACTGATCGCAGAGGCGATATGTCTCGGCTTTGCTTATCACTATGGCAAGAAGTACTATAAGCTGAACATAAAGCTCAAGGACTGGCTGTCGGTGGTAATAGGCTGTGTGCTGATACTGATTACCTGCATATGCGTTCCAATGTTCATACACAGGAACATATTCATAGTAATGGTTGCCTGCAGCGCATCTGTCATACTTTATTTCGCAACACTGTTCCTCTTTAAGAACAGCGTGGCTGTTATGGGCTTAAAGCTCGTGAAAAAGAAATTAAAAATAGGGGCATGACAGACTGATAATCTCATGCGGTATAAAAAGAAGCCTGCGCAGCCTGAAAGCCTGTCTTTCGGGCTGCTTTTTGCATAAAGTAGCAGATATGTTCCGCAAAAAATGGTCATGCGCAAAAATTGACATTGCAGGCGCAAAAAATGACTTGTAAAAATCCCAATATATGGTACAATCAAATTGGACGCCCGATAGCCCATATTATCGGGAATACAATCCGAAAGTGAGGTCATGACCTTGATGAGAAAAGGCATATTCAAGAAATTATCTGTTGCAACAGCTGTTGTTTGTATTATGGGAATACTCACAGGCTGCAGCGGCAGTTCAAAGGAAAAGGCGGCAGAACCGCAGGTCTTTACCGAGAATATAACAGGTAATCAGGACGGCTATGATTATGAGTTATGGAAAGACAACGGCGACACTACCTTCAATGTGGACGGCAAGGGCGGTACATTTTCCTGCGAGTGGAGCAATATCAACAACGCACTTTTCCGCCGCGGAAAGAAGTATGACTGTACGCTTACATACCAGGAGCTGGGAAATATTTCCATAGACTACGGCGTTGATTACCAGCCCGACGGCAATTCCTATATGTGTGTATACGGCTGGACAAGAGAGCCTCTTATCGAGTATTATATAATCGAATCATGGGGCTCATGGAGACCGCCGGGAGCTCCTTTTGCACTGGGAACAGTCACTGTTGACGGTGCAACATATGATATTTACAAGACCACAAGATACGAACAGCCCTCCATCGACGGCACACAGACCTTCGATCAGTACTGGAGCGTAAGGCAGCTCAAACCCCAGGCAGAGGGCACAAAGCTGGAGGGTACCATATCAATATCCAAGCATTTTGACGCATGGAAGAAATGCGGCCTCGAGCTCGGAAAGATGTACGAGATCGCACTGACCATCGAGGGCTACCAGTCACAGGGCAAGGCTACTGTATATAAGAATGACCTCAAGGTGGGCGGTACCTACTCCGAGGCTGATGATATTGAAGTAACCGTTGATGAAAAGGCCATCGAAAAGCTCGGCAATACCGACACCTCTGCTCCCACAGCAGCAGGATTCTTCGAGATAGGCTTTGAGGAGGGCACACAGGGCTGGATACCCAGAGGCGGTTCAATGGTCTCAGTTGATGAGGAGAATGCTGCTGAAGGCAAGCAGTCGCTTTTCGTAAGCGGCCGAACCGATTACTGGAACGGTGCTACAATACTTCTCAGCGCCGATACCTACAAGCCGGGCGAGGCTTATAAGTTCAGCGCTAAGGTAATGCAGAACAGCGGCAAGGACGCTACCATGAAGCTTACCATGCAGTATGAGAACGACGGCGAGAAATATGACGAGATTGCATTGCTCCCCGCAAAGAGCGGAGAGTGGATCACTCTTGAAAATCCCGCATATGTTATCCCCGATGGAGCCGAAAATCTTCAGCTTTATGTTGAATCCACAGACAGTCTTACAGATTTCTACGTTGATGAGGTCGTAGCTGCCGAAAAGGAAGCAGGCTGATAAATAATCCATAACGCCACAGCATGATATGTGCTGTGGCGTTATTTATTGACAAACGGACAGCTATGACGTATAATTATCAGTAAGGAAAACAACGGAAATAAAGCCTGAAACAGCTTTCAGGCATCATATATACATTCTGCCGCTTCAAGCAGCAGGAAAGGAGCTACAGGATGAAAAAAACGACATTGCCTGCCGGTGATAAGATAAGCCTTCTTGCACCTGAGGGCGAATTCAAATACTTCAGTCTGGGTGAGAATACCGCAAACGATCTTGCTGTGGACTTTATAGCGGAGAATATCTCCGACAACGCTTCGGAAAAGGAGATAATAAGGAATATACTCCTGGAGATGCCCACAGATGAAAGAGTCATAAATTACCGCAGGGAGGTTTACTCCGAGCTGAAGGAGAACGAGGAGCTCTGCGAGATGCTCTATCGTATATTCGATTCTCTGCGTTTTTACTTCAATGACAAGCCTGCACATATAGGTGAGACCTCCACTATACTTGAATTTCTTAACCGTCTGAGAGCTCTTGAGGGCTATATAAGCTCCATACTTCAGATAAGGGACGTTATATCCGACCGTGAATTCAGGTCTGAGGGCATGAGGCGATTTGCGGCTCATGTAATGGATATTTACACAAACAGCGGCTTTGACGAGCTTGAAAAGGATATATCCGTTGTGGGCGACGATATACACAACATAAAAAGCATGACCATAGGTGTTAATTTCGATCATTCCTTCTATCCGAAGGAGACGGGGATAATATCCTTCAATAAGTTCTATTTCACCAGACAGGGTGTGCTGAAGCGCTTCATAAGATCCCGCAGGGAAAGCCTTAACGATAAGGATCTCCAGTTCTTTGAGATGGAGATGCACAACGACGGCTTTGACTGGATGGATCAGAAGTACCGCGGGATACCGTCTCCTACCAACCGTCCCACAGACAGTCTCCTTATGAACAATCTGAACACCATCATGGAGCGAATGCTGCCGTCAATGACGCAGAAGCTGAAAAAGGTACTGAATAAGTATGTTGACGTCAGCGGCAGGAATCTTGTGACTCTTGCAGATGAGTTCCTGTTTTATATGCGTTTTATCGGTCTGGAAAAGAAACTGGCGGAGCTGGGAATGCCCTGCTGTGTCGGTGAGATGTCGGAAAATGACAGCTTCCTGCGTGATTTCTACAACGTAAAGCTGGCTATATGCCGTCTTAACGGCATGGTGGACGAGGATATAGTCTGCAACGACATAGAGTTTACCAATGACAGAACAGTGCATATTCTCACAGGTCCGAACCGCGGCGGTAAGACCATACTTACACAGGGCGTGGGACTTGTTTTTCTCATGGAGCAGACAGGAGTTTTCGTGCCTGCTTCTTCTGCAAGAATACGTCCCTGTGACGGTATATATACCCATTTCCCCGTTGACGAGGAAAAAACGGTCTCTCTCGGAAGACTTGGCGAGGAGGCAGACAGGTTCAACAGTATCTGCCGCACGGCAGGCCGTGACAGCCTGCTGCTCTTCAACGAATCCTTTGCCACCACAAGTCATACTGAATCGCTGTATATCGCCGAGGACGTACTGAAGTACCTGTGCTGTATCGGTGCAAGGACGGTGTTCAATACCCATATGCACGAGCTGGCGGAAAATGCAGATCAGATCAGCAGTGTTGAGGGAGCGGTCTGCAAAGCGGACAGCGTGGTAATGGACAGCAGCAACGGTGAACGCTCATACAAGATAAGCTACAAAAAGCCGGACGGAAAGAGCTATGCACATGATATAGCATATAAATACGGCATAACCTTTGAACAGCTCAGTGAAAAACTGAAAAAATAAGCATTAGTATCATCGACTATGAGAAAAACGGAGTGTGTAACATGAAAAAGGCTGCAATTCTTGGTTGTATAATGGCAGCAGGGCTGCTTTGCGGCTGTACTGAAAAAGCCCCTGTGCCAAAGCTGGAGAACGTGAAGGATATCGGAAATAATACCTTTTCATGCAGCTTTGACGGCGTGAGCCATGATTATATACTTGATCTGCCCGAAAAGTCCGACGGAGCTCCTCTTATCGTTATGCTTCACGGCTACGGAAGCTCCGCAGAGGACTTCCGCAGCACGCTGCATTTTGAGGAAAAGGCTAATCCCAAAGGATATGCGGTCGTATACGTTACGGGAGCCTCTGATCCTACTGACAGGACCTCTTCAAGGGGCTGGAATTCATATGCCGATGGCAGTGGAAACAAGGACAGAGAGTTCCTTGTGGCGCTGGCAGAGTATCTTCAGAAGGAGTACGCCCTCGACAGAGAGCACATCTTTGCGGCGGGCTTCAGCAACGGTGCCTTTATGACGCACAGGCTGGCCATGGAGGCAGGGGACACCTATTCGGCTGTGGTAAGTGTTTCGGGAATGATGAACAGCAGTGTCTGGGAGGAGCGGAGCAGCTGCAAGAACGTTGGCTTTTTCCAGATAACGGGTGAAAAGGATGACGTTGTGCCTAAAAACAGTGACGGTACTGCGGAATACACCGAGTCTCCCGCTATAGAGGACGTTATGGACTACTGGGTGAGCTCAAATGGTCTTGAGCTGTCTTCGATGACGGAGATAGGCAAGGGCTCGGAGCTGAAAAAGTATACAGCAGAGGGGAAAAGAGCTCAGGTCTGGAATCTTTTCATTCGCAGCGGAGGACACTCATGGCCTTCCGAAAAGACAGAAGGCATTGACGCACAGGCCCTTATACTTGAATTTTTTGAAGCACAGCGCTAACTGCGCATACAAAGCGATCCGTGATGTCAAACGGGTCGCTTTTTCGTATAATAAGTTATATATACCGTGCGCAAAATGATTTGCTGAAATTTCAGTATCATAACTGCTGCTGATTTAAAGCCTTTTATCAGCAAAAGTCCTTTTGTGGCACCTGCACAAAAAGTTATGCGCAAAATGATATATAATTGGCTTGAAATGTTATTGATTTAATAAGACTGATTTGATAGAATATATATAGTAATGTGGCATAGCCATAGAAATGAGAGGGAAATATTATGAAAAAACAGGTTTTTAAGAAGTGCGTAGCAGCTATTTCAGCCTGCGCCATCATGGCATCGGCTATGCCGATGATCTCCATCCCTGCTTCGGCAGGCTCCAATCTTATTACGAATTCTACCTTTGATAAGGGCGTAAGCGACTGGGGCACCTACAAGGAGAGCGGCGGTGTCTGCTCACTGAAGGCAGAGGACGGAAAGCTTGCCCTTACAGTAACAAATGTGGGCAAGGTAAACTATGCCGTACAGGTGTTCTATGATATAGTTCCCCTGTACAAGAACGGCGTGTATCGTCTGAAGTACGATATATCATCTACCGAGGACCGCTATATCGAGGCTATGATACAGCAGAACGGCGGTACATACCAGGCTTATACATGGAAGGGACTCAACCTCACCTCAGAGCCTCAGACTATTGATTATGAGTTCACCATGAAGCAGGATACCGACATCATGGCAAAGCTGGTATTCAACTGCGGTATCCAGGAAAAGTACGAGGGAGAGCTTCCTGAGCACAAGATCTATATCGACAATGTATCACTTGAGCTCGTTGACGACAGCAATGTGGACTATGCATCGAGCCGTCCCTATGCTCCTTCCATAAATATCAACCAGGTGGGCTACAGGACAGATGCCGAGAAGATAGCTGTATTCCGTGATGTTACAGATCAGACGGAGTTCAAGGTAGTAAATGCGGATACTAAAGAGGCAGTATATACAGGTAAGCTTGAGAACAAGAAGGAAAACAGCACTGCGGACGAGATAAACTGGACAGGTGATTTTTCTTCCGTAAAGACAGCGGGCAAGTACTATATTTCCTGCGAGGGGCTTGACGATTCCTATACCTTCGAGATCGGCGGCAAGGTATATTCAGACCTTATCGAGGACAGTGTAAGGATGCTTTATCTCCAGCGCTGCGGCGTAGAGATCGAGGACGAGAAATTCGGCCACGCAGCCTGCCATACCAAGGAGGCTACGATCTACGGCACAAGTGATAAGATAGACGTCTGCGGCGGCTGGCATGATGCAGGTGACTACGGAAGATACGTTGTTCCTGCCGCAAAGACCATTGCCGACCTGCTCTATGCATACCAGGCAGCTCCCGACCTTTACGGCGATAATACAAATATCCCCGAGAGCGGAAACGGCGTTCCCGATATTCTTGACGAAGCACGTTTCGAGCTCGAATGGATGATGAAGATGCAGGCTTCCGACGGCGGCGCTTACCATAAGGTATCCTGTGAGACCTTCCCGGGATACGTAATGCCTACAAAGGAAACAGCTCCTCTTATCGTTACTCCCGTAAGCTCAACAGCAACTGCCGATTTCTGTGCTTCAATGGCTCTTGCAGCTGAATTCTATGAGAAGTACGACAAGGACTTTGCAAAGAAGTGCATGGACGCAGCTGAAAAGTCATGGGCATGGCTTGAAGCAAATCCCGACTTCCTGTTCACTAATCCCAAGGACATCGTAACAGGCGATTACGGCGACAAGACTGACAAGGATGAGCGCTACTGGGCAGCTGTACAGATGTACCGCGCAACAGGCGATCAGAAGTATATCTCC
Source organism: Ruminococcus flavefaciens 007c (assembly GCF_000571935.1). Taxonomy (GTDB): domain Bacteria; phylum Bacillota; class Clostridia; order Oscillospirales; family Ruminococcaceae; genus Ruminococcus; species Ruminococcus flavefaciens_F. The sequence continues at coordinate 56,307 of NZ_ATAX01000007.1, read as the reverse complement.
GGCGTGAGCAAGGCTTACACAGGTCTTGACTGGTCAACAGTGGGAGATTACGGAAATATAGCTATCCTTACAATGAAGGGCGCAGACAAGAACTCCGATCTGTATAAGAAAGCTTATTCGGCTGTTATAAGTCAGGCCGATTCGATGGTAAAGACCATAAATGATTCAAGCTACGGTTCTGCTCTCACAAAGTATAACTGGGGAAGCAATATGACTATCGCCAACGCAGGTATAATCCTCGGACTGGCAAATGAGCTCACAGGACAGGAGAGCTACTTCAATGCAGCAAATTCTGAGCTTGGCTATCTCCTTGGCATAAATCCCGTAGGAACCTGCTTCGTATCAGGCTACGGTACAGTTTCACCCGAGCATCCTCATCACCGTCCTTCTATGGTGGTAGGCCATGCTATGAAGGGTATGCTGGCAGGCGGTGTCAACCAGAACCTTGAGGACAGTGCAGCAAAGGCTTACTGCCGTGATCTTCCCGCAGCAAAGTGCTATATCGACAACTCAGAGAGCTATTCCACAAACGAGATAACCATATACTGGAATTCACCTCTTACCTATCTCCTTTCTCTCACAGAGAAAGCTGCATCTTCGGGAGAGCAGGGCGGTACTACAACTACCACAACAACTGTCACCACTACGACAACATCAACTACAACAACTACTGTTGTTTCATCAGAGAGCGGTTATAAGATGCAGCTTCCCGGCGACTCCAACTGCGACGGCATAGTTGATCTGGCAGACGCTATCCTTATAATGCAATCACTTGCTAATCCCAATAAGTATGGTGTTACAGGAACCTATGAGCGCCATATCACAGAGCAGGGACGTGCAAATTCAGATGTTACAGGCAATAACGACGGTCTTACCAATGAAGACGCAGCAGCTATACAGAGATATCTGCTCAAGCTCGTTAACAAGCTCCCCGAGTGAGCCGAAGAAAGTTCTCATAAATTATCATAACAGAAAAGCTCCGATGTATATATTCATCGGAGCTTTTTTCAGTACAGCGCGGAGGAGTGCATAAAAAGAAAGCTTGATTTTTTTCTGTTCAGGTTATATAATTAGTATACAGGAAATCAAGATGTCAGAAAGCAGAAGGAGAAAATGAAATGATATATACAGTGACTTTTAATCCCGCTATCGACTATGTCGTTCATACAAACGGCATGAACTGGGGAAGCGTTAACCGTTCCTCCCGTGAGGAGATATACTTTGGCGGCAAGGGCATAAACGTATCCATAGTTTTAAGAGAGCTGGGAGTTACCTCAAAGACCATGGGCTTTACGGCAGGCTTTACGGGCAAGGCCATCGATCAGGGCGTATGTGCAATGGGTATCGAAGCGGATTTTGTAAGACTCGGACACGGCAATTCACGTATCAATGTCAAGATAAAGGCTGACGAGGAAACGGAGATAAACGGTCAGGGGCCCGATATTGACGCCGATGCTCTGGAAAAGCTGTTCGGCAAGCTGGACAGGCTTTCGGACGGTGATATACTAATACTTGCGGGAAGCATACCTCAGAGCCTTCCTTCGGATATTTACGAAAAGATACTGGAAAGGCTCTCGGGAAGGGACATTAAGACGGTGGTGGACGCCACGAACGACCTTCTCATCAATGTCCTGAAATATCATCCCTTCCTTATAAAGCCAAATAATCATGAGCTGGGCGAGATATTCGGAGTTTCCGTAAATACTCATGAGGAAGCCGCTGAATATGCTGCAAAGCTCAGGGAAATGGGGGCAAGGAACGTTCTGGTATCAATGGCGGAAAAAGGAGCAATACTTCTCGATGAGAACGGAAAGCTCTATGAGTGCGGCGTATGCAGGGGCTTAGTGAAGAATTCGGTAGGAGCAGGCGACTCTATGCTGGCAGGCTTTGTGGCGGGCTGTGAGAAAGGCGACTTCGGATATGCCCTGAAGCTTGGAACAGCCTGCGGAGGAGCTACCACATTTTCTGAAGGACTGGCAAAGAAGGAACTTATAGACGAGCTTATGAAGCAGCTCTGAAATAAAAAGCTCACGGAGTGGAGAACGTCCGTGAGCTTTTTGTTATATCATATGGAAGCCTGTGCAATGGATTCGACCTTTCCGAGACTTTTTACAGCCGGTAAGGCTGCTGCCAGAGCTATGATTATGTTGAGTACGACTGAGAGCACAGCTACTATGATGACAGTGCTTATTATCAGCAGTGAGCCCTGTTTTGTAAGAACGATTATAAAGAACAGGAAGCCTCCTACTCCTATGGCTGTTCCGAGTATGGCAGCTGCTGCGGAGAACATCAGCGTTTCGAGTATCACGCTGTTCCTGAGCTGTTTCCTTGTCATTCCCACACTTCTCAGCATCATCAGCTCGCGGCTCCTGTTGAGAACGCTGGTATTGACCGAGTTTATCATGGAGAGTATACCTACCAGCCATATGGATACAAGGAATACAAGAACTATCTTTATTATGGCTTTTATGAACTCGTTTACGCCGGTCCCGTTCATGTACATATTCTGATATGAAGAATAATAAGCATTATCCAGGAATTTGTCCATAATAGCCTGTGCTTCCTCATATTGCTCCCTGCCGTTTACCTGAAGTTCAATATCAAAGCCGAGGCTGAGAATACTCATGGCGTTTTCAGAGGGGATGACCACACAGCCGTCAAGCTGTATGGGGCTTGAAATAACTCCGATTATGTCAGCATCAAAGTCTGTCAGCGTATTCAGACGCAAAGCACGTTCAAACCGGTCAAATGAGCGCGGTCTTGCTTCATAGGGCTGCATTGTATCAATGTTATGGGCAATATTGCTTCTGCTGATAAATGCGAGCTTTTCGTCTCTGAACTGAGCATAGTCTATGCCTGTTATTTCTTCGATGAAGTATTTTTTGTACAGGTCTTCATTTATGGCGTATACATTGATATTATGTACGTTTTCGATCTGGTTGCGCAGAATTTCGTCATTTATCTGATCTGAATTTTCTGCTCCCATGATCGTTGTGGAATTATAGCAGCTGATATAGCAGAATGAGAATATCTCCTTGTTACCGAAGTATTCTTCGGCTTCACCGAGAAGATCGTCTGTGTCGGACGGGTAATAATAATCTATTCTGTAATCAAGGTAATCATTGTTTCTGTAGCGGTCAATGCCTGATTTGACAAAGCTGCTCAGCAGTATGGAAAGGGTAAACATGACCACGCCGAGAGTCATGGTTATTGTAGAGATTATGAAGCGGCTTTTTGAGGCCATTATGTTCTTCCGCGTATATCTGCGCAGGAACTTTCCTGAGCTGAGATCCAGCTTTGACCTGTATCTGCGGAGCTTCCGCTTTTTGCTCCTGGGCTTGCCGAAGTTGAGCGCTTCGGCAGGGGAAAGCTTCCTTGAAGCCCACATTGCCGAGGTGTAAGCAGAGATTATTATGGCAATAAAGCATAATGCTGCGGCAATACCTATGAAATAGGGATTTGCCGAGAATTCAAACATACTCAGTCCGACTCTGCGCAGGGAATTGAATGTGGTACGGCATATGATAACAGCCGTTATTATTCCCAGGGGTATGGCTGTAAAGCAGTAGAACAACGCTTCTGTGAGCACTACTGCCGCGATCTGTCCCTTGGATGCACCTATTATTCGCAGAGACGCAAAGTGAGTGCTTCTTTCCTGAACTGCCATCTCGAAGGCATTGTCGATGATAAAACGGGCAATGAACCATGCTACTATAAGTATGATGAGCATGGGGATTATATAAGAGGGGAGTATGCTGTATATCGCATACGGGCTCTTCCATTCAAGTCCGAGAAGGTCGTCATTTTCAGGATGAGGATAATCATAGCTGTCATAGAAGTCCTTGTCATAATCGTGGCCGAGGTCGGTGAACAGGAGCTTCAGTGCTTCGTCATAGTCGTAATTGTCTATGACACGGATAAAGAAGCGTTTTCCTTTGTCAGCGAAGATACCTGGATTTTTCTCATGAAGTTCTGACATATCGGCGGTTAAATTAGATATTACGAACCAGTCATACATAGATCGGTATGTGTTTGAAAAGCCTGCGATCTTAAAGGTATATTCCACAGGTTCGCCGTATTCTATATCCGTAAGAGGGTATTGTTCCAGAGTCAGACCTCTGAACCTGAGAAGCATATCGATTGACGTGCTTTGAGCTTTACTTTTTGTTTTTTCGTCCAGCTCATCAAAGCCTTCGTCGGTGCTTGTAAGCTCTGTACCGTTCTTTTCCTTGAGTTCTTTGCGGATGGACTTCATTATCTCGCTGTTCTCGTCCAGCTTTGCGGTGGCGGGACGAAAGGTGAGGGTTATGGTATCACCTTCGGAATAGCCCATATCCTTTATGCTGACGGGGAAATAGCAGCCTTCCGCGGCAGTGTTTTGGGGAAGTATGGTCGGGCCCGTAGTAAATTCATTTTCGAGCTCGGGATTTCCTTCCTTTCCCGATAATGTCAGTCCGTTTACTCTTAAAGTTTTTTTGCCGTCGGATATTTCAATCAGTCCCATCCCCGCCGGAGATTCCGATCTGACCTCATAGGTTGCCCATGTTTCCAGCAGGTAATCGTCAACTGAGGGATGGTTTTCAGCTTTATCTATGGCCTTTTCGGGATCCTTTGAACGCTCTATCCATGAGGTTATCTCTACCTCCCATGTACCTCGTTCGTAGACGAGATAGTTGTAAACGGTAGAATATATGCTGCTTCCGTAGGTGCATACCGTTGCCAGTATGAAAGCCGAGAGCATTATGCACGTGAAAGTGAGGAAGGTACGCAGCTTCTGGCGGCGTATATACTTCAGAGAAAGCGATATGAGATGTTTCATGCCCTCACCTCCTTATTCGCTGAGAACACCGTCGGTTATACGGCAGATACGGTCTGCCTGTGCAGCTATGCTGCCGTCATGGGTGATGAGTATGAGCGTCTGATCGTACTTCTTTATGGAGTTTTTAAGTATGGATATTATCTCGCGGCTGTTTTTGCTGTCGAGGTTTCCTGTGGGCTCGTCAGCCAGTATGATCTGCGGCTTGTGTATCAATGCACGGGCAAAGGCTACACGCTGCTGCTGACCGCCCGAAAGCTCATGGGGGAAGGAGGTACGCTTCTTGTCGAGCCCCGTAAGCTTCAGGAGCTCCTCAAGGTACTCCTTGTCGGGGGAAGTATTGTCAAGATTGAGCGGGAGAACGATGTTTTCTTCCACATTGAGTACGGGAATAAGGTTGAAAGCCTGGAAAATAAAGCCGATGCTCCTGCGGCGGTAAGCTGAGAGAGCATTGTCGTTCAGCTTTGTTATGTCCTTACTGCCGAAGAATATGCTTCCGCTGGTGGGGCGGTCAAGAGAGCCTATGCAGTTGAGCAGGGTGGTCTTGCCGCTGCCGCTTTCGCCTGTTATGGCTATGAACTCGCCCTTGCGCACTTCAAGGTCTATATTATTGATAGCAAGGAGCGCATTTTCGCCTTCGCCGTACTGCTTTGTCAGTTTTTCTGTTTTAAGTATGATTTCGTTTTCCATAATAAGACCTCCGTTCTTATCTACTGGCTATATGATAACAGGTCAATCTTACATTAAAGTTACAAAAAGAAAAACCGAGAAAAAATCTCAGTTTTTCAGAAATACAAGTTCAAATCTCGTACCCTTGCTCTCCTCGGAGTATACAAGTATCTCGCCGCCGTTGTCCGTTACTATCCTATGGGCAATGGACATACCCAGTCCCGAGCTGTACATGGTCCTGTCGTTTGAGCCCGATGAGAAGCGCTCGAAAAGCTTTGGTATATCGCTCTGAGGAATACCCTTGCCGTTGTCGGAGAGGGCAATAGTGATCATCAGGGGATCGTTCTTTGTTTCTGCTGAGATCTCTGTACATTCCGAATGATCGGCAGAATTTTTGATGATATTTTCAACTGCCTCGCAAAGCCAACCCTTGTCGCATATGAGCCTCACGCTGCTGTCAAGGTCGGTGCGGACAGATATATTATTCTTCCTCAGCATGGGAGCCAGACGTTTCAGCACAGTATTGCATATATCAGCAGGTGAGTTGTCCTCCATACGGTATTCTACCGCATCAGCATTCAGCTTGGCAAGCTTGATTGCTTCGATTACCAGCTGTTCCATAGCGTCAAGACTGATCTGTATCTCCTCGGAGAGTTGCTGACGTCTTTCCTCGGGGATATTGTCCAGCTCGCTGAGCATATCCGTATTAAGCCTGACTACTGCAAGTGATGTCTTTATCTGGTGTGAAAGGTCGGTGAGGAAAGTGCGCAGGAACCTCTGCTCCTGACTGAGCTTTGAGTTGAGATGGTTTATACGGCGCAGAAGCAGCTCTGCTCCCTCGGATACTCTTCTTACCGAATCGAGATCCCGTCCGTAAAGACCAATGTGGTGATCGCTGTTGTCAGACGCGGCTATGCAGTCGGTGCGGAGCCTTTCAAGATCGCGGCATATAGCCGCGAGTTCACGCAGGCTGACAACGAGCCATAAAACCGAGATAAGCGCCGTCAATGCGAATAAAGAGGTGAATACGGTCATTCTCACCGAGTTGTAGCAGCGCATTATCTTAGGTTCGAGCTCACGGTTTATGCCGTATTCCTTCATTATCTCCTCTCCTGCGGCGATTGACGCCTCATCGGGGAGAGCTGAGAATTTGCCCCCTCCTATGGCAGAGAGCTCCGCTTCTATCTGTGCGGAAACGATCTTTTCCGCGCATTTATCCGCAATAAGAAAAGACAGACCTGCCGACAGTGCAAGGAGTAATATGAATATCAGCAGCAGTCTTCGCATAGAGCCGTTTCTTACGAATCCGTCCATTTGTAGCCAATACCTCTTTTCGTTACTATCTTTCCGCAGCCCTCGGCCTCATTAAGCTTTTCACGGAGCCTGCTTATATTTACCGAAAGCGTATTGTCATTGACGAATATGCCCTTTGAGTCCCAGAGAAATTCCAGTATCTGTTCACGGGTGAGATACTGCTCACGGTTCTGCATGAGATAGCTGAGGAGCTTCTGTTCAACGGCTGTAAGATCAAGCTCGTGAGTATCGGGAATACGGCGGAGATTGGCGCGTATACGTGAAAACAGCTCCTTCAGGCGGAAGGGCTTTGTGATATAATCGTCACCGCCGCTGTCGAGACCGCGGATTATATCGGCTTCGTCATCGCAGGAGGTAAGGAATATTATGGGCGCCTTTATGATCCTGCGCAGCTTTCTGCAAAGCTCTACGCCGTTTCCGTCGGGAAGCATGACATCGAGAATTATAAGATCTGCCGAATTTGCAGAGGCCTCGGCTTCTGCTGCGGTACTGGCTGAAATTACATTGTAGCCCTCGGCTTCAAGGGATAGTGCTATGTTTTTTCTGAGAGTTGCGTCATCTTCGGCAAGAAGTATAGTGTTCATGGTCCACCTCGTTCGTTTTTTTATATTTTATCACATTACTTCGGATTTGACAATATAAAAAAACAGCTTTTAAATACAAACAGGCGGAGCTGCCTTTAGCAGTCCGCCTGTGAGTTTATCATCTATAATTTACTATATCATTCTTTCCTTACGTGTATAAAGCATTTCTGCGTATACAGACCGTCCTTCGTCACTGCTGATATTCGTGTGCTTCCGCCTTCCTGTATTCCAATGACGATGCCGTCTTTATTTATCACGGCTATATCTTCATCATCTGTAGTCCAGATTATGTCTTCGGGACCGTAGCCATCGGGGTAGGATGTGATCTCCACCTTTCTGGGCTTCCGGTAGTCTACGTTTATATATGTTGCTTCCAGACTCAGATAGCCAAGTCTTATTTCAGCGTCCTCACGGGCGTTGAAAAGGTCGTCCGCGATTGCCTCCGCAAATTTGTAATCCTTGTTTCCGAATGCTATCAATCTGGTCTTGAATGCAGGTCTTCTGTTTGTTGCGGCATGATAATCAGTTCCCCAACTATCTAAGAATTTGCTGACAGGCTGATAATCCGATGGTGTTCCCGAGGGTCTTGTACTGGGAGTACACATATAATCGACAAGAGTGGTTATCGTCTGTTCTGCAAAATCGATATGTACTGTATCATCAAAGCCGACTACGACATTGCAGTTCTTGTTTATGAAGCTTGCCGCCAGTACGGAATCCTTAAGGGGACTGCAGGCTGAGAGGAAAACAAAAGAATTTGTCATATCTCCGCAGTGTGCCGATATGTATTCTGCCGTTATGCAAGGGTGATATACCACACCCGGAGTCAGATAATCGCCGGGAGTCATAGTGCTGTCTGTTGGTTGAGTGCTGCCGAGCTGACGTATATAGCTTTCACATTCGTAAGGATCAGACATATTCTGCCTGTAAGACAAAAACGAAGGGCCTGTGGGAATTTCGGGCTTTGTAGGATCGATGCTATCCCTTATCAGATCGTCAAGATTGTCACCTGTACAGGCCTGAAGTATTATTCTGTCTTCAAAAATGTCATCGTCAGTGTATCTCGGTGCGCCATCATTGATATCATTGTTCGGATCATCATCATAGTTTTCGGCGTGAAGCTCCTCAACTGTGCATAAAAACGAATGTACTACACCGTCAAAACCGCCGTGGCTCGCCCAGAATATGACCTGGTCACGGCCGAAATCCATGACAGACTGGGGACTTACTTTTTTCCCTTTATCGACATCTTTATCGATGATACAGTTATGAAAATCAGGAGTTCCTGTTATCTTGCGGAAGCATCTCTCCAGTACTTCACCTATCTTATAGGAATAGTCGTCATTATCATAATCTGCAAAGGGACGGTAGCCCTTCAGCGTCAATTTCTTTACGGCATAATCGGGAGTATTCGGGGACTGAGCGCTTCCGCTGTCCAGATCTTCCCTGCCCGGAGTGGAATAAACCAGAGTAAAGCCGCTGTTCAGCTTCATAACGATATTATTGTACTGCTGGTTTACCCTGTATTCTAAAACAGCTCCGTTGTTGTAAAGCTCCTTGACGTATTCGCCTGCTTCGGTGAGTGCATCTGCTTTTTTGTCGTCGGGGATATAGCCTTCACTGTCAGTGTATGCAGACTGGATAACAGCTAAGCTGCGGCTTACATCGCCCATATCCTTAACGTCCTGAGTGGTGATCTTATCGAAATATCTTACGGAAGCAGGCTCTGTTGAGATATTGCCTATCCTGGCAGTATATGAAAAGCTTGCTTCGATTTTGGGATTGGGCTTGTAGCTGCAGGTGTAGATGCCATCGCCTGCGATCCTGTCCATGTGGGTTCCGTCATCGAACATCTTTGAGATCGTCTTGCCGCTGCTGTCAAGGAGCTCCACGGGAGTACCGTTACTTGCTTCCTCGGGGGTAACGGCAGTCTCAAAACGGAGAGCTTCCTTGTTATCCAGTGACTTGTAGCGATGATTCGTGATGAGCTCATGCACTCCGGGATCAAGCTCCGGAGCGTATACCATCTGCTCAGACTCTGGATTAATCCTTTTCTCGCCGTCTTCGGGAGGATCCAAAGTGCAGCTTGATGAAGCTGTAATTGCTGCTACCAGCAAAGAAGTGATAAGAAGTCGACCTTTTTTCATTTTTTCAGCCTCCCTGTATATCTTTTTCCCTTATATATTTACATCATTTTATATCGTATTCAGGCGGACATACTTTCAGCAGTCCGCCTGTTAATTTTTATTTTGGTTTATCTAACATATACAAAGCAAGCTTGTGTGTATAAACCATCGTCGGTTCTTACAACTACTCTTGTATGTTTCTGTGATTGAATTCCGTGAACAATACCATTATTTACTGTTGCAACTTTGTCATCATCGATGGTCCAGATAAGTCTTGATTTGTCATAACCATCAGGAAATGACTGAATTCCTATTGTGGCGTTTGAACCTGCATCAACATATAGCGCTACTGTGTCAATGGTAAATGAACCAAGAGTAAGTTCGGCTAAATCACTTGCGTTGCTGTTTGTACCAGCAATCGTTTCTGCAAACCTGTAGTTTCTGTTACCCATTATTACGGGTTCTGCTGGATCTCTAGGATTATCTCCAGCAAATAATACCATATCGTTCTCGCCACAAATCATTTTTGCTTTTTGCAGTGCTTCATCAATTGAATAGTAGTCTACAGGATAACCTGTTAGATTTGAAGTGCGTTTTTGACACATAAGAGATGTAAGAACTTCCATCATTAAATCAGTATAAGCAATTCTGACAGTATTTGAAAAACCAAAAACAACATTGCAGTCTTTGTTTATAAAACTTGCAGCAAGTACGGAATCCTGCAAGCTATGACAGCTTCCTAAATAGACATAACTATCAGTCATATTTGGGCAATGGGCGTTTATATATTCTGACGTAATACGAACAGTATTGGATTTTTTTAGTTCAACCAATAATCTGTCTTCAATAACATCATCTTCTGTATAATCATCCTTATTAAATTCACTTGTTGTACATAAGTAAGAATGAATATTACCATCATAACCACCATGTCCAGCCCAGAAAATAACTTGATTAGCACCAAATGTTTTGACGACTTGCGGACTGGCATCTTCACCTGAAGTGACACCATTGCTTTTAATATCTGAAGAAAACTCTGAAGTGATGTTATTTATAACATCAGGAAGATTGTCTCCAAAATGGGGGTCGGTTTCAGAAAAAGGTTGGTATCCTTTGACATTTAATTTTTGTACGGAATATATTCTGCCTCCTGAAGTGTCGCTTGTAGAGCTTTCACCACCGGCATCTTCTTTTGTTGGATTATCATAAACCATGGTTATACCGCTGCTGAGTTTGATTATAACATTATCATACTGTTTGTTTACTCTGTACTCGACAGCTTCGCCGCTTTGTTTGAGTTCTTCTGCGTAATTACCAATTTCATCGAGGACATCTTCCTTTTTATCCTCAGGAACATAGCCTTCGCTGTCAAGATACTTTGATTCTATATCAGAAGCTTTCTGGCTGATGCCCTGCATATCCTTAATATCCTGCTTGGTTATCTTGTCAAAGTATCTTACTGAGGCAGGCTTGGTTTCCTCGCCGCCGATATTGGCTGTATAAGAGAATGTCTCCTCGCCGTTGGGCTTGGGCTTGTAGCTGCAGGTGTAGATGCCGTCTCCTGCGATCCTGTCGCTGTGAGAACCGTCGTCGTACATCTTTGAGATAGTCTTGCCGTTGTTGTCGCGGAGCTCAACGGCAGTACCGTTTTCAGCCTCCTCGGGAGTAACGGCAGTCTCAAAACGGAGCGGTTCGTCGCTTTCCAGTGACTTGAAGCGCTGGTCTGTGATGAGCTCATGCACTCCGGGATCAAGCTCGGGAGCATATACCTGCTGTTTTGCACCGGCCTGCGGATTGTTTGTCTTCTTTGCGAAGAAGTCGGAGCTGCAGCCTGTTGAAGACGTAACAGAAGCTATAAGAAGAGTTGAGATTAGTATTCGTTTGAATTTCATTGAATTGACCTCCGTAAAAGAGCGGTATTATCTTGCGAGCATATTATATCATAATGTGAAAAAAGCAGGACCTGCATACAGCGAAACTTTATATTTTAAATATTATAGGCGCGGATACGGTACGTAAACGACGAAATAAAGGAGAAAAAATTTTTTGCTGCTGTTTCTTACCACTCAAAAAGCTGTATAATACCCTCTTGATTGCTGTTTTTTACTACCTTTTTTTAAAAAGAAAAAGTGGCTTTTTACAGCAAAAAGAGTGGAAAAAGTCAGCAAAACAAGTGGTAAAAAACAGCACAGTAAAGAAAAAACAGTTTTAAATGCCGCAGACAGGCTGTTTGAATAATTATTATCATTTTAAAATAACTAAAATTTTAACTCGTTGCTTTTTATGGTATCATAAAAGAGTTTTGTGATATAATGTATATGATTACAAGTGTTTTTAACACGGGGGAGGATATTAAAATGCCGGGGAATACTATTCGTTACAGCGAAGGTACCGAACAGATTATCAGGACGGCTGCTGAGATAGATATGCTCAGTGATGATTTCAACAGCGAATATACTCAGATGTACGCTATGATAGAAGGTGAGCTCTCTTCATGCTGGAAGGGCGAGGATTCTGAGGCTTTCAGGGGAAAAGTAGGGGATATGAAGCATTTCTTCGATACTATGCGTCTGGCCATGAGCGATTACGCATCATTTCTGAGGAATACCGCCAACGCACATGAAGCTCGTATGGAGGACAGCAGGGCGCAGGCGGATCAGAATTGCTGTTTTTGACCTGAAAGCTCATAGGTGGTGAAAGGAGCGGCGTATATGGCTAACCGTGAGATATTTGTTGATCCCGATGGGATAAGGGTATGTGCTGACAGACTCTGTCAGTATGCAGCGGGTATGAATGAGACTCTTGAAGATTTCCGAAAGAAGATCAGGAGCACGGAAAGTATCTACCAGTCACAGAGTGCTACGGATATGAGGGATAAATTTGCGGTTCTTGAGCCGGAGCTTGAGAAATTTACCGCATACCTTAGAAAAGTATCCGCATATCTTGTTCAGAACGTTGCAGAACCGGCAGCAGTAGTGGATCAGATAGCTTCACAGAATGTTGTAAACATCAGGAAGCCTCAGTAAAAGCTTGTTTTTCTCGCTTATTCTTTCATGTGAGGAATAAGCGAGAATTTATTAAATGTATAAAGGTGGTTTATGATGAAGATTAAGCGTATAATATCATCAGTAATCGGAGCAGCAGTGCTTGTTTCATCTCTGTCGTTAACGGCAGGCTGTTCACTTCAGGAGTTCTTCACGGGAGAAAAAATAGAGGAGCCGGCAAAAAAGGTACTGACTAACCGTGAATGGCTCAATATGGTAAATGACGCATACGGTACAGGCAGCGATGACGGCGATCCTGTTGATGAGGCGAAGGAATGGGGAATAATCGGAGAGGATGAAGAGATCGACCTTGATGCGCCTGTGAACGATAATTTCGTATCATCAACACTTGCAAGAGCCGCAGGCTACGCAGACGCCGATTCCTCTCAGGAGGAGATAGAGCGTGCTGTGCAGGAGCACGGACTCAGGACAGATGGAGAGGATCTTTCGGATCCCGATAGTGCGATGAATGCCCTTGAGAATATCCGTGAGGATATGGTACATCCTCATTTTGAAGATCACCGTGAGATAATACTGGCGGACAATGTGGTGGATATGAGCAGAAGTCTGCGTATTGATGATATGAGGATAATAGGTGATACGATAACGATGCCCCTTGATTCTGCCGACAGGCTGGACAAGGATTCGGTATTTGTACTTCCCGGGGAAAAATACGGCGATGAGGCTGCATACAAGGTAATAGCAATAGTTGACAACGGTGATGATACAGCAGACATTAAGTGTGTGCCTGCTTCGCTTTGCGAGGTATACAAAAGCGTGAACGTTTCGGGACATTTTCCTGCCGATCTGAACGGTTTCGAGCCTGCACAGAACGGATTTGTCACTGTTCTCCGCAAAAACAGCGGTTCTGTAAACAACTTCAGCGGCTATGATAAGGAAAAGCTCATGTCGGAAGAGAATGACAGCATTGACTTCAGCGCACAGCTGGGAAGCGGCTGTACCGTGAAGCTCTCTCTGAAGGACATCATACTCAACACAAAGATAGACTGGTGTGACAACGGCAGCGGAGCTCCCGATATAAAGAGGATATTCTTATCGGCAGATTATATTTCCGATGTGAGTCTTGAGACTACAGAGGACGAAAGCAGTGAAAAGTATTCAATAGCCGAAGCAAGAAGCTTCCTTACCGAGCTTCCGATGGAGATAGGCAGAGTCCCTGTACATATATGCGACGGACTTACACTTAATCTCGACCTTTCCCTTGCAGTTAATGCAGAGGGCGAGCTTTCCGTAAAGGTAAAGACGGGAGAGACCAACGGCTTTGAAATGAAGGGGGCTAAGTTCCGTACCGTAAATTCTGTTCTTGACCTTACCGACATCAGAACAGAGAGAAGATCATGGGCATATACCACTATGAATATAGCGGTAGGAATGGATTATCTCCTCAACGATGAAGATTTCGTAAGTCTTGATATAACCAGCGGCCCTGATGTGAACGGCGAGCCTGAGGTGCATAACGGAGCTGCCGAGGACGGCGAAAAGCTTGTCTGCATCGATGTGAACGGCTTCATGAAGGTGCTTATGAATGCTCGTTTCTGCAATGCGGTCACTGCTACAACAGGTCTTGATCCCGTTATGAAGCTTCTTGATCTTGAGGGAGAAAAGAGCAGGATAAAATGGGAAGGCCTGCACTATGAGAACGGCAAGAGAGTTGCTCACTGTACGTTTGAGGAAAACAAGGAGAAGGAGACCTCCGACGAAGAGACTACGACTCTTCCCAAGGGAATATTCTCATTAAAGACCACCTATATCTCCATATGCGAGGGCGAATCGGCTGCAATTGAGCTCAGATCCCTGCCTTCGGGCTATACAGAGGCCGATCTGGAATGGAAGTCGATGGATACCTCTATTGTAACAGTGGACTCCAAGGGCAACATCATAGCAGTGGCACACGGCAACTCAGGTGTTTCCGTATCAACAAAGGACGGAAAATACTTCGCAAACTGCGCGGTAGTAGTCAAAAATGCGGGTTGAAGATAAAAAACAAGCGCTTACTTTTTCAGTAAGCGCTTGCGATTGGATATAAGGCTCAGAACGCACTGCTTGCCCAGATGCGAGAGGCATTCTTGATAAATTCTGCGGTGTTGTTCATATCGATCCTGCTGAGGTCGGTATCCGTGATGATGCCCTTCTCAACGGCTGTCTTTATGATGTCGTCGAGAGAGGCGTCCTTGTCTACGAAGGAAGCAGCTTTCATGCAGAGAGTAAGGAGAAACTCGGGAGTCGCCTTACTGTCGGCACTGATCTCCTCGTCCTCTCCGATGAGCCTCCAGCTGCGTGCGCTCTTTATATCGTCCTCAAAGGACTTGTCACTGATTATGCCGAAAGCTTCGTTGACTGCTCTGAGCACCTCTTTGTTTGTGGGAGCCGAGAGATTTTCGCTGCCGGCAGTACCTTCTGCGGGAGCCTCTGTGGCCTCGGCAGCGGCATCTGTTGTCACGTCAGCAGAGGTGGTCTCTTTGCTGTCAGCCTCCGAGGTGATCTCTGCTTCGGAGGTTATCTCTGCGGAAGAGGCTTCTGTAACTGCGGCAGTCGTTTCAGCCGTATCCGAAGGCGCATTGTTTGAACTGCAGCCCATAGCCGTAAATGCCATGGAAGACATAACAGCAGCAAGAATAATGTTTTTTCCTTTCATGTTTATCACCTTTTGTAATTATTATATCGTGATCGTGATACTGACAGTATTATAGCATAACAATTAATTTAATTCAATATACAAATAATCAGAAAAAAAGCAACTTTATATTTTAAAAATATGTATGTTGACAATCAGTAGACTTTGACGTATAATATAACTAATGTATAAATAACGCAGAGACAGGCATTTGAAGGGGCACGGGCAGTTGTTTTACTATGAATTTCCCTGACACACGATGTAATATTTCGGCAGGATAAATCCGGCTTTGTACCTTTTCGGATCAGGCGATCCGGAGATGATGATCCTATCGGAGTGTGCGGGGAAGTGTCCCCGCATTTTTTGTTAACGGAGTGAATTCCGCCCGGGGCATACCTACGGGCTTTTATAAGCATATCAGGAGGTTTTTGTGATGAATCCCATAAAGAGTTTATTAGCATTCAAGACAGTATATTCGGAAAACAAGACTTATCTTGTGTTTTCAGTCGGAAGAAAAGAGGCAATAAACTATACTCAGGTACAGACTCTCGAGAGCGAGGCGTACCGTGAATACTTCTTACCGTTTCAGTGTACGAAAACAGCCAATACCAACAAGATAGGCTATGATATAAGCGGCCTTACCGCCCTTTCGGAGTACCTCAAGACCGAAATGCGCCAGGATCAGTATTTTGAGATAATATCGGGGATACAGAAGATATTCTCCTTCTGTCAGAAATCACATTTTTCCTATGACAACCTCATATGCGATCCGAAGTATATGTATTATCACAACGTGCTGAAAAAGGTGATGATGATATACATTCCCCTCAACAATCAGCATTATGTGTGCGATGATGTGCCGAAATGCCTTATGAAGATGCATAAGTGCGCAAAAAATCTTATTATTACCGACGGAAATTACATGAATAACTACGAGAAGTACCTTGCGAGCTTCCAGGGATCTTCCAAAAAGCGGGGCAAGAATTTCTTCTCGCCCGATTCGCTGCTGCATTTCTTCAATTCAAATCACATGAACGGCATTGAAAAGGGTACGGGCATCAATCAGAGCAGCGCACCCGAAAAGGCCGAAAATGCTGGCTTCCCGATAAATGCGCAGATAGCCCGCCCTCAGCCTGACGATATGGAATCCTCAAGCAATACGGTAGTCCGCCTCAGAAAGGCAGAGGCTTTTCTTACTGATGAAAGCGGAAACAGGTACGACATCGAGAACTTCCCCTTCAGTATCGGCAGAAACAAGAAAAAAGACCTTGTCATAGAGCAGCCTACCGTATCTGGAGAACACGCTGTCATAAGCGAGATGGGCGGAAGATACTATATAAATGATACTTCCTCTAACGGTACATATCTCAATGACGAGAACAACAGGATAACTTCGGAAGAGATCAGAAACGGCGACAAGCTGTACTTTGACCGCTTCTGCTATACCTTCTACGTAACAAGGAACGACGGTTCCGACGATGAAGAGTCATCCAGAACTGTGGTCGTAGCGAGAAGACACGACGGCAGCAGTCCGGCGCCCGCAAAGGCCGAAAGCAGCGGAAAGGCTCTGGCATACCTTACAAAGAATTCGGATAATTCCATGATAAGGATAATGAGCTTCCCCTTCAGAAGCGATGATGTGGCGGGTATGGTGATAACCTGCGAAGCTGTCGGAGACAGAAAGGGTTTGTTCGTGGAGAACATTTCGTGCAGCTCCCTTGATTTTGAGGGGCTTGATATAACTGCGGGCAGCAAGGCAGAACTGTTTTCCGGCTGTTCGCTCATAATTTCAGGTGAGAAGTATACGTTCAATATAGAGAACTGAGTCCCGGAGGATACAGGATGTTTGAGTATTCTTATGCGACCACTGAGGGAGCTGTCAGAAAGGTGAATCAGGACGCTCTGATGATAAAAACTGCCAGATATAAGGGCAGAGAGATCCTTTTTGCCGCGGTCTGCGACGGCATCGGCGGACTGGCTGACGGAGAGAAGGCAAGCTCCTGTGTGATAGGCTCGGTATCGGATTGGTTCGAGAACGTCTATCCGTCCCTGCTGCGTTCGGGCAGCGGAGCTCTTGATATAAGGAGTAGCCTTGACAGGAGGCTTCACAGTATAAACAATGATATAAACAAGGAAAGCGTCAACGGAAAGGTAATGGGTACTACCTTTACCTCTCTGCTGATAGATACCTATCTTGATACGGCCATGATAGCCCATGTGGGCGATACTCGGCTTTACAAGATATACGATCATACCGCCGAGGTGGTAACAATGGATCATTCTGTGGTCGGCGAGGAGATCAGGAGAGGCATAATCACTGAGGAATCAGCACGCTTCGATAAGCGTCAGAACCAGATAACCAACTGCATCGGCGCAGGAGCGAGGGACAGGATGTACGATTATATGCTCCATAAGCCCGAGACGGAATGTGTTTATCTTATATGCTCGGACGGCTTCCGCAGGCAGATAACCAAAGAGGAGATATGCGGAATAATGTCTCCGTCGCGGGCAGATGACAGTGAAAAGATGAAGGCAGGTCTTGAATACCTTATGAGGCTGGATATAGAACGCAGTGAGGAAGACAATATCACGGCTCTGGCAGTGAAGTATTCGGACTGACGCAATTGCAACAGGAGAAAAATTATGGAGATCAACAGCTGTACAGGTATCCATATCGAATCCGACGCTTCGTGCACCGCAACGGTGCCGGCGGACAGTACGGATGATTTTGTAATAACAGATGATATGACAGTCATGCACGGAGATCCTTATTCCGTAAGGATACAGTAAGGTCAGGAAAGGCCCGATAATGGGAAAACAGGTGATGAAATGGTTTTTATTGACGATCTTTTGAAAAAAAACGAAGTAACAGGTGAAGACATCGGCAAGCTCATAATCTCCAACGATATTTGTATGTTCAAAAAGCAGATAGGCGAGGAGGGCTTCGAGGACTATACCCCCCTCTCACAGGAGGAGCTGGATTCTCTTACGGAGAATATAGACTCATACGAGGAGGCTGACGACCTGGAGTGCTATGTTCAGCTCCAGAATTTCGTGAAGTATGCTCAGGCCATGTCCTATGCCTATAACCAGCAGGCACAGAACGGCTTCTGCCGTCTGCTCATGTATATGACACAGGCTCAGCAGGTCGAACACGCCAGAAGGATGATAGAGCTGCTGCCTATGATAATGACAGAGACACAGTTCAAGGAAATGCGTGCTCCGGGAGAGCTTGCAAGACTCAGAGGAGTCGCCATAGTTGCGAATAATTTCCCATGCAGACCCAAATGTCTCGATGTGAACGATCATTTCATCGAGCCGGAGATCGACTGCTTCCAGGAGATGATGAGCCTTGAACACGCCGAGACCATGCAGGACAAGCTCAGCTATTTCCGGAATGACCTCATGCTCGGAGGTCTGAGATACCAGAACGCTTACAATAAGCTCTTCGAGCTTATCGCTGACAGGATAGATATACCCGAGTTTACTGTATTCTGCACGGATACACAGGAACTCATATCACAGCTCAAGGATCTTAACAGACAGCGCGAAGCAATGGAAAATGAGATCGCAGGTGAAGGAGAGGAATACGAGAACAAAAAGCGTATACTTTCGCTTATTTTCCGACCCATAGATCTTGACGAGCTCACTATCTCGGAAGAAAAGATAGAGATCGTCAGGAGCGAGCTCTTTGATCTGTCGGTATTCCGCACGTCAATGAACGAGCTCATAAAAATATTGTTGTCCGATAGGAGAGAATAATGGCTTACGAAAAAGGAATTGACGGTATATCATCATCTGTCGGAAAAGTCTTAGAGACCAGTCTGCAGGTCAATTCTGTTTCAAGAAACGCTTTCAGGATTATGAAGCAGTCTTCAGCAATGAACAAGCTTTCCACACTGAAAGTGACTAAAAAGACGGTGGAGGATACCGAGGACGGTACGATCTGTATAGAGAAGGACAATCTCAAGCTGTCCTTCGCACATATCTCGGATCTCGGTTCCGGCCTAAAAACCACCACTCACCGACTTGCCGACGCACTGATGATAAAGTTCACGGAAATGGGATCCAAGGAACAGAGCGTATCCCTTTCCCTTGATGAATATATGAGGATGTGCGAGCTGAAAAATACTACAGAGATGCGAAAACAGGTGAATTCCGACCTGAAAACGCTGCTTAATATGCGCGTCAGCTTCCAGAAGTCCTCGAACAGAGAACAGAGTATGCAGGATATAAAGCTGTGCAGTGACGTTAAGATAAAGAACAATATCATTTTCTTTACGTTCAGCCCCGAGTTTTTCATAATAATGAAGACCATGCCGGTCATGCACTATCCCGAAAAGCTTTTCAGGATCAATCTTAAGAAAAACCCGAACAGCTACTATTTCCTGAAAAAAATAGCAGAACACAAAAAAATGAATTACTTCAAGAAGAACGCCGATACTCTCAGCGTGAAAACTCTTCTTAGCTGTACGCCGGAGCTGCCTTCCTACGAAGAGGTGGTCAATTCCGACCGTGCGGTGGGACGAAGGATAATCGAGCCCTTTGAAAGGGATATGAACGAGCTTTCGGACATACTCAGGTGGGAGTACTGCCATTCCAACGGCACAAGGCTTACCGATGAGGAGCTTGAGAACTTCAATTATCATATCTTCTACGGACTGCTGGTAAAGATAAAATGGTATTCTTATCCTGAGCTGAAAAGGAAGAAAAACAAAGCCGTAAAAAGCAAGTAATCGGAAAGAAACTGTCAGCACAGGCGTTGCCGCGAGGCTTTGCGCTCCTGACAGTTTTTCTTTTACGGAAAGGAATCATGATAATGAACAAGATAATTGTACAGGTGTATCTGCCTGCAAACGGCAGGACCTATGATGTGCGTCTTCCCGAGGATATGTACGTTCGTGACGCGGCCGACGTGCTGGGGGATCTTTTTTCGGATGTTGCAAAGGGACTTTACTGCAAGAGCGAGGTAAATATACTCTGTCTCAGGGACAGGGGAGAGAGCCTGCCACAGGACAAGACTCTGAAGGAGCTGGATATCTGCAACAGATCACAGCTCATGTTTGTCTGAATAACGGGATAGAGGTGAAGAAATGCTTCTTATAACATTTTTGCAGAATGATTATATAAATACCACGGTACTGCCCGACAAGAAAAAGGGACATTATAAGCTCAATCACAGTATCAGCGGTTTCAATGAGGATATAAACATCGACGGTATAGACAACAAGTGGATCATTTCCTCGGGAAATGACTATAAGCTATACCGCTACGACTCGGACGACGAACTCATCGAGGTCGAGCAGGCTGCGGTGGACAGCAGCGAGGTCATAGTCATTGAGGCAGGGGGAGTAAAGTGTACCCTTATCGTTGACAGCATAAAGGACGAGAAGAACAGGTATACCAAAATATGCTTCAGCGATCCCGAAGAGAACGACAAGACCATCAATATAGGAAAACGCAGGGAAAATGACATAATGCTTGATGATTCCTATATCTCGGGAAATCATGCAGTCATAGGCTGCCGTGACGGGAAATGGTACGTTATCGACCGCAACAGCAGAAACAGTACCTATGTAAACAACAGAAGGATAGCCTGCGATACAGAATACGCGCTGAACATAGGCGACGTAGTGTTCATTGTGGGATATAAGTTCATAATATGCGCGGATTTCATAGCTGCGAACGTGGATTATGAAAGGGCAGTTGTGGGCAAAAAGCTGCGTAAGGTAGTTTTCCCTGTCCATGAACGTACCGCAAAGAAGACGGTATCGGAGACGGAATATTTTTACAGGACCATTGATCTCGGTGAGAAGGCTCCCGATATGTCAGAGGTGCAGCTCCTTGCTCCCGAGCACGAGGATACAAGAGACGATCAGCCGCTCATACTGTCAATGGGCTCGTCGCTGACCATGAGTGCGGCTACGGTGCTCGTAGCAGGCTATGCAGCCATCGCAGCCTATTACAGAGGCACTAACATATCCTACGTAGTGCCCCAGTTCATAATGGCGGGAAGCATGGTTATGTCGTCACTTCTGTGGCCTTCCATCATCAGAAGATACCGCACAAAGGAGAAGAACACAAAGGAGACAAAGCGCCGCAAGGATTACCGCGAATATATCATGGATCTCCGTGCCTCAGTCAGCGTAATGATGGATAATGAGAAGGAGTACCTTTGCAGAAAGTATCTCACTGTTGACGAGTGTATGATGAGAGTCATCAACCGTGACAGGTACCTGTGGAGCAAGAGCATAAACGACGAGGACTTTATGACGGTAGTTCTCGGAAAGGGAAAGCGCGAATCTGCCATAACGGTGAAGTGCGCCGAAAATAACGATGCCTTCTTCAAGGACGATCTTCGCTATGATATGATGCAGTTTGCCCTTGACGAAAGAGTGCTCAGCGACGCTCCCATAAATATGTCTCTCAACAACGGCTGTATATGCGGTATCAACGGCGAAAAAAAGGACTCTCACGAGCTCATAAAGGAGATAGTGGTGCAGCTTGCAGCCCTTTATTCCTATGACGAGCTCAAGCTCATATTCATATTCAGTGACGAGGACAGAGATCAGTGGGAGTATGCAAAGTGGCTGCCGCATACATGGAACAGCGACGGCTCATTCAGGTATATAGCCTCCTCCCCCGATGAGATGAAGGAGCTTTCCGCAGAGCTTGAAAAGGAGATAGACAGCCGCCTTGACAACAAGGACGGCGATTTTCCTAAAATGCTCATCATCGCCTCGGACAAGAAGTCTATGGACAGCCTTGATATAATGGCTGCCGTAATGAAGCACAGGGAGATGCTGAACATCAGCTTCCTTACCGCATTCGGTATGTACAATTATAATAATTCCGACCTTATCATAGAGACGGAAGGGGATAAGTGCAAGCTCTATGACCGCAGGAACAACAAGGTCAACGAGATAGTGCCCTATCATGTCAGCGACGGTTCGGATCCTGCCGCACCGAGCTTTGACAGGTATCTTGACACGATTTCGAATATAAGGCTGGATATACTCAACGAGAAATATCAGCTCCCGACCATGCTGACCTTCCTCGATATGTTCAAGGTATCGAAGGTCGAGCATCTCAACAGCCTTACAAGATGGGCAGAAAACAACCCCATAAAGAGCCTCAAGACCGAGATAGGCGTTTCGCCCTCGGGAGATACATTCTTTATGGATATGCACGAGAAATATCACGGTCCTCACGGACTTATCGCGGGTACTACAGGCTCGGGCAAGAGTGAATCCATTATCACTGTAATACTGTCTCTTGCCGTCAATTACAGCCCCGAGGAGGTAGCCTTCGTCATAGTTGACTATAAGGGCGGCGGACTTGCCGACGCCTTCAACGATGTGAAGGAGGAGATAATAGACGGAAAGAGCGTTGAGGTAAAGTATAAGCTCCCTCATGTAGTGGGAACGGTTACCAACCTTGACGGTGCTACCATCGAAAGAGCCTGCATTTCCATTGAGACGGAGATAAAGCGCCGTCAGGTCCTCTTCAAGAAGGCACGAAAGATCTCCAATGAGGGTACCATGGATATTTACAAGTACCAGCAGCTCAGACGAGAGGGCGCCGATCTTGAGACGCTGCCCCATCTCTTTATAGTCTGCGACGAGTTCGCAGAGCTGAAGGCGGACAGAGAGGACTTTATGAACCTTCTTGTCAGTGCGGCGCGTATCGGTCGAAGCCTCGGCGTACACCTCATACTTGCCACCCAGAAGCCCGACAGCGTTGTAAGCCCTCAGATCTGGAGCAACTCACGTTTCAAGATCTGTCTCAAGGTACAGGGCAAGGAGGACAGTAAGGCAGTTATCCACTGTCCCGACGCAGCGGAGATCTCTACCACGGGACGTTTCTTCTTCCAGGTAGGCTATAACGAGGTATTCAGCATGGGACAGTCCGCATGGTGCGGCGCGGATTACATCGAATCCGATGATTTCGTCAAGAAGGATGTGGAATCCGTTGAGATCATCAATAATACAGGCACGGTTCTTTACGAAAAGAGCAAAAAGAACAGGATCAGGAACGAAAGCGGCAAAAAGACGGTCTCGCAGCTGGTTGCTGTCAGAAACTACCTTATCGATATAGCAAAGGACATAGAGGTAAGACCTCTCTGGCTCGATCCCATACCTGCAAGGCTGTCTCTCAGGAGCCTCTATAACGGCCGTGAGAGTGTGTTCGGCAGGGGAGGGTATACACCGCTCAGACCTGTCGTGGGCAAGCGTGACGACCTGTATAACCGCATACAGGAGCTTATGACGGTGCCTTTTTCCGAAAAGGGCAATCTTATCGTTTACGGAGCTGCCGGCAGCGGTCTGGATATGTTCTTCATAACACTTCTCTATTCATTGATATATTCCTACGATGCGGAGCAGGTCAATATCTATGTTCTGGACTTTGACGCAGGCTTCCTTAAGACCTTCAGCGGTGCTCCTCAGGTTGGAGACGTAGTAATTGCCGAGGAGGAAGAGGACGTCAGAACGGTAGTTGGAGAGATATACAACGAGATCAACAGAAGAAGCAGGCTGTTCTCGGAATACAGGGGCGAATACTCGGAATACTGCAAGCATTCGGGCAAAACAGTGCCGAATATCGTGCTCATGCTCAATAATTACACGGATTTTGCGGAAAAATTCGATGACAGCATAACATCTCTCATTATATATATAGCCCGTGAAGGCATAAAGAGAGGAGTATACCTTGTAATAGGAACAGGCTCTGTGAATACCAATTACCGCCTGAGGCAGTACATACAGCAGACATTCATGCTGAAGATGAACGACGTCAACGACTACCTGGGAATACTGGGCAGAACAGGCGGCATCACTCCTTCGGACTGCGAGGGAAGCGGTATCGTCAAAGAGGACGATGTCACCTACAAGTTCCAGACCGCAGGTATATTCGAGTACCTGTCCCAGAACGAGGAAGGCGACGAAACAGACTATGACGCAGGCAAGGAGGTCAAGCTCCTCTGCGATGAGGCTGCGGAAAGATGCGGAGACAAGAAGGCCGTTTCCTATATCCATGCCGAAGTCAAGGTCGAACATCTTATTACAGGAGATATAAGTATGTCAAATATCCCCATAGGCTCAGCTGACGGGGAAGTGGTATATTATGATTTCTCAGACAAGTATATCACATTCATATCCTCTGCTTCCGTGAAGAATCTCAGCGCCTTTGCAGGTTATCTCGCCAAAGCGCTGGCCTCCGACAGGAACATCTCCGTGGCGGTACTTGACACCTCGGGAGAGCTTGCCGGTGAGGGCAGCGGATACAGCTGTTATTCATCTGTGGAGGAGTTCAACCAGTGGAACAAGCGATATAAGCAGGACGCAGAGGAAAGATGCAGCAAGCTTGTCAAGAACAGTGACGGCACCTATTCTCTCAGCTATGACGCACAGCACGTATATGTCATCATCAATTCCTTCCAGAAGGCTTCCAGCATAGCCGACGGAAATGTTACCTTCAATAATCTCAAGAGCATAATAAACAATCTTCCCGAGATACACTACCATTATATAATACTTGACACTCCTGATGATATGAATGGTGCAAGAGGCGCATATATCCATATCGTCAAGAATATTGAGGACTATACCTCCCTTTCCAATTTCGATGTGGAGAATAACAGGGAGTGGTTCGATGCATCGGGAATATGGCTTGGCGGAAGTCTTTCCTCCAACGGCCTGTTTGACATAATCAATGCCGCACCGATGCTGACGGAGCGTGACGGAGCTCTGATAAGGAACAGGAAGACAGAGAAGAAATTCGCATATTTCACTTGATATTTGCGAAAAAAAGGTGGCTTTTTACAGCAAAAAGAGTGGGATTTCTCAGCAAAAAAGAGGGCAAAAAACAGCAAAAAAATTTTTCACCGCAGTTTTTTACCTGTTCTGCGTTGTTTTAAAATACCTCCCGATTTAAAATAACTAAAATTTTAACTCGGCACATTTTTGAAACCTCCAAAAAACAAATGTGATATAATATACTCAACAAAGCGAGAGAGCTTTGAAACGTAATATTATTTTTAGGAGGAAACCAAAATGGCAAATTCTATCCGTTATAGTGAAGGAACAGATTCCGTTGTTAATACAGCAGCAAAAATTGATTCTCTGAATGATGATTTCTACTCGGAATACACCGAGTTTTACAGCACTATCGAAGGTGATCTTATGAGCAACTGGAAGGGTGAGGACTCCGAGACTTTCCGTCAGAGAGCAAACGATGTAAAGCCCCATTTTGAGTCCATGAAAGATGTTATTTCCGAGTATGCAACATTCCTTCGCAACACAGCAAACGCTCACGAGGCACGTATGGAAGACAGTAAGGACCAGGTTGGTTCAAGCTGCGCATTCGGTGACTGATCCCGTAATAACGAATAAAATTTCAGGAGGAATTAAAAATGGCTAATACAACAGAATTATTTATTAATCCCGAAGCTGTCAGAGCCCTTGCTAATCAGTTCCAGGCTCTTGCAAACAGAATGAACAATACACTCATGGGTATATCCAGTGAGATAGCAAGCACAGAGTCTACATATCAGGCTCAGAGTGCTACAGATATGAGAGAGAAATTCGAAGAGGTAAAGCAGAAGATTGAACAGTTCGTAGAGTACCTCAGAAAGGTTGCTACATACCTCGTTCAGAACGTAGCTGATCCTGCTGACGTAGTTGATCAGATCGCTTCACAGAACGTGGCTTCTATCAGCAAACCGCAATAATTAAGCCCATACAATAACTCTTCAATACAGCGCCTGAACGTTTATCGGTCAGGCGTCCTTTTTTACACGAAGGGGAACGCTTTTCGGGGGATAAAAAAAGAGGCAGGAGCAGCAGCTGTACGGGAGAAAAGCTCCGCAGCTGCCAACACCTGCCGTTAGTATTTTGTTTTGTATCAAGGGACGTGTGTCAGTCTCTGAGATCAGCAGCGCTCATTTGGGCAGCTGAGGCTTTTCGCATCGAATATTCCGACCGCTGCGCAATAATTCCCTCGCTGTATCCGCCACTGGCAGCGCTATATTTAGCGGTACCCACTTGCGGTTCCCGAAATCTCTCTCGCTTTTTCTCGGAGATTCCGATCGCTGCGCAATAAACGCCTTGCTGCATCTGCCGCTGGCAGCGCTGCGGCGTTTATTCCCATTCTATAGTAGCGCTGGGCTTTGGTGTCAGATCATAAAGCACACGGTTTACGTTTTCAACTTCGGCTGTTATACGTGCTGTTATGTGCTGGAGAAGTTCAAAAGGCACATTCTCGACAGTTGCTGTCATGGCGTCCTTGGTATTTACGGCGCGGATTATTACAGGATATGCAAATGTACGCTTGCCGTCCTTTACACCTACCGATCTGAAATCGGGAACAGCTGTGAAATACTGCCATACCTTGCCCTCAAGACCGTTCTTGGCGAACTCCTCGCGAAGGATAGCGTCGCTCTCTCTTACCGCCTCAAGACGGTCACGGGTTATAGCACCCAGACAGCGGACACCCAGTCCGGGACCGGGGAAGGGCTGACGGTATACCATATTATCGGGCAGACCCAGAGCCTTGCCGACTACGCGGACTTCGTCCTTGAAAAGAAGCTTTATGGGTTCAACGAGTTCAAATTTCATATCCTCGGGCAGACCGCCAACATTGTGATGTGCCTTTACGCCGTCACTTTCGAGTATATCAGGATAAATAGTTCCCTGTGCAAGGAACTCTATATCGTCCAGTTTTCTTGCTTCCTCTTCAAATACCCGGATAAACTCGGCACCGATGATCTTGCGCTTGCGCTCGGGCTCTGCAACTCCGGCCAGCTTGTCGAGAAAACGGTCTGCTGCGTCAACATAAACGAGATTGGCGTTCATCTTGTTGCGGAAAACTTCCACTACCTGCTCGGGCTCGCCCTTGCGGAGAAGGCCGTGATTAACGTGAACGCAGACTAACTGACGGCCTACTGCCTTGATAAGAAGTGCAGCTACCACGGAGCTGTCAACGCCGCCAGAAAGTGCCAGCAGCACCTTTTTATCGCCGATCTGCGCCTGAAGCTCTTTGATCTGTTCGTCGATAAATGCGTTGGCAAGTGCTTCGTTTGTTATTCTTTCCATGCTTTCGGGTCTTACATTTGAACTCATAATGATCCTCCTGTTCATATGCTGCCTCATAGCAGCAATTATTCTGTCTGCATTTTGCAGCATAGTAATATTTTATCAAATTACCTATGGCTTGTCAATATGATCAGATGGCTTTGAGGAGTATGATAATGCCTGTACGGCATTATTTCAGGGGATCAGCCCACGCGGTCCATAAACAGCTCGAGGAGGCTCTTGCCCTGATCCTTTGCGTCCAGATCCACATCACGGGTGTCTTCCTTCCATCTTGAGCTCTCGGGCAGCAGGTAATACGCGATATTATGCTGTTCCCACTCATACGCCATATCCTCGGCGGTACGCATACTCTGCATATCCGCACTGTGTATGGGGTGTTCGGTTATGAGCGCCTGACAGATGAGGACTATATCATTGTGGTCCTCTATCATGCAGGAGTTGTATATATGCCAGTTATCAGGCTCATACAGGGCTCTGAAGGTCTCTTCGCCGTAGGTGAAGGTGTAGTTCTGTCCGAGGCCGTCCGTATCGGTAAGAGAGATGTCACCGGGGGAAGAAAGCAGTGAGACGGCACTGACGGCTGTTTCGGCGGCTGTGGTCTGAACAGTTTCGGAAACAGCTGCTTCTGCTGTTGCCTTCACAGTAGTTGCAGGCTTTGCCGTTACGGTAGTTGTCACCGTGGTGGTCTCTGCTTCGTAAGCTGAGCTCAGAGGCTCAAAAGATGTATTGTTATCGCTGCAGCTGCACAGGGATACGGCGGCGATTACGGTAGTACAGATGAAAGAGATGATATTTTTCATTTTTTTCTCCTGTTTTCAATAGATTTTCTGTAATTATAGCACATTTTCACTGCAAAAGCAATTTACATGAAAAATGCCTGTTCATACGCCTGCGGAAGGGTGGAAAAACACGGGCTTTGTGCCAAAAAATCGGCCAAAAACCTTAATTTGTAATTAATCTACAAAAAAATACGCCATGTAGTCGGCAAGTTCGTTTAGTGTGCGGATAGGTTTTTTCATCGTAATATGGTAAAATAATCATGGATGGTTATCACACTTTATATTATAATATGAAAGAAGGAGTTTAATGAAGAAGAACAGGATAGCGATATTTGCTATGGCAGCTGTTTCCGTGCTTTCCGCTTCTGCGGGAGCAGTGGCATTCGCCAAGGCAAATGACGCGGCCATGAAGGGTTCGTCTCTTGAAAACGATTTCATCAGGCTGACTGTTGAACAGGACAGTGCCCAGCCCGAGTATCTTCGTTTCAGTCTTGACACCAACAACGGTCAGACAAGCACCAAGGACGACGATCAGAAAAACCTCACTTACAAGAATTTCTATTCCGGGTATACTACTCTCAACATCAACGGTGAGAAATATATCTACGGAGAAGGTGAAGATACTTCCGAGCCTTCCTATGACGCTTCAACAGGAAGCCACACCTCGTCGCAGAGGTTCGGCAATGTGGAAGTGAAGCAGACTCTTACCTTTGCCGAGGGCTTTACCAAGGGATATAACGATATGCTGAAGATCTCCTACAAGGTGGTCGATGCAGGCGAGAACGACAGTATCGGCGTAAGGATACTTCTCGATCCTATGATCGAAAAGGACGACGCGCTGAAGCTTTCGGTCAAGGACGTAAATGTAGACAACGAAACTGCCTTCAACGAGTCGGTACCCGATGTCTGGAAGGCTGATATAAAGTCAGACAAGTCGATAACTGCTTACGGAAAGAACAATACCGCTTCTCCCAAGCCCGACAGTCTTACCTTTGCAAACTGGAACAGCCTTTACGACGAGGTATGGGACACATCCTTCGATAACGGCAAGGCTATCGACGATTCGGGCGTTGCTGTTAAATGGGAGCCTGTTCAGGCTGCCGACAAGGAATTCGTTTCCTACTACGGCATAAAGAACGATGCTGTCAAGGACAAGGACGGCAGCGGCAAGAACAAGGTGTCCGCACCAAAGACTTCCGCTTCTACCGTTGCAGGCATTGCAGCTCTCTTCGCGGCTTCTCTGCTCTCCGCAGCAGGCTGTGTGATGATAGGCAGAAAGGAGAAGAAGGAAAATGAGTAAGAAATTCTTTACCAGATCCCTCACCGCTATCCTTTCGTCTGTTATGACTCTGGAATTCGGCGTATTCAATATGCCGCAGGATGTATTCGCAATAGATAATACCACAAGTTATGCGGTATATTCCGACGGAGACATCATAGTCAATACCGAAAAGGGCGTATTCAACGGAAATGTTTACTCGGGAGACGATTTCAGATACCTGGGAAGCGATCTCTGCTATGTAAACAAGACTCTTAATGCCGACAGCGTTTCTGACAAGGTACAGGTACTCAACAAGGAGGACTCAAGGGTATCAAAGCCCGATTACAGAGAGCTTCTTTCTTCAAGAGTAAGATACAGCGACCAGCGCAGCGGAAATGTTTCCCTTGACGGCGGAGTTTACGACCTCAGCGGTTCGTTCAGGACCGATGGCGGACTTACCGTAAACAGGACTGTATTCAGCGGAAAGGGCTATGTTACAGCCGCAAAGGACATAAAGTACAATGCTCTTCAGAATGAAGAGGGAACAGAGCTGTTCCTCACATCTACCGAGGGAAATATCACCATTATGGGCTCTGATCTTGTGATGACGGGCGTTATCTACGCTCCCAAGGGCAAGGTCGAGATAAATGCAAAGAACTTCACCTTTAATGGTACGATCGTAGCCGACGAAATAGAACTTAACGGTACGAACCTTACCGTAAATGAGCTGAGTGAAGAGGAGAATACGCTTCTTCTGTTCAATCCCGAGATAAAGATCAGCGGTGCAAGCGAGACACATAAGCAGAACAGAAAGGTGACTCTTGATATTTCCGAGAGCTTCGGCCTTTCGGATATTGACGAGAGCTCTCTTGCATGGGATTTCGTTCCCGAGGATCCGGGCAGCTTCAGCGCCGTAAAGATCGACGAGACAGCGTCCACACCTCTCCACAGGGAGCTCATAGTATCCAAGCCCGGCGAATACAATATCAGGATCACAGGTAAGGATACCGACGGTGTTCCTTTCGTACATAAGGAGAAGCTTACCATAACAGAGGACATTGCTCCCGTAGCCGATTTCTGGAAGGAATTCGAGGTAACGGGAAGAGACAGCGACGGCAAGGCGAAGATCACCCTTGAGGATACATCCTACTCTCCGGACGGTGACGAGATCGGAAGCCGTGTATGGTCCGTACAGTTCGACAGCGATAATGACGGCGACTTCTCGGACGAGAAGGAAGAGATCTTCTCGGTAGGAAATGAGACCAAGGTCACATATGATGCCGAATCCGTCGGAAAGTACAAGTTTGATCTCCACGTTACAGAGATATTCGATGATACGATCAAATCGCTCCTTTCCGATGACGCTTATCTGGTA
Organism: Ruminococcus flavefaciens 007c; assembly: GCF_000571935.1. Classification (GTDB taxonomy): domain Bacteria; phylum Bacillota; class Clostridia; order Oscillospirales; family Ruminococcaceae; genus Ruminococcus; species Ruminococcus flavefaciens_F. Next base: position 25,612 of record NZ_ATAX01000007.1, on the reverse strand, counting down.
TCGGATACCAGCGGCAAGGAGAACAAGGACTCTGTCATCGAAATAACCAATGATGCTCCGAGATCACATTCGGGCATAAGCAAGGCAAAGAATGTTGATATCGTAATTACAGCCGGAAATACCGACATTGATGACATCAACACCCTGAACCGCAATATAGAGGACGTAAAGAAGACTCTTGAGTCAAAGGGCTTCTCCGTAAACCTCACTACATTATCCACATCTACCTTGACTGCAAAGGATACCTTTGCATGGAAGGAGTACGATCATTACAATTACAAAGACTCTTATCTTCCCACTCTTGACAAGCACATCATCTATGAGGATAACTCCATCAAGATGCTGGGTTACAGTGTTTCACCGCTCCGTGACTGGCTCTTTGTTGATGACGGCATAAGCGCCAAGAGAGTTCTTTCCTTCGACATGGTAAGAGACAGGACCGACTGGCACAGTATGGAGGGCGGCGGCTTCCTGTTCAATACTTCCATAAAGAAGGATGAGCCCAAAACTGATGAGAACGGCAACGAAATTGAAGCAAGAGAAAAGATGAGCGGCTACTGCATCATACTTACTAGCGGCGGCTTCAGACTCATCCAGCTCACGGATGTTGACGTTGAGAACTTCAGGAACGGCGGTATCAGCGGAGCTGTACAGAGCGTCGGAAAGGTTCTCACAGGTGTGCGTGTTCCCGATGTTTACGCTGATTACAACGTAAAGATCGTTGCAAACAGACACGTGGTATCCGTTTATATCAACGATGAGAAGCTCATAGACAACTTCGTGCTTCCCGACAACGATACGGGTACAGGCTTCGGTCCTATCATATGCCATGCTTCACACGCGTGCTCACAGCAGTCCTACTTCACATTCAGCAACATCAGGATGTCAACTGTTCACGGAAGCGAACTCAGCGACGTCCTTGACAATCACGAGTGGAGAAAGTCCTCAGAGAGATTCGTGCTCAACCTCAGCCAGGAGAGCCTTTACGATCTCAACGACGATGCTTCCGTAGGCCACGCAGTAAAGTCTCTTATAGAGAACAATGCACACTTCGTGGGTATAGGTACGGTAGAGTCGAAGGACGAATATCAGTCAATACTTGATTCCACTGACGGAACATATATGGACTGGTACGACCTTATCAAGGACAATGACCTCACCAAGAAGTACTTCCTCAACGCTCTCGGCGAAAAGGATTACTCTGTTGATGATATGATAACTACCTCTGATGAGATAGTTTACGACAATTACTACGACGACAGCGAGAACGATCCCATAGGCGAGCAGAACTGGACATACGACCTCGACGCTTCTGTTTACGAGAACAGCAAAGGTACAACAGGCGTAAGCCAGTCGGCAGAGCCTCTGACATACCTTGAGGCAACAGGTCTGTACAAGATCACATCGCTCCTCAGGGACGATCCCACAAACAACAACAAGTACCTTGACAGCTACAAGAAGTGGTCAAACGAGGTACAGTGGACTGACGGACTTTATGTACACAGCAAGCCCGTTGCAGAGGTAAGCTCCGAGATCTTCAAGACCGACAATGCAAACAAGTACGTATGCGAGCTTTCGTTCAATGCTTACGACACCGATGCTCTCAGCAAGGCTGACAAGGGTATCAAGGAAGAGCTGAAGGAATGGAAGCGCATAAGCGATAAGGAATGGATCAAGGGTACTGTTCCCAAGACGATAGATGCAGGCGAGGTATACCTCCAGAAGTACGCAGTACGCGACGAACAGGGCGCGTGGAGCGATACTGCTGTTGAGATAATCTACGGCGAGAAGAACGAGAATACAGATGTATTCAAGGACGATAAGCCGCCTGTAGTAAAGCTCACATTATCAGACGAGAATCCCTGTCTGGGAGATACGATCCTTGTTACCGTAACCGCGACCGATGATACTGAGATCGCTACAGTAAAGACCTCAATGAACGGAAATGTACTGAGCAATTATCAGGGAAGCTTCGTTTATGAGTGCAAGAATGTCGGCGAATTCGTTTTCACCTCAGTAGCAGAGGATATAGGACATAATACATCAACTGCCGAGGTCAAGCTGGTAGTTGAGGACAGACGCGATCTTATCTGTCCCGAGATCAAGATCGACACAAAGACAGGTATTGCCGCAGAGGACGGAAAGGTCACTGTAAAGGGCAGTATCACAGATAATGTAAAGCTCGACAACTATTTCGCAGAGCTCAAGGCTCCCGACGAGACCGAGTACACAAAGATATACACCTCCGACGAGGAAGTATCTGAAGATACGGTAGTTACCTTCGATACAGACGGCAAGGCAGGCAAGTATTCGCTCAGGATAACAGCTGTGGATACAGCAGGAAATGCTTCATATTCAAATATTGACATAACTGTTTCCGAGGACGAGAGCTGCAAGTCGAGCCAGAGTGTATCCAACGAGAAGGCTAAGCCCGAGCAGTGGACAAATACTCCCGCAGACATCAGCATCACCGCTTCAAAGGACGTTGCCGAGGTCGGTGAGGTAGTAACACTTACAATAGACGCTGAGGATAAGGACGGCCTTACAGCTGTAAAGATCTTCAAGGACAACAGACAGGTAGCAGAGGGAACAGGCCAGATCAGATTTACTGAGACAGAGCCCAAGACAGTTGTTATCAAGGTAGAGACCACTGACAGATTCGGCAGACATGATACCGCTACAAAAGAGATCTCATTTGCTGATTCTGCCGACAGAACACTTCCTATCGCAGAGATAACCTCTCCCGAGGCAAGCTCTGAGGTATCAGGCAAGGTAAGCATCAAGGGCTCAGCATATGACGAAGAGGGTCTTAGAGGCTATAAGCTGGAATACAAGCAGCAGAATACTTCGGCATATAAGCTCATTACCTCATCTCTCAACGAGAGAAAGGACGCAGAGCTGGGCGTATGGGATACATATGCTCTTGACAACGGCGTTTACGACATCAAGCTCACCGTTACAGACAACGGCGGCAATATAACCGAGTGTACAGGACAGTATACCGTAAAGAACGGCAAGGAAGCTCCTGCCGAACAGGTAAACGAGGAGCTCATAGTCTTCAGCAAGCCGGAATCCTCCGTAACGGCAGACGGTGTCATCAAGATCGAAGCCAAGGCAGATTCTTCACTTAACGGCAGAGATTATGAGGTCACTGTAAGACGTGCAGACGGAAATGGTGCTCAGAAGGAAGTAAAGAGCGGCAAGCTCGACGGAAACGGAAATATCTCCGCATCAGTTGATACTTCAATGTTCGATGAGGGTGACTATATCGTTACCGTATCCGTAAAGGTTCCCGACGGCGATTCAGTCAAGAAGGATACCAGAGTTACCGTAAAGCATGATTACGAAAAGGCTGATGAGGACGTTGTATGCACAATAGTTTCTCCCAAGCACAATGACGAGATCACGGCACCTGCCGAGATCAAGGCAGATGTATCGGAAAATACATTCATAAGATATAAGTTTGAGTATGCACCCGTAGGTACAGAGGACTTTATCCTCTTCGAAAAGGGCAGTGTATCGGGCAGCGAGATCATCGGCAAGCTGGATCCCACACTTATGGAGAACGGCTTCTATGATATACGCCTTACAGCATACGGCGATGGCATAAAGGCAGAGGATACCGTTACTGTTGAAGTTTCGGGCAACATGAAGATTGGTAACTTTACCATCAGCTTCGCTGACCTTGATTTCAAGGCAGGAGAGGTGCCTGTTACCATGATCCGTACCTACGACAGCCGCCGCAAGGACATCAAGGGCGAATTCGGCTACGGTTGGGATCTGTCCTTCGAGAACGTAAAGCTCTATATCAACAGCGACCAGAGCGACTTCTGGGAAGAGGCAAGGTCTTCGTCCTTCTTTGTTACAAAATATGTTATCCAGGAAACAAAGCAGCACAAGATCAAGATCGACCTCGGAAACGGTATATCCGAAGAATTCGTAATGCAGCTCTCACCTGCACAGCAGGTACTTATCCCCCAGCATTACGGACTTACTATGACTTATGTACCCACAAACGGTTCGGGTTCAACTCTCGTACCCTGTGATATGAGTCCGAGCGAGCTGTTCTATGACAGCGGCAGACTGCTCAATTCAGAGTTCGAGGATTACGATCCTCAGAGATTCGTATATACAAGACCTGACGGCACACAGTATGTTATCGACGCTAAGCAGGGACTTATGAGTGTTACCACTACAACAGGTGAGACCATAAGCTTCGGCAAGAACGGCGTTACATCATCTGACGGAAAGTCTATCAGCTTCCTTTACGACGAAGAGGGCAGGATCGCAGAGGCTTCGGACAGCACAGGAAAGAAGCTTACCTATGAATACGATGTATTTGGCGATCTTGTATGCGTAACAGATCAGACCGGAAGCACTACCAAATTTACATACAAGAAGCACTACCTCTCAGAGATCTATGATGCAAGAGGCGTTATGATCTCGAGAAACGAATACGACAATGAAGGTCGTCTCACAAAGTCTGTTGACGCCAACGGAAACGAGATAGCCTACGAACATGACATCGACGGCAGAGAGGAAGTCGTCACCGACAGAAACGGCGGAGTTACACGCTATATCTATGATGAAAAGGGTAATATCCTCTCACAGACAGACGCAAACGGCAATACCGTAAAGAATACCTACGACAGCAACGGCAATCTTGCTTCAAAGACAGATGCACTTGGCAATACTACAAACTATAAGTATGACACAATGGGCAATATGCTCACCCTTACAGACGCTGAGGGACACACGATCACAAATGAGTATAACTCAAAGGGTCTGCTCACATCAATAAACTCCACAGGCATTGATGCTTTGAAGATCAGATACACTGACGACGGTCTCACATCAGGCACTACGGACGCTATGGGCAACGAGATCAATTACGAGTATGACTCAAACAAGAGACTGAAGTCCGTTACAGACGAGATAGGTACATATATGAATATGACCTATGACAGCAAGGGCAACGTCAAGTCAGTTACAAACGGCGCAGGCGCTGTTGCAGAGTTCAGCTATGACGCTGAAGGAAAATGCATATCCAAGACACTTTACTATACCTCTGACGGAGCTTCAAAGTCCGTTACCGAGAACTATGTCTACGATGACAAGGGTCACCTTATAAAGACTATCGACAGCGAAGGAAATATCGTTTCAAACGAGTACAACTCTATCGACAAGATCTCCGTAGCTACCGATGAAAAGGGCAGACAGACGTCATATGACTATGACAACCTGGGCAATCTCACAAAGATCAGATACAGCGACGGTACCACCGAGATCTTTACCTACGACAAGGAAGGCAATAACCTTTCAGCTACGGACAGACTCGGCAGAAAGGTAACAATGGAATACGACAAGGTAGGCAACCTTATTTCCAAGACCTACCCCAACGGAAAAGCAGTTACCTATGAGTACGACGCTAACTACAATCTTGTTTCTTCTACAGATACAAGAGGTGCAGTGACCAAGTATGAGTACGACAAGATAGGCAATAATACCGCTATAATTGATGCTCTCGGCAACAAGACCTCATTCGCATACAATGAGCACGGTCTGCTGGGTTCAATGACAGATGCAAAGGGCAATAAGTTTACTTACAGCTATGACGACAACGGAAACCGCACAAAGACTGCTTATCCCGACGGCTCATCCGTATCAACAGAGTATGACGCAAGAGGCCGTGTAACAAGTCAGACAGATCAGAACGGCTACGTTACATCATATAAGTACGACGGTGCCGATAACCTTACAGGTGTTACAGACGCTGCCGGCAAAACTACTTCATATGAATACGACGAGCGCAATTATCTGGTCAAGGTCATTGACGCAAACGGCAATGCAACAAGCTATACCTACGACGACCACGGCAGAGTAGTTGCTACTACAAATGCTATGGGCAAGACTGCTACGGCTACATATGATATATGCGGCAATATCCTTACATCTACCGACTATGCAGGTAAGCTGACTGAATTCACCTATGACAATCTTGACAGACTTACACGCAGAAAGAACGATGACGGTACAGTATCCTTCAGCTATACACGTGACGGAAAGGTTTCATCTGTAAGCGCTAAGGAAGGAACTACACAGTATTCGTACAACAATATGGACGGTCTTACAAAGGTATCTTATCCAGGCGGTAAGTATATCGAGTATAACTATGATGAGAATGAAGTCCTTACAAGCATCAACACAAACTTCGGTTCAACATCATATGATTACGACCTCCTTGGCAGACTTACAAGAGTTGTTGACAGAAACGGCTTTGTTACACAGTACGAATATGACGCAAACGGCAACCGTACAGCAGTAAAATATGCAAACGGCATTGAGGTTACATATTCCTATGACGAAGTCAACCGTCTTGTCAGCGAGAAGGTGATCGACAGCAACGGCGAGACTGTGGCTCAGTATGATTATACTCTCGGCGCAGCAGGCGAAAGAACTAAGGTTGCAGAGCTTGACCGCACAGTTGAATATACATATGATGAGCTTTACAGACTTACAGGTGAGAAGATCACTTCTTCCGACGGCAAGGTAACAGAGTATACCTATACTTACGATGCAGTAAGCAACCGTATTAGCAAGACAGAAAACGGCAAGGAAACTGTTTACAGCTACAATGCACTCAACCAGCTCATTCAGGAGAACAATACAGTCTATACTTACGACGATGCAGGCAACCTTATCTCAACAGATTCGGGAGTCAAGTCATCTACATATGTATACAATGCTTCAAACAAGCTTCTCCGTGCTACTGTAATGGCAGGCGACGAGGCATATGCCGAGGAGTACACCTATAACTATGACGGCATGCGTCTAAGCAAGAAGACTATAAAGGGCGCAGAGACAAGTGAAGTTAGATACTTAAACGATGATGATGAATTCACAAATGTAATTGCTGAAACCGACAAGGACGGCAATGAGCTCTGCCATTATACTATTGGTGATGATCTCATCTCTATGGAGCGTGATGGTCAGACATATATCTATCTCTATGACGGACACGGCACTGTAAGAGGACTTATCAATGCTGACGGTGAGCTCACAGACACCTATAATTACGATGCTTTCGGCAATATGCTTGAAAGAACAGGTGAGACCGAAAACAGCTATCTCTACTGCGGCGAGCAGCAGGACGACACAACAGGTCTTTATTATCTCCGTGCAAGATATATGGATCCCTCAACTGGAACATTTACTTCCATGGATACATATGAAGGAGACGCCTTTGATCCCGTTTCACTGCATAGGTATCTCTATGCTAATGCAAATCCTGTTACATATGTTGATCCGAGTGGTCATATGTCACTTCCGGAATTGTCAGCTTGTATGTCGATAGGAGAGATGCTTGAAAAATCTGCAGCGTATATTTTGTTCCATGAAATAATGGGAGCAATAACAGGCTTTATCTTTGGAACAATTGATGCTTTACTCGGTGGAAAAGGCTTTGGTGAAGCTTTGATTGCAGGCCTTGAGGGCGCAGCATGGGGCGTTATTTTGGGGGCTCTTATCAGTACGCTTATGTGCTTTGGAACTGTATATGCCGGTTGCGTTATAGCATTACAGATATTCAGAGGAGCTTTCCTTATACTTGGGGGAATAGGTACATATATTTCAGCAAAGGAAGGACATCCTGCTCAGGCAGTATTCAGAGGTATCTTTGCACTTATTTCATTCCGTCAGATGGGTAAAGCTATTAAAGATGTTAATCTGATAAGAATGAGTCAACCCGAAAATCCTGCATGTTTTACAGGTGATACTCTTGTTGCAACAGAAGACGGACATAAACGAATAGATGAAATTAAAATCGGTGATAAGGTTTGGGCTTATGATATTTATACAGGAAAGACAGAACTTAAAGAAGTTTTAAATGTATATGTTCATGAGGAAACTGAAATACTTCATCTTCATACATCAGTGGGCGATATTGATACAACACCAACACATCCGTTTTATGTTCCAGATTATGGTTGGGTAGCGGCAGGTGATCTTATTAAAGGTGATGAGGTTTATCTTATTGATGGTTCATCTGCATTGATAACAGGATCAGAACTTGAAAAACTGTCAGAACCTATCCTTGTATACAATTTTGAAGTTGCTGGTTTCCATACATATTTTGTAGGTGATAAGTCTGTTTTAGTACACAATCAGTGTGTTCCTCGTGCTTGGATCAAAAGGTCTGCATTTAGAGAAGGAATGAAAAAATTAGGCTTTAAAGGTATGGAAAAGTTTATAAATGCAATGAAAAAAGGATTTGTTGGAAAGGAAGGAGCAAACGGAATTAAGGTGACCAAAGGCATGACATTGGGTAATGGAAAACAATATAATTATGAGTTAAAAGTCAAAGGTGCATTTGGTGATTATCGCTTCTTTGGAAATTATGATGAAGAAAGTGGTCATATAATTTTTGATTACTTTGGAACTGGAGAGCACTAATATGAACTCCTTTGAATCTAATTTACAATCTTTCGTTGATGAATATAAATTAATTGATGAGACATGGAAGTCTTTTTGGAAAAACTATAATAGTTATATCATAGAAGATAAAGATGAAGCTCTTGAAATGGGAATGATTAATAAGGAATCAATAGTTCCAGATTTATATTCTATCGCATATAAAAAAATACGTGAAACAAAAGAAGTTATAGTTGTTACAATTGAAATCCATGATACTTCTTATCGTTATTTGGGATACTATGATGCGGTTTATAACATCAACGGTGAGTTTGAGGACGATTTCTTTGTTATAAAATGAAGAAATATCTTCGTTCTTAATAATTTTGCATTTTATATTATTTTCGTATGTTTTATTTTCAGCGGACTCTTATGAGTCCGCTTTTTTCTTGACAAAACAGTGAGAATATGGCAAAATAATAATATCCTGATTTCAGAAAGGAGCTCTTATGGGTACATGGGGCACAGGCATATTTCAGAATGACATCGGAGACGATATAAAAACAGCATACGTAAACAAGCTAAAACTCGGCAGAAGCAATGAAGAAGCATTGAATGAATTGCTGTCCGAAAATCAGGAACTGCTGAAGGATACAGAAGATTCCTGCGATTTCTGGTTGGCATTGTCGTCTGTAATGTCAGACTACGGTAGATTGACAGAAGAAGTCAAAAACAAAGCATTGGATGTGCTTGACTCGGAAAATGAAATGAGCAGGTGGTCAGGTGCAGAGCTTAATAAAAGAAAAAAAGAGCTTGACAAGCTGAGAGAAAAACTGCTTTCCGAACCTAAGCCCGAAAAAAAGGTAACTGTACCGAAGAAATACGTAACGAGCTGGTCGGCAAACGAGATATACTATGCCAAGGTTTCGGATATATGCAAGTCGGATAAGGAAGGCTTCATAGTATTTTTAGTACATGACATTATAGAATATGATGTCAGGTTGGAAGGACTCGGAGACACGCTTCCTGTTACATATCTTAAGTATGTAAAAACAAAACCGGAAAGTATTGAGGATACGGATAATGAGCCGTTTATGCCATGTTATTCTGTAAGGGATGATGCAGCATATAAATTCCTCTGGCTTAGCAATGGCTTGAAAAAGGCAGAGTCGAAGGCCGTTCTCCTTGGCAGGAGGGATTTTTCAAGACCTGACGGAGGCGGAAAAATGTCTTTTGATGACAGGCTGCGTTCAATGATGTATATTGAAAGAATTAATGATATGATCTAAAGTATCAAGCGGACTCTTATGAGTCCGCTTTTTTTACTGCACAGAAAGATAATGATATTATCAATACATAAAATATACATATTATTTTGTGTATCATGCTATATTCAGCTTCTGCCAATTATTCATATCATACAATAAACATACTGAGATTTCGTTACCGCATAAAGCGGTTTTTCGTTGATTTTTCGTCAGGGATTATGCTATAATTAGTGTATACTTAATAACTGCACCGTCAGAAGGTTATTGATCAGTGTAAACGATTACAGAGAGGGGTAATCCTATGAGTTTTACAAAAAAGATCGTAAGTCTCGTTTCGGCAGCTTCAATGGCTTCGGCACTTGTCTCGGCAGTTCCTTCTGTGTATGCGGAGGACAGCTCGGCTCTGCTGATAAACGAGATATGCACTCAGAACAAGACATCTTATACCGACAGCTACGGTAAGGCATCAGACTGGATAGAGCTTCTCAACGCAGGAAGTTCCGCAATGGACATAAGCGGTTACGGATTGTCCGACGATCCTGCCGCAGGAGCCGTTTTTTCATTCCCATCGGGTACAGTTCTCGGAGCAGGTCAGCGTATACTTGTGATAGCTTCAAAGGAGCCATCAGATGGCAGCGAGCTTCATACGGGCTTTTCTCTGAGCAAATCGGGAGATACGGTAATACTCTATGATAAAAGCGGAAATGCTGTTCAGACCGTGGAGATCCCTTCACTGAAGGAAGATGAGACCTACGGCAGAGCTCCCGACGGAGGCAGCAGCTTTGCTAAGATGGAGGCTACTCCATTGGCTGAGAACAAAAGCGCAGTTGCCGAGCCCGTATTCTCAATGACTTCCGGTTTTTACGGAAATACTGACAATCTTGCGCTGTCGCTGAGCTCTGAGGATACCATATACTATACCCTTGACAGTACCGATCCCACCACCTCGGAGACCGCAAAGGTGTATTCTGCTGATATTCCGCTCTATGACAGGAGCTCGGAGCCCAATGTGTACAGCAAGTATCAGCATGACAATACGGCGCAGTCCATAATACTTTCCACCAATTACAAAGCAAGCAGTGCGCTGTTTGACAAGGCGACCGTAGTTCGTGCGGCGGCAAAGTCTGCGGACGGAAGGTTCAGTCCCGTAGTTACAAATACCTATTTTGTTATGCCTCAGGACAAGCTGAAATTCTATACGGATATACCCGTGGTATCTATGGTGACCGATCCGGACAATCTCTTTGATCCTGATAAGGGCATATATGTATGCGGAAACCAGTTCCTTGAATGGAAAAAGAATAATCCCGGAGCTTTCAAGAGCGAGTGGGATGCGGATAATGTTGCCAATTTCTTCTCGAAGGGCAAAGCGTGGGAACGTCCCGCAAGCATTACCCTTTTTGAGAACGGTGAGCTCGGATTCTCACAGGAAATGGGCATACGCATCAAGGGCGCTTCCACAAGGAACAGTCAGTCAAAGAGCTTCAATATCTTTGCAAGGAGCGAGTACGGCGATTCCAAGCTGAATTATACCCTCCTTGAGGATAATGTCTCAAAGATAACGGGAAAGAAAGTGAAGAAGTACGATTCCTTCAGTCTCCGTGCAGTGGGCTGGGTTGACCGTATGCGTGAGCTGGCGGTTACGGATCCGCTGAAAAAGCTGGACGATCTGGCTACCTATGACAGCAGAAGATGTATGCTCTTTATTGACGGCGAGCTCTGGGGTATGTACGACCTTATGGAGAAGTGCTCCGATTACTATATACAGTCCAATTATGATATACCTGCCGAAAATGCTGCCATAATCAAGAACGGCGAGCTTGAGGAGGGAACAGATGCGGACTATGACGAGATAGAAGATATAAGCGATTACTGCGAGAAAAATGACCTCAGCAGGAAGGAAGCCTATGAGTATGTTGCTTCCAGAATAGATATTGACAGTATCATTCTTCATTACTGCGCAGGCCTTTACCTCGGAACGTGGGACTGGCCAAACTATAACTATATGATGTGGAAAAACAAGGGTGAGCCCATAGAGGGAAACCCTTACAGTGACGGAAAATGGCGCTTCGGTACATTTGACCTTGACTATTCCGCAGGCCTTACCTATGCCAGCTTCGGCGGAGTGCAGGGGTATGCCCATGATTCCTTCAGGAAGATGGACAAGTCAGTGAATGATACTCCTACGACCATATTCCATGCCCTGCTGGATAATGAAGAGTTCAGGAACAGATTTGCCGCCACATTCTCTTCCTTTGCCACAGATGTTTACGAGCCCGAAAAAATGGTCGCTATAATCGACAGTCAGGAACAGCAGTATATGCCCTATATGGTCATGATGAGCTGGCGCTGGAACAGCGGTACTCCCAAGAAGGATTACAGCGGTTATTCGGCTGATGAGACAGCTTATTACCACAAGGAGCTCAATACCATGAGGGATTTCTTCAGGAACCGTCCCGAGTACGCTATGAAGTTCATGAAGGAGTATCTGGGCTTGAGCAGTGAGACCGCTTTCCTTACTGTAAAAGCGGATAAGGGCGGTACAGTGAAGCTTAACGGCAGTATCCTCAGCCTTTCCGATGGCAAATGGGCGGGAAGCCTGAAAAAGGGTGATAAGGTCACGGTAAGCGCTGCGCCGGATACAGGCTATACCTTCGGTGGCTGGACAGGTGCGGTGACTTCCTCTGATACTGAGATAAGCTTTACCGTTCAGAATGATTCCGTTATCAGCTGTGCCTTTATGAGAAACTCCTTTGAAAAGGGTGATCTTAATTCCGACGGTTCGGTCAGCGTGGCTGATATGCTGCTCCTTCAGAAGCATATCCTCGGTAATCAGAGCTTTGATGAGGAGATCTGGAACAGAGCGGATATGGACGGGGACAGCTGTGTGGATTCCCTTGATATGGTGCTGCTCAGGAAAAAGGTGATCGCTGGCAGATAATGCCGTGGAGGAGATCATCTGCGTACATCTTTCTGTATAAGGGGCAAAAACAGATGAAATTCAACGGAAAAACATTGAATTTCAGAATAAAAAAATTTCGGTTCTGTGTTTTGCATAAAATAAAGCGTCTGCATTTGTGAATTATCACTATGCAGACGCTTTTTTGCCGTTATGAATCTTGTGGCATCTTGATCTATTTGTGCCACTTGCTGTTGAGGAAGTCTATCCTGCTTCTCAGCCAGTTTGCAAGGAATTCAGCCGCTTCTGCTTCGTTATGGCAGTTTGCGGCAGGCTCGGAGAGCTCGTTGACAAAATCAAAATTGATGATGATATTGTTCCACTTGTCGTAGTTCTTTGTGAATTCTTCCTCGAGAGACGCGCTGGTATTCTCTATCAGCTGACAGGTGCGGTCGAATACTCCGTCGTCATATGCTATGGTCCATGTTTCCTTTATTATGTCCTGATACCAGTCCTCATAGGCAAGAACCGTCAGCCAGGGATTGACTGTTTCATACATTCCGTTGCCGGAGGGACCGCCGTCCACGTCGGGTACAAGGCCCGATGCGTAGAAGCCCGTTCCGTCAATACATCTGTCCTTGTTTCCCATTGACGAGTCAAAGTCCCAGGGAGCCTGGAAGGTGAGCTTCTTGTTGCCGTCTGCTCCGAAATCGGCGGTCATATAGAAGCTTGACCAGTATATATCCGCGTCGCAGGTCAGATCGCTGATGATATACATATCCGCAAGGGACTGTATGTCCACAACGTTTTCTACTGCCTGCTGAGGTGTGACTGAGGTGCTTTCGCTGATGGTCTTGTAATCCTTGTCGAAAACGAATGCCTTATGGTTGTAGGCTGCCTCATACATTATATTATATACGTTGTTTACGAAGTTTTCGATGAAATCATGCTGATCCTGAGAATATATGCTGCTCTTCAGAGTGATGCCAAGCTCTCTTTTGGGATCCATGAAGGAGGTCGGCTGTACCGTTACTCCCTCGCCCTTATACTCTGTGTCGCTGAAGGGGGTCAGAGGTGCATTGTCATGGAGACCGAGCCTGAAGCTGTGAAGCTCGTCTTCGTTGTAGAAGTAGCCGTCATATTCCATGAAATAGCCTATGTCCGTGCCCTGATAGTCCTTTTCGGGATCTGTGATGTTTATTCTGCCCTCGTTTACCTGCTGCATATCCGAAAGCAGGTACATACCGTAGTATTCGCCGTTTATCTCTACCTGCACGAAGTCGCAGTCTGCTGCGAAGAGCCCGTCTTTGCCAAGGATCTCACGGGAAGCATAGAGTGCGGCCTTGTTTCTCAGCATGGAGGCGTCCTTATATTCCGCAAGGAGCAGCCAGTTCCGGAAGGCTGTTCCGCCGTTGAGCCCGAGAAGGCTCTGCTTTTCGTTGAATTTGAGCCTCAGAGGCTTCTTGTCGTAATTGGTGGTCCAGTTGCCTCTGACCTTGACCTGTGCGTCGGCAGGCTCAAGAAGTGTTTTTCCACTGCCGTCCTTCAGTGTGACGGTACACTCTTCATAATAGGGCTCGGGAGGCATTTCGTAGTCGGGAGTCCATGAAGCTATGGCTTCGGCAACGTGCTTTGCCACAGGCTTTTTCACGAAGTCCATGACATCTGCGTCCTTGCTCTTTGTCTCTATTGAAAGAACGGGGAGCACAGAGGTCTCTGCTGAGGGGACAGACTGTGCGGAGGAGCTGCTGTCTATTTTTGAGCCTGTTCCTGATTTAGTTGATTTTGATGTGCAGCCGAACAGCATGACAGCTGCCATAGCTGCCGAAAGACATTTAAGTGCATTGTTCATAGCGGTTTCCTTTCATGCAAGCCTCTTTTCAGAATGTCAGGCCTTTGCAGAAGACCTTCATCATCTCGTTTGTAAGGCTGTAATTGTCGGGCTGGAGCTCGATCTCGTCCTTGCTCAGCCATTCTGCATATTTAAGCTCCGAGGCGTCCATCTTAATGTCACAGCTGCCGTCGGCTTCACAGAAGAATCCCATAAGAATATCACTGGCGGGACCCCAGGGCTGTGATCTGTAGTAGCGTATATTCTTTACCTTCAGTCCTGTTTCCTCCATGACCTCTCTCTCCACGGTCTGCTCCAGCGTCTCGCCGATCTCGGTGAAGCCTGCCACAAGGGCATTATGGGCATAGCCCACGCGGTAGCGGGTGATAAGTATCTTATCGCCGTGGACTACTCCGATTATTACCGCGGGATTTATCCTCGGATATATTGTGTTTCCGCAATCGGGACAGACCATTGCGCGTTCACGTCCGCTGTGTGCTGTCCTGCTGCCGCATACGCCGCAGAAGCGGGATGAATCGTACCATTTCCAGAGATGATATGCCGTAAAGGCTGCAAAAATGCTGCGTGATGTGCTGAGAGCAAGTCCGCGCAGCTCCTTTACCGTCATATATCCGTACTGCCCGAAGGGCTCTGTATCCTTGCCGAATGACAGAAAGTATCTGTCATTGTCCACCGAGAAAAGATACTCGGTTTCGGGAATTTCATCAAGCTCCTTCATCTTTGGGAAAACGATGTCTTTTTTGTCGCTGTCGAAGTATGTGAGAAGAGCGCCGTTCCTGAATATCATTATGAAGCTGTCAGCATCGGCGGTCTCTTTTTTGTATGCGTTGTTAAGTCTGCTCGGAAATATGTCCTGTATCATCTGATGACCTCGTTTCGAAATGTTTATTTATTCAATTATAGCATATATATTGTGCTTTTTCAAGTCAAAATACGCGGTATCTTGACCAATTCTCTTTTATGAGATATAATATTTATATAAAAAGGTTATACGGAGAAGGTATTATGGAAAAAGTACGCAGACATATCATCTTTTACGGCTATGTTCAGGGAGTAGGCTTTCGCTGGAAGGCTTTGCATACTGCTCGTAGGTTCGGTATAAGCGGCTGGGTGAGAAATCTTGACGACGGCTCTGTCGAGATGGAGGCAGAGGGCTTATCAGGGGACATCGAGGACCTTATCGCTGCCATGGAAAACCATTCATGGGGCAGTGTGGAGCGGATAAGCTCTGAGGATATCCCGCTTCACGGAGACTATGAGTTTGAAGTGAGGTAGGGCCATTTGTTTCGATATTTGACTTTTGACGGTTAAGGTGATATAATATTTAAAAAAACATATAAAGGAGCAACTTATATAAATGAAAAAAATATCAGTTATAATCACTGCCGCTGTTATGGCTGCTGCATTGTTTTCGTGCAGCATGGCGGAAGATGATGACAAGGTAAGCGGGACAGGTTCTGTTGCAGAGGTCTCAACCGAATCTGTGACTGAGTCTTCCGAAGCACCCTCGGAAATAAGTATCAGCACAGAGGACGAGAGTATACCTTCATTCAGACTGCCCTTCAAGGCTGAGGATTTTGACGGCATAATCGACGGTCTGTCTGTTGCTGTCGGCGGTTCGGATATTATCCAGAAGGGAACTGTGGACGGCATGAATTACAGCATTACATTCCAGCTGGGAAAATGGCACAGGTATACTTCCAACGATCAGATCGTCACTCTTTCAAAGCTCTTCTGGCAGTGCTATCCGAAAATGTACAAAAGATTCGGCTTTGTGAAGGGATCTCCAACAGATGTTTCCATCGCTGTCGAGGATGATGATTATGCGATCTCATGGACCTCGGGGACTCATATACATCTGAATGACAGATGGCTGGGAGAGAATAAGACCGATTTCGACTGCATCACCCATGAGCTCGTTCATGTCATCCAGAACGGCTGGGATGAGGCTTATCTCGAGTACGGTGCATATATAGAGCGCTTTGCGGATTATTGCAGATTCCTCTATGCTATGGATAACGGCTACTATAACGACGCCTGCTGGGATCTCTGGACTCCTGAGGTGGAGAACAACCGTGAAACCTCCGTCAGATTCATGGTGTGGCTGGATTATTTCTACTCAACACCCGATAATGACCTGATGAAGAAATTCTTTACGGTGTGCAGCGAGTACAAGTACCCTGCCGCTGAATGGGACGCTGCATGGACTGAGATACTTTCAGGCTCGGAGCTGGAAGGCCATGACATAGATGATATATGGCAAATGTATACCTCCTCTGATTTTGCAAAGCTTAAATCTGAGGTCAGAAATGAAGGCGAAGTATCTGAGCTTCTGAATGCGTATGACATAAGAGGCAAGCTTACAGATTGATATAAGTGAAAAAAGCCCTGAGGCAGTTTCATTACCTGCTTCAGGGCTGTTATTATATAAGCTTTGCCATAAGGCCGCGGCAGCCTTCCAGAATATCATTGTATGCAGCTGTAAAATCTTTGCTGTACCACGGATCGGATACGTCGTCGCTCCTGCCTGCAAAGGTGAGGAGCTTATATATCTTCTCTTCGGGATCACTACCGAAAATACGGTTCATGCCGCGGATATTGGAGGTGTCCATGCCTATGAAGTAATCATAGCTGTCATAGTCGGAGCGCTTCAGCTGAACGGCGCTTTTTCCCGAGCAGCTTATGCCGTGCTTTGCAAGCTCGGCTCTTGCGGGCGGATATACGGGATTGCCCAGCTCCTCGGAACTTACAGCACATGAGGCAATATAAATATCATCGCCTATGCCGTTTTCGCAGGCAAGCTTCTTCATTATAAATTCTGCCATGGGGGAGCGGCATATATTGCCGTGGCATACGAACATTATTTTTATCATACGTTTTTTCTCTCCGATTTGCTTTGTATTGCCGTATTTTGCGCGGTATATCGCGGCTTATTTTTCTTACTACCAATTTGGCAGAACGGGGCGAAAACTACAAAACGCGGCAAGTTTTTGCAAACTGCGGACATCGTTAGTAGTAAAATAGTAGTAGAAATCGGGGTGTTTTACTACTAAGGATTTTTGCGCGTGTTCCGGATAATCGCCGGTTGTTTTTTTAGCTGTTTAGTTCTGCTTCACATCAAGCTGCTCACCGAGAATCGCTGTTGCAAAGTGGGTGGTGATGAGTGCGACCTCCAGATCCGATCTGATTTCTTAATGCCCTTCGATATTATCAGCGAATGGTGCACGCTTACGCAGGAAGAAAAGATACTCTCCTGCTTTGTTCGTTTCTTCGACATAGCAGCTCAGATCGTTCCATTCATAAGTGTCATCCATTTTATCACGCACATCAGACAGAGAAAGATTTGATGTAAAAGTGATCTGTGTCAGACAGTCTACATGATTTCCCGTACCTGTAGTATTGCCTGTCTGCGATTCGACAGAAATGATCTCGGTATTGGGGATTGCATCAACAATGTCATGGCGCAAACGGTTTGTCTGGATACAGGTCGAGGCGTGATTGATGATCATACCGAAGATTTCAAACAATATCAGAAACAGTGGGACGGCAAGGATGCCGATCAAAACCTTTTTCATCGTTTTCATAATAACCACCTAAAACAGAAATGTTTTTGCAACAAAGCATTCATAATTCCATTGAATGCGTTTTCATGCCATATCATTATACCATAATCCTTCCATTTCATCAAGTCAAAACGGGCAAAAAAAAACGGCTCACTTCAAGTGAGCCGCAGCCGGAAGCATATCATACTGCTTCATCCTTTGTTCTGTTCATCTCCTGACGGGCGTTCTGGACTTCCTCCATGCGGTGAAGCTCCGCAGCAGCGTCCTCCAGCCCCAGATGCGTATAAACGTCAAGCGTAACGCCGATTTCGCTATGCCCCATCAGATATTGCAGTGTTTTCGGGTTCATACCTGCCTTCGCTTGATTGCTGCAGTAGGTATGGCGGCAGACGTGAGGAGTAATATTCGGCATCTGCACCCGATAAATCTCGTTGTACTTGCTGACCATGCGGTTGAAGCGATGTTCCCAATGCAGCGCTACCAACGGCATACCTTCATCGTCGAAGTACAGGAAACCGCAGTATCCGTCCACAAACTTTTCCTTCTTCGGTTTGCCCCTGTCCTCGATGATTGCCTGAAAGCACCGGGCGTCCTCCTCGGTGATCGGAATCTGCCGCTTACCGGCATTCGTCTTGGTAGTCTGTATCACATACTCCATGTCAGAAGTGCGCTGAAGCTGATGGTCGATATTGACGATATGCCTAAATAAGATTTTTTATGCATACGGATACTAAAACGAAGACTTCTTAGTATAAAGCATAATAAATAATATCTGTTTGCTTTATACGCCTTTGTATATTTGCACATTATGTTTTTAATTCAGCACAAAATGTACTATAAAGTCTCTTGACATACAGCGTAAAATACCATATAATTACGGTGTAATCGTGCACGAAATGTAATACATAATTTTTCAGGAGGTGGAAACCCATGAAGCATAATAAGCTGTTGTCCGGTCTGATAGCTCTCTTTCTGACGGCATCTGCCGTTCCGTATCAGGGAACTGATGTTCATGACGGCACAAAAGATGCTTCTCACAGAGGAGCAGACAAATTCACACTGACAGCTGCGGCGGCAGATAACTGTCAGATATTCCGTGAACAGGATCTGAAGAATTTTCAGAATTATTTGCTCGGAAAAAATACTGATGAAAACTTTGACGGAAAACAGTATGATCTTAATAATGATGGTGTATGGGATGTTTTTGACCTGTGTCAGATGAGAAAAAAGGTCGTATCCCATCAGCAGAGCGGTACATCGGAACTATATATCAACGAAGTATGCTCTACAAACAAAAAATCAATAAAGGCAGCTGATGGAACATCACCCGACTGGATCGAATTGTATAATGCGGGTGACAATGTCTGTGATCTCAGCGGAATCGGAGTTTCAGACGGTGACAAAAACCGTTACAAGTTCACATTTCCACAGGGAACGACGCTTGGCGTCGGTAAATATATCATCATTTTCTGTGATGATACCGACTCAGCAACAGGTGAGCTTCATGCTGCTTTTAAAATTAGCGCAACAGGAGAAACCATATACCTGACTTCACCTGACGGTACGGAGCTTGACAAGCTTGAGCTCCCTGAGCTTGATACTGATGTTACCTTCGGAAGAACCCCCGACGGCTCTGACAGTCTGGCATTACTGAAGCCCACACCCGGAGCTTCTAACAGCTCAGCTGAAGTGGTATACCGTGTTGAAAAGCCTGTATTCTCATCAGAAGGAGGCTTCTATGATTCTACATTCGATCTTGCTATTTCAGGCAGCAGCGGCTCCACTGTGCTTTATACACTTGACGGTTCGGATCCGCGCACCTCGGGTTCAGCAAAACAGTATCAGGGAAGTATCAGCATACGCAATAACTCCAATGATACCAATCAGCTCGCTTCGATCCGTGATATTTCTCTCAGAGGCTATGAGCCTCCGAATTTCGCAGTGGATAAGGGCATGGTAGTTAGAGCGGTATGCAGGGACAGCAACGGACTTTACAGCGACGTAGCAACAAACAGTTACTTTGTCGGAAAAAACGCCTCATATTACAAGGATATGAAAGTGCTTTCAATCTCCACTGACAGCAGTAATTTCTTTGATAAGGAAAAAGGTATATATATGATCGGTGATCAGTATTACCGCTGGAAGAACAGTGGCAGCTTTGATCCCAATCTTGATGTGGGAAGCAACGAAAATCCGACGAATTACAACTCGGAGGGCAAGGAATGGGAGCGCCCCTGCAATATACAAGTATTTGAACAGGGTAAGCTCAAGTTTACAGAAGATGTTGGAGTCCGCATAGCTGGAAACTGGTCTGCCGCATTCCCTCAAAAGAGCATGACGTTCTATGCACGCCGTGACTACGGTGCAAATAAAATGCAGTATGATTTCTTCGAGGGCGGTGCCACAGATATTGACGGCGCAAAGATCAAGGAATATAAAAAGGTAACTATCCGAAATGGCGGAAATGCTTATGATAACTGCCGTTTCCGTGATGACCTGAACCAGTCCCTCGCAGAAGGACTATCACTCGGTAAACAGGCAAAGCAGGATTATATTGTCTTCCTTGATGGAGAATTCTGGGGTACCTATTCAATGCAGGAAAAGCTTGACGAGAACTATCTTGAATCACATTATCATGTGGATTCCGACCGTATAACTACTGTAAAGAATGGTTACGAGTATTCGGGACTTGATTCGGCATATCAGGATTTCAAGCAGTTCTGGAACTGGGCTATGTCCGCAAATATGTCAGATCCTTCAAATTATAAAAGGGTATGCGATACTCTGGATATTAACGGCTTGATCGACTTTATCGCTTTTGAAAACTATATCGCAAACTGGGACTGCATTATTAATAGCAATAACTGGATGATATGGCGTTCAGACGAGAACGATAGCTCAAATCCATATATGGATGGTAAATGGCGTTTCCTGCTATTTGATACGGAGTATTCTTCAGGCTATGACGGACAGTGCTCATTCCGCCGTGACTGCTTCAAGGATATGGACAAATCAGGAAAAATCACCAGTATTTCCTCACTATTCAACAAGCTGATGAACAATAACGAATTCAAGCAGCAGTTTTATAGCCGATACAAGGAGATAATGAATGATAACTTCGATAATTCTAAGGTATCAGCAAAGATAGACTCATATGCTGCCGCAACAAAAGATGCTGTTAATGATACTTTCCGCAGATTTGGCATAAGTTCAAACTATGACAGTTGCATTAAAATGATCCGCAATTTCTACAAGAACAGAGCGAAATATGCAGAACACCATCTCAATCTCCTCTATGGAATAAATGATAACTGGCAGGACGATCCGAATATGATAGATCAGTTCGGCTGGAGCGTCTGGATGAATGATGGTGTCGGCTCTATCGAGTACAATGATGACGGAAGCATAACTGTCAATGTATCAAAGACAGGGCAGTATGCGCAGGTAAGCAGCAGCACAGTTTCACTTCAGGCAGGAAAGACCTACCGCATGACTTACAAGATCAGTACTTCACAGAACATAAACACTTATACGATGTTCCAGCAGGGCTACGGAGAGTATAAGAGCTATTCCTACCATGAGCATACGTTCACTCCTAACGTTCAGACTATCACTGACACAGTAACTATGACTCAGTCAGATGACAATGTCAAGTTCCTTATCGGACTGGATAAGGGAACCGGAATATATCGTATTTCTGATTTCTCACTTATTTGCATCAATTGATATGAAAAAACGGCACTTCTCTTTCTGAAGTGCCGTTTTTGATGCTATCATTATATTCACTTTTCAATGCCGATCGTTACAACTAACTTGAACTGGAACTCCAAGTAGTCATCATGGAAACAATATTTTTATTACTTACAAGAACAACAGCTCCCTCGCGGGAGCTGCTTCTTTTATATTGTTATACTTTATTTTTATCTATTCCTTATTCAAAACTTCAAGTAGACTGTTGAAGTAGTCATCTATCTTTTTATCGACCTGCTTGCGCTCGTCAGAGAACGTGTGCTGATATACTGATTTCAGAGTGGAGTTAGTAGACCAGCCCCCGCGTTCCATAGCGTACTTGTCAGGAATGTTAAGCATCAGCATAACGCTTGCTGATAAGTGGCGGAGATCGTGAAAGGTTATATGATAGCCGCGCTCTTCGAGCAGCTTATAGAACTTACTGCGAAGCGTTTGGTATTCCATCTGGACGATAAACTCGTCTTCCTTCTTATGAGGCACTGCCTCAATGAGTTGTTTTATGTAGTCTGGTACTGTCAGCCTCCTAGTTGACTTGTAGGTCTTATTAACATCGCGAACAATGTTGCGACCGTCGAAGTAAATGTTGCTGCGACAGACAGTAAGTACATTTCCATTTAGGTCGCGGAATTGCAATCCCCTCACTTCACTCATACGAAGTGACAGCCACATTGCAAGCAGGCAAGGCAGTTCAATATCTGTACCGCGAACCATACTCATTACCTGCTCCGCTGTGGGAAGATCCTTCAACTTTGGTTTTCTTGCCGGGCATGTAACACTCAGGACGGGAGCTATATCGTATAATTTCAATGCCGCACATACAAGATGAACGCCTTCTTTAATCGTTTTTGCACCTACCTTTGCAGCGCCTTCGTTTATGGCCTGCTGTACTGTATAGCTGTTAACCTCACTTACATCGAGCCGCATTAAGCTCTGTAAACGGTTTCTGCGAAGAATACCGTATCCTCTCAGTGTAGACGGTGCAAGCACGTTTTGCTTTGGGCGTTTCCTTGTCCTCAGTGTGTCAACTTGCTGAGTTACGTTAACTATGAAGACATTCTATAACTTACGACCGCCTGCGAGGCGGTCTCTTTTTTTATGCAATCGACAGTTTTCACCTAACCTCAATTATTTACCATATTGCTTCTGAAGCATCAACCAAGCAACTCCACCCAAATATTGTTAAATTCAATGTGTAAATAAGGTGATTACGGATTTTGAGCAACGCTCGAAGCATGAAGTATTCAAAATAGGTGGTTTTTGATACTATGCTACTATTACTTTTTCAAAAATCCGTAATTGATATGTACGGTGGTTGCATATCACTCTCGACTGAGAGTATGCCACAACCGCTTGAAAGATTCAAACAATAATCATTATATTACCATTAGGAATGAGAAAAGGGAGATTTGTAACCAGCATATGTTGTAACGTTCAGTTGGTTGCAGCAACGGTCACTCTCGTGATAGTTATACTCTCAGCAGATATAACAGCCGCCTCAAGCCATGCCGGCAACAGTAAAAAAGAAGCACCGCCCGTAGGCGGTATATTTATTATCACATATCAAAAAGTTTATCTGCTTCATCAAGGTCAAGAAGATAATACTTTCTGCCTTTTTGATGGTTTTCAATGAGCAGCGTATCAAGTATCAGCCTTAACCTGCTCCGTAATGAATTCTCTGAGAGTTAAAAAGATAAGAATGTGTGTTCACAAGAAGTTTACGATTTCAGCCGCACATTTTACCTTCCTCATACGTTAAAGCCTATAAGACTAAAGTACAATTATCTCTTGCATTCAGCGAGATATCGCTGTATAATGAAATAAAGCAGTTATATACTGTAAATCAGAAGAATGGCAGGTGAATATTATGAAATTCAAGAAGATAGCTGCTGCAATTGCCGCTGCTGCAACCGCAATTATCCCTTTTTCTGCAGATAATGCAGATGTGAGCAATACATCAAAAGTATATGCAGAAGAATTCATGACAGAAAGCTCTATTCCTGACTGGATACCCACAACCTTTGAGGAAGCTGTCAGCTTCCGCAATAAGTACGGTGCAACTCACATCGGTTCGGGAAATGAAAGCAATCTGATCTGTCTTGTTTTCAAAGAGCAGTATCGCAGCCAAGCAAGGTATGAGATAAAAACTTCAGGAGCATTGGTAACCGAATACTGCCATGATGTATTTGTTAATGAAGACATCGATGTTGCATATGAAGTTGTGGTATATAAAAGCGCATGGAAAACGCCGCCTGATTTCAAGGTCAAATTCAGTCGTGATTCTGTATTGCAGCAGGAATACTCCTTTACAAGTTTCGGAACGCAGGCTGTAGAAACCGATATCTACGGCTGGCTTCCCGACTGCATCGAGGAATACATGGAGTATGAAAGTATTAATTCCTGTATATCAGCAAAAGACAATTATGTTGTATTCTGCCTTGATACTGATATCGGTACAGGGCATTACTGGATCCTTAACCGTGAAAGTGATTATGATAGTACTGTCATATCGTCTCGGTGCTCAACAGATTGCAGTGAGGAAACAACCGAACCTCTGGACGGCGGTACAAAACATGAGATCCGGGTATTTCAGGCTGAAAAAGACGGGTATGCAAAGATAGCGTATGACTATACCGAAAATTACTTTATTTCCAATTCACCCACTGCAATAGAAAAGACATTACTTGCCGACTGTGTGGTTATAGATGATGCACAGACCGTACTGCTTAAGGGAAATATGAGATATACACTTGTTGACTATGATACCGGCAAGCCTATTTCTGTTCCCGAAGATGACGCTCCTTATATATGGACAAATGTAAGCTATGACACACCTGAAGGTGAGTGCATTATGAACCGTCAGCCATTCTGGCTTTATACAAATCCGGCAATTGACAAGAGCACAGGTTTTCACCTTGACGCAGATAATTTTTCATTCGGATTGAGTAATCCGCCAAAAGGATATTTGATCCCTGAAACGGCCGATCCTCATCCGAGATATGAAAATGGCAGAATAATCCCTGAAGATTATATGACCGTCACAAAATACGACAATGGAGCTGCCGATGTTGTAATAAAACTAAAAAGCCGTAAAAAGACCACATCATATTCAACAACTATCACTCTGTATGATAAGGATACGGGTGAACTGATCGGTATTCCTGAATGTGATGATGCGTTCCGCATTATGAAGGTCACTGCAAGCGGTAAAACAGAGTATTATGGTATAACGTCAAACCCCTGTACAGTCGATGATATAAACGTATACGATCCCGACAGCTATTATTACATCATATCTGATATGACCGGAGGCGGCTATTGCGAACCTGAGTTTGAAGTCGTAAATGAAGGGAACAACAAGGTCGAACTGTCATGCAAACTGGAATGGGTACCGAACGGTGATGTCAACGGAGATGGCTGTCTCACTGTTTCAGATGCTTTGATAATGCAAAAGTGGCTTCTTTCTGCGTCAGATATTACACTTACCAACTGGATGGCAGTTGATTTCTGCCGTGATAACAAGATAGATATATTTGACTTTGTAATGATGCGAAAAGAACTTATAAATCAGAATGCTGCAGAATATTTAGAACCTGATCACCGCAGCTTCGGCGGACCAATACGTACTGTTACAGATTATCTTAAATTATATCTTGGCCCGGATGAAAGCTATGAGTATGTAGCAATTATTTATAAAGGTACTCATCTCTCGGAATTAGGATATCAGGATAATAACGATAAATGGATATTTACCGAATACTGCGGTCAATATGGCTGGATCAGAACAGCAGAAGACGATGGCAAAACTCCGACGATCGTTTATGAGGTATACATGGATAAGCCAGTCATCTATCTCTATCCCGAGAAAGAGACC
>NZ_ATAX01000006.1 GCF_000571935.1 Ruminococcus flavefaciens 007c | reverse complement strand
CATCACACCT
Source organism: Ruminococcus flavefaciens 007c (assembly GCF_000571935.1). Classification (GTDB taxonomy): domain Bacteria; phylum Bacillota; class Clostridia; order Oscillospirales; family Ruminococcaceae; genus Ruminococcus; species Ruminococcus flavefaciens_F. The sequence continues at coordinate 170,684 of NZ_ATAX01000006.1, read as the reverse complement.
ACACCCGACAGCGTGCTCCGCGTATTCATGGCTTATGTTACGTTGGATAATGCAATTGATATCGAACTTCAGCAGCTCAATACCTTTGAAAGAAAAGGCTTTACAGTCGTTGAATGGGGCGGCAGCAAAGTTCAATAATAGCAATCAAATACAATATAATGAAATTCCGCCCATTAAGGGCGGAATTCTTTATAGCTATATAAAAATTATGTATGAAGTATAACAGTGTCAACTTCGTTCGTAGGCGGTACAGATATTATCATAAACCAACAATGTCATTTATTGAGAACAGTACAGCTTTTCCGGAGATAAGGACTTTATCTCCTGCACAGTCACAGTACAGAATACCTGTACGGGCAGATTCTTGGAAAGCGGTTATGTACGGTTTATTCAACCTCCTGCTCCAATAGGGAGCGATCATGCAATGAGTTGAACCAGTCACGGAATCCTCGTTCAAGCCGTACTTGGGAACAAATACTCTGGATACACAGTCGGTGCTAAGATCAGAATGACAGAAGCAGTCACCGGGGATTATCCTGTCGGCTCAACGGCAACGATACTTTATATAGACGAAATGGACAATGTTTTCATAGAATGGTCGGACGGGAAGCTGTCCTCGTTCTCGGATAAACAGGTCTTGAAAGGCTTTGAAAAAACAGGAGCATAAAAAAGCGCAGATGACCAATTTTAGCCATCTGCGCTTCTGTTATATGATCTCAAAATGGTTCTTCCTGCATCGTATCAGTCCGTCCCTCTGCATCTTGCTCAATTCATTTGATAGCACAGAGCGTTCCACATTGAGGTAGTCCGCAAGCTGCTGACGGTCAAAGTGTATATCAAACTCACGGGAATGCTTCTGAACCGATTCGGTATTAAGATACGCCATAATACGTCCACGCACCTGTCTCGGAGCAGTATGAAAGCTCCGGCTCGATAGGTGCAGATTTTTTCTTGTGGTGATAGTGAGAAGATTTGCAAGAAGTCTCGCCCTTATCGTATCGTTGAGGTCAGCGAGCGACTTCATGCTCAGAAAAACAACAGTGCAATCCACAGCGGCACAGACATCGACCAGCATAGGCACATCAGGCAGGAGTGCATAGCTCTCCGCAAAGAACTGCCCCTCGCCCACAAGGTTGAGAATCGTGCGGTTTCCCCACATATCGTTGCTCTCCACGGTAACGCTGCCTGCGGTCACAAAGCATAGTTTATCGGTGATCTCTCCCGAAGAAAAGATCATCGTACCTTTCTTATATTTCTTTTCGGCTGCATTAAGGGCTTTCAGAAGCTCAGATATTTCGGTATCATCAAAGCCCTTGAACAGTATCGAATTATGCAAAACTGAAATATCCATATTTTTCTCCCAAAACGTTGTAATTACAACATACTTTCTCCTTTGATTATACTATAATGGATACAGAAAGTCAAGGAGGTATGGCTATGATACGGAAAATAATTGAGATAAACGAAGAAAAATGCAACGGCTGCGGTCTGTGTGCAAAGGCTTGTCATGAGGGGGCGATCGCTATCGTGAACGGCAAGGCAAAGCTCATGCGTGACGATTTCTGTGACGGCTTCGGGGACTGTCTCCCAGCCTGTCCTATGGACGCTATCCACTTTACCGAGCGTGAAGCGGAGGCTTATGATGAAAAGGCGGTGAAAGAAAACAAGCAGAAAAAGTCTGCCTGCAGCGGTTTCACCTGTCCGGGCTCGGCTTTGCAGAGCTTCACACCGAAAGAAACTGACAGCAATGTTAGTGTTCCAAGCTGTCTGAGACAATTCCCGATACAGATAAAGCTCCTGCCTACAAATGCACCATACTTCAACGGTGCTGATCTGCTGATTGCAGCCGATTGTACAGCTTACGCCTACGGAAACTTCCACCATGATTTTATCAAAGGCAGGATAACGCTCATCGGCTGTCCGAAGCTCGATGCCGTTGATTACGCTGAAAAGCTGACGGAGATATTCAGAAATAACGATATAAAGAGTATTACCCTCACAAGAATGACAGTGCCGTGCTGCGGCGGTATGGAGTATGCGATAAAAAAAGCAATCGAAGCAAGCGGTAAGGACATTCCGCTTAAAGTCGCTGTTATATCGCCGGATGGCAGTATCGTTGAGATAAGAAAATAATGGAGGAATATATCATGGAACAGAAAATGTTTTGCTATCAGTGTCAGGATACAGCGGGCTGTAAAGGTTGTACCGCTTGCGGTGTCTGCGGTAAACAACCCGAAGTCGCAGTAGGGCTGTATGTATATGCCAGCACAGAGACTATCATGAAGAAAGCTCTAAAGCAGCTGGGATTACAAAAGTTCGAGAGTAAACGTGTAGATACTGAGGAAGGCGATATACTGCGTATCGACAGAAACGGTAAAATCACACGCTCTCAGTACGAGCCTAAATATATAGATCCAAGTACATGAGCTGGTATGATGACTCTCCATACTACAATATGCATGAGGAAATCTTATTGGCTTACTGCGGCTGCTATGGGGTGGATAGCGAAGATGTTGAACTTCTGCTCGAATACCGGCTATACCTGCGATGAAATCGAGGAGATGCTTATGGATACCAACCTACTCCACGAAACTCTCAGAGATGTCAAATACATGTGTGGGGAGAGTCTGTATGAAAACTGCTGCGGAGGTATCTGGTAATGGGCAAGATTGGGTATATCCGTGTTTCTACTGAACATCAGGAAACCGCACGTCAGGAAGCATTGATGATGCAGTATCAAGTCGAACGTGTCTTCGCTGAGAAAATGTCCGGTAAAAATGCTGACCGTCCCGAGTTGAAAGCAATGCTGGAATACGTCCGCGAAGGCGATACCCTGTATATTGAGAGTATCAGCAGACTTGGACGTTCCACGCGAGATCTGCTCAACATAATCGATGTACTTCAGCGGAAACAGGTTACTCTTGTCAGCAGTAAGGAGAACATCGATACCAACACTCCGCAGGGACGATTCGTTCTGTCGATATTTGCGGCGCTCTCAGAGCTTGAACGTGAACAGACCTTACAGCGTCAGCGCGAAGGCATCGCCATAGCCAAGTCTCAGGGAAAGTATAAAGGTCGACAGGCTATACCTATCGACTGGGTAAAGTTCGGTCAGCTGTATCAGCAGTGGAAGTCTGGTACTATTACTGCTGTATGGTTTCAGAAAGAAATGGGACTGCGTGCCAACACCTTTTATCGCAGGCTCAAAGAATACGAAAGAAAGTATACATAAATGAGACGGAGCCGGGTAACCGGCTCCAATCATCTTTCAATAAGGTGGCTGTTTTTATTGCAATATTTCAAAAGCTGAAAAACAACTTATATGACATACTTTTTTTGTATGTCAATAGACCATGGGCTATTGAAATATACTTGTTTGATAAGTATTATTTTACAACGCACAAAAGCGCTTAACCAACATATCATAGTTATGAAAAATCAACGCTTAATCTCAGATAATAAATAATCTGTTATTTTTGTAAACTCGTTGTAGATACCAAAGGATTTCAAATATTCATTGTCAGTTATTTTATGTTTTTCATAAAAGAGAGATAAGTCTCTACCATCTTTTGAAAAAGTAGTTTCGGCTTTGATCTTTTCTTCCATAATCTCATCAAATGTATTTCTATCCGTTTTATATAACATCATTAATATTTCAAAATCACGAATAGTTACCAACCAATAGCGTCTATCATTTGTTAAATCTTTTCTAATATCAAACATGTTTTCTAGTGATTCTGATTTAAAATACTGATCATATACCAAAACGATTTTTATCGGTTGTTTTAATGAATATGCAACCTCAGTTCGCTCTAATTGTTCAACAGCTTCTCCCCAATATTTAGTAATGTATTTTTTGGTGGATTTTACATCTGTTTCGTTTTGCTTAATACTTAAAAAAGGCAGTGAGCATTTTTGTTCTACTAATATATCATATTTTCCTAGTTGAATTTTCCAATCTGCTCGCTTTTCTCCTTTTACTGTTGGCACCTTTAAAAAACAAGTTTTGTCAACTGTATTATTCAATATCTCTTCTACATAGTTTTCAAAGTATATACCAAAGGCATTAGTAAAATTTCTACTATTCATATTCATATATCTATTTCTTATTATCCAATAATTTGAATTAGTAAATAAGCAGAGCAAAATATAGGGGTTCACAGCCAGTAATTCATCATCGATTATTATAAATGGATTTGTATAAAAGACTTGTCTTTTCAAGGGACTATTTCTAATACCATCTAATGAAATTGTATATTTATTCTTAACTCTTTCTACATCACAAAAAGGAATACTTGTTGTTGAGCACCAATTTTCTAAATCATTACCAGATGCATATGGTTTAATTGTTTCAAAATAATTAATAATCAAAAAAATGATTGATGAATACAAATCACTTGACATCTGTGTTTCTATCATAAAATCGCTCTGAACATCAATATCCGTTTTGGATGTTTTAGATATTTTTTCAAGGATGTATTTCTCACGAGCAAATTCTTCAAAAAAATTGGATGTTTGAAATCTAAACTGTTCTCCACTAAATCCATATACAACTAGCAGAAAGACAGTATTGTTATTTCGATATTCATTAGAAGCAGAATTATCATTTTTGAAATTATTGTAATAACCGATCATTATCAATGCCTGTTGAGATGACATTTCTTTTGTCCCGTATTTATTATACACGATTAGGTCATATACTAAATCTATCATCCAAGTTTGAATAATACACACTTTCTTTGTATAACTTACTGCTCTATATCCAGCAAAATGTCCCAATAATTCGTCGGGATTATTATAAACATTATATGACCATTCAACCACTCTTTTTAACATGGATTTTAAAGTATATTGTTGAACTATCATATGAAACTTTGAGATTTTTGTTTTCATACTAATCCTCCATTATATATCGCTCCTGGTATAGAAGGTGCTTCGTCCGCTTCCATGTTTTAAGAGCAGTCCCTGATCAACAAGCTGCTTGATAGAATTTTCAACCGAAGCCTTGCTGATTGTCGGGCAAAGTTCCATGACTTCACTCTTGGTAAATTTACCAATCTTATTATATACAGCACGACGTACCATTTCTATTGCCGGCAGCTTTTCATCGACCAGTGCCACACGATCTTCAAAGTCGCGATATGCAGCAAGAATAGTCTGCAACAAGTACTTTATAAACGGAGCAGGATCTTCTTCGCCTTCGTTCCAGCCTTTCTGACACTGTTCCAGTGCATCGTAGTAAATGTTCTTATTCTTGGCTATTTTGCTTTCAAGTGAGATATATCTGCCGATCACATAGCCGGAACGATAAAGCAACAGAGTTGTGAGCAGGCGGCTCATTCTGCCGTTGCCGTCATTGAAGGGGTGTATGCAGAGAAAGTCATGGATAAACACAGGTATCAGAAGCAGTGCGTCGATATCCTGCGTAGCGATTATGCGATTATAGCTGTCACATATAGCTTCGATAGCAGTCGGAGTTTCATATGGCGGCAGAGGAGTGAATAATACGAATTCACGTCCATTAGCATCTATCGCACTAATATAATTCTGAGAGTTCTTGAATGTACCACCGATGCTTTTATGAGAATATTTATATAGGTCACGATGGAGCTGGAGCATGTAGTTCGATGTAATCGGTATATACTCGAAGTTCTCGTGAATAGTATTCAGTACATCACGGTATCCCATGATCTCTTCCTCGTCGCGGTTCCTTGGAGTTGTCTTGTCTCTGACAAGCTGTAACAGACGGGTGTTAGTAGTTCGGATTCCTTCAATCTCATTGGAAGCTTTAGTACTTTGTACCTTTGCAATCTCAATAAGGCGTTCGAGTTCAGCAGGTTTCTGTTTCAGAAAAAGCTCCTGTCTGCCTTTATGCTCGTGAATCTGGGCTACAAGACCAATGATCTCACTGTCCCATGAACGTTTTGCAAGTATGCTGTAATCAAAGTTTCTCATAAGCTCGCACTCCTTTCTCATAATTATAATCGTTTTTAGGAGAAAAGTCAAGTGATTAGGCAAAGTTTCTCCTAAATCCTATTATGAATTAGGAGACAACTATTATTCGTTTCATTTTATAATAACTCCATTGATATAATCAGCATATTCATACGAAACAGGGGTTTCCTTGAAGTATTCATATATAGAATCAGCTCCCATATAGGGAGCCGATTATTGATATTGGAACAGCCTTTCAGTGTGATTCGTGTGATTTTTCGTGTGACAACCCCTGCATTTTCGTGTGATTTTACGCAGTTTCAACGTCACACGCGCATTTCTGACTGCATTTGCTTAGACAGAAGAAAAGCCTGTATTTAGCGTTTTCTGCTAAATACAGGCTTTTTAATTCTGGCGGACAGAGAGGGATTCGAATTTTTGTAACGCACTGTTTTTGTCAATTTATAGCCTTTTATAATTTCGTGTGGAATAAATGAGTGGAATAGAATTATTCTGAACGAAAACCATTTCTGCTATAGCTGTTATATTTCAATTATTGAACTTTTTGATAGTTCCTACATATACTGCTTAAATACTATAATATGAATACGTTTCTCATTGTACATGATAGCCTGCATGTTAACACGCTTAGAAAGCTCAGCTATATCAGAATCCGGAAGGTCACGTGTCAAGATATCAAACTCACGATCCATTGTATCTCTGTCAACACGGAGATCCACAGGCACCGGTTCAAAGTTAAGAGGTAGTGTTGCGTGATCACGAATGGAGTCAGAGAAGGAATACTTACTCATGTAGTTGAAAGAGCTTCAATATCCTTAACGGAAGGATTGACCTTACCTTCAATGATCTCAGCATCAGGAGCGCTGGGCTTCAGGTTCTCAACAGCTTTTCCGAATCCGCTGCCGCCTGATGTGGCGAAAAGAATGATCTTTTTGCCCGAAAAATCATAACTTTCAAGGAAGGAATTGATGATGGTCGGGGCAATGTACCACCATACGGGGAATCCCACATAGATCGTGTCATATGCTGCAATATCAGCGTTTTTATCAGCAAGCTCGGGACGTGAGCTGTGATCGCTCATCTCAACGCTGCTTCGTGACTGCTTGTTCTGCCAGTTCAGATCTGCACTTGTGTAGGGAATGGCAGGGCGTATTTCATAAAGATCCGCGCCTGCTGCTTCTGCCAGCTGTTTTGCAAGCCTTGCAGTGCTGCCGCTTGCGGAAAAATATGCTACTAATTTCTTGTTCATAAGATTACCTCCGTTATAATGATCTTCCTAAATTGTATGCCTGTTCGGGGTATTTACTCGACCGTGTCATAGATGGACTTCCGCAGCCATAGCCAAGTACCATACCTTTGTCTTCAAAATTGATGTACCTCACCAGCGTTTTGTAATGAGCTGTCAGTGCATCAAATGTCCAGTCATCGGCGTTCCACGCAACTGTCAGAAGTGCAGATTTCAGATGTCTGCGGTTCAGACTGCTGTTGTATGCGCAGAAACGGTCAACCACTGTTTTCAGCTGTGCGCTCATTCCGTAGTAATAAAGGGGAGTAGCAAACACCACCATATCACAGCTAAGCAGCGCTTTTCGGATATACTCGTTCTCATCACGCTGAACGCAGTCGCCCTCGTAACCGCAGGCAATACAGCCCGTGCAGGGACGGATATCTGCATGACAGACATCTATCACTTCGACATTGTGACCGCTTTCCTCTGCACCTTTTTTGAAGCTGTCAACGAGTATGCTCGTTGAGCCTTTTTTGTTGGGACTTCCCATAAGTATTACTATTTTCATTTTGCACCTCACTTTTCTTCAATGCCGTTTTCTTTGATCCATTCAGATATGTCATCATCGAGTGTACTGCCGCCTGAATAATGCACTGATAAGCCCTCACCTATATCAGAATCCGGTGCAAGCTTTGCTATCGCTGTCAGGCTTTGTCCGAAGCGTCCGCCTCCGTGTGAGCAGAACGGAATGATAGTCTTTCCCGAAAAGTCGTAGCTTTCAAGGAAGGTCGCTATCGGCATCGGTATAGATGCCCACCAGTTGGGATAGCCCAGCAGGATAATGTCATACTGCTCCATATTGTCGATATGCTCGTTCAGCTCCGGACGGGCATTTTTGTGCTGATCCTCCTGTGCTTCCATAAGGACAGTGTTATAGTCTGTAGAATAAGGCTTCGCGGGTGTCAGTTCAATAATATCGGCATCAATACGGCTGTCAATACTGTGAGCAATATCTCTGGTATTTCCGCTCCATGAAAAGTAGGCGATAAGGACTTTTCCGTCCTTTTCGGGCTTTACATTTTCCTTCGCTGTCAGTTTTTTGTCAGGTGCATTATCAGCATTTCTGACAAGCCTTACGCCAAGATTATAGCTTTTCATATCAGCCTGACCGGCGGCACGGTAGGCACTTCGCATATTCTTTGCAAAATCATTCCAGCCGCCACCCCTGTAAACATGGCGAGTGCCGCTTTCAGTACCTGTAGGGGCAACAGTCTGTGAGGTATCGTATTCACCGTAATAGTCCCAGCACCATTCATTCACGTTTCCGTGACAGTCATACAAGCCCCACGCATTCGGCTCAAAGCTGCCGACTGCAACAGTAGTCTGCCGATATTCTCCGGGACGGGCTTCAAGTACCTCATCATCAAAATAGTTTTCTTCTATCTCGTAAGGATAATGCCCGTAGAAATTTGCATCATCGGCACTGAGCGAATGCTCTGTATTGAACGGTGTTTCCGTTCCTGCACGGCATGCGTATTCCCACTCCGCTTCTGTGGGCAGACGGTAACCGTTAGCCGACCTGTCCCACACTACCTCACCGTCACCGATCGTATACGCAGGTGTCAGTCCTGCCGCCTTGCTTCTTGCATTGGCATACTTCACCGCTTCAAGCCATGAGATATTGTCAACAGGCAGACCTTCACCGTCAAAGGTGCTTGGATCGCTGCTCATAAGTGCTTCGTAGTCGGACTGCAAGGCTTCATAAGGGTCTATATAAAACGCTGAAACCGTTACTTCGTGGAGTGTTTCATCATCAATGCGCCAGTTCTCCGAATCGGGACTGCCCATATTGAAGCTGCCTCCCTCGATCAGTATAAAACTGTCATTTACGGCGGTTGAAACAGTCGTATGATCCTGAGCGGTTGTATCAGGTTCCTTTTGTTTCGCTGTAGTCTGAGCAGATGTGCTCTGTGAAGTCTGCCAACTTGAATTCCACAAGCCGTTTTCGGTGCTGCTTTCTTTCACTGCAAGATTCAGTACAATACCAATGATAACAGCAATAACAAAACATATCAGCGGCTTCAGAGAATACTTTTTATCCTTGCCCTTTGTGGCAACCTCCGACAACACATACCCCACAAGCACAAAAAACAGCAGCATTGCAAGGTTTTGCAGAATTATCAGCCACTTTGCTGTAGTGTAGTCAAGAAAAGCAAAGTGTGTTTGGAACGTGATATAGTTTATGATACCGCTTTTCAGGAACAGCCATAGTCCCACACCTGATACGCCTGTGAGGATAGCATTGAAAACAATTTTGCCCTTGTCTGGCAGCTTTGCTGTCATAGCTTTTATATGCAGACCGATATGTATACCCATAAGTATAAATGACCAATAGGACATTGCAAGGTGAAGCGTCCTTGCTGTCATAACATTGATAAACCCATACATAAACGGTACTGCGTGTCCGCTCATAGCCATTCCGCTGAGAGCCGTCAGTGCAATAGCTGCAAGCATAAAAGTGTTCACCGCCGTCATAGTGATACGATAGGACGTATATTTTCCCTTAAAAACAGACTTATACCATTTGCGGTTGAGGATATGATGAAGTATCAGCGTTACGGTCATACCGATACCCAGCCACTCATGCAGCACATCGCTTGTCACCTGATATGCCATAAGAAACAGCAAAAGGACTGTCAGCACCGCATCGACTATTCTTTTGATGATACCTGTCTTTGTCTGCATAACAGCCCTCCCTGTTTAATTCATACTGTTTATCCAGTCCTGTATCTTGCTCTCTGATATACCTGCATCAAGTCTGTCGCCGTCGAGCCAGTTTCCGCTTCCTGCCTGTGATGCTAGGTTACTTCCGCTCCTGCCGATACCGCTGCCGCCTGATGTGCAGAAGGGAATAACCGTCTTGCCGTCAAAATCGTGTGCCTCAACGAACGTACTCATTATTCTTGGCGCATCGCCCCACCAGATCGGGTAGCCTATGTAAACGGTGGTGTAGCTGTCCAGATTAACTGTATCATTTGCGATAGCAGGACGTGCCTTCTGATCGTTCATCTCGATCGTCGTGCGGCTGTTCTTGTCGTTCCAGTCAAGGTCTGCGTCAGAGTATGGCTCAGCAGGAATAAGCTCAAAAATATCGGCATTTGTGACACTTGCGATACGCTCTGCTACTCCCTTTGTGGTGCCTGTTGCAGAGAAATACACAACTATCGTGTCCTTTCCGCTGCTCTCAGTAGTATCCGGGTTTTCCGGCTGATTCTCAGTCTGTTCGGTAACAGCCTTTTCTTCATCTGGCTTTCCTGATTCAGTCACTTGGGCAGACTGCTCCGTCTGCTGTGTCTGTGTTTCCTGTTGTGAGGATACTGTCTGTGCAGACGTTTCTGCGTTTTTTGAGCTGCTATTGTCAGAGCTGCCGCAGGCTGTAATGCCAAGCATACAAAATGCTGCAATTATTGGAATAAAAAGTCTTTTCATTATTTATCCTCCTTTGTCAAAGACAGTGTGTCATACCACGCCTTCACATCATTCTTTCCTGCACTTGCCGAGAAACGTTTCCCTGCAAGCTGATCTCCAATAGGTACAAGCTCTGAAATATTTTTTTCACTTGTAGAAATACCACTGCTTGCAGATGTGCAGAACGGTATCACTGTTTTGTCTGAAAAATCATAGCTTTCAAGGAATGTATCTATGATACGGGGCTCCTGTCCCCACCATATCGGATAGCCGAGAAAAACTGTGTCATAGCTGTCAAGAGAGCTTATGGGCTCTGCGATCTCAGGACGCACGGTCTTGTCATTCTGCTCCTGATTTGCGCGGCAGGAAGAATTATTGTATTCAATATCTGCGTCTGTATATGGAACAACCGCTTGTATCACATAGCTGTCCGCACCTGTGATGTCGATAAGATACTCAGCTATCTTCTCGGTGTTACCTGTACGTGAGAAGTACACGACGATAGTATATTTATCTGTCACATCGTTTTGGCTGCTGATGACCTCACGCCTCATAAGGCAAAGATCAAATGCATCCCATACTCCGTCATTGTTGAGGTCATATGGCTTTCCTTCAAGTTCTGACCCTTTGGACTTTGCAAGAATAAAATCCTGCAAATTACGCAAATCTTCCGCTGCGTAAGTAGTTTTTTCAGTCGCAGCGGAAACAGCGTCCATCTGTTCCGCATCAACTGAACGGAAACTTTTTAATGTAAACAGAGAGATACCTGTAAGTATGGCTGATAATAACCTTTTCATTGTGCTCTCCTTTCGCAGGCAAGATATTTATTTCATTTCCTTCTCCCAGAAACGTATCACATTCAGCCCAAGGCCGTCGGCAACGCTTTCAAGCTCTGCGACCTCATCAGCGGTGAGCGTGATGTTTGCCGCCTTCACAGCGTCCTCCACATGGCTGACCTTTGTGACACCGATGATCGGCAACGTTCCCTTAGCGATTGCCCACGCAACAGGTACCTGTGCGATACCCACGCCGTATTTGTCAGCGATCTTGCCGAGTGCCTCGTTCATGACTTCCAGCTTGTCAAGAATGGGATTATAGCTGTCAGCTCTTGCGGAGCCTGCGGGCATTGGGTGAGCAGTATCATACTTGCCCGAAAGTGCGCCCTGTTCAAGCACCATATATGAAAAGAATGTAATATCATTTTCCTTACAGTAGTCAAGTATTCCCGAATCCTCTGAAGAACGATTGATAAGACTGTAATGGTTCTGAACCGCTGAGAGTTTCAGACCATGCGCTTTGAGGATTTCATCCGCCTGCTTTATCTCCGCAAGGTTATGATTAGAAACACCGATCATTGGCACGTTGTCTTTACCCTCAAAGTATTTTGCAAGCTCCTCCGTCCATTTCGGAGCGTCCCAGACGTTGTGTATCCAGTAAATATCGAAGCGGTCAAGTCCCATGAGTTTCAGCTGCATCTCGATCATATCTTTCATGGCTGTCGGAGATGAAGCATCAGCACACTGGGGTGTGAACTTGTCTGAAATCAGGAAGCTGTCTCTCGGCAGGTCTTTCACGAAGCCTGCAAGCACCTTCTCTGAAGTACCCATACCGTAGGCATATGCGGTATCCCAAAGGTTCAGGCCGTTTTCCATCGCCTTGTCAAATATGGGGCGGAGAGTATCCGCTGTCAGGCTTCCGCCGAATGTTCCGTCATTGCCCCAAGCCCACGCACCGAGTGCGATCTTTGGTAAATTGTTCATATTGATTTCCTCCTTAGATTTTCTGATTGCCCGTACCCCAGACGTGTTTGTCATTCTTGTTTGCAGGCTTGTTCTGCGCCATAACGCCTGCCAGCGCATGAGGGACATAGGGTTCTTCGAGATAAGCGATTTCCTCAGCAGTCAAATTTAAATCGACTGCCTTTGCAGCACCCTCAATGTGATGCAGTTTCGTCGCACCGACAACGGGGGATGTTACCTTTGTCAGCAGCCACGCAAGAGATACCTCTGTCATTGAAACGCCGTGCTTTTCAGCAAGTTCTGCAACTCGGCGGATGATAACTTCATCCTGTTCTTTCGTGGCATCATACTTGAATTTTGCATAGTTATCTTCTTCAGCACGTTTTGAAGTTTCGCCGGGAAGTCTTGATAGTCTGCCGCTTGCAAGGGCACTGTATGGTGTCATAGCGATATTGTCCTCAGCGCAGAGCATAGCCATTTCTCTCTCCTCCTCACGGAAGATAAGATTGTAATGTCCCTGTACACTGACGAACTTTGCAAAGCCTTCTTTCTCAGCGAGAGCATTTGCCTTTGCAAGCTGCCATGCATAACAGTTTGAAATGCCGATGTACCTTACCTTTCCTGCCTTGACGATACGGTCCAGACCATCGAGTATATCGTAGATAGGCGTATTCCAGTCCCACATATGATAAATGTACAGGTCAACATAGTCCATTCCGAGATTTTCAAGGCTCTTGTTTATCATACGCTCTATATGCTTCTGTCCGCTGATACCTGCTTCAATATCCGCAGGAGTTCTCGGCAGGAACTTTGTTGCAACCACAACTTCATCACGCTTTGCAAAGTCACGCAGTGCTCTGCCGACATACTGCTCGCTGGTTCCGGACTGATAACCGATCGCGGTATCATAGAAGTTTACGCCGAGATCAAGCCCGCGCTTAATGATCTCACGGCTGTGCTCCTCGTCTATCGTCCATGAGTGCTGACCGTTTGACGCATCTCCGAAGCCCATACAGCCCATACATATTCTCGAAACGTTCAGATCTGAGTTACCAAGTTTTGTGTATTTCATTTTGTACCTCCTAATAGCTGCATCACGCAGGAATAAATTATCTCATATATGCTGTGCATCCTGAATTCCATTTTTGCATCACGCATGGCGTCAAGCTGTTTTTGTGTCGCCACCGAATACGGATATACACCAAACAGAAACGGAAAGAATACGAAGATAAAGCTTTCGCAGTCCGTTTCGGGGAAGAATTTTCTGACACATACTCTCACTGCATCAAGAGAAGCACCGTAAGCGACCTTGAACTCCGTCAGCCGTTCGGGGCGTGAGTTTTCCTCCATATCGTAGTGATTCATCGCAAGGAGCTTCAGAAGCTGCTCGTGTTTTTCAAGAGAGTGTGCAAGTGCTGATGCAAAGCCGTCAGCAGACATCGTTTCATTCTTCTTTGCAATCTCGTTCATTTCCTCAGCCCACAACTCATACTCGCGCTGCATAAGAGCAAGGAAAATTTCCTCTTTCGTTTGAAAATAGTTGTAGATAGAAGTCCTTGTAAACGAGGTCACTGCGCCTATCTCCTTTATAGTGATCTCCTTGAAGCTCATTGTCTGATAGAGCTTTTCGCAGGCGTTCACGATCTCTTCTTTACGTGAAGCTGTCAGCTCCGGTGAACCTTTTGGCATAGTACATTCTCCTTCTTCCTCGTCACGATCAGTGTTTTTTCGCATGGATATTGTCCATTATACGTTGGACAATCTATTCTGACATCGTGTCACTATAGTTAGCATAGCACTATTCTGACATGGTGTCAATATAAAACCCGAACATTTTTGAATTTTCGTCATTACTTACTATATCGGATTTTGTTTTTATAGCAAATTACACAAGCATACTTTATATCAAAAAAGCCTCCCTCGGGAGGCTTTAACTATCATTCAACCGGCAGATCTATAAATGTAGGTTCATGCTTAGCCGCACGGACATATTTGAGCATATCCTCTCGGAGCAGGCGTACTGTCGAAGTATTTATGCCTGGGTGTCCACAGATGTATTCATCGCTCATAAGGTCGTTATCAATGACGAGCTGAATGTTGTTATCAGTATCAAATATCAGCTCAAGTGCAGAAACAGAGCCGGGGATAGTATGCAGAAATTCCTGCATCTTATCAGCTTCCGCAAATGATAGGCGAGCACAGTTGAGCTGAGAGGTCAGAAACTTGGTCTTGAATGGCTTGTCACCTGGCATAAGCAGCATATAGAAACATGTCTTCTGACGGTTGCAGAGGAAGAGGTTCTTACATATCTTAGCACCAAGGACTGATTCTATCAGCAGGCAGTCCTCCATAGTATCAGCGTGGCCGTGATCAGCTCGCTTGTATTCTATACCAAGAGCATCGAGTTTATCATATATAGCCATTTCAACGTCAGAGCGTTCATCTGTCGGACGTCCGCTGTAAAGTGTATTATCAATATTCATATTAAAGCTCCTTTACCAGTTATCGCGCATAAGGAAATCCGCAATATGCACTATCTCTATGCCGTTGTTATTTCCCAAAGCAAGCGGATCGCGGCATACCACATATTTATGGTAGTGATCCTTTATATCCATAAGATTAGCCGTCTCACGGTCGGATCCGTCCGGAAGCTGAACGCAGACCTGAACATATATCCTTTCATCTCTGCGAACGGCAACAAAGTCGATCTCCTTTGTATTGTTCTTGCCAATATAGACCTCATAACCCCTGCGCTTCATTTCGAGGTACACTATGTTCTCAAAGACAGCTGAAAGCATTTTGGTATCGAAGCCCATCTGACTGTACTTGATAGAAATATCGGAAAGATAGTATTTTTCCTGAGTTTTGAGTACTGCCTTGACTTGAAGGTCATAACGCTGACAGGGATAGATGATAAATGCTTCGCCGAGCCATTTTAGGTAGTTGTAGATAGTTTCAACGGATAGGCTGCGATTCTCGCTTTTTAGGAATTTCACTATCGTATTAGCCGAGAAGGTCATACCAACATTTTCAATCACATAACGGACAACTCTGTCGAACAGCTCTTTATTGCGTATCTTATGACGCTTGGAGATATCTCTTGTGATGACGGATGCGTATATACCTTCAACGATCTGATACGCAGACTTAGTATCGAAGCTGCTGATACCAACAAGAGGAAAACCGCCGTACTGAACATATTCATCAAATACGTCTCTTGCCTGAGACACATCTTTATTCTTGAAAGTCAGGTACTCACGAAGCGAAAGAGTATATACAGGGATCGTCACATATCTTCCGGTGAGGTATGTGGATATTTCGCTCGACATCAGCTTGCTGTTTGAACCGGTGATATATATATCAACATCGCTGTTTTCAAGAAGGTCGTTAATGACCTTCTCCCAACCTTTTATTTCCTGTAATTCATCAAGAAGCAGGTAGCATCGTCCTTTACCGGATATATCTTTTTTTAAGTCAGAATACATATCCTTTGTAGAAAAATCTTCATACATGATCTCGTTGTATCTGCGTTCAATGATGTTTTCTTTTGAAACTCCGTGCTTTACGAGTTCATCAGCTAACATTTCAAGTATAGTGGATTTACCGCAGCGACGAACACCGGCGAGTATCTTAACAATTGGAGAGTCTATAAACGGCTCTATTGCGTTAATATAAGCAGGTCTGAGTATCATAGTATCACTTCCTTTTTATCAATATACCATAAATAGTTGCAAGTGTCAAGACGTTTTTTCGATATAGAAGAAAAAAGTCCTAAAAGCAATCTGAACTTTCGACATTATAGAAGCTTTAGGAGAAGGTCAATGGATCAGACAGATTATTCCTAAATACTATTATCTGTTAAGAGATAAGTTTATGCGTTTAAAAAAGAGAAGCCTCCACAGGGAGGCTATGATAATCAATAAAATGATAAAATAATGATATCAGGCTCTTGAAACGAGGAAAAACTGTTGAAAAATATGTACAAGTTCGGGTCAATTCAAGTGTGGAAAATCTGTGGAAAAATCGTTTTATTCATCACCTGAAACGGCGATATATCGGCGAAAACGTGGCATCGCTGATTGGGCTGTCGTGGCATACGAACATTATTTTTATCATACGTTTTTTCTCTCCGATTTGCTTTGTATTGCCGTATTTTGCGCGGTATATCGCGGCTTTTCTTTCCTACTACCAATTTGGCAGAACGGGGCGAAAACTACAAAACGCGGCAAGTTTTAGCAAATTGTGGACGTCGTTAGTAGTAAAATAGTAGTAAAAATCGGGGGAATTACTACTAAGGATTCTTCTTGATTATGTGTTATTGCAGTAAGTCGCAATTCATCTTTGCAATTCAACCGTATATATTTCTTCAACGGGACAAGATATTTTCACTAATCCAATTGAAACAAATTTTCCATACAGCTTTCTGAATTCATGTAAAATCAAATTGCTTGCTTTATAGAATGCTTCATCCGGATCTTCATGTGTAAGAGCCAGCGTGCAATGAGGAACCCACTTGTTTGGCTGATACCATTCCCAACCGGAAGAGTCATATTCCCCTAAGTATTCGTACAATTCTTTTTGAAACTGATACATACTGTCATTCATAACCGGTGATGCAAAAATCGTTCTTGAATCTGTGAACATTCCAACAGAACAGATATTTGCCAGCATGGTTTTGTGAGTTTGGGCAAATAATCTCAATTGTTCGATACACGCCGTTTCATTCACATCATTAAAACAAGCCAATGTAAGATGCGGTCTTGTTTCCCATTTCAAAAGCATTGTGCTGATGTTTTCATCAGCTACTCGTTGTGCCAAATGTGAAAGGTTTTGCTCTGTTGCTTTATCAAAGTATAATTCTATCGCATACTGCATATTGCACACTCCTGATATTTCTTATCTAACATATATTTTGACACTTCTCCATTTGTACTTCACCATTATACCATAATCCTTCCATTTCATCAAGTCAAAAAGAAAAAGCCCCTGCCATGGCAGGGGCTTGGTGTATATTCTGCAATATATCAAATAAGAAATTATTATGATAAATAGTCACTTACATTAAGGCTTTCTTCCGTGCGCTGTTCCTCATCTATTATTCCAGGAACTAACTCGGTAACATATGTTTCTCCGGAAACGGGATCAATATAATAGCGTATCTGTGCACCAGTATAAGATCTGTACAAAACAACTATCTCATTAGAGGCATTTGTGGTAACATCCCAATAAATATTGTATTCACTTGAATCTGTCATCTCTTTTAAATTCGGATTCTTATTGAAACAATATTTTTTGATCGCCTCCAGTGCCTGATCCTCTGTAAGGGTGTCAGATTTGCTTTCGCTCTGGCCGACCGGTTCAGCTTCGGTTGCATCAGGCTGAGCAGCTTCGGTTTTATCAGCAAGAGTGTTCTCTTCCTTAGCAATCTCTGTTTTTTCAGACGCAGTTGCAGTGGTTTTGTCGGACTGAGTTGTCTCTGTTGGTTTGGTTTCCTGTTCAGTCACAGTTGTGGTGGTTGATACGGTCGACTGTACGCTTGTATCTCCTTTTTCTTTGCCGCAGGCACATAAACCTACGCACATCAAGCATAAAGCCAGTGGTAAAATTTTCTTCTGCATGATTGTTGTTCCTCCTTTTTAGCAGAAAGCCATTGCTTTCACCCAACCAGTATTATATCACGGAAAGCATAAAAAGTCAATCAATTAGAAAAAGCACCTGACGTATGCAGGTGCTTTGTGAAAATTCACATCATTCTTATCTGTCAGCAGCGCTGTGTAACTGAGCGCCTCCCGCCTTATGCGCAAAGACGGAGGGGCAAAAGAAACTTTTATAAACCTATATTATCCGAGGGGGAATGGACTTCGTTCTCATGCCGTTTTTTTCTTTCGTTTTTGTTTCCATACATCAGCTTGTCTGCGCGCTGTATCACTTCGATCACCGTAGTGTCTTCGGTCGGATCGAAAACGGCAAAGCCCTTTGAAATATGCACCTGTTTCCACGGTTCGGCAGCCGACGCATTGATCTCATCCGTGACCTCGTCGAAATGCTTAAGGAGAGCTTCCATGTTGCAGAAATCTTCTTTTTTGAGAATTACTGCGAATTCATCTCCACCCATTCTGAACACGGGACTGTGCTTGAATACATCGCATATGGTCCGTGAGGCAGTCTTCAGGTACAGATCTCCTTTATCATGTCCGTATCGGTCATTTATTACTTTAAGGCTGTCGCAGTCAAATACACCGATAGCGAATTCAGTATTTTTGTTTCCGCTGTTCAGATTCTCCTGAAGTTCCTCTATGACCTGTGAAAAGGCTCCCTTATTTTTTATGTGTGTCAGTGCGTCTATAAATACCTGTCCGCTCAGATCGCTGATATGAGCCTTTACATTATCTGACAGGTTCTTGAATGACCTGGTGAGCCTGCCAAGTTCATCGTCCTTGTTGTAGGAAGGGGTAAAGTCATAATTCCCCTTATCGACCTGTTCTGCCGCTTCGGTCAGCTGTTCCAGCGGTTTGGTTATCCGTCTCGTGTAGAGCATCAGAAAGAGACTCGCTGCCACGAGAACTACAATTGCGCCCAGAGTGATATTCAGAATAAGTCCCTGCCAGTCTCCCTTGGCCTCGGAAAACGGGACCGTCACATTCAGACGCATACCATTGCTAAGTGGCCGGCGTACCGCTAATTTTTCTTCGCCTTTGTAAGTATACCGCACAAAAGTGCTGCCTTCGCCTGTACTGAACGGGAGTTCATATGTCGTTTCCGAAGAAAGCTGTGTCACATCTATATGCGGATGATAGAAGAGCTTCCCGTCGGCATCGCTCAGAAAAGCATATCCGTTTTCGTAGAGTCGGATACTGTCCACCTCCTCTGCCATTGTCGAATAGTCAACTTCTATTCCCACGACTCCGATGAAATTTCCCTTCCAGTAAACGGGCGCATCATAGGATATAACACGGACATCCAGGTTATCCGTGATATAGGGCGGCAGCCATATAGGCCTGCCTTCATGCTTCGGAACGGTGAACCATACCAGTTTCGAGGTGTCCTCCACATCATATTGCGTAATATCGGTCACTTCATGTTCAATGAAGCCATCTCCGCTGAGATTGGTATACCAGAATCCTTTTACCGAAGACGAGACCGACGGATCAATGCGGTAATAATACGTCAGGACTCCCTTTGTCTTTGAAGCCATCATGCCAAAATACTCACGGATATTTTCCACGTGCTTCTCAAGCTGTTCGTCATTCATGCCCTCCAGATCCTCTTCCGCAAAGGAGGTGACTCTTAATACCGAGTTCTGAACGCTGTCGAAATAGTAGTCGAGACTCCGCTCGCCCGATTCACAAAGCATAAGCAAAAGCTGATCGGTCTTATAGCTTTCTGTTCTGCGTATGAAAACAGCGCTGAGCAGTGTGACGATCACAAGAGCAGCGAGTATCACGCAGAGCATTGTAACAGTTAGTCTTGTTCTAAGTGAATGCATTGTCATATCCCCCCGGTATCGACTTTTTCAGCCTGCTGTTCTGATTGCCTTTTCAGAATATGCCGGCTATAATGCGTTTTTTTCTGTCGCTGTCTAAGAATGTCAATGAAAGTGAAACGGAGTTTGTTGTACCAGAGCGCCGCTGCGTCGGACGGCCTTAGAATTTTCGGTCATATCCGCTTTTACGTCTTACTATTATACCATATTTCTTACATTCATTCAAGAGAAAATTGGTAAAAATAACAGCCCGTCTGAAGCGGGCCGAGTTCTGAAGCGTCAGATCCTGTTGTACGTGTTTTTTACAGAATAAATATAGTAACAGGCATTTCAGCTTTCATGATCATTCTTCTATTGTTGGTTCACATTCAAACACGACTTTAACGGATCTGAGGTGTTTCTTATTGCACCAGCCGCTGTTTATGCTGAAAGCCTCATTTATAATATCCCGTATTTCATCTCTGTATCTCCATAGCTCCTTTGGAACAGGTATCTTTTGTATGAACCAGATAATATCTACGCCTGTTTCGTAATTGCCGCTTCCGCCGCAGAGAGTCTCCAATCTGATCACAGTACCGTTCCACCAAAGATCATGGAAATAAGGCATATCATCATGACCGCCGCCTATGTTTACTATATAGGCATTCCTTTCACGGTCGGCGCACCACTTCGTTGAGCCTTCAGAAAGAGTTAATGTGTCATTTCCCCAGCAGTTTTTCAATCCCATTGATATAAAAAAATCATGATCTTTTTCAGGTACAACTTCATAAATAAAAGCCATCGCAATTACCTTTCACGCAGTAATGTTTTTTTAGGTAAGAAGCGGTATTCCCCCATGATGAATACCGCTTCTTATTATTGATAATATTTTATCTGCATTTATGACCTGAGGCTGCTTCAAAATTGTACTTGACTATGCCCAGGTCTATCTTTGTCATCATGCCGCCCTTGGTAGTTATCACAGCTTCATCGCCGTCCATGGTAACAAAGAATTTCTGCTGATTGAGTGCAGTGGGAGCCATCATTGCCGCTACCATACCGTTCCTGAACCACTGAGGCATCTCAAGGCCCCTGACATCGGTGAGCTTTTCGATAGCCTTGGATCTGTGCTTGTTGCCCTCATTTGCGCCATAGCCTATGGCGATAACACACACATTTTTTTCATCCTCTGCCACAATTGCCTTGTTCTTTTTCCTGCCGTAAGTGCCGCCTACCCAACAGGTATTCAGTCCCATCTGCTGAGCTGCTATAACGATCTTTTCGCCGTAGTATCCGGCCAGCTCATCGAGGTTTTCGAGGGATTTTTTGCCTACTATGGCGATATAGTTCCTGACGTTAGTGAACCTGCCGTAGTGAGCGAGAAATGTATTGAAGCACATGGGCTCATCATAGACTATCTGGAAGTTGAGTCCGCTTTGTTCGCTGCACGTTTTCAGCAATTCTTCAAGCTTGGTCCTGTGTTCGGGAGATATAGGTTTTTTCAGATATTGTCTGACACTGTGTCTGGCACTTATCGCTTCCTTGATGTTCATAAAACGCCTCTTTCTGCATTGCTGCCTTTTTTTCTATTTTACCACATCTTACAGGATAATGCAACAGAAAAAAGTTTTTTTCTTAGAAAAAAATGTGAAAAATCATTATATCGACCGTATGAGTGGGTTTTCTTCATTTTTAATATGAGCAGTAAAAAATATGTAGAATTATGCTGATTTTATTGACATGAACTGCTCGGATAGTGTATAATTATGACAAGATGACCGTGAAAGGAGGAGTATTATATTTGAAAATAAAAGCAAAACTTATCCCGGCAGTTATCGCAGTGTTTTTTCTTTTTTCATGTACGGTCGCTCCTGCCGATCCTTCCCGTGACCTCATAAGCGGTATGGAAAAGCGCTACGGAGATAAATTCACCATTACGGAAAACGCAGGCGGCGGCACAGGCCTGAGCGAGCATCTTGCAGTATACGTTTCCTCGGAAAAATTCCCTGATGCAAGGATATACGCAGTACACGGGAATTTTGACGGCAAAACGGAGGACAGGGATAATTACATGGCGTATTACCTTAAAAAAGACGCCGAGGATTATCTTCATGGGCTGGCAGAGGCAGTATACGGGGAATGCAGGCTGGTTTGCAGACCTGATGAAAAGACCGTTCTGCCAGCGGATATTACAATAAGCTCTTCGGCTGCGGATATGCTGAGAAGCACGAAGGTGTACTGTTCCGTGTACCTTCCGCCCGAGCAGGATATTTCCGATAAGGAGCAAAAGCTGGACAGATTATTTGACAGTCTGAAGGCTGACAGTATCAGGTGCTACCTTTATGTGGCATATTTATCGGATAAGGATAAATACAGCAGTATCAGCGATGAGATAACGATGGACAGGGAATTTGTAAAAACCGATGTAAGACTTGGAATGGACGATAGTTTCAATATAACCGAAAAACAATGGGGGTAATGATCATGAGCGACTTTTTTGCATTGCACGGGATAACCGATGAAGCAAGAATATCAATAATACTGAACACTTTTATGTATATAGACAGCTGCGGAAGAGGGGAGAGAGCACAGACCCTCGGCAGTATCATTTCCGAGATGAGCTATACGGGACGTGAGGAGTTTCAGCAGGCAGCACTCAGCATAATGAAAAAGACTCTTTCCAGACCTGAGAATAATGACGTGGCCGAGCTGAGGCTGATAAGCTATTCCGAAAATATGGGGTCAAGGTACACAGGAGCTTATGCGGCTGTATTCGGCAAGGCCGACGGCTCAGAGATGTATGTGGTGTACCGCGGTACAGGCTGCGGAAGATGGTACGATAACGGTGACGGACTTGCCAACACATTCTCAGACTATCAGCTTACAGCGTTGAGATACTTCAATGACATCATAGATGCGGAAAAGCCTGGTGCAGGAGTAAAGATAATCGTAACAGGACATTCCAAGGGAGGAAACCTTGCTCAGTATGTCACCTTTATGTCAGGCAGAAGGGACAGGATAACAAAGTGCATATCCTTTGACGGACAGGGCTTTTCACCCGAATTCATGAATAATCTGCCCTATTCCCAGAGTACATTCAATATGATAAAGAAGAAAATGTATTCGATATGCGGATATAACGATTACGTAAATGTTCTCGGCATTAAGGCAATTGAAGACGATCATACCATTTATATCGTCACAAAAGCAGACTGGAAGGATATGTACGGCGCACATTCAATCGTTCCTGAAAAGTTCTGCGATGCTGACTGCAAGTGCGATGACTTTATATTCAATTTCACTTCAAATACCTTCAATGAGCAGACACAAAACCAGAATATACTTGCCAGATGCTCACAGGAGCTCAGCCGCAATGCCATGGAGCTTCCTCAGGAAAAGAGAGAGGATATATGCAGGACCCTCATGACATTTGCCGAGAAGTACATAGGCGGAAGCGGTCTGCCGAACGGTCTGAAGGACGAAAGAGCCTCCCTTGACGAGACTATAAGCTTCCTGTTCAATCTTTATGAGCTTGTGATACCGCTTACTTCCTATGTGGGCAAGAATGCCGCTCAGGATATAGTCTATCGTGTTATGATCGGCGGCGATGATCCTTCACTGGCGTCTGCTCCTGTTGAAAAAAAGATACAGGTTATTATGGAAGATCCGGATATGCTCAGCATATATTATCTCGGAGTTACCATAGCCATTGAGAACTGCATAGACAGCTCCACACAGACGGAAAAAACTCTCGGCGACCTTTCCTCGGCACAGCTGATGCAGGAGCTGGATTTCGTGGTAAATTCGCATATGCTCTCGGTAAAATGGCTCATGTCCTATATTGAACGCCTTAAAGGTCTTTCTGTCATAATAAAAGGTCTGATAAAGCTCTGCATCGAGAATTTGATCAGATTAAAGGAAGAACTCGTCCCTCAGGACAATGATGCACAGACCTCCGCAGAGAGCTTCGGATACAGGATCAAGGACGGCAAGCACCTTTATGAGGGTACGGAGGAGCCTGACAAGATCGAATGCGGCGAGGAGGACGATATTGTATACGGCCGCGGCGGAGACGACGTCCTTCACGGTCACGGCGGAAAGGATGAGATATACGGCGGCCCCGGCAGAGATATAATCTACGGTGCGGGCGGCAATGACAGACTTTACGGCGAAGGCGGAAATGATACCATATACGGCGGTGACGATGATGACAAGATCTACGGCGGTTCCGGTGACGATACCCTTATCGGCGGCAGAGGAAATGATGCCTATGTTTTCGTGAGAGGCTTCGGAAATGATAATATCATCGATAATGAGGGTGACAATATTATCGAGCTCAGAGGCTATTCTCCCGGAGAGCTGGTCGTAACAAGCAGCGGAGATGACGTTACAATAGCCGTTTCGGGAACGTCCGACAGCGTAAAGATAAGTGATTACAGAAGATTTGCCGACAGGTTTACCTTTGTTTTCAGCGGCGGCAGCAGGTATCGCCTTATGAACAACTGCGGAAGCTACGGATTTGTTTCCGTTTGATGGGGCATATTCTTCCCATTGTGCAAAGGGTACAATGAAAGAGGCTTAATTTCGGCGTTTTTACAAGTTGATTGAAACTATATAAAGTGGTAAAATTTAAGTAGTATAATACAGAGTGTCAAATTTTTCAAAAGGAGGAATAAGCTATGCCGGTACCAGTTATTATTGCCATAGTCGCTGCTGTACTGCTGCTTGTGCTTGTCGTTGTCTTTGCACGGCAGAAGAAGAGCAAGGCTGACGAGGCATATTTCAGCGAGCGTATAATGAGAGATCAGGAGCGCCAGAAGCAGATCGCCGAGACAGAGCGGCAGAGACGCATGATGCAGCGTGAACGCGCAGGCAGAAGCTGAAACAAAAGCACGACCTGTAACAAGTGGGCTTCTGACATTTTTTCGGAGCCGCACCAACCTCTTTGCAAAGATTTTACAGCTGATTTTTCCCCGGATATGTCTGTCATGTCCGGGGAAAATCATGATTATGAAAAGATAAAAGAGCTCCTTCTCAGAGGAGCTCTTTTCATTGTATATATAAAGCGTTTTACAGGCTTGTTTTTTCAGCACTTGCGGCATACAGCCGTGACTTTCATCATACCGCCGGAGATCTCTGCGAATATATCGCCCTTCATGCCTGTCATAAGCTGACGGCATATATACAGTCCCAGACCGCTGCCCTTGCGGTTGTCGGTATTTGAGCCGCGCCAGAAGCTTTCAAAGATATGCGGCAGCTCACTGTCGTCAAGGGTGCAGCCGCTGTTGGAAACAGTTATGAGACGGCAGTCCTCCTCGTCGGAGAATGACACGGAGATGTTTTTTCCGTCGCCGTATTTTATAGCGTTTTCGATTATGTTCTGTATGACCTCTTCAAGCCTGTCCGGATCCCCCGAAAGCATACAGTTATTATACGACTCAATGTCGAACTGCGTTTTCAGTTCCCTGAGCTTGTCCGAATAATAGATCTTTATCTTGTCCATGACCTGAGACATATAGAACTCGGTATTGTTTATCTCAAAGGTCATAACATCGGTTTTCAGACCGCTTATTATCTCGGCAACGTAGCCTTCGATCTCGTCGGCCTTTTCGGATATGCTGCCTGCGGTCTGTCTTTGTTTTTCCCTGTCGGTATAGAGTCCCTTTTCCAGAGCCTTTGAGTAGAGCTTGATAGCGGAAAGGGGAGTTTTTATGTCATGAGAAAGTGAGAGCAGCAGCAGCTTTTCCTGCTTTGCACGTTCAAGCTCGCGGGCGTGGGAGCTTTCCAGCTTTTCTCTGAGCATATCAAGTCCCCATGTGAATTTCCTGAAGTAATTGTTCTTGTTGTCCTTCAGCGGTTCTGCCAGAACTCCCTTTGCAAGTCTTGCTGGCATATCGCTTACATGGCTGAACGGCTTTATGACAGAGTGCCTTATATACAGCAGTATCCCCATTATTATGAGAAACAGCAGCAATGCGGAGATGTTTATTATCACGGCAAGACCTTTGTTCCTGTCAGAATGAGCGTCTTTGTATTCTATACGATAGAGCCTGCCGTTTATACTGCGGATGACATATTCATTCTGCGAGTCGTAAAGGCTGCCGCTGCCGTCGTCCGCGGTGATGCTTATTATATTGTCGTAATCTGCGGCAGATACCTCTCTGCCGTCGGACAGTTCATGCTCTATGCGTGAGATCTCAACCTTGTACAGAGGCTGGAATGTCTCAGGAGCCTTATTTACCATAACATTAAGTATAATGGCCACAGTTGCCAGACATAGGGCGATAACTGCTATCAGCCTGTCAAAGCGCTTCTTCATATCAGTCCTCCCAGCGGTAGCCCTTGCCCCATACGGTAATGAGCTTTACGGGGGACTTCGGATCGTCCTCTATCTTCTGCCTCAGCCATTTTATATGTACTGTGAGAGTCTGCTGCTCAGATTCACTGTCAGATCCCCATATACTGTTGAATATAAAGTCCTTGCTGAGAGTCTGCCCCTTGTTTTCAATGAGCAGACGCAGCAGCTCGAACTCCTTCGCAGTCAGACTCAGCTGGGTACCGTTTTTTGTAGCGGTCTCGTCAGCTATGTTCAGTACGATGTCCCCGTCCGTCAGAAGGTCCAATGAAAGCCTTCTGCGGAATATCCCTTTTATCTTGGCGATGAGTATATCTATATCATATGGCTTTTCAATATAGTCGTCGGCACCCAGAAGTATGCCGTTAAGCTTGTCCTCCCTGTCGATCCTTGCAGTAAGTATGATTATGGGAGTATTGTTGTTTTCGCGTATCTTCCTGCACACGGCAAAGCCGTCCGTGTCGGGAAGGTTTATGTCCAGCAGGACAAGTCTTGCCCCGTATTTTTCAAACAGGAGCAAAGCTTTTTCCGCAGATCCCGCAGTGCTCACGGTATAATTCTCGGCGCGGAGAAAATCACAGAGCAGTCCGCATAATTCTTCATTATCCTCAACGATGAGTATATCAGTCATTTTACCAACCCATTTCCATAAGCCAGTTATTCAGACCGCGTTCACGGTCACGGAGCGAAAGCCCCTTATCAATATTATACTCTCCATTTATGTTTCCGTCAACTATGTAAAGGACTCTTGAGCATTTTGCGGCTACCTTTGCGTCATGAGTTACCAGCATTATGGAAGTGCCTTCTTTGTTGAGCTTTTCCAGCTCGTCCATCACCTCGTCGGAGGAGGTGCGGTTGAGAGCACCTGTGGGCTCGTCGGCAAATATCATACGGGGTTCGTTTATCATGCTCCTGCATATGCAGGCACGCTGGAGCTGTCCGCCCGAGACTTCGTTTATGTCGTTGTCTGAGATCTCGATGATGCCGAGCTTTCTCATGAGCTCCTGACCTCGTTTCAGGGTATCACGCCTGCTTTCCTTTTTCTTGTCGGACTTTACGGCAGGAAGGATTATATTGTCCAGTATGGAAAGATTTTTCATCATGTACATCTGCTGGAATATGAAGCCCATATCGTCAAGGCGCATTTTTGAAAGCTCATTTTCCCGCAGTTTTGACAGCTCCCTGCCGCAGAACTTAACATCCCCCGCAGTCATCTTGTCCATTCCCGAAACGGTATACAGCAGAGTGGACTTGCCTGAGCCCGACGGTCCCATTACAGCTACCATTTCGCCCTCACTGACCTTGAAGTTCACGTTGCGCAGAACGTTGTTCTGCCTTTTGTTGATGATGTATGTCTTGCAGAGGTCTTTTACCTCAAGAATCGTATTTGAACTCATATCCTTATCTCCTTTTTATATATCGGCTGTATCCGAAGCCTTTATGCTTCTCATGTAAAGAGCGGTGAGAGATGCTCCCAGAATTGCCACGGCGATTATTATAACAGGGTATAATGCGTATACCTCAAGAGGCTTTATGTTGTAATCCACGCCGTCGATAGCTCCCATGATGCCGAAAATGGGATCTATGCAGAGCTTTGTCACCGGTGTGCTAAGGAGTATTGATAATACGGAAGCTGCTGCCGCGACTATGGCGAAGCGCAGAGTGTGCTGGGCGATGACCGAGCGTGTACTGAAGCCCATAGCCTTCATGAGGGCTATCTCGGGCTTTTCCTTTGAGATGAAAGAACGCTCCATAAGTATTGATATAAGAATGATTATTACCGATGTGATGAGCAATACCATCAGCTTTACCCTGTTGATTGTTTCCTTTATGTTAGCACCTATGCAAGCCATTACGAAGCCGTCCGAGTCGTCAACGTATTTGGAATTGAAGATGTCCTTCATTTTTTCTATGCGGCTGTTTATCGTTTCTTTGTCGGGAGAATCGTCAAAATCCACCTGGAAGCCCACTACCTGGCTTATGAGTTCGTCGGGTACCTCAAAGCTTTCGTGGAATCTGCCCGTTTCGCCCAGCTGCATCATGCTCTGGAAGAATGCTGATATGATATACTCGTCGGTCTTGCCGTTGAAAGTGAGCTTTATCTTGTCGCCTATATTTACTCCCAGCTTTTCGGCGACCTGCGGGGTGATCGCTATCTCGTTGCTGTATTTGGGTGCATATCCCTCAGAGTATGTATAATCCGACGCCTTTGTATCCTTATTGTACATGAAAATTGGTGAGGCCTTTTTGCCGTTGGCTTCAAGAGTGGGGAATACCAGAGCTTCGGAGGTTATCTTGCAGGGCATACCGTTATCGGCAAGTCTGTTTTCAATATCACTGCTCATTTCCTTATAAGTTTTTTCTCCCGTCATTACCTTGGCGATCAGCTCGGTATCTGTGATATAGACTTCGCTTTCCTGAACACCGAACAGCGGCAGGAGCTTTCCGCTGGAAAGGGTATTTGCTGAATTTGCAAGGCTCATTACCAGCAGCAGGCATACCGTGAATATAACTGTCATTACACAGAACTGCTTGGGACTGTTGAAAACGTCGTTAAAGGCAAGGAAGCCTGTTGCGCCCAGTCTGCTCTTTCCGAGGTGCATGAGACCCTTTTTCCTGAACCTCTCGCCTGTCTGTCCGCTTCTTACAGCGTCGATGGCGGAAAGAATCTTTATCTTGTGAGTGCATCTCCAGCAGAAAAGCAGGATGATAAGTACTACAAAAAGGCTGCACGCAATATTTATCAGCATCATATTGTCGTTGCCAAGCACCATATTATCGCTGACGGACTTCATAAGAGCCTGACCGAAGGGTATGCTGAGCAGAAGGCCGGTAAATGCGCCGATGACTGCAATGCCGAGATACTTCACAAGGTAGAGGGAACGGATGGAGCTGTTTTTCAGTCCGAGAGCCTTCATAACACCTATCTCGCGGAATTCCTCGTTGATGGTAAAGCTGATCGTGAACCTCAGCACTACGAAGGAAACAAGTATGAGGCATATGCTTACAATAAGAAGCAGTCCTGCCACGATAGCATTCATTACATAGCTGGTCCTTACAAGAGATACGCCTTTGTTGAATGACGCTCCCGGAATGTCTGAAAGGTCTGATTCAAGAGTTTTTGTGTCATAGCCGTTTATGTAGTAGATCGTACCGTTGTTGTTTTTGATGACTTTTTCATCGCCCGTGAATTTTTCATAATCCGCATTGCTGATTATTATACGCGGATTGTTGAACATCTCCGAGCCGAGAAAAGCGTCCTTTGCTATACCCGCATATTTCAGCGTGAGCTCTGTATCGCCCAGCTTGAGCATGAATTCATCGCCTTTCTCAAGGTCTATCTTCGGAACGATACTTCCCGTGAAATAAGCCTCCCCCTCGGGCACCTGTTTCAGTATCTCGTTATTTTTATCGAAGTAATTCAGCTGACCGTTGTCAATGGAGAGCAGCAATGCGGCGTTTGCAAATTCTGCCAGTTTTTTGCCGTCCTTTGTCAGTTCCTTGTCATTGAAGAAGAGCTGATCCTCTCGGCGGAAATCCTTGACATTGGGCTGCTTTGACAGGAATTCTTCTATCTCGTCGCCGTTATTATTTAAAGTAATTACGAAGTGGTCGCTGATGTTTGCCTTCTCGAAGTAATAATCGAGACCGCCTATGACGGTTATGATGTTGTTTGCGCTGCTTGCCGCGAACATAGTCGCAAGTATCACGAAGAGCAGCAGTATGATGTTCATGGTCTTTTTACGCTTCAGATCTTTTTTCAGTATTCTCAGATACATTATCCGTCCCTCCCTTTCTGTGATTATATAATAGCATGAGAATTATTAAATAATCCTTAAGTGCTTTTTCGGGAGCAGTTTTTTTACATTGGAGAATGACGTGATAAGAAAAAAGCCGCTCTCTGTGGGGAGAGCGGCAAGGGGGTCATTTGCTGAAATACTTCTTTATCTGTTCTATTATACTATTATCATGGCATTGGTAGCTTTTTCCGTTTGTCAGTATTAACTTTCCGTCTGTTTTTTTGAGTGTGTATTCAAAGATACACGTTTTGTCGCTGATAGTCTCTATACATATCACAGGTGAATCCGGCTTTTTTTCTGACTTCAGCATAATATAATCCGAACCTGTTCTTGAAATATCCGCTTCCGTATCGGCATTGGGCTCGATCGCTACGAATGACCAGCTGTTTTTATATATCAGGTCGCGGACGAACTTCTTATCCTTTTCAGTAAGGACTTTTTCACTGCTTTCTTCATCTGAGGTCAATAAACAGTCAGTGGGATAGTTCGGGCTCAGAAGAGGAAAGTTAAGTGATGCGGAGATCTCTGGGTCAGGCTCGGACAGTATCTCCAGCAGTTTTGATATAACCTCGGCATTGTCTGTTACATAGTAGTAGCTTTCGTCAAGGAAGCTGTAATTTCTCTTTGGTTCTGCAAAGATATACATATCGTTCCATATTTTAAAGCCTGCCTGATCAAAACATATAAGTGTCTGACCTGTAGATTCGAGGCTTGCGAAGCGCATAGAGATATAGTCGTTATCAGACTTTGAAGTCAGGTATATCATGGAGTTTGGAATTCCGGGACCCATTTCACCGGGTTTCCAGTCATATTTTCCGAGAAGCTCGGATATTCTCAGCTTTTTGTCAACTGAGATAATGTCGTTATAGCTTATGTATGTGAATGTTGCATCCTCTCTCTCTCCCTGTGAGTTCGATGAACTTACATTTATATCGAGCTGCGAGTAATCAACTGGCTGTCCTTCGATGCCGTAGCCCCATTCACGGTCGATAAAGAATCTTAGGTCGGTAAAGCTGTCGATTTTTTCTTCATCATCGTCCGGTGAGTCAGGACTGAGATCTACGGGGCAGCTGTCTCCAAGTATCTCGTAAAGCTTCTCCCTGAAGTATTCGTATTCAAGGGCATATGCTTCGACGGTATCTTTGCCGCCGTTCTTTGCCTGATGGATAACATTGCCGTTTTCATCAGTAATATCTTCATATTCAAAATGATCGTATATCAGTATACTTTCTGTCGGATCCAGAGTGATGATCCTGAATTCCTGATCATCGCAGGCAACAAAGCAAAGCGTACCCATAGCGTATACATCTGTTTTCTCCGGTAAATCTACTCTGTTCCAGTACTGGCAGTTGAAAAGGTCTTCGATCTGCTGGCGTTTATCCTGCGGGATAACATCGCCGTTATTTATCCAATAGGCAATGTCTTCCTTTTTCACGATCATCTTTTTCTCTTTGGTGACGTCCGGGATGAAGAAGTCATATGCAGCAAAATCTCCGAATGAGTCGGTAACGTTTGACAAGGGTTTATCCGCAGTGTCGTCATCTGCGTTCAGTATACCGTTTATGGTATTCTTGAAGTATTCATAGTCTACCATCCAGCTAATGGTTGAAAAGCTGCCTTTTTCAAGTAAGAGCTGACCGTCCTGCTCGGTATAACGGAAACGGTCATAGCTCAGGACACACGGATTTTTCAGATCACCCTCATCGATCTTTCCTCTCAGATCAATAAAGCATATACGTCTTACCTCATTATCAACGCAGCTCTGGAATGACGGCATATCGTCTTCTATCTCTGAATTTTCTTTGTAATCTTCAAATTCTGCTTTACTGGTGCCAAAGTATTTGTACTCGACATTTGCGGCCGGAGCAGAATCATAATCGAAATTGTTGAAGAAATCCGCAAGCTTTTGGCGTTTTTCCTGAGAAATATCCGTTACTGCATACAGCGGTATGAATCTGTCTGGATTTTCCTCGTCATTTACTATTATCTTCTGTATGCTGTCTGGATCTGTTTTCTGGAGCTTATAATCAAGTTCGGCAAAATCACCGAAGGGAGCGATCCTGCGCTGGGTATTGTCCTCGCTCTCGCTTGAAGCAACAGGAGTGTTCCTGAAGCGTTTCATGGCAAATGCACCGCCTGTGATCCCGCCGGCTACCACTGCAAAGGCAGCGGCGATACCGATAAAACTCTGCCATACGGGACGTTTGTAAACTTCAACGCCGCTGACTGTATGCTCATCGAAAGAGTTGTGACCGTTTGTTTTTATATTGAATTTTCTTTCGCTCATACTGAATATTTTCTCCTTTTCCTTTTCATCGCGGGGAGGAAATTCAGCTTCTAATCTGTCTGTGATGCTTTTTCCTGCATTGTTGAGAATATCAAATTCCTTATTCTTATGCATAAATGACCACCTTCCTTTTAAATCTCCGAAATAAGGGATCTCAGGCGTTTTATGGCACGGCTGAGCCTTTTTCTGACCGCGTCGGGCTTCATACTGACTATATCTGCTATCTCTGATGAACTTCTGCCATAGTAATACTTCTGCATGATTATGGTGGAATCGGGTTCCCCAAGAGCCTTTACCGCGTCAAGGAGAGCATGGCTCGATTCGGCTTTTTCTACTGTTTCGTCAACTTTTTCCTCAGACGGTATCTGATTTGCTTCCTCGCTGTCGAGAGAAAAGATTTTTCTGTTAAGAGCCTTCAGCTTCCTGAACATATCTATGCTGCGGTTCTGTGAAATAACAGCCACGAATCCTTTGATATTACCGTTATAGGAGGTATCAGGATCATATTTCATGAATATATCGGAGAAGACATCACTGATACATTCATCTATATCCTCAGGGGAAGCGAAGCTTCTGAGGCGGTTGAAGACGATAGTGTAGACATAATTGTAGTATTCATCAAAGATAAGCCTGTGAGCCTTTTCAGGCGAGCTTTTCAGAAGATGCCTGAGCTGTTCGTCGGTCATTATATCCCTCCCGATGATTGTTTGTATGCAGTAATCCTGCATGAGCAGTCAAATGCGCATTTGCAACGCTCTGTAATATATACACGTAAGAAAAAACAGAATGTGACAAAAGAAAATTAAACGCCTCCGCTGAGGAGGCGTCAGTATTATTCGTCGAGTATTTTTATAACACCGTTGATGCTCATATTTCTGAGCAGAGTGAGTCTTGCCTTGTTGATATACTCGGGCTTTACCATATAGTAGAGGTAATGCTCCATGAGATTGAAAATATCAAAGGTACGTCCCTCTATCTTGAACTGATTGAAGCCCATGGGCACGTATTTGTTCCAGATGTCGTCGGGAGTGATATGTGTTCTGAGTCCCTGTATATCGTAGAGGCTGCGGAGGTCGCATTTACAGTTGAATACGGGCTCGCCCTCGGGGTGTGCCTCTGCAAACTTCTTTGCGTCATACTGGAGATTTGGGTACTTCTTTACATGGTTTGCGTAAGCTATCTGCTCTGTACCCATAGTCTGATAGTGCAGAGAACGGTACTGACATTCCGGATTACAGCAGGCGTTTACCAGTATCTCGCATTTTTCCTTGTGGGGTATCTTTTCGAGTATATCGAATTTGTTATTGAAATCATAGTCAAGTACAACTATATGGTAATCCTTTTCCATCTCTGCCTTCAGCGCTTCGGGATCGGTTATGCGTTTGCAGGTAGAGCTTGTGAGCTTAAAGCCGGGGTAATTCTTTCTTATGTACTCCTCAAGGATAGGAGATACCACGATACATTCGTTCATGCCGTTATCCGCAATATGCATTACCATGTTACAGAATTCATCGCTGAGGTGTTTTTTCTCCAGCATAGGGTTTGTGAAGGTGAAGCGGAGGGGGATGCCTCTTCCGTTGAAGTAATTGGTAACGCCCTTTACAAAGTCCTTCTGACACATACCGTGCATAACTCTGCCGCCGTTCCAGATGGAAGGGGGGAATACTCCGTATATCGAAGCTATCTCAACTCCTTCGCGGAAGAATTCGGGGCTGTTATCGAGCATATTGAGAAAATTCGCATTGAATCTGAAAAGTCTTGCAAAATCGGGCAGGTGAAATCTAACCTTCATGATTGTCCTCCTTATTGTGCCATATGGCTGAAATGATAATAGTATTATAGCATACTTTCAGTGAAAAATCAACATTTTATGAGAGATAGAGCAAACAATGGCAAGAGCAGGGAAAAGAGCACAGGGGAGAAACATAGGCAATTAACTGCATAAGGGGAAAAGGAGGATATGATGACATATGGTTGACTATGGTGGAAAAGCAAAAAAAGAGCGCCGCAAGAACGGGCTTCTGCGGCGCCTTTTATTATACCTATCTGTCTGCATCGTTCCGTAAATGCAGAAATAGAAGGGGTAAAAGGGGATTGGGATTGGATGGGAATTCTGACTGCTCATTGGGGAAAGACCTTTCGGTTAAGAGCAGTGTATATGTGAATAAGCGATTATTCGCTTACTTCAGCCTCAGTTACAGCCTCGGTTGCAGTCTCAGCTTCAGCCTGTGCAGCCTTGAGAGCTTCTCTCTCCTTAGGTCCGAGGTGCTCGTGGTGAGCAGGTCCCTTAGGAGCCTCGGGAGCTACAGGAGGAGCGGGCGGCTCGGGCTTCTCGCCGTCAGCAGGAGCTACAGGAGGTGCGGGAGGCTCAGGCTTCTCGCCGTCTTCGATAGCTACGGGCGGTGCGGGAGGCTCAGGCTTCTCGCCGTCTTCGATAGCTACGGGCGGTGCGGGAGGCTCAGGTTTTTCGCCCTCTTCGATAACGGGCTTAGCAGGTGCCTCGGGCTTTGTGAAGTGAACGTCAGCGTGAACATCCTTAGCGTTGAGGATCTTCTCCTTTACGTCGTCTTCAATGAAGTCGATCTTGCTGAGGTCGATCATGTCACGGAACTCAAAGAAGAGATCTGTGAGCTCAAGATGTACGGGCTTAAGGGGCTTTGAAGCATTCTCAACTTCTTCGCCGTCCTCGTTAACCTCTGCCTCTGTCTCATCCTCAACTACGGGCTTCTCAGCATCGTCAGTCTCGGGCTTAGCGGGCTTCTCGTTAGCATGGAAGTGAACGTCAACCTTCTCGATCTTGTCCCAGTTCTCGATGATAACGTCGTTGAGGATCTCGATGTCGTTAGCTTCGATAAAGCTGCGGATCTGCTCGATGAGATCTGTTACGTCGAGGATAACGGGAGGCTCGGGCTTCTCAGCGTCATCAAGCTCAGCGGGAGCAACAGGAGGAACGAGGAGATCAGGTGTCTCTGTCTCAGCAGCTTCCTCAGCTACTTCTTCTGCTGCAACAACAGCTGTTGTTTCTTCTGTTACTTCGTTGCTCTCAGCTGCAAAAGCGTTCAGGCTTAAAGCTGAAGCCATAACTGACATAGCAGCTACTGCAGCAAGGATGTTCTTTTTGCTTCTCATAGGTAATTACTCCTTTTTTATAAAATTTTATCATGCTCCGCGAAGGGAGTTTATAAACGTGTTTCGCGTTACATTAACAGTTTACGGAGTGGGGATATAAAAAAAGGGGTAATGTGAAAAAAAATCCCGAAAAATTTTCTCTGATCCTGAATTTGGCTAGTATACTGCGGTAATTCGCTGTTTTTGCTATCAGCTCTGCGGACGAAAAAATTATTATGATCCTTTTTTATCCGGTTCAGTTAAAACCAAAGCACCTCCGATCACAGACCGGAGGTGCTTCAGCTTGTTTTCTCATGAGCACCGAATGGAACGATGCTTATCTATATATATTCATGTTTTCTCAGGGAATGGGAGTTTTTTCTTCCTGGATAACAGGCGGTGGATCGATCCTTTCGGGTTCAGGTGCCGATTCAGGTTCCTCGGGAGCTGCAAGAATGATCATTTCATCTGATATAGTCAGTTTTATGACCATTTCTTCTGGCTTTTCACGGAGGAATATCTTAGGATCGTGTCTCGGAGGAGCTACTTCGGGCTTTGGAGGCTCTGCTTCATCGGCAGGCTTCGGCGGCTCGGGTGCCTTTTCCTCTCCGGGCTTTACATTTTCCTTGGGTGGCTCAGGAGTCTCAGGCTGATCGGGATGTGCGGGCGGTGTTACCTTGACCTCGGGCTGCTTTACGCTGTCCTTTGCAGGCGCAGGCGGAGCTGCGGGAGCATCGGGGGCGGGAGAATCAGCAGCAACGGCAGGAGCAGGCGGCTCCGGAAGCTTTGTATCCTCGGCCGGAGGCTTGGGAGCTTCCGGCTTTGCGGGCTCGGTCTTTGCGGGATCTGGCTTTTTCACTTCATTGTGAGGTGCGTCGATGCCGTGAACCTTTACATTCATATCCGGTATACCGTTGACAAAATCGTTTTTGTAAGAGCTGTAATCCTTGGAATCATCCGATGAGATATACAGATCGACTGTATCACCGTTGGCGATAAAGCCCTTTTCCTTTTCTATCTGAAGTATCTCATTGGTAACGGTGAGCATATCCTTGCCCTTTCCGTCGTAATCCTTGAGTATCTCTTTTCCTGCATTGTCGTCGCTTCTGAGGTGAAGCACCTTGCCTTTTTTGTTGAGTTCGATTCTGATATTAGCGTTTGAAGAGATTAGTACGGTTGAATGCGGTTTCAGGTTGTGCGAATAATAGACAGATCCTGCTGAAGCCATTATCACAAGGCAGGCTGCAACAGCGATAAATCTGCTTACATGAACAGTTATTTTTCTGGCTCGGTCAGTTTCCTCCTGCTGCATCATGACAGGATCAGTGATCGTCTGTCCGATTT
Organism: Ruminococcus flavefaciens 007c; assembly: GCF_000571935.1. Taxonomy (GTDB): domain Bacteria; phylum Bacillota; class Clostridia; order Oscillospirales; family Ruminococcaceae; genus Ruminococcus; species Ruminococcus flavefaciens_F. Next base: position 133,938 of record NZ_ATAX01000006.1, on the reverse strand, counting down.
CATAGCGGAGGTTTGCAGCTTTGACGAAACGGGAATCCTCGTCCATCAGGACTGCATAGCCTTCATGGCACTCCATAACTATATATTTCATGTTTTTTCACCACCTTTTAGAACCTGCATTATGTGGCCGCGCATGATCTCGTAGCCGTTAGTGCATATGAGCAGTACTGCAACAAGATAACGTCTGTGCCTTTCAAGGGATTTTCTTTCTACGTCGGCACCCTCGGCGATTTTAGCCAGGGGGACGCGCTTGGTCCTGAGGAAGTCCTCGAGGATCTCGGGATTATTTCTTGCATAGCGCACCGCTTTCTGGCATATTTCCAGAGTACGGCGCTGGCGTGGGGAATTATCCGCAACATCGCTCATGGATACCCCGAATTCCTGCATCTGTGCAGAAAGCTCTGCGATCTCCTGCTTTGTAGCTTCACGGAGCTCGTTTTCTTCGTATTCATTGTGTTCATCACGGATAGTATCTTTCAGGTCTGTTTTTTCGTCATCCGAACTGTCCAGCGAGATCTGTCCTTTATTTCTTTTCTCTTTTCTGTAATTGTCAATAAGTCTGTTCCTGATCTGCAGTGCTGCGAATTTCAGGAAAGACCCCCGAAGCCTTGAATAGTTTTTTATAGCCTCGTAGAACGCGAACATCGCTATACTCAGTTCGTCGTCGCTCTGATCGGGCGAACGGTTGAGAAATTTTGCTGTTTCAGATTTTATGAACGGCATATAAGCTGAGATCAGCTCATCTGCCGCGTGGCTGTCGGTTTTTGCTTCGTAGACCCGGGATATGATTTGATGCGCATCAGAAGTCATATTTGCCACCCCCATGTTACTTGTAGTTTACGCAGTTGATACACTGAAAAGCGGGGTATCTGCGTAAAATTATTTCAGATCCGATAAAATAATATCATATGCTTTTTTGCTGTCGGTCTTAAAGTTTTCGACAACGGTATATCCGATGCCTATATTGCTCAATATTTCGAGTTCACGGCGCTGTCGCTCCTCAAGAGCGGATATATAACCTTCAAAGCCTCTGAGACCATTCTGTCTGCCGTATTCACCGCCGCAGTGATAATCTATAACGTCGCTGAGCCAGCGGTTTCCGCGTTCGGGAACAGCCTTTTCTATTTCTGCTCTGATATTTTCTGTTTTAAGGTATACGATAAAGGGCTCCAGCGGCTGTATTATGCTGTATATCTCGCTTATAAAGTGCTGAGACAGTATTTCTTCAAAGCCGAACCTCATCATTGTCTCGCACATGGGATTTTGCAGAAAGACACAGTTGAATACATATCCCACGGAGGATAATAGTGCTTTTTCAGCGAATTCACGCCATTTGCCGAGTATCAGCGGCTTTTCTGTCTCCCAGGGCAGAAAATCGTATATCTTGTGCTTCAGCAGCTTGTCAAAAAGAGAGCCGCTGAATTTTTCAAGGGGAATGATATATCCGCCGTTCTTTTTTTCGGAGAATGAAGCGACAGCAGCCTGTTCGTCCGCTTTCAGCAGGGAGAATTCAGCTTCGGTCAGAAAAGCATGAAATTCGTAATCGGCAGGGTGATGACCGTTTCCCTCGTCGTAATACTTCATGCCGAGCTTTTCCGCTATGTATTTCGAGGCTGTACTTTTTCCCGAGCAGGGAAGTCCTTCGGCTATTATCAGTTTCCGCATAATATGCCCCCATTTACTGCCGTATTCAGAAATCGCCCGATCATTTCTGTCGGGCGATTAATTGGTTTTAAGTTATTTTGCTGTGTTTTCTTCGTCCTGATGACGTATCTGGGCACGCTTGATCTTTCCGCCGAGAGTCTTCGGGAGCTCCTTTACATACTCGATAACACGGGGGTACTTGTAAGGAGCAGTCTCGCGCTTAACGTGATTCTGAAGCTCCTTTGTGAGCTCGGGTGAAGGAGTGTATCCCTCAGCAAGAACGACTGTTGCCTTAACTACCTGTCCTCTGATAGGATCGGGAGCACCTGTGATAGCCGATTCAACTACGGCAGGGTGAGTGAGGAGAGCGCTCTCTACCTCGAAAGGTCCGATACGGTAGCCCGAGCACTTGATAACGTCGTCGTTTCTTCCTACGAACCAGTAATAGCCCTTGGAATCGCGCCATGCAACATCGCCTGTGTCGTAATTCTTTCCGCCGAGAACAGCCTCTGTGAGCTCGGGGTTCTTGTAGTAGCCGCAGAAAAGACCTGTAGGACGCTCCTTGTCTATATCGCATACCATGATGCTGCCCTCTTCACCGTCGTCAGCCTCTGTGCCGTCAGCACGGAGAAGGTGAATATTGTAAAGGGGGGAAGGCTTTCCTGTTGAGCCGGGCTTGGGATCTATCCAGGGGAAGTTTGCGATAAGTACGGTACCCTCTGTCTGTCCGAAGCCTTCGCGCATCTTCTTGCCTGTGAGCTCGTAGATACGGTTGAATACCTCGGGGTTGAGGGGCTCGCCTGCGTTGCAGAAGTTCTGTATTGAGGAGAGATCGTACTTTGTCATATCCTCCTGAAGCATAAAGCGGTACATAGTAGGAGGAGCGCAGAATGTGGTCAGCTTATAGTGGCTGATAACCTCAAGGATATCCTTTGCGTTGAATCTGCCCGTGAAGTCGTATGCGAACTGTATAGCGCCGCATATCCACTGTCCGTAGATCTTGCCCCAGCCGAACTTGGCCCAGCCTGAGTCGGATATGGACATATGGAGCTTGTTCTCCTGTACCTGATGCCAGTACTTTGCAGTAACTATATGACCGAGGGGATGTGCGAAGTTATGACATACCATTTTTGGCATACCTGTTGAGCCCGATGTGAAGTATATCAGCATGGTATCGTTTACCTTTGTGGCCTCATCGCCTGTAGGGCGCTCAAAGGTATCGGGATACTTTTCAATCTCGTCCTCGAAGAAGTCCCAGCCCTCACGGGGCTCTGCAACTGCTATTTTCTTGCGGAGAGTCTTTATCTCTGGAGCAGCTGCGTCTATCTGTCCGCGTATGTATTCGTCATCGCAGGCGATTATAGCCGAGATCTCGGCCATATTGCCGCGGTAGGCGATATCGTGTGTGGTGAAAAGCAGGTTTCCGGGGATAAGTATAACGCCCAGCTTGTGAAGAGCGGTAGCTATTACCCAGTACTCCCAGCGGCGGCGGAGGATAAGAAGTACAACGTCGCCTTTTTTGAGTCCGAGACTGCGGAAATAGTGGCAGGTCTTGTTTGAAAGCTTTGAAATATCGGTGAAAGTAAACGTTTTCTCCTGCTTGTCGTGGCTGAGCCATACAAGAGCCTTCTTCTCGGGCTCCTGCTTTGCCCATTCGTCAACGATGTCCCAGCCGAAGTTGAAGTCATCAGGAACGTTTACACGGTAATTTTCCTTGAAATCCTCGTATGAATCAAACTCGATACGGGGAAGATAACGGTCTAAAAGCATGATTATAAGAACTCCTTTGTATTAGCCGTCTGCGGCTTATTATTCAGCGATCATAGTGAGAAATCTTGCTTTGCTGTCGCCTACGCAGCGCTGTCCGTGGAGATATGTCGGATTGAAGTATATTGAATCGCCCTCATTGAGAATGATCTCCTGATCCTCAAAAACAACAGCGATAGTTCCCTTGAGCACAAGGTTGAACTCCTGTCCTGAATGGCTTACGAGCTTTGCTGGCTCGTCTGAGGGTTCAAGAGTAACAAGAAGCGGCTGCATAACCTTATCGGCATAGCGGAAAGCGAGATCCTTGAAGCGGTAGCCGGGAAAACGGCTTATGCTTCTGCCCTTACCGCGGCGGACGACCTGGAAAGTGTCGATCCTGCTGGGTTCGCCTGTGACGAGCTCATTGAAATCGACTCCGAATTTGTTTGCAATCTCATAGATGACGCTTATAGGAAAGTCACCGTTCTGTTCATAGCCTGCATACTGCTCGACGGATAGTCCAAGCTCCTTTGCAAGCTTTTCCTGTGTGTAGTCGCACACCTCGCGCAGCTCACGGATACGTGCTGCGATCTCATTAATGGTTTCCATAGCGCAACCTCCTCTTTGATATATTCTATACATTAAACTGTATAAATTTTATAATAGCACATTTGAGGACGGATTGTCAAGGCAAATAGGGATTTATGGTAAAGAAAAACACTTCCTCGGGTAAAAGAGGAAGTGTTTTGTGCTTTTTGCTCATTTGCCTCTTTTCAGCACGAATGAGGCGAGGCAGAAGGTGAAAAATACAACTATATCTGCGATAACGATGGTTGCGCCCACGGGAGTTCCCGCAAGTATGGAAATAATAATTCCTGCGCCCGCACATATGAGCGAGATTATGACCGAGCATATTATAACGCTCCTGAAGCTCTTGAAAACACGCATTGCGGAAAGGGCGGGGAATATTATAAGCGCGGATATGAGCAGTGAGCCCACGAAGTTCATAGCGATGACGATTATCACAGCAATTACCACGGCTATGAGCAGATTGTACATATCGGAGCGGACTCCTGTTGCCTTGGCGAAATTCTCGTCAAAGGTAACTGCGAATATCTTATTGTAGAATATCAGGAATACGCTTACCACGACTATGGACATTGCCACGCATATCCAGACATCGGTGATGGAAAGGGTGAGTATGGATGTGGAACCGAAGAGAGTACTGCAAACATCGGCGGTCACATTGCTTGTGGTATGTCCGCTGCCGCTTCTGGCGGCGAGATTCATCAGCATATATCCCAGTGCCAGAGCTCCCACTGAGATCATAGCAATGGCAGCGTCGCCCTTTATTTTGGTATTATGTCCTGTTCTCAGCAGCAGCACTGCGGAGATTATGGTTATGGGCATGATTATGAGCATATTGTTCGTTATGCCTGTGATCGTGGCAACTGCCATAGCGCCGAAGGCAACGTGTGATAGTCCGTCTCCGATGAAGGAGAAGCGCTTCATAACGAGGGTAACTCCCAGAAGTGAGGAACAGAGCGCTATGAGAAGTCCGACTATCATAGCATAGCGTACATAGGGGTACTGGAAGTAGAAATGCAGAGTCTCGAAGATATTACTCATTCTCATCACCTCCCATAACAGTGAGGAATGCCTGACCTGTCTTGCTGGTGAGGTAGTCATCCTTTGTGCCGAAGAAAAGCTGCTTCCTGCCTACGTGGAGTATATGCGAAGCATATCTTACAGCAGCGTTCATATCATGAGATACCATGATTACGGTTATGCCGTCTTTTTTGTTGAGGCTGTCGATGAGCTCGTACATTTCATTGGCAGCTTTGGGATCCAGTCCTGTTACAGGCTCGTCAAGGAGTATCATCTTCCTTGCGGCACAGAGAGCTCTTGCAAGGAGGACTCTCTGCTGCTGTCCGCCCGAAAGCTCCCTGTAGCAGCGCTTTGTAAGTGGCTCTATGTCAAGTCTGCGCATCATGTCATGAGCAAGCTTTTTTTCATCTTTATTATAAAAGGGACGCAGACCGCAGCGGTTCATGCAGCCCGAAAGAACTATTTCGCGGACTGAGGCGGGAAAGTCTCTCTGTACCAGCGTCTGCTGGGGGAGATAGCCTATTTCGTTCTTGGCCATGCCGCCGCAGAATTCGATATTTCCGCTTAGCTGAGGCTTGAGGCCGAGCAGGGCTTTTATGAGCGTGCTCTTGCCTGAGCCGTTTTCGCCGACTATGCAGAGATAATCGCCGCTGCTGACTGTAAAATTGATATTTTTGGTAACAACGTCGCCCTCATATCCGAGAGAGACGTTTTCGCATTTCAGTAATGCTCCCATCTGAACAGGCACCTTCTTTTGAATTTGATAATCATTTTCAAATCATATTATACTTTATTTATCTCTCTGTGTCAAGGGCAGATACGTTATTTCCGTAAAACTTTGCAGCTTTTTACGTACCTGTGAGCTTTCCGCCATTAAATGAAAAAAAGATGAATTTTCGGCGATATACTTGACAAAGACGAGGGTTTGGAGTATAATGTATTTGTAAATTTGATATAGGGGGGCGGTATTATGCCAAAAACAACAAAAGACAAAGAGCTGGATAAAATGTACAAGGATCTCCTTGAGACACGTGACAGTGCCAGATCTTCCTCCAAGAGCGAGGGAAACAGGCTGCTCACATTTTTTATCGGGCTTCTGATGCTGGGCGGCGGCTTGTTCATGATATTCCAGAATATCGAAGTAACGAGCTCGTGGGGCTTCGGCGGATATTTCTTCAGGATAGGCAATATAGGACTTCCTAACGGACTGATAATGCTTCCGATAATCGCGGGAATAGCAATGCTTTTCCTTATGGACAGGAAGATATTCGGCTGGGTAGTTCTTTCCATCGGTATCATCATTGTGCTTCTCAGCGTAATGATGACCACACATCTGAGATGGCATACCACCAATGCATATGTGTTCATCGTAATGTTCGGCCTTGTTGCAGCAGGCGGCGGCATGGTACTCAGAGAGCTCTTCAGAAGAGACTGAAAACAGCAGACCGTACTTTCGGGTACGGTCTTTTTTATGCCTTTATGCAGAAAAAATCCCGATCAGGAGCAAAAGCCCGATCGGGAATATTTTTTGAGACTGATGTCTGCCTTGGCAGAGCTTATTGTCTGATATACTCAATAATAGGTTCGAGGTACTTGCGGTCGGTGAGATCGCATGAAGCCGAAACGTGTTCAGCCATGGCCTTTTCATCCTCGGTCTTGTTCTTTTTGTTTTTCAGCATAGCGGCAAATGTCTTCATCAGCATCTTTGAGCCGATGGACATTTTGTCATAATCCAGTCCGCCGGGGCAGTAGAATGCCTTTGCGTATTTCTGCTGTTCTCCGTTAAGGGACTTTTCAAGCAGAGTTTTTACGCCCGAATATTTTTCGGGGCTTGCTCCGACAGCGAATACAGCCAGCTTCTTTTCGTGCCATTTATCGATTCTGCCTGTGAACCAGTCAAGCTTGTGGATCTTTTCAACAGCTACCCAGCCGCCGTAAATTATGCAATCGAAGAAATCAAAGAATTCGTCCTTCTTTTTATGAGCTTCCTTTACCGAGATGGTCTCCGCACCGAGCTCTTCTGCCAGCCATTCTGCATATTTTTTAGTGAATCCTGTCTGTGATGAATAAATGATGATGGTTTTCATATTATTACCTCTTGGTATGGCCGCGGCTTGCTTTTGTCAGTGTCAGTCAAGAGCTGCAAAAGCCTGCTTGAGGTCGTCGAGTATGTCGTCGATGTTTTCAAGACCTACGGAAAGTCTGATGAGACCGCCGTTGATTCCTGCTGCTGCAAGCTGCTCGTCTGTGAGCTGACGGTGTGTGGCACTTGCAGGGTGGAGTACGCAGGTACGGATATCCGCAACGTGTACTTCATTGGAAGCAAGCTTCAGAGAATCCATGAACTTTACAGCTGTGTTTCTGCCGCCCTTGATGATGAATGAGATAACACCGCTTGAGCTGCCGCCGAGATACTTCTTTGCCATCTCGTGGTACTTGTTGCTCTCGAGACCGGGATAATTTACGGATTCTACGTACTCGTTTGCCTCAAGGAACTTTGCTACTACCATGGCGTTCTCGCAGTGCTGCTTCATTCTGATAGGCAGAGTTTCGAGACCGAGGTTAAGGTAGAATGCTGACTGAGCCGAAGGATAGCAGCCGAAGTCTCTCATAAGCTGCATTCTTGCCTTGATGATATATGCAGCCTTGCCGTATGTCTTGGTGTATATCGTTCCGTGGTAGCTCTCGTCGGGCTCTGTGAACTCGGGGAACTTGCCGTTGGTCCAGTCGAAATTGCCTGAATCTACAATAACGCCGCCGCCCTGAACTGCATGACCGTCCATGTACTTTGTGGTGGAGTGGATAACTATATCCGCGCCGAACTCAATAGGTCGGCAAAGAATGGGAGTGGGGAAGGTATTGTCTATGATGAGCGGAACGCCGTTCTTGTGAGCGATCTTTGCGAATTTTTCGATATCAAATACCGTAAGAGCGGGATTTGCGAGAGTTTCACCGAAAACAGCCTTTGTGTTGGGCTTGAATGCAGCCTGGATCTCTTCCTCGGAAGCATCGGCATCAACGAAAATGCACTCGATGCCGAGTTTCTTCATAGTATAAGCGAAAAGATTGATAGTTCCGCCGTAGATAGTTGCTGTAGATATAAAGCTGTCTCCTGCCTGGAGGATATTGAGCAGCGACAGAAGTGATGCTGCCTGACCGCTGGAGGTACACATAGCACCGATACCGCCTTCGAGAGCGGCTATCTTATCCTCAACAGCCATAACCGTGGGATTTTCAAAACGGGAGTATATAAGGCTTTTGGTAGGATCATCGAATACAGCTGCAACATCGTCTGTTGAGTCGTACACATAAGTAGTGCTCTGGACGATGGGAACCACTCTCGGTTCAGTATTCTTCGGGGTATAGCCTGCGTGCAGGCATTTGGTTTCGATCTTCATTTTAGGGGACCTCCTGTGTAATATATGTTACTGTGCCTTTCTGTGTATCACTCTTTGTACCTTGGGTACGCAGAATTCAAGAACAGCGCAGTATTTGTCGATGATAGTGATTATGTATGTCTCTTTGTATCTGGGCATAGGCCTTGTGACGGGCCACATATGTTTTGCGATCATATCGCGTTCGAGAACGGATATATCGGTGACTTGTTCAGCATTTGCGCAGGCTATCATAGCGTGGTTTTTGCTGTGGGAGGCCTGACCTCTGACCTTTCCGGAGTTATACTCCTTCCTGTCATAATAGAACAGATCATGAAGAAGGCCGGCTCTTGCAGCAGAACGGGCATTTAGCCTGAATTTCCTGCATACTATATAGCTGTAATAGGAAACGTTGACACAATGCTGGAAACGTGTAGTCGATATATGATGAGTTATCGTTTTCAGATCCTGAAGCTGCTGACAGTCTATTATATCCCTGACGCAGTCATAATAGCTGTTATCGGTCAGCTCCTTTGAGGAACATATAGCTTTCAGCATCAGCTGCCTCCTTTGCATGGTATCAGTTTCATCGAATGAATATATTATATACTATTTTAATCGTAAAATCAAGATGAAATATAAAAAAAAGAGGCAAAATATATAAAAAAAGCATCATAAGAGCCTCCATCTACTGAAATATTGCATAGAAAGCTATGGAGCTGTGAACAGAGACTGCCGTCATAATGCTTTCTTTCAACTGCATTTTATACCTTGATTTTGATTAATATGTAAACTGGTGCTGACGCATTACATGAACTCAAAAGGACAAAATCAGTATAAAATTGTAAGACTTATACAAATCTCGGCATCTAAATTGTGATTTTGGTATACAAATAGAAAAATTTTGGATTTACTGCTATAAAGCCTTGAAATATTTGGCACAGAGTGCTATAATTTTAAGTGAACTGCGATCTACGCAGAATATTGTAAAGGAGGTTTTTTAACAATGGCGTTAAAAAATCAGTATCTTATCGATTTATTAGCAAGAGTAGAAAAGAGAAATCCCGGTGAGCCCGAGTTCATCCAGGCTGTAACCGAAGTTCTCGAAACACTTCAGCCTGTTGCTGAAAAGAGACAGGATCTTATCGATGCAGGCGTTTTTGAGCGTATAGTTGAGCCCGAGAGACAGATCATGTTCCGTGTTCCCTGGGTTGACGACAATGGCAAGGTACAGGTAAACAGAGGATTCAGAATCCAGTTCAACTCCGCTATCGGACCTTACAAGGGCGGTATCAGACTTCACCCCTCCGTATACCTCGGTATAATCAAGTTCCTCGGTTTCGAGCAGGTATTCAAGAACAGCCTTACAACACTGCCTATGGGCGGCGGTAAGGGCGGTTCCGACTTCGATCCTAAGGGCAAGAGCGACGGAGAGATCATGCGTTTCTGCCAGAGCTTCATGACAGAGCTCTGCAAGCACATCGGTGCTGACTGCGACGTTCCTGCAGGTGATATCGGAACAGGCGCAAGAGAGATCGGCTTCATGTTCGGTCAGTACAAGAGAATCCGCAACGAGTTCGTAGGCGTTCTCACAGGTAAGGGTCTTACATACGGCGGTTCACTTGCAAGAACAGAGGCTACAGGCTACGGTCTCTGCTACTTCACAAACGAGATGCTCCAGGCTAACGGCAAGAGCTTCAAGGATCAGACAGTTGTTATCTCCGGTTCAGGTAACGTTGCTATCTACGCTACAGAGAAGGCTACTCAGTACGGCGCTAAGGTAGTTACAGTTTCAGACTCTAACGGTTATATCTACGATCCCGACGGAATCGATCTTGATCTCGTTAAGCAGATCAAGGAGGTTGAGCGCGGACGTATCAAGGAATACATCGGCAGATCTTCACACAAGAACGCTGAGTACCACGAGGGCAGCGTTTGGACACTCAAGTGCAACGCTGGCGATATCAAGCTTGACATCGCTCTTCCTTGCGCTACACAGAATGAGATCAACGGCGACGGTGCTAAGGCTATCGTTGCTAACGGCGGTTACGCTGTAGCTGAAGGCGCTAATATGCCTTCAACTCCCGAGGCTATCGAGACATATCTCTCAAACGGCGTTCTCTACGGACCTGCTAAGGCTGCAAATGCCGGCGGTGTTGCTACATCCGGTCTTGAGATGAGCCAGAACAGCGAGAGACTCAGCTGGACATTCGAAGAGGTTGACGAGAAGCTCCACGGCATCATGAAGTCTATCTTCAAGGCTTGTGACGAGGCTGCTAAGGAGTACGGCATGGCAGGCAACTACATGGCTGGCGCTAACATTGCAGGCTTCCTCAAGGTTGCTGAGGCAATGAAGGCTCAGGGTTGCGTTTGATCGGAAAACTGACGATCTATCAGTGATCCGGTAAAGTAAAGATTTTACCTCCCGTTGTGATAAACGACGGGAGGTTTTTTATTTTGAATAATGCACAATACAACATAGTGGAAATTGTTGAAAACATAGAATTTTACTATTTAGACAATTATTATGCTTAAACGGCTTGAAATGTGTGCAAAATGTGGTATAATAAGATTGTGATCTATTATCTGTACTAATATACAATTTTATACTTGGGGGTATAATACGATGAAAAAGACTATAATTACTATTGAACGTCAATACGGAAGCGGCGGCAGTATAATCGGAAAGCTTGCCGCAGAAAAGCTCGGCATAAGCTGCTATAACCGCCAGATACTGGAGATGACTGCGGAAAGGTGCGGGATAGCGCCCGAGTACCTTGAGAGTGCCGAGGAGAATGTGCCTACAAGCTTCCTTTATTCGCTTCTTCTTTCGGCAAATCCCGGAAGGACCATGGAGGAGAACCTTCCTCTCTCGGATAAGGTCTTCCTTATGGAGAGCCGGATCATAAATGAAATAGCAGACAATGAGAAGAGTTTTGTGCTCGTGGGACGCTGCGGAAGCTATATCCTTGAGGATAAGGGCTGCTTCAGCGTGTATATTTACGCTAATCCCGAGTACCGCATGAAGCGTGCAATCAAAGAGTACGAGATCAACGAGAACAAGGCGGAATCCGTTATGAAAAAGGCAGATAAGCGCCGCGAGACCTTCTATAATGTGAATACGGGAAGAGTCTGGCAGGATAAGGATCAGTATTCCCTCTGCCTCAACAGCGCAGAGCTCGGGGACGAGCTGTGTGCGGAGATAATAGTAAAGGCTTATACCGAGTATAACGCCCGTTTTGCAGACTGAAAAAAAGTTATAGGGGTGTATCGGATCATATTGCGAATATATCAGCTCCTTTGCGGTAAAATAAAGGCAAAGGAGCTGTATTTTTATGTGCGTTGTTCTTATCCGTTCGGTGATGCTGTATATACTGGTAATATTCGCTGTAAGACTCATGGGTAAGCGTCAGCTGGGGGAGCTCCAGCCGTCTGAGCTGGTCATAACCATACTTGTTTCCAATATAGCGACGCTGCCCATTGAAGATGTCAATATCCCCGTGATAGTGGGAGTTACGCCGATACTTTCTCTGGTCTGCTTTGAGGTGATGGTATCGTGGATAAATCTGAGGCTGCCGAAGCTGAGAAAGCTCATATCGGGTAGCCCAAAGATAATCGTCAGGAACGGCTGCATAGAGCGGGATATTATGCGGGAGCTTCGCTTTTCGGTGGATGATCTGCTCATGGCACTGAGAGGACAGGAGATATTCGACCTGAGCGAGGTGCAGTTTGCTGTTGTCGAGACAACAGGCAGTGTTTCCGTTATGAAAAAGCAGCCGCTGGAAACTCCTACAAGACGTGATATGCAAATAGGGGCAGAGTGCAGTGACCCTCCCGTGCTTATAATATCCGACGGGAAGTTCATTCCTCAGGCTATGGAGTCATTGAAGCTCAGCAGGAGTGCTGCGGAGAAGGTACTTGAAAAATACGGACTGACTGTCGGTGAGGTATTCATTATGACAGCTGACAGCGGAGGAAGCTTCTATATCGCCGATAAACAGGGCGCTCCGCCGAAGATCGTAAGAACGGAGGAAAAGAATGACAAGAGTTAAAATGGCAGCAGCTGTTCTGCTGCTCCTCGTCGGGATGAGCGTTTTTACAAGCTTGTGGGTGAACCGCCGCTGTGATGCCATGCTTTCGCAGGTAGACCAGATATATGAGCTTGCGGAAAACGGCGATACCATGACCGTGACCGATATGGCTCGGGAGCTGAACGCTGAATGGGAGAGCTTCCGTGAGGGAGCTTCTGTGCTGCTGAAGTATGACAGGCTAATTGAGATAGACCGCCTGTGCTCGCGGATAGTTCACCTTGCCGAGAACGAGGAGGACGAAATGGCGGCGGAGCTTGCAGAGCTCCGCGATATGCTTGAAATGCTGAAAAGCGGCGAAACGCCGCTTCTTACAAGTGTGCTTTGAGTTGAGGGAGTAGGGGACGGTGACTCCATGTAGTACAGGGAGATGTCCGAAGGACAGAGGGACGCGGATCCTGTTGGGAGTCCTCGGCGTCCCGCAAGTTGAGAGTTGTGGTGCCGCCTGCGGCGACTGATCGAAAAAAGGGACGTCCGTCGGACGTCCCTCATCAGTTTATATTATTACTTTTCCAGTGTTCCGTGGGAGAGTGACTTCAGGTATGCATTGATGAAGCCGTCGATGTCGCCGTCCATAACAGCCTGGATATTGCCGTTTTCAAAGCCTGTACGTGTGTCCTTAACGAGAGTGTAAGGCATGAATACATAAGAACGGATCTGTGAGCCCCATGCGATCTGGTTCTGAACGCCCTTGATATCCTCGATCTTTTCAAGGTGCTCGCGCTCCTTGATCTCAATGAGCTTTGAACGGAGCATCTTCATGGCGTAGTCCTTGTTCTGGTACTGGCTTCGCTGTGTCTGACAGGAAACAACAATACCTGTTGGCTTATGGATAAGACGTACAGCGGAGCTGGTCTTGTTTACCTTCTGACCGCCTGCGCCGCTGGAACGGTAAACCTCCATTTCGATATCCTCGGGACGGATATCGACTTCGATAGAGTCATCGAGCTCGGGCATAACTTCAAGAGCTGCAAATGATGTGTGTCTGCGTCCCTGTGCGTCAAAGGGAGATACGCGGACAAGTCTGTGAACTCCTGACTCTGACTTCATATAGCCGTAGGCGTTTTCACCCTCGATGAGTATGGAGGCGGACTTCATGCCTGCTTCATCACCGTCCAGGTAGTCAAGAAGTTCCACCTTGAACTCATGGCGCTCAGCCCAGCGGTTGTACATACGATAGAGCATCTCTGCCCAGTCCTGAGCCTCTGTACCGCCTGCACCTGCATGGAAGGTAAGGATAGCATTGGCGTTGTCGTACTCGCCGGTAAGGAGAGTAGCAAGCTTTTCTTCCTCAAGCTTGGTCTTGAAAGCCTCGGACTCATTCTTTATCTCCTCGATGTCACTTTCGTCGTCAGCTTCGATAGAGAGCTCGATAAGAGTGATGATATCTTCGAGATTCTCGTTGAGCTTGTTGTAATGATCGATCTTCTTTTCAAGGGACTTCTGCTCCTTCAGTACCTTCTGGGAGTTTTCGAGGTCGTCCCAGAAGCCTTCCTTTGCAGTCTCCTCGCCAAGCTCCGCAACGCGCTTCTTGGCGTTTTCTATATTCAGAACGTCTGCGAGCTCCGCCATTTCCTTGCGGTAGCCCGTCATTTCGACTCTGAGTTCATCAAGTATTATCATGGTTTCAAATCCTTTCAAACATAGATACACATATTATATCACAGTTCGGAGCTGAGTGCAAGGGGGAAAACGAGATTTTTTCCGTCATGGCGATGTAATAATGACAAATGTCACATGATTAATGACAAACGACGTCTTTTTCAAGCATATGAAATGTGCTATAATACATTCAAAGGAGTGATACTAATGAAAAAAATCATCGCACTACTGGCTGCAGCAATTTTAACAGCAGGACTTTTCTCATGCGGCAGGACTTCAACAAAAACTAAAGAACTCAACGACTGGCAGAAGGAGCTTCTTGCAGCAGAGGGGCTTTCCACAGAAGCCGACGAACTGACAGACTCTCAACTGCGCTCAATTCAGCGTATCTACGAGATGATAACCTATCTCAACGAGAAGTATGACGAGGAATTCATCTATGGGGGATACCTCGAACCGGCGGCAAATCAAACGGAAACACTGTATGCTTATCCTCGGCTGTTAGGAGCAGATTACGGCAGGAATACCGTTACCGTCAGGGCAACAAAGGACGGTTTTACAGATGATTATCATGATAAATCTGTTGTAGATTATTATAATGAGCTTGTCACAAATTTCATTCATGATTATTTCGATTCTGATGATTTTGTGGTGTTTACAGATGTAAATGCCTGTGATATTAAGAAATCAGAAGTTGTTGATTGTGATTTTCAATGGAAACTTGGTGTATTTGACTCTATTTTTCTTTCAGAAAGTATCTGTACTCAAGATGATGTAGAAAAGTTTGCAGTTAATTTTGCAAAATATCTTTATGAGCATAAAATGGCTGGAAGGCAGAGGATAAATATAATGAATTCTGATTTTGAAATATCAAAGATGACTTATGGTAATTTTACGGATTATTATAATGATGAGCACTATTTAGGCTATTACAGCTTTGCTTTTGACTCTTTAAAAAACAGTGTATTACAAGACGATCATTTGAACGAAAAACGAACACAAAATGAATATAAAATTGATGAATATTTTTCTAAATACAATTAAAGGAGTAATAAAGACATGATATTAAACGGAGAATATGTTGACAAGTTAACAGATGAAGAATTATGTATGATTGAACAGTTGACCTCTCTTTATGAAATGGTAGTAGCCTCTTACAATTCTTAGATCTAAGTTCTCATCTCTCAGTTCTTTTTTTCGTCTTGACAAACGGGATTTTATCGTGTATAATAGGAGAGTATTCAAAGGCGATGATGAAGAGGAGTACGCAGGAGACCCGATTTTCAGAGAGCTGCCGCAGGGTGAAAGGCAGTATGAGGGGCTTGCGGAAGTAGCTTCGGAGCTTCGCGTGCCAACGGCTTTTGCTCAGTAGTATGCGGCGTGATCCTCACGTTACAGGGGAAGAAGCTCATCGGCTTCGCAGAGTGCGGGAGAATTCCCGAATTCAGGTGGTAACACGGACTTTAGTTCGCCCTGGACCTTGACGGTTCGGGGCGATTTTATTTTGCACGGACCAATATAACATTAAAGGAGAATGATAGAATGGCAAAGGAACTTGCAAAGGCATACGATCCCAAGGACTTTGAGGACCGTATCTATGCCGCATGGAACGAAAAGGGCTGCTTTCGTGCAGAGGCTGATCTGAAGAAAACGCCCTACACTATAGTTATTCCCCCTCCGAACATCACAGGACAGCTCCACATGGGACACGCCCTTGATGAGACTCTCCAGGATATCCTTATCCGCTGGAAGAGAATGAGCGGCTACAGCGCACTTTGGCTTCCCGGTACAGATCACGCTGCTATTGCAACAGAGGCTAAGATCGTTGAGGCTATGCGCAAGGAAGGCGTTACCAAGGAGGACCTGGGACGCGAAGGCTTCATGAAGCGCGCATGGGAGTGGAAGAAGCAGTACGGCGGCCGTATCGTTGAGCAGCTCAAGAAGCTTGGCTCCTCATGCGACTGGTCAAGAGAGCGCTTCACCATGGACGAGGGCTGCTCAAAGGCAGTTAAGGAAGTTTTCATCAAGTACTACGAAAAAGGTCTCATCTACAGAGGCGAGCGTATAATCAACTGGTGTCCAAAATGTAAGACTTCACTTTCGGACGCTGAGGTTACTTACGAGGATCAGGCAGGCCATTTCTGGCATCTCCGCTACAAGATAAAGGACTCCGACGGCTATCTGGAGCTTGCTACCACCCGTCCCGAGACTCTCCTGGGCGATACGGCCGTAGCTGTAAACCCCAAGGACGAGCGCTACACAGACCTCGTTGGCAAGACGGTTATCCTTCCTCTTGTACATCGTGAGATACCTATCGTTGCCGATGACTATGTTGAAATGGACTTCGGAACAGGCGTAGTTAAGATAACTCCCGCTCACGACCCTAATGACTTCGAGGTAGGTCTCCGCCATAACCTCCCTGTTATCAATGTAATGAACGACGACGCTACTATCGTTGACGACTATCCCGCTTATGCAGGCATGGACCGCTATGAGGCAAGAAAGAAGATAGTCGAGGATCTCGAAAAGGAAGGCGCTCTCGTTAAGATAGAGGAATACAGCCATAACGTAGGTACCTGCTACCGCTGCGGAACTACTGTTGAACCCAAGGTTTCCACACAGTGGTTCGTTAAGATGAAGCCCCTCGCTGAGCCTGCTATCGCTGCCGTAAAGAACGGCGATACAAAGTTCGTTCCCGAGCGCTTTGACAAGATATACTTCCACTGGCTTGAAAATATCAAGGACTGGTGTATCTCCCGTCAGATCTGGTGGGGACATCAGATACCTGCATTCTACTGCGACGAGTGCGGTGAAATGGTAGTTACAAAGGAGAGCAGCGCGGTTTGTCCCAAGTGCGGCAAGCCCATGAGACAGGATCCCGATACTCTCGATACATGGTTCAGCTCTGCACTCTGGCCCTTCTCAACACTGGGCTGGCCCGAGAATACAGAGGATCTGAAATACTTCTATCCCACAAATACTCTCGTAACAGGTTATGACATCATCTTCTTCTGGGTAATCAGAATGATGTTCAGCGGTCTGGAGAACATGGGCAAGGTACCTTTTGATACAGTTCTTATCCACGGCCTTGTACGTGACTCACAGGGACGCAAGATGTCCAAGTCACTGGGCAACGGTATCGATCCGCTTGAAGTTATCAACGAGTACGGTGCTGATGCTCTCAGATTCATGCTTGCTACAGGCAACTCACCCGGAAACGATATGCGTTATATCGACGACAAGGTAAAGGCTGCACGTAACTTCGCAAACAAGCTCTGGAACGCTTCACGTTTCATTATGATGAATCTCCCCGAGGACTTTGAGTTCAAGGGACTTCCCGCAGAGCTTGAATTAGAGGACAAGTGGCTTGTCAATAAGTTCAATCAGCTTGCTAAGGAAGTTGGCGAGAACCTTGACAAGTACGAGCTGGGAGTTGCTTCACAGAAGATATACGACTTTATCTGGGACGTATTCTGCGACTGGTACATCGAGCTCACAAAGCCCCGTATACAGGCAGGCGGCGAGACAATGGCAAAGGCTCAGGCAGTTCTTGTATGGGCTATGCAGGGTATGCTGAAGCTTCTCCATCCCTTCATGCCTTTCATCACAGAGGAGATATGGCAGGTACTCAACAATGAGAAGTCCATGATAATCCTCGAGACTTATCCCACATATGATGCTTCTATCGACTTCACAGCCGAGGAGAAGGCATTCGAGAAGATAATCTCAGCTATCAAGGCTGTAAGAAATACACGTACAGAAATGAACGTACCGCCATCGGTAAAGGCTAAGCTTTTTATCGAGACTGCCGACAAGGAGCTCTTCAACTCCTGCGCAGTATTCTTCGAGAAGCTTGCTTCCGCTTCCGCTGTTGAGACAGGTGACAAGTTCGATATTCCCGATTCTGCCAATGCAGTTACCGACTCCGCACGTATCTTCATTCCTATGGACGAGCTGGTTGACAAGGAAAAGGAGATAGCACGTCTTGAGAAGGAAAAGGCTAAGGTTCAGAAGGATATAGACTTCCTCAGCGGAAAGCTGAATAATCAGGGCTTTATCGCAAAGGCTCCCGCACAGCTCATTGAAGCCGAAAAGGCTAAGCTGGCAAAGGCAGATGAGAAAATGGCAAAGATAGAACAGTCTATCGCAGCATTCAGAAAGTAAAAGTAAGGGCGCACAGTGTGCGCCCTTTTTACGTTATATTCTTCCGAGTTAATGAACGTGCCTCAAAATGGACTGTGTTCCTTTGGCAGAGTACGGAGGAGGACGCCTCGCGAGTGAAGCCCTTCCTCTTAATAAAACAGCAAAGCTCCCGACAGCGGGAGCCTGCTTATATTATATGGAGTGAAAATGAATGTATCAGTCTTCGATGTCAGTCTGATCCTTATCGCCCTTTTTAAGGAAATCGGGAAGGTCTGATTTGTCTGCCTTGCTGTTTTTACCGGGCTTTTCAGCCTCTTCAGACTTTTCTTCGGTCTCTTCATCGGCCTTTTCATCGTCATCTGTCTCGGCAGGCTCTTCCTCTTCGGCGGCCTTCTTCTTTTCGTCGTTGTCCTTCTTCTTGTTTTCTTCCTTGTCGTTGTCAGAATCCTTTTCCTTTGGCTCTTCCTTTGCATCGAGAGTTGCTTCAACGGTCTTTTCCTCACCGTTCCTTATGAGAGTGATCTCGATGGTATCGCCGGCGGAATACTTGTTTTTCTGAGCAGTGAGCTCAGATGTTGTCTTTACGGTAACGCCGTTTACAGCAACGATAATGTCGTTTTCCTTGATGCCTGCTTTATCAGCGGCACTGCCCTTGTTTACGCTGCCGACGAATACGCCTACGGGCATATTGTACATCTTGGAAGCAGACTCTGAGACGTCCTGGCAGGAGATACCGAGCTGAGGCTTTCCTGTAACATAGCCGTACTTCATGATATCGTCGATAATGGAAGCAGTTAAGTTAGAAGGTATAGCAAATCCGATACCCTCGATAGATGCTCCGGATGTGGAGTAGGACGAAGACATCTTTGAGGAGTTGATACCGATAACCTGACCGTATTTATTGATGAGCGGTCCGCCGGAATTGCCCGAATTGATGGCCGCATCGGTCTGGATAAGGTTCATGGGCTTATCGGCTATGGTGATATCACGGTCAAGACCTGAGATCATACCGCCTGTAACTGTGTTCATGAGCTCAAATCCGAGAGGATTGCCGATGGCTATAACTGACTCACCAAGCTGGAGGTTATCGCTGTTGCCGAACTCTGCAGCTGTGAGACCTGTTTCGTCGATCTTGAGAACTGCCAGATCAAGGTCTGTATCGTAGCCGATGATCTCAGCGTCATAGGTCTTGTCATTTGAAAGAAGAACAGAAACTTCCTGAGCCTTTTCTGCACCGTATTCGCTGTCGTATATTACATGGGCGTTTGTAACGATGTAGCCGTTTTCTGAAACGATAACGCCTGTACCTGTACCCTTATACTGTTTTGTTGAAGGTGTCTGCTCGCCGAAGTTGAATCCGAAGCCGCCAAAATCAAAGAAATCGCTTGGCATCTGTGACTGGAAGTTCACAGCCTCAAAGGTGGACTCGATGCCGACAACAGAGGGGAGGATTTTCTTTACGGCTTCTTCAGTGGAAAGAGCCTTGCCGTCAGCTTCCACAGGATCGATTATGCTGACTGTCTGAGCCTTCATGATGTCCTTGGAGGTCTCCTTTGCGGTCTTTTCAACGTCCTTGTCAATATCCTCTACCAGAGAGCTCTTTGAAAAGCTCTCACCTGCGAAATAGCGGTAAGCACCGATAGAACCTGCTGATACAACAGCCATTGCCATTACCATAGCAGCAGCCTTGATGCCTGTATGCTTTTTCGGCTTCTTGGGGGAGTTGCCTCCGTCAGCGCTGAAGCCGTTATATTCATTCTGATTGTCCTGCTGGGGATTGTAATTATAATTGTACTCATTCATGATGATCACTTTTCCTTTCAGTTTCTTTCTGAGGTTTCCCTCAAGCTTTGATTATATTATATTTGGTGTATGTGAAATAAGTTTGCGGTAATTGTATAGCTTTTGAGAAGTTTTTGTGTAAATTCTATCACAATTCGGGCGGCAATGTGAAAACAGTGTTAAAACATGGAAAATCAGCCCTTGCATTATTCAGAGATATATGATATAATAGTAACATTATTATATAAGGAAAGGGATCTTATGGACAGTTCAGACATATGGAAAATAGTTCTGGTCGTAGCAATGATGATCTTTTCTGCGGTATTCTCAGGTACAGAGACAGCTTATTCCAGCGTGAACAAGCTCCGTCTCAAGAACTATGAGGCTCAGGGAAGCAAAAAGGCGAAAAAGGCACTGAAGCTTGCGAACCGTTTTGACCAGGTCCTCACGGCGGTGCTCATAGGAAATAATATCGTCAATATTGCCACATCATCAGTAAGTACCATAGTTTTCATAAAACTTATGGGCAGCAAGGGCGCAGCAGTTTCTACTATCGTGATAACAGTGCTGGTGCTCATTTTCTGCGAGGTGCTGCCGAAATCATATGCAAAGAAGAACGCGGAAAAGCTGGCTCTTGCCTTTGCAGGGCCGCTGTCGTTCCTGGTAACTCTGTTCAAGCCGTTCGTATGGCTGCTCAATAAGCTTTCCTCATTAGTGGCCAAGGGTGACCAGGCTCCCAGTGTTACCGAGGACGAGCTGAAGTATATGATCGATGAGATCGAGGAGCAGGGCGTCATCGAAGAGCAGGAGAGCGAGCTGGTAAAGAGTGCTCTTGAATTTGATGAAATAAACGTAAATGAGATACTTATCCCGCGAGTAAAGGTAGTGGGAGTGGAGCTGGGCTCGACTATCGACGAGATAAAGGAGCTTTTCAGCACAGAGATGTATTCACGTCTTCCCGTTTATGAGAAAAGCCTTGACAATATACTTGGTATCATCACAAACAAGGCCTTCTTCAAAATGCTCGTGGAGGGCGGCAGCGACATAACCTCCATAATTCAGGAGGTTCCCCATATTGCCGATACCAAGCTCATCAGCGAGGCTATGCGTGATATGCAGCGCTCAAAGGTACACCTTGCGGTAGTCATCGACCAGTACGGCGGTACAAAGGGTATCGTTACCCTTGAGGACATCATCGAGGAACTGGTAGGAGAGATTTACGACGAGGACGACGAGATAGAGACTAATATCATGATGCTTGCCCCCGATAAGTACGAGGTGGCAGGAGATATGAGCATAAGTGATATGCTGGAGATGCTGGATCTTGACGAGAATATGATAACTACGGATTATACCTCCGTCGGCGGTTGGGTAACAGATGTTATGGAGCATATCCCCGAAGCAGGCGAGACTGCCGAAAGCGGCATATTCCGCATAACTGCTGCAGAGGTAAATGAGCAGAACGTTGAAAAGGTCATTATTGAAGTTCTTCCCACCGACGATGACGATGAAGAGGACGAGGAAGAAGAATAGAACTAAGAGCTGATATTGCAGGGGCTGCCTTTGGCAGCCCGTTCAGTTATTGAGTAAAGTGAGGCGTTCAGAGCCATGAAAAAGAAAAAAGGAAACCTTCTTGTGATCACAGGTATTGTATTTCTCATTGCAGGAGCATACATAAACTACTGGAGATTCCGCTGGCTCATATGCTGGATAGGTTATGTTACCGATCCCGAACCAAAGATAGGCATTATAGGCGGCGGCATGGATCCTGTACAAAGGTTCTTCCTTGATATGAATATCCTGGAAATAGCAGGCATGGTGATGATAGCGGCAGCTCCCGCACTCATTGTCATGGGAGCAGTGATTATATGCAGCAGACAGCGTCCCAAATAATATGACAAAACGAAAGCTCCCGAAGCAGTACACCTGTTTCGGGAGCTTTTTTTATTCTACAGTACCCTCACTTCTGCCGATAGTGAGGACATAGTCCTTGTTTATGGGCATGATGCCCTGAGGTTCAACATTCTTGACTGTGTTGTCGGGGAGCTTTACCGACCATGTCTGGTCTGAAAGATTGCGGAGAGCGTGCTTGCTGGGATCCTTTTTATTGCGGACGACCTCGCCGATGATCTTGTGGAAGTCTCCCTCAGTGTCGCTTGCCATACCGTCGTAGAGCTTGGCGCCGCCGAAAGCAGGCAGTTCAAAGCGCTTGAACTTTATGCTGTCGGTGCAGGTGAGCTGACCGCCGCAGTACATACAGTTCACGGAGTATTTCGGGGCGATGAAGGTCTCCTTGCCGCAGTGAGGGCAGGGAACAGTCTCGCTTCTGAGCTTTACGAAGGCGTCCAGCCATGTCATCTCGATAACACGGTCATAGGGAGGCTTTACAGAGCTCTTGCCGAAGGACTGTATGAACAGGTTGCGGATATAGTCGGGGTATATCTTCCAGAAACGGAGAGTATTGGTGTTGAGCTGGTTATTTGCGGCATTCCTGTCGTCCTCGGGATCGAGAACGAAAACGGGATCTTCGCCGTAGAACTTCTTTTCAAGCTCGGGAGTCATGCACGGAGGAGTAGAATACTTTCCCTCCAGAGGATGCTCGATGAAGAGCATACGGAAGAGTATGACAGCCAGTGAGAAACGGTCGGAGCGTTTGTCGGGAGAACCGCCCATAACGACCTCGGGAGCCATATAGCGCTGCTTGCCTGCGATACCGAAGTTCACGCCTCTTTCGGAAACGTTGTCGTTGTCGCATATGAGCACATCACCGTTAGCTGGATTGATGAAGAAGTTGCCGTTATTCAGATCCTGATAACTGTATCCGTCGTTGTGGAGAGCACGGAAGCCCTCGATGATATTGATAGCGGCATTGCAGCGTGCAGTAATATTGGCGAAGCTTGCCTTCATGCGTCTTGTCTTGGGATCCCAGAGCAGGAATCTTGTGAGCTCCTCATAGCCATTGGGACGGAGAGGCATGATATAGCCGAAGCTGCCGTCGATCCAGTTGGAAAGCTCTACAGGCCAGAGAAAGTTCTTTGTGGGAGCTCCTTTTTTTATGTTTGCCCTCAGGTTCTCATAGAACTCCTGGGGGTTCTTCATTTTTTCGATAGTGGACTTGTGATACCATTTCAGCGCCATTTCCTTGCCGCCGCATTCCACCCTGTAAACGTTTCCCTGACCGCCTCCGCCGAGGAATTCAAGGATAGTAAAGGTCGAGTTGTATACAGTCCTGCCTTTGTAGCCTACTTTTAATTCTGCCATAATTGACTCCTTTCATAATCCCTATATGGATTCAGGCGGAGGAGTCCGCCCGAATGATCATTGATTTGAAAATTCCTCATTCTGAGGAAGTCTCGTGGTAGCGGGAGCAGCTTCTGTTGCCGCCGGTATCTCCGGTCCGGGAGCCTGCGGAGTTTCTGCAGGAGCTCCGCCCACAGACAGAGTATTGGAACAGAGCCATTCACACCAGTTCGAGTAGTATTTAGCCAGCAGATGTGCGCCGTCGCTGGTTATATCGTCCTGGAGAGCGCCCTCGGTGTTGTCAAAGGTCTCATTCTCATCGATGTAGCATATATTTTTATTGATGTCTGCCATCTCGTTTATACGGCTGTTGAGCATATTTATGCGCTCATTGTTGATAACATTGTTTTCGTATCCCAGTGTAACATGGAGATTGGCCATAAGGTATATCACAGCGTCGGGCTGCACCTCGCGTATGCCGTCCACAAGCTTTCTGTAAGCCGCAACAGTGGATTCTATGTCGTTTCCGACCTCATTTATACCCAGCATAACGTATATCTTGCCGTACTTCTTTGCGTTGAGGGTGCCCCAGACCGTATTGCCGTTGACATAGGCATTGTCTATCTTGTATGCCGAAAGACCGATGTCGCAGAAGTAATCCGCATTTTTCAGCGTACCGTAGTCACGTATGCCCACTGTACGGGAATCGCCTATGAACAGAGCGTCGTTGAAATACTCAGGACCGCTCTGAACGAAGTTGTTCACGGGAGCAGCGGGAGCAGTAGTGGTTTCTGTCGTATCGGCAGGAGCCGTAGTCTCGTTCTCCGATGTGGGCTGAGAGCTGTCGGGAGTTTCCGCAGTGGGCTTTTCGGGCTCTTTCTCGGTCTGTGAGGTAACGGCAGGCTTTGCGGGAGCCTTAGGCTTGCTTACCTCGCTGTTTTTCCATATCTGTTTATATATCCTTGGCGAAGCCACCACGCAGGTGAGCAGCAGTATCACCGTATATATACATTGTTTCATTTTACTCACGCTTGTCTCTCCTTAAAATCTGAAATACATGAATGGATCGTCCAGACCTCTGTACATACAGTATACCGAGGCCCAGAATACTATCAGCAGGGCGACGGCTGTAATGACAGAGTTCTTCATTTTCTTGTACACAGCTTCGGGTATCCTGGTCGAGAACAGCAGACCTGCCGCGAAGTACTTCCAGTATTTCTGCCAGTAGTGTACGTAGTCCTTGTCCATGACAGCGAAGGTCTTCTGGGGCAGGAACGGGAGAAGTCTCTTGAAGTATATGCCCAGCTCATGGAAGTCGGTAACGGCAAATATGAGCCATGTCAGTGGAATGATTAAGAGCATATACGCATGGCCGACGATCTTGTTCTTGTTGAGGAACTTTCCTGTCCAGTGCTTTTCGGTCATTATTATCACGAAGAGGACCATTCCCCAGAGCACGAAGTTCCAGCTTGCGCCGTGCCAGAGACCTGTGAACAGCCATACTATGAAGGTATTGCGGAGAGTAGCGAAGCTGCCCTTGCGGTTGCCTCCGAGAGGTATGTAGATATAGTCCTTGAACCAGGTACCGAGAGTCATATGCCAGCGTCTCCAGAACTCCGTCATAGTCAGGGACATATACGGATGATCGAAGTTGCGCGGCAGCTCAAAGCCCATGATCTTTCCGAGGCCGATAGCCATGAGGGAATAGCCGCAGAAGTCGAAATAGAGCTGGAAAGAGTAAGCGAAGGTACCCAGCCATGCAAGGGGAGAGGAGATGCTTTCATAGCCTATGGTGGAAATATCGCTCCACAGTCCGCCTATCTGGTTGGCGATGAGGACCTTGTAGCCCAGACCAATGGTAAAGGTCTTGAGGCCGTCCTCCACCTTCTGTACAGTGTGAGTGCGTTTTTTCAGTTCCTTTGCAACGTGGTCATAGGTAACGATAGGACCTGCGATGAGCTGAGGAAACATACTTATGTAAGCGCCGTAATTGACGAATTTCTTTTCAGACTTTGCCTTGCCGCGGTAAACGTCAGCTATGTAGGAGACGTTCTGGAAGGTATAGAAGCTGATACCTATGGGAAGGATAATATTCTTTACCGTAAGGCTCTGGTGGAAGAAGTGATTGATGTTTTCCGTGCCGAATGCCCAGTATTTGAAGAATATGAGCCACCAGAAATTGAACAGGACTCCGAATAAGAGCCACAGCTTTTTGGTATGCCGGCTGTTTTCGATGAACTGCCCGACAATGAAGTTGAGCAGAACAGTCAGCAGGAAGAGGATAATGTACACGGGTTCCTTTACGCCGAGGCTGTAGAAGAAAACGCTTCCCGCGAAGATTATCAGGTTACGGTATTCCCTTTGTGAGGCAAGATAAATACCGACAAATACCGCCAGAGCTGCCATCACGAACAGCATGGTGGGGAGGATGTTATGGATATGTAGCTTGCGGTAGGTAACTATGCCGAATGCAATGCTTCCGATGAATATAATAGCATCTCTTAACTCTTTTCGTGAAGCCGAATAGGCTATCATAAAAACAGGAAGGAATATGAAAATAAATTCCAGGCTGCTGAAAACCAAATATACCACCCTTTGTAAAATCTTTTGTTCTTTTTATATCAATATGCTTTTCTTTCCGAACTGCGAAAAATAGCATCATAAAAACTCATACACTATTATTTTACACGTTTGCTAATTAAATGTCAATAGCTTTGGAATAATGTGGCAATTTGCAGTAAACAGCAGGCTAAAGGGGTCAAATTTCTGCATCTTTCGACAATAGAATCACAGCTCCCGTCGTAATCGACAAAAACGGAGCATCTGTTTTGTATAAAACGCAGAAATAAAAAACTTTTTTTCTGAAATTCAATGGTTTTTCGTTGAAATTCCGCATTTTTTCGCCTGTATACAGAGGGCGGTTCATCTTCACTGTATCAGGAGGATAAAAAAGCGGCAGCCCTGCGTTCTGACGGAGCTGCCGCTGTCGGGAAAACTGCTGCTTCCCGCGGTTATATCTTTGTAACAAAGGGCGTAATGAGTATCATTATCATGCAGACGGGGCAGATATACTTTATCATCACGCTGTAAAGGAGCTTAGAGCGGAAGCGCTTTTCGCCGAACATTACTTCCTCCTCTATGTATTTTGTCTTTACCCTGAAGCCTATGAGTATGCAGGTGAAGAATGAGAGTACAGGCATCATGATGTTATTGGTGGTGAAATCGAAGAAGTCGAGTATCTGCATACCGAAGAGCTTGAAGTCAGCCCAGACGCTGTATCCGAGTACCGAGAGCATACCGATGGCAAGCGTCACGGCAATGACCGCAAGACAGCTCTTTGCTCTGCTGAGTCTGAATTTCTCCATGACAACAGCGACCACAGTTTCCATGAGGGATATTGAAGATGTAAGAGCTGCAAGGGAAACGAGTATGAAGAAAGCGGTTCCGATGACCTGACCTGCGGGCATTGAAGCGAATACCTTGGGCAGGGTTATGAACATAAGTCCCGGACCTGCGTGGAGAGCGGACTTGTCACCACCGGAGAATACGAACACGGCTGGAACGATTATAAGACCTGCAAGGAAGGCTACGGCAGTATCGAATATCTCTATCTGTCTTACCGAGCTTTCGAGAGAGTCGTCCTTGCGCATATATGAGCCGTAAGTGATCATGATACCCATGGCTATGGACATGGAGTAGAAAAGCTGGCCGCAGGCAGCTGCAATGGTCTTCAGCAGCTTTGAAGCAGTGAATCCCTTGAAATCGGGAAAGAGATAATACTTCAGGCCGTCTGCCGCACCGTCGAGAGTGAGAGTGTAGACAGAGATGCCTACTATAAGGATAAGAAGTACGGGCATAAGGAACTTGCTTAATTTTTCAATGCCCTTTTCCACACCCAGAAAAACCACCGCGGAAGTGAGGAGCACGTATATGATAAAGAATATTGCAGGCTGTTCAAACAGACTGATAAAGTGCTCGAAGAATGAAAGCTTTGTTTCGCTGCCGCCCACTGTGTACTCTGCAGCGGAAGCGGTCTCACCTCCGCCTGTGATGAATACGGTCATATATTTTAGCACCCAGCCTCCGATAACGCAGTAATAGGGGAGGATAAGCGCAGGTATTACAGCTGCGAGGAGCCCCATGGGAGCAAAGTGTCTGTCTACGGTCTTATATGCGCCGATAACACTTTTTCCCGTGCGTCTGCCGATAGCGATCTCGGTGAGCATAAGGGTAAAGCCGAAGGTAACAGCAAAGATAAGATATACCAGCAGGAAGATACCGCCGCCGTATCTGGCTGCAAGGTAAGGGAAACGCCAGATATTGCCCAGACCTACCGCAGAGCCTGCCGCAGCCAGTACAAAGCCTATCTTTGAGCCAAAGCCTCCTCTTGAAGAAGCTGTCTTGTTTTCAGTTTTCATTTGGATACATTCCTTTCGTTTGTCTTATACCTGATGCCGGGCTCATAAAGAAGCAAAGCCTGAAAGCGGTTTGCAGCCGCTTTCAGACCTTATCTGTTATTATGGAACAGGATCCCATGATCTTATGCTTATTCTATGCCTGCCTGCTGTTTTGCAGCGGTAAGTGTGTTCTTCATAAGCATAGCGATAGTCATGGGGCCAACGCCTCCCGGTACGGGAGTGATGAAGGAAGCCTTTTTCTCGGCAGATTCAAACTCAACGTCACCGCAGAGCTTGCCGTTGTCGAGGCGGTTCATGCCGACGTCGATAACAACAGCGCCTTCCTTTATCATATCGCCTGTAACGAAGTTGGCTCTTCCGATGGCAACTACGAGAATATCGGCTCCGAGGCAGATCTCCTTGAGGTTCCTGGTCTTGGAGTGGCATATGGTAACGGTGCCGTTCTTCTGAAGAAGGAGCATAGCCTGGGGCTTGCCTACGATATTGCTTCTTCCGATAACAACACACTGCTTTCCTGTGATGTCAGTGCCTGTGCTCTCGATAAGGCGCATAACGCCAGCAGGAGTGCAGGGCAGGAAGGAGTATTCGCCGATCATTATTTTGCCAACGTTAATGGGGTGGAAGGCGTCAACGTCCTTATCGGGCGATATAGCGTTGATAACAGCCTTTTCGTCGATATGCTTGGGAAGAGGGAGTTGAACGAGTATACCGTTTACTCTGTCGTCGCGGTTAAGTACGTTTACCAGGTCAAGGAGCTGCTCCTGAGTGGTATTTTCCTCCATTGCATACTCAAAGGACTGGAAGCCCACTGCCTCGCAGGCCTTCTTCTTGTTGTTGACGTAAACTCTTGAAGCGGGATCGTTGCCTACGATAACTACCGCAAGACCTACCTTGAGACCTTTTGCGTCCCTGAGCTTTGCTGTTTCCTCTGCTACCTCAGCCTTTACTGCTGCTGAAACTGCTTTTCCGTCGATTATCTGTGCCATTTATTTATCCTCCTTGTTATCATCGGACGCTTCGTCCTCTGTATCGTCATCGGACTCATCGTCCGCATTTTCGCTGTCAGTGTTTTCCCCTGCGATATGGGGAACAAACTCGTCATTTTCGTCATCTTCATCATCGTCGTCATCGCCGCCGAGTATGGAGTTCTCTGCGCCGAGCTCGTCCTCGTCGAAGTCGTCGTCATCGTCATTGAAGATGTCAAGATCCTCATCGTCGTCGCTGCTGCCTGCCTTGGCGTCCTCCTTGGAGATGCCCATGCGCTTTCTGCGGCTCTCTTCGATGAGCTTGTGTGATTCCTCGGTGTTGGAGTAAAGCTCAAAGCACTCGGGATCGCGTTTCCTTCTTATGAAGAATATTATCTGGAGTATTACCGATACTACGAATATAATAGCCGATAATGCCTGAGAAACACGGATATTTCCAAGCATAAGGCTGTCTGTTCGGAGTCCCTCCACCAGGAAGCGCTCGGCTCCGTACCATGCAAGGTACATGAGGAAGATCTGTCCGTCGTACTTTCTGCGCTTTGAAAGGAATGCGAGTATTACAAATCCCAGCAGACACCATACCGACTCATAAAGGAAGCAGGGGTGTACGGGCTTTTCCCAGAGCATTTCCAGACCGTTCTTGTACATATCTCCGTCCATGGACATACCGTCGGCGATGGTACGCTGTATCGTGCCGCCTGTCATGCCGAGGAAGGAGCCTGTGTTTGTACCGAAGGCCTCCTGATTAACGAAGTTGCCCCAGCGTCCGATGCCCTGGCCTATAAGAAGTCCCAGCACCGTAACGTCCAGCATGGGGAGAGCTCTTACCTTGCGTATCCTTGCTATGATATATCCCACAAGGAAGGCACCGATGATACCTCCGTATATGGCGAGACCTCCCTGACGGGTATTGATTATCGCTTTAAGGTCCCATTTGTACTCGTCCCAGCGCATGAGCACGTAATAAAGCCTTGCACCGATGATTCCGCCGATAACGCCGCCGATGATAACATCAATGGCTCTGTCCGGGTCGATACCGAAGCGCTTTGTCTTGGGGAGAACATAGATAAGGGCAAGTATCAGTCCGATAGTGATAAGGATGCCGTACCACTGTATCTGTATTCCGAATACTGTAAAGGCGGTGGGATCAATGCTGAATTTCCAGCCGAGTTCCGGGAATCGTATTTCATGGGGTTCTAAGAGTGTTGTTTCGTTCATAGGGTTATACCTCCTTTTCTATTACAGACAGAACGCATCTGTCGGGGCGCATTTCTCTGCGCATATAATCTGTAACGTCCTCGCGGGTAAGATCCGAGAGAACGTTTATTGCGTCGTAAGGACCTGTGCCGTCCATATGCGAGTTCAGCATGAGGTTGGCCACAGCTTCAACGTTGTTGAGTTCGCGTATCATAAGGCCGTAGGCGGTCTTTTTGATGCGCTGGAAGT
Source organism: Ruminococcus flavefaciens 007c (assembly GCF_000571935.1). Taxonomy (GTDB): domain Bacteria; phylum Bacillota; class Clostridia; order Oscillospirales; family Ruminococcaceae; genus Ruminococcus; species Ruminococcus flavefaciens_F. The sequence goes on along the minus strand of NZ_ATAX01000006.1, from coordinate 103,861 downwards.
CCTTGTCTGCTATTCCGTCGGTTATGAGTCTGTCTATCTCTCTGAAAAGAGCCTCTCTTATGACCTCGGGGGAGTCTGATTCTCCTGAGAAGAATACGGTGAAATAGCCGTTTCCGTAGAATACCTCGCCGCCGAAGGTGGAGTTGATGATACCCTCATTCAGGAGCTTTTCACACATCGGCAGAGCAGGATCTGTGAGCAGAGCCGTAGCAGTGGAAGCTGACGCGATGTCTCGGAGCCTTTCTTCTCCGTTTTTGGGAGAGCATTTGTATCCGAGATTGAATATAGAAGCACCGATGGGCTGTTTTTCGCTGATCTCTGACTTGATTATCTCCGCAGGCTCCTCGGGAAAAACGGTCTCAAGTCCCTTGTCTTCGCTAGGCTTCAGACAGCGGTCGCATATCTCCAGCACCTTGTCGGCGCTGATATTGCCGGCTATTGAAAGAACCATATTATTCAGGTTATAGAAGGCGTCATAGCATTTGTACAGCAGATCGGCGTCTATACGGGAAATGCTCTCAACGGTTCCCGCGATGTCGATCTTTACTGGGTGAGCGCTGTACATACAGCCAAGCATATTGAAAAATACACGCCATTCGGGATTATCATTGGTCATTTTTATCTCCTGACTGATTATACCCATTTCCTTGTCCACGTTTTCCTTGGTGAAATAGGGCTTCTGGACGAAATCCAGCAGTATCCCCAGATTCTCCTCATAGTTCTTTGAACAGCTGAAAAGGTAACAGGTCTTGTCAAAGGAGGTAAAGGCGTTGCAGGAGGCTCCTGTTCTGGCGTAGAGCTCAAAAACTCCGCAGTCCTCGTTTTCGAAGAGCTTGTGTTCCAGAAAGTGGGCTATGCCCTCCGGGACGGAAGTATAGCCGCTGTCTCCCGCATTTTTGAAAATATTGTTCACAGAGCCGTATTTCGTGCCGATGAGAGCTTCGATGCTGCTGAAGCCGGGCATTTCGCAAATATATATATCGAGTCCGCTGCTGTGCTTTACGTGTATGCAGCTGTCGCCTGTGCGGCTGCTTGTAAGTATCTCCTTATTCATCCGGCTGCACCTCCTTATTGAGCATCAGATAGGTACAGTCGGGCCTGAGAGATCTTGCGGCCTCGGCTATCCTTTCCCTGGTCACCTCAGTGAACCGCTTGAAATGCTCCCGGGGAGTTATATTCTCTCCGTCGCAGAAGCAGTCGAAATACCAGTTTATATACGAAGACGGAGTATCTCCCACCTGAAGGACAGCATTGTCCAGAGCCATGAGGGAGCTTTCTATCTCCTCGTCGGTAATGTTTCCGTTCCTTATCTCGTCGAGCTGAGCAAGTATCTCTGCCTGAGCCTCGCCGAGCTTGTCTCTTTCAACGCCGCTGTCTATGAAAAATGCTCCCTTTGCGGAAACAGAGCTGCTTGAGCAGTAGTAGCAGAGACTGAGCTTTTCGCGGACATTGAGGAAAAGCTTTGAAAAGGGCATTTCGCCAAGTATTATACTTGCCATTTTCAGTGCGTACCTGTCATCGGAGTCGGTTTTGAACACCATGACGTTCTTGCACTGGTTGACGTCGAATTCCTCGGATACGGTCTCGGGGACTGCCTTCAGCGGGCTGTGGCTGCGTATATTCACAGCTATGGGAGCTCTTTCGATATTTCCGAAGCTCTCTCTGAACATCTCCGCAAAGGAATCGTCCTCATGGGGAGATACGTAATATATCTCTATCTGTGCCGTACTGAGCAGCCTTTTGTAGGCCGCGAAGGCTTCGGCGGGGGTGGCCGCGAGAGCAGCCTCCTTGCTTCCGTAGCCCGTACATTCGGCAGGCTCGCCGCGGTAGGCTATCTTTGCTGCCCTTGATATGGCGTAGCTGCGCTTCTGGTTAAGCTCTCCGTCGATACGGTCGAGGAGATCCTTTTTTACTATTGCAAAAGAAGCCTCGTCAAAGGCTCCGTTTTTGACATTGGGGCAGAACAGGCAGTCCTTGATGAGCTCGCGCATTTCTCCGCCTATATCCTCGCCGTCTATGGCGTATCTGTTATCCAGCCATGAGGCCTTGAAGCCCAGCAGCTGAGCGTCGCCCTTCTTTCTTGCGGAGGAACCCAGTCCTGCACCGTAAAGCTCCGAGAGCTTCTCGCACAGGGCTGCATAGGTGGGATACCTGCTGCCGGAAACCGTGAGTATTCCCGTGGCGAGATTGTTAACTGCCGCAGTTTCCTCACTCAGCTCCGTCAGGAAGTATATCGCAAGAGCACAGGTCTTGAATTTATCGTCTATCATAGATGTAAAACCGATACCACTGCCAAGTTCAGACCGTTTATATATCATCAGGTTTACTCTCCTATCATAAAAAGCTATACAGTTTATTATAACACAACCGAGCAGAAATTACCATAGTATTTCTGAAATTTTTAAAAATTCCGAGTAAAGTGAGTGATATTCTGCTGAAATACTTGATTTTTACCGCACATAAGTGGTATAATATATAATGTGTATTCACAAGTAAACGGAATGGAGGCAGAATAATGGACTATATCGGTGAAAAGTGTCCTGTTTGTGAAAAGATATTCACAGCTGATGACGACATAGTAGTCTGCCCTGACTGCGGCACACCTCATCACAGATCGTGTTACGCCGCGGAGAAAAAATGCGCTAATGAGGAATACCACTCCACAGGCAGAAAGTGGGAGCGCATGAATGAGACAAAAATCCGCTTCAGGATCTGTCCCGTATGCAGATTCACCAATTCTCCCGATGACCGCAACTGCAGACGCTGCGGAACGGAGATCTCGGATATAAGACCTGTTTCGGAGAATGATCAGAGGGAAAGAGCTGAAGAGCAGTGGAAAGATACCTTCTCGCCTCATGATAATGATGATATAATAGATCCTATTAAATATCTCGGATATGATTCGGAGGAGGACATGGGCGGAGTCAAGCTCCGCGAGGTAAGCGATTTTATCGGTTCCAATACAATGTACTATCTTCCGAAGTTCAAGCGAATGAACGAGGAGGGAGCAAGACCTTCCATAAATATCCTTGCGATGATGTTTCCGTCGCTTTTCTTTGCCAACAGAAGAATGTGGGGCTGGGCCATAGCTGCGGCAGTTCTCGGCATACTGTTCAATCTTCCGGCTGATCTTCTGCTCTATGCAAAGGAATATGTGGATCAGATACCCGGAGAGACGGCGAGGTTCCTTTCAAACAATACCCGCGTACTCAGAAATCTCGGAGATATAGGACTTGCAGTGGACATAAGCGCAAGAGCGCTCTGCTGTTTCTTTTCAAACTGGCTGTATTACAGGTTTTCGATGCGTTCGCTGAAAAAGCTGAAAAAGCGCAACGCCATGCCTGTGCAGATAAAGAGATCAGGCGGCATAAAGCCTCTGAACATGATCTTCATCCTGCTTATAAAGTACGGTCTTGCACTCGGTGCTATCGCTGCGGTATTCGTTGGATATGAGATGTTCTCTACAATGAAGGACTTCAGCACTCTCAGCCTGCTGATATTCAGGTAACAATGCGGAATAACCAAACAGCCCCGGAGCAGTCAATGCTCCGGGGCTGTTTTATATATGTACCTTTAGGATCATGTTTCGTACTTTGGCTCGCAGGTGAGATTGATGCCCAGACGCTTGAAGATACGCTCGTCAACGGAAGAAAGGATGACTGTTGAGTGTACTTCGCAGCCGCGGAGCTTTGAGATCTGCTCCATGGCCTTCTTGGCGTTCTCGTCCGTGTTTGCACATATGGAAAGAGCAAGAAGCATCTCGTCTGTGTGCATTCTCGGATTGTTGTTGCCGAGATGATTTACCTTGAGCTCCATTATGGGCTCGATTACGTGAGGTGACATGAGAAGTATCTCATCATCTATCTTTGCAAAGTGCTTCAGAGCGTTGAGGAGAAGTGCGGATACTGCACCGAGAAGCTCCGATGTGCGGCCTGTGAGTATGGTACCGTCGGGAAGCTCCATTGCGGCAGCGGGGCCGTTTGTGGCATTTTCCTTTTCAAGGGCAGCTGCTACAACCTTTCTGTCCTCGGGAGTAACATTTGCCTGCTTCATAAGGAGCTCCAGCTTCATTACCTCTTCAATGGAGATAAGTCCCTTTCTGTTGTCGCACATACCGGTATAGTAGCGGCGGATGATCTCCTGTCTTGCCGCCTCGCATACGGCATCGTCGTCAACTATACAGTTTCCGGCCATATTTACGCCCATATCCGTAGGGGACTTGTAGGGCGACTCGCCGAGGATATTTTCAAACATTGCATTGAGTACGGGGAAGATCTCAACGTCTCTGTTGTAGTTTACGGTAGTCTTGTTGTACGCTTCAAGATGGAAGGGATCTATCATATTTACGTCATTGAGGTCGGCAGTTGCAGCCTCATAGGCGATATTTACGGGGTGACGGAGAGGAAGGTTCCATATCGGGAAGGTCTCGAACTTTGCGTAGCCTGCGTCAACGCCTCTCTTGTGCTCGTGGTAGAGCTGTGAAAGGCAGGTGGCCATTTTTCCGCTTCCGGGGCCGGGAGCAGTTATTACCACAAGTCTGCGGGAGGTCTCGATATAATCGTTTTTGCCGTAGCCCTCGTCGCTGATGATGTACTGAAGGTTCGAGGGATAGCCCTTTATACTGTAATGATGATATACCTTTACGCCGAGTGCTTCAAGTCTCTTCTGGAAGGCATCGGCTGTGGGCTGTTCGTCGTAACGGGTGAGAACTACGCTGCTGACATAGAGTCCGATCTTTGTGAAAACGTTTAAAAGGCGGATAACGTCGATATCGTAGGTGATACCAAGATCTCCTCTTACCTTGTTCTTTTCGATATCGTCGGAATTGATAACTATCACTATCTCTGCGTCGTCCTTGAGCTGGAGAAGCATCTGGAGCTTGCTGTCGGGCTTGAAGCCGGGCAGTACCCTTGAAGCGTGATAATCGTCGAAGAGCTTTCCTCCGAATTCAAGGTAGAGCTTATCGCCGAACTGCGATATTCTTTGTCTGATATGCTCAGACTGCATTTTCAGGTATTTTTCATTGTCGAATCCGATCCTGGTACTCATTTTTAACGTTCCTCCCGTAATAATAATATAAATTATTATATATCAATCCGTGTAAAATTTCAAGTACCAAAACGAAAAAAACTTAAAGTCCTGACGCATAATAGGATTTCGGAAGAAAGTATTGAAAAAATCAGCATATTTTGTAAATTTTTGGTAAAGTTATTGAAAGAATATATGAAATATGTTATAATGGTATAGGATCTTCTTATGGGGAAGGAGGATACTATGAATCTGCAATCGATCATCGTTGCCAACAGTATCGGAATAGCAGTGCTTATCATACTGCAGATAAGCAGCTATCTGGTCAGACAGAGAAAAAAACCAAGCGACAGAATCTTTACCGTTATGATAACACTTACATCTATCGCCTGCGCAAGCGAAACTCTTTCATTCATCGCAGACGGCAGGAGCTTTGTCGGAGCTCATGTTATTGCAGTAATAACAGGTACTCTGACGTACGCAATAAACGTTTCCGTATCGTATCTATGGTGTATTTATGTGGATCTCAGACTTTATAAGGAGAAAAGCAGACTGAAAAAATACTATTCATGGCTTGGTCTGCCTACTGTTTTCCTGCTGGGAGGACTGGTGCTCAATCTTAAATTGGGCTTCCTTTTCAGCTTTGACGAGAATAATGTCTATCACCGCGAGCCTCTCGGATATATCTATTTTGTATCCGTATTCCTTTACCTTGGCTTCAGTGTATGCGTAAGGTACAGGTACTACAAGGATTCCGCGAAAGCACGCTTTTTCCCGATATGGATGTTTTTGCTGCCTATTATAATAGGTACTACTGCGCAGTTCCTGGTGTATGGGATATCACTTGCATGGTGCTCGGTGGCTCTCGGACTTCTCGGAACCTATATGAGCCTCCAGAATGAGCTGTCGTATATCGATCCGCTCACTCAGCTGTACAACCGCAATTACATGGATCATGTCCTTGCCGATATATCAAGAAAAGGCACTCATATCGGAGGAGTAATGATAGATATCGACTTCTTCAAGAGCATAAATGATATGTACGGCCATTCAGTGGGAGATGAAGCTCTTATATCAGCAGCGGAGATAATAAGGAAGTCAAAGCCTGCAAAGAGCATTGCCGTCCGCTTTGCGGGAGATGAATTCATCATCATCACCAAGGCGGAGCATGAACTGGAATTGATGAATATCGACAAGAGCCTGAGAACTCAGCTCAATAAGTTCAATACTTCGGGAAGATCAGAATATCAGCTGTCGTTCTCAGTGGGAAAGGCTCTTTTCAATGGTACAAACAATATTGACAGCTTCCTTAACGAGATGGACGATAACATGTATTCCGAGAAGAAAAGAAAGCATTGCCGCTCCACAGCCTGAAAAAAACGGGAATTTGGTCTTGACAAGCTAAACAAGTTATGATATGATAATAAGGCAAAAACCGTGAACGAATAAAACCTGTGCAGAGCCCGATACAGAGAGTTCCCGTGTGGTGTGAGGGGATGAAGGCGTACAGTGACCTACATTCGGGAGTTGCCGCATTGAATCCAGTAGGTGCGGCCGGGTGTGCCCGTTACAGCTTTTCGAGGCTGAGCTCCGCTCGGCAAATCGGGGTGGTACCGCGAGTAACTTCGCCCCCGGACAGCTATCCGCTGTTCGGGGGCTTTTTGTATGTAAGGGGTGAAAATATGAAAAAAGTGCTGCCGTATCTGTGCATATCGGTCCTTATCTTTCTTTTGCCGCTGCTTTTTCTGTATATTGGCTTTATAAGTCCTGCAAAGGCAGGGAACAGTTCTCCTTTTATACGCATGACGGTCTGTACTGCCCTGGGATTTATGCTTACGGCTCTGATAACAAGGTATATCCACCCGTATACGGGACTTGCTGGGCTGGACAGCGCAAAACTCAATCTTGGCTTTACCATAGCAATACTCCTTGCGGTCTTTGTGGAGTTCGTCACCTTCGGAAACAGTACGGTTGCTCCTCATATGGAAGGGCTGGTGCAGAAGAATAAGGACGGTGCGGGAGAATACTTCTACGGATATATAAAATATGTCTATATGATAGGACAGGCACTAATTGCTGTGCGTACCTTCGTACATTCGGCTCTGCTCGGTGTCCTGAAGGCTATAATGAAACATTCCTGAAGCAATGCGGGAGGTGTGATTTATGGAGAAAAAGAGAAAATACCTGATATTCCTTGTAACGGCTGTCCTGAGCCTTACGGCTTTTTTTGTGACAGCAATAGTTACTGATTCGAAATTCGGAAAGATCCTGTCCTTTGTCATTCCTCTGGCGGTAATAGCTGTAAGTGCTGCGATATACACGGCTGAGCTCCGCGCTATAAAAAAGAACGAGGCAATAAAAAGATCCGTGGGAAACGGCGAGTTCTTTTCTTCTCAGTCATGGCGGCAGGCGTATCTGAATTTCAGAACGCAATACGAGTTTGCAAATATCCATCCCCGCGGTATGCGTGCGGATATGCTGAGGAACTACCGCAATCTGCCGACATATTTGTATTTCCTGTTCTTTTTCACTGTTGCCGTGGTATTTGCCTGCATACTTATGCCCCATCCCATAGAAAAGATGACAAAATTCCGCTTTATGATGCTTTTAGGCGGCATACTTTGTTCATGCGACGGTATTCGCAGGCTTGCGGGAATTCCCGCAAGGCGCTGGATGAAGCGCATAAAAGCGGAGTACAGTGACGTTGAGGCTTCATACAACAGCGGCAGGCTTGTGAAGTCGTGGACGTCGGGAATCAATATCGGTACGGACTATATCGTCATTTTCAATCCGAGCAGGGTAGTGTCCTTCAGAACTGCGGATATTGTTGAGGCAGGCAGAAAGGTCGTGCGGGAAAACTGGTACAACACGGGTATCTATGTTCAGACTGACCAGAAATACAAGGTGTATTTTGTTGTAGGGCATAGTAAAAAAGTTCAGAGGACCTATGAGGTGGAACTGAATGTGTTTGAAAGCGAGCTGGTGTGCGATGAGGTCAGAGAGCTTCTGGACAGACGCAGCGAGCTTCCCGTCAGCTATGAAGAGACAGTCCGCGAGGACGTAACGACTATTTGATATGATTACTGCGAAAGGTCGTGATATACATGAAAACGCCCGACGTTTTCATTGCTTATGGCAGCAGAGCTGTCAGTGATAAAATATGTTCAGTAATGATAAATAATATAAAGGAGAAATAAATAATGACTACTTTTGAAGAACTCAAGCGCAGAGGACTCCTCGCGCAGCTCACAGACGAAAAGGAAATAGAGGAGCTTGTCAATGCAGGCAAGGCTACCTTCTACATCGGCTTCGATCCCACTGCGGACTCCCTCCATGTGGGACACTTCATGGCACTCTGCCTTATGAAGCGTCTCCAGATGGCAGGCAACAAGCCCATCGTCCTCATCGGAGGCGGTACAGCCATGATCGGCGATCCCTCGGGCAAGACCGATATGCGCAAGATGATGACTCCCGAGACTATCCAGCACAACGTTGACTGCTTCAAGAAGCAGATGAGCCGCTTCATCGACTTCTCAGAAGACAAGGCTATCGTGGTAAACAACGCAGACTGGCTCATGAACCTCAACTACATCGAGGTGCTCCGTGAGGTAGGCGCACATTTCAGCGTAAACCGTATGCTCACAGCCGAGTGCTACAAGCAGAGACTTGAGCGCGGACTCTCATTCCTTGAATTCAACTACATGATAATGCAGAGTTACGACTTCTACCAGCTCTTCCAGAAGTACGGCTGCAATATGCAGTTCGGCGGCGACGACCAGTGGAGCAATATGCTGGGCGGCACCGAGCTCATCAGAAGAAAGCTGGGCAAGGACGCTTACGCTATGACTATCACACTTCTCCTCAACTCCGAGGGCAAGAAGATGGGCAAGACAGAGAAAGGCGCAGTATGGCTTGATCCTGAAAAGACATCTCCCTACGATTTCTTCCAGTACTGGAGAAATGTTGATGACGCTGATGTTATCAAGTGCCTGAAAATGCTGACCTTCGTTCCAGTTGAGCAGATCGAGGAAATGGAAAAGACCATGGAGGGCGCACAGTTCAATGCTGCCAAGGAGCTTCTTGCTTACGAGCTCACCAAGCTGGTACACGGTGAGGAAGAGGCTGAAAAGGCAAAGGCAGCTGCAAAGGCTCTCTTCGGAGGCAACGGCTCCAATGAGAATATGCCCGTTGCAGAGATAGATTCCGCAGACCTTACAGACGGAGCGATCGGACTTCTCAGTCTCCTTGTAAAGGCAGAGCTTGCTCCCTCGATATCCGAGGCAAGACGTCTTGTACAGCAGGGCGGCATCACAGTCAATGATGAGAAAAAGACCGATCCCAAGGAGATGATAAAGCTTGACGGCGAGATCATTGTCCGCAAGGGTAAGAAGGCATTCAAGAAGATAGCAGTAAAATGATAACTGTACGTAATATAGCCAAAAAACTATACAGGCATATTAAATTTTTTTGAATATCCTATTGACAATTTACCAAAAATGACGTATAATTAAAAAAACTGAACACAACTATTTTGCTTAATAAACACTATGGGGGGATTTATATGGCAAAATACACTAAGAAGGGTTTTACCCTGGTAGAACTCATTGTAGTCATAGCTATTATCGGCGTATTGGCTGCAATACTCGTTCCGTCGATGCTCGGTTACGTAAAGAGAGCAAAGCGCTCAGCAGACATTACCAGTGCGAAGAATATTCGTGACAGCGTATTGTCCGTGCTTGCAGGTGAAGCAGAAATTCAGGATTCATTTGAAAAGAACAATACAAGTCATCATAATGTTACTGTAAAGACTGAAGGTGTTCCTGAGTCGTACATGTTAACAGTAGTTTGTACCAAGGACGGTGCAGCAAATGCTGGCCATAACCGTTCTACATGGAGCGGCGGAAGTGTTGATACTCAGCTTTTCCAGGACGAACTCAATAAATTCATGGGCACTCAGAAATGTCCTGTTAAGTTCCAGAAGTCATCTGCAGGCAAGAAGCTTAACCGCTGGTTTATATGCTATCGTGAACCCGATCCGCTGGATGTTGAGATATGGGTAGGCGACGGAAACACAAATACACCTATTTACAGGCTTTGTCCTAGTCCCGATCCTGATTTCAGCTGATCCGAGACAGTAAGTTAGGTAAAAAATGATAAAACCATGGCATTTCGTTATACGTTATGTCATGGTTTTTTTATGGGGATAGTTTATGTTAAAATATAAAAATAATTTCACGCCTGTCACGTTTCTTTTTGGTTGTCGGAATAGATATAGTGAAAGCCGATGACGCGTCGGATAGCTTTTTTAATAGAAGGTGATAAAATGACACACGAAGAGTATCGCAAAGCCTCTGCTGTATCTGTGGAGGAAGCGCAGAGAACTCTCTTCAATGAATACTTCAACTATGTATATACCATAGTTTTCAGCAGGCTGAGAAGCTGTGCCGGAAGAGAGGATATAGAGGAATGTGTGGGAGACGTCTTTGCGGACGTGTATATGCACTATGACAGCAGCAGGTGCTCCAATGGTGATATTTCGGGGTTTATAGGCACTGTGGCAAGAAGGAAGGCGATAGACGTATACAAAAGGCTGACCAAAAGAGGTATCGAAAGTATTTCCATTGATGGAGAGGAAGCGCTCAGCATTGAGGCTCCCGATGATACAGCAGACACAGTGGAGAAAAAAGAGCTCCGAAGCTCGCTTATACAGTGTATAGAGCATCTGGGGGAGCCCGATTCCACTATAATCATGCAGAAATATTTCTTTATGCGCAGCTCGCGGGAGATCTCCGAACTTGTGTCACTTACTCCCGAGGCAGTCCGAACCCGTGCGGGACGCGCTCTTAAAAAGCTCAGGGATAAGCTCACCGCTATGAACATTTCACTTTAAAGGAGGTACAGTCATGAACGATAAGGATCTTGATCTTGATGTTTTGGAAAACGCAGATGATGAAACAGTAAGAATTATTGCGGCCGACTGTCCTGCTTCCAACGAAGAAAAGGAGAGAATGTTTGCAATGAGCAGAAAGATATACAAAGAAAGAACCAAGGAAAGTAACAATATAAATACGGAAACTCTCGAGGTATCGGGAGTGGAAAAGTACAGAAAGCCAATATGGCAGAAGTTCGTTGCTGCGGCAGCTGCCCTTGCACTGACAGCAGGAGCTGTTACGGGAGGTGTGCTGCTGTTCAGAAAAGGCGGTCAGAACCATATAACCAATGTATCGGAAAATGAGACAGCAGTCTCTCCCTTCGGTGACCTCAGCGGCCATGATATGAGGATAATGACAGCTGCTGTTGCACCGCAGGTATTCATTCCCAAGGATGAACTCCGCACGGCTATGGTGAAGGCATTCAATGAGGGCGAATGGACAGAGGTGCCTGTTGATACTCCTGTGCCCGACGGAGAGTCGGTTCAGATATTTTTCAGAAAGGCCGAAGATGTATTCAGCTTCGTATTATACGGCGACGGCACAATTCTCTGCGATAACGGAGAAACTCAGAGCAGATGGCGGATCAGCGAAGATATACAGAAGGCTGTATATGCAGCGTCGGAATTTGATATTGAGTCAGGTGATGTGCTGCTTTATATCTCCGAGCCCTATGATGACCTTATCCATAAGGTATGGGAGGCAACAGCAGAGATGCCGCAGACTACGGCAGGTGAATATGTCAATATCTACGATCCCATACAGAAAAACAGCTTTGAGACCCCACGGGATAATTTCATGTTTATACTCACCGAACACTCGGAAGCAGGTTTCCGCACCATATATGAGATGTACGGTCCGTATACAGGAGGCATTATAGAAATTGCAGAGCTTTTTGCGGGATTTGACTGGAAGGAAATGCCGGAAGGAAAAGACTATCCAGAACCCGCATACAAGGCAGAATTCAACTGCCGCAGTATGTCGGCAGGGAACAGCCTGAGCGCTTCGGTTACGGATCAGGGCATTATTTCAGTATCCGACTGCGATGAAAACGGAAATATAAAATACGCTGACTATGATGTGGGCAAGGAAAACACCGACAAGGTATTAAGGATAATACTTGATGAGTATGAAACGGTGAAGAACGGTGTTACTCCCGATAAGCTTATCAATACGCGGGATTTCGATAAATATGTATTAGAGCGCAATCTTGGGGAGAGCAATAATTCCCGTGAGGATCAGCGCGTATTTGATGAGGCTGAAAGAAAAGAAATAAGATCGGCTCTTACAGAGGAAAAATACGAAGGAAAAGAGACTGACATAAATAACACAGGACGTCCTGTTTATCGTGTATTTTTCAAGAATAAGAATAACAGGGACAATTATATGATGTATCTTTATGACGATAACGAAGTATCATTCTTCTATCACTGCGTCGAAAAGAGTTTTAAGGTCTCGGATGAGCTGTACAAAAAGCTTATGGATATTGCAGAAAATAAATTCAACAGCTCTGTCGGTGATCAGGAAGATGCAGCAGAGATCCCCGGCTGTGCGAATATGCAGTACAAGCTCGCGCAGTCAATGCTTGAGGAAATAGGATACAATGTTGAGATCTGCAAAGTTAAGGATATTATGGTCGAGCCCGGCTACGTTATAAGAACAGATCCGCAAGAAGGTACAGAAGCGGCTGCCGGTTCCACAGTTAAGTTGTACGTCAGCATGGAAGGAACAGGAGCGATACCTGTGGAGAACTATATCGACCTTAATGTTGATGACGCAATTGTCAGGGCATCTTACAGGGGATTTAAGGTCAATACCGAGGAAGTTAATTCGGATAAGCCCGTGGGAACTGTAGTGGATCAGTCTCTCAAGGAAGGTTCTGAGGCAGAGAGCGGCTCCTCCATAACTCTGTATATCAGTAACGGGAATGGCAATTGATGATGCTTTGAATTGAATATACAAGTTCAGCCCCGACACATTCAATGTGTCGGGGCTGAACCGCATATATCATTATCCGCAGAACGGAATATCGATACTTTTGCTGAACACGGAGGGGTGATCTTATTTTTCCTCCAGCTGTGTTGCAGCACCTATGAATAACGGAACGTTGTTCTTGTCAACGATCATGTATACGAAAGGTCTGTCGAGCTCGATGTAGATCTTCTTTCTCTCGGGCGGAAGAGCGGAGGTAGCAGCCATCATAATAGCTGTTACGGCAGCAGCCTTTGTGCCCTTTTCTGTAACCTCGATCCTTGTCTTATGTAAAACGTCATTTATGAAAAGAGGCGATGCATCCGTTACTGAGAGATCATTGATCTTTGAGAAGTCAGCTTTTTCGTTGTCGAAAGCATCAGCCATGCCCATGTTTTCAAGGACCTCGGAAAGGCTCTTCTTATAATTATACTTGAACTTGGGTATCATAACGTGGAGCTCTATGCTGTCGGGATCCTCATACTCCTTGAGACCTTCAGCCAGCTTGTCTGCGTCGAGATCGTTTATGTAATCAATAATGTTCTTTTCCTTGGGAAGGATACCTACGAAGCTGTAATCTCCGCCTTCGTAATCCTTCTTGAAGGCGTCTGCATCGCCGAGATCATAATACTTGCTCTCTTCGCTGGACATTCTCTTGATATTATGCTCAATGCCGTTCAGATCGGTAAACTTTCCGTCATAGGAACTTGTGTAGGGACAGCGCCATTCTGCCTCAAAATAGAGTGTGTTCATGAGCACCATCATTATATTTATGTTGTTTTTAGGTTCAAAGGCGTTTTTCTGGAGCAGTGAGGGGATCATACCTCTTGTGTTTTTGCTCACCCAGCTGTTTATGTCATTGACTGTGTTTTCATTGAACGGAGTTTTGTATATCTCGGAATTATAGAACTTCTTGTTTGTTTCAAGGAAGCTGTCATATACCTGTAAAGTAGGATCGTCCTTGAACCAGATAGAATTTGCAAGATATATCTTTTTCTTGGATTCATCGGGAAGATTGGCTGCATAGTAAGCCAGATACTCGTTGAGCTGGTCGAGAGTCATGTCTTCGCAAAGAACCTTTTCCATCTCTTCTTTTGTTTTTCCGTCGGCGCCGTTTGCGGTCATAGCAAGGGCAGAGGAGATAGACAAGGGCGAGATAAGGAGATTTTCTTCGTCCTTCTTTGTAGGATCAAAGCATCTCTTCAGCAGGTCGATGCCAAAATTCATCTCAGCCTTTGCAAAGGCTTCATCGGTGACCTTTCCTTCGGAGGCTTCAACACTTACGGTATTGTCCAGACGGACGCTTCCTATTGCGCAATCGCCGTAGAAATCGTCGATGTTTCCAAGGATATAGTCGGAAACGCGCTTGAGGTCGTCATCGTCGATCTCGTCATTCTTGTTTATATCGCCGTTGCCGAACATGAACTCGTTGAGCTCCTTCTGCTTGGCAGGGTCTGCAAGGCACTTGCGGTAGGTGATGAGGTCGAAGGAATCGATGACTCCGTCGTCGTTTATATCGCCGTAGTAATGGATACCGGGAGCCTCTATTTTCACTATATCATATATTTTATAGGTTTCCCTGCTGTCAAAAACCATATTTTCTCTCTCTTCCTCTGTCAGACGGAGCAGGGGATAATCATATTTTGAGGTGAATTTTATGGTAACAACAGAGTCGTCGCTGAGATTATCGATCATGGAAACGTCCTTATCGAACAGTTCGCTTGATTCATTTATTAAAGCGGGATCGATCTCAAAGCTCATGATATGGCTGTAAGACCAGATGGAATAAATACCGTGCATCCTTGGTACTGCCTTGAATGTGGCCTTATCTTCGGAGATATCGGCGGACAGGATAAAGACGTCCTGGAGGCAGTAATCATAGAGCTGTTCCTCTGAGGTTTCGGCAGCCACAGCGCTGCTGAGCCGCGGTGCGGCAGGGACGGTACTCACAGCTCCCATAGCCAGTGCGAAGCTCAGGATACCGGCGGTGACCTTGGTCAGTGTTTTCATGTTTTCCATAGTGAATAACTCCTTTCGTAATGGGATGATACAGGATATTGCTACCCTTGGATAAAGTATAACACCGTTATTCTGCGGCGTCAAATAAAAAAATGCATTAAACACACAAAAAGGGCAAAAAAGACGAAATGTGCTCTGCGGCTGCGTAAAACGGAACAAAAGATCAGCTGCAAAGGGGCTTTATGCCCTTATATGTGTATATGCAAAGGCTTCGGACAGCAGCGGAGCACACTTTCCGCTTCAGGAACGCTGTCCGGAAAACATCCTTCATTACTTAGACGTATATCTCTTCGGAAACTCTTAATGAATAATAATATTTTTTCAGAATTTTTTTACAGCATATATCCTGTAGGCATGAGAAAGCCCCGATGCAGCAGACATCGGGGCTGAGAATACATATTATCCTGTTTGTTATCAGTGGTAGTATGAATCAATACCGAAGTATTCCTCAAGAGTGAGTCCGCTGTTGTGGATAGCGTAGGACATATCTGTTCCCACGTAGCGGATATGCCATGATTCGTACTTATAGCCTGTTATATCCTGCTTGCCCTGAGGGTAGCGGAGAATAAAGCCGTACTCGTGGCAGTGGTTCTCCAGCCAGATAGCCTCGGGAGTACCGATGAAGCTGTCATCTATCTGGTTAACGTCGATGGCAAGGCCTGTCTGATGCTCGGAATGTCCCGGACGGGCGGAATAGGTATCTGCCGCAGCCTGACCGTCACGGGCTACGTAGTTATTGTAGATCTGGCTCTGATAGTCGTATGAGCGGAAGCCCGATGCAAACCATATATTGAGCCCCTGAGCCGAAGCGTCACTCTGGAGCTTGTTGAACTGGCTCTGACAAGTAGGGTCAATTCCAGGATTGAAGTCTGCGGGAAGGCTGTAGCTCTTGTTGGCAATGAGTACGCCCTGTATGTATGTGAGTCCGTCGATGTTGTACTGTGCAGGTGCGGGACCGTAGTTGTAGTCGTTGGGGGAAGGAACAGAGTCATGTGAGTGAGCAGGCGAGCTCTGCTGTACGGAACTTTCTCCGCCGCCTGCGGGCGCAGCATCTGCGGTGGTGGTATTTTCGGTCACTTCCTCGGCAGTTGTGGTAGTCTCGGACTCTTCATCAGAAGTTGTAGTGGTGGTTTTTTCGTTTGTCTTGGAAGCGGTAGTCGTAACAGCTGCTGATACTTCCTCGTTGGTCGTTGTGACCGGAGCAAGCGGAGATTCGTCGCTTTTGCCGACATCTTTTCCGCAGGCTGAGCATGAGAGTATAGCTGTTAGTGCGATTGCGCCCAGTATTGTCTTTTTCATTTTTTATTCTCCTTTGTTTTTTATTTTGGATTTGCTTTCAATAAGAATAAACGGATTGTAACAAGGAAGTGTTGCATCATCATAATAAATTCATTTTTAAACGATAAATGCTGAATACAATTATATTATATCACTTTTTGTCGGCGTTTGCAACTTTTTTTACATCGGACAGATTATTGCAATAATACTGTACATATGGTATAATCTACTGTAAAGGAGTGAATTGATATGGATTACCGTATATCACATAATACACTGGATGCAGAGGACTTTATCAGGCTCTTTGATTCGGCGGGCTGGGGAAGACCTGACAGGGAGCTTGTGGAGACCTCACTGAAAAACAGCTATGTTACGTTTTCTGTGCTTGACGGAGAAAAAGTCATCGCCATGGCAAGGCTTATCGGAGATGGCGGTATGGCGTTTTTCCTGAAGGATCTTATAGTTGCTCCAGAAAATCAGGGACAGGGCGTAGGAAAAGGACTTGTGGAGCATATCGAGGAGTTTATCCGCGGTGAGCTGAAAGAGGGCTGGTGGTGCTATTTTCAGCTGATGAGCGCTAAAAACAAGGATGAATTCTATCTGAAATGCGGGTACAAAAGCCATCCTCACGAGCACAGCGGCCATGGCTTTACCAAAATAATAAGGAAATGAGGGAGAATATGCCTAAAGTAATTATGACCTGCGGAAGGATATGTAGCGGAAAAAGCACTTACGCTCTGAAGCTCAGGGAAGAACTCGGAGCCGTGATACTCTCTGTCGATGAGCTTATGCTGGATATTCTCGGCGGCGATATTGGAGATATGCACGATGAATACGTCCGCCGCACCGAGGCCTACCTCTACAAAAAGTCTGCGGAGATGATCGCGGCAGGTACAGACGTTATACTGGACTGGGGCTTCTGGACAAGGCAGGAGAGAGACTTCGCCAGGGAGTTCTATCGTTCCCGCGGCATAGCCTGCGAGTTTCACTACATCACCGTTGACGACGAAGAATGGGAAAGGCGTGTAAAAAAGCGCAATACTGAGGTAGCAGCAGGCAGGAGCGACGCCTACTTCATAGACGAGGGACTTGCCGCTAAATTCAGAGGTATATTTGAGGAGCCGGAAGATGGCGAAATGGATCTTGTCATAAAATGATAGCTAAGTATACAGGCATAAAATGAGAGCTGAAGATCATACTGCGGACAGTTCCGCCCCATGAGCTTCAGCTCTCTGTTTTCATTATAAGGCAACGAGGAGATAAGTTCCAAATTTACTGCTCTGAGAAGGATCCCTTGTCTGCCCCGCACAGCGGACATTCAAAGTCTTCGGGAAGATCTTCGAATTTTGTTCCGGGAGCTATGCCGTTCTCGGGTGAACCGAGCTCTTCATCATATTCCCAGCCGCAGAGTTCGCATACGTACTTCATGAGCTGCACCTCCTTTTGTATTTTTCACTATTATAAGATATTTTCCGCTAACTGTCAATAGATAAATTGAGAATAATGTTAAAATAAGAAAATATGTTCTGGAGTGTTTATTTTTATAATTTTATATGGTATAATATACTATGTTCGTTATAGTATTTGTACTTTCAGGAGTTAATTATGACCAATAAAATAATCATTAAAGGCGCAAGAGCCAATAATCTCAAGAATATAGATCTGGAGCTGCCCCGTGACAGTCTCATCGTAATGACGGGACTGTCAGGCTCGGGTAAGTCTTCACTTGCCTTCGATACCATTTATGCCGACGGTCAGCGCCGCTATGTGGAGAGCCTTTCCTCCTATGCAAGAATGTTCCTCGGACAGATGGAAAAGCCCGACGTTGACAGCATAGAGGGACTTTCTCCCGCTATATCCATTGACCAGAAAACTACTTCGAAGAATCCCCGTTCCACCGTGGGAACAGTGACAGAGATATACGACTATCTCCGCCTGCTCTATGCACGTATAGGAGTTCCTCATTGTCCTGTCTGCGGAAGAGAGATCTCCCAGCAGACCATAGACCAGATGGTGGATACCCTTATGGAGCTTCCCGCAGGCACGAAGCTGCAGCTGCTTGCTCCCATAGTAAGGAACCGCAAGGGACAGTATTCAAAGGAGCTGGAAAGTGCAAGAAAATCCGGATTTGTCCGTGTGAGAGTTGACGGCATTATGTACGAGCTCACCGAGGAAATAAAGCTTGACAAGAACAAGAAGCACAATATCGAGATAATAGTTGACCGTATAGTTATTAAGGAGGGCATCGAGTCCCGTATCACCGACAGCCTTGAGACTGTATTCAGTCTGACGGGAGGACTTGCCATTGCAGATGTCATCGGCGGCGAGGAGATACTTTTCTCTCAGAACTATGCCTGCCCTGAGCATAATATCAGCATCGGCGAGCTTGAGCCTGTTATGTTTTCATTCAACAATCCCGTGGGAGCCTGCCCAAAGTGTACAGGTCTGGGGGTGTTCAGACACATTGATCCCGATCTGATAATCCCCAACAAGGAGCTTTCCATAGAGGACGGTGCTATTAATGCTTCGGGCTGGAACAGCCTTGACGAGACCTCTATCGCCATGATGTACTACCGTGCTATCTCCAAGAAGTACGGCGTGCCCATTGATGTTCCCGTCAAGGATCTGAAAAAGGAACAGCTGGACCTCTTTCTCTACGGCACAGGGGACGAGACTCTGGAACTGAAAAGACCTGCATCACTTGGCGGCGGAAGCTATAACTCCCCATTCGAGGGCGTTGTCAATAATCTGGAGCGCCGTTACAAGGAGACCTCCAGCGACTGGTCAAGGAATGAGATAGAGGAGTATATGAGCGAGGTCAATTGTCCTGTATGTCACGGAAAAAGGCTCCGCGATGAGTACCTTGCGGTCACTGTAGGAGGCAGGAACATCAGTGAGCTCACCGACTTCTCCGTAAAGGAAGGACTTAAATTCTTCAACGAGCTGAAGCTCTCGGAGCACGACAGCTTCGTGGGTGAGCGTATAATCAAGGAGGTAAAGGAGCGTCTGGGCTTCCTGAAAAGCGTGGGACTGGAATATCTCACCCTTTCGCGGTCGGCAGGTACTCTTTCGGGCGGCGAAAGCCAGCGTATACGCCTTGCTACGCAGATAGGCTCCTCACTGGTGGGAGTTCTCTATATACTTGACGAGCCGAGTATAGGTCTTCATCAGCGTGACAACGATAAGCTCATAGCTACGCTGAAAAGGCTCCGTGATCTGGGAAATACCCTTATCGTTGTTGAACACGACGATGATACTATGCTTGCGGCTGACTATATCGTGGACATCGGCCCCGGAGCAGGTATCCATGGCGGCGAAGTGGTTTTTTCGGGCACTGTTGATAAGCTGCTGAAGTGCAGGACTTCCATTACCGGACAGTATCTCAGCGGCAGAAAGAAGATAGAGATACCGAAGAAGCGCAGGAACGGAAACGGTAAATTCCTGACAGTGAAGGGAGCTTGCGAGCATAATCTGCGGAATATCGATGTAAGCATACCTCTCGGTGAGCTGGTCTGCGTTACGGGAGTTTCTGGCTCGGGCAAGTCCTCTCTGGTGAACGAGATAATATACAAGCACCTTGCCGCAAAGCTCAACCGCGCAAAGACAAGGAGCGGCGCTTTTGCGGATATGGAAGGGATCGAGAATCTTGACAAGGTGATATGTATAGACCAGTCGCCTATCGGCAGGACGCCACGTTCAAATCCTGCTACCTATACGGGAGTTTTCAGCGATATACGCGAGCTTTTTGCCAAGACTCCCGACGCCAAGGCTCACGGCTATACGAGCGGACGCTTCTCCTTCAATGTCAAGGGCGGACGCTGTGAAGCCTGCGAGGGCGACGGCATAATCAAGATAGAGATGCACTTCCTGCCTGATATATACGTTCCCTGCGAGGTCTGCAAGGGAAAGCGCTATAACCGCGAGACGCTGGATATACATTATAAAGGAAAGTCCATATATGACGTTCTGGAAATGACAGTTGACGAGGGGGTGGAGTTCTTTGAGCATATCCCGAAGATAGCGAAGAAGCTGAAGACACTTCAGGAGGTAGGTCTGGGCTATATAAAGATAGGTCAGCCGGCGACTACTCTTTCGGGAGGCGAGGCTCAGCGCGTGAAGCTCTCAACCGAGCTTTCAAAGCGCTCCACAGGAAATACCATATATATCCTTGACGAGCCTACTACGGGACTTCATACCGCAGATGTCCATAAGCTCATAGATGTTCTTCAGAAGCTGACCGACCAGGGAAATACCGTTCTGGTCATCGAGCATAATCTCAATGTGATAAAGGTCGCCGATCATATCATAGACCTGGGACCCGAAGGAGGCGACGGCGGCGGTACTATCGTTGCTCAGGGTACTCCCGAGGAAGTGGCAGAATGTGAAAAGTCATATACGGGACAATATCTCAGAGGCTACCTTGAATAAAATAAAGAGTATTCTCTCCTGCCAGAGGGAATACTCTCTTTTTTATCCTTCTATCTGCCGTGCAAGGAACTGCGCCGAAGCGTTTATCAGGCTTTTCTGGAGGTCGGTTACCTCGCGGTATTTTTCATTTGTCATAAATGCAACTGCTCCCGAAACGTCTCCTGCTGTGATTATGGGGACGGCGGATATAGCCGTTCTTTCCGAACCGTCTGCGGGATAGAAGCTGTTGGTACTTCCGTCGGGACAGAAAAACTGTCCGCGGTTTTCCATGAGCTCTTCAAGCTGCGAGGAGACACGGTGATCTGCAAGCTCCTTCCGCGGAAGACCTGCCGAAGCCACAACGCGGTCCTTGTCGAAAACCACTACGGGGCAGCCTGCTATCTTGTGCATTATATCCGCCACATATCCTGCGTTTTCACTCATTTCGCTGACTGCGGAATACTTCTTGAATATGACCTCGCCTTCGCTGTTGGTATATATCTCCAGCGGATCGCCCTCACTGATAACATTGACACTGAGAATTTTGCCATTACTTGAGGTGATTTTAGCAAATCGTGAGGCTTCTTCGGTTATCTCAGTGCCTTGCTTAAAATTTACGGCTGTCTCCTCATTGCTGTGCTCTGGGAGAGCTCCTGTTTTAAGCAGCGTATCTATATCAGGTCTGAGCTTGATGTCAACGTGCTCCTCATAGACCGTTATCCTTTCTATGATGAAGTCCACGTCCACCTTGGAGAGTTTTTCCTTGTTGATGATAGCGTCAAACACTTCAATTACGGTTTTTGCTGTGCGGTTTACGTTTACTATCATATTATGCTTGTCGGCGGTAAACTGCATCTGATTGCGAAGTCCTTCCAGACGTAGGGTAAGCTCGTCTATCTGCTCGGTGTATATCTCTTCAAGCATTTCTTCACGCTCAGGGTGCTTGGCTATATCCTTGACGTGCTGACGGGCAAGCATTTTTATCTCGGTGCGTGTGTCCTCCATTTGTTGTTCAAGCACCTCGATTACAGACTTGCTCGATGAAGTCTCGCTGCGCTCCTTGTCGATGGACTCCTGCAACTTTTCAAGCATAGCTGCTGAGTTGTCCCGTACCTTTTCAACGAATGACTTGAGCAGTCCGTCAAGCATATCCACACGGGTATGGTGCGAAGTACAGCCCTTTACACCACGCTGGTGATACGTTCCGCAGCGGTAAGCAGGGGACAGGTCGGGGCGGCTCATTGAGAACATGGGACTGCCGCAGTCTCCGCAGAACAGATAGCCCGAATATATGTTATCGTACTTCTTTACGCCGCGGTAGTTGCTTGTTGTTCGGCGCTTCATCTGCTCCTGCACACTTGCGAAAAGCTTATAGTCAACGATTGGAGTATGGTTATTCTCGAAAACAATGTGGTCTGTTTCTTCGAGCTTCATATCGGAGCCGTTTATCTTTTTGCGGCGGTATTTGCCCTGCCTCAGTGTACCGATATAGAAATCATTTCGCAGTATGCCGCTGACTGTGACTATGCTCCATTCGGTCTTGCCGCGAAGCTTACATTCCTCGCCTTTTGCTTCAAGGCGTTCTTTTTCCACCATACGTGGAGTAGGGATATGCTGGTCGGTCAAATGATTGGCAATGCGCTTGTAGCCCCAGCCCTCGCTGTACAGCCTGAATATCTCCCTGACAACTTCCGCAGCAGGCTCATCCACCTCGAACTGCATCGTTTTGCTGTTTGTCATGATGTAGCCGTAGGGAACAGCGCATATCCACTTGCCTTCCTCCTGTCTACGCTTAACAACGGAGCGGACTTTCTTAGATGTATCCGTAACAGGCATTTCATTGATAAGGAATCGGAACTGTATCGCCGTCCAGTCATCGAAGGTCGGGTAGTCGATGCTGTCGCCGATAGAGATTATACGCATACCTGCGTCGCGGAGATCTTCAAGCTCAACAAGTCCCTTGCTGTTGCGTCGGCTGAAACGTGAGAAGTCTTTGATGATGAGGATATTGTATTCGTGCAGTAGCATCTTCTTCCGCAGCTTCTGGTAGTCCTCTCGCTGCTCAAAGGTATAGCCGCTGCGGTCACGGTCTTCGTAGAAGTCCAGCTCTGCCGTGGGAAAAGTCTTGCTTACATAATCAGCAATAATCGCCTTTTGGTTCTCGATAGAGGTATTGTCGCGGTCAAGCTCCTCGTCAACAGAGATGCGGCAGTAACCCGCGATCCTGAGTTTATCTTCCATAGTAATCTCCTTGTGACAATGTTGATTATTATTAATCGAGATCTTATATCTTCATTGTAACATAATAATGCTGAAAAAGCAATAGCTGCATGAGTATTACCATAAAATACAAAGAGGTGCGCTTCACGCGCACCCCAGATTGTTTTTTAGCAGTCTCTCCGTACAGCTGAGCAGGTCATCGCTACCTGACAAGAAGTATACTACCTTGCACTTCTTAGCCGTAGCTTTGGAAAGGAGCTGCTTTGTGAGTTCTCTGCGGTCATATACCTGCTGTTCTGCATTTGTGAGCCATACTTCAATATAGCCTTTATCTTGTTTGTCGTATATTTCCATTTCAGCAGCTCCTTTCATTTGAATTTTGCCCTATATACGCTGCACGTATTCAGCTTTATACTGGTTTATTGGATTATATCATCATCGTATGAACCCACATAAGGCGGGCGGTATGTCTCTCCTACAATAGCTGAGTTGAGCTGAATGTTCTTTTTATAGTAGTCGCTGTAGATAGAGCCCATGATAGCGCAGTTAAAGTCAGGAAGCGTTCTGATAACGTTAGCATCGAGCTTGGTAAGTTCAGCTATCGCTTTTACACACTCCTCACCGAGAGGTCTGAAGAATACATGAGTTCCGCAATAGGCGTAAAAGCGGCCTATTGGATCCTTCTTATCAGTATAATCCTGTGATGCAATTATTGCTGACAAGTTA
The DNA here is from genome assembly GCF_000571935.1 of Ruminococcus flavefaciens 007c. Lineage (GTDB taxonomy): Bacteria > Bacillota > Clostridia > Oscillospirales > Ruminococcaceae > Ruminococcus > Ruminococcus flavefaciens_F. The sequence goes on along the minus strand of NZ_ATAX01000006.1, from coordinate 80,282 downwards.
AGCTTTCTTCCGCGGCTAAGTAAAGCCTCGAGAGTGCAGCCTTTATAGCGATTCAGAGTTTGGTACTCGTCCATTATTATAGTAACTTTCTCCTCGCGGTGAATATCCTTGTAACTGTAGAGCGAGTCCAGAACTACATCGAAGGGGTTAGCATTTTCATTGATATTAGCATTACCGCTTGAGATCACCAGTACCTTTCCTTTTGCAGAGAGGCGATCAGCCCAACTGTAAGGTACGGTACTGTTCATATTAACAGTACTGAACAGCGCCTTCAAATTTGCATACACCTTCTTTTCATCTGCGGTTTCACCAAATGAAGCCGGAAAAGAGGCTAATTCATAAGAATTGTTAATTGGGGTATCTTCAAGCCATTCTGAGACCTTGCTTATGAGAACAAGCTTCTGCTTATGTCCGGTAAGGTGCATTCCAGATATCAGAAGGCTTGATAATCTCTGCGTCTTCTGCTCTATGTTAGTACAACCTTCGTAGTCTGGAATGTTAACTGGGAAACCGTCAGTCGACATATCCCAGAATTTAACGTACTCATCAATGATCTCATCCGGGATCATATGTGCAGACAATTCCTCTCTACAAAAGGCATTGGTTGGGTCAAGAACAATTACAACGTCTCCAGCTTTTGCACGCTGTAACATCTGCATCATGATCCAGTCGGTCTTACCCGCACCTTGGGCACCTGTTACGTCTATAAATGGGGTACCGCATTTGTAGTCGGTTATTATCTGACCGGCCACCATATCCAAACGCTGGTGTTTGACAAGCGGGAAGAAGTTATTGATAGGCTTATCAAGCGTGTGGAAGAGATCCGAGGCAGTTGTTACGTCAACTACTCTTTTAGCCTCCTCGCTCAGCAGGTTCCTTGAAACTGAAACAAAGCGCTGCTTCTCCTTACTTCCGTCTTCCAAAGCCACTGTACGAGTTTTTATGTTCTCGCCAGGATTAGAAATGAGATAATCCTCACACTTAAGAGCCTGATACACTTTATTGTGGCCGACTGGTAATTCCAATTGAGATAAAACAAGATCGACGAATAATGTACTCTTTATATTTATTGAGCCGTCGCTTGCAATAAAGGTCTTATCGGAAGCCCAAAAGGGTGGCCCAAACTGGTTGGAAATCGGAAGACTTCCGCTGCATATAGCTTCGCTCAACGAATCGCCTACAGCCTTACATACAAACTGATTCATATTTGTCCTGGTTTTAGACTCGTTCTTGAGCCAATCAGCCATGTCACTCACGTCTTTATCATTTAAAAAGCCTAATTTAGTGAGTATTATTGCTGTGGCCAAAAACATAACTGCCGAACTGCTACGAGCTCTGTACGGAAGCTGGGATACAATATTCTTTGCAGTAACAACAGCTTCATGCAATAATTGTTTTGCAGCATCGGAATTCTGTTCAATGTATTTAACAATATGAGTGTCCATTTCTCCGATTATTCCGCGTAATTCGCCATTATCGTCTAATCTATAACCGCTCATAGCAGGTACCTGATAGAATGGATATTCTTCCGGGATTAAGCCGGCATTATCGATTGAAAGTACAGGAACAAAGCGGGGGATATCGTCATCTCCGGAAATTCCGTTTAAGTGCTCATAGATTAATTCCAGAGATTTATACAGGTTATACGAACTCTCAATAGTGCTGTTATGACGAAAGACCGCTGTACAGTCGAAGTATTTTTCCAGTTCTACGTTGATTTGTGTCGCCGATGATGATGAAAATATAGTTTCGGACGAAGTATGGCTTCTGTTGTAAATAACATCAGTCAAGTATTTTTCATCGTTGCTGCTTGTTATCTCTGTTACAAATAGTCTGTCCTGAGTGAGGCCTTCAGCTTTGAAATCCACGAGCAGTCTGCTCATCGTTGAAAGAACTGTACCCTCTTTAACAGTTAAGCTGTCAGGTACATTCTTGCGGTAGCTTTCGGCTACCACTTCTATTGGACGATCTGAATCCTGAAGTACAATATCCTTAAAAATATTTCTGTACTTTGTTTTACTTTGCTTAGTTTTCATAAACAATTACTCCTTTTCATCGTAAAATAAATCGGCAAGAACAGGAATCATGTTTTCAGATGAAACAAATACTCTTCTGCCGTCTGGTGTAGTGTTCCAGCCGCAATGCTTGGGCATGGTCAGAAAAAACACATTCGGGCACATGCATAGTGCACGCAAAAAAGACTCATGGTAGAGATCTCTGTTCCTAACAGTAAGTCCCTTCTGATGGAACTGCGTCTGTTTGCGTAAAGCAGCTGGTTCAATTATTCCTCTCCAGAAAATCAGCGGCTTGGGACAGCCCTTAATGAAGATTACATCCGCACGACGTGAGCCTGGTCCGCTTGCATCGATAATGAGGCATGCCACTACTACGAAACGAGAAATAAACTTTGGAGTACCGTTTTTTACCCGCACAAGCCACCTTTCTGTTATGTCATCAAAGAACATCCGAATATCTTCGCTGAGCGGGTCATAGAAGGGCTTATCAAGGATAAAGTGACCTTGGCCAAGCTCTTCATCATTGACCGTGACGGCCTCGGTTATAAATCTCGATAAGCCGCAAATTTTTACACCCTCTGCAATACGGTACTCAGCTCTTACCTGCTTGAGTGCCTCTATACTTGCCTTTTCCTTGATTTCTGGAAGTACCTCCGCTATATCCTCTTTTACAAGAGTATCGGTGCAAAGATTTATAACAGCCATGGTCTTATCAGTTACACGGCCTAAATCCTCAATATCACAACCGTTTTCCCAGAGAATATCGCGAATTTTTTCCCTTAATTCCTTTTGCATTATTTTTCTCCTTTACGTTTTTTTCTTTGAACAGTCCGCATGAACTGTTCATTTATATTATATACTACATTCTTAATTTTGTAAAAAAATAAAAGTTTTAGAAGTTCGCCTATAATACGTAAAAAGCACTCTGCATTGTAATTGCAGAGTGCTTTTTTGGCTTAAAACCGAAAACAAAAAGTTTTAAATTCAAATTAGATTAGGCTTTGAGAGATATATACTCTCAGATTTTTGCTCTTTAAAATGTTCTACGCACAATTCCCAATTATCCAAAATAATAGCCACTTCTATAGTAGCCTCTTCTTTTGTCTTCAATCTGAATATCAACCTGCATACCTTGTTTTCTGGGGTAGGCGCATCAAGATTGTATCCAGCACTTTTCAGCATATCACGGCTTTGAGTTTCATTAAGATCTAATTTATAACAAATTCGCATAGCTGTTTTAAGTGTAGGATTTGCATCGTTATTCAAGTATTTCTTTATCATAGTGACGCTTAAATCGAATAAATCGTCATATTCATCGATGATTCTATTAGCTTCATATGAAAAATCTCCATTTGGGGCTTTAACCTGAATAAGGACATCTTTTTTATATTCAAACAAATAATAAGCTAAGAGTTCACCGAATGTTGGCATTTTATTTAGGTACATGTCTTCTTTTTCAAAATCATTAATACCCTTTTTTAGGTTATTAGGTATATAAGCTTCATATTGTTCCAGAAGCCTTTTGTTAGCTTTAAAAAGATAAGTTTGATCATAATTTATGTATTTTCCACCAGTATCAAACACGCTTTTTATAGTGAACTTTATACAGCATTCGTCAGCGTGTTCCCTAGCATAAGATGTTAGCTGAAAATGAAGACCAGCCTCGTTTATAAGAATATCTATATACTTTGTATCAACCAGACATACGACATATCCGAGATAGATATACTTTCCGGAGTCGATAAGTTCAGCAAGTACTTTATCCTCACGCAGCATTCGTTCATAGTTGTCACGGTAAATTACAAATGTCTCATTTTCTTTCAGAGTACCCGGCTGAAAATAAAACGGAGCAGGCTGTGTCTTCTTTCCGTTTTCTTCATATTCCAGAATAGTGCCGTCAACGAAATCATATCCTAACTGACGGAGACGCTTCTTCATTATCTCTTTCGGAACATTAAAGTCTCCTGAGAGCTTGTATACCATATTCTGATAATAGTGTCCGTCATGAGGAACACTGCTGTTGGTCACATGATGTATCGGACATATGCTGTTCTCATATTCATCGATAGCTTCTTCTACAAGGTGCTTAGGTATAGCTACGCGTATAGCAAGTTCGTTTGCTTGCCATTCAGCATACCAGCGAGCTTTTTCTTTAGGCGACATATCATCATCAAGAGTTATAGGAGCTGAAGTGCATTCCATTACTTTATATCTGTCATCAAGAAACTGCAATAGCTTCATATAATCACGATGTATCTCCCAATGAACCAGTTCATGAGCTGCCGTTATTATGTCATCACAGCCTAGTTCATTTCTGAAGTATTTTACATTCAGCAGTATTGTGTTTGCTGGTATAGGAGAATTAGGATATGGCATATACGGATTTGCAATATCATAAATAGTCGCAGTGGATTCTTCAAAGCGAATCTGACCTAATACATCATGGTCGAGGTCCGCAGGCCACATATGCATATTATCGCTTATTTTGTATTTTTCCTTGATTTTTACTGGGATGAACCAATACTTGTGCTCTTCATTCTTTTTTACAAAAGCATATAAGCGCGAATGTATTTTATCAGCTTCCTCTTCAAGAGTATCAACAGTGATATTAGGAAGTCCGAACATTGATATTACCGTTTCCGATATTAATGTCTCTTGCGTACACTCTTCGACTGCAAGTACTTGAAGGTCAGAAAAACGCTCAGCCATATCTCCAGTCAACATCACATTATAATAGTATATTCCGCCACTATTTTTGTCAGCATAAAAGACTTCACAGGACACACCTAAAGAAAAAGTGACAATATCAAACGGCATGAAAGCAATACCACTTTGTGTCAATATTCTTAAATCTTTTATCCTAAATTCGGCGTCGCCCGAACTCTTTACGCGGTCCTTTATTCCGCGTGAAATAACATCGAGACTATTTAATTTTAAATAATCCTTTAAGTTTTGATAACGAGCCATGTAGCAAATCCCCCTAACATTATATACTGTCTATCATCCTAAAAATATCAATTTTTAATAACGATTACGTTTTTTCAGAAAATACAAAACCTGAAATTCTCAAAAAGTGACCTTTTTTAAAGATTTCCAAAATACAATTTTTCAAAAAAACGTAACCGTACCTAAATTTGACGTTTTTATCTCTATGCCCCCGCTTCCGCGGGGACTAGTTTAAATATGCTTTTCTACTTAAATAATTATGACCGGTTTATTATAATCACTTCAGCTCCCAGCCGTTGTCGCCGTGATATATCATCAGCTTGGTCATACCGCCGTCGATGCAGATGTTCTCGCCTGTAATGAAACCTGCCCTGTCGGAGCAGAGAAAGAGTACCATGTTAGCTACATCAAGCGGATTGCCTACTCGTCCGCACGGCTGCTGATAGGCGTCGGGACCTTCATACATCTTATATGATGTATCTATCCAGCCAGGAGATATGGAGTTCACACGCACTTTCCCAGCAAAGCTCACCGCCAGAGCATGAGTGAGCGCAGCTATACCGCCCTTTGCCGCAGTATAGCTCTCTGTCTGAGGCTGACTCATACGATCACGAGATGAAGAAATATTGATGATACTTCCGCCATTATTGAAATGCGGCACGAACAGCTTCGATAGGTAAAATGGCGCAGTCACTCCCACCGAAAGTGCATACTGAAACTCCTCATAGCTGCATTCGTCAATGCCCTTCATCAGCGGCAGAGCGTTGTTGATGAGATAGTCGATGTGTCCGTGCTCGGATATTACCTGCTGTGTAAACTTTTCAAGTACGGATTTGTCAGAGATATCCCCGACGAAGTGGTCGCCCTCAGCCTTATCGATAATGCACACCGCCGCACCGTTTTTGCGGAACTCCTCAGCTATGCACTTGCCGATACCATTTGCGCCGCCTGTTATTACAGCTACTTTGTCTTTGAATGAGTCCTTCATACTTTCTCCTTTTTATACACAGCTATCACATAAAGTTCAAGGCTATCGTTCCGCCTATCATATATCACATTATCCACAATCGGTATCAAGTGAAAAAAACCTTTATGATTTGTACTGTAAACACAGTAAGAACCGTCATTCAGTTCAAGCTCTCCTACAGTTGTATTCTCGTATTCCGTCGTTTTATAAATGCCGTGTTTCGCCATATATTGCCCGAATACAGTTTCGTTATTATATGTTTCATATCCAAGTTCCTGTGCAAGAGAAGTAAGCTCTGCCTTGACAGTGCTGTATTCCTTACCTGTGAGCTTTGTCATTGTTCTAACAACACAGCTCCTGCTTTCATCGCTTGGATTATAGTATTCAAAATCCATTATCAACACCTCTAACTATCCACCTTATGCCTTTAGCTATGCGATTCTCAGGCTCATTAAAGTGTCCGCCTTCGTTCCATTCAAGGATATGACGGGACACGTTTTTATCACAGCACATAAGCTCATACTGTCTGCGAGTGCAGTCTACCACAGATGCCATAATGCGGTCACGAGCTTTTTCCTCACGGTTGCCGAGACTGATATATACAGAGCTATTCGGCGGAGCGGTACGGCTCTCAGCGTAGCTTATCCAGTTCCCGAACCACAGCGAACCAGAACAGCTTATAACGCCGCTGAACGCCTGACTTTCATAGAACGCCCACAGGCTGAAAAGTCCTGCCAGCGAGTATCCGCAAAGGATACGCTGTCCTGTGAGATTATACTCCTTCTCGCAGTAGGGAACGCACTCGTTCATGAGCCAGTCAAGTGTTTGGCGTCCGCCGCCAGGGAATGACATCTTCTTGTTGAGCGTGAACTCCCACGGCGAGAAGTCGGTGTTCCAGTCCTCGACTTCGTAAACGACATAGTTGCACTTTACGTCCTCGCACAGCGCGAGGACTTTTTCAATTGTCTCGGAGCTGTTCTTCATCTCGCCCCAGTATATCGTAGGAAGTTCAGCTTCATTTATTATGATATGGCAGGTCCTGCCGCTAATATCAAGTGTTTGCATTATTCTTCTCCAAAGCTACCATGAGGTGCTTCATAAAAGAACATTCCCTCAGCACTGACAAGTTGAGCGAGAAGCTCCTTTAATTCGCCGCTGACATTGTATGCTGTTATATACAATTCCCCATAGTTAAGCAACAGCATAGCCTCACACTCGGGCAGAACTATGTTGATATATCTGAGCTCTCCGCTGAAGCACTTCTCCAACAGTACGGTCAGCTCATCTGCCTGTGGATTTTCAGTAATATTGTCATCTATAACGACAGTGAGATCATAGTAGCAGTAGAGCTTTAGTATGATATAAGTCAGCTTTCGCTCAAGCTCAAATCTGTTTTGCTGGAAGTATTTCTCAACGGCAAAATAGCGGTTATCAGCCCTCTGCGGAACAGTTTTCGGGAATATGTCTATCAGATATGCTTTCTTATCCATGAGAGCATCAATTTTGTCGCTCAGCACCATTGCTGTGCTCCTTTCATTTTTCCATGTACACAAATTCGAGTTCATCATTTACGGCTTTTCGTGCGAATATAGAATAGCCCAGCTTCTGATAAAGGCGGATATTATCAAGACTGCGGGTACTTGTGAATAGCTCATACCGCATATCGGGAAAGCATTTCTCTATCTCAGACAGAAGCATTGTCCCGTAGCCTTTATGGTGGTGGTCATGGTGTACCATCAGCTTGCCGATATAGACCGTTCCGGCACGTTCCTGCGCACGAACTGAGCCGATAATAATGTTATTATCATCGACCATTTTCAGTATTACACCGCTTTTGAACTCATCAACAACTTCATCAAGAGTCTGTTTCAGCGGAGGAATATCCCTGCTGCCAAACAAGTCAGCCTCGCTCTGATATGCAAGGTATTGAAGCTGTAATATTTCTTTCAGGTCGCTGTGTTCGGCTTCCTTTATTTCACACATACAAAACCTCATTTCTATTATTCGACATCTAGGAATTTCTCTATAACGACCATAATCTCTTCAAGACGCTTACCACCGATACCTTTGATTTTGCTCAGCTCTGTTTCAAGAGCAGGAAGATCAATTGTTTTCCCCTGTTCACCGAGCAGCTCATCACCGTACTGAAGAATGAACTTTGTAAGCTCCTCACGGTTCATTTTCTTGATTTTTCGGTAAGTGTCCCTGTCGATGATCTCTTTCTGTCCCATAAATAGCTCCTTTTTTGTTTCTTGTAACATATTATACCATATCACCGATGCAATGTAAATACGTCAAATAGACAAATAAAGAACTCAGCGCCTCACGTGGAGGCGCTATTGTATTTATTATTTCTTTTTTATAGCATCATCAACTGATATAATTGTTTCTTTTGTTGTTGAAGTATATGGTTCAAAACATTTCAGCCGGCTTCACACTCCGTCTGACCATCGCCCTGGCTTGCAGAGCAGAAATATCATGGAGAAGTTGCTCTTTCTCTCATTATATCCCATGCGGCAGACCTTTATGTTCATCTGTTATTCTCTTCTGTCTGACTTCATGTAGGCGACTGATCAGATGGGTCTGTTACTGGCGTTTTCTCCTCAGCTTTTATTGAGACTTCTTCACTCGGAACGTTGTCAGAATTCAACGGAGCTGTCATCGTTCTTTCGCATTCAGGCGTTAGAGAAATGGAAGCTCCATTACTCGTTTTCATTCTGAAACCATATTTTGAATCAAGAATCTCGTAAATAACTGCACTGAACAGTGATCCGAAAATTGCCAATCGAATCGTACCGCCCTTTCCGGTAAAAATGTCAGCCACTGATTTGGTTGCTTCAGTCAAATATCTTCTCCTTTCATAATGGTTAAACTCTTTAATCATGTTTCAAAATCCTTCTTTGTCATCCTATTTTTTATCACTTCCAGCTTTTTATTATCAGCTTCAATCTGTAATGCTCTGATAAGCTTCGTCACATCGTCAGCTCTATCTGGATGTCGACGTTTCTGATTATACAATCTTCCATATGCGTTCTTAATAAGACGGGCCAACGCCCGACTCGTTATGTTTTTATATATGCACTTGTTAATTAGAAAGGCATAGGCATCAGACTTTGAGTAAAAAAATATCTTATAGATGTAAAAGATTAGCTTACTATGTGGCAGAATTAAATTGCAAAAATCTAATGCCATATACATTTCACGCTTAAAAATGACATTTCACGCAAATACGTTGATTTCCCATGCATGATATGTTATAATTTGTTCGTTAAATTGAAGCATATGACAATACCTATACTCAGTCACAGTAATATCATAACCTTTTTCTTTCTATCATTTGCACCAATAATTTCGCTCCTTAGTTCACACGGTATTGTTTATTTTTTATCGAAAGGAGAGCGACTTGGTTCACCAAAAAATCGCTGCAAAAACTATAATAATGGTATCTTTTTCGCAGCAAAAAAGCACATGATACCATAAATCGGAGGAAAAATGTTTAAAAAATTCTTATCAACAATACTCTCAGCAGTGACAGCTGCAAGCTTTATCCCACAAATACCTGCAAATGCAGAAGAAACAGCTCCATATCCATACACTTTATTTGCTGGCTCGGATGAAGAAGGCGCAATTACTATCAATTCAAACAATATTTGTATCAACGGAAGTATTGCAACTAACGGAACGATTTCTACAACAGCTCAGAACTTCAATGTCAACGGTGAAAGAAAGGAAAATTTACAGGAAGAAAAGAAGCTGTTCTTTAATAAGATCAACGATCGTTATTTTAACTCTCACGTTGATACTTATTTCGAGGATTACTTCCTTGAAGACACCAATATCAATATTAATATTCCTATAGAAGCAGAAGGCAATATAGGTCTCACAGGAAACATCAATATCACAAGCGGCATAAAAGCTCTGAATGATGTTAGCCTCAGCGGAAATGTAGAAAACTCGCAGGATTCCGTGATCTGTGCGGAAACAGGCGACATAATCATTAATACGGATAATGTCAACCTAAACGGACTTGTCTATGCACCCTATGGCTGCGTAAATATCACTGCACAGAACCTGAATATCAATAGTGTTATCATCATTGCAGATACTATAACTATAACCTGTCCCAATCTCAATGCAAATTATAATGCTCAGATGGCAGAGTTCCTTGGCAATGAATCGGAAGCGATAAACAATGATGATATAGAAATAGTTGCTTACGGTGAGTACGATGAGGAAGCAGAAATTTTCAGCGTATACTGGAACACAACAGTTCCCGACGGAAGCTTTGATATACAGGCGTCAGACGATGGGGAGAGTTATACTTCCATAGGAACTGTAACAAATGCTGATTCTTTTGAGTGTACATTTACAGAGTCATTTGAAAAGAAATATATTAAGGTCATTGAAACCACCAACAACGGTACGATATGTGAATCTGTTCCTTTCGTAGTGATCAGTACAGAGAACGGATATGATACAGAAGTTCTTGACAGCGATGAAGACGGACTTCCCGACATATATGAACTTAAAATAGGCACTGATCTATATGATCAGGATACAGATGATGACGGACTGACAGACTATCAGGAATATGTCTACACTCAGACTGATCCCCTTGTTTATGATTCGGTAACAGAAGGTATTTCCGACGCTGACATTGATACCGACGAGGACGGCCTCAGCAATATTGATGAGTTCACAAGAGGTACATATCCCTGGACTTTTGATACAGATCTGGACGGCCTCAGTGACTATGATGAGATTTATGTGTATGGAACGGATCCGCTGATCGCTGACAGTGACGATGATGGGATTGATGATGGTTCCGAGATAAAGCTTGGATTTGATCCGAATGATCTTGTAACAAATGGAGTTCCCGACGGCGAATATGCAGTTCAGCAAAGTATATCTGCAGATAACAGTATCCTTTCTTCCATCAATACAGCTGAAAGCCCATATGTGCTTTCGATAGATATAAAGACCAACGGTGATGCTGAAGAAGAGCTTACTGTAGATGAGAGCGGTTATTCAGCTGCCATAGAAAACGATGCTATGATAGGCGCAAGTGTCAACATAGATATCACTGACACTTGCAATCCTGAAGAAATAGTGCTACAATATGATATAAAGGAAGCTTATATCGATAATACTCTTGATAAGTTCTCATCACTTGGCGAATTTCAGGGTATAAAGCGCCTGAATGTGTTCAGGTTCGATGAAGAAGAAAGAATGCTTCTCCCCGTTGAGACTGAATTTGATGTTGAGAACAACAAACTCTATGCAGCAGTAAATGAAACAGGTACTTACTGCCTCATGGACATGGAGATCTGGCTCGATAATCTAGATGTGGAGATGCCTGCAGCTAACAATGTTCCTGCACCTAAGCCTGCACCGAATTCGCTGAACAAGCAGATCAATCTTGTTTTTATGCTTCAGGCTAATTATAATCAGCTCAGTAACGAAACAGAGGAAGAATATAGCCAGAGATTTGAATTTCAGAAAAATATCATCCGAAAAATGAGCCGTGTGGTTTTCTCAAAACTCAAGGGTGTAGATGTTAAAATATACATAATTGCATATGATAATCTCGAGCGAGATTGCTGTGTAACCGCTCCAAACAATAATAAATACTTTTCTGATTATAAGAGTATTTCCGATGCTCTGGATGAAGTAAATTATAAAAAAAACACATCTCCTGCAAACAGAGAAATAGCTTTTATGTGTGCAGAAGAAAATACTCCTGTTAATACAAATTCAAATACATTTATATACAACTTGATCAATGGAGAGTCGGAATATAATACAATACATGATATACCAAGCAATACATATATCAATGGTTATCATATCCCCGCCGGTAGTTATGCAGATGGTTATTACCTTGAAAGAATAACAGCGTATGGTAATATATATTCACAGTTATATTATGATTTAAACGATTTCCCAGAATCAGTCTTATCAGCTGCAATTATACATCCAAGCAGAGGAGGATTATCAATTCCTTTTGATATGACTTCTGACGATAATTTTGGATATATTAAAAATCACTTTTTCACCAACGCACAACAGAGATTGGGAATGGTCATATCAGATAAATTAGATATAATCGTTCCAACAAAATGGAAGAAAATCACACTGATATCCGATCTCACTCCCAACGGAGCAACAAACTCTGATAAAGATTCTCTGACAGACTGGGAGGAAGTTGATACGTCAAAAATAACGATTAATTCTTATGGGATGGTCGAGCTCCCCGTTTTCCGGTTGGCTGACATAATAGGTCATCTTACAAGATTTAACACTAATGGCGAATATAACTTTCTCTTAAATGATCCAACTCCGCGATATTACTTACCTATTCACTCTGATCCTACCGATGAGGATACGGATGATGATGGATTGAATGATGATGTTGATCGTGAACCACTTAAATACTTTTTATATGAGCTTTTAAACAAACTCGAATTAATGGAAAAATATATTGATGATTATTTTGAATTTCAATATGGTAAAGACCTAACACTTCGTAATCTTAATTTAATTCAAGTTGCTGACGTTCCAAGATCAACTATATCAATCAACATTATAAGAAATCTTTATTATGGCTCTGAAAAGAGAATTGGAGAAGAATTATCTTTGATTGATCATTTTGAAAACTATAAACAAACTGTGAAGTGGCTAACTACTGATGGAACAGCATTTCCTTTCATAACCAGATATATTAATAAAAAAGACCCATCCATAATAAACTATTTTAAAAAATATAGAAAAGAAAGATTAGTTGATAATCAAGGTAACGGTATTGATTTATTACATTTGTTAGCAACACTTGGAGCTGAAAGGCATGATGGAATTATAGATGCTAATCTTGCAGGTTGGGCAGGTGATTTGCAATCTTTTATATTTAATTTCAAGTTAGAAACTTATCCTAAGGAATATGATTATAATAATCAGACTCAATCCGAAAAATATACAGAAATTGCATATCAAATGCTTAATGGAGATATAATTGTCCCCAAATGCAAATTTACCGACGAGGATTTGTTGGCAGATGTTGATGCCGAAAATATCAGTGAAATTTATAACGAAAATTCAAGTTTATCATCAGTGCTAAAGGATTATTATACAAACAGATATGTAAGTAGATTTGATTATTTTATTAATCTCTATAATGGAAAAGAAGAATTTGATAAACTTGTAGGCAAATACACAAAAGGTAATAATCCGATAACACATTTAATACTTCATAATTTTGCCAGTGAAGCGGCTAAAGATCAATCTATTAAAGATAGATATGAGGCTTCATATATAACATCCATTCAAGGAATCCCTGTTTATTCGCTTCCAAATCCAGCAGAAGTAACAGATGCTGAATCAATTGCGCTCAGAGATGGTTTTTGTAAATGGATTGATTTAAAACTTAACGAAGAAAGGAATGTAAGCTAAGAAATGAAAAATAGTATTTATTGCACTAAAAAAACATTATTTATATTAATAACAGCATTAATTGTAACCTTTATTTTTACAGGTTGTTTTGTTTCAAGAACAATAAAAATCAAAACAGAATATGGTGATCATTTTACTGTTTCATGTGATAGTTTAGGTGAGCTATATGTATTACGTGATGACAATTCGTATTTTTATGCTGATCTTGATTATTTTTCAGATAAAGATCAATTAAAAGCTGTATGTGACAATCAATATATCAGATGCTATCTGATATCTGATACCTTGGAAGATGGATACAAAGATCTATATATCTTAAAAATCAAGGAGTATGACGAGTTTTTTTCCGTAATATGCGGCGACGAAAAGAATAAATCAGATTATATGGGTAAAGAAAATGCTGAAAAAGTAAAAAGGGTGTTTTTATGTGATGATCTGCTTGTAGAAATATGTATAGTTGATCTGGACTATCTGTATCATGATGAAATGGTAGACATTTTAGACAAGCTAACTAATCACGAATATGAAGAACTTGAAAAATACGGCCTTACCAAGGAAATGACTGAGGACACAGAATCTTTAAATAAAAAAATCACTCTCATAAAGAACTGGCTGATTAAAGCAGAAATTAATGGATTACACTCATATGATTAATTGTTATGTTACAAAAGACTGGAATATTTAAACCTTTATGGACCTGAAATATCCGATGATGAAAGGGAATATATCAGAAACACTCTTCCCGATTGTGAAATAGATTATAATGGCAAGCTTATCAATAAAAGGGTAGAATAAGCAATGATTATAAGGGCAGCCTCAAAACTGCCCTTATAATGTAGCTAATAACTGCTTCGACTTCTGTTAAAATTTTAATATCAACAATAAATGGACGGCGTGACCGTTAACGAGGCTGCTGCTGACATCAACAATGATGGCACAGTAGATCTTCTCGATTCTGTAATCCTTTCCCGCTATATCGCAGGCTGGGAAGAGTATAAGGTATATTTCGCTATATAAAGAATCATCCCTCCGCTTATGCGGAGGGATTCTTGTTATCTTACATTGTTATGAACTCATTCGGAGATCTATAGTACTCCACAGCCTTCTCAAAGACCATATTGGACAGAGCTTTCTCAACTATAGCACTGGGATCTCCGTTAGGTCGTATCCAGTCCTTTACGTCCCCTTTATCCAGTATAAGTGGCATACGGTCATGGATATCCTTTACACTGCCTGCAGCTTCTCGCGTAAGTATTGAGAACATAGGCACCTGCATGCCGCTATGCTCCTCATAACGATAAAGTCCTGCGATATATGTAATGGCTGAGCCTTCGGTCTGTATGGCGAATTTGATCTTCTTGGTATTTCGGTGTTCAACCATGCTGCGGCTATCGTCCTCATATACAGGATAGCCCCATTCATAATACCAAGAAGCAGGGATGATGCATCTTCGTCTGTACCAGGAGTCTCTCCAAAGAGCCTTTTTATCAGCAGTTTCTACACGGCAATTTGCAAGAGGCTTGGTAGTAGCTTTATGTGTAAATCCCCACGCCATTGGAAATATAGCCACATTCCCATACTTATTAGGCGCGAGAACAGGTGCAATATCTTCTGGGAATAAGTCTCCTGACATGATAAGGCTCTTACCGAGCTTAACCGACATCTCCTGAGCGAAGGACATTTTTCTTATCTTTACGAGAACCTCAGCCATTTCTCTTGGCTCAATTCGTAAGGACATACACATGAAGATCACCTCCTACCACCACAAATCAGAATATATGTTCCGATTTATTATATCATTTCAAATTGAGAAAGTCAAGATGTAATATTTATTCAGCCGCCCCAAGGGGCGGTTGTTTTTATATCAATAATCTTATAATTTTTCTAACAAACAGCACCATTATCCTTGAATTATTCACAAAAAGATGGTATAATTGTAAGGTAAAATGTAATTTATTACAGAAAGTGGTATTATTATGGCTGAAAAGAATACTGCCAATATTGGCTTTGAAAAACAGATATGGGATGCTGCCTGCGTATTATGGGGACATATCCCTGCTGCTGAATATAGAAAAGTTATCGTAGGACTTATCTTCCTACGCTACATATCAAGTGCGTTCGAAAAGCGCTACAACGAGCTCGTTGCAGAAGGTGACGGCTTTGAGGACGAGAAGGACGCTTATCTTATGGAAAATATCTTCTTTGTGCCCGAAGAAGCACGCTGGAATACTATTTCCGCAGCAGCTCATACTCCTGAAATCGGTACTGTTATCGACGACGCTATGAGAGCTATAGAGGCTGAAAACAAGAGCCTGAAGAACGTTCTCCCGAAGAATTATGCCAGTCCTGATCTTGACAAGCGTGTACTCGGTGAGGTAGTTGACCTTTTCACCAATATGGATATGACTGATACTGAGGATAACAAAGATATCCTCGGTCGCACATACGAATACTGCATCGCTCAGTTTGCCGCATACGAAGGCGTTAAGGGCGGCGAATTCTATACTCCCTCCAGCGTTGTTCGTACTCTCGTTGAGATATTGCAGCCGTTTGAGGACTGCCGTGTATACGATCCTTGCTGCGGCTCCGGAGGTATGTTCGTACAGAGTGCAAAGTTCGTAGAGGCTCATCAGGGCAGCCGTAACCGCATTTCTGTATACGGTCAGGAGTCCAACGCTGACACATGGAAAATGGCTAAGATGAACATGGCTATCCGTGGTATTGACGCAGATTTCGGACCATATCAGGCTGACACGTTCTTCAATGATTTACATAAAACTCTCAAGGCAGACTTTATCCTTGCAAATCCGCCTTTCAACCTCTCCAACTGGGGACAGGACAAGCTACAGGACGATATCCGCTGGAAGTACGGAGTTCCTCCTGCTGGTAATGCCAACTATGCTTGGATACAGCACATGATCCACCACCTTGCACCTAACGGCAAGATAGGTCTTGTTCTCGCTAACGGTGCGCTGTCCACACAGTCCAGCGGTGAGGGTGAGATCAGAAAGCGTATCATTGAGGACGATCTTATTGAGGGTATCGTCGCTATGCCTACGCAGCTCTTTTACTCCGTCACTATCCCCGTAACGCTGTGGTTCATCAGCAAGAACAAGAAGCAGAAGGGCAAGACTCTGTTTATTGATGCCCGTAAAATGGGATATATGGTTGACCGCAAGCACCGTGACTTCACGGACGAGGATATTCAAAAGCTCGCTGACACTTTCAAAGCATTTCAGGATGGCACATTAGAGGAAGTCAAGGGCTTCTGTGCTGTTGCAACAACAGAGCAGATAGCCGCACAGGACTATATTCTTACACCGGGACGCTATGTCGGCATTGAGGAGCAGGAGGACGACGGCGAGCCGTTCGATGAGAAAATGAAGCGTCTGACTTCGGAGCTGTCGGAGATGTTCGCAAAATCCCATGAGCTTGAAAATGAGATCAGGGAGAAGCTGGGGGCGATTGGGTATGAGGTCTGATTGGAATATTGGTACAATTTCAGAAGTATGTTCTTTAGTTACTGACGGATCGCATTTTAGCCCTAAAAGTTATGATAATGGTGAATACATGGTATCTGTCAAGGATTTCAAAGGATTTGGCTTTGATTTCGCCAATTGTAAGCGAATTTCAAGTGATGACTATGATAAACTAAAAGCATCAGGCTGTATTCCCGAAATAGGAGATATTTTAATTGGAAAAGATGGTGCAAGATTTTTTGAAGACATTATTATCTACAATCAGCCTGAAAAGCCTGCACTTCTTTCATCAATTGCGATATTAAGGTGCAATATTGATATTATTTTACCGCATTTTCTATACTACATCTGCAAAAACCCATTATTCAAGAAAGATGTAAGAGATAATTACGGCTCTGGGTCTGCTATTCCTCGTATCGTTCTAAAAGACTTCAAAAGAATGCCAATAGCCTATCCAAATATTGAAGAACAGCATAGAATTGTTGCAACTTTGGTTGCGATTGATGATAAAATTGCTCTCAATACTGCGATAAATGAAAATTTACGCTTGCAGGCAGCTTAAATCTTGACTTCCGACACGTCAATCTCTCCGTTCATCAGCTTCGGCAGGAGCGTGTCACGAAGAGCGGCAAGGCGTTGATTTTCTTCTATATTTGCTGAAATACTATGAAAAATAGGTTTTAACACTTTGTCAAGGTCTGTCATTGCTTCCAAAGGTAGTAAATCTATTTTTATTGACTGAATATTCTTTATAGGCAACTTCAACTGTACAGCTCCAACAGTGCCTCTCATTATTTCATTTTGACCAATTTCTGATTTTAAAAAAAGCAAAATGTATTCAGGCGTTGCGTTTTTTATGTTAGTAAGCTTAACACAGTTTTCGGTCAGGTTTGCATTATTTAGAGATTCATTAACAATTGCTGTTAGTCCAATGGTACCTACAATAGAAATAATAATATCATCAGTAGAAACAATATATCTTGAGATAGTCTTTTGGGTTTCGTCATCCACATATTCAAAATCGTTTTTTAAGGAGATTATTGTTGAATCATTTAAATCTCTGACTCTTATGTATGGATGACTATTTGGAGATGATATTAAGTTAATCCCCTTAGGTAGCCTCTTACCACCTTTAACATCACATATATCACCTATTGTAGTGGCTATTAAATCATTAGAATTATTATACAGGAAATCTTGATAAATAGCCTGCGCCTGCTGCTCTAAATTTTCATTTATGTTAGAAGAGTGTGATAATGTATAACTTTTATTATGATGAGTCTGAACATAGTCGTGTTATCAATCTCTCCACAATAACCGGAGAAACCTATTATGATAACTTTCTTACTACGATTGTAGGTTGGGATTCAGACAAAGAAGCAGAAATAAAGCAGAAATACTTGGCTTTTGAGGAGAAGTACGCCGAGCGCAAGAAAAAAGGAGAACTTAAAAGTGATACCTTCAAGGGTAATCAGTTCACATATGGGTTTGCTTCTTTTAACAAGCCTAATGTTGAGATGCTTAATGACCTATTATCTATCATAGATGATGATTTCTTTATCTATCTTTTTGTAGCAAGCAAGATAGAATATGTTATCATTCAGCTATTCAAGAATTATGAGAATAGCTTATTTGTCGATATGGATTACGTTCGATATTCAATAGTTAAAGCAATTCTTACATATCGTCCCATAGAGGTAATAAATAATATTTATGCAGAACCTGAAAGATTTGTTTCCTCACTTATAGATTTTTTCAATAAGAGAATAGAACATAACAAAAAGAATATCACTCTTAAAGGAGCTGAAAACAACGCCTTTGAGATTATTCTCTTGGTCTTACAGGAAGTAGAACCGCCAATTTCCATTAACTGGGACTATCATATGTCGTTTATGGGCTTTGCTTTGCTTCTAAAAAGCAAAGGAATAGATGATTATAGCCTGACTATTGATAAGGAAGGAAACAGTAAAACGTTTAATGCTGCTATCGAGGTTGGAATTGCAAACTGTACCGAAGTGGATTCAAAAGAACATTTCGGGCTAAGAATTGCTGATATGCTGGCTGGAATTGTTGGAAAGATGATGAAGTCCTTGTATCATTCATTAAAGAATGAGAGTAATAATGCCACTGTATCAAAAACTCTGCTTGATAAAGCGTGGTTCAAATTGAGTGAGGAACAATTATGCTTATATAAAAAGCTATATCATATTCTCTTAGAAATAAACAATGATTGGTATAAAATCTATGCTGGTAATTATTCTGATGATCTTATCAGTCTATTGGCACTATTAGATTATATGAATCATTTTAAGTCTGCTGACGAGATACAGAAAGACTTTAATATGCACCCTGAGTATTGCAATGCTTTTATGTGCAGCAGACTTGAAGAACATTTTAATAGGATACACAATAAACTGCCTGTTGAACCAGTCGTTCCCGAAACAGACGAGTATTTCCGAAACAACAAAGGCGCAAAGGTTTATTTTGATATAAATAAACAGCCAGAATTGATGATAAACGAAGGACAAAATAAGTATCTTGTACTATCAATCGGAATTGATAAAGGAGGTAGCCCTTTAGCTACAATTGCAAGTGAATCGGAGAATAAGTGTTTCAGATTGCCTGAGCAATTAAGTGAATGGGCGATGACTGTAATAGGGATGGCAAATATGGGACAAAACTTGTTTCCCTCTGAGGTTGTCTTTAGCAGAATAAAAGGAAGATACTATGTAGACATTCTATAGATAAGGAGTTGATCTAATATGTCCTATAACGAAGCTGACTACGAGAACGCAGTCATAGACCTTTTCAAGAATGAACTGAACTATGACTATGTATATGGTCCGAATATCGAACGTGACTTTACATCGCCGTTGTATGAGGATATGCTGGACGAAAGTCTTCGCCGTATAAATAAAGCGGCTCCTTATGACGCTATACAGGACGCTCTTTTCAAGCTGCGCAATTTTGAAAACGGCGAGCTTGTACAGAAGAATGCTTTGTTTATGGACTATCTCCAGAACGGCGTTCCTGTTCGCTACACCGAAAAGGGTGAAGAACGCTCAATGATAATCTATCTTGTGGATTATCAGAATTTCGAAAACAACTCCTTTATCGTTGCCAATCAGTGGACTTTTATCGAGAATAGCAACAAACGTCCTGATGTTATATTATTCCTCAACGGACTTCCTGTCGTTCTTGTGGAGCTAAAATCACCTTCCCGCGAAGAGACAGATGCATCTGAGGCATATCTGCAGCTCCGTAATTATATGCATGAGATTCCTTCCATGTTCATATATAACGCTATTCTTGTTATGAGTGATCAGCTTGTTTCAAAGGCAGGTACTATCACTTCCGGCGAAGACCGCTTCATGGAATGGAAGACTACAGACGGAAGCTATGAGAATACTCAGTTCGCACAGTTTGACACATTCTTTGAAGGTATATTCCAGAAGGAAAGGTTTCTCGATATTATAAAGAACTTCATTTGCTTTTCCAACGACGGCAAGAAAGAGCTGAAGATACTTGCAGGGTATCACCAGTATTTCGCAGTTCGTAAAGCAATAGAGTCAACTAAGAGAGCCTCTGTCACAGACGGTAGGGGTGGTGTGTTTTGGCATACACAAGGCAGCGGCAAATCCCTGTCTATGGTATTCTATGCACACCTGCTCCAGGTTGCACTTGAATCTCCGACAATTGTTGTTCTTACTGATAGAAACGATCTCGATGATCAGCTGTACGGACAGTTTGCAAAGTGTAAAGACTTCCTGCGTCAAGAGCCAGTACATGCCGAAAGCCGTGAACATCTGAAAACATGGCTCGGCGGTCGTAAAGCAAACGGCATTATCTTCACAACAATGCAGAAGTTTGAGGAGTCATTTGACTGCCTTTCTGAGCGTAGAAATATCGTTGTTATGGCTGATGAAGCTCACCGTGGCCAGTATGGATTATCCGAAAGAGTTAAATATACGACCAATGAGCAGGGCGAAGAAATAGCTAAGCTTGTAGTTGGTACAGCAAGAGTTATCAGAAACAGCTTGCCTAATGCTACATATATAGGCTTTACAGGTACTCCTATTGCTAAGGAAGATAGAAATACCCGTGAAGTCTTTGGTGATTACA
This sequence comes from Ruminococcus flavefaciens 007c, assembly GCF_000571935.1. Lineage (GTDB taxonomy): Bacteria > Bacillota > Clostridia > Oscillospirales > Ruminococcaceae > Ruminococcus > Ruminococcus flavefaciens_F. The sequence goes on along the minus strand of NZ_ATAX01000006.1, from coordinate 59,307 downwards.
TTGATATTTATGATATGACACAGGCTGTTGAGGACGGGGCAACCCGTCCGGTATACTACGAAAGCCGTGTTGTTAAACTAAAGCTTGATCCTGCAATTATAAAGCTTATTGATCAGGAATACGACATTATGGCTACTCAGGCTGATGCAGGAGTAATAGAACAAAGTAAACATGAGCTTGGTCGTATGGAAGCTATACTTGGTAATGATGCGACCATAAATAGCCTTGTAACGGATATTATTGATCATTATGAAAACAACCGTGCTGACCTTCTTACAGGAAAAGCTATGATTGTTGCGTATTCACGATCAATAGCTATGAAGATTTACAATAAGCTTCTCGAATTACGTCCTCAGTGGAAGGCCGAGGATAAAGTTGCTGTTGTTATGACATCAAGTAATAAAGATCCTGAAGAGTGGCGTGAAATCATAGGCAATAAGACGCACAAGAATGAGCTTGCAGTACAGTTCAAGGATAATAGCAGCAATCTGAAGATTGCAATAGTTGTTGATATGTGGCTTACAGGCTTTGATGTACCTTCACTTGCGACTATGTATGTGTATAAGCCTATGAACGGTCACAACCTTATGCAGGCAATAGCCCGTGTTAACCGTGTATTCAGAGATAAGGAAGGCGGACTCGTAGTTGATTATGTCGGTATAGCCTCTGCTCTAAAAAGAGCCATGAACGATTACACAGTTCGTGACAAAACGAGATATGGTGATCCTGATATCAGCAAAGTTGCATATCCTAAGTTCCTCGAAAAATTACAGATATGTCGTGACTTCTTTTATGAGTATGATTATCAGCGCTTTATGGACGGTACTGATTTAGAACGTGCTAAGACTATCAGTGGTGGTGTGAACTTTATCATCGCTCCGAGCAGGCAGGAAGATAAGGAAGACTTCGTTAAGGAATCCCTTATGTTACATCAAGCCCTGTCTCTTTGCTCGTCTCTTGTCGAAGAATCCCTGCGTATAGAGGCTCAGTTCTTTGAATCCGTAAGAGTCCTTTTGCTCAGGCTTTCAAATCAAGGTGGGGGTAAGAAGATATCACTTCCGGAAATGAATGCACGTATAAATGAACTTCTTAAGCATAGTATCAAGAGCGACGGTGTTATAAATCTCTTTTCTGATATTCACGAGGAATTCTCACTATTTGATCCGAAATTCCTTGAAGAAGTTGCGAAGATGAAGGAAAAGAACTTGGCTGTAGAACTCTTGAAGAAACTGATAGCAGAACAGATACAGGTATACCGTAGAACTAACGTAGTTAAGTCAGAAAAGTTCTCGGAGATAATACAAAGATCTATGAACGCATATCTCAATGGTATGCTGACAAATGAACAGGTTATAGCAGAACTTATGAAACTTGCAAAAGAAATATCTGATGCAAGCAAAGAAGGAAAAGAACTCGGTTTGACAGCTGACGAGTTGGCGTTTTATGATGCGCTTACTAAGCCCGAGGCTGTAAAAGACTTCTATGAAAATGCTGAGCTTATCGCTATAACCAAAGAACTGACTGAAACACTACGCAAAAACAGGACAATCGACTGGCAGAAAAAGGATTTTGCGCGTGCAAGAATGCGTATGATGATAAAGAAGCTATTGAAGCAGCATAAATATCCACCAGAAGGAATGGAAGATGCTGTGCAGACCGTAATGCTCCAATGTGAGCTTTGGGCGGACAATGCAGAAGTAAGCAAATAGAATACAACTCTGATCGTGGCTTTATGCCCCGATTTTAGTTCGTCCATTTAGTATATTATAATGATAAGGCATACTCTCGTTTGAGGGGATGCCTTTTTACTTTAAAAATAGGCATATATATGGTTTTCAACATAATTTTCAATAGATGGTAAATTTATGTGTTTAAAACTTGAAAAAGATCAGTTATTCTCTACATTGAAAAGAACTGCTATCTATATTACAATAGATTTATAAAGCGTAATGTAGAAAGGCAGGTGATATTATGAATAAGAAACAGACAAGCAAGACTGTGGCTTCGAAAGCTTCAAAAATCCTTAAAGATAATCGTTTCAGCAAGGATTCAAAATCTGTAGCCGGAAGTGCGTTGTCACAGACAAAAACTTCTAAAAAGAAGTAATACTTCAAATGGATTGCCTCTCCGTAATGGAGAGGCACTTTTTTTATATCTCTATAGCTATTTGATAATAGATATTCATCATCATAATAATATATGTTTGAACCAAAAGAATAAAAGCAACACCGTCGTCCTCCCTTTTCGGGAGGACTTTTTATAAAGACGGTGTTTTATAATAAGAAATGTTTAAAGCATTTTTCGTTAGAAAAATAAATTATCTGTTGTAAGTGGCTTTATTATCAAATTCAAAGTCACACTTCTGACCAATCATAGTTTCAAGATAATCACAATAAGCTCTCATTTCTTCAGGTCCACTCTGGATCATGTATCCATCAACAAAGCTTACAGCATTTATGATGATATGAGTGTGAAAATGTCCATACTCAAAGTCTTTTTCATGTGTACAGTAAAGCAATTGGAAACGTTCTGCAAAGAAACGAGCTCCAAAATCACCATAACGAGCGGCTGTTGCGAGATCCTGTACAGTGATATCATATGCAATAACAATATGGAGCAGCGGATTACCGCTTACCTTGCCAAAATATTGCCTTGTAGCCAACATCTGGTTGTATGCCATGTTAACATCATAAGGATTTACACCGTATCCCCATACATTTAAAGCCCTTTCATCTGTTACGTAATTCAAGGCATTTCTTAAATACCTAAGTCCACCATATGTATTTCTTATTACGTCAACTTTTGCCATATTTTGTTCATCTCCTTCTGCATTCTATCAACTTCATCAGGTTCATTTCTCTCAGCCATTTTGCAGGCATCATTAAGTAAGTTTTGCATCTGCACTAATAAAGCTGGAGTGAATCCTGTTTGATCTTTTGAAGCAGCATCTATCAGGTAAGTGCTGATGCTTTGACCTTTAGCATCTGCTTTCTCCTTGATTTTATCATGTTGCTTCTGAGTCATGCGTAATGAGGTTGATACCTCTTTTCTTTCCGACTCATCTCTGTAGTGTTCAGGTTTGTTTTGTGCCATTATATATCTCTCCTTTATTAATTTATAGAACCCATTGTATAGACACTATACCGATATAAACAATAGTAATTATTGTAATTATTTCATATATAGCAAGCCGCCTCCGGCGTTCCATTACAATGTAGTACATTTTTTTGTATATTTTATATTATTCCTATTTTTGAAATATATATAATTACTGTGTTACCTATATTTCGGTAATAAAATATAAAGGAGGAAAATTATGTTCAACAACAAACGATATCTCAGTCGCGGTGTAAACGAAACAATCCCTATTGAACTACAATTGTTCATGTGGGAGCGCATTGACCAGCTCTCTGAGCCCCGCGATTACCTACAAATTTTCAACTTGGAACAGGTCGGCAGTATGCAGTCAATAACCCATAGGAGTGAGGAACCGGAATACCAGAAAGTGTACCTGCTCCCGTCTGAGAAGCCTATCACGCAAAAAATTTACGTCATCGATGATGATGACCACTCCACCATGCTGCTTGCCACAGAGTATTAGACCGCTCCTTCGGGAGCGGCCTTTATGTTATATCTGTTTTTCGGGAGGTGAGGATAGCTGTCATCATTATTGGCAACGACAAATGAAAATATCAACAATGAAGCCGTCCTTAGGGACGGCTATTTTACGTTATTTACGGAGGTAAAAATGGAAAATAATAACAATGAAAACAGAATGATCTGTTCACACTGTGGGGCTATCATTGCGGAAGATGACGATTTTGAGACTATAAACGGGCAAATTGTCTGCTCTGACTGTGTGGAACGTGACACTACTACCTGCGACAGATGTGGAGCTGTAATTTGGATCGATGACAGCTATGGCGATGATGATACAACGCTCTGTGCATCATGTTACCATAATCACTACGTCAGGTGCTGTTGCTGTGATACCTTGCTCCACGAGGACGATGCCTACAATATCGATGGAGACAGCTACTGCAGTGAGTGTTACAGGGATGAAGTTGACAGGAACAGAAGTATCCACGACTATGGGTACAAACCCGAACCTATCTTCTATGGTGACGATTCAGGCCGATATTTCGGTATCGAGCTTGAAATTGATATTGGAGGCAAGGATAGTGACAACGCGGACGAGTTGCTTGCTATTGCAAACAAGGATGCTGAGCACATCTATGTGAAGGGCGACGGCTCACTTGACGACGGGCTTGAAATTGTAACACATCCTATGTCGTTAAATTACCACAAGCAATTTTGCTGGCAAGAGATTATGACAAAGGCTATATCACTCGGCTACCGAAGTCACCAAACTTCGACCTGCGGCCTTCATGTTCACGTGAATCGCAGCTGTCTCGGCGATGATCAGGAAGAGCAAGACTTGGCCATCGGGCATATACTGCTGTTTATCGAGCAGCATTGGAATGAATTACTAAAGTTCTCACGGCGCAGTGAGTATAGCATGGCACGCTGGGCAAGTCGATATGGATATGAAAATTCAGCAAAAGCAATATTGGACAAAGCGAAGAAAGGCGGCAATGGGCGCTATGCAGCACTAAACTTGATGAACTGGGCAACCATCGAATTTCGCCTATTTAGAGGTACGCTCAAGTATAGTAGCCTGATAGCCGCGCTTGAGCTGGTTAACGCTATCTGTGATGTGGCTATGAATAATACCGAAGACGAAATAGCCAATATGAGCTGGAGCGAATTTGTTAGCAAAATTACGGAGCCAGAGCTTATCCAGTACTTGAAGGAGCGTAGGCTCTATATCAATGATGTAATTGAAACACAGGAGGATATGTAAAAATGAAAGTAACCGATATCATAAAAAAATTGCCAACTGGAAGCCCTGTGGTAGATCTGCTGAAGCTTGCAACAATATTGGCGGCGACCGTATTGGCTGACAAGATAGATGAGATTCTAAAAGATACTACCACAAAGAACGAAATTCCGAAGATAATAGATATTAATCAGGAGGTAGAGTAACTATGTGCGCTTTATTTGGCTGGCTCGATTACAAGGATATTGTCCCGTATAGGGTATTGAGAAAATTAACTCAGGCACTAGCTAATGCAGCGGAAGAGAGAGGCACAGATGCAGCTGGCATCAGCTATGTTCATGATGGGAAAATCACTATATTCAAAAGACCCAAGCCTGCTCATAAGATCCATTTCAACGCGCCTGCTGAAACAAAGGCTGTTATGGGACATACTCGATTAGCTACTCAGGGCGATAGGAAGAGGAATTTCAACAATCATCCTTTCGCAGGTCACGTCGATAAGGAGTTCGCCTTCGCCCACAATGGTGTTCTTTGGAACGATAAAGATCTTCGCAAAGACGGAGTGATACCAAATACATATATAGATACCGACAGTTACATCGGCGTTCAGCTCATAGAAAAACAGGGAAAGCTCGACTTTGACAGCCTTCAGTATATGGCGGAGACAGTTGAAGGCAACTTCACATTTACCGTGCTCGATCAGTACAATACAATATATATAGTCAAGGGAAGTAATCCAATGTACTTGCTCCACTTCGATACAATAGGCTTATATATATACGCAAGTACTGAGACTATCATGCAGAAAGCTCTTAAGCAGCTTGGACTGCACAAGTTTGAGAGCAAGCGTATTGATACCGAAGAAGGCGATATACTCCGCGTTGACAAAAGCGGTAAAATCACACGTTCACGGTATGAACCTAAGATATATCGCTCTAAGTACATGAGCTGGTATGACTATGAGGACTCTTCTTATTATAATATGCATGAGGAAATCCTGCTAGCCTATTGTGGCTGCTATGGTGTTGACAGTTCTGATGTAGAGCTTTTGCTGGACTATGGCTATACTTGTGATGAGATTGAGGATATGCTCACAGACCATAGCTTGCTCCAAGAAGCTCTCAGAGACGTCAAATACATGTGCGGAGAAGAGTTGTATGAGAGCTGCTATGGTGGTGTGTTCTGATGGGCAGAATAGGATATATCCGTGTGTCTACGGAACATCAAGAGACTGCCAGACAGGAAGCGTTGATGGAGCAGTATCAGGTAGAGCGTGTCTTCGCTGAGAAAATTTCCGGCAAGAACGCTGACCGTCCTGAACTAAAGGCAATGTTGGAATACGTTCGTGAGGGTGATACTCTGTACATTGAGAGCATAAGCCGACTTGGAAGATCCACACGAGATTTGCTTAACATTATTGATGTGCTTCAGCAGAAAAAAGTAACACTCGTGAGCAGTAAAGAAAACATAGACACCAATACTCCGCAAGGAAGATTCGTCCTGTCTATATTTGCAGCACTATCAGAGCTTGAACGTGAGCAGACCTTGCAGCGTCAGCGTGAAGGTATTGCTATTGCTAAGGCTCAGGGAAAATACAAAGGAAGGAAACCTTTACCTATCGACTGGATAAAGTTCGGTCAACTGTACGAGCAGTGGAAGTCTGGCGCTATTACGGCAGTATGGTTTCAGAAAGAAATGGGCCTGCAAGCTAATACCTTCTATCGAAGGCTTAAAGAATACAAAAGAAAGATTAAATAAACAGGAGTGAGCCGGCAAATGCCGGCTCAAACTCTTTCAATAGGTTGGCGTTTTTTTCTGACATATTCCAAAAGCCAATAAACAACTTATATGACATACTTTTTTTGTATGTCAATAGACTACGGGCAATTGAAATATAATAATGCCCCTTTGTATGAAGGCACTTTTTTATTGACAAAAGTTTAGACATCTGATATGATAAGAATATAGACATGTTTCCAAATACTCTGCACGTTGAGTGCGTAGTATTGATGTCAAGGGATAAGGCTTAAAAACGCCGATTTTACGGCGGTTTTCGCCTATACAGTCAATCTACGAAGTATCGAACCCTCTGTTATCCAATCTGCGCACTAATCTCACTGTGCAGATTGGTTGTCATTCGTCAAAATGTACAAATAAGCCCCTCGTCACTGGATTGCATCCTGAGATGAGGGGCAGTTTATATTTGCCTTCAAAGTGTCACAAATGGTTTCTTTACTTTTTCAAAGAATCGGGCTATAATAAGTATAGGGAGAGGTGGTGATAAAATGCTGACCGGTCAGAAGATTGGAGATTTGAGAACGAAAGCGGGATTAACGCAGGAACAGCTTGCTGATAAGCTCTATGTAACCAGAGCAATGGTATCCAAGTGGGAAAGAGATATCTGTCAGCCTGATTATGGTATGGTCGAAAAGATAGCTGGTATTCTTTCGGTTTCGCCTGATGAAATCATGAGCAGGAGTGATGCAGTCCTCAATGAACTTTACAGCTTTTTATCAGACATCGACAGTAACGATCTACTGAAAGATCTGAATGAATTTCTGTCAACACTGAAAAGCCGTGACAGGAGCGTTTTTATCAGACGATATTATTACCTTGAGGATATTAGCACGATTGCTGAAAACTACAATATTACAGAAAGCAACGTCAGGACTGTTCTTATGAGAACACGGAAGAAATTCAAAAAATATCTTAAGGGGATGATTTCATGAAAAAGAATGATCTGAGGGATGCGTTATCAGGTATCAAAAAGGATTTCATAGCAGAATCCGATGATTTCAAGACAATATCGGCTGATTTTAGGAGGGAAAAGACTATGAAAAATAAAATAGTTATTTCTGCTTTTTGCCTTGTATTCGTTGGAATTGGGACCTTCGGAGTTTTCAACAGTGGACTTCTGAAAAAAGATGTTCTGACGGCAGAAAACGAGATTGATTCCACAATTCCAACTGTGTCAAATACATCAGATAGAAGCGATGAACCTGCAACTTCCGTATCTGCAACAAATCAGCAGGCAACGAACGCAGAGACAAGTACTCCTCATGCAACGGAGAATGGCGAGAGTGTAACTGCGGACAACAGAACTCACAAAGTAATCTGGGCAGAAGATATGGCTACTGTAAACCTGATCGATGATGAAGGTTTTACGAAATGGCATCAATTCAACTCTGTCGGCTACAGACTGTATAATGCACTGGAATCCGGAGAGGAGGATGATGTTTTTGCGATTCTGGCAAGACCGGCAGTTGATTATACTTTCATATACAATGGAAAAACGCTTGAGGAATATGACTCCGATATGTATAACGAACACATCCTTCCAGATCAACTGGAGCAATTATTAAAAGAGGGCGATTCGTTAAAGTATGGAGAGGAGCTTTATAAAACAGGAACTCCAACCGGTGAAAAATGGTATCAGTCCTTATATGAGGAGCGTATTGCATTCTATGGCGAAGCCATTTTAGAGAAATACATTGTCAACGGAGAATTCCTTCGTGAAAAAGTTGAGCAAGATATTTCTACGGCTTTGAATAGTAATGAAGCAACTGTGGCTTATAATACAGCATACGGAGCTTACTTGAATCAGGTTGCAGCATCTATCCACGGAGAACTGCCTACAGAAGTTGTCACTGAGGCAAATGGTATCATTATGTATCTTACCAGAGAAGAGTTTTCCGTATTCTCTCCTGACAGAATTGATGAGTGGTCATTTGATTTAGCTTTTAAGGATGGCAATCTGACGTATCAGTACGGTGGTGATGAATAACTATTCTATTGACCATAGCTTTTGCACACAAGAAACAGGCACGTAGAACGCTCTCCGTACCTTGCTTGTATTCAGAGGACCTCATATTGTGTGGACGTCGGTCCTTAGTGCATCTTCCGTTCGCTGAAGTTCATAGTAATAGACTCTTCGTTTTCAAAGTATAGACGGATATACCATTTAAGATCGTATTGCGGTACGATGCCGGAGTTCTTTACCCGCTTTTTACTGAGGCAGTCCACGGTGTAGGTCTTTTGCAGGAGCGCATCGCCCATATACTTCTCATTTCCGAGAATCAGGCGTATGCTGTTAACGGCAATGTGGATATGGATATCTGCTACAAGGATTTCCCGAACATTATCAAGGGTAAGGGGCTGAATGGATTCAGTAAGACTGAACCGACTCCCACACTTGCCCCCGATGTGCAGGAATCCAATGTTACCGTGACTGTACAGATCGGCAAAGGCAGCTATAAGGGAACGTTGAAAAAGTTATAAAAAACAGGGCAGGTTTTCCTGCCCCTGTACATATTGTAATGCTATTTATAAAGATGATAGACTTTGAATTTTCTCCATTTCATATCTTGGGATACAAACCAGGTAATCATCGCTGCTTGTGTGAAGAACCGTATATTTATATGGAATCAAATAATGATCCGGGATAAAACTCCCCACAAAAGGTATCAGCGAGATCAGTCTTCCTTTCTTTTTTACACCCTCTTTCGCATAAGCAGACGGCTTGCTGTTCTGGATCCAATGCCGGATCCTAGCATTGTTCTCGGAATCTACCCACGGTTCAATCAACGAATAAGGAATTTTTGCAGTTCCGGTCACATCCACAAAATAGAATGCTTCAGCGTCTGCGTAGACAAGGTGCAGGCTGTTATCAAAAAGCAGATTCTTCTTTTGCGAAAAGTCAACCGAAACTTTCTGTGGAAATAGCATTTCAATTTCAACTGCATCATTAGGCACATCCATATCACTGCCTGCCAGCATCGCCATTTCCTCAGATTTCCTTTTCAGTGATGGTCTGCTCACCCATATAGCACCAAACACCAATATCAGCGGATACCCGAAAATAGTCAGCAGTCCAAACATCAGCACAAGATTTGAGTTCATTCCGGCAATATCCCCGCCGATCCATATCACTGCCATGATGATGACAAAGAGAAGCGCTGCTCTTTTGATGTTTTTCTCGAAACTGTCGATCTTGTCGTTGTACTGATATATGGACTCTAAAAGCGCCTTATTTGGAGCTTTTACAATGATATTTTCGGTGTTATCACGATCCTTAAACAAGTTTTTCAACATCTATCTTATCCCTTTCCATTCATATATTACTTTGATTGTCTCCTGCTTATATTATACATCCCATTCCTGAAAAAGTCAATGTGTTACGCCCACATAGCCATCAGGCACAAAAACTCCCCGGAGCTGCTCAAAACGAACAGCTCCGGGGAGCATTATTTCGGGATCATATCTTAGCGAGGTATTATCCCTCAATTGCAATATACTTGTGATTCTCCAGCTTCTTAGGCTCTGCCTTCGGAACGCAGATGTTCAGAACACCATCCTCAAACTTTGCCTTCACATCGGCTTCGGTAACAGTATCACCGATATAGAAGCTTCTCTGCATTGCACCGGCGTAACGCTCCTGACGGATCAGCTTGCCCTTCTTAGTCTTTTCGTCCTTGTCAAGACCCTTTGCGGCACTGACAGTCAGATAACCGTTCTGAAGCTCAAGATTGATCTGGTCTTTCTTGAAGCCCGGCAAATCGATAACGATCTCATAGTGGTCGTCATGCTCATGGACATCCGTCTTCATAACCTGCGCAGCGTGCTTGCCGTACAGCTTCTTCTCCACGTCTCTGCCGAAGTCAGGGAATCTGAAGAAATCATCGAATAAGTTTTCACCGAAAATGCTAGGATACAACATAGGTCAGTCCTCCTTTTTACTCGTCACATTGTTTCCATTGCTTCGAGCAAGGGGACGGAGGGTTCAGCACCCGGATCCTTTGGTGCTTCTCTGTTCCTTTGTTCTGATTATATTATAGCACTCTGAATTAGCACTGTCAAGGGGAGAGTGCTAATTTTCACACAGGTTTCAAATTTTTGACAGAAATGTCACATTAGCTTTTCAGGAGGTATGCTATGGAACAGCAGAAAATCATTGACGAAGTAAACTACCATAAGGCACAAAAGATCACAGAATGACCGTTATGGTCGAGGAAGAATAAAAACAGCCCCGCTCCATTGAAACCAGTGATGCGGGGTTCGCTCTATCTATTCACTTTTCAATACTGATCATCACGCCGATTTGAATCGGAACTCCAGATAGTAAAAGTGGAAACTATAGATTTATTACTTATAAGAACACCAGCTCCCGTGAGGGAGCTGGCTTCTTTTCTTATCGTTATACTGCCTTTTAGTCGTGTGCATTCCGCATGAAAGCGTTTGAAAAACAACTGTTTTTCTTCACATGCGACCGCAAAAATGCATTTAAAATTTTTCGTGTAGAATAATTGCGGGGAATACTATGGAGTATATCAAAAAAGCTGACAATACGATGTTCACCTGAACCACATTTTCATGGTGTCAAGTATCTGAATAAGCTCGGATTCGCTTATTACATAAGGAACCATAGCATACATATATTTCAGGAAAGTTCTGCTGAATACTCCGTGTTCGTATGCGAACTTCTTGAATCCTTCAAGCACTTTTGCGTCATATACCTCTATGCAGACACAGCCGCCCATGATGCGTATCTCTTTTATGCGAGGGTCGGTAAATCCCAACATTTCACGGCGGGTGATCTCCTCTATACGACGTATTTTTGAAATGTAATCCTCTCGTTCAAACAGCTCTATGGATTTTAAAGCCGCACAGCAGGCAAGAGCATTCCCCATAAATGTCGGCCCATGCATGAAAGCATGAGTAGGATCTTCGCTCATAAATCCCTCCCATACTCTGCGGTTTGCTACTGTAACTGCATGACCTATATATCCGCCCGTCAGAGCCTTTCCAAGAACAAGTATATCAGGCAGAACAAGATCAGCCACAAAGCGATTTCCTGTACGTCCGAAGCCTGTTGCGACTTCATCAAAGATCAGCAATACATCATATTGATCGCATAACTGCCTTGCTCTTTCAAGAAAGTAGACATCATACATACGCATTCCGCCTGCACCCTGAAGCAGCGGTTCAACGATAAAACAGGTCAGGCGTTCTCCGTATTCTTCAAATGCCTTTTCAAGTGCGGGTATCTCTGTAGGTATATGGACAACACCACGCTTTTTCTCGCTGTTAACGCCGAACGCAAAGTGATAGTCCTCATCATCACCGACTTCCATAGCCTTGAAGGTATCTCCGTGATAGGCGTGTTCAAGCGAAAGTATCATATCCCGGTCAGAACCTCGGTTTGTGTTGAACTGTAATGCCATTTTTAACGCAACTTCCACAGCAACGCTGCCTGAGTCTGAGAAAAAGCAGTAGTCCAGATCCCCAGGCAGCCATTGTGCCAGTTTGTCAGAGAGCTTCTGAACAGGTTCATGTGTCATTCCGCCAAGCATAATGTGTGCAAATTTTTCAAGCTGACCGCTGATAGCGGCATTGATCTCAGGGTGATTGTAGCCATGAATAACACTCCACCACGAAGATACCGAGTCTATCATGTCTTGACCGTCCTCTGTATAAAGATGAACGCCCTTTGCATGGGATATTTTTATGGGCGCATCAAGTGTTTTCATCTGAGTGTATGGATACCAGATCATATTTTCTCTCCTTTGTCACAAATTCTTTTCAGTGCGTCTTCTGAAATGTCAATATCAGTATCATTCTCACCGACACAGGCAATAACAGGCAGCCCTGTGAGTTTTTCACACATCAGCTTGTTATCCTCTTCCATTACATCGCCCTTGTGAAAGTTGTTCAGTATCAATCCCCGTATCTCCAGACCGTGAGCCTTCATGTATTCACAGGTAAGAACCACGCTGTTGATCGTTCCAAGTCCTGCATCTGCCACTATGATCGTGGGAAGTCCGAGAGCTTTGATAATATCCTCAAGCATGATCTTTTTATCATCGCAGCGTATGGGACACACGATACCGCCGCTTCCTTCGCAGATAACGTATTCATATTCATCGCAGATCTTTTGGAACTGTTCCCTGACCGTACTGATTTCCACAGGATCACCCTCTATCCTTGAAGCGAGATGAGGTGAGACAGCTGTTTCATAAATATAAGGACACATTGTATCAAGAGGCTGCGATATTCCTGAAATTTTCTTTACATAGACAGCGTCACCCGGTATCAGTCTGCCGTTTTCATCACGTTCGTTTCCGCTGACTGCCGCTTTGAAATAGGCAGTGGCACAGCCCGCATCATGGAGCTTCCTGACAAGCAGTGCTGTGATAAAGGTTTTTCCAATATCCGTCCCCGTGCCTGTAACAAATATTCCTTTATGCATTGATATCCCTCCCCGTAGAATAGCCGATCCGGTTCAGCATAGCAATATCTTCACGGATACGATTGCCCGATGTCGTCAGCATATCTCCTGTGATAGCCGAATTTGCACCCGAAAGGAAAGCACGTTCACCACAGTTTGTCATAAGGTTTCGTCCTGCGGCAAGGCGGATATCGGCTTCGGGAACGATAAAGCGGAATATCGCAACAGTCCGCAGAATATCAGACTCGGTGATACGTTCATTGTTTTCGAGAGGTGTGCCTTTAATGGGGATAAGAGCATTTATCGGTATCGAACTTACGCCAAGCTCGCTGAGTGTCAGAGCCATGTCGATACGATCCTGCCAGCTTTCGCCCATACCTATGATACCACCCGAACATATTTCAAGTCCTGCCGCCTTCGCTCTGCGTATGCATTCGAGCTTATCCTCAAAAGTATGTGTTGTGCAGATGTTTTTGAAATTTACTTTCGAAGTCTCTATATTCGCATGATACCTTGTAACTCCTGCACGGCGAAGATCAGAAAACTTTTCTTCTTCCAGAAGACCGAATGAAGCACATAAACCAACATGGTTTTCACATGAAAGGGTACGGTATGTGTCAAGGGCCTTTTCAAACTCATCACCGTTCAGTCTGCGCCCTGCGGTAACTATCGCAAAGCGGTGTACGCCCTGTTTTTCGTTATGATTACATTCAGTTACGATCTGATGCTTATCAAGAAAAGCATATTCTTCGATACCCGTACAGTGATGGGCGGATTGTGCACAGAACTTGCAGTCCTCGGAGCATCGACCGCTTCTGCCATTGATGATACTGCAAAGATTGGCTGTGCCACCGCTGAAATGTTTACGCAGTTTATCTGCACATTCTGTAAGCACGTCTAATTCAGTGTTCAGCAGAAAACTCAGATCATCATTTTTCGTCAGCCTTCTGCCGTTGATTATCTGTTCGGTCATATTCTTGATATCCATTATATTGTTCCTTTCGCATAGATTACAGGCATAAGCCGTTTTGCTAAAGTAGTAGATAATAAGCAGAGTGCAATATCTCCTGGTACTGCAAGCACAAAGCAGTACAGGAACAAAGCGCCGATACCGATAGGGTCACGCAGGTATACTGCACTTATCATATAATAATATAGCATTCCAAGTGCATAAACAACTGCAAGTCCTGTAAAACAGCCGATCAGGATGTGTTTTGTATCAGGTTTTCCGCTGTGAGCAATACATCCGGTAATATATGAGCCTGCAATAAAACCAATAAGATAGCCGAATGTCGGCTGCAACACATAACCTATACCGCCTCCGCCTGTAAAAACAGGCAGTCCTGCAAGCCCAAGAATAACATACAGAGCTGTTGCCGCAGCACCTTTGTTTTTTCCAAGAATGATCCCTGCAAGAGTTGTGAACAGAAACTGCAATGTGAACGGGCAAACAGGGACAGGGATACGAATATATGCGCCTGCTGTTATCAGAGCAGTAAACATTGCTGTCAGAACCATACTTTTTGTTTTGTTTATGTTGTTAATGTCAATCACTTCCTCCGTTCAATATTATAGCACTGCGCAGCTCTAATGTCAACCATTATTTTTATAAAGGTTGACAATAAAAGTGAAACAATTCACCCTAAATAGAACAGCCCTCAGAATTACTGAAGGCTGTTCAGATATTCAGTTCCAATAGGTTATAACCTGATAATGGGATATACGCTTGCAAAAATGCATTTAAAATTGTTTCCTACTGGCTTCTTTTTAAAAAGCGACAGAGAGATTCGTTTTTTTGCAATGCAACGTTTTTGCCTATTTATAGCCGTTTATAAAATTAGTGTAGAATAATTGAGGGGAATAGTATTAATCTGATTGAAATTCATGCGGGGATTTCTTATCTCTGTTCACTTTTCAATGCTGATTGTCACGCCCGACTTGAACCGGAATTCCAGAAAGGACTCGCAGACATTGACGCTTTCCAGCAGCTTCTTCACCAGCGCCTCATCAAACTCCGTGATGGTGCGCGGCTGAGAATTGATGAAATGCAGCAGTTCCTGAATACGCTCCCGGTGCGCAGCTTTGGCGGCATCGTCCATGACGGTCTGTTCCTGCAGTTCAAGCAGTAGAAGTTTAAAATGTCAAAAATAATAGGCTAAGGTTCACACGTTGAGTGCGTAGTTTTGATGTCACGGCAGGAATCATAAAATGCCGATTTATCGCGGATAATTGGCATTTTGCAGTTCAGTAAACAACCAAAATAAGCACTCATTTTCTGTATGTGGGAACACGTAATATAACCTAAAGAGATACAGACAGCATTTCGGCGCACTCGCGATATAAACAGTCTTTTTAAGCACTCGATTTTTTGTGCTTAAAACTGCTGTTTGTAACTTTTAAGTGTGCAGAAATGCTGTCACTCGTTAAAAAGTCCGAAAAATAGAGAAAAATCGTGCTAATCAAAAATTGCGATTGAGGGATAGGGTTGAGTGCTTAGAAATGTTGTCATAGAAACCATTACAAAATAATCCACCACATCAAAGGATATTAGTTATCCAATGATGTGGTGGATTTTATCTTACACTAGCTTATTCAGTACATCACGAATATCCCCATCAATGCAGATACTCTGCTCGACTATCTCATGCTTATTTTGAGTGCGTATGTTATGTTTTGCAACAACACAACAGAACAGATCAACATCGCTATAGTTATCAATATTAAAAACTTGCTTCATAAATCTTGCACGGTCACTCATGAATGATATTCTTATAAAATAAAAAACGCCTCCGAGACGATGTGGTTCAGAGGTGTTTCTCTGTTTCGGTGATACATATTATTCATTTATCTGGAAGAGTGTTCATAGTTTATCCATTGACAAAAACGCTCCTATATGGTAGAATTATAGAAACTACGATATAGGAGTATCTGTGATGAATGGTGGATTTTTGGTAACGAAAATAAAACAGCTTGGGGACAGGATATTCGAGCGGGTTTTATTAAAAAAAGGCATCGATGCCTTCAATGGCGCACAGGGACGTATTCTTTATGCGCTATGGCAGGAGGACGGTGTGCCAATCAAAACCGTGTCGGAAAAATGCGGCCTTGCCATCACATCGCTTACTACCATGCTTGAAAGAATGGAGAAAAGCGGCCTTATCCGCCGTGAACAGGATCAGCAGGATAAGCGAAAAACACTTCTCTATCTTACTGAAAAAGCACATAAATTAAAAGTTGATTATGACGATGTCTCTGCCGGAATGGGCAGGATCTATTATAAAGGCTTTTCGGAAAACGAGATTGTGCAGTTTGAGTCATATCTCGAACGCATTCAAAAAAATCTTGAAGGGTGGCGTGAAGAATGAGCATTTGTATAAAGGATCAGATACAGAACATGAATCTGGTCATCGGCTGTACTGTTGGCTGTCAATACTGCTACGCCCGTAACAACGTGAAACGCTGGCATATGATCGATGATTTTGCCAAACCGGAGTTTTTTCCGGGGAAGCTCAAAATGATGGAAAAAAAGCGTCCGCAGAATTTTCTGCTAACCGGTATGAGCGATCTTGCCGGTTGGCAGGATGATTGGCGGAACGAGGTGTTTGCGAAGATACGTGAAAACCCACAGCACCAGTTTCTCTTTCTGAGCAAGCGACCTGATTTGTTGAGTTTTGATACAGACCTTGATAATGCGTGGTTCGGAGTGACGGTAACGAGAAAGTCAGAACTATGGAGAATCGATGCTCTTCGGAAGAATATCCGGGCAAAGCATTATCATGTGACATTTGAACCGCTGTTTGATGATCCCGGTGAAGTAGACCTTTCCTGCATTGATTGGCTCGTAGTCGGTACCATGACCGGAGCGCAAAGCAAGAAGGTGCGTACCGAGCCGGAATGGGCATGGTCACTTACGGATCAGGCACACGAAGCCGGAATTCCCGTTTTTATGAAGGAAGATCTTGAACCTATCATTGGGGATGAAAATATGATTCAGGAGCTGCCGGAGTCTTTTAATAAGGTATTGGAGGAACAAAGAGCATGGCACAGATAAATATGGACGGCGTTCTCATCGGTGAGGTCGAAACAAAAAATATCATGACAAAATCCAGTCTGCCCGTGGGTGGATATTCTGTGAATCCCTACGTGGGATGTACCCATGCCTGTAAGTACTGCTATGCTTCCTTTATGAAACGCTTTACTGGACATACTGAAGAATGGGGAACCTTTCTCGATGTTAAGCGTTGGCCTGAAATAAAAAATCCGAAGAAGTATTCCGGTCAGCGAGTGGTAATCGGCTCGGTCACTGACGGATACAATCCGCAAGAGGAGCGGTTTGGCAATACAAGAAAGCTGTTGGAGCAGCTTATCGGCAGCGGTGCGGATATCCTGATCTGCACGAAGTCCGATCTGGTAGTGCGTGACATTGACCTGCTGAAAAAGCTGGGACAGGTTACCGTTTCGTGGTCGATAAATACGCTTGATGAGAATTTCAAAAACGAAATGGATGCCGCAGTCAGTATTGAACGCAGAATTGCCGCCATGAAAAAGATATACGATGCAGGTATCCGCACAGTCTGTTTCGTATCTCCCGTATTTCCCGGCATCACAGACTTGGAAGCCATTTTTGAGCGTGTGCATAATCAATGCGATTTGTTCTGGCTTGAGAATCTGAATCTGCGAGGCGGCTTCAAGAAGACAATTATGGATTATATTGCCGAAAAGCGTCCTGATCTTTTGCCACTTTATGATGAGATATACAACAAGCATAATCGCAGCTACTTTGAAGCTTTGGAGAAAAAAGCGGAAGAAATGGCAAAGACATATGACTGTCCGTTCGTGGATAATGAAATGCCATATGGCAGGGTTCCGCAGGGGCATCCAGTAATAGTGGATTATTTCTACCACGAAGAGATCAGAGGGTCGGATAATACTGGAAAACGAAATAAATAAGAAATATAACGTAGAAACGCCTCCGAGCCGATGTGGTTCAGAGGCGTTGCTGCGTCTGTTGGGTTATGCTTTGATCTCGGTGCCGTCCTTGAAGGTCACCCGGATGTCGTCCTTGCTGTGAACGGTGATGTAGTCCACCATCGCCAGCCAGTCTGTTTCCCGGAACTCCGTCAGCGGCTCCCGGCTCCGTAGCTCTTTCAGGTAGGATTCGATCTGATGTTTGCGGGCTTTCCGCTCGGCAATCAGATCGGTGACTTCGGTCTGTCTGCCCTTGGCCTTGTCGAACCGGGCGACCAGCGCATCGTAGCGTTTCTGGTATTCCGTCTGGTCGAGGGCGACATGTGCGTTTTCATTGATGCAGTCTTCGATGAGCTCGGCAGCGATGTTGATTTCCGCTTCCAGCTCGGATTCAGAGCCAGTCTGCATACATCGCAGTTTTTCATGATCTCGCTGAGATCGGTCACTTCACGGTCTTTTCTTCTCATAAGCCGAATATCCTCATATCATCGTCAACATTCGTAATACCCGCAATGCCGAAACTGTCTACAAGAACCTTTGCCATATTCGGAGACAGGAACGCTGGCAGAGTCGGTCCGAGGTGAATATTCTTCACTCCAAGATACAGCAGAGCAAGAAGAACGATGACTGCTTTCTGCTCATACCATGAGATATTGTAAACGATAGGCAGATCATTCACATCGTTAAGCCCGAATACCTCTTTCAGCTTCAGAGCGATAAGCGCCAAAGAATAAGAATCATTGCACTGTCCTGCATCGAGAACTCTCGGAATACCGCCGATGTCGCCTAAGTCGAGCTTGTTATACTTGTACTTCGCACAGCCTGCGGTAAGGATCACCGTGTCTTTAGGCAGTTTTTCAGCAAATTCCTGATAGTAGCTTCTGGACTTCGCTCTGCCGTCACAGCCTGCCATGACTACGAATTTGCGGATAGCCCCCGATTTTACAGCTTCTACAACTGTATCGGCAAGTGCGAATACCTGTTCATGGGCAAAGCCACCGATAATAGAGCCGGTTTCGATCTCGGTAGGCGGAGGACATTTCTTTGCCTGTTCGATGATCGCTGAAAAGTCCTTTGCTTCGCCGTAAGGTGCGTCAATATGCTTACAGCCCGGATAACCTGCGGCACCTGTTGTCCAAAGTCTGTCCTTGTAGCTGTCTTTCGGCGGAACGATGCAGTTTGTGGTCATCAGCACCGGACCGTTAAAGCTCTCAAATTCCTCTTTCTGCTTCCACCACGCATTGCCGTAGTTTCCTGCGAAATGCGGATACTTTTTGAAGAACGGATAATAATGCGCAGGTAGCATTTCCGAGTGCGTATAAACATCAACTCCCGTATCCTTTGTCTGCTCAAGGAGCATTTCAAGGTCTTTCAGATCGTGACCTGAGATCAGTATCGCAGGATTTTTGCGGACACCGATATCAACTGTCGTGATCTCAGGATTGCCGTATGCTGTAGTATTTGCAGCATCAAGGTCAGCCATACCCTGAACGCCGTACTTGCCGACTTCCAGCGTGAGAGCCACAAGGTCATCGACCGACAGACTGTCATCAAGTGTTTTAGCAAGAGCCGACTGTAAGAAAGCATCAAGCTCCTCATCATCATTCAGCAGAGCGTTTGCGTGTTTTGTATATGCCGCAAGTCCTTTCAGACCGTAGGTTATCAGCTCACGCAGAGAGCGTATATCCTCATTCTCTGTTGCAAGTACGCCGACAGTCTTTGCTTTCTCGGTATAGTCCGAACCGTTCCAAAGAGCTGCTTCGGGGAGAGATTCTTTATTCTGCACCTGTCCGAGCAATTCTTCTTTGACTGCAAGTGTTTCAGTAACCTTAGTGGTAATGCTGTCGAGATCGAAATTTGCATTGGTGATCGTGATAAACAGGTTCACGCTGATAAGATGATTAACAGTCTTATCGACAGTCTTTCCCTCTGCACGGAGCTGAGTTGTCACCGCAGACAATCCCTTTGTAACGTACACAAGCAAGTCCTGCATTACTGCGACTTCAGGCTGTTTACCGCAGACACCGCAAGCGGTACAACCCTTACAGCCTGCTGTTTCCTGACACTGATAGCAAAACATTTTCTGTTCCATGATATATCCCTCCATTATTTTCTTATCTCAACGATACTGCCGTCCGGCGAAATAACTGCAACTTCAAGCGGAATATCCTTACCGCTTGCTTCTATCGCACGTTTTATCGCATACTCCATACCTCCACAGCATGGTACGGTCATTCTTGTGAGAGTGATGCTCTTTATATCGTTATTTCTGAATATCTCTGTCAGCTTTTCAGCGTAATCAACGGCATCGAGCTTCGGACAGCCGATGAGCGTAATCTTCCCACGGATAAAATCATGGTGGAAGTTCCCGTAGGCGTAAGCTGTGCAATCGGCAGCGATAAGCAGATCAGCACCGTTGAAATAAGGTGCATTTGTGGGCAGGAGCTTTATCTGTATCGGGAACTGTCGCAGACAGCCTGGAACACGAACATCGCTGTCATCTTCTTTTGGCGTAAAGCTCTGCAATGCAGAACCCGGACAAGTGAAACCGCTGCAAGCGGACTTTTTCTGCTTGTTTGCCTGTACCGCCTTTTCGTC
Source organism: Ruminococcus flavefaciens 007c (assembly GCF_000571935.1). GTDB lineage: Bacteria > Bacillota > Clostridia > Oscillospirales > Ruminococcaceae > Ruminococcus > Ruminococcus flavefaciens_F. Next base: position 38,677 of record NZ_ATAX01000006.1, on the reverse strand, counting down.
ATAAGCCGCCGCTTCACGCTCGGTGAAGTGGATAGCGTCCATGGGACAAGCAGGGAGACAGTCACCGAAGCCGTCGCAGAAATCGTCACGCATGAGCTTAGCCTTGCCGTTCACAATAGCGATCGCTCCCTCATGGCAAGCCTTAGCACACAGACCGCAGCCGTTGCATTTTTCTTCGTCTATTTCAATTATTTTCCGTATCATAGCAATACCTCCTTGACTTTCTGTATCCATTATAGTATAATCAAAGGAGAAAGTATGTTGTAATTACAACATTTGGGGAGAAAAATATGGATATTTCAGTTTTGCATAATTCGATACTGTTCAAGGGCTTTGATGATACCGAAATATCTGAGCTTCTGAAAGCCCTTAATGCAACCGAAAAGAAATACAATAAAGGTGAGATGATATTTTCATCGGGAGAGATCACCGATAAGCTATGCTTTGTCACGGCAGGCGGCGTTACTATTGAAAGCAATGATATGTGGGGAAACCGCACGATACTCAACCTTGTAGGTAAGGGACAGTTCTTTACAGAAAGCTATGCACTCCTGCCCGATGTGCCGATGCTTGTTGATGTATGTGCTGCCGAGGATTGCAGTATCGTGTTTCTGAGCATGAAGTCGCTCGCTGACCTCAACGATACGATAAGGGCGAGACTTCTTGCAAATCTTCTCACTATCACCACAAGAAAAAATCTGCACCTATCGAGCCGGAGCTTTCATACTGCTCCGAGACAGGTGCGTGGACGTATCATGGCGTATCTGAACACCGTATCGGTTCAAAAGCATTCCCGTGAGTTTGATATACCCTTTGACCGTCAGCAGCTTGCAGACTACCTCAATGTGGAACGGTCTGTGCTTTCCAATGAACTCAGTAAAATGCAGAGAGACGGACTGATACGGTGCAGAAAGAATCATTTTGAGATCATAACTGTTACCTATCTTCCAGGATGATTTCATCTACTAAAAAACGCCCCGTATCAATCAGTGATACGGGGCTCATCATATCTTTTCACTTCTCAATAATAACCGACGTCCCTGACTTAAAACGAAACTCGATAAAGACATCGCATACCTTTACGTCCTTCAGCAGCTTTCTCACCAGCGTCCCATCAAACTTCGTGCTGGTGCGCGGCTGGGAATTAATGAAGCTGCAAAGCGCCTGTATACGGTCCCGGTGCTCAGCTTTGGCAGCTTCGTCCATAGTATTCTGCTCCTGCTGTTCACGCAGCAGAAGTATTTCTTCCACAAGGTCGTCATACCTAAGACAAAAACCTCCCAATCACTGTATGATGATCGAGAGGTTTTCCTTTTGGAAAATACATATCTATTTACATTTCAATACTGATCGTCACGCCCGACTTGAACCGGAGCTCCAAGTAGTCATCATGGAAACAATATTTTTATTACTTACAAGAACAACAGCTCCCTCACGGGAGCTGACTTCTTTCATAACATTATATCGCCTTTTCTTCGTGTGAATTTCGTGTGAATTCGTGTGAAAAACGCCTGTTTTTTCTTCACACGAATCTGCAAAAATGCATTTAAAACTGTTTTCTACAGGCAATAGAAAAGCCTGTATTTCGGTGTTTTCCTCGAAATACAGGCTTCTTTAAAAGAGCGGACAGAGAGGGATTCGAACCTCTCAATTGCTATTTCAAGATGCGAGAACCAACTGGCCGGTATAGTTCCTTCCATGCCGCTTATTGTAACCTGCATTTTACAATTGCTTCTGTAACATTAGTCAATACAAGCTCACCCTTTTGATTATAAACATCGAAGGATACGGCTACGATTCCATTTTTATCATTACGCTTAACGAGGTTTGTTATAGTTGCTTTTCCTGTCAGCACATCTTCTGCGAAAACGGGCTTGTGCCATTCAATTTTGGTTGATTTACCTGCAAGCAGTTCATTACCAAAAAAATCTACTTCAAGGTACTTTGCCCAGACAGCCATGAATGACATAACACCGGGAGCAATAAGTTTACCGAAGTGAGTTGTCTTTGCATATTCCTCATCTGTATGCATCGGCAAATCATCGTACTCTTTAGCAAATGCAAGCATTTTATCTTTGTATATAACCGCAGGGGCTACCTCAACACTCATTCCGAGTTTCATTTCATCAAAATACATATTATACCCCCTGAGTATATAAGAAAATGACCTTTATAATTTTGCTTTTGGAAATATATGTATTATACCATAGACAGGATTATTTATCAATAATAAAATCATATCTGTTTGAAAAGTCTCAAAAACTTAAAAATATCTAATTTCAGTCATGGAATAAGGTTCAGAGCACAATTTTAACTCCGTAGTGGTGGGCTTTTTGTGTTTTGATTAAACAAAATCTCGCAATAATTAAAAAATATTTTTCGAAAAAGGTATTGACAAATGGATTTTTGTATGATATAATCCTGAACATAAGCTATGAGGAAGACAAGCAGAGGATTGCCAATGTCTGCAGAGAGCCGACGGTCGGTGTGAGTCGGTGTCAAGCAATGCTATGTATCCCTTCTGAGCCGGAATGCTGAAAGGATTTCAGTAAGCGTTCCCGTGATTCTGCGTTAATGAATAGGACTTGCTGGAGTCTGAAGTGGTGTTACGCAATAGCGGCACAATTTGAGTGGTACCGCGGGTAATCTGATTATGATACTCGTCTCAAAGTATTTATCTTTGAGACGAGTTTTTTGTTTTTCGCGGTAAAGACAGCGGCAGTATTTTTCTGCGACCGTTTCATTTTCCAGTATCAAATTTTAAAAGGAGAGATTATTATGAGTAAAATGACGGAATTGCAGAATGCAGAAGTAAGAATCAAAGAGGTCGCAGAGCGTATTTCAAATCTGCGTGAAGATCTTGGTATTTCAGTCGAAGAAATGGCTGTAAATACAGGATACTCCGTTGAAGACTACAAAAAATACGAATCAGGTGAACAGGATTTCAGTTTCACGTTCATCTACAAATGTGCTAATACCTTTAACGTTGACATCACCGACCTCATGGAAGGAAGCAGCCCTGAACTCAGCGGCTATACAGTTACCCGTAAGGGAGAAGGCCTGCCTATCGTCCGCAGAAAGGGCTTTGCCTACAACCGCCTTGCATCAAAATTCAAGAACAAGATCGTTGAACCCTTCCATGTAGTTATTCCATATTCAGAGGAAGCTCTTTCACAGCCACTGCACATGGCAAGCCACGCCGGACAGGAAATGGATATAGTTTTAAAGGGTACTGTACGCATGACAGTTGGTTCACATACAGAGATACTCCACGAGGGAGACTGTATCTATTACGACAGCTCCATGCCGCATGATGAAGTCGCTCTCGGTGGTGAGGACTGTGAGATCTACGCTTTCGTTATGGCTCCGCGCGGTACAACAGGAATGACCGAATTCCGCGAGCATATTGCTGAACATCATCTTACAAATGTTGATAAAGCAGGTATTCTGAATCCGGTTTCAGAAAAGTTTGTCAAATGCGAGACTGATGAGAACGGAATTCTCAGCGGTGTTCAGTTTGTAAATGAGGATAAATTCAATTTTGCATATGATATCGTTGATGCAATGGCAGAAAAATGTCCTGATAAAACTGCTATGATCTATGTTGATGTAGATCATAATGAGAGAAAGTTCACTTTCAAAGACATCAAGAAGTATTCCTGCCAGACTGCTAACTACTTCAAGTCACTGGGCATTAAAAAAGGTGACAGAGTTATGCTTATCCTTAAACGCCACTATCAGTTCTGGTTCTCGATCATCGCTCTCCACCGTATTGGTGCGCTTGTAATCCCTGCATCAAATATGCTCAAGGAACACGACCTTGAATACAGATTCAATTCGGCTGAAGTATCTGCTATCGTATGTACTTCTGATGGCGAGGTTGCAGATGAAGTTGATAAGGCTTGTGCTGTTTCTCCTTCACTCAAGACAAAGATCATCGTAAACGGACATCGAGAAGGCTGGCACGATTTCAACGAGGAGCTTTCGGCATACAGCACTCATTTTGAGCGCACTGCCGAGACGCCCTGTGGTACTGACCCTATGCTCATTTTCTTCAGTTCCGGTACATCAGGAAATCCGAAACTCGTTCTCCACAGCTACCAGTACCCGCTCGGTCACTATGTAACTGCACGCTACTGGCAGAATGCTGACCCGAACGGTCTCCACTTCACTATCTCTGATACCGGCTGGGGCAAGGCTCTCTGGGGCAAGCTTTACGGTCAGTGGATGAACGAATCTGCTGTATTCGTATATGACTTCGAGCGTTTCCACGCAGATGATATACTTCCCATGTTCAAGAAGTACAATGTAACATCATTTTGCGCACCTCCGACTATGTACCGTTTCTTCATCAAGGAAGACCTTTCCAAGTACGATCTCTCTTCACTTAAATATGCCTGCATCGCCGGTGAGGCACTCAACCCTGAGGTATTCCACCAGTTCTACAAGGCAACAGGCATCAAGCTCATGGAGGGCTTCGGTCAGACCGAGACAACACTTACTATTGCAAATGTTGTCGGCATGGAGCCCAAGCCCGGCAGTATGGGCAAGCCAAATCCGCAGTATGACGTACAGGTACTCCTTCCCGACGGCACATCAGCAGGCGTAGGTGAGACAGGTGAGATCTGTGTTAAACTCAAGGACGAAAATGCCACAGGATACGGTGTTCCCGGACTTGCACTCTGCTACTACGGCGATGATGAAAACACAGCCGAGACATGGCGTGACGGTTACTACCACACAGGCGATACCGCATGGGTAGACGAAGACGGCTATTTCTGGTATGTGGGCCGTGTTGATGATGTTATCAAGTCATCAGGCTACCGTATCGGACCGTTCGAGATCGAGAGTGTGCTCATGGAGCTGCCATATGTTCTTGAATGTGCTGTTACTGGTGTTCCGGACGAGATAAGAGGTCAGGTAGTAAAAGCGACCATTGTTCTCACAAAGAATAAGACAGGATCAGAAGAGTTGGTTAGAGAGATCAAGGATTACGTCAAGGAGCGTACAGCGCCTTACAAATATCCGAGAGTTGTTGAGTTCGTTCCGGAGCTGCCCAAGACTGTCGGAAGCGGAAAAATCCGCCGTGCTGCTATCCGTGAAATGGATAACGCAAAGTACAAGAAATAATGAACAAGACTTTCGTAACGAAAATGCCGAATCATATAGGGGCATTTCTAAAGGCAAGCAAATGTTTTGCCTCACTTGGTATAAATATCACGAGAGTAAGCTATAACAAAGCTGTGGATTCCCATATGCTGTTTATCGATGCAGAGGGAACTCCACAGCAGATTGCAAAAGCTTCCAAAGAGTTGACAGATATTGGTTATCTCCAGTGTGACGAGGATAATCGCAGTGTTATGCTTCTTGAATTCCGGCTTAAGGATGAACCCGGAAGTGTTACTTCGATACTTGAGCTTATAAGCGCACATAATTTCAATATTTCATACATAAGCTCACAGGAAAACGGTACAGAATACCAGCTTTTCAAAATGGGACTTATAGTTGATAATTCAGATAAAATTAATGATTTCATAGAAGAAGCGAAAAAGCTTTGCAGTGTCAGAGTTATCGAATATAATCATGCTGAGAAGATATATGACAACAGCTTCTTTTACAGCACATTCGTTAATGAACTCTCGGCTGCGATGGAAATATCCTCCAAATCCAAAAATGAACTTATAGTCAATACAAACCTTGCTATGCAAATACTGGACGATACTGGCGTATCTCCTTACCGGACTTTTGACAGTATAAGCCGTTTTGCAGAGTTACTTGCAACTTCAAGGGGCAGGAATTTCTCGCCAAGGATAACTCATCATAATATTACTGATAATACAGTAATAACCCTTATCGAGCCTCCGTGCGGCAGCAATACGGCAATTATAAAAAGCTGTGACGAATACCTGTTCATCGATACGGGCTATGCCTGCTATAAAGAAGAAATGCTGTCGGTTTTCAGAAACATGATTCCTGAGTTTGACAGCATTAAAAAGAAATGCTTTATAACTCATGCGGACGTTGACCATTGCGGACTGCTGCCGATTTTCGATACTGTGTATGCAAGCGCTAAAACAGCGGAGTGTCTCCGGCTTGAAAGTAACAACGAGGACGGATTCCGTGAGATGAATCCACTGCACAAGCCGTATGTACGAATTTGCAAAGTCCTTACTTCATATACTGCTGTGTCAGCTGAAAAACTGAGCGTTGTAGGAGATGAAAAGGAAATAAGTCAGCTTATAGAACAAACAGGCTTCTTTGATTTCGGAGAACTGCATTTTGAGCTGTTTGAAGGTAAAGGCGGACATCTTGCCGGAGAATCTATTCTTATTGACTACGATCACCATCTCGCTTTTACAGGTGATATTTTCGTAAATATGAAAGAAATGACCGCTCAGCAGGCACAGTACAACCGATATGCACCAATACTTATGACGTCAGTAGATACCGACAAGGAGCTTTGCACTGCCGAGAGAACAGCACTGTTTCAACGTCTCGGTATAGGGAAATGGCAGATATTCGGCGGACATGGCGGCATGAAGTCATATACCATCGCTCCAACTGAGATATAGTTACCCAAGATGATGATTTGACGAATAAACTTTTAGAAATACTTGAAGAAGATAGCTTGATGGCAGAATTTATTTTTATATAATCAAACGCATTTTAGAAATTATTTTTTTCATTTTTGAGCGTTTCTCACTTGACAAGAGATACAACTTGTGATATAATGCAAATCGTAATAGAAAAGCTGTGACGAAGAATAGTCAGGGCGAAAGCATTTCAGAGAACTGATGGTTGGTGCGAATCAGTAATGCCCGGAACCTGTACTTCTCCCTTCTGAGCTGGAACTCCCAAAGGTTTAAACACCCAGTAGATGGTTCCCGTGAATGCTGCGTTAGTGCATAGAAGTTGATAGACTTCGAAGAGGTGGCGGATTTTTATATCCGCAATTTGAGTGGTACCGCGAGTATTGTATAATACCCGTCTCAAAGCAATCTTACGCTTTGGGACGGGTTTTGTTTTTATCGTTCCAAGCAAAGGAAGGTGAAAAATGCTATCACTAATATCCTGACATCTATGTTATAAACAGAATTTGCGGCGTTAATGAATTTTAGTACTCAAAAATATGTAAAGGAATGATAAAAATGAAGATTGGTTTTTCTACTCTTTCTTGCCCCGATTGGGCATGGTCAGACATTTATTCACTGGCAAAGGATTTTAAATTCGACGGCATCGAGATAAGAGGTCTCGGCAATGAGATATTCTCTGTCAAGGCACAACCGTTTACAGAAGGACAGCTGCCTAATACCATTGCCAAGCTGCAGTCGCTGGGACTTGAAATACCATGCCTTTCGTCAGGAGCCTGCCTTAAATTCAAGGACAAATATCAGGAAGCTGAGGACGAGATAAAAGCATATGCTCAGCTTGCAAACAAGCTTGGTGCTTCATATATAAGGGTGCTCGGAGACCTTGAGCCTGCTCCGGGAGGCGAAGTCGATGACAACTATATAGTGGAAGCTCTGAAGAAACTTGTACCTATCGCTGAGGAGTACAATGTTACTCTTCTCGTTGAGACAAACGGCGTTTATTCAGATACTGCAAGACTTGCAAAGGTGCTGGAAGGTGTTAAGAGCCGCAAGGTCGCTGCACTCTGGGATATGCATCATCCTTATCGCTATAACAACGAAGCTCCCGAGACTACGGTTGCTAATCTCGGCGAGTACATCAAATACATACAGGTCAAGGATAGCATCATGCGCGATGACGGCACTGTTGAGTATCGCATCATGGGTACAGGCGATATCCCTGTCAAGGCTATGATAGAAGCTCTTGACACTATAAATTATAACGGCTATATCTCCCTTGAATGGGTAAAGCGCTGGGCACGCGACCTCAGCGACGCAGGTATCGTTATCCCCCAGTTTGCTGAGTATATGGCTCCATACAAGAAAAAGCACAAGCACCCTCTCCAGACCAGCATGAGAGGCGACGGTCAGTATCCATGGCCAAAGGAGCGTATCCTTAACTATACATTTCCTGATATTCTGGACCGTATCTGCGAGCAGTTCCCTAATCAGTATGCATTCCGCTATACTGAGCTGGATTATACAAGAACATATCCCGAGTTCCGCGACGATGTTGACACCTTCGCGCGTTCGCTTCTTGCAATGGGCGTAAAGAAGGGCGATCACGTGGCTATATGGGCTACAAACGTTCCACAGTGGTACATTACTTTCTGGGCTACTACAAAAATTGGTGCAGTTCTTGTTACAATGAATACAGAGTACCGTATACATGAGGCTGAGTATCTGCTGAGACAGTCTGATACAATGACTCTTGTTATGATAGACGGTATCAAGAATATCAACTATGTTGATATCATCAAGGAGCTCTGCCCTGAGCTTGAGACCTGCGAGGCAGGAAAGCTCAACAGTGCAAAGCTTCCTTACCTTAAAAACGTTATCACTGTTGACTCAGAGAACAAGGGCTGCTTTACATGGGAGCAGGCTCTTGAGCTTTCAAAGAACGTTCCTTATAGTGAAGTCGAGCGCGTAAGAAAGACTATCGATATCCACGATGTTGCAAATATGCAGTACACCTCAGGAACAACAGGCTTCCCCAAGGGCGTAATGCTTACACACTATAACGTTGTAAACAACGGTAAAGCTATCGGAGACTGCATGGATCTCTCCACAGCTGACCGCATGATGATACAGGTGCCTATGTTCCACTGCTTCGGCATGGTTCTGGCTATGACAGCTTCCATGACTCATGGTACAACTATGTCTCCTATAACACGTTTCTCACCGAGAAAGGGACTTGCTTGCATCAACAAGGAGAAGATAACCTGTTTCCACGGAGTTCCTACAATGTTCATCGCTATGCTTGGACATGAGGACTTCCCGAAGACAGATTTCTCTTACATGAGAACAGGTATCATGGCAGGCTCTCCTTGTCCTATCAAGACAATGGAAGAGGTCGTTGAGAAGATGCACATGAGCGAGATCTGCATAACCTACGGTCAGACCGAAGCTTCTCCCGCAACTACCATGAGCAAGACAACTGACTCATTGGAGCAGCGTGTCAATACAGTCGGCGGACCTATTTTCGGCGTAGAGTGCCGTATAGTTGACCCTGAGACAAATCAGGAAGTACCTGATGACGTAGACGGTGAGTTCGTAGCAAGAGGCTACAATATCATGAAGGGTTACTATAAAATGCCTGAGGCGACTGCTGCCGCTATCGACTCGGAGGGCTGGCTCCACACAGGAGACCTTGCAAGACGCCGCTCTTCTGACGGATATTTCAAGATAACAGGTCGTATCAAGGATATGATAATCCGCGGCGGCGAGAATATCTACCCCAAGGAGATTGAGGACTTCCTCTACACATATCCTAAGGTAAAGGACGTACAGGTAATAGGAGTTCCTGATGAGGATTACGGCGAAGAGATAATGGCTTGTATCGTACTGCAGGATGGTGAGACAGCTACCGAGCAGGAGATAAAGGACTTCTGCCTTGCAAGAATGGCAAAGCACAAGTGCCCGAGATACATTGATTTCGTAGACGGGTTCCCCATGAATGCCGCAGGAAAGATACTCAAGTACAAGATGAGAGAGCAGGCAGTTGAAAAGCTCAAGCTCCATACGGCAGACAGCATTGTTACTGCTTAAAGAATACTCGTATTATTTATACAGCAAATAGAGCTTTTTATCGCTGTTAATAATTTTGCCGAACGTAAACCGTAACTTCAAGAAGACGGTATGTAAAAAATATGTATTTTATTTTCTTTAAGAACAACAGCTCCCTCACGGGAGCTGGCTTCTTTTATTATCGTTATACTGCCTTTCAGTCGTGTGCATTCCGTGTGCATTTCGTGTGCATTACACCTGTTTTTTGTGCACACGGGGCTGCAAATTTTCATTTAAAACTGTTTTCTACAGGCATGAGAAAAGCCTGTATTTCGGTGTTTTCCTCGAAATACAGGCTTCTTTAAAAGAGCGGACAGAGAGGGATTCGAACCCTCTAAATGCATCTCTAAGAGTCATTAAGTATACTGAATATAGCAACCACGTTTACTAACTTTTCAACGGAGCTGGTTTACAATCATTCTTTTTCGTACAAAAAAGGTTGTACAGTACATGATTTTTTATTTGTCAGTGATATGTAATCTTTCTGCTATATTACGCATTGCATGGCTGAATCGGTATTCCTCTGTCAATGATGTCAGTAAGGGGTCGCCTTCCCTGATACGCATGGTTCGGCGTATCTCCTTTGGTATGACCACTCTGCCGAGGTCGTCTATTCGTCTTACTATACCTGTTGCTTTCATATTTTTGCCTCCCAAGAAGATTTTTTCTTTGTGAGGTTATTATTTCCGCGTTGGTTTTGATTATTCATTGTTTTACAGGCTTTTATCATAACGGGCTGAATGCTGTATAATAAAAGCATCTTCCGAAAAGGGAGATGCTTTCATATATACTATATATTTTATCTTGTTATGCAGGATCAGAGTTGAATGTAAATATTCTATTTAAAATTTTACTATGAATCCTATAACACCGTCGGCTGCTTTCACAGCTTTAATGCTTCCTTTGTGGCGTTCGGTTAGCACCACGCTCTCAAAGGCGAAAAGCAATGTCAGCAAGCTAAAATACAGTTTAGAGTATATGTGTGCATTTTGCCGTTCACTCCGAAAAAGTGCCCGTTCACTCCGATGCGGTTGCGTGAAAGAGGAATTTCGGGTACAGTATTTGTGTGGCGGATAATAAAAGAAGACGTCATAAAAACAGTTCCGGAGCTTTTTTCAGGCTTTCGGGCATATATAAAAAAAAGAATTTTCAGGAGGATGAGGATGTTAAAAAGAATAATCGCAGCAGCTATGTCTGCTGCTATATGTGCGGCAGGTGCGGCTGCGGCGGGCAGCAGCTCTGTATCGACTGTAAGACCGATCAACGCATCTGCGGCTTCGGAGAGCCATGAGGCATTTATTGAAAGCATAGGCGGCTGCGCTGTCAGCTATTATCAGCAGTATAAGATAATGCCGAGTATGACTATCGCACAGGCTATACTCGAATCGGGCTGGGGTACAAGTGACAAGGCACAGTACCATAATTACTTCGGTATGAAGGCACGCAGCGGATACACAGGCCCCAAAAAGCTTTTCGATACATGGGAGGTAGTAAACGGGCAGGTAGTGTCTGCACAGGCTTATTTCATGATATTCAGTTCCCGACAGGCGGGCATCAAGGGCTATTATGACTTCATTAATGTCCAGAGATATGAAAATCTGAAGAATGAGACTGATTATAAGGCGTCCTGCCGTAAGATCCAGCAGGACGGCTGGGCAACTGCTCCCAATTATGCGGACAGGCTTATTGCAGTGATCGAAGAAAACGACCTTACAAGATTTGATGTGGCAGCAGGTATCGGCAGCGGAAGCTTTGAGTCCTATACCATCAGGCTTGAAGCGGGTACGAGGATATATACCACGCCTGAATCCGGTGTTTCCAATTCACAGATAACAGTATCAACTGTTTATACCATAATTGAAGAACGTACATATAACGGCAGGACCTATGGCAAGCTCAAGAGCGGTGCCGGATGGGTGATCATACCTGCAGAGTATACTTTTCAGGAATATCAGAAGAGCTTCCCCAGGGGTACAAAGCTGTATAAGGCTCCCGGTTCAGGTGAGGTCGCAATGATCCTCACAGCTGCGGGAACATTTACCATCGTTGAAGAACAAACCGTCAGCGGAGTTAAGTTCGGTAAGTTCAAAAGCGGTGCCGGCTGGGCAATCCTCAACTGAATTTTAACATAAAAGCAAAAAGCACTGTTTATATAAACAGTGCTTTTTGCTGTATTGACGCGATATGCCGCGGCGTCATTGCTTCGGATAATGGTCATTATAATGTCATTTTTCAAAAGCCTTTGGCCGTTCACTCCGAAATAATGACCGTTCACTCCCGCGGAGATGTTTTTTTTGAATTATGGGATATAATTTACTTAAGAAATAATTACCCGAAGGGAGGGAGTATTTTGCAGATACTTAAAAATCAGATGATCTCAAGAAATAATCTGGTCATATGTAAAAAGAAGATCTCTCAGACAGATATTTTTAAATTCATCCGATATGCTTCGGATAATATCCGTGCTCTGGATCTGGAAATAAGTGATAACGTTATGTTTACCACTTTAAAATCAGAGGACGGTGATCTGACAGAGGTGATAATCCCCGTGAACGGAAAGGTAAAGCCCAACGGCGATTTTGAATACCAGCCCATGTTCCGGCTCATCAATGCTGTTACTATAAGGCATGAGGGAAGTTTTGAGGTTATCGGCTCAACAGAAAAGAAACTGACAGAATACATTGAGGACAATCATTTCGAACCCATAACCGGGCCTTACTATGTTGTGGTACGGAATGACACGGAAAACCGTGATGACAGTATAATCGACATCTATATAGGTGTTAATTACAATGTACTTTAACAAAAAAGGCTTCGTAAGAAGCCTTTTTTATTTATGTCTGAGGTATAGTCTCATTTTTAAGAAGCAGATTTACGTCAAGTCGGAAAATATTGTTATCCGTGGATATTTCTGCGGAACCGTCGTACTTCTTGGCGACTCTGATGATATTTGATACGCCGAAGCCGTGGCGGCTCTTGTCAGCCTTTGAGGTGATTATCCTGTTCTTGTCGTCTATCTTTACCATTTCAAAGATAGGGTTTTCCGTCTTGAAGAAGAAATAACCTCTTTTGAAATCCGCTGTTGCGTGTATTATCTTTTCATTGCCGCTGCTGTCCTTGGAACACGCCTCTATGGCGTTGTCAACTGCATTGGCGATGATTATGCACAGGTCAGCATTGCTTATGCCCGTGGTGGGTACAAGACCGCTGAATTCCAGCTTTGTGTTTGAGGCCATAGCCTTTTCGCTCTTGTCGTTGAGCAGAGCGTCGATAATGATGTTGCCCGTATCGTATTTTTTCTTTTCCACAGAGGATAAAACCTCTATCTCGTTCATATACTCAATGGCTCTTTCTGTTTCGCCTGCGGAGATAAGGCTCCTCAGGCACAGGATATGATTCTTGAAATCATGTCTGAAGCATCTGAACTCGTCGTATATACTGTTTATCTTGTTGTAATAATCTATCTGGTTTTCTATCTGCTTGGAAAGAACATTGATGTTAACGCTTTTTTCCGCCTCCGAAACACTTATCCTTATTATGGAGAACAGAGCGAATATAAGTCCGACCATCGAGGGGACAAGGAGCACCTTTATGTAAAGCTCGTGATTAGGTCTGCTTGAGCCCATAACGAATATGGAAGCGATATATGACAGCGCAAGTATCAGTATATACAGCCTTTTCGGCAGCACTGATATGAGATTCTGCACGAATACATCGTATTTCTTTGTTTTTATATATAAAAGTATGCCGCCCAGCACCAGCATCTCGAGAGTGAACGCCAGCAGGTCGGAAAAGCGGTTTTCCGAAAATATCTGTTTGGTTATATTGGCATATATCTGCGGAGTGTTGATGGTCAGAAGATACATATACAGTATCTTGAAGTTTATTTTTCGGAAGATTATACAGTACAGGAAGAAATTTCCTATATAATAGGTGAATACTATTGCCAGCTTTGCCGCGAAAGACGTTATGCTCTGACTGTGGAGCATCAGCACATTCGGCAGAGCGATCATAGATATGAGAAATATATCTATTATTCTGGAATTTTTCTCCTTGTATCCTAAAAGTATACAGGTCAGCTGTACGATCAGGGATCTTAGAATGAAGCAGATAATGAAAGTTGATAATGAGATCAGCATATCACATCACCACTTTTCAAAATTGTAGCGCTTTATGTAGTCTGTAAAGGCCTTCTTGAAAGGCGTAAGCTTAAGCTTGCTTATAAGCGCTCTTTCCTTGTTGTCGAACAGTATATCTGTGGAAGTATGCGATACGATATGCTTGAAGCCTACAAGGTATGTCCTGTGGCTTCTGAAGAATTTGTCCTCGGGCACCTGCTTTTCGATGTCGGAAAGCGTTTTTTTATAGGTGATATTATCATCTGTTGTACGTATATAGCAGTACTTGTTGTCAGCTTCTATATAGATGATATCGTCTATATTCACCTTTCTGTTGTCTTCATCTGATTTGATGAATATAAAGTTGCTGTCCTCCTGTGAAGAAAGGTAATCATCAAGAGCAGAGGATAGCTTTTCGTAGTCAATGGGTTTTACGAGAAAACGATAGGTATTGACCTCAAAGGTGTCAAAAACTATGCTAGGGTAACTGGTCAGGAAGATAATAGTAGTCTCTATCTTCTTTTTTCGCATTCTTCTGACTGTTTCGAGGCCGTCAAGACCGTCCATCTGATAGTCCATGAATATTATGTCATATTCAATATTGCTTGCGATCAGATCCAATCCGTTGGTGTAGTCGTCGTAGTTTATGACTATGTTTCTGTTTATGGCGTATTTTTCAAGATTTTTCTTCAGTTCGTCATGAAGTATAATTTTGTCATCACAAATGGCGATTCTCATATTAAGCAGATATACCGCGAAAAAACGGTGTATCATTCTCCCTTCTGAATAAGTAGTGTATGTTGTTGTTTGTTTATCATGTCTGTTCACTCTCAAAAAAGCACCGTTTACTCCAAAACGATATTCAATTCTAAAATGTGAAGATATAATATAATTACAGAAACGGATCCACGAAAAACATTAAGGAGGAACAAAGACATGACTTGGTCAACAATTCTTGATTTTCTGTTTGGTAATAAGTAAATTGTATCACATTGCATAAAAAAAGTCAATAGTGACACTGCTGTAAGTTATATATTATAAACATATAACTTGATAGTGATAATCATAATAAATATCATATATTTCAAAAAAGCGGTTATTAAAAAAGTTGGATTTGTGCATATTATATACAATTAATAATTGCACTTTAAAATATGTTGTACGACATTGCTCCCGATCAGAGCAAATATAAGCATTCCCTAAAAAGCATAATAAAAAATTAAAACTAAAATTGAAATGTTAAAATTCAGGAGGAAAAAACTATGTTTAAGAAATTTGTTTCGGCAGCAATGGCTGCAACCATCTGTATGTCAGGAGCTGCAATCGCAAATTTAGCAAGCAGCAACGGCTTCGGCTTCACATCTATCACTGCAAGTGCAGCATTCCAGAGCTACACTATCAGACTTGAAGTAGGTACAAAGATCTACACTTCACCTACTTCAGGAGTTTCGAATTCAACTATTACTGTAGGTACATTATATACCATCGTTGATGAGCAGACTGTCGGAAACAATGTTTTCGGTAAGCTCAAGAGCGGTGCAGGCTGGGTAATAGTAAGACAGGTATCCAACGTGCCTTACACAAAATACCTTGAGTTGAATACACCGATCTATACATCACCTACATCAGGAGTTTCAAATTCAAAAATAACAGTTGCAACTTATTATACTATCGTTGAAGAGCGTACTGTAGGTACAGTTAAATACGGCAGGCTCAAGAGCGGCGCAGGCTGGGTAATTGTCGAAGGACAGCCTATTCCTCCTGTGCAGGACTACCTCATACCTGCATACACTAATAATCTTTCTAAGATAATTGCAGTAGGCAGACAGACAGTATCAGGTCCCTGCGCAGCATATGCACTTGCATATTGCCGTACAATGCTTGACGGACGCACACATTCCTATACCGAGTATTATGATGGAAATCAGTGCTGGTGGAACTGGGGAAATTATACACCCCTTCAGAATTATACATCAAAGCTTGCAGCATATCAGAAAGCATATGACCTTCTGAAAGCAGGTCAGCCTGTTATATTCCGCTTAAATGGTTCATATAACTGCGATCATTATGTTACAGCTGTAGGATACAGAAAGAACGCTAACCGCAGCAATCTTACTGCAAACGATTTCTATATAATTGATCCTGCCCGCCCGAGTTCAGAGCTTAATACTCCGGCTAAGCTTCTCTCTGGAAATGATCTTCGTCTTGTAGATGGAAAGTATAAGATCGTTGTTAAAGCGTAATAACTGATGATAAAAACAAAGGCACTCCGCGTGAGTGCCTTTTCTTTTGCGGTGCGTATGGAATATCCTGAACTATTGACGATTTCTGCAATATAAGATATAATAAAAATATCATGAATGAGGAGGGAGCATATGTACGATTATCTTATAGTCGGAGCAGGTCTTTACGGAGCTGTTTTCGCAAGGGAAATGACAGACTCGGGAAAAAGAGTGCTCGTAATTGACAAAAGGCCCTGCATCGCAGGCAATGTTTATACCGAGAATACAGAGGGGATCCACGTTCATAAATACGGCGCCCATATCTTCCATACCAACAACAGGCGGGTATGGGACTATGTGAACAGGTTTGCGGAGTTCAACCGCTTTACTAACAGTCCTGTGGCAAACTACTGCGGAGAGCTGTATTCGCTGCCATTCAATATGTATACCTTCAATAAGATGTGGGGAGTAGTCACTCCCGAAGAAGCTAAAGCGAAGATTGAGGAGCAGAAAAAAGAGGCGGGCATAACCGAGCCCCGCAATCTGGAGGAACAGGCTATATCCCTTGTGGGTACGGATATATACGAGAAGCTGGTCAGGGGATATACCGAAAAGCAATGGGGACGCAGCTGTAAGGAGCTCCCTGCTTTTATAATAAAAAGACTGCCTGTCCGCTTTACGTTCGATAATAACTACTTCAATGCGCTTTATCAGGGGATACCTGTGGGCGGCTACACAAGGATGGTCGCTAATATGCTTGACGGCGCTGATGTCATACTTAATGAGAATTATCTTGAGAATAAGGAAAAATGGGACGGTATGGCAAAAAAAGTTGTTTATACAGGTCCTGTTGACGCCTATTTCGGTTATACTCTCGGAGCTCTGGAATACCGTTCCGTGCGGTTTGAGACTGAATTGCTTGATATGCCGAACTTCCAGGGGAATGCAGCGGTGAACTATACCGACCGCGAAACACCATGGACAAGGATAATCGAGCACAAATGGTTTGAATTCGGCAAAGATGATAACGGAAATGACATTCCCGTTACCGTCATAAGCCGTGAGTACAGCTCTGAGTGGAAAAAGGGCGATGAGCCGTATTATCCCATAAATGATGAAAAGAACAGCACTCTCTATGAAAAGTACAGAAGGCTTGCCGAGGAGGAAGAAAACGTTATCTTCGGAGGACGTCTTGGCGAGTACAGATACTACGACATGGATGCGGTGATCGCGGCGGCTCTTGACAGGGCTGCGGGAGAGAAAGTATGATATTATCTTGATCGGTGTGGCTATTCCGGACGTGGCGGTGGAAATCCACGCTGCTGCGTCGTTTCCATGTATCCGGCAGTGTTTTATACTTCCGGGAATATAAAAAAAGGCTGTATTTCGCAGGAAACGGCCTTATATCGTGCAATTGTCCGCAGCTGAAGAGCTGCGGACTTTGTTTTATATTGCTAATAAAAGATATATATAATGGGCGGAAACGATATAAAAAATCAATATAATACGATACATGGGGAATTTTAGCTAAACGATATTATCTTTAGCAAAAACTAACAAATATTGGCGGCAATAATATATTTAAAATACATATATTTGCGCCGTGAAAATCGTATTGACTTTGTTTTTTTTTCAAGATATAATTACAACTACAATTATGTCATCAATACATGATTTAATTGACATGTCCGTTTGATCTCCGTAATTTTATTCTATCATTACATCAAAAACCTAATAAGTATCTTCTACCAATCTTCACCAAAAAACAGACAATAATCCGATTATTTACAAACGCGGCAAACGTAAATAATTATACTGATATGAGTCTGATAACTACTCTTATGGTAGTGATCGGGCTTTTTTTATTTGTATCTGTTACATCTGCCAAGGAAATCATCAAGAAGTTGTATTAATTTCGGATTAAAATTGGATGGGGGTTCTATTCGTTAACGGATCAGGGCATATGATCTGTTTTACGGAGCATGCAATTAGATAGAAAAAATCATGATATGTGCCGCACTGTGTTATGGCGTATATTGTGGGAACAGGGGGATTTTTTTCATGTCAGGATTTACATAAGGATCTTATACAGCACGGAAAACGCGATAGAACAAGTTTATAGTCTTATTTTATCTACAACACTGAAAACAAAATCTATACGAAAAGGAACAGGAAATATGATTAACAATTGCTGTATAACCAAAACCGGAAATCTGTATTCACAATTCTGCGAAACTATTGAAAAATACGGTCTTCTTGAAGATATTGACAGGATCGTATTCTTATTTTCAGGCGGAAAGGATGCTACATTAGGCTTATATTACCTTAATGAGTATGTTATCGAGAACAAGCTCCCTATCTCTGTGGAAGCTCTTATGATAGCTTATCCTACCCACGTTTACTACCACAAGGATTCGAGAGAGGCTTCATGCTTTGTTGAGACCAAGAAATTCTGGGAAAACAGCGGCGTGAAGTTCCACATCTTCGATTCCGAAGAAGCAGACTTCGACGAGACCGAGAAGAATGCCTGTAAGATATGCAAGGCTGCAAGAAAGAAGCTCGTAGACGGCTTCCTCAACAGCTGTGAGGACAAGGAGCGCACTGCTATCGTAACAGGCTATACCCTTTATGACGCTATGGCTTACATGGATGAGATAATCCTTGTGAGCAATTTCGAATTCGATAATATCGACAATGAAAAGGCGCTCAACAGAATGAAGAACTGCTTCCACAAGATGAAGATAAAGGAAAAGCTTCCCAACGGCTTTACTATCATCCGTCCCCTTATCAACATGAAGGAAAACTTTATCATGCAGGACGTCATCGATCTTGAGATCCCTTATATCTCACGCGGCTGCAAGGCTTCAGTAAACAAGCATAAGAGAGAATACTTCAAGGTACTCAACGTTGCTGAGCCTATCAACAACACTACCTATGAGGGCCTTCTTTCATTCATCGGCAAGATGGATCTCAAGCTGCCCGAAACCTTTGATGACATAAACATGGATAATTATTTCACTGACTGCTGATATAGGAGATATTAATGAAAAAGACGAATATAATCAAGGTTATTCTTTTAGCTGTCAGTGTTGCTGTTATTGTGCCTCTGTGGGGTACATTCCATTCATATGCTACGGTGGAAAGAGCCTGGGTGGCTTTTATATCCGCAGCGGTATTCTTTGCAGCAGGCCATAAGCTTAAGGATATAGTCAATGTTGCCCTGTCGCATATTCTTGGTATGTTCTGGGGCATGGGAGTGCTCTATGTTATGCAGCAGCACCTCATTGACGTTAATGCTGTTGTGTACAGCCTGATAGTTCTGGCTGTATTCGGCTTCTTCTCCGTTATCGTAACAAGTCTGAACATAAAGATCATATCACATACTCCGTCGCTGTTCGCAGGATGGGCAGTGGCATTTGCTGCCTTTGGCGGTACAGAGCTCTCGGAGTGGAAGGACATTTCCATTGATGTAGGTCTTGCGCTTGTTATCGGTGTAGTCGTTATCGGTACAGGTATATCTCAGCTTCACCTTCTCCTTATGAAGCTTCTGAAGGTCACGGGAGAGGCAGAGGAAGCAGCAGAGGCTGTTCCCGAGAAGAAAACGGCTGCTGCCGCAGACAAGAAGGCAGCTCCCAAGGCAAAGGCTGCCGAGAAGGCTCCGAAGCCCGCAAAGAGCAAGGCAGACCTCAAGACAGAATCATATATCGCTTCGTATGCTTCCGATGAGACAGTGGAAGTTCAGAACAGCGAGTACGAAAACAATATACAGGAGCTCAAAAGCACTATCAATGATCTGCGCAATGTACTGAGCACAAGAGCGGCAGCTCCTGTCGGCGGCTCGGGACGCAGCTATGCAGACGAAAGGGTAAAGATACTCGGAATCTGCGGAAGTCCGCATAAAAAAGGCTCTACTATCAATTACCTGAAGAAAGCCCTTGAGGCTGCTCAGGAGATCGGCAATGTTGAGGTTGAGCTTATCGAGCTTGCAGGCAAGGAGATACATCCTTGTATGGGCTGTAAGAGCGACAAGTGCGGCGGCACCTGCAGGATCGATGACTTTATGCAGGAGCTGTATCCGAAGCTCAGGGAATGCGACGGTCTTATCCTTGCTTCACCTTCTTATTTCGGTACGTTCTCAGGTCAGCTCAAGCTCTTCCTTGACAGACTGCGTGTTATGAGACACAGCAATTTCGAGCTGGGAAATAAGGTAGTCGGCACTCTTGCCGTAGCAGGACGCAGACACGGCGGACAGGAGATTACTAATATTGATCTTATCCAATCCATGATGAGACATAATACTATCATCGTAAATGATGGTACCGCTGTATGTCAGCTCGGTGCAACAGGATGGTCTCATACCTTTGACGATCCTTCGATCCAGAGCGAGACCGATGATTACGGTATGCAGACAGCTGTGGGCGTAGGAAAGAGAGTTGCAGAGGTCGCTAAGGTGATCAAGAGCAGCGGCTTACAGAATATTACATACCAGTATAACCAGCAGATTGGAAAGAGATAGGAGGAATATATAGTGATAATTATTTGTTGTGTTAGTGCTTTAGTGATCCTGATCGTTGTTATCCTTTATTTATTTTTGGTCAGATGGAGTGTCAATGTTCCCGATTATATGGCTGCAAAGCATTACCGTTTCGGTAAATCCGTAAGTGATAAGCCCATTTCGGGAAGGAGAGTTACCGTTATCCCGTATTTCGATCAGTTGGTAATGATCGATCAGAGAGTCCAGAGAAATACTCTTGACAATATAAACGTTCTCACAAATGAAAAGCAGGTAATGAAGATCTCCGCTACTATCGTATGGAAGTCGGAAAACGCTTCAATGACCATCGAAAACATCAAGCCCGAGGACATTCAGCCCACATTCTTCAAGATCATCGAATCTGTAATCAAGAATGAGTGTTCAAAGATGTCCGTTGATGAGATACTTGTAAACAGAACAGTTCTGTCAAAGAACCTCAATGCTATCCTCAAGGAAACAGCGGATACATGGGGCTTGAAGATCTCATCTGTAAATATCACCAACGTTGTTGTAAGCAATGACAGCTTCATGCGCAACATGGCTCTCCCCAAGGAGATCGAGATCGAAAGACAGGCTAAGCTTGCTCAGATCGAAAAGGATCTTGCAGTCGAACTGAAGAATATCGAAAGAGAAACTGAAGAAAAGCTCGCAAGCCTTAAATCCGACAAGATCATCGGTGAGGAAAAGGAAAATGTTAACAAGGTCCTCGAAGAAGCCGAGAAGAAGCGTATCTACGATATGTCTGTATTACAGAAGTCTATTGAGGAGATCTCTGCCGAGATCGAGAAGATCAAGGCAAGAGTCAAGATCGAGAATGAGGCTGAAAAGACCAAGGATCTCATGATCGCAGAGGCAGAAGGTCTCGAAAAGCGTATCCAGGTCATCTCCGCTTATTCACAGGAAGGCCTCAATTACGAGACTCTCCGTGCCCTGCCTGATATCTACAAGAATATCAAGGTTGGCGATGTTACACTCTTCCAGGGAGAGAATGCGGGAGAGATTCCTGCTTACGGCTATATAGCAAATTCTCTTCTCAACATGGTGTCTGCAAAAAATGCACCAAAAGTTGCTGATTAAATGCTTCTGCATTTAATATAAATATTTTTAGGAGGTAATGATATGTCAGAGCATATTATTAATGACGCACAGTTCACAAAACATCCCACACAGGAAGGCGTTTTCATGAAGCACTTCTTCTCAAGCAAGGATAACGACCGCCTCAACAACCTTGAGGTAAAGATCATTCCCGGTTACTGCATCGCTCCTCACATCCACGAGAATTCTTCCGAGTTCTTCTACGTTGTAAGCGGCGAGGGCGAGTTCCTTGACGGCGAAGAGTGGAAGAAGATCGAAAAAGGCGTTGCTTTCGTAGCTCCCATGGGTATGACTCATGGTATCAGAAACACAGGTAAGGACGTTCTTACTCTGTTCTCTACATTCAGCCCTGCTACAAGATAAGCACGTATTACATATGAAAAAAGGCTGTGCGAATAATAATCGCACAGCCTTTTTTTAGTTTTTTTGAACATTAAAACCCTATATCATCTGAGCATATATTTTCATTATTCCATAGAGTGTTAAAGTATTCATTTAAATAAATACCACCATTGCCGTTACCTTGAAATTCAAAAGCAAAATTTTGCTGACTTTTAAATAGAGGAAGATTAGCGCCGAAGAAAACGTGATCATCAATTTTTAAGTATGAGAAACCGGGATATGAATTCTGAAATTTTAATGAAATGTGGCATCCAGATCTATTAGCATTTTTGACCCATTTGTTTAATTCTTGAACTTCCTTTTTCATAGCACCAATTGGTGGTGTATTACCATCAATAGACTCATCCTTTTCTCTTTGAGAAAGCATTTCAATATTATTGCAAGATATGATCCTGATTTTAATGCCTTCCATTGATTTGGTTTTTAGTATTTGTCCCTTTGCACTCAAAAAATTAGACATTCCTATTGCAATAATATCTATACTGTGTTTGGCTTCATCAAGATATTTGTTTGATTCTTTATTCATTTCTGATTTTGTTCTATAAATAGCTTTTAGACGCCATTCGTTGATTATTTCTTTTATTTCGTTACTGTTAAAAATAAATATGGAAGTAATAAAGCTGATGATACCTGTAGCAATTAATGAACATCCTACACTTAATAATATATTATAAATAATGGCTGGAAGCCCCTTTTTGAGGCATATTAATGTCATAATTAATCCAAGTAAAACAGTAATAACGTTTAAAGAAGTAACAGGGTTTTTAAATACTTTACGCAATCTGTTCATTTTTCTCTCCTTTTAATTTACAATCTTGGCATAATGAATGGTTGTTTCCTAAAAAAATATAGGGGCATTGAGTGCCATAATCGTTATAGATTTTACATACAGAGGATATAAAAACATTTGCTTTTGTAAAACTTCTTAGTTTCAACATAAAGTCATTAATTTCTTTTTCCTGATTACATATGATATTTATACATTGTTTTTTATCATATAAAGATGTGCAAGGAATTTCTGATTTTTGATTGAAAACAGGTCCGATATAAACTGTTTCGATTTTATATTTATTGATTATTTCAAGGTATTTGTCTGTTTCTTGTTTGAAAAAAGGTTTGATATAGAGGGAAAAGTTAATGTTTTTAAATAGATGCATATATTGAAAATTTCTAATCCTTTCATCAACGGTTCTTGCTTTAGGTTCTATCATTGGATTATTAATAACAGGGATAGAGATATTTATATAAATCTGATTCCCATAAGAATTGATCTTTTTTAAAAAATCATAGGGTACGATTTCTTTTGTAGATATTTGTATATAACAGTCAGTTTTTTGAAAAAAACTAATTATATATTGAACGGATTCAATGCTTTCCTTGCTTTTTAAAGGTTCTGTGTTTGGGCATAAAGATAATATTTTTATTCTTCCCATGTAATTATCATAAATATATTCGCAAATAGATTTGATTTGTTTGATTGACAATAGCTTTTGATCCTTGTCTTTGCTTTGTACGTAACAGTATTTGCATCCGCTTCCGCATCCTTCTTCGCATATATCAATAAAAATACGATTTTTTTCATAAATTACATAGTTTGATGCTTTGAATGTTTCATTCATAAAAAACCCCTTAATGTTTATTATATATTATTGAAAAATCCATATTAATTATAACATATTTGAGTTTATTTTTCAAGAGGATTTTACAATTATAGCGTGAAATAAGTGATAGGTTTATTGTAATAGAAGGACTGTATGATTTACGAAAGATATGTATTGTTTTTTTGTCTGCGTTGTGATATAATGTGTTTGTTCGGAATGATAAGGAGCAACACAGCGGGACAGGAGGGTATGATACATGAGATCAGTGAAAGCAGCCGCAGTTTTTATGGCTGCTGTATTATTGTCGGTGTTTATGCCGCAGATACAGGTTTTTGCGGAGGATGATGAGTACTATACGGTCACTGAGCCTCTTAGCGAGGAGAACGGTGTACTGACCATTGATACGGGAAGTCCCTGGTATAAAGTCAACTGCTTTGAAAATGACAGCAGGTATATAATATGTGTAAAAGGTTCGGACGGAAAGTCTGTTATGCTTACGGCTGCGGACAGAAGTGACAAGGAATACGTTTGGCGGTATTACTTAAGAACAATGGTAACGAGTACGGCGCCAAGATGTGCTACGCTATATTCTAATTCTTTTTATCTTGGATGCCATGAGGATAAGCTCTATACATATTCAAGATCATGGACAGACGGTGACACAGTCTGGGATTACTACGACGGAAAACTCAGATATAACGAGGACGGTACCGATTGCTATCTTAAATACAATGAGGGCAGCAAAGAGCCCTTTTCATGTACCTTTGATTCTGCGGAGGCATCGGAGGTAAGCATATATACCAACGGTGACAAGCTGGGACGCTGCATAAGCAGGCAGCCTGCTGCCCAGTCATATGTCATTGAGGGCAGCGGATATAAGGCGCCTTCATTTTCGGTAGGACTTTCATCTCCAGATATTATCACTGATGATATAAAGTGGTATGTGGACGGAACGGAGCAGTCCTGCGCAAAGCTTGAATTTACAGCCGATATGCTGGCAGGTCAGCCTGCGGGAGTTCACCGTGTTAACTGCATTGTCACGGCCCATGACAATAATGGCGTGCATTACCGTGAGAAATCAGCCGATGCCGCATTTGTTATTGCAAAGGGTGTTCTGCCAGATTCGGTGGTGTCTTTTTCGGATATACACGAACAGTACGGTTTTATCCCCGATGCCATTGAAAATGTAATACAGCGCACAGGCGGCTATATACCTTCACTTGTGGTCTGCACAGGCGATCTTGTAAACGGTCCCACTGTGGATAAGGATACGATGCTTTCACGCTACTATCCGCAGATCGTTTCGGCTCTCGGAGGACTTGACGCGGTATTCGTCTCGGGAAACCATGATTCAGGTGAGGCGGCTTCCATAATGTCAGCTGCGGCAAAGCTGGGAGCCGAAGGCAATATCTCCCCCTCGGGAGGTCAGATCTTCAGAGGTACCTCTTCCGAAGCCGCATCAAACGGACGAAACAGCCGTTTTGCCAGGGGAATAACGGTATATGGGCTGAATTTCGAGGTTTCGCAGAATAAACAAGACAGTACTTATACTTATTCCTATGATAAGGCAATAAAGGAGCTTGACAGCTTTCTCAGAAAAACAGCCGCGAACTATAACGGCGAACTGGTCATAATATCTGCTCATTCCGGGCTTCATGTCCTTGGAGTCCTGCCGCAGTCTGTCAGCAGCGGAGGTGGTCCTATAGGCCAGTGGGTAGGAGAAAACCAGTATAATGTGGATAAGTCCTATGAAATGGCAAAGCTTATAAACAGTTATGCCGAAAAGTATAATATGGATATAATGTATCTCTTCGGTCACGATCATTCACGCCAGGAAAGAGAACTCATAATGACTGACGGAGCTGTTCTCATAAGCACAGAAAGCTACGCAGAAAGATCCTACGGAAGTCAGAAGCTGAGCTTTACCTATGCACATTCAGGCTATCTGTCCACCACTATCGGCTGTGCAGATGCTAATTTCAGCTTTATTTACCGTGACGGTGACAATTACTCCTTTGACCTTATCCGTATCAGTGACGACAGAGTGCGTCATACTGATATTAAAGCCAAAAGCAGGTTCAGGGAGCCTCCCGCGGTAACGACATCAGCTGCGACGACGGCTTCAGCTGCAAACACAGGAACTGCGACTGCATCTCATAACAGCCCGAAAACAGGCGACAGCAGCGGCTTTGCTGTTATATTTGTCTCAGCTGCTGCGATAATGCTTCTGAGCAGGAAAAGAAAAAACTGATAAAAAACGTTCGCAATTAATGCGGACGTTTTTTATTATATTATTTACTATGCTGTTTCGCAGAACCGTGAAATAGTATTGGCGCGAAGTGCATGATATTGTTATAATTTAAAATTGGATTTTTGGGATCAGCCGATTTTAAGCCTTGAATTTGTAGAAGGTGCATGATTAAGGTTGACTTTTTTGTCAAAATAGTATAAAATAAAGATGATTAAGTCTTTTTGACTTGATCGGACAGAGATATGGGATAAAGAATGGTTTTCGATTATGTTTAAGGGGGGTCAGAGCTGTTGACGGTATCCGGATAATATATCGTTGAGAATGTCTTGCAGGAGGAAAGATGTTCAGGAAGGCAGAGTCCGGAGATAATACATGGCAGCTGCTGCATAATTTGTTAACCGAATGCAACACATTCCTGTTTTTTTATCTGAAGCAAGAGTTATTATTTTATAACAACTATGGAGGTAAAAATGGAGAACGAAGTATCTATATTAACGTGGATAAACGGCTGGCGCGAAGCCAAGGGTTTATCCGCGGATGAAAAACTTACGGAAGAACAGGCAAAAAGATTTGTTGCCGAATTCTGCGAGAATTTTGAGTTTTCGTCGGATAATTCTGCTAAGGTGCTCATTTTCAGTGAGAATGCAGATGCTGATAAAATAGCTGAACTGACGAAAAATTATGAAGAAGGAACAGTCACTGTAATTGATGATCTTGATGAGATAAAGCTTCTTAACAGCGATGACCTCAGAAATGCAGTCGCAGCTGCAGTCGGTGAAGAGTGGTTTGAGAGACTCTACAACGGCGAAACTGCTGAGAAGTTCACAACAGGCAGAGCCTTTGAGGATCAGCTTGCCATAAGGGATTTCGTTTACAGCGAGATTATAAAGAACAGCTCTGCATCTGATATGATCGCACTTGTTGCAGAGGACGCTGTTGACAGCGTGTGGAACAGGACGCTTCGTAATGAAGTTTTTAGTTGTGATACGCTGACAACAATAAATGGTATTCTCAAAGATGAATTAATTCAGAAGCTCTTTTATGGAATGGGGTATATTGGCTATTCCGCTGCCAGCATGAACAAAGTACTAAATAGTTATATTAATGCTTATGCAGAATCTTATAATGGCAATAACATTTTAACTATGAATGATGATGAAACTGTCAGTGAGTATATAAACAGAATGCTTGGAGACGGAAGTGCTGAAAAATATATGCCCTTGATAGCATTCATAAATGATGAGAATACTTTTAAAAGTGATATGGCCTGCTATCTGAATGAATATGGTAACGAACTTTCAAATGATGAAAAGGAAGAGTTGGCTTTTATTGCGGGTATATCATTAGATAAGCTTGACAAGTTTGCAAAATGCAATACTGTGATTTATGGAAATAATTATGAGTATAGTTCAAATTATGTACAAGAGCTTATAAAAGAAAGGAAATCGTCGAATAGTTTATCTGCGGAGACTGGTAGTTCAGCTAATGATTTGAACTTAACAGGTAGTGAAGACTCAGATTCTAAGGTAAAATCATTAATAGACTTGTCAGATGAACTGGTTGGAGATTTTGGCGATTGGTCAGGATATTCGAGCGGAATTCTTGCAACCTATGAGGATTTGATCGAATCGTTTAGTCATGTAAATTCAGAAAAAGAATTTAATCAGACTTTGGTGAAGGAATTGCTTAAAGGTACATCCGAAAAAGAGATGTATGAGATGTATAAGGATTTTCATCTGTATGAACAAGAGCAGGAAGGATACAGAGCTGTCTATAGAGCGGCTCAAGCAAACGGTAACAAATACCAGAAGCTTGGTGGAAAGTTTGATGATTTAGGAAATGCTCTTTCATATATAGGCGCAGGAATTGGCGTTGCATCAAGTATTTATAATTATGCGACCGGAGAAAGAACACCTGATACTCGTCGCGATGCTTTGGTAGAATGCGGAAAGGCGCTTACAGGTATTTTTGCTGATAAACTTGTAGGTGTGGTGACAGAGAAAGTCTTGGTTGCAACAGTTTTTCCGGCAATTACTGAAGTTACAGCAGGTATATTTGGTACAGGTGCAGTTGGAGGTGCAATCGCTACGGTCGGTTCAGTCGTTTTGGCTGTTGCCGCAGTATTTGAAGTTGCTTTTATTGCTGACTGGGCTGTTGAAAGTGTATGGGATATTATCAAAGATTTTGCAGATGGAGACGGCGAATTCCATCCGTTCAAGATAATGGGAGATAAATGGGTAGAAAAAGGTGAAGAAGTACTCAAATTCCTTCATATCACAGACCTTATCGACATGTTCCTTGATTCCAAATCCGCAGTTGTCAGAGTTGAGCCTCTTATCTTCGATCTTGACAACGACGGCTTCAGCATAATCGACAAGTCCGAAGGCGCATACTTCGACAAGGACAACAACGGCTTCAGAGAGCGTATCGACTGGACAAAGACAGACGCATTCCTTGCTCTTGACCGCAACAATAACGGAAAGATCGACAACGGTACCGAGCTCTTCGGTGATACCACATATATCAACGGCGAAGATAAGTACGCCGAGAACGGTTTTGCTGCTCTCAAGCAGTACGATGAGAACGACGATGGTGTCATTGACAGCAATGATTCGGTATTCGGCGATCTCAGACTCTGGCTGGACGAGAACGGCGACGGTATTTCACAGTCCTCAGAGCTCAGCACTCTTGCAGATCATAATATCACAGCCATAACGGCTGTTGCTGATGAGGAGAAGATCGACACAGGCACAGATGCTGTTATCGACGGAACCGCTTCATTTGAATACGCAGACGGAACTAAAGGCAAATTCGGTGCGCTCTGGGCAACTGCAAACTACTATGATACCAAGGAAGATTACGATGCTGAAATGGAAGGCATCAATATCGGAAATCTCGGTAATATGCCTTCGCTGGCAGCAGCTCTTGCCAAGGATGACGGAACTCTCCAGGGATATATCGACGCATTCCACAGCGCTGTAAGCTATACTGATAAGATGGAAAGCCTTGACAATATCCTCTTCACCATGTCGGGAGCTCTTGATATAGACGCAAAGTCAAGAGGTTCAAATATTGATGCAAGAAGGCTCCATGTTGTTGAGACTGTAATGGGCGAGGACTTCAAAGGTGTCAACGGTGCTAACCCCAACTCCACAGCAGCTAATATACTCAAGGGAATTTATAACAATATTTCCAGCAAGTATTATACAATATTTAATATTGATACCGTAAAGCCTTATATAGAGCAGCTCGTTCCTTATGAGAATGAAAACGGAAAGACAAAGTTTTATTCCAGCTTTATGTGCATATCCATTCTGAATGAACTCAATGCACATCCTGAATCTACCATACTCACAGATGTATGCAAGCACCTGGCTTTGTTCGGTATTAATGGAGATGTGGATTATGATGTTCTTATGGATATAAATTCATTCTTCTCATATGACAGAAAGCTCAGCAATGCTGTAAATAAGGAGTTCGTTTCACAGAATATCCATCTTGGAACCAATTCTGCCGATACTATAAACGGCTCCACCGGTGCAGATGTTCTTATCGGCGGTCCCGGAAACGATAAGCTTTCCGGCGGCACCGGAAATGATACATATATCTATGCCAAGGGCTTCGGAAATGATATTATGGGTGACAGCAGCGGACGGAACAGGATAAAGTTCAGAGGCCTCAATTCGACCGATGTTTTTGTTACATATCCTTCGACAGGCTACAATGCGGTTGTTACCATCAAGGAAACAGGCGAGACACTGACTATCAACGATTTCAGATATTCCGATATTTACAGGAACTATACACTGGAATTCGAGGATAAGACCATTGGCATAACGGAAGAGGGAAGCCCCTTCTTCAATATTATCGGAACAGACAAGAACGATAATATTCCTATGTTCTTCGGCGGCGGAACAGCTTATGGCCTTGAAGGTGATGATACCCTCAACGGCACAGGCGGTTCTGATACGATATACGGCAATGAGGGCAATGATACCCTCAATGGCAACGGTGGTGCAGACTATCTTGACGGCGGTGTCGGAAATGATAAGCTCTACGGCGGTACTGGCGATGACATCTATGTTTACGGCAAGGACTATGGCAACGACATTATCAGCGACAACAGCGGAAAGAATACTATTAAATTCGTAGGTCTCAAGTCCACAGATGTCTATGTGGTATATCCTTCATCGGGCTATGATGCTATACTTACAGTTACCGAGACAGGTGAGACACTGACTATCAAGGATTTCAGGTATTCCGATATCTACAGGAATTTCACTCTGGTATTCGAGGATAAGACTCTCGGAGTTGCAGAAGAAGGCAGCCCGTTCCTTGACATCAAGGGCACAGAGAGTGGGGAGACCATACCCATGTTCTTTGGCGGCGGCAGCGCTTACGGCTTCGAGGGCAACGATACGATCAACGGTACAGGCGGTGCTGATGCGATATACGGCAATGAGGGCGATGATACCCTCAACGGCAACGGCGGTGCAGACTACCTTGATGGCGGTGTCGGAAATGATAAGCTCTACGGCGGTACCGGCGATGACATCTATGTTTACGGCAAGGACTATGGCAACGACATTATCAGCGATAACAGCGGAAAGAATACTATTAAATTCGTAGGTCTCAAGTCCACAGATGTCTATGTGGTATATCCTTCATCGGGCTATGATGCTATACTTACAGTTACCGAGACAGGTGAGACACTGACAATCAAGGACTTCAGATATTCCGATATTTACAGAAATTACAAGCTCATATTCGAGGATAAGACTCTCGGAGTTGCAGAAGAAGGCAGCCCGTTCCTTGACATCAAGGGCACAGAGAGCGGGGAGACCATACCCATGTTCTTTGGCGGCGGCAGCGCTTACGGCTTCGAGGGCAATGATACCATCAACGGCACAGGCGGCGCTGATACGATTTACGGCAACGAGGGCGATGATACCCTTAACGGCAACGGCGGTGCAGACTACCTTGACGGCGGTGTCGGAAATGATAAGCTCTACGGCGGCACTGGCGATGACATTTATGTTTACGGCAAGGGCTACGGCAACGACATTATCAGCGACAACAGCGGAAAGAACAGAATCAGATTCACAGGTCTCAATTCAACTGATGTATACGTTGTATATCCTACGTCAGGCTATGATGCAGTACTCACAGTTGCTGCAACAGGTGAGACACTGACTATCAAGGACTTCAGATATTCCGATATCTACAGGAATTTCACTCTGGAATTCGACGATAAGACAGTAGGTGTTGCCGAGGCTGGCAGTCCCTTCCTTGAAGTTCAGGGAACAGAGGCTGATGAGACTATCCCTGCATTCTTCGGCAGCGGAATCACTCACGGCAATGACGGCAATGACACCATCAACGGCACAAACGGCAATGATGTTATCTACGGCGACGCTGGAAACGATATCCTCAACGGCAACGGCGGTGCAGACTACCTTGAAGGCGGTGCAGGAAATGACAAGCTTAACGGCGGCGCAGGAAACGATACATATGTATTCGGCAAGGGCTACGGCAATGACGTTATCAGTGACAACTCAGGCTCTAATAAGATCAGGTTCAAGGGTGTAAAGGCTGATGAGATGTACGTAACATACCCTGCTTCAGGCTACGGAGTTATCCTGACAATAGCCGAGACAGGCGAGACGCTTACTATAACTGATTTCAGATATTCCGATATCTACAGGGATTTCACACTTGAATTCGACGATGGCAGGGAAATAGCCATCTATGAAGAAGGAAGTCCTTTCCTCAACGTAAGAGGAACAGAAGGTGCCGATGCGTTCAGCGGATTCTTTAGTAATAGCTATATCAGAGGATTTAACGGTGACGATACCATTAACGGCGGCAACGGTTCTGATATTATTGAAGGCGGCAAGGGCAGCGATATCATTAATGCCAACAACGGAAATGATACTGTCTACGGCGGTGAAGGTGATGATACCCTTAACGGCGACGGCGGTGCTGATATACTGGACGGCGGTATCGGAAACGACAAGCTCTACGGCGGCACAGGCAATGATACATATATCTACGGCAAGGGCTACGGCAATGATATTATCAGCGACAACAGCGGAAAGAATGTCATCAACTTCGGTGAGCTGAACTCTACTGATGTATATGTTGTATATCCTTCAAAGGGTTACGATGCAATACTCACAGTTGCTGCAACAGGCGAGACTCTGACTATAAAGGACTTCAGATATTCCGATATTTACAGAGACTTCAAGCTTATATTTGCTGATAAGACTGTGGGAATATCGGAAGAAGGCAGTCCGTTCCTTGACGTTAAGGGCACAAAGAATGACGATACCATTTCTATGTTCTTTGGCGGCGGAAGCGTTCAGAGCTATGACGGCGACGATATTATCAACGGCACAGGCGGTGCAGACGTAATTTATACAGGTGCAGGAAATGACACCCTCAACGGTAACGGCGGTGCTGATATACTGGACGGTGGTATCGGAAACGATAAGCTCAACGGCGGCACAGGCAATGATACATATATCTACGGCAAGGGCTATGGCAACGACATTATCAGCGATAACAGCGGAAAGAACACCATCAACTTCGGCGAGCTGAACTCTACTGATGTATATGTTGTATATCCTTCAACGGGTTATGATGCAATACTCACAGTTGCTGCAACAGGCGAGACACTGACTATAAAGGACTTCAGATATTCAGATATTTACAGAGACTTTAAGCTCATATTCAAGGACAAGACTCTCGGCGTAGCAGATCCCGGTAGCCCGTTCCTTGATGTTAAGGGCACAAAGACGGACGATACCATTCCTATGTTCTTCGGCGGCGGAAGTGTTCAGAGCTATGACGGCGACGATATTATCAACGGAACAGGCGGTGCAGACGCCATTTATACAGGTGCAGGAAATGACACCCTCAACGGTAACGGCGGTGCTGATATACTGGACGGCGGTATCGGAAACGACAAGCTCTACGGCGGCACAGGCAATGATACCTATATCTACGATAAGGGCTACGGCAATGATATTATCAGCGACAACAGCGGAAAGAACACCATCAACTTCGGCAAGCTCAAGTCCACTGATGTATATGTTGTATATCCTTCAACGGGTTATGATGCAATACTCACAGTTGCTGCAACAGGTGAGACACTGACCATCAAGGACTTCAGATATTCCGATATCTACAGAGACTTCAAACTCATTTTTGCTGATAAGGTGATGGGAGTATCAGATCCAGGAAGTCCTTTCCTTGACATCAAGGGCACAAAGGGCGGAGATAACATTCCTATGTTCTTCGGTGGCGGAAGCGCTTACGGCTTTGAAGGCGATGATATTATCAACGGTACAGGCGGCGCTGATGCAATGTACGGAGATATAGGCGATGACACCCTCAACGGCAACGGTGGTACTGATATACTGGACGGCGGTATCGGGAACGACAAGCTCTACGGCGGCACAGGCAACGATACATATATCTACGGCAAGGATTACGGCAACGACGTTATCAGCGATAACAGCGGAAGCAATGCTATCAGATTCGTGGGACTCAACTCCACAGATGTATATGTTGTATATCCTTCAAAGGGTTACGATGCAATACTCACAGTTGCTGCAACAGGTGAGACTCTGACTATCAAGGACTTCAGATATTCTGGTATTTACAGAGACTTCAAGCTTATCTTCGAGGATAAAACTATCGGAGTTGCAGAAGAAGGCAGTCCCTTCCTTGACATCAAGGGCACAAAGGGCGGAGATAGCATTCCTATGTTCTTCGGCGGCGGAAGCGCTTACGGCTTTGAAGGCGATGATATTATCAACGGTACAGACGGCGCTGATGCGATGTACGGAGATATAGGCGATGACACCCTCAACGGCAACGGCGGTGCTGATATTCTGGACGGCGGCGTGGGCAACGACAAGCTCAACGGCGGCACAGGCAATGATACATATATCTACGGAAAGGACTACGGCAACGACGTTATCAGCGATAACAGCGGAAGCAATGCTATCAGATTCGTGGGACTCAAGTCCACAGACGTTTATGCTGTATACCCCTCATCAGGCTATGATGCAATACTCACAGTTGCAGAGACAGGCGAGACACTGACTATCAAGGACTTCAGATATTCCGGTATTTACAGAGATTTCAAGCTTATCTTCGAGGATAAGACGGTTACGGTTTCCGAGGAAGGAAGTCCGTTCCTTGATGTCAGGGGAACAAAGGCAGCAGATACTGTTCCAATGTTCTTCGGCAGCGGAATCGCCAACGGCTTCGAGGGCAATGATACCATCAACGGTACAGGCGGCGCTGATACCATGTACGGCGGCACAGGCAATGATATCCTTAACGGCAACGGCGGTGCTGATATTCTCGACGGCGGCGAAGGAAATGACAAGCTCTACGGCGGTACAGGCAATGATACCTATGTCTTCGGCGAGAATTACGGCAATGATATTATCGCCGACAACAGCGGAGCAAATAAGATCAGATTCGTTGGCCTTACACCTGATGATATCAAGGTATCCTATCCGGGCAGCGGATATAACGCTGTTATCACAATAAAGGCTACTGAAGAGACTCTTACTATCCAGGACTTCAGATATTCGGGCATTTACAGAGATTTCACTCTTGAATTTGATGACGGTACAGAGGCTCATATCGACTTGGCAACAGCAGAGATAGTTATTGATGTTGAGGGCAAGGAAGAGGTAGTTGAGCAGACTCTTACAGAATATCTCACCAATATCTATACGGATGAGATGGCAGGTACTGAGCTTACTGTTGAAAACACAGTCGCAGCTGATGTTGCAGACATTGCTTCAATAGGCGATGAGAACGGTGAGATCTTGGATATGAGCAATATCCAGGCAATGATACTTGCAGAGAATATGTCGGCATTCAGCAGTGAAAGTCAGATATCCAACGGTATCAATATCGGTGATATTACAGCAGATTCTTCTGCACTGGATCAGCTCCTTGTGAATTCATCGATGCAGTAAACTATAAAAACTCTGTTTTAATAACAGAGAAAAACGCAAAAAATAGCCGGTCTTCTTCGAGTGAAGGCCGGCTATTTACTATATATGTCACAATATACAGGCGTTTTGGGTATATCAGTTGAGGGAGGGTAACATTTGATTTGACATTTTCAATTAAATGTTATATAATATATATTGATCGGGTTGGGGCAATTGCCCGGTCAAAAATGATATGGGCGGAAAATGAATGATTTTGCCAATGATGTGGCCGATATTTTATTGTGCCATGATTGTTGCATTGTATTCCCCTGCCCTGATGGCGGGGGATCGTTTTTATGCAGAAGATTACCGTATATTCTTTAGCGGTAAAAAGCTGTAAAGGGGGGATCTGAAAAAAGAATAGGATTTTATGATATGATAATAATGTTTTTGTTTTTTAGCATTTTCCGTTGCTGAGGAGCTGATAGATTTTAGTGATTATGGGTTGATTATTGACAAAATGATTATGATTCTACGTTATGATAAATTTAATTTGCAAAGGAGAATTTAAATTGGCTGATTACACTAACGTTACAGAAGAAGATATCAAAAACTGGGGAAAAGATAAGATCAAGGATAAAGTGATCGATGATACACTCGGAAAGATAGAAGATAAATACAGCGATGAGTTCGAGCATCTCGGCATCAATGCGGACAGCATCAAGACAATGTACGGATATGCTTCCGGCGGCGGTATGACCGACGGTGAAATAAGCTCCGAACTCAATCTTATATATGATCTTATTAAGGATACCGATGCTTTCGGAAGCTTCAAGGATACAAAGTCATTTGAGAGGATCGGTAATTTAAAGAGCTCATGGGAGACATATGGCAGTGATCTGGTAACTCTGAAAAAGAGCATGGATACTATGAGCAACCAGCTTGAGACATACGGAAGATATGATGCTGACGGCACCAAGGCAATGGAGGATGCGCTCTTCAGTATCATCAATATGTCAAAGAGTGCTATGAACAGCACTATAGCAGGTTCGTCCTATGGTTCGATAATCGATAATACCATGGGCTACGTACAGGATGGCTTTAAAAAAGTAGAAGGCGCAGCTCTTGAAAGAGATCTGAACTACTATAATATGGATCGTTACAATGAAGGAAATGAGGATATTGATGCTTTCCTCTCAAAAATGGAAGCTATCGATGGATTCGGTGATCCTTCTGACAAGTGGGCAGACGGTCCCAATCTTGAAGAACTCAAGGCATTTTATGACAGGGATACATCCAATCATAAGGTGATCTTCAATCGCTATCTCCGCTGGAGAACTCAGTATGAGTATGATAAGACTCTCAGAGACATCGAAAGAAAGACAGGACAGAGCTTCTTCGATGACAGATCACCCAAACAGAAGGTAGTAGATGCTTATCATGAGAGAAATAGCGTCATGGATGCTGTAAAAGCCGCTATTGCAGAATATAAGGATTGCAGTCGTGTCGGAAATGAGGCTATCGGCGGTTATGTTGAAGCAGCAACAGAGAGCTTCGTTACAAGCTGGCTTGCAGGCGGCGGCGATAAAATAGTGGATGCGGTAAAGGAATACCGTGACAACTGGCGCCTTGGTGTAGAAATGATGAAGCCCGGCTTTGACAGATTCATTGATAACTGGACTATAGGTGCACAGGATATCGTTGACTGGGAGTACAATGCTTTAGAGAATTGGTACTATGGCGTAGAGGACATCTATGACAGCTGGAAGATAGGCCGTGATGCAATCTCGGACGGCTTCCACAGTTTCATGGGCAAGATCGGAAACGGTCTTGAAGAATTCGGCGAAGACTGGTATGTAGGCATGGAGGATATAGGTGACTTCTTCTCCGACAGATACAGTGACTGGAAGGCCGGTATGAAGGATATACTCGGATTCCTTCACAAAAACCGCAACGATGTTTCTGATGCTTCAAAGATGAGATATGATCCTCTTATTATTGACGTTGACGGAGACGGATTCAATATCGAGAATAAGACAAACGGAACAAACTTTGACCTCGACGGTAATAATCATGCAGAGAAGATCAACTGGACAAGAAAGGACGGTTATCTCTGCCTTGACCTCAATAAAAACGGTGTGATAGACAACGGCCGTGAGCTCTTCGGAGACAGCACATTTATCGGCACAGATGGTACTGTTGCAAAGAACGGATTTGAAGCGCTGGCACAGTATGACCTCAACGGTGACGGAATAATCGATAGCTCTGATGAGATATTCCCGCTGCTCAGGGTATGGATAGATGCTGACGGAAGCGGAACCTCGGAAGGCGAACTCAGATCGCTTGAGGAGCTTGGAATAACAGCTATCAACCTCAATTACGAGACCACACCTGATGAAAAGAGCGGAGAAGCTCATATAGCTGATACTGCAAATGTTGTTTATGCAGACGGTTCCTTCAGACAGATCGGTGAGCTCTGGGTATCTGCTGACCTGTTCGATACAGTAGACAACGAAGTCGTTGAAATATCCGAGGATATAGCTGTTCTTCCCGATGTACGCGGATTCGGCAATATCTCATCACTTCACAATGCTATGGCAAAGGATGAAAGCGGAA
The DNA here is from genome assembly GCF_000571935.1 of Ruminococcus flavefaciens 007c. Taxonomy (GTDB): domain Bacteria; phylum Bacillota; class Clostridia; order Oscillospirales; family Ruminococcaceae; genus Ruminococcus; species Ruminococcus flavefaciens_F. Next base: position 1,180 of record NZ_ATAX01000006.1, on the reverse strand, counting down.
AGCTCAAGGCTATCGTTGAAGAGTTTGCCGCAGAAACAGACGCTAAGGAGAGAAAGAAGTACATCAAGGACATTCTTTTCACTCTTTGCGGTGCTGATGAGATCGATGATAAGAGCCGAGGAAACAATTTCAGCGCAAAGAAGCTTGCTGTTATCGAAACGATCATGGGAGAAAAGTATGTGGGCGTCAACGGAAGCAACCCCAATCCCACAGCTGCTGAAAAGTTAAATGAGATCTATAACAACATAGAAAATATGTATTTCAATCTCATGAACAGCGATACAAACACCAAACCTCTGATCGCACTCCTTCAGGAGTATACCGATGCAAACGGCACCCGTTTAATAAATATGGACGCTGTTCAGAATGTTATCGACTATATGTACAATAATGGATACGAAAATGCTGACAGTGAGCTCTATTCACTTACAAGCTACCTGAAGTTCATGGATAATATGGGCGTCAAGGGTTATGAAAAGTTCGTTATGAAGAATGTCCTCAAAGGTCACGGAGATGTATTTTCTGACATGGCAGACGTTGTATATGTCGGTGAAAACAATGAAGCTGTCGGATCCAACAGAAATGATTATATCTTTGGTTCTGAGGAAGCAGATATTATTTCGGGTAAAAACGGAAATGATGTTATCATTGGCGGCAAGGGCGATGACCTCTTACGCGGCGGCAACGGCAATGACAGCTACGTATTTAATTTAGGCGACGGACATGATACTATCGATGAAGAGCGTTCAGGAACCGCTGCTGACAGCGTTATTTTCGGTGAGGGCATTACTGCAGACGACGTAGTTGTTACAAGAGACGGAAACGATATGGTTCTTCTCGTAGGTAAGGATGGAGATTCTATCAGGATCAAGTCTCAGTTTACAGATTACTACAACCGTATTGAAAACTTCGAGTTTGCAGACGGTACAGTAAAGAACATGGCAGACTATTATGCTGAAACCATTACCATGAACGTAAGCGGAGAGTACTCAGATCCTGACGACTATGCAACAGGCGTAACAGTTATCAATGCATCCGATAAGGACGACGTTATCAAGGGCAACGGAAGAAGAGACGTTATCTTCGGCGGTGCAGGCGATGACAAGCTCTACGGCGGAAGCGGAAACGACGAGCTCCACGGCGGTGCCGGCAGTGACTATCTCAACGGCGGCAACGATAA
>NZ_ATAX01000005.1 GCF_000571935.1 Ruminococcus flavefaciens 007c | reverse complement strand
TGCATCTGATGAAGACGATGTAATCAAGGGCAACGGAAGAAGAGACGTTATCTTCGGCGGAGCAGGCAATGACAAGCTCTACGGAGGAAGCGGAAACGACGAGCTTCACGGCGGTACAGGAAACGACTACCTCAACGGCGGCAACGATAACGATACATACGTATTCGAGCTCGGCGACGGTAATGATACAATCAACGAGGAAAGAGCCGGCGGTACAGATAAGGTATTGTTCGGTGAAGGCATCACAGCAGATGACGTAGTTGTAACAAGAGACGGAAACGACATGGTTCTTCTCGTAGGCAACGACGGTGATACTCTCAGAATCACATCACAGTTCACAGATTACTACAACCGTATTGAGAACTTCGAGTTTGCAGACGGTACAGTAAAGACAATGGCAGACTATTACGCTGAAACAATTACCATGAACGTAAGCGGCGAGTACTCAGATCCCGATGACTACGCAACAGGTACAACAGTAATCAATGCATCTGATGAAGACGATGTAATCAAGGGCAACGGAAGAAGAGACGTTATCTTCGGCGGAGCAGGCAATGACAAGCTCTACGGAGGAAGCGGAAACGACGAGCTTCACGGCGGTACAGGAAACGACTACCTCAACGGCGGCAACGATAACGATACATACGTATTCGAGCTTGGCGACGGTAATGATACAATCAACGAGGAAAGAGCCGGCGGTACAGATAAGGTATTGTTCGGTGAAGGCATCACAGAAGACGACGTAGTTGTAACAAGAGACGGAAACGATATGGTTCTTCTCGTTGGAAACGACGGTGATACTCTCAGAATCACATCACAGTTCACAGATTACTACAGCCGTATCGAGAACTTTGAGTTTGCAGACGGTACAGTAAAGACAATGGCAGACTATTACGCTGAAACAATTACCATGAACGTAAGCGGCGAGTACTCAGATCCCGATGACTACGCAACAGGTACAACAGTTATCAACGCATCCGATAAGGACGATGTAATCAAGGGCAACGGAAGAAGAGACGTTATCTTCGGCGGTGCAGGCGATGACAAGCTCTACGGCGGCAACGGAAATGACGAACTCCATGGCGGTACAGGAAACGATTACCTCAACGGTGGCAATGACAA
>NZ_ATAX01000004.1 GCF_000571935.1 Ruminococcus flavefaciens 007c | reverse complement strand
TGTAATCAAGGGCAACGGAAGAAGAGACGTAATCTTCGGCGGCGCAGGCAATGACAAGCTCTACGGAGGAAGCGGAAACGACGAGCTTCACGGCGGTACAGGAAACGACTACCTCAACGGCGGCAACGATAACGATACATACGTATTCGAGCTCGGCGACGGTAATGATACAATCAACGAGGAAAGAGCCGGCGGTACAGATAAGGTATTGTTCGGTGAAGGCATCACAGAAGACGACGTAGTTGTAACAAGAGACGGAAACGATATGGTTCTTCTCGTTGGAAACGACGGTGATACTCTCAGAATCACATCACAGTTCACAGATTACTACAACCGTATAGAGAACTTCGAGTTTGCAGACGGTACAGTAAAGACAATGGCAGACTACTATGCTGAGACCCTTACAATGAACGTAAGCGGAGAGTACTCAGATCCTGACGACTACGCAACAGGTACAACAATAATCAATGCATCCGATAAGGACGACGTTATCAAGGGCAACGGAAGAAGAGACGTTATCTTCGGCGGTGCAGGCGATGACAAGCTCTACGGAGGAAGCGGAAACGACGAGCTCCACGGCGGTGCCGGCAGTGACTATCTCAACGGCGGCAACGATAACGATACATACGTATTCGAGCTCGGCGACGGTAATGATACTATCAACGAGGAAAGAGCCGGCGGCAATGATAAGGTCGTATTCGGTGAGGGCATCTCAATATCTGATGTAACCATTACCAAGGATGAAAACGATATGGTACTTTCAGTCGGTGACGGCAGCGATACGCTCCGTATCAAAACTCAGTATACCGACTACTATAACCGTATCGAAAGTTTTGAATTCGCAGACGGAACTATCGCTCACGTTGACCTTAATAAGTCAGAGTTCGTGATTGACGTAGAACCGGAAACAGAAGTTGTTGAGCAGACACTTACAGAATATCTCACCAATATCTATACAGATGAGATGGCAGGCACTGAGCTTACAGCTGACAATACAGTCATAGCTGAAGCATCTGACATAATCAGTGTCGGAGAAGATAGCAGCGAGATCTCGGATATGAGCAATATCCAGGCAATGATACTTGCGGAGAATATGTCAGCATTCAGCAATGAGAGCCTGATATCCAACGGTATCAATATCGGCGATATTACAGCAGATTCTTCTGCTCTGGATCAGCTCCTTGTAAACGCTTCAATGCAGTAAGTTTATTGCGCAATAAGTTTGTGCAGCAGCATTTGCTGCTGCACCTTTTTGCGTAAAACGGAGGTTATATTATGACAAAGAAACAAGACAGCGGCCTGTCCTGTTTTATGATAGTTATGAAGTTCCACGGTATACCGATAACCAGGGAACAGGCGGAAAATCTGGCAGTTCTCGATCCTGACCAGAAGACCGGAGAGATCGAGATAATACAGTCTGCAAAGGCGCTGAAAATGAAGGCAAAGCTTTGCAAACTTAATGTGTACAAGCTGAATAAGGTGAATTCACCAATAATCGCAAGGGGAAATGACGGCGAGTTTTTCATCATAGCAAAATCCAACGAAGACAAATTCATGACGCTCCGAGCCGACAAGACTCAGCCCGAGATCAAGACCAGATCAGAGCTTGCAGCCATGTGGGACGGCACGGCAGTTATAATAAATAAAAAGGGTATAATGGACAGAGAGGCTGTATTCAGCTTCAAGTGGTTCATACCTACTATACTCAAATTCAAGAAAGAATTCATACAGGTGCTCATTGCGGTATTTACAGTGCAGATACTGGGTATACTTACTCCTGTAATGACGCAGGTGGTAGTTGATAAGGTACTTGTACACCGCAGTATCTCCACACTTAATGTACTTACTATCGGAATAGCCATCGTTTATATATATGAGCTTGTCCTCGGACTTGCCAAGAATTATGTGTTTACGCACACAACCAACCGAATAGACGTTATGCTAAGCCATAAGCTGTTCAAGCATCTGTTCGCGCTCCCCCTCAAATATTTTGAGTCACGCAGAGTCGGTGAAACCGTTGCGAGAGTACGAGAACTGGACAGCATAAGAAACTTCCTGACGGGAACTCCGCTGAGCTCAATGATAGACCTGATATTCATTATCGTTTATATCGTGGTGCTTTTCATGTACAGCAGGATGCTGACTGTCATAGTGATATGCTCTGTGCCTGTTTACGCCATACTTTCCGCAATAGTTACTCCTCTGTTCAAGAAGAGACTTGACGAAAAGTTCGAGACAGGTGCAAATACACAGTCATTCCTTGTGGAGTCCATCACAGGAGTACAGACCGTAAAGTCATACGCTCTTGAGCCTAAGTTCGAGAAGAAGTGGGGAGAGCTCCAGGCAGACTACGTTAAGGCAAGCTACAAGACCTCAATGGTATCAGCAACAGCAGGTACAACAGGTCAGTTCATACAGAAGATATTCGATCTTCTCATTCTTTTCTTCGGAGCAAAGGCAGTTATGGACGGTAATTTTACTGTCGGACAGCTTGTTGCCTTCCGTATGCTTTCGGGCAGAGTAAGCGGACCTGTCCTCAGACTGGTACAGCTGTGGCAGGAATACCAGCAGGCTTCACTTTCTGTAAAGCGTATAGGAGATATATTCAATACAGCTACCGAGCCTGTTCTTAATGCAAACCAGACATCACTTCCCAGATTACAGGGAAAGATCATGTTCGACAAGGTACATTTCCGTTATAACCCTCAGGGAGCTGAGGTCATCAAGGGCATGAGCTTTGAGATAGAACCTGGCACTGTGGTAGGCGTCGTAGGACGAAGCGGTTCGGGTAAGAGTACAATATCCAAACTGATACAGCGTCTCTATATTCCAGAGGCAGGTAAAATATCCGTGGACGGCATGGATATATCTCTTGTCAATCCTTCTATGCTCAGAAAGCAGATAGGCGTGGTATTGCAGGAAAACTTCATGTTCAACGGAACAGTTGCGGAGAATATCTCCATACACTGTCCCACAGCATCTATGGATCAGATAATCAAATGCGCAAAGATCGCAGGCGCACATGACTTCATTCTCGAACTTCCCAACGGCTATGATACCATAATCGGAGAAAAGGGAATGGGACTTTCAGGAGGCCAGAAGCAGAGAGTTGCCATTGCAAGAGCGATACTCAACGATCCGAGAATACTTATCTTTGACGAGGCTACTTCGGCTCTTGACTATGAATCAGAGAGCATAATCCAGAATAACCTCAAGGAGATATGCCGCAACAGAACTGTTATCATCATTGCCCACAGACTTTCGACTCTGAAGGATGCGCAGAAGATAATGGTCATAGACAAGGGCGACCTTGTGGAATATGATACCCATGAAAATCTCATGGCTATTAACGGACTTTATGCATATCTCTATAATCAGCAGCAAAGGGGTGAGGTAGATGGATAATAAGCTCAGCGAATACGTACTCAAACACAGCAGAAAGCACGACAAGGAGCTGAAATATGACTTCATGCCGTCAATGCTGGAGATAATCGAGCGCCCTGCACATAAGGCGGGAACAGTTATTATCCTGGGCATATTCTCCCTTCTCATTGCAGCAGTGGTATGGGCTTGTCTGTCAAAGACGGATATAGTCGTGACATCCAGCGGAACCATACAGCCCGTGGGCAATATAAGCTCCCTCAATTCCAAGACAGGCGGTACTATAAAGGCTATAAATGTTGAGGAAGGCGCCTATGTAACACTGGGACAGGTTCTCATACAGCTTGATACCCAGACTCTGGACATAGATGTGGATACACTGAATTCGCAGAAAAGAGTGCTGGAGGCACAGAAGGAATTCTACAACATGATAAGAAAGGGCGACGATATATCAAATGTGGATATATCAGGCTATGCAGGCCATATACAGCCTTATCTTCTCACAATAATCGACAATGACAAGGCTTATCACAGCAATCTCAGCACCCTTGAAAGTGCAAAGGAGAATGCAGGGCTTACCAGAGATATCGCAAATATCAAGCTTGAGGAGTATAACCGCAACGAGGCAGTATCTCAGGCTGAATACGACGCCCAGAAGCTTGTGGTGAAGCAGGCTGAGAATGAGTTCATACAGGCCGAGACCAATGTGCTCAAGGCAAAGACCACATACAGCGAGCAGATAAACTCCAGCCTTTCCGAGATAAGCGGAAAGCTTGGACAGGTAAATTCAGAGCTTGAAAAGTACAGGATATCTATCGAGAACCAGAATATTGTTGCACCTGTAAACGGTTATATCAACAGTATATCTGTAAATAACATCGGTGAGAATGTTACGGCTGCACAGCAGATGGTAACGATTGTTCCCGCAAATACACCTGTAGAGATGGTATGCTATATCAAGAATATGGATATAGCCGACATTAAGGTGGGGATGGATGCAGAGATCAAGCTTGAGGCTTATCCCTACAACAAATACGGAACTGTCAAGGGCAAGGTAAAGTATATTAGCCCAAGCTCATTCAATACAGAGAAAATGGGCAGTGTATACCTTGTAAAGCTTGACGTTGACGACACCAATCCCAATATAAACGTTATGTCAGGACTTACAGGAGCAGTCGAGGTGAAGGTAGGAAAACGTTCCATTATGCGTTACTTCCTCGATCCTATAGTCAAGGGCTTCGGCGACAGTATGAAAGAGAAATAATCATGAAGCTATTTTCCTGAAAATGCTGATTATACAGAAGCAATAATAATAGTTGTTTACAAAGTCCCTTCTGAAGAAGGGGCTTTTTTCATTATTATCCGGAAGCGACCGGGAAAGGACCTTTCCGCAGAAAGGTTTTGCCCGATAATTCATTATATACTTCTTTATCGGCTGTACATGGCTTAGAATCGGAAGATAACATCTTGGACAGCAGCCGCTGCAGACTGCTGTTTGTATATTTCTTTACGCTATATAGGCAAATAATTGATCTTTGTATGTTAAATTAGCAAGCGGTTTTGGAACTATAATTTGACATTCTCAAAAAATGATATATAATATATTATGATTAAACTGGGGAAAAAGTTTGATCGAATACTGTGATAAGGAGGTATAGGTAAAATTGGGTTTTTGTCTGCGGTCCTGCGGGTAAGCATATACTTAGATATGGACAGCCTTATTCGTTAAGAATGATCGTTGTTGTCTTTTTGTTTTCTGCAGGAGGAAGAAAAGCATATAATTACGCACTGTTAAAAAGATAACAATGATGCGAGACCAAATAAACAAGACCATTTTGATCAGCAAGAATATATCGGATATCTTTAAACAGAAAGGAAGTTAAAACCAATGGCAAATACTAATAATCCCACAGAGGAACTGGTACAAAATTATCTGGATGAGTTAAAAGGAAAGCCCGGTGAGGCAGCTGAGGCAGTTTTTGCATACTACATGGATGAGCATCTTAAAAATGAGCTGAAGTCACTGGGAATCAGCGGTGATACTCTTGTCAAGGTATACAAGATAATACAGAATGATAAATGGGCTGAGGAGCCTGTCAGCGCAGCTGTAAACGGAATACTCGATATTGTGGATAAATCTCCTGCATACAAAGAGCTCCGCGAAACAGATATGTATAAGAGCTTCAAGAGCTTCAAAAGTAACTGGGCTTCATACGGAACACATCTTAATAAGCTCAGAAAGAACCTGAATGTCATAGAGCAGTATCAGGATGCCAAAGGCGTTGTCCAGATGAACTCAAAGGTTATGGATGCTTTTTCTGCCGCAACAGGCGAACTCATGGAGGTTATAAAAAACCTTGTGGAGCTTGTTCCGGGCGGTAACCTTATGAATACTATGCTTACCCAGCTGTTTGCGTGCTATCAGTATGGCGAAAAGATAGTGAAGGATACGAATTTCTCACTTCTGGAAAATGAGCTTATAGATGCAGGTGAAGGAACATGGAGTGAAGGATTCAATGAAATGATCGATGATCTTAATACCGGTAACTCATTTTCGGCTCATTTCCTTGCATACAAAATAGCAAAACCGTCACAGCCTACAGAGGACTGGAAAAACGGCCCCGGAATCCAGAACGGAGAGATGGCTTGTATTCTGAAATGCATGATGCCCGACAAGCGTTCACTGTTCATGCCCTATATGGAGTGGAGAATGCTTTATGAGCTCAACCTGGAATTCCAGCCTATGACAGGCATCAACCTTTTTGAGGATCACAGAAGTTTCGGCCAGAAGCTTTCAGATGCATGGAATCAGGACGGATTCCTTAATCCGGTTCTCGATTCACTGGAGGTCATCTATAAAGAATCAAATAAAAACATGAACGAGACAAAGAAGGCAATCGGTGACATAATATATGACAAGTGCAAGGACTGGGGCATTCTTGACTGGGCAAAGAATACCGGCGAAAGTATCGAAGAGAGAGAGAAGAAAATAAAGGAAGCCATCAGTAACTGGCTGGACGAAAAGGAAGAGGCTATTGACGAGAAGCTCGATCATATGGCAGATACCATTTATTCTCATGACGAATACGACGGCTTCTGGGGCACATATAAGCTCGGCTGGAAGATAATCACTGATCATATGCCATGGTCAAAGAAGTACAAGGAGGCTGAGAAGGCAAGAGTTTATGTTGATCCGCTGATACTTGATACCGACAATGACGGCTTCAACATCAGCCAGAAGTCCGAGGGTACATATTTCGATCTCAATGCAGACGGATATGCAGAGAGGATCAACTGGACAGACAAAGATTCAATACTTGCCCTTGATGTTAATAAAAACGGATATATCGACAACGGCCGCGAGGTGTTCGGCGATTATCATATCATAAACGAGACAGGCGAACGTGCAAAGAACGGATTTGAAGCCCTCAAGCAGTACGATACAAATAAGGACGGAGTTATCGACGCTTCAGACAGCATATATAATGACCTTCTGCTCTGGAAGGACAAAAACAATAACGGCATATCCGATGCAGGGGAGCTTACAAAGCTCAGCAGCTCGGGCATCAGCGCGATCAAGCTGGACTATGAGAACTCAAACCTAGGAACAGGCACAGAAGCTCTCATAGGCAACACCTCAGAGGTGGTTTATGCTGATGAGAAAAAAGAAAACAGCAGCATAGGCGAGCTCTGGGTAGCTTCTGATCTTTTCGACACCATTGAGGAGGTCATCACAGGCTATGACGAGCTTGTTGAAGGACTTCCCAACGTAAGGAATTACGGAAAGGTAAGCTCGCTCTACAATGCTATCAAGACCGACGAGACAGGTGAACTCAGAGAGCTGGTCGTATCAGTCATGAATTCTTCTGACAGAGCAGAGCGCATGGAGATCGTTGAAAATATACTCAATTTCATGTGCAGAACAGATGAGATCGAGGATAACAGCCGAGGTGCAAATTTCAGTGCCAAGAAGCTCCATGTTATAGAGCAGTTCATGGGCGAGGAATTTGTGGGAACAAACGGTACTGAGCCTAATACAGCAGCTGTGCCGATACTTGAAAATGTATACGATCACCTTGTCGAGATGTATTATTATGCAATTATCGGAAGCACTCTTGACAAATATCTCAATGATATTATGGCTAAGGTTGACGAGAACGGCAAGGTAGTATATAATATTTCCTTGCTTAAATCACATATCAATACTGCTGCCGAGTTCAATTCATTGAATGTTGATGAGCTCAAGGATCTCTGCGCATATCTCTTCTATTTCGGAGGAAGTGTTCAGAACGACTACGATCTGTTCATTCAGGTAAGAAGTTTTGTTAATGATAAGTTCCCTGAATACTCGGAAGCTATTGATGGAGCTATTATGGGAGCTGTCAAGGGTGGAGCAGAAGACGATAAGCTCAGCGGTACTTCCGCAACAGACGTGATTTTTGGCGGCTCCGGTGATGATACTATCAACGGTGACAACGGAAACGACGTACTTGACGGCGGAAAGGGAAGTGATAAGCTTAACGGCGGAGCAGGAGATGATGTCTACATCTACGGCAAGGGCTATGGAAACGATCTTATCAGTGACAGCAGCGGAAAGAACAGGATAAGGTTCGTAGGTCTAAAATCAGGCGATCTTTATGTTAAGTATCCCAGCAAAACACAGGATGCTGTCCTTACAATAGCCGAAACAGGAGAGACACTGACCATTCAGAACTTCAGATATTCGGAACATTTCCGAAACTTCATACTGGAGTTTGAGGATAAGACAGTGTCACCCGCAGATGAAGGAAGTCCGTTCCTTGATGTAAGAGTAAATGACGGAGAGACGTCAGCAGCGCCTTTCTTTGCAAACAGTACGTTATATGGTACAAGTAATGCAGATCAGCTCAACGGAACATCTGCTGCGGATATACTTGACGGCGGAGCAGGCAATGATACGCTTAGCGGCGGAGCAGGCGATGATGTATACATTTACGGCAAGGGCTATGGAAACGACCTTATCAGTGACAGCAGCGGAAAGAACAGGATAAAGTTTGTGGGCTTAGCTCCCGAGGATATGTATGTAACATATTATTCAGGAAATGACAATGCCGTCATCACAATAGCCGAAACAGGCGAAACACTGACAATCCAGAATTTCAGATATTCGGAACACTTCAGAAAGTTCAGTCTTGAATTTGATGGAGGAAAGGAAATGGCTATCGACGCAGAGGAAAGTCCCTTCCTGAATGTAAGGGGAACCAAGGAAGGAGACAGTTTCAACGGCTTCTTCACCAACGGAATTCTTTACGGACTTGAAGGAGATGACGAACTCAACGGCGCAGGCGGAAATGAAACACTTTACGGCGGAGAAGGAAACGACGTTCTTAACGGCAATAACGGAAACGACGTACTTGACGGCGGAAAGGGAAGCGATAAGCTTAACGGCGGAGCAGGAGATGATGTATACATCTACGGCAAGGGCTACGGAAACGATCTTATCAGTGACAGCAGCGGAAAGAACAGGATAAAGTTTGTAGGTCTGAAGTCAGGAGATCTTTATGTGAAGTATCCCGGCAAGACACAGGATGCTGTTCTTACAATAGCCGAAACAGGTGAGACACTGACCATTCAGAACTTCAGATATTCGGAACATTTCCGAAACATCATATTGGAGTTTGAGGATAAGACTGTTGCACCTGCCGAGGAAGGAAGTCCGTTCCTTGATGTAAGAGTAAATGACGGAGAGACGTCAGCAGCGCCTTTCTTTGGAAACAGTACGGTATACGGCACAAATAATGCAGATCAGCTCAACGGAACATCTGCTGCGGATATACTTGACGGCGGAGCAGGCAATGATACGCTTAGCGGCGGAGCAGGAGATGATGTATACATCTACGGCAAGGGCTATGGAAATGATCTTATCAGTGACAGCAGCGGAAAGAACAGGATAAGGTTCGTAGGATTGTCACCCGAGGATATAAAGGTCACATATCCGTCCTCAAGCAGCAACGCAGTGATAACGATCGAAAAGACTGAAGAGACTCTGACTATCGAAAACTTCAGATACTCTGAATATTTCAGGCGGTTCACACTTGAATTTGACGGCGGCACAGAGGCGCATATTGATTATGCAACAGCTGAGGTAATTGTTGACGTCAAGGAAGAGGAAGAGGCAGTAGTCGAGCAGATTATCACAGAGTATCTCAGCAATATCTATACAGATGAAGTGTTCGGCGGTGAGCTCACAGCTGACAGCACTGTTATCCGTGATATTAACGACAGCGCTGCAATAATCGGCGAAGGCGGCGAGATAGCTGATATGAGTAATATACAGGCTATGGTGCTTGCAGAGAATATGTCGGCATTCAGCAGTGAAAGTCAGGTATACGACGGTATCGGTATCAATGATATTACAGCAGATTCTTATGCACTGGATCAGCTCCTTGTAAACTCTTCAATGCAGTAAAAAAGTATAACAAACAAAAAAGCTTCACAGGTCAGAACTGTGAAGCTTTTTTACAATTATGAAAATAACGAACAATTATTGCTTAATGTAGCGCAATTATTGCTATTTGTGCCGAATCATATTGACAAATGCCTATCATTAGTATACATTATAAGTGAAAAAGAATAAATTAGGATGGGAATTGGCAGGATTATTTATTCTTTTTTACGAAAACAGGCTTGAAAGCAATAACATCGTAAGAATTAAGGAGTGATGATTATGAGATTTAAAGCTTTGAAAAAAATATTGAGCGGTACTGTTTCTGCGCTTATGATCGCAGTAAGTATGCCGACATCTTTTTCCGTTCATGCCGATGACCAGCAGGATAAAGGCAATGTAGGCGGATACGACTGGGAGATGTGGAATCAGAACTATACAGGTACGGTTTCCATGAAGCCCAGTGCAGGTTCCTTTACCTGCTCATGGAGCGGTATCGAGAACTTCCTTGCCCGTATGGGTAAGAACTATGACTCACAGAAGATCAATTACAAGGCTCTGGGCGACATCGTGCTCTCCTATGACGTTGAGTACACTCCCCGCGGAAACTCATATATGTGTATTTACGGCTGGACAAGAAATCCCCTTATGGAATACTATATCGTTGAAGGCTGGGGCGACTGGGAGCCACCCGGAAATGACGGCGTAGACAATTTCGGTACTGCAACCATCGACGGAAGGACCTACAAGATACGCAAGTCTATGCGTTACAATCAGCCTTCCATCGAGGGTACAAAGACATTCCCGCAGTACTGGAGCGTCCGCACTTCAAGCGGTTCACGCAACAATACTACGAACTACATGAAGGACAGCGTTACCGTTTCGGCACACTTTGACGCATGGAGCAAGGCTGGCCTT
>NZ_ATAX01000003.1 GCF_000571935.1 Ruminococcus flavefaciens 007c | reverse complement strand
AACACTTCAGTATACAGACGCAAACGGCAAGGATAATTACGATGAAGTAAAGACTGTTTCTGCTGCAAAGGGACAGTGGACAGATCTTTCAAATGCTTCATACACCATTCCTGCCGACGCATCGGGACTTGAGCTCTATATCGAAGCTCCCGACAGTCTCACTGACTTCTATGTTGACGGAGCTTACGCTGGTGTTAAGGGCACAAAGCCTCTGCTTTCGATTGATCCGTCACAGCAGCCTGTAATAACAGATCCTATAACCACACAGCCTCCTTCGAGCAATGTTGACAAGAACAAGACCATAAAGATACTGCCCGCAGGCGACTCAATAACAAACGGCGACGGCGAGCAGGGCGGTTACAGAAAGTATCTCTTTGACGCTCTTTCCAAGTTGGGCTATACTAAGATCGATATGGTTGGTCCCAATCGTGACAGAAGCAATTCATCCAACGGTATCACCTATGATACAGACCATGCAGGCTTCAGCGGTTACCAGATCAAGGAAGTACCCAGCTGGGGACAGCAGCAGGGCGGTAAGGGAAGCTTATACAATGAGCTCAAGAACAACGATGTAGTAAAGAAGACACAGCCTGATATCATACTGCTTATGATCGGTACGAACGACCTCACAGCTAACCGCTCAATGGACGCTTGTGCAGCTGATCTCCGCTCTATGTTGGATTATATGCTTGGAGATATGCCTTCAGGCGGTATGATCTTCCTCTGCTCAGTTCCCGAGCATACAGCCTACGGCGGAAATACGCAGAAGATCGCAAACTACAACAATACCGTAAAGAGCGTTGCCGAGGAGTACGCAAACAAGGGCAAGAACGTAAGATTTGCCGACGTTCACGGCTGTCTCAACGGCATGAATGATATCAGTGGAGACCAGCTCCATCCCAATGGAACCGGATATAAGAAGATCGGTAATTTCTTTGCGGGTGTTATAGATGATTATATCACTTCTCTGGCACCTCCTGTAACAACTACCACATCTACTACAACGACCACTACTACTACCGCTACAACTACAACAACTACTACTGCCACCACAACAACAACTACAACGACCACTACTGCTGAACCTGAGCTTACTGTAAAGAAGGCAGGAGATGCCAACGACGACGGCAATCTTGATCTGGCAGATGCTATTCTCATCATGCAGGCACTGGCTAATCCAAACAAATACGGACTTGAAGGTACTGCCGAGAAGCATCTTACCGAACAGGGCAAGGTCAATGCCGATGTTGACAAGTCCACAAAGGGACTTACAGCTGATGACGCACTCATGATACAGGAGTTCCTCATCGGTAAAGTTGCAAGCTTATAAGACATAATTTACCTTTTACGCAAACAGAGTCGGGAGATTTTCCCGACTCTGTTTGTTTTATATCACTTTACGATTATTAAAGGGTATTTATATACTCCTCGGGTGTTTTAACGTCTTCCTTGGCAGTTGATACATACGCATAGTAAGAAAGTATCTTTGAAGCATCAACGGAGTTTATGCTGCCGTCTTTGTCAACATCTGCGGCGAGCTTCTGACTGTCAGTGTAACCGCCGTCCTGTTTTGTTGAGACCTTGGAATAGTAGGAAAGAACAGAGGATGCGTCAACTGAATTCACCTGTCCGTCGTTGTCTACATCACCGAGAGAATAAGCTTTCTCGAGCTTTATGACAATATCCTTATGCTCACCGTATTCGTCGAAGGAGAAGCTTGCTGCAATACAGGTCGGAGCATTTTTATAGCATTCCGGCACGTTGAAAAGCTTTACGCCGTAATTCTTTTTGGTATATAAAAGGTTGTCGAATGTCTTTACGGGAGTATCGTCAGTGTCCCAGTTCAGGATATTGTTTGTATTGATACTTCCGCCGATAAGCTGAGCGTGGATACCCTTCACGGGCTCGTTTGTTTGTGCGTCAACGATGGAAATATCAGCGGAGCAGCTTGTTTCTGCTGTGGGAACGCTTTCGAGGAAGAGCGTTATGTCCTGTTCGGCTATGCCGTCCTTTACAGTGAAGCGCATACCGTTTTTGCCGTTTTCCTCATTCCTGATGATATTATCCTCGGTGGTTCTTTTCATCAGCATATCCATTACAGCTGTCTGACTGCCTGTGGAAATGAATCTGTAATCATCACCGGGAACGCATTTCAGAGTGTAGTCACCGTCGGGCAGAGCGCCTCCGCCGAGAGCATAAGGCGAAAGAGCAGAGCTGAAGCTGTACCTGTAGCCATTGTCATCATATACTCCTGCGCTTTTCAGTATGTCATCGTTTGAATTGAAAGGATTGATGTTCCTGATCTCTTTCATAGAAGATGTATATGTGCACTGATAGCATTCTGCATTGACATAGGCTACTCCTGAGACATAACCTGGTACTGCGATCTTTTCGGTATCGCCGCCCTTGCTGAAATAAAGCTTTATCCTGCCTGAGTTATTGTATTGTGATTTAAAGATGTTGTCATCATTGAAGGTGATGTAGTATTCGGAATCTTCATGGAATTCGATATCCGTAACAGTTTTCACGGGCTCCTCGTCTGATTTCCAGCTGATGAGCTCCTTGGAATCTGCTTTTTTGCCGCCGACATACTCTACTATGCTTACCTTCTGATTTTTGACAGCGGTGCGTGTCTTCATGTCATAGTAGCCCACAGTCACAGCACAGTGCTCCGAGTCAACAGGCACGGGATCTTCCTTGGGTAGCTCCACTGTCTTCAGTGCAGCTGCTTCCTTATCGGTCATGGTACGTTTAACTTTGAGCACGATTTCCTTTTGCTCGCCCTGTTTCTCGAATCTGAACTCGTTTTCAACACAGGGCTCATAGCATAAGGGAGTATTTTTTACCTTGAAGCAGTAGTCTCTGTCAATTTCATAAAGAGCATCTACCTTTACAGGATTCTGATCCGAGGTAGACCATCTCAGATGACCGTTGCTCTTGGTGAAATTCTCGTCCAGTTCAACGATGCAGCCTTTCAGCAGCTCGCCTGTATCAGCGTCCACTACGGAAACATTTGCCGAACAGCTTTTCTCATCCGAGGGGATCTTTTCAATGCAGAAATCCAGAGCCTGATCGGCTTTGCCGTACTTGACGTTGAATTCGATACCTTCGGAAAGATCTTTTTCAAAATGAGCAATGGGGATATTCTCCATGTCGTTGAAGACTAGGGCGGAACCGCTGTATTTCTTTACGAATCTGTATCCCTCTGCGGGCTTTACATAGGCTTTGTAGTGACCGTCAGGCACTACAAAAGCGGAATTGGTATCAGATCTGTCGTTAACGTATCTGAATCCATTATCGTCTGTTATGTATGCTTCATCGATCTCCTTGCCCAATGTGGCATTGTATATGGCCTTTGAAGTCTCGGTGGAATACAGGTATCTTCTGTTGAAATGTAGTTCATCTCCGTTGGTTATGGGGAAAGTAAATCCTGGGAAACGAGTGTTTGAGAAGCCGATGATAACTATTTTGTCAACGCTGCCTTTTTTTGCAAGTTTAACGTTTGTTTCGTCAGGGAGCCTGAAGCCTTCGGGAGCGCCCTCAAAAACGATCCTGTAGCTCACATCATCGCTGTATTCGAGATCTCCGATCTCCTTTACATCCGTATCCGCGGGCGACCATTCGGCAAGCTCTGTTTTTTCTTCCCCTTTAACAGCAATAAGCTTTGCCTTCAGCTCCCCCGGGAGCTTTTCGTTTACGGCCTTTACCGAGATCATGACCTTGCAGGTCTCATTCTGTTCTGCGGAGGTCTCCGCAGCGAAAGAATTTTTAAAGCCTTCAAGGCTGCCGCTGTATGCGGCTCCGGTCCCCATAATTGTGACAGCTGACAGTACAGCTATCAGTTTTTTGATCATCATAGTGATCCCTCCTTATATCATTATATTTGCATTATATATTATTTTAATAAGGATTTCAAGTATCGGGGGATAGTATTTACATTTTGTTAAAAATCATGACGTGAATTCGCGACGTATTTATGAGCAGAAGTAAGACGATTGATATTGACTATTTTGCCCTGTTAATGTATAATAAAAATATATATCAAACATATAAGCGGCGTTCACAGTGAATGTCTGAAATACAGTCCTCAGAGGGGAGTTGGCACATGAATTACATTATATTCGGAGGCTCAGGTTTTATAGGTACTCATCTTATACATCTGCTCAGGTCTGAATGTATGAAGGAGCAGGATAAGATCTATGATCTTGATATAGTAATGCCCGGAGAAGAAGGCGTAGTTCCGGGGATCGTTGAAAAAAATGAAGGGGTGAGATATATCCGCTGCGATGTAAGAAAGCATATAGAGGCGGACTTTGAAACCACAGCCGACGATATCATCTTCAACCTGTCTGCTGTCCACAGGACTCCCGGGCACAGGGACAGGGAATACTTCGAGACCAATATCCGCGGTGCGGAGAACATTACGGAATTTGCGGAGAAGCACGGTATCAGGAAGATACTTTTTACCTCGTCCATAGCGCCCTATGGTGCAGCCGAGGCGTTAAAGACGGAGAGATCACTGCCCATGCCGAATACTCCTTACGGCATAAGCAAGCTCACTGCCGAGAAGATACATGAGAAATGGTCTGTGAGAGACAGCAGCAGGGAGCTTACCATACTTCGTCCGGGTATTGTGTACGGAAAAGGCGAGCACGGCAATATGACCAGGCTCTATAAGGGCATAAAGGGACATTATTACTTTTATGCAGGCAGAAAAGATACCGTAAAGGCGTGTATATACGTGAAGGATCTGGTCAGGTTCATGAAGTACCGCATGATAGACCACAGCTTCAGAGGCAGCGATGTTATAAACTGCACCTTCGATCCGCCCTATACCATAGAGCAGATATGTGAAGCCATGAAAAAAGCGACGGAGCTTTCGTCAAGGATACCTATGATAAACGGAACGGTACTCATGACGGCAGCAAAGGTCATAGGACCTGTTGGCGGAAAAAAAGTGGGTATACACCCCGACCGTGTGAAGAAGCTCATGGTTTCTACGAATATAAGCGGAAAAAAGCTTGCTGATACAGGCTTTTCCTTCGGCTATACCCTTGAGGAGAGCTTCAGGGACTGGTTCAGGGACTGCGGAGAAGAAGGGCTTTACTGATGGATATAAAGATAATAGTAGCAGCGCACAAGAAGTACTGGATGCCGTCCGATCCCGTGTATATGCCTGTTCATGTAGGCGCAGAGGGCAAGGAAAGCATCGGCTATGTACCTGATGATACAGGCGACAATATAAGCGCCAAAAATGCCAATTACTGTGAGCTCACCGGACTTTACTGGGCATGGAAGAACCTTGACGCCGATTATATAGGCCTTGCGCATTACAGGAGACATTTTTCCGACGGCAGGCTGTTTGGCGGCAAAAAGGAAAGAGTCATCACCGGAAAGCAGCTGGAGCAGAAGCTCAGGGAGAATGACGTACTTCTCCCGAAGCCGAGAAATTACTGGATAGAGACCAATTACAGCCAGTATGCCCATGCTCATCATGCCGTTGATCTTGATACCGCCAGGGAGATAATCTCGGAGAAGTATCCCGATTATCTCAGTGCGTGGGACAGCAGCATGAAAAGCACCAGGGGACATCGCTTCAATATGTTCATAATGAAGCGCGACAAGCTGGATAAATACTGTGAGTGGCTCTTCGATATACTTTTTGAGCTTGAAAAAAGGCTCAATATAAGCTCTTACAGCAAAAACGACGCGAGAGTTTTCGGCTTTGTCAGTGAACGTCTGCTTGACATATGGATAATGACCAATCATGTGGGATATACGGATATGCCTTATATCTTCATGGAGAAGCAGAACTGGTTCGTAAAGGGCGGAAATTTCATAAAAAGGAAGCTTAAAAGAGGAAAGGCTTCCAACTGAGGAATAACAATGAAAAAGACTTTTATACCGCCCGAGGAGGGCAGGTCGGAGTATTACAGTTTCGGCTTCACACGCTTCGGACCGTTTTTGTACGGATTTGTCAGGTGGCTGAACAAAGAGCTGTTGAAAAAGGGCTATGACAGGATATTCTTTTTCTCACGGGACGGATATATGATGAAAAAAGCCTTTGAGATAATAAATGACGGTTCGGTGGCTGCCGAATACGTATATTTTTCGAGAAAGAGCCTGAGACAGACGATGCTGTGGAAATGCAGCTCCTATGAGGACTCGCTGAAATATCTGACCTGGGAGAGGTTCTTCACCTTCGGCCAGATACTGGAGTATTACGGCTTTGACGAAGCGGAAAGAGCTGAGATCTCAAGGAAAACAAGGATATCTTCCGAGCTGACGGCGGGATATGACGAACTCGGGAAAAATGATACATTTAAAAAGGTATATTCCGAGTATAAGGACGTCATCTGTCAGAGGTCGGAACAGCAGGAAAAGCTGCTGAAGGATTACCTTATACAGACAGGCATGACAGGAAAATGTGCCATAGCCGATATAGGCTGGCACGGGAATATGCAGTATTATCTCGGGAAATTCTGCGTGGAGCAGGGAACAGAGCTGGTTCCCGAGGGATTCTACGTCGGTATATCGCCAAACGATAAGCTGGATTCCCCTGTTAACGGATATATTTACGATGAGTATGATATGTCTGCCGAGAAGAAGGTGCTTTGCTTCCTTGGAGGATATGAAAAGCTTTTTCAGGGATATGACGGCTCCACATACGGTTACCGCCGTGACGGCAGCGGCAGGGTCTGTCCCGTTTTTGCGCCTTATGAGTATGAAGGCGACGAAAAGGTAAAAGGCATCATAAAGGAATGGCAGGAGGGAGCTCTGGACTTTGTCCGCATGGCCTGCGATAAGGGGCTTGATACCCCTGACAGTGAGCTTACAGCGCCGCTGATAAGGTTCGGCACCAGCCCTTCACTGAAGGACACAAGGCTCTTTTCGTTCCTTTATAATATTGACGGTACAAAGGTGTATTACACCGCACAGAAGGGAATGTTCCGCCGCGGCATAAAGGAAGTTCTCCATGCTTTCGGCCGAAGCCCCTGGAAAACAGGCTTTATGCGGTCGGTGATGAAGATACCCTTCCCGTATTATCTTATCTACAAAGTAATGAAGAAATGAGCCCGCTGGGACGGAAACATCTTTTTTAGTTTACCGCTTAAAGCGGAAAAAATGATAATGAGGTAAAACAATGCAGGATATAAAAAGCAGATTTTCAAGATTTTTTGAGATAATAACGTCCGAAAAGGGCTTTTTTGTCTACATAGTATTCGTTATGATAGCTCTGCCCGTGACGGAGATATTTGACGAGATGCACTCCAATGTATTCGTAAGTCAGCCGACGATAGTGGAAATGGCAGGCTATTTCGGAATATTCGCATTTATAGTACACTTCCTGAAGCATCAGAAGATAAAGTATTACCTTACAGATGTGCTGTATTTTCTGCTTTTCGTATTTGCGCTGCTTTCGGCAGTCTTTTCAAAGGACAAATACGCTACGTTCCATGGCTTTTATTATGACGAATGGCTTTTCAACTTTGTGGGATATTTCAGCCTTATGCTTGCGGGAACCATGATAAAGGACAAGCAGCTGAGGAAAAACATCATAAACGTTTTTATACTTGTGACCGTTATTCAGACGCTGTTTGCCGCACTTCAGACCTGCGGGATCTACATAGGTGAGTGCTATTATGACAACAACCTTATCATGGAACTGAGGCGCAGCTACGGACTTCTTCAGCATTCCAACTGGTATGCGGGCTTCAGTGTGCTGCTGTTTGCCTGCACCTCGGGAGTGTTCCTTTTCACCGAAAACAAGGTCACACGCAATATAACATACGTAATATCACTTATAAGCTTCTATACCCTGCTTTCGGCAGAAGCAAGACTTGCATGGGTGGGAATATTTGTATATCTCCTGTTCATTGTCGTATCTCTGGCTGTAATGAAGCATAAGAAACTGGAGAAGGAAAAATTCATCAGTATCCTCAGGCGTCTGGGACTTCTTATAATAGGTATGGCGGCAGTAGTAGCCTTTGTGATACTCGTATGCGGAAAGATTACAGGCAAGATCAGTCAGACCTCTGCCGAGATAGCCAATACCAAAGGAGAAGGCGCTACCACCGACGGCCTCGGCACAAGAAGAATGTACATATGGAAATACGGACTCAGATCCGTACCCGATAACTGGGCATTCGGAATAGGCCTCGACAATTACAGGGATGTATTCTACAAGAGCCCCGACTACTATGAGGGTATGTATACCCAGGGCAAGGGACATAACGAGTATATCCATTATCTGGTAACCCAGGGCGTTTTCCAGCTCATCACCTACCTTACACTGCTTATATATACGGCTGTAACGGGCATAAGAAGTGTTATACGCAGCGAGGACAAGGAGGAGAGATATATCAACTGGATCTTCCTCGGTATGTTCTTCGGATATATCGCCCAGGCCTGCTTCAACAGCAGTATCGTAAATGTTGCGCCGTATTTCTGGATAACCCTTGGAATGTGTCTTTCAAAGAAGAACCAGCATTGCTTCGGATATGCGGCAGAGCATAAAAAGGAAAAAATAAGAAAAAAATGACAATAACGGATCAGGATCCCTCCCGGTTTTTTTAGCTTGGGAGGGATTGATCTATTGTGCTTTGACCTTAAATTGCTTTTAATAAAAATATCACACTTATGTCATTAAAATGATACAACAGCACAAAAATAGTATTAATATTGTTATAAATAAAAAAACAAAGTAACAATTGAACCTAATCTTCATTTTGTGGGTTGACGGATGAAAAAATATATGTTAAACATAAAGTATATAATGTGTTCTTTATACATTTTAAAGGAGGATTGGAAATGAAAAAAATTTTATCTCTCATCTCTTCGGCGGTACTTGCGCTCTCAGCAGTCGCATCAGTACCTGTGACGGCAGCGGAGGAGGATTATATTCTCCACAGCACATTCGAAGAGGGAACAGAAAAGTGGACCGGACGAGGATCAGCGTCTGTAAAGACGGTGACGGGCAAATCCCGTTCAGGTGAAAGCTCTCTGTTCACCAGCGACAGAGCCAGTGACTGGAATGGTGCCACAGTAAGTCTCGGCAGCAGTTTTCAGGCAGGCGAGGACTATGCCTTCAGTGCATATGTCATGACAGAGGACACCGACGCACCCGTAACCTTTTACCTCACTCTCCAGTACAGTGACGGTTCTTCGGACAACTACCCGAAGATCGCAGAAGTAACTGCGGAAAAGGGCCAGTGGGCACATCTTGAAAACAATAAATTCAGCATTCCCGCCGGAGCGTCTAACATTCAGCTTTACGTTGAAACAAAAGAGAGCAAGTGCAGCTTCTATATCGACGAGATCGTCGGAGCCAAGAGCGGAACGGAAATAGGCGAGCCTTCCGCACCTGTGCAGATGAACAAGGGCGATATAAACTACGACGGAGTTATCGATTCATTCGATATTATCCTGGCACGCAGAGGTCTCATCAAAGGCATCACCGATAAAAAGGCTCTGAAGGCAGCAGACGCTGACAGCAACGGAGTTTTCGAGATCAATGATGCACTGCTCATAATGCAGTTCGTATCGGGCAAGATAAAGGAATTCCCTGTTGTTGAACCTGTTGTGGTTCCCGGACAGCAGAAGTACACCTGCGAGGAACTTACAGAAAAGATACAGAGCGAGCTTGTAAACACCGAGCCGAGCAGCTCACATCAGGAGAAGTCAGGCGTCAAGTACGGAACTATCAAGAAGGAAACATACTTCTCCAAGAAGGCAAACAAGAATAAGAATTACAACATTCTGCTTCCTGCCGATTACGACGAGAGCAAGCAGTATCCCGTTCTTTATTTACTCCACGGTTTCTTCGAGAACGAGGACCGTATGATAACCAAGGGCAACGGTACAATGTATACCCGTCAGATAGTCGGAAACGCTATCGCTTCGGGCGAGGCGAAGGACATGATAGTTGTAGTGCCTTTCGTATTCACAAGTGCTACCATGAATGATGCAACAGGATTTGCGGATGCGGGTTCAAACGAGGGCTACGACAATTTCGTTGATGATATCGTTGACAGCCTCATGCCTCATATTGAGTCCAAGTACAGCGTTGCAACAGGCAGAGAGAATACTGCTGTTACAGGCTTCTCAATGGGCGGACGCGAGTCTCTCCAGATCGGTATGAAGCATGGTGACAAGTTCGGCTATGTAGGTGCTATCTGTCCTGCACCGGGTGCTTCGGGCTCATGGAAGTGGAGCAATTCCGACGAACAGCCTTATCTTCTTATGATCACAGGCGGTACTCAGGACGATGTAGTTGGCCTGAATACTCCCGAGGGCTACCACAATAACTTCAACAGGAACGGCGTACCTCATGTATGGCACGTTGTTCAGGGCGGTCACCACGGCGACGATTCTATCCACTCTGCCCTTTATAACTTCATAAGAGGCGTATTCCAGGCAACAGACGGAGCTGCAGGCGGCTCAACCACTACAACACCGCCAAGTCAGACAACGACCACACCTCCCAGCCAGACAACTACACCTCCCGAGCAGACAACAACACCTCCATCAGGCACAACAGGCGAGCGCAAATATTCTATGAAGGAATTCACAGATATCGTTCAGAAGTCGCTTGTAAACAATGAGCCCAATGATTCACATATGCAGAAGCAGGGTGTTCAGTACGGAACGCTCAAGAAGGAGACATACTTCTCCAAGAAGGCAAACAAGAACAAGAATTACAATATCCTGCTTCCCGCAAACTATGATCCGAGCAAGAAGTATCCCGTACTCTATGTGCTCCACGGCTTCTTTGAGAACGAGAACCGTATGATAACACAGGGCAACGGTCAGATGTATACACAGCAGATCGTAGGAAATGCTATTGCTTCGGGCGACGCAAAAGAAATGATAGTTGTAGTGCCTTTCGTATTCACAAGCGCTACCATGAACGATGCAACAGGATTTGCTGATCCTGGTTCAAACGAGGGCTACGACAACTTCGTTGATGATATCGTTGACAGCCTTATGCCTCATATCGAGTCCAAGTACAGCGTTGCAACAGGCAGAGAGAATACTGCTGTCACAGGCTTCTCAATGGGCGGACGCGAGTCTCTCCAGATCGGTATGAAGTATGGTAACAAGTTCGGCTATGTAGGCGCTATCTGTCCTGCACCGGGTGCTTCGGGCTCATGGAAGTGGAACAGCGAGAGCGAGACTCCTTACCTCGTAATGATCACAGGCGGTACTCAGGACGATGTAGTTGGCCTGAATACTCCCGAGGGCTACCACAATAACTTCACCAGGAACGGCGTACCTCATGTATGGCACGTTGTTCAGAACGGCCACCACGGTGATGACTCTATCCATTCACACCTCTATTCATTCGTAAAGGCTGTATTCCAGGCAACCACATGACAGAATAAATAAAGCGTCATATTCGGCGCATAAAAAGCTCAGCCATAGCATCTCTGACATTTCTTCAGAGCTGCTATGGCTTTTCTGTTCAGCGGATTACAAAAAAAGCCCGGAAGCTGTCATTGCTTACGGGCTTTTGTCATATTCAGATTAAACCGAGAAGTCTTTCCTGTATAGCAACAGCATCGTTGGGAGTAATGCCGTTGCCTGTATCGTCGAGGTCGCCGTTGAAGCGCTCTGACATTGAAAGCTTGTACTTATCGGGATTTGCAAGGGACTGCATGATATTGATAGCGTCAGCAAGGTCCATTTTTCCGTCGCTGTTGGTATCTCCCGAGCGGACTGCGTCCATCTCATATACCATAGGTGCAGCGCTTGAATCGGGGCTGAACTTTACGGGAGGGAGGTTCTTTGCAGCTGCAAGCTGCTCGGAATACTCGTTAAGACGATCTATGTAGTTATCGAAGAAGTCAGCCAGCTGTTCTTCATTGATGTCATTGGTGGAATACAGATCGAATATGGTCAGGTCGTTCATATCGCCGCTGAGACCGTTTCCGTTGAGGTCCATCCGATAATCAATGTCAAGTGTAGTCCGCTGATGACGGGCTCGCTGCTGGCGATGAAGGGTATACTTCCTGCCTATCATATGCAGAAGGAACAGTGGGTGACCGTTCTTCTTGACGGCAGCGTTGATGAGGAACAGGTCAGAGGGCTCATTGATATGAGCTATGAGATAGTGTCACATACAGGAAGCGGAAAAAGGATGCGCACTGAACCAAGGGAGTGGCTTATACCTGCTGCCCCTGCAATGTACGATGTTGAGAAGGACTTCTGCCGTGACGGCACTATCCTATGGAAACAGACTGCAAATATGATAGTGGGGGATACGGTGTATATGTATATGGCTGCACCAGTCTCCGCCGTAATGTACAGATGTGAGGCAACAGAAGTAAACATACAGTATAACTACGATGACGGCAGCTACCGTATCAGAAAGGCTATGAAGCTGAAGCTCATGCACAGGTTCGCACAGGGTGATATGCCCTTGTCCGAGATGAAAAAGCTTGGCGTATCGGCTGTCAGAGGAGCTAGGGGAGTGCCGAATACTCTCCTGCACAGGCTGAGGCAGCTGGAAAAGGGTATATAAAATACCGAATATCCGCTGTTGTTAGAAAATAGTTGCTTTATTGTCCGAAATATGATATAATAAACTTTGTAAACTTTGTTTTCCCCGAATTTTGACAGGAGGATCTTTATGCTTAATGCTGATCTGAAGGAATTTGAATTTACTTCCGAATATGACGAACTTGTTATTTCAGCTGTAATGGCAGTGCCTTCGGGAGATATAAACGGCATTGTCCAGATTGTTCATGGCATGAATGAGCACAAGGAGCGTTACTATCCCTTTATGGATTACCTTGCCGAGCAGGGCTTCATAACGGTAATACATGATAACCGCGGACACGGAAAGAGTATCGTGGAGGCCGATGATCTGGGCTTTATGTTCAGAAACGGCGGTGAAGGCTTTGTGGCCGATATCCTCCAGCTCAGCAAGAGGATCAGAGCTGCCTATCCCGATGTGCCCGTATTTATGGTGGCAAGCGGTCTGGGAGCTGCGGGAGCAAGATGCTTTATAAAAGAACACGATAATGAGCTGAACGGCCTTGTGCTTCTGGGAACTATCTGCCACAGTCCGTTTTCGCCTGCGTCAAGAGTAATAGGCTCTGTTGCGGCAAAACGTCCGGGCAGCCGCTTCAGGAGCGAAAAGATCTTCGATACCATAGACGACAGCTTCGGAAAATTCTTCGAGGATCCCATAAATTCATGGAGATGCAGCGATGCAGACGCTGTACTTGCTTACAATGAGGATCCGCTGTGCAATTTCAAGCCTACCCTCAACGGCTATCAGGAGCTCCTGTGGCTGGTGAAGCAGTCTGAATCGGGAAGAGGCTGGCAGGTCAAAAATCCCTCTCTCCCCATAAGGTTCATATCGGGCAGGGACGATTCCGCCATGATCTCGGAAAAGAAGCTCATGCGCACAATATCAAAAATGGAAAAGACAGGCTATGAGAGCATATCTCACCGCATATTCGACGGCATGAGACATGATGTGCTCATGGAGAAGAACTCCATGAACGTATACAAGGATATAGCAAAGACACTGTTTTCCTGGCTCGACCGCTGGAATGAAGATCAGCTTGAGTCCATGACAGTTACACCCGCACCCGAGCAGCAGGAAGCTGCCCCCGAGGAACGGGAATGATATACAAGCCGGACAGGACCGCGGCTGTGCCGACGGTCCTTATATCATAAAGACGAAAGGAAAAATTATGGAAATCAACAAAGTACTCGCAAAGGAATTCGGACTGAAACAGGAGCAGGTGGACAATACAGTTGCTCTTATAGATGACGACAAGACAATACCCTTTATCGCCCGTTACCGTAAGGAGCTCACAGGCTCCCTGGACGATCAGATACTCCGTGAGCTCTATGACAGGCTCATGTACCTCCGCAACCTTGAAAAGCGCAAGGAGGAGGTTACAAACGCTATCACAGAGCAGGAGAAGATGACTCCCGAGATAGAGGCTGCTATCAGTGCGGCTGTTACTCTCGTTGAGGTGGAGGATATTTACCGCCCCTTCAAGCCGAAGCGCCGTACCCGTGCAAGCATTGCCCGTGAGAACGGTCTCGAGCCCCTTGCAGAGATGCTCATTGCACAGGAAAACTTTACAGATCCCGAGAAGGAGGCAGAAGCCTTCCTCAATGAGGAGAAGAAGATCAACGACGTTCAGACTGCTCTTCAGGGCGCTATGGACATCATTGCCGAGGACATCTCTGACGACGCTGATATAAGAAAGAAGCTCCGTGCTCTTGCAGGAGAGAAGGGCGAGCTGGTATCAAAGGCTGCCGATCCCGAGGCCGAGAGCGTATATATGAACTACTATGAGTACACCGAGGCTATTCCGAAGGTTGCCAACCATCGTGTTCTTGCCCTTGACAGAGGCGAGAAGGAGGGCTTCCTCAAGGTGGCTGTAACTCTTGATGAGACCATAGCTACGGATGTTATCTTCGGCAAATACATCAAGGCAAACAATGCCTGCGGAGAGCTTGTAAGGGCTGCTGCCGCAGACAGCTACAAGAGACTTATCTTCCCCTCTATCGAGCGCGAGATACGTTCCGAGATGAGCGCAAAGGCCGCTGAGGACTCCATAAAGGTATTTGCAGCTAATCTCCGTCAGATGCTTCTCCAGCCGCCGCTCAAGAGCAGCATTATCCTCGGACTTGATCCCGGTTATGCTCACGGCTGCAAGACCGCTGTTATCGACGGCACAGGCAAGGTTCTTGATACCGCTATCATTTATCCTGTTGGTTCGGCAGGTGCGGTAGAGGCTGCAAAGCGCAAGGTCAAGGAGTTTATCCAGAAGTACAACGTAAACGTCATATCCATCGGAAACGGTACAGCTTCCCGTGAGACAGAGACCTTTGCTGCTGAGATAGTAAAGGAAGTTCCTCAGGACGTAAGCTACATGGTAGTAAGCGAGGCCGGAGCTTCGGTATATTCCGCTTCAAAGGTTGCCGCTGAGGAGTTCCCGGAGTACGATGTATCCATAAGAGGCGCAATATCCATTGCAAGGCGTCTTCAGGATCCTCTTGCGGAGCTGGTAAAGATAGATCCCAAGGCCATCGGCGTAGGACAGTATCAGCACGATATGCCTCAGGCAAGAATGAGCGAAGCTCTTGGCGGCGTAGTCGAGGACTGTGTTAACTCCGTCGGAGTTGACCTCAATACCGCTTCACATTCTCTGCTTTCTTATATCGCAGGCATCAACGCAACAGTTGCAAAGAATATCGTTACCTACCGTGAGGAGAACGGCAGATTTACCGACCGCAAGGAGCTCCTCAAGGTGCCGAAGCTTGGTAAGAAGGCTTTCGAGCAGTGCGCAGGCTTCCTGAGAGTACGCGACGGCAAGAATCCTCTCGATAATACAGCCGTTCACCCCGAAAGCTACGAAGCTGCTTCCTCACTTCTCAGCGAGTGCGGATTTACCCTTGCTGATATTGCAGGCGGCGGAGCCGAGGGCATCAACGAAAAGGCTGACAGCATCGGTATGGAGAATATAAGCAAGTCTCTCGGTATAGGCGTTCCTACTCTCACCGACATCATCGGCGAGCTTAAAAAGCCAGGACGCGACCTTCGTGACGAGCTTCCCGCTCCTCTCCTCAGAAGCGGAGATGTTATGGAGATAAAGGATCTCAAGCCCGGTATGGAGCTTGTGGGTACTGTCCGCAATATCATTGATTTCGGCTGTTTCGTAGACATAGGTGTCCACGAGGACGGTCTCGTTCATATCTCACAGATATGCAGCCGCTACATCAAACACCCTCTTGAAGCTGTAAAGGTCGGCGAGGTAGTCAAGGTAAGGGTTCTTGATGTTGACCTCAAGAGAAACCGTATATCACTGACTATGCGCCTCAACGATGAGGAGGAAAAGAAGCAGCAGAAGTCCGAGCGCCGTCCCAATAACAAAAAGCGCGAGGACCGCAAGCCCAGAGGCTTTGACGCTTCGAAGCTCCACAACAGCAGCTTCCGTATAAAGCAGAAGTAAGGAGTAGAATATGCCGTTCAGAACAGAAGAAAAAGAACTTGTATGCGCAGTCTGCGGAAAGAGCTCGGCTCAGACCGTGGTAGCGGAATATGATCCCGATACAAGTGTTCCCGATCTTGATCTGAGACCTGACGAGCCCCACCGCTCTTATATAAAGTACTGGGTGAATGAGTGCCCGCACTGCGGATACTGCAACGCTTCCATAGATATTCATGCGGATTTTACCAGAGAGTTCTTTGAAAGCGACAAGTACAGGAAATGCGGTGACGGACTGACGGGCAGATTCAAAAAGATGTCACTGGTCTGTGAAAAGAACAGGATCTGGAAGGAGGCTCTGAAAAGCCGTCTTTATGCGGCATGGGCCTATGATGACGAGGGCAGCGACGAGCAGGCTGCGGAATGCCGCAGAGCTGCTGTGAAGATATTTGATACCCACAGAGCAGAGCTCTCTGCGGACAGCGATATAGTGCTCCTCACAGCTGATCTTCTGCGCAGGAGCGGCGATTTTGAGCGTGTCATACGCGATTTCAAGGACAGACTCATGGCTTCCGAGCTTATGATGGTTATCGCGGACTATCAGGCGGAGCTTGCCGAAAAAGGCGACAGAGCCTGCCATAAGGCTGATGAGATCCCGGGAGTTACCGTAAGATAATGCTCCGGTATCAAAGGATAGTATAACGAGTTATTGCCGCAGGCTTTCATATGATGAAGTCTGCGGCTTTTTGCATACTTCCGCAGCTGCCTTTCATATACGGCACAAAAACCGTCAAAATTCAACGTAAAACCATTGAATTTCCAAAAAACAATTCTGAGTTTCTATGTTGTGCACAAAAAATATGTGCGGGTTTTATGGAATGTTACAAAAGGTCAGCGGAAGTCACAAAAGCTCTTTTTAGCCTCATAACATTGACAATAAGGTCAATTAGTGCTATAATCGGAATTGATAATTATTCGTTACGGAGGTATAAAATATGAAAAAAGCAGCGATATTGCTTGCTGTATGTGCACTTGCAGTCTGCTCATTCGGCAGCTGTGAGCCTAAAAAGGAGTCTATTTCAAATATAGAGGTAAATGAGCAGCAGAACGATTCCTACGAGAACGCTCTGAAGGAATGTTTCAATGCAATGTATTCCATTGGCGGCGGCGACGCATTCTATTCCTATATGTATCCCGATTCTGCCGTTGAAGCCATGAAGAACGAAGGCAAATATGACGAGCTCATCAATACCTTCAATGATACTCAGGATAAGATCATCGGCGATGAAAACGGAACGCTCACTTTCGGCTCCATCGACGATTCAAAGGAGATCTCCGACGAGCAGAGAGACGGCATAAAAAAATATTTCGTTGAGCTGTGCAAGCCTTATCTCCCTGATGTGACCGCCGAAAGCTTCGATATAAAGGAAGGCTATGAGGTCAATTTCAATTACCTGCATAACGGTGAAAAGGGCGGCGACGATATGGCACTGGTAGTAAAACTCAACGACGAAGGCTGGAAGATAATCACTAAGTAACGGGAGGAAAAATGAAACGGGACGCAGGCTATAATACCAAGCAGAAGGAAAAGCTTCTGTCTTATCTTATAAAAAACAAGGACAAGCATACAAATGTTCAGGAAATAAGCGCTTTTCTGTCCTCTGAGGGCACTCCCGTGGGCGTTGCCACCATATACAGGCAGCTGGACAGACTTGTGGAGCAGGGACTTGTCAGGAAATATGCCTTTGACGGAAAGACCTGCGCCTGCTATCAGTATATCGAGAACGAAGAGCAGTGCCGCAGCCATTTTCATCTGAAATGCCTCAGCTGCGGCAGACTCATCCATCTTGACTGCGGTCATCTTGCCGAGCTTACCCGTCATATTGAGGACGAGCACGGTTTTTCCATTGACTACGCCCAGACAGTATTCTACGGCCTCTGTTCCGATTGCAGGGGCGGGGAGGACTGACCGTTCCCGCGGCTGTCTTTCGGAATGTAGATCTTGACGTCTTTTTCATCATTTTCGTGCATATCAACACCTCCGCGTATATTATACCCGTATTTCTGCGGCATATACAGCCGTATACCTGTGCGGTGATCCATCGGCGGCGAGGCTTTATGCAATGTGCCGAAAAGTGCTTTTTCATATTTGAAATTCATGGTTTTACTTGACAACAAGGACTTTGGTATGATAAAATAATTATTGAAATATTTTATTTGGAGGTTTTCTTATGGCATTTTGTAAATATTGCGGAAAACAGATACCCGAAGGCGGATCCTGTGACTGTGCAGAGTCCAAGGCAGCTTCTGAAGTTAAGGAAGCAGCAGAGAACGTAGCCGACAAGGCTCAGGAGACCATAGGAAATGCAGCTGAAAACGTAAAGAATGAAGCGGCAGAGACTGTAAACGATGTCAAGGAAAAAGCAGCTGACGTTGTTGAGAACGCTGAACAGAAGGCTGCTGACGCTGTTAATGAAGTCAAGAATGATGCCGCACAGGCTGTTGAAAAGGCAGAGAATGTTGTCAATGAAGTAAAGAATGACGCTGCTCAGAACGCAGAGCAGAAGGTCGAGGGCGCTGCAAAGGATGCAGCTAACGGCTTCAAGCAGCTCAACGGTTCGGATATTGCCAAGAAGGTAGACGGTATCGCAGGTGATATTTCCGAAAACCTCCCCGGCGGAATGAAGAATAACAAGAGCCTTGTATATATTGCAGCTGGTGCTGTTGCTGCTCTTCTGTTCCTGCTTCTTGTTGCCCTTATGTTCGGCGGCGGATACAAGAGTGCTGTAAAGAAGTATGTAAAGGCTGCTGCTGATAAGCACGGCGGAAAGACAATGTATTCCCTCACTCTTCCCAAGTCTGTTATAAAGACTCTCAAGGAAGATGACGATTACGATGATAAGGTCGACAGCTACAACGAGATGATCGAGGATATGATCGACGATCTCGATGATAAGGAAACACTTCCCAAATTCGACAAGATCACCCGTAAGGAAAAGCTCAAGTCATCAGACCTCAAGCACGCTGAAAAATACTTTGAGAAGATGATCGATCAGTATGACGCTGACGATGACGATGTCAAGGTAACAAAGGGCTACGAGGTCAGAGTAAAGACCAAGCATAAGGACGAAGACGGCGATATAGAGCGCGATAAGACTACTCTGTGCGTTGTCAAGGTCAGAGGAGAAGGCTGGAAGATCATTCCTGTTTCCGCTGACGGTCTTGATTACTACAAATAATTGAATGATTAAAAGATCCGGAGCAGTGATGCTTCGGATTTTTTATTGACTATATAAGGAAAATGTGATAAAATATTCTGGTCAATGTCTGAGGAGGGATGATATGAAACGCTACAAGCTTACGGATAAAGCGGCTCCGCTTATTGCGGGAGCAGTCACTGCAGCTCTTTTTATGCTGTTCTATGCGATACACGGATTCTATCCCTTCGGAGAGCGTTCTGTGGCGTGGTGCGACATGGATCAGCAGTACGTTCCGCTGCTTATGGAACTGAAAACTGTATTTTCCGACGGCTCGCTGCTTCTGAGCCGGGGCGGCGGTATGATGAATTTCTACGGAGTGTTCCTGTTCTTTCTGTCCTCTCCTCTGTCGCTGCTCTCACTGGCGGTGAAGAACAGTGATATGATATTCTTCGTGAACATTCTTCTTGTGATAAAAACTGCACTGAGCTCTGCCTCGGCGCAGCTGTACCTCGGCAGAGTATTCCCGAAGCTGGGGACAGGCTTCGGTGTGCTGATGTCGGTTATGTATTCGGCAGGTGGATACGTGATGATGTACTATCAGAACAATATGTGGATAGATATGATGATAGTATTTCCGCTGCTGATGCTTTCGCTTTTCAGACTGCTGGAAAAAGGCAGATGGGGAGCATATACGGTATGTCTGGCTGTATGCCTGCTGCTGAATTTCTATATAAGCTTCATGGTGATAGTCTTTGTCATGATGCTGGGAGGAGCTGCGCTGTATCTTTGCTGTGAGTCTCATAACAGGGGCAGTAGGGCTGTAAGGCTCATACTGGGAGATATTTGTGCCGCACTTATCAGCGGGGTTGTATGGCTTCCGGCATTTTTGCAGTATACTGCCTCGGGCAGAGGCAATTCACTGAAGGAGATATACTTCGGAGGTTATTTCATAGAAAGGAACGCTGATAAGGCAGCCCTTCTGGCGGGCAGCTCCCTTGTACTGGCAGGATCCGTGCTGTGCGTGGTTTTTCGTAAGTCCGTGAGATCGGGAAAGGGTGTGCTTTTTTCGTATGGTGGAGTCATCTCACTGGCAGGCGCTTTTGCGGAGCCTGTGAACAAGCTGCTTCATACGGGAAGCTATCAGGCTTATCCTCTGCGCTACGGCTTCATAGTTCTGCTGCTGGTGTTCTCTGCCTGCGGAGAGCTGCTTTCCGAACGTCATGAGTTAAAGAAAAAAAGACGGGCATATATGCTTACAGGTGCAGGCTTGCTGCTGCTGGCAGGTGTTGTGACGGCAGCTTACACAGAGCGCCGTAAGCTCAGCTCATATGCCAATTCGCTGTGGGTGGAGCCGAAGGCAGGCATCATACTTTCCGCTGTGGGCCTTACGGGAGCTGCGGTATACTTCATCTGCATTTACAGCTTCCGCCGCGGACATACATCGAGGCTCTTTACATTTGCCGTCATGGCGGCGGTGGTGTTCGGCGAGAGCTTTCTGAGCTTCGGCGTGAACGTTGCCGAGATAAATGATACAGTACCCGGTTTCCGGCGCAATGCCGCTGCCTTCGCAAGGATAACAGATGAGGAATTTGTCCGCATTAAGGCGGGAAAAAAGTATTTTTATCCCAATTATGCGGAGGGCTGGGGAAAGTATTCAATCGGTCACTACACCTCACTGACCGACTGCGGCACTCTCTATGCACTTAAAAGACTGGGCTATTCTTCTCACTGGATGGATATGGATTCCTCGGGAGGCACTATGCTCACCGACGAGCTGCTGCTCAATAAGTATATCATAGGAAGTCCCGTGGGAAAGAATACCTATTATCTGCCTATGGATACGGAGGGAGGTATGGCTGTATATACCGATCCCAACGTGCTTGGCGGTGCGCTTATATCAGATACAGCTCCCGCGGAGCTGGCAGACTTCGAGAACGTACAGAGAGTGGAAGCTACAGGATATATTGCGGAAAAACTCTTCGGCATAAGCGGTGCCGTTGAAAAGCTCTCTCCAGATGTGGCTGAGGGCGTTGAGGTATCGGAGAAAGACGGCATTACCACCGTGGACAAGCAGAATGAAGAGAAGGCGGAGCTTACCTACAACATAGAGGTCACTGGCAGAAAAGAACTATATTTCGATATTTTCGGCAATTACTCCACCGATGTGGAGGAGGACTATTACGAAGCCGCGGATATATATGTTAACGGCACCAGAGTACAGGCAGCCTATCCTGAGAGCTACTGCTGCGGTATACTTGACCTCGGTACCTTTGAGGACGAGAGCGTTGAAGTAAAGATAAGCGTACTCAGGGATATTTCCGTGTCTGTGTTCGGAGTATGGCTCTATGACGCTGACAGAGTCAATGAGGCTCTGGCTGCGGCGGAAACGGCAGACGTCAGCGTGAAGGGCAGCAAAGTGAAGGTGAGCGCCGTAAAGGGCGGATATGTTTACCTTCCCGTGGCATTTTCAAAGGGCTGGAGCTGCAGCATCAACGGCAGAAAGGC
The DNA here is from genome assembly GCF_000571935.1 of Ruminococcus flavefaciens 007c. Lineage (GTDB taxonomy): Bacteria > Bacillota > Clostridia > Oscillospirales > Ruminococcaceae > Ruminococcus > Ruminococcus flavefaciens_F. The sequence continues at coordinate 133,375 of NZ_ATAX01000003.1, read as the reverse complement.
TCCTGTCATCAGGACGCTGGGAGCGTTTATGGCTATTGAGATGCCTGAGGGCGGCTCTGCGGAGCTGAGCTTCTGTCCGTCGGGGCTGAGGGCAGGTGCTGTTCTTTCAGGAGCAGGCCTTGTGATGTTTGTCCTGCTGCTTATCGTGATTCGCAGGAAAAAGGTGAGTAATACTGCGGGAAATGCCGCAAAAAAATGCCTGTACGTACTCAGTGCGGTCACTGTGGGAGTATTCTATATAGCGGCTCCCGTGGTATGGACCGCTGTAAATGTGATCTCTCTTATTGTCGGAGGATAAAATGGTTTCAGATATTATATTCGGTCAGACTCTGATAATGCTCATACTCATAGCAGTGGGCGTTGTCTGCGCAAAAACGGGACTGATAAGCGAGGCTTCGAATAAGGATCTGTCGAAATTCATGCTTCAGGTGGTAAATCCGGTAGTCATATTCATGTCCTATCAGAAGCCCTATAAAGCTGAGCTGGCCAGAAATCTCCTGCTGACCTTTGTGCTGTCAGCGGGAGCTATTGCAGCGGTGATAGTGCTGTCATACTTCCTTGTGCGCAAAAAGGAGGGCAGACAGTTTGAGATAGAGCGCTTCTCCGCTGTATACTCCAACTGCGGATTTATGGGTATCCCGCTTGTCAATGCCATATACCATGATGAGGGTGTATTCTACCTTACTGCCTTCATTACCGTGTTCAACCTTATCGTGTGGACTCATGGAGTCATACTTATATCGGGACAAAAGGACTTCCGTCAGGTGATAAAGGTGTTCTATTCGCCGACTATTATCTCCATACTTCTCGGACTGCTCACTTTTTTCCTCAATATACGCCTCCCTGAGACAATGCTCAGTGCTCTGGGCTTCATCAAGGAGGTCAATACCCCCATGGCAATGATAGTCTCGGGAGTTACCATTGCGGCTACGAATGTGCCGAAAATGCTGAAAAATCTCAGGGTATACTACGTTTGTCTGCTGAAGCTCATAGTACTTCCGCTGATACTGGCAGTACCCCTGGCGCTGCTTACGGGGATAGATGAAAAGGTGCGCATGACTGTGCTGGTGGCTGCTGCTGCTCCACCTGCTGCAATGTGTACTCTTCTGAGCATAAGATACGGTAAAAATTCAGTGTATGCATCCGAGATTTTTACCGCAGGAACGATATTTTCTGTGGGTTCACTGCCGCTGGTAGTAAAGGCTACGGAATATTTAACAAAAATACTCTGAACGCTTTGTAAAAAACGCTGATTTTACAATTATTTGCGTTAAAATGTTTGAATTTTAATAATATTGTGTTATAATATAAATACGTTAAAAGAGATTGGCTTTATTATAAAAAAATAAAATTATACAGGCAGTTATAACAGTAATTTCTGACAAACACCTGTGGGGATATGCAGATTGTACAGTGCGGACTTAGTTCCCGAAAAACAGACATGAACAGAAATGGAGTTGTTGCAGTATGGAAAAAAGAGGAATAAGTAAACTCGATCTGAAAAGAAGAAACAGAATGCAGATTCTTAGAGTGATCAGGGAATCAGGCCCTATCTCAAGAGTCGATGTTGCAAGCGCACTTGAGATCACGAGAGCTGCAGTTACAATCATTACAAACGAAATGATAGAAGAGGGCGTTCTCATTGAGATTGGAGAAGCTCCTGTAAATGCCGAGAAGCTCCAGAAGGGCAGAAGAAAGATCCTTATCGACATCAATGTCAACAGCCGTTTTGCACTGGGTGCAACAGTGGACGAGAAGGAAGTAAGCATAGGTCTGACCAATCTTAATTCCGAGGTCCTCGATAAGGCAAGCATGGTAATCGACGAAAGGACCACAAGCAAGGACATCATAAACTACATAATCAAGACCAGCAACGAAATGGTCGAGAACAGCGCTCTTACCAAGGATAAGATCCTCGGTCTCGGCGTTGGTGTAGTTCCTTCCATGTGGGGCAAGCTCAAGATCTTCTACAAGGACGGAGTTCTTGACTTCACAAACTTTATCGACAAGCTCTCCGGCGGCCTTAATTTTGAGATACACTGCGGCAATGCCATAGGACTTATGGCTCTTGCAAGCAATGATTTCAGAACTCAGAACGGCTATCAGACCAATCAGGCGTTCATTCATAACGGCAACCAGGTAAATCTGGCTATCATCAACAAGAATGAGCTCTCTGCGGACTATGTGTCCTATACATCAACTATCGAGAGATATATCGTATGTCCCAACGGAAAGTCCTATGAGGGCTATCCCAACGGCTCCGTAAAGGCTGAGCTTTCAAGAACAGCTATGCTCAACGCCTTCTACGAGATCTATTCCAAGGACAAGACTCCTGTGCTCTATGAGCTTACAGAAGGCGACAAGACTGCAATAAATACCGATAATGTGTTTATGGCGCTTATGAGAGGCGAGGAGTCCGTCAAGAACGTGGTGGACGATATTATCTCAAAGTACACCGTGCTTATAAACAATCTGGCTATCAGCCATTTCGCAAAGAAGATAGTTCTTCACAACTTCAAGCTCAACGAAAAGCAGTTTGACTACTGCAAGCGTGAGATGATCCGCCTTGTAAGCGAGGAGATCGCTGACAGAGTTGTGCTCAGCAGACTGGACGGAAAGAACAATTTCCTCGGCGGCTGTGCTCTTATCATTCAGGATAACTTCTATGTAAGAGGCGGTATGCAGTAAAAATCAAAAGCCATAAGGGAGCGGCAGCTCCTTTATGGCTTTTCCTTATTTCAGTGTATTATCATTGTCCTGATGTGTTCTTTTTCCGTTTGCGTGCGATAAGGAATATCAGTCCCATGAATACGAATGATATTATCATACCCGTGGTAACTCCGCCCGTATCTATCATCATGTCCCTGAATTCGCAGGAGCGGCCCTTGACAAAGTTCTGGTGGAACTCGTCAGAAACTGCGTAAAGAAAACCGAATATGATCACGCCGAGGCTTTTCAGTGTGAAAAGCTTTCTTTTTCCTGCCGAAAATGATGCGAAGAAGCCGAGAGCCGTATATATGGAGAAGTGAGCGAGCTTTCGCACGATAAAGGAGGCCTTTTCCCAGATCTCCTGCTGCTTTTCGGGGGATTCGCTGTCGTAATCCCTGTCTATGAGCCTGACAGCTATTCTGGTCAGTACGCTGCTGGTGTCTGAGGACTTTTCGGCGTCCTGGGCAGACAGTATGAATATGGTTATCATAACAGCAGCGGTCAGTATAACAAATACCGCCTGATATGCTTTTATGTTCTGTAAGAGCTTTTTCATAGGAGGTTCCTTTCATTTCTTGCTGTTTATATTATACAATTATTGCTGACTTTTGTAAAGACTTTGTTTTTTTGGAAAAAATTTCAAAAAGAACTTGTAAAACAAAGAGAAAAATGCTATAATATACTGTGTGTGACTTTTAGCCGCATAGCTTATATATAGATCATAACAATTCGGAGGCAATAATGAAAAGTTTATTTGGAAATGTCTGGACTAAAAGAGTCATTTCACTTCTGAGCGTGGTATATACGCTTTTTGTATTCAGACTCTGCTATCTTTCCATATTCTATGATATGCACATACACCAGCGCGCATCACTGTGTCTTGCGGTTTCGGGCGTGTCACTGGCTGCCCTCATAATCATGCTCTATACGAGACATCAGATAGTTACGAGGATATGCAGCTTTCTGATCCTTCCCGCAATGCTGCCTGTGGTACTGCTGTACTTCGGCGAGTGGGGGCTGATTATTCCCATTGTCATTACGGGTATAGTCATACTGCTCATGTCAGGCGCGGGCGAAGGCGTAAAGACAGCACTGGCCACTATCATACTTCTTATGTATATCTTCGGCGCCCTCGGCTACTTCCTCTTCTCATCCTTCTTTGTTGCGGCAATAAAGGAGAAGACCGTGGAAACAGGTGTATCTCCCTCGGGCGAATACCGTTACAGGATAGTTAACACCGATGACAGTTCAAAGGGCAGTACCGCTATATACGTTGAGCCGAACACAGCCGATGTAAAGAATTCCTTCGCTACATTCACGCTGAAGAATCTGGAGCGTGTGGTATACCTCAGCAGACCCATCCGCAGCGGTATTACAGTAAATTGGGAAACAAAGTCGCGTCAGGCCATCACAGATGAGCTCAACGCTCTCTCCGATACGATCGAGCTCAAGGTAACAGATGAGGAGCTCACAAGACTCGGTTATACCTACGACAACAAGCTTATGCTGACGGATCTTTCCGCAAGCCGTAAGTTCGCAATAGACAAGACTGCTGCCGACGTGGATCCCGTTGCTCTGGACAGCCTTACCGAAGATCAGCTCGACTTCTTCGGTATCGGTAAGGAGGCAAACGGAAGATACTACATCAAATCGCCTTCGGAAAAGGTGCTTGCAGAAATGGAGTATACAGCAGACAAGAGAATGTACATCAATGAAATGAATGCAGGCGCTCTCAGACAGTTCAACAGTGAGCAGGTGGACGAGGCTACGGGAATATCCTACTTTACCCTCAAGAAGTACCACAATGTAAATCTCAATACTCTCACAGATGAACAGCTTGATTATCTGGGGGTTTCTCCCAGCGGAGATGTAATGACGATCTCCATACCTCCTCTTATGTCAGAGCCTGATGAGGAACATCCCGACGCTAAACCCGTGGAGCTGGCTCCTGCCGAGGAAAAGATCGTTTTCAGATATTATGTTGCGGAGATCGAGGATTATTATGATGTTAATTCGAGACACCTCTCATTCGATCTTCTGAGCTGACGGAACGAATCTGCGGCGCTGCGGACACATAACTCGCTGAGGGCGTCCGCAGCGCTTTTTGAATATCATTACAAGTTTATCAGGGATGTTTTGATTTGGAGAATAAGAATGCAGGGGAGGCCCCTGTAATAATTCAAAAGGAGTTGCTTATTATGGCATATGTAATTGGTGTGGACTGCGGTACCAGCGGTACAAAAACAGTCCTTTTCGACGAGAAGGGAAGCGTTATAGCTTCAAAGACTATCGAATATCCCATGTATCAGCCCAAGAACGGCTATGCAGAACAGGATCCTGCGGACTGGGCAAACGCAATGATCGAGACTGTAAAGGCTGTTATGGCAAAGAGCGGCGTCAGCAAAGAGGACGTCAAGGGTATAGGTATTTCGGGACAGATGCACGGTCTCGTAATGCTTGACAAGGATAACAATGTACTCCGCAGATCCATAATCTGGTGTGACCAGAGAACAGCTGCCGAGGTAGAGGAGATGAACCGCATCGTAGGCAGGGACAAGCTGGTGGAGATCACAGCAAATCCTGCTCTTACAGGCTGGACAGCTGCAAAGATACTCTGGGTAAAGAACAATGAGCCCGAGGTATACTCAAAGGTGGCTCATATCCTTCTCCCCAAGGACTACCTCAGACTTATCCTCACAGGCGAGTACGCTACCGAGGTATCGGACGCTTCGGGTATGCAGCTCCTTGATGTTCCCAACCGCAAGTGGTCTGATGAACTTCTCAGCGCTTTCGAGATAGACAAGAGCTGGCTGGGCAAGGTGCATGAGAGCTGTGAGGTAACAGGTACTCTCACAAAGAAGATGGCCGAGACACTCGGTCTCTGCGAGGGCACTATCGTAGTAGGCGGCGCAGGCGATAATGCAGCAGCTGCTGTTGGTACAGGCGTTGTCGAGGACGGCAAGGCTTTCACGACTATCGGTACATCGGGCGTTGTATTCGCTCATACTTCAAATATATCCATCGACAAGAAGGGCAGAGTTCATACCTGCTGTGCAGCCGTACCGAATACATGGCACGTAATGGGTGTAACACAGGGCGCAGGCCTTTCACTGAAGTGGTTCAGAGATAATTTCTGCATGACAGAAAAGGAGACTGCCAAGCTTATGGGCGTAGACGAGTACTACCTCATGGACAAGCAGGCTGAGACAGTTCCCGTAGGCGCTAACAGACTTCTCTATCTGCCTTACCTCATGGGCGAGAGAACTCCTCACCTTGATCCCGATGCGAGAGGCGTATTCTTCGGACTTTCGGCTATCCACACAAGAAAGGATATGCTCAGAGCCGTTCTTGAAGGCGTTACATATTCTCTCCGCGACTGCGTAGAGGTATTCCGCGAGATGAACGTAAACGTAAGCGACATGATGGCTTGCGGCGGCGGCGGATCCTCACCCCTCTGGAGAAGTATGCTGGCAGACCTTTACAACTGCAATGTAAAGACAGTTGCTTCAAAGGAAGGTCCCGCACTTGGTGTGGCTATACTTGCAAGCGTTGGCGCAGGCATTTACAGCAGTGTGCCCGAGGCCTGCGGTGCTATCATCAAGACCGACAAGGTACAGGCCCCCAAGGCTGAGAATGTTCCCGAGTATGAGAAGTACTATCAGCTTTACAGGGAGATCTATCCTGCACTCAAGGCACAGTTCGCAAAGCTGGCTTCATTCTGAGATAACCTATGAAAGAGACTGAAAGACTGCTGATCCGTCCGTTTCGTATCAGCGACGCGGAGGATGCTTTTGAATGGCGTTCCGATCCCGAGGTTAACAGGTTCATGCCCTATCCCTGCGATGATAATATCGTGGAGCTGCGCCGGAGGATAGAGGAATGGAGAGCCGATAACGATAAGTATGCCATAGTTCTGAGAGAGACCGATAAGGTCATCGGTGATATCAGCCTCGAATGGAGCGAAAAGGACAAGGCATATGAGATCGGCTACAATATCAACCGCAGCTACTGGCGGAAGGGCTATGCTACCGAGGCGGTCCGAGGACTTCTGGACTGGGCGTATAATGAGCTCGGAGCCCGTGACTTTACTGCTTTTTATGCAAAAGACAACGGAGCTTCCGGAAGAGTTCTCGAAAAATGCGGCTTTGTTCCCGAGCACACGGGGCAGTATTCCCGCGAAAACGGCAAAGTGGTATTTGAGGCGGTTTTTACAGAGCTTCATATTGATTAATATAAAGGCGGACGCAGCTGTGTCCGCCTTTGGAAATTGTGAGGATGTTATGGACTATTCGCAGCTGAAGAGATTTGCTGCCGCGGCACGAAGCGGGCTTATGAGCGGAAATGATGAGGAAACAGCGTATTACGGGTTTATGCGCCTTTGTGCCCTCGCCTTTGTGAGCTATGACAGTATCCGTGAGATAATGGAGGAGCCGCAGGAGCTTCGCATCGCAGCTTTCAAAGAAAAGTGCAGGCAGCTTTCGGCGGTGTATGGCGGTATTTTTTTGCAGCACAGCGAGCTTCCCGTTCCGGAACAGCTTTTTGACGAAGACGGAGCGGCAGCAAGACTGACGGCGCTGCCGAGGGAGATTTTTCGCATGGAAGGAGCGCTCGGCTGGGCACATCAGGGCTTTAACAGCCCATACCGTGAGGAAATAGCTGTGGGACTGAAAAACAGCAAGCGGCTGGAAGCTGAGAAGATAGCAGCGGCAACACAGCTGTTCACACCCATGTGGATAGTGAGGTATATGGTGCAGAATACGCTGTGCAGGTATCTGGAAGCTCACGGATATGACATCTCTCGTGGAGAGCTCAGTTTCGGTGACGGAGAGCCGTCGGCTGAAAAGCTTCCGCCCGAGGAGATAACCTTCATGGATCCGTGTATGGGCAGCGGCAACGTGCTGATTTATGCCTTTGATGTATTCATGGAGCTGTACAGGAGATGCGGCTATACTGACAAGACAGCGGCAGAGAGTATACTCAGATACAACCTGTTCGGCCTTGAGCTTGATGAAAGAGCCTGTGCTCTGGCGGAAACAGCTCTGAGAAGGAAGGCAGCGGTATTCGGGGCTGAGGCAGAGCCTATGGTATATGAGCTTTCGGGAGCCGATCCTGTGCTCGGCTCTCTTGCGGACAGCGGAGATCTCATTGCCAAAGGCGGCAAAAGCGCTGTTATAGGCAGACTTTTGCAGAAAAAATATACGGTCATCGTTACAAATCCGCCTTATCTGGGACGTCCCGCAATGAATAAGGAGCTGTCAGACCATGTGCGCAGGAGATTTGCGGACTACGGCGCCGACCTTTTTTCCGTATTCATGGCGCGGTGTATGGATATGTGTGCAGATGACGGTCAGCTGGGCTTCCTTGCACCTGCAACATGGCTGTTTTTACAGTCCTATGAGAAGCTCCGCCTGAGGATATACAGCGAATATGAGCTCCAGACGCTTATTCATTTTGAGTATTCCGCCTTTGAGGACGCCACAGTGCCTCTATGTACATTCACTATGGGAAGCCCCCGAAAAAATACCGTCGGTACCTATCTGAGACTTGCGGAACTGAAGGGCGATATGGAAAAACAGCGGCAGATGGTGCTGTCCGTTCTCTCTGGTGAGAACATGGAGTACCGCTTTGAAGCCGATACGGAGGATTTCCTCACCATACCCTCGGCGCCGGCGGCATACTGGCTGGGCAGGAAGCTGCTCCGTGCCTTTTCTGGACAGACTCTGGGAGAGATCATTCACGTTCGCGAAGGACTGATAACAGGGGACAACGACCGTTTCCTGCGGAGATGGTATGAGGTATCGTCGGAAAAGACCGCATCTGCGGCCGGTGAGAAAAAGAAATGGTACTGGCTCAATAAGGGCGGCGATTACCGCAAGTGGTACGGAAACCGCGATTACGTTGTAAACTGGGAGAATGACGGCTATGAGATAAAGAATTTCCGTGACTGCAGAGGAAAGCTCCGCTCCCGTCCTCAGGGGCTTGCCTATAATTTCCGTCCGTCGGTGAGCTGGTCGCAGATAACCAGCGGAAAGCTTTCGGTAAGATTCTTTGATGACAGCTTCATGTTCAATGTGGCAGGCACCAGTGCATTCCCCAACGATGAGAAGGAGCTCCTTTATATTCTCGGCCTCCTGAACAGCAAGGCAGTAACGGAGCTCTCCGCCGTTCTGAATCCTACAATGAATATGAATCCGGGAGACATTGCTCGTCTGCCTGTTCCTCCGCGTCCTGAGGATATGGGAGAATATGAAGATCTTATAAGGGAGAATGTGGCAATATGCCGTGAAGACTGGGACAGCTTTGAAACCTCGGATGGCTTTGAGAGACACCCGCTCATATGATTTATATATAGCCATATTTTGACTAAATTTAACAAAATGGGTGTTGTAATCATCTCATAAATGTGATATAATATAAGATAAGTAATTTTGTGAGATTACGATCTTTATCCTATTGTAAAGGAGAATCAGAATGGCAATTACCGAAGCAGTTGAAAATTACCTTGAAACGATCCTGATCCTTTCACAGAAGCAGCCTGATGTCCATGCTATCGACATCTGCTCATACCTTGGATATTCCCGTCCCACAGTATCCATCATACTTAAAAAAATGAAGGACGAGGGACTTGTTTCCGTTGACGGAGATAATCATATCAGACTTACAGAAGCCGGCAGATCAGTTGCAGAACGTATCTATGACCGCCATACTGTACTTACCGCTTTTTTTACTTACCTTGGTATCAGCCGTGATGTTGCGGCAGAGGACGCCTGCAAGGTGGAGCATGATATTTCCGATGAGACATTTGCGCTTTTGAAGTCGCACTATAATAAACTTACAGCAGAAGAAGCCAAGAAGTGACATACTTTTCGGAGGAGAGCAATGGCTAAGTTTGAAAAATTCAGGGAGAAATATCCCGTTTTTACTTATAGATCCTATAATATAAACGAAACAGCAGAGACGGTGGAGATAGGCTTCAAATTCCGTATAGAGGGGCTTGCGGAGTTCCGCCCCAGCTGGACCTTCGGCAAGCCCAAGGGCGTTTCTGTAAAGGACGATCTCATCTTTGAAAGACTTGCATTTTCGCTGGGTATGGCCGAAGCCGTTAGCTACTGGAAAGCGACCTGCTCGCCCGAATTCCGTGCGGAGTGCGGAGAGCTCAGCGACGATCAGAAGAAATGGTGGAAAAAGCTATGGTTCATGGGACTGGGAGAGCTGTTCTTTGTCAACGGTATCTCGGCAGATCCCGACAGCTTTGTGAATATAGTTTCCACAGGCAGCTATAAGAGCTATCTTTCTGACAGAGTACGCCATCCAAAGGGCTGTCTCGTGCCTATAGGCGGCGGAAAGGACTCAGCCCTCACGCTGGAGACTCTGATGAATTCGGGTATGGACTGCCTGTGCTATTCCATAAATAAGCGTCGTTCCATAAGCGGCACAGTCAAGGCGGCAGGACTTCCCGAGAATGCACTCATAACCGCACATCGCCATTTTGACCGTTCTCTTGTGGAGCTCAACGAAAAGGGCTTCATCAACGGACATACGCCCTTTTCTGCAATAGTTGCATTTTCGGCGGAGATAACCGCTTATCTCAACGGCCTGAAGTATATCGTGCTTTCCAATGAGGCCAGTGCCAATGAGAGTACCGTGGTGGGACAGGACGTTAACCACCAGTATTCCAAAAGCTTTGAATTTGAACGCGATTTCCATGAATATGAGGAGAAGTACCTCCGCACGGGACAGTATTACTTCAGCTTCCTGCGTCCTCTTTCCGAGTTCCAGATAGCAAAGATGTTCGTGTCCCATAAGAAGTACCTTCCTGTATTCAGGAGCTGCAATCTGGGCAGCAAGGTATCACCGGATATATGGTGCGGAGCTTGTCCGAAATGCCTTTTTGTAAGCCTTATACTCTCGCCCTTCCTCAGCACTGAGGAGCTCAGGGAAGTATTCGGCAAGGATATGCTCAACGATCCCCAGATGCTCGAATACTTCATCGAGCTCATAGGCCAGTCGGAGCATAAACCCTTTGAGTGTGTTGGAAGTATAGACGAGGTAAATCTGGCAGTATCTCTGGCAATACGCAGAATAGAGCAGGAAGGTGAGAAGCTCCCGCTGCTGTTTGAGGAGTATAAGCTGAGAGGACTTTACCATCCTGAGGATATAGACGCGCTCAACAAGGAGTGCTGCGGTTCCTTCAATGAAGAGAACCTGCTGCCTGATGAATTCAGGAAAATACTTGAAAATGAAATGGAGCGTCTGCTTTGAATAATTTCAGCGACTATATAAACCAATATACCAACGGAAAGAAGGTCTGCATACTGGGCTTCGGCAGGGAAGGCAAGTCCACTTACAGGATACTTGAGAAGTATGGTGCGCAGGCATCGCTGGCTATTGCCGATCTCAACAATGTTGACCGCGAAGCAAACGGTCTCCCCGAAAGTGTGGAGCTCATATGCGGAAAGGACTATCAGAGCTGTCTCGACCGTTTTGACATGGTATTCAAAAGTCCGGGCATTGTCCTTGAAAAGCCTCTTTCCGAGCTTTCATGCTATATAACCTGTGAGACGCAGGTGTTCTTTGAGTGCTTCCGCGAGCAGATAATCGGTATCACCGGCACAAAGGGAAAAAGCACCGTAACCTCGCTTATATATCACGTTCTCCATGAGAATGGAGTTGACTGTCGCATTGCAGGAAATATCGGCATACCCGTCTTTGACATAGCCGAGGGCATGGAGGAGAATACTGTCGTGGTATGCGAGCTCTCCTGCCATCAGCTGGAGTATATGACGGTATCACCGAAATATGCCATATTCCTCAATCTCTACGAGGAGCATCTGGATCACTACGGCACCCTTGAGAACTATTACAATGCCAAGAAGAACATCTATCTTCACCAGAATTCCGAGGATGATCTGCTGATAAATTCGGATATAGCTCCCAAGGAGTATAATACATGGCATACCTATACCGTTTCGGATAAGGATAAAAGTGCGGATGTGTACGTAAAGGACGGGGTGATTTATTACGGAGACCCCTATGTCATACCTGTGGACAGGATAAAGCTCCTGGGCGTGCATAATCATTACAATATCGCAGTTGCTTACTACATTGCCATGATGTACATGGACGAGAATGAGTTCACAGAAGCGCTCTGCACCTTTGAGCCTCTGTCTCACCGTCTTGAATATGTGGATACGGTACGCGGCATACGCTGGTATGACGACTCTATCTCAACTGCCTGTGCTACGGCAATATCGGCATTGCAGAGCGTCCCCGGTGCAGGAACGATACTCATCGGCGGAATGGACAGGGGGATCGACTATACCTCACTTGTTGACTTCCTCGCTGACTTCAACGTGAAAGTTATTTGTATGGAAGCTTCGGGAAAGCGCGTGTACGATATGATACAGGCAAAGGACGATTTCAAAGACAAGTCCAGGGTATATTACGCAGATCACCTTGAAGACGCAGTAAAGCTTGCCGCGGAGATAACTCCCGAGGGCAAGAGCTGTGTGATGTCACCTGCGGCTGCAAGCTACGGTATATTCAAGAATTTCGAGGAGCGCGGCGATGCCTTCAAGAAGCTTGTCGCAGGACTTGAATGATACGGAAGGAGCATAAGTATATGAAAGAAAACTATGAGATATGCCACTGCATGGGAGTTACATATTTCGATGTTGAGGACGCACTTCATGATAACGAGCAGCTGACAGACGTTGTGGCGTTATTTGACAAGGTTCAGGAAGCTACCCACTGTTCAACAGGCTGCGGCGGTTGTCACGATGACATAATGAAAGTTATATCGGAAATAATGATGGCTTGATTAAAGGCGGATATTATCCGCCTTTTTCAATATTGCACAACTCCCTGTTTCAGCATTTATCCTACAAATTGTTATAAACTGATCTATACTGTTACTATAATTATCGGAGGTACTGTTTATGTTTAAAAATGCAGGTGAAAAACTAAAAATCACAGCAAAGGGTTTATTCTGGCTGATAGTCGTATGTGGAACTATTGATGGGATATATGTTGCTTCTCAGACAGATGCTTCAGGATTACTGATAATACCAATTACCATACTGTCTGCGTGGGTAACAAGCTTGGTTCTGTATGCAGTTGGTGATATGTGCGAGAACATTGATCTCATGCGTTCAAATATGTATACAGTAACAACTGTCATGGAAAAAAGATTTCCTGACTTAGCTGAGGAAGATCCGGGCGATATAGTTTCTGAGGATAATAACGACGAAGCCGGGAATTCCGCAGAAGAATAACTATGATAAATTCGCGGGCGGTCAGATCCGCACGCTCTGGGCTTTTATTGCTAAATTTTTGTTAAACTCTTGCAATTCAAAGCAAGCTATGATATAATATTAACGATGGGGTCAAGATCCCCGTAAATGAATTCTCAGGAGGAATTATAACTATGTTAACTTCAGCTTCAGAAATGCTCAAGAAAGCAAGAGCAGGCAAATACGCAGTAGGTCAGTTCAATATCAACAACCTCGAGTGGACTAAGGCTATTCTCCTTACAGCTCAGGAGTGCAATTCACCTGTTATCCTTGGTGTATCTGAGGGAGCAGGCAAGTATATGTGCGGTTTTGAGACAGTAGCAGCTATGGTTGCAGCTATGGACAAGTCTCTCGGTATTACAGTACCTGTTGCACTTCACCTTGACCACGGTTCATACGAGGCTTGCTATAAGTGCATCAAGGCAGGCTTTACATCTATCATGTTCGACGGTTCACACTTCCCCATCGACGAGAACGTTGCAAAGACTACAGAGCTCGTAAATGCTGCTCACAATCTTGGTCTTTCCATTGAGGCTGAGGTAGGTGCTATCGGCGGTGAAGAGGACGGTGTTATCGGTAAGGGCGAGTGCGCAGATCCTGCTGAGTGCAAGATGATCGCTGATCTCGGCGTTGATTTCCTTGCAGCAGGTATCGGTAATATCCACGGCGTATATCCTGACAACTGGGAAGGACTCAGCTTTGAGACTCTTGAGGCTGTTAACAAGGCTGTTGGCGAGATGCCTCTCGTACTCCACGGCGGTACAGGTATCCCTGATGACATGATCACAAAGGCTATCTCACTTGGCGTTGCAAAGATCAATGTTAATACAGAGTGTCAGCTCGTATTTGCTGAGGCTACAAGAGGCTATGTAGAGGCTGGCAAGGACAAGCAGGGCAAGGGCTTCGATCCCAGAAAGCTTCTCGCACCCGGTGTTGAGGCTATCAAGGCTAAGGTCAAGGAGAAGATGGAGCTCTTCGGAAGCGTTAACAAGGCTTGATCCTTTGGAGATAAATTATGGCTTGGGGACATTTTGAGCAGAGTTATGTCTATAATTATGATATAAATGCGGTTCTTGACGCTGTAATGCGTGCAGCTTCACAGAATAAGCTGAAGCTCAAAAAGGCGGACAGACAGAATTACCGTGTACAGTTCAGTACAGGTATGTCACTCTTGACCTGGGGCGAGGTAGTTGATGTAGCGCTGGGAGTTCTTCCTGACGGAAAGACAGGCGTTAATATCAGGAGCTCGTCAAATCTGGGTACAGAGTTAGCGGCAAAGTCAAGAAATGAAGGAAATGTTATGAAGTTTGTAAATGCTTTGAATTTCTTCCTTCCGCCAAGATAAAAAATATAGGTCCGGAAGCGGCATAAGGCTGTTTCCGGACCTTTTTGCGTTATAGCATCAGTGCTCCATAAGGGACAGCGGATCAATGAATGAGCCGTTGTGAGTCATTTCGATATGCAGATGGGCTGGTACGGAGCTTTCTATATCCGCAGTTTCACCCACAGCTCCGATAAGGCTGCCGCTTTCAACGGTATCACCCTGCTGTACTGCAAGGTCGGAGCCCAGACCGCAGTATTTTGTGGTATAACCGTTCTTGTGGTCAAGGACAACGCTCACGCCCCAGAGGGGATCGTTTTTCACGTAAGCCACCTCACCGCTCAGGGTGGCATATACGTCGGCTCCAACTTCAGCGGCGATGTCGGTACCGTTATGAGTCTGCCATGTGCCTGTGGTCTCGTTCTTTACAAGCTCACCTTCACTGAACGGTGCGAGGATATTGCCTATGTCCGCCAGGGGAGCATGAACGGAAGTCACGGAAGTCTCCGCGGCAGCTTCTGCGGAATGTTCAGTGAAGCTGCTGTCAACTTCAAATGGCGCCTTTGCAGCAGCCTCAGCCGCAGGTATGGCGGGAGCTTCAGTCTGTACAGGTCTTGTTTCAGCCGCAGGCTCTGTTTTGCGGACTGGAGCGGTAGCCTTTGGTATGTTGGTGGCACGTTTGTTTACAGGTACCTCCGTCACAATGGGAAAATTGTTTTCGACGGGCTTGTTGTCGGGGAGTCTGTCGCCCTGTTTATGAGCAAAAATGCAGGCAGTCCCGATCATGAGAGCGCTTATGCCAAGGGCAGCATAGAAGCCCCTTGAGCCTTTTCCGTGTTTTTTATCGGTCAGTTCGTTTTTATTCACACTAACACCTCCGAAATTATTCTTGTCATAAAATCGGAAAATATACATAAGCGAACAAAGGCTGTCCGAGTACATTGTAATAACTGCACAAGAACTTGGGGAATTATTTGTGCATAAGAGAGAAACCGAGATGTGCTTTTCTGAAATTCAATGGTTTTCCGTTGAAAAAGTGCTGTTTTTATCCCATTTACAGAAGGCGCAGAAAGCCGCAGCGTCTTTCGTATACAGGAAAGGCTGCGGCTTGGTGAGCTATTACTGATCAGGCTCCTGAGAAGCCTCGGCGTTGTAGCCGTTCGGATCGTAAGGGGGAGTGGTCTCTGTGGGCACTGAAGCAGGATATTCTGTCCAGGGCTCTAAGGGAGCTTCCGAAGCGGGCTCTGAATAGGGTTCTGAGCTCTCTTCGATATAAGCTGTGGTAGTTGTTGTTGTAGATATTGTAGTAGTTGTCGTGGTTGCTGTAGTAGTTGTGAGAACAGGACGTACTTCCTCGGGAAGCTTCTGCTTTGTGGGCTTGACGCCGTTAAGTCCGTAGCATTCCTGATATGCCAGGATAAGATCGCGGATCATGTACTTTGAGTACTCACCGCTCTCCACAACACCTGCGAAGGCAATCTCAGGATTATTTGCGGGAGCAAACCCGATGAAGAAGGAGTTCTGCTCGTCAAGGCTACGGCCTGTCTGAGGAGTACCTGTCTTTATGGCAACATCGAAGCCAAGGTCGCTGAGGGAGTATTTTGCGGGCATATTATGTGAGGCATCGATCATACCGCCGACGATATAATCATAGAGGTCGGGAGTGGTAAGCTCTATCTTGTTTGCGATAGTGGGTTCGGTCTTCTTTATGAGGCTTCCCGAACCGTAGCTGTAATAGCTGTCCACCAGATAGGGCTGGTATCTGATACCGCGGTTACCTATGGTACTTGCGACAACAGCCATCTGAAGGGGCGTCATACCACAGTCCTGGTTACCGATACCTGCCTGGATAACGTAACCTACGTACCAGGGCTGGCCGTGTTCTGCGAAGGTCTCGGGGTTACAGAGATAACCCGGGGCATCTCCTGTTTCGATACCCGTAGCGGAGCCAAGACCGTAGAGCTTTGCGTACTTTGTGATATTATCAATGCCAAGCCTTTTCGAGACTTCATAGAAATAGCTGTTGCAGGATACCTCGATAGCGTGGCGCATAGTTATATTTCCGTGGAGACCTGTACAGGAGTAGTGTGTTCCGTAGAAGTCATATCCCATGGTACATACCAGAGGAGTACCGCCTGTAACGACCTTTTCATTGAGAGCAGCCGTAGCTGTTACGGTCTTGAATGTGGAGCCGGGACGGTAAAGACCGTAGCTGCATCGGTTTACAAGGGGCGAATCCTTTGCCTGAAGGAAGTAGTCATAATTCTCGGAATAGTCCTTGAGATTATATGTGGGAGCAGTAGCCATACCCTTTACAGCGCCTGTTCTTGCGTCCAGAACGCAGATAGCGCCGCAGTTGCCCTTGAGCAGCCAGGGCTTGGGATTGATGGAAGGGAAGGTATTGTTCAGGAAATTATCAAGGATATTCTGCAATTTCAGCTGGTATACGCCGTCAACGGTGAGCTTTACGGTCTCACCCGAGGTTGCTTCGGTAATAGTCTTTATGTCGCGGACCTTGCCGTCCTTGACAGCTATCTGTTCCTCGCCGTTAATGCCTCTCAGGGGAGTTTCCATGGCAGCTTCGATGCCGCTTTTACCGAGGACGTCGTTATAGCTATAGCCCTTGTTCTTGAGTTCATCGTATTCCTCAGCGTAGATAGGACCGACAGTTCCTATCTCATGGGGGAGGATATCGCCGCGGACGATCTTTCGGTCTGAGGCATCAACAGCCTCGATACCGCGGTAAAAGTTGCCCATTTCCTTCAGATCTATGACAGTCTGCTCGTCAACACCCTCTGCAAGGAGGAGATCGTTGCTGTATGAGAAGTCCTTGTCGATCATCTGATAGCGCATACCTGCAATGATACGTTTTTCCTCGTCGGTATACTTATCGTCAATCTCGTAATCGGATATGAGCTTGTCGATACAGTTTTCGGCAGTAGCATAAACATTGAGGTTAAGGTCTGATATGAGCTCCTCAGTGTCTTTTGATTTGAAAATATAGGGCTTGCTGAATGAGATGGGGATACTTTCCTTGAATTTGTATCCTCTTTCCTCAAGAGCGCGGTATATACCGAGCAGTGCCTTGTTGCCCTCCTGAAGATCGGTTGGGAAGAACGCCATCTGAAGCACCAGATCGGTGCGGGCGTCGTTGGTTACGATGGTATTGCCGTTGAAATCGAGTATCTCGCCTCTGGTGGCCTTGATGCCCTTGGTATAGGTCAGAGTACCCGGCTCATATACCTGAGGAGCTTCGATGGTCTTATCGCCTACGACCTGTATACGCATCAGACGTAGCGAGCTGAGCAGAGCCAGCAGCACAACAAGCAGGATAATGATGATAGATTTGAGATTTTCCGCAAATCCTTTCAAAAGTGTGCCTCCTTTATGATTATGACCGCACGGTCAGTGCGGTCTTGGGGATTATCTTCTGTTTTCTGTTTGTATATTGGTGTTTATAGCCTCTTCTATGGTAAGGTGTTCACGCGGCATGAGCAGCCTGTTGACCAGCTTCAGCAGGAGGTACACGAATACCGAGGATATGACCGTGTATATCCACACCTTCAGTGAGACTTTCCTGAAGATCCTTCCAACATCCTCATAGCCCCATATCTGGTAGTAGAACTTGTAGTCCAGCCAGCACTGTATGAACGAAGCTATGACTGTTATTATCATATAGTTTATGAACCTGTTTCTGAGATACAGTTCAAATACGATATTTACAGCTATGCAGAAGAAGGTAAGTATCACGGCATTATAGCCGAAGAGTTTTCCGCAGCATATATCGGTGAGAAAGCCGCAGACCGCTCCCGTAACAGCCGAGCCGTAGATATTGTTGTTAATGGCTATGCCGAGAGCCAGAGGGACGAGGATCACAGGCTTGTAAAGAGTACCTGCGGTCATGAAAATAAAGCTGATGAAGATTAGCAGATAATAGCATATCCACCGCAGAGCCGTTTTGAAGCGGAAGATGCGGTGCTCACGGGTAGTTTTAATCCTCCTCATCTTTTTCTTCCTCCTTCTTGCCGCTGAAATCGGTGATAACGATAACAGAGGTAAGACGAGTAACGTCCACACAGGGCTGAATATCTGCACAAACGGAGAGTCCGTTTGAATCAAATCCGATATCGAGGATGGTACCTATGGGGTAATCCTTCGGGAAGAGACCGCTTGAACCTGCGGTTATCATAAGATCGCCGCGCTTGAGCTTATTCTTCTTCGGAACGTGGATAAGTCTTGTCCTGCTGTTTTCCGAAGCGGTTATGCTTCCCTCGATTATACCCTGATCCGCATTTGAAGATGAAGCAACAGCGGCTACGGAGAGATCGGGGGAGAGAATGGTCCTTACGGTGGAAACGTGCTCCGAGACCTCAACGGTTATGCCTACAAGTCCCTCAGCGGTGACAACAGGGCAGTTGACCAGTATGCCGTCGGCAGAGCCCTTGTCGATAGTAAAGGACTTGAAGGGATCGTTGGTGACATATCCCAGAACGCCGCAGGGCTGTGAGAGCATATAATCCTCATGTTCTTCCTTGATGGAAACGAATTTTCTGAGCTCCTCAACCTCAGCCTTCATGGCGTCATATTCCGTAAGCTGGGCATTGAGCTCGCCGATCTGCTTTTTGAGGCGTTCGTTCTCCTCGTAGTATTTATCAGCGTTGGAGAGCTTGTCAACGGTGCCTTCCATACTCATGCTTATCCTGTTTGAAGCGGCACGGAAGGGTTTGGTCACGGTGTTGATAAACGAAGCTCCCGAAACGGAATAACCGCCTTTTGTGACGGAATAGATCATTATTCCCACAAGGAAGGCGAGAAAAGCAAGCAGAATTTTAAATCTGGTGCTTTTTATGAAATCACGCATGGAGCTCCTCCTTAATAGTACTTGACGTTTTCGGTGAGAGCGTCCTGATAATCGCTGATATTTTCAAGTATCTTGCCTGTGCCCTCGGCAACGCAATCGAGAGGGTACTCGGCGATATAAACGGGCATACCCGTTTCGCGGTTGATGAGCTTATCCAGGCCTCTGAGCAGAGCGCCGCCGCCTGCAAGAGTGATGCCGTGGTCGATGATGTCTGCGGAAAGCTCGGGAGGAGTCTCCTCAAGAGTTGACTTGATGGCGTCGATAACTCTTGAAAGGGGCTCGACGAGAGCATCGCGTATCTCGGCGGAGGTAACAGTTATATTCTCTGGGAGACCGTTGAGAAGGTTCCTTCCCTTGATCTCCTGGGATTCCTCCTTTTCGCTGGGGAAGGCAGAGCCGATGTCCAGCTTGATATTCTCGGCGGTACGTTCGCCGATGAGGAGGTTGTACTTTTTCTTGATATAGTTTATGATAGCCGCGTCAAATTCGTCGCCTGCACATCTTACCGAGCGCGAAGCAACGATGCCGCCCATTGATATGACGGCCACCTCGCTGGTACCGCCGCCGATGTCAACTATCATGCTTCCGGCGGGCTCGTTAGTGGGAAGGCCTGCGCCGATAGCGGCAGCCATAGGCTCCTCGATGATGAGCACGTTGTTTGCGCCTGCCTTTTTGCAGGATTCGCGGACTGCACGTCTTTCAACGGCAGTAACGCCCGAGGGGATGCAGATTATTACGTTGGCCTTGGTGAAAAAGGTACCCTTCAGGGCTTTTCTGATGAACTCCTGAAGCATTGTGGTCGCAATGTCGAAGTCAGCGATAACGCCGTCCTTCAGAGGTCTTACGGCAACGATAGAGCCAGGAGTCCTTCCTATGACATCCTTGGCTTCCTTGCCGACATAGCGGCATTTATCCGTTCTGGTATTCACGGCAACTACCGAGGGCTCTCTTATTATTATACCCTTTCCCCTCATATATACGAGGGTATTAGCAGTTCCCAGGTCAATGCCAATATCTTTTGTAAACATTTTGAAGCTCCTTAAATATGCTTTGATCTTTATTAATCACATTATATTATACCACCAACGGGAGATATGTACAAGGCAATTCAGCGAGAAATTTCCTTTCCCGTAGATTTTTAGTGTAATACAGAAACATAAAGGTTCCGAGGCGGTAAAAAACTGTCGAAAAGGACTATTCCCTCTTATTTATCGGGGCAGACCTTCGGAACGGTCTTGATATATGCGTAGATTGCAATGATTATGCAGATGACCTGTGCAACGCATATTTTCATTGATATACCGAAGGTAAGCGAGAGAAAGTCGGTATCTATGAAGGTACCGGGTTCAAATCTCATTTTTACAGAGTAGCCGAGCCAGCTGAAAACGCCCGAATCTACCTGACCGAGTATCCCGCCCATTACAACGGCACATATCAGAAGAAGCAGAAAATAGAGTGTCTTTTTCATAGTAAATCTCCTATCTTTTGTTATAATACAATTTATCGTATGCCTGACGAGCCGAAGCCGCCTTCGCCTCTCTGTGTATCGGAGAGCTCGTCGCTGACTTCTATCTCTGGCATCAATATACGTGTGGGGATCATCTGAGCGATGCGCATACCGTGTTCTACGGTAAAGTCGTTCTTTCCGTGGTTTATCAGCGGAACGAACCAGGCACCGCGGTAATCGCTGTCAACTACGCCCACGCAGTTTGCAAGGGATACTCCGAATTTTGAGGAGAGTCCCGAGCGGGGATAGATGAGAAGCGCTATATCATCGGAATCAGGCTGAGCCGTTATACCGATAGGTATCATCTTTATTTCTCCCGGAGCCAGAGTTACAGGAGCGTCAAGACAGGCACAAAGGTCAAGTCCTGCGCTGCCCGAGGTGGCACGGG
The DNA here is from genome assembly GCF_000571935.1 of Ruminococcus flavefaciens 007c. Lineage (GTDB taxonomy): Bacteria > Bacillota > Clostridia > Oscillospirales > Ruminococcaceae > Ruminococcus > Ruminococcus flavefaciens_F. The sequence goes on along the minus strand of NZ_ATAX01000003.1, from coordinate 112,297 downwards.
AGGGGATCACAGCTCTGGGATCCAGCTTTTTGAAAGTGAGTTTCATATCATATACCTCTGTAATAAAGTCCCCTTGTGATATTTCCTGCGGGCTTCTGTCCCGAAAGTGCAGCTCTTACAGCGTCTGCGTCCTCATCGGAAAGGTATACTGCACCGAAGGAAGGGACACCAAGCTCGCCAAGCCTGTCCAGCATGAACAGTCTGTCGGGATTGAGTATCTCTGCGTAGTCTTTTGAACATACTACAGGAAGTTCTCTGCCGGTGCGGTCTGTGAGTTTTTTGGTGCATTTCCCGCAGCCTGCTTCGTTCTTTATGGGACAGTTCCTTGTGAGCATAAGGGGAAGTCTTCCGTATACCGCAGCTCCCAGAGGAAGCGAAGTATCAATACGTGACAGCTGTTCGGCAGTTGCCTCCACAGAGAAGATGCAGTCCTCAAGACCGAGATCGTGGAGGTAGTCCGCGCTGAAGGAGTTGTACACATTCAGCGTAAAGCTTCCGTGAAGCTTCATGCCGAGCTTCCTGCCCATGGCTATGCAGTCGGGAGTATGGCAGTAAAGCCTGTTTATGCCCATACCTTTAAGCTCTGCCAGCCTTTTTTCAAGAGCGTCTTCATCAGTGATGAAACGTGGGGGAGAAGCGATTATCTTTTCCCTGTCCACGGCACCGAGAAGTTCCTCGTCAATGAGCTCTTCGGGGATGATGATGTACTGCGAGAGCTCCGCTGCGGCTTCTGCCTGTTGTCTGCTGCGACAGAATGTCCGTAAAGGCAGCTTGTCTGCGCATTTATCCGAAACACGGGTATTTGCATCGGGGACATAGTTCGTAACGGTATATACGGGAGTATTTCTTTCCGTTATGAGCTGAGTGAGCTTTTCGGTGACCTGCCTGCGAAGCTCATTGAGCTTGCCTGCGGGGACTATAAGTCCCTCGTCCATATCTGCTGTGAGCTGTCCGAAGCTGAATACCGTATCTCCCAGTTTTGAGAGCTGTTTTGTAAGAGATTCCGTATCTGTCGGGCGGTTCAGCGCCTTTTCGGGGATTTCGCCCTGAGCAGATGCAGATATATCACCGCATACCGCCTTTATCACAACAGGCTGTCCTGCTTTTATGACAGCATGGAAGTCGGCGGTGTAAGCCTTGCGCTCAAAGCGGTAAAGCTCGTGTATCTTTGGTATCAGTTCATGGGCAGAGATAACGTCGTCCTTTTCTCTGACTCCGAACATATCCTGCCTTTTATCTGTGAAATAGCCGTCCGTGAAGCCTCCTCTGGAGAACACTCCGCGGAGCATGGCCATATCGGGTGTTTCGCCTTCAAGAGAAGCCTTCAGCTCATATACAGCGGAAGCGACATATTCGGGGCGCTTCATGCGTCCCTCTATCTTGAAGGAGTCAACTCCCATATCGGCAAGCTCTTGTGCTCTTGGAAGCAGAGACAGGTCTTTCAGCGACAGTGCGGCCTTTTCCTTATTCCCCACAGCGGAGAAGGGGAGCCTGCAGGCCTGTCCACAGCAGCCGCGGTTGGCGGAGCGCGAACCTATAATTGCAGACATATAGCACTGTCCCGATACCGACATACACAGTGCGCCGTGTACGAATATCTCTGTTTCTATACCCGTATCGCATATACGGGAAATAGTCTTTTTGCTCAGTTCTCTTGCAGGGACTACTCTTGCGTAGCCCAGTTCCCGAAGAAGGGAAGCTCCTGCGGCGGTATGCACCGACATCTGAGTAGAGCCGTGAAGAACGGCGTCGGGGACGCAACGGCGTATCAGCTCTGCGCAGCCCCAGTCCTGCACGATAAAGGCGTCCACACCGCATACTGCGGCAGCCTTGATGTATTCGCAGAAGTCGGCAGCCTCACTGTCGGAAATAATGGTATTTACCGCAAGATCAAGCTTTGCACCGTATTTATGGCAGAGGCGGGCAGCCTCGGCGATCTCTCCGGCGGAGAAATTAGCCGCACTGCTTCTTGCGGAAAAGCGCTTTCCTCCTATATATACAGCCTGCGCACCTGATCTGAGAGCGGCACGGAGAGTCTCCATGCTGCCTGCGGGAGCGAGTATCTCCGTTTGTTTCATTAAATACTGTCGCTGAGCTGCTTGAGCTTGACCATATTCTCAAGTTGGATTATCTTGGACTTGAGAACCTCTATCTCCTTCTGTGCGGCGTCGCGCTCTATGCGTGTCCTGCCTGCCTCATCAACGTACTCCTTGGTCTGGTCGCGGATATTGTCAAGGCGCTGATTAGCCTTGTTGAGGTCGTCCAGAAGAGCCATGGCTACCATTATGGAAGCGGCATAGGGGGAAGAACCGCTTGCTGCGGTGATCTCATTTATCTTGGTTTCAAGTGCTCTTGCAAGGGCATAAACATAATTCGGAGCTTCAGCGGTCTTTATCTTGTATTCCTTACCGCAGATGATGACCTTTACTTCATTAAGCATTTGTATCGTCCTTTCCGTGGCGTATTTTTAACCACTCTACATTATACACTATTTTTTGTGAAAATGGAAGAGCTTTTTAAAAAAATTTTATTTTAGTGTTCCCATGAGGGTTCATTTCTACTGATCCGTCGAATTGCGGCTGCCGTCACTGCGGAAGGTATGTATCAGCGACCATACGAGAACTGCTGTAAAAATAACAATAGGCAGCAGAAAAAGTACAGCTGTGAACTGGTTCCCGTTATGTTCGCAGCATAGATCGTTCCACACCTCCGTCAGGGGAGCGCCTGTTCTGAATGCGTAATCCAGCCGCGTCCACAAATACAGTATTACCGGGATGGTGAACATCGCAAAAATGATACTGTGAAGGGGATCGGGGAAGTCCTTGCGGCGGGTGAGCCTTAAAAACAGGAATACAAAAAAGAATACAGGCGAAAAAACAGCCATAGGAAGCATGGCCAGTGATGAGAACTCCTCAGTGGCCCACATAATTACAGACCTGTTGTAGGTGTATTCCGCGGAAACGATATTGTTATCAATGTCGTAGTTTATCTCTTCCGCATAGACTCTCATTTTGGGACTCAGCTTATATTCGTCGGATACACATATTATCCTGCCTTCTTTATCTGTAACGGCAATCTTGAAGCTCTTGTACTTATCGCACAGCTCTCTGTATTCACGCTTGCCGTTCAGATAGAATTTCACATCGCTGCTGTTAGCGTTCTGCGTTATTTCGTAATATGACAGGCCGTAATGAACGAGCATACTTCTGTATCCGTCTTTGCTGTACTGAGCGATCTCTGTCTGCCTTATGCTTTCTGTATCTTTATCCGGGAAATACCTTGAAGAATATACGATACGGTCATAGCAGGGATCGTCCTTATCCATGGGTATGAGCATATCTACCAGCTTATCGGACATATCTGCGGTATTTACCGTGACTGTCAGTATGTACTGCGCATGGCAGCTGCATAGAAGTATGATCGCCAGCAGGGGGAATATGCAGAAAAAGTATCTTGATTTCTTCATATCTGTCTCCACAGTATCTTGTTAGGGGAATTCAGAAGGCAGTTTACGGCTCTTTCCAGAAGCTGCCTTTATGGAAATTCTCATTTCCGAGAGGAGCGGCTGTAAGTCTGAATATCACGCAGCCATCAGGGCAGACTATTGTCTTGCTGTATTTTCCGTCTCCGCCGAGGTTTTCAAGATCGCCGCCGCTTCTGACTGCCTCCATCAGAGGATAAAGCATCATCATAGTCTTGGAGCATATCCCGCAGCCCTCCTGATTTACCGGGCAGCCGTAGGTGCAGGTATATCTGTCGCCGATCTCTTCTCCGTTGCGGCAGTAATTCTCCGTATGATCTCCGCGAAGATATCCGATGACCTCTATGACAAATTCGTATTCCTCGTTATACCATTTTTTCATATTGATGTACCTCTGTACGGTATGTTTCGCATGGCAGCGGCTCAGTAGTAGCGCTTGAGACCGATGACCTTGCCGAGGACTTCCACCTCGTCAACGATAATGGGTTCCATTGTGTCGTTTTCGGGCTGGAGGCGGTAATGGCCGCGCTCCTTGTAGAAGGTCTTTACTGTGGCTTCCTCGCGGTCGATGAAGGCGACTACTATATCGCCGTTCTCGGCATAGCTTACCCTTTTTACGATAACTATGTCGCCGTCCAGGATACCTGCGTTTATCATGCTCTCGCCGCGTATCTTCAGGGCAAAGAGCTCCTGCGGATCCACTCCCGGGGCTTCAAAGCCGATGTAGCCTGTGATGTCCTCAACGGCTGTGATAGGCTGGCCTGCGGTAACTGTACCCATAACAGGCACGGAAGTGGTGCCGCTGTTGGGCAGACGAAGAGTGCGGTTCAGGTTGCCTGTTTTTTCAATAAGTCCCTCGCGGACGAGAGTCTCTATGTAGCGATGGGCTGTGGACGTGGACTTGAAGCCCATTGCGTCCATTATTTCTCTTACGGAAGGGGACAGACCGTCGCTAAGACGGGATTTTATATAGTTGAAAACAGCTATTTCCTTATCCTTCAGCATAAATCATTCCTCCGAAAGCTTTTTCAGTATCATTTTTGCTATCTTGTATGCGTCGCCGCAGCCGAGGGTTATAACAAGATCGCCCTCCTGCGCGTGTTCGCAGATATAGTCGCATATCTGCTCAAAGTTAGCATATTTGCGCTCGTCAGTCCATTCTGCGGACTCGTCCTGAGGGAACCATATACAGTCAGGTATCTTTTCTGCAAGATGACGTGTGAAGATGCCATAGGTGTTCTTCTCGCGGCTTCCCATAATATCTGTGAGAACAGCGTGGTCGGGTATCTGGAGCACTCTTGCAAAGTCGTCAAGGAGAAGCTTGGTACGCGAGAAGGTGAATGGCTGGAACACAGCCCATACCTGTCTGAAGTCCATTTCCATAGCGGCATTGAGGGTAGCTTCCAGCTCTGTGGGGTGGTGAGCGTAGTCATCGACAACGGTTATGCCTTTCTCAAAGCCAAGCTTTTCAAAACGGCGCTTAGCTCCGCGGAAGTCCTCAAGGCCTTTCTGTATGAATTTGAAGTCAACGCCCACATAGCGGGCGGCTGCAACGGCTGCAAGGGAATTGAGGACGTTGTGTATGCCTGCAACGTGGAGAGTTACTGTTCCAAGCTTTTTGCCCTTGTACATTGCGTCATATGTGGTGAGGAGACCGTTTTCATGCTTTACATTCTCAGGATAGTAGTCGCAGGAGCTGTCCCTGCCGAAGGTGATGATCTCCTTGCCTGTGATGCCCTCAAGCGACTTCATGGAGTTTGCGTCAGAGCCGTTTACGATTATGCACTTTGAGGTGTTCTCGTTGAATTTATGGAATGACTTGATGATATTCTCCAGTGTGCCGAAGTAGTCAAGGTGATCGGCGTCGATGTTGAGTATAACGGATATATCCGGGAAGAATTTGAGAAAGTGATCTTCAAACTCGCAGGACTCGCATACCATGATGTCACTCTTACCGGCAACACCGCTTCCGCCTATGCAGGGGAGTTTTCCGCCGATATAAGCGGACAGGTCAACGCCTGCGGTAAAGAGTATCTGTGTGATCATTGAGGTAGTCGAGGTCTTGCCGTGAGTACCTGAAACGCAGATTGCGTTGCCGTACCAGCTGGTAACTATACCGAGGAGGTCAGCGCGTTCCAGCACGGGCACTCCGCTGGCTCTTGCGGCCATGAGTTCGGGGTTGTCAGCCATGATAGCGGCAGTATGCACAATGAGGTCGGCACCTTCGATATTTTCGGCTCTCTGTCCGATGTATACGGGGATGCCCATTTTCCTTACGGCGTCAAGAGTCTCGGTCTCATTGTTGTCCGAGCCTGTCAGATAGTATCCCTGGGAGTGGAGTATCTGTGCAAGGGGGTACATACCCGAGCCGCCGATGCCAATGAAGTGAATGTGTTTTTTTCCGTTTAAGATATTAATATCCAAAATGATCACCTTTCCTGAGATAAAAATATAAGAGAAAACAGTCCTGATCTGTAATTGCTTTTTTGAGAAAACTACTGAATTAAGCGAAATTCTCTGCGTACAGGCCAAATTGTTATATTATTTTCTCTAAAACTTGTAAAAATAGCTTGCATTTTTACAAAATATAGTTTATAATAGTTTACAGGTTTACTTGCTGCTGAAATTTATTGAAAAAAGAAATAACCTTTTCAGTGCGGATACCATATGAGACACACTCGTATTAAGGAGGAAATATTATGGAAATTACAGACGTAAAGATCAGAAAGGTCATGTCTGACGGTCGCCTCAGAGCGGTAGTTTCAGTAACTATCGACGATATGTTTGCCGTACATGACATAAAGGTCGTACAGGGCGATGAAAGACTTTTCGTTGCTATGCCAAGCCGCAAGGACGAAAACGGAGTCTTCCGTGACATTGTTCACCCTATCTCTGCCGCAGCAAGAAAGCTATTTGAGGAGAATATCCTCGAAGCCTATGAGAGACAGATCGCTATAATGGAGACAGAAGAAAAGGAAGAAGCTGACAGCAAGGTTGCTGACGAGCTTTGATCAGCGATCTTACATAAGGGCCTGCCGTTTGGCAGGTCTTTTTTGTTATATCCCCAGAAGCCTTGCGGCCTTCAGTATAGTTACCTGAGTTTTTCCGTCGCGGATAGTGCCGTCCATGACCTGCTTCACCGCTTCTGAAAGGGGGATGCGCTCAACATCGAGAAATTCGTCGGGATCAAGGCTCTGGCTGCTGAATGTCAGTCCCTTTGCAAGGTACATATATGTTACCTCGGTATTATACGCGGGAGTGGGGAGCATCTCACCCAGATAAATGTATTCGGAACAGCTGTATCCTGTTTCCTCGAGAAGCTCGCGGCGGCCGCATTCTGCGTGGTCTTCGCCCTTTTCAAGTTTTCCTGCGGGTACCTCCCGTGTTACCGAAGCAAAAGGATAGCGGAACTGCTTCACAAGGAAGATCTCGTTATTCTCCGTTATCGGTATCACACAAACTCCGCCGTGATGATGGAGAACGTCGCGGACTGCCGTCTTTCCGTTTTCCAGCTCTGCGGTATCATGGGTGATAGTAAAGATAGGACCTTCGTATCTCAGGTCGCTGGTTATGGTTTTTTCCTGTAAGTGCATGATAATGCCTCCGTTGATTACTTTTTATTGAACAGGCGTGTGCAGTAGTCCTGCGCTGCCTGAATTTTTTCGTATGGATCATAGCCGTAGGAATGTACCGTATCATAGTGATCCTTCCTGCCGTGCTTCCTGCGGAATATGAGCACATATACCAGAAGCAGAGCGGCAGATGTCACGCTGATAATGAGACCTTCCCTGAGATAGGGAGTCCTGTATCTGAATACAATGGTGTTTTCACCCTTTTCGGCTCTGACGGCCATGAAGCCCTCGTTTACCTTCTCCACTTCGGCAGGCTTGCCGTTTACATCTGCTGTCCAGCCTTTGCTGTACGGCACACTGAAAAAGACCAGCTGCGGTGCGTTCAGGTCTATCTCCGAAACGAAGCCCTCGGAGCTGAAGCTGAAGCTTTTTGAGCAGCACTGCTGCTTTTCGAGGCAGAAACGCTTGTAGGCACTGCGGTTGAGGTCGCTCTGTGCCGCTGGATCGTACTCACAGAGTATATCGCTGTATTTATTGGCCTGTTCATCGCTGAGCACCAGCGACTTCATCATCAGCTTCTCGCGCTGGAGCTTTGACTTTGCGTCGGCTGTCTTTTTTGTTACGTAGGAGTTGTATGCGAAGCCCATGGGGACATAAAGGTCGTTCTCGTATACCTCGAAATGCTCTGTTTCACCTACATATCTGAAAGAGGGCAGCTCATCGGGGATAATGACCTTGCTTGTATCTTCCTCGTCACTGCCTGAGGACGAAGGGGGAGTGCTGTCCGGTGGCGCATTCAACAGCTCGCTGTAGCTGCAGCCCTCGTTTTTTTCCTTGTAGTAGTACTTTACGGAGAAAAGTCCTCTCAGCGCATAGTGGGAGAGCTTTGCTCTTGAGGCTACGTCGCGTTGAACTCCCACATAGCTGTAAAAGTTCATTATAGATGTGTTGACCACGCTCTGGAAGGCTCTCATGGAGGGGAGTCCCCATACCATAGGGTAGTTGTCGCAGTCAGAGGATATGTCTATACGGAAGAAATTGTCGCTGCTGATAGCCTCGTATACCTCGTCATCGGCGTCTATAACGGTTTCAATGTAGTTGTTTGCGAATTCAACGCTGTTTGCTGAATAGATGGTAGTGGTGAAAACGCAGCAGACAGAGGCAACAGCTGTGACGAATACCATGAAGGAGGTGCTGAGGTTTCCTTTTTTCTTCCTGCGCAGTATCAGAAATGTGCATACAAGCATTACTGCGGTTACTGCTATCGTTATCCAGAAGTAGAGCTTATCCTCGGGCATGGTGAAGAATCTGAGCTTGCCGCCTTCCTCGGGTTTCCTCGGCAAACAGCCGATAACGGCAAATGCCAGTGTCATGAATGTGCATACCTTAAGGCCTGTGAAGCAGCTGTTTTTCTCGTCGTCAAGGGAATGAGCGGTCATCATTGACATTATGAGTATGGGCATATAGAACCAGCGGGCATAATAATATGAGTTGGCTGTCTGGAAAAGACTGTTGAGTATGGGGATCACCGCGAATATCCCGCAGCATATCAGCAGCTTCGACGCCCAGTGCTTCTTTCTCAGCTTCATGAAGGAGATAACTCCCGTCATGGAGAACAGCGGCAGGTATGCGCCTATGGACGCCCATTTTTCGTAGTCTGACACAAAAAGGTTGGGATATGCAGGCGGATCCGCAGGCATGAACAGACACTGTATCAGTCTCGGCAGGAGAGTCTTGTCGGTATATGCTATCATGTCCGTGCCGTAAAGCCGCTGGCTTATCCTGTAATTTCCCGTAAGAGCCATAGCTGACGGCAGCAGGATAAAGGCTGACATGGCAGTGCCGAGAACAGCTTCGAGAACAAGTCCGAAGAACTTCCTCCATGAGGCGTGGAAGTCACTGCATCTCATCCTGAAGAGATAATATATGATCAGAAATACCGCCTGACCTGCGAAGAAATAGTAGTTTATGCAGGCCATAAGTGCAACTGTCAGCGCAAAAAAACCTCTGCGTCTGCAATTGATGTTTTCCTCCATTGCAATGAGCAGGAGAGGGAAAAAGGCGGTAACGTCCTGAAAATGATTGAAGAAAATATCGTATATCTGAAATCCCGAGAAGGAATAGAGCAGAGCTCCTGTGAGAGCAGCATTCTTGCCCCGTACAAACCGCCTTATATAGGCATAGGCAGTAAGTGAAGCCGCTCCGTGCTTTACTGCCAGCAGTACAGGCATGGAGTGCAGTACAAGTCCGCGGGGGAGAAGTACAGTCAGCCAGAAAAATGGGCTGCCGCTGAGATAGAAGGAGTATGATGTGAGAAAATCCGAGCCCAGATCCGTGAACCAGTTCCAGCCGAGGCTGCTGCTTCGCACTGCGTCGTTTGCAAGGCTGTAAAACGGGATCTGCTGAGCATTGTAGTCGCCGTAATAAATAAAATATCCCTGCTCTGTGAACATCATGGGCAGAACTGTGAACAGCATGGTACAGAAGCCAAGAAGAAATGCAATGAGATATTTTTCTTTGGTACAGCCGAAGGTACCGCTCCTTCTTTTCAACATTATGCCCTCCGTTAAAAATAGATATACAAACTAATTATATCACAACAGTGCAAAAAAAGCAACCGAAAACAGAATATATTTTCGATTTTTTATATGGGAAGTCCGTGAGTATCAACGTATCACATTGCAGATGTTGCTTTTTTTTAATATGTATGTTATAATATAAGGTATGCAAAAATAAAAAAATGAGGGGAACGTAAAATGGAAGTTTACCTTGACAACGCAGCTACCACCAAGCCCTGTGCGGAAGCCGTTGCGGCGGCAGTGGAAGCTATGACCGATAAATACGGAAATCCGTCTTCTCTCCACCGCGCAGGTCTTGAAGCACAGATAATCATGGACAGCGCAAGAAAGACAGTGGCCGACTCTTTGGGCGCTGACAGCGGCTGTATATACTTCACTTCGGGAGCCACGGAAAGCAATAACCTTGCACTTCGCGGAGCCTCGGCTGCTTACGGTAGGAAGAGAAAAAAGATAGTTATCTCTGCAGTGGAACACGCTTCTGTGGAGGAGACTGCTGCCGATCTTGAAAAAAAAGGCTTTGAGGTCACAAGAGTCTCTCCCCGTGAGGACGGACGCTATTATGCCGCAGACTTTGTGAATGCCTGCGATGATGATACCTGCCTTATAAGTATGATGTACGTCAATAACGAGACAGGCTATATAATGCCCGTAAAGGAGACTTTTTCGGCAGTAAAGCGCCGTTTCCCTGATATAATAACTCATACGGACTGTGTGCAGGCTTATATGAAGCTTCCCATAAAGTCAGGCAGTCTTTGCGCGGATCTCATATCGCTCAGCGCTCACAAGATACACGGAGTCAAGGGTGTGGGAGCTATATACATTAAAAAGGGCGTCCGTGTGATCCCTGTTGTAACAGGCGGCAAGCAGGAAAAGGGCATACGCTCGGGTACAGAAAGCGTTCCGCTCATAACGGCTTTCGGTGCAGCTGTAAATAAGCTTGCTCCTACGATTTCAGAGCGTTATGAAAAAGTCAGCGGACTGAAAAAATACCTGCTGGACAAGCTCGGCGGTATTGAGGGAGTAACTTTTAATTCTCCCGAGGACGGTTCTCCCTACGTGGTCAATATCTCGGCAGTGGGCAAGCGCTCGGAGATAATGCTCCACTTCCTTGAAAGCAGGGAGATATATGTTTCCAGCGGCTCGGCCTGTTCAAAGGGACAGCAGAGCGGTGTTCTGGGGCAGTTCGGCATAAGGGACAAGCGTGCGGACAGCGCCCTGCGCATAAGCATGACTGCTGAGACTACGGAAACAGAGCTGGATATCTTCTGCGAGGCTCTCAAAGAGGGCATGGAAAAGGTGAGAGGCTGATATGGAGGAAAAAAAGAAGAGTCCGCTAAAAACGATCATAATAGTTCTTGTGATACTTGCTGTGCTGGCAGCGGTTGGATTCTGGATGCTGTGTGAGATGCTCAGAATGACCACCGGCTCAAAGGTCAGCACGAGGAATGCGACGGCGCAGACTTTTCTAAAGGCTGTGAGTGCGCAGGTTGAGGACGTATACAAGGAAAATGGCAAGAAGATCCCTGCCGATAAGGAATACATCGTCAGAGGACGAGGGAATGTCAATGAGCCCTGTGAGCTCCTTGATGAGAGTATGACAAATCAGTATATCGACGACCATAGTATATACTGGGTGGTAAAATTCAAGGACGGCAAGGCTTGTGAGGCATGGTCTGCAAAACGCCCCATAAAGGACAGTGAGCTCCGCTATTACAGCCGTTCCGAGCTGATAGCTGAGAGCAACAAACATCCCTTAAGACAGGAAAAGCTCATACTCGGCTATTTTAGCGCTGCCGAGGGCTCTACCGCTCCCAACTGATGAAATAATTTATATTATAATAGTATACAGGAGAAAAGATATGAAAGAATTGATACTTGTAAAATACGGAGAAATGGCACTGAAAGGCCTGAACAAAAAGACATTCGAGGATATGCTCATAAAGAACATAAAGCGCAGACTGAAACCCCTCGGTCACTTTCAGCTGACCAGCGCTCAGTCCACCACCTACATAAGACCTCTTGATGAGGACACAGACCTTGACGAGGTGGCTGACAGAGTCGGCAAGATATTCGGTATCGCCACATACTGCCGTGCCTGCGTATGTGAAAAGGACTTCGATGACATCTGCAGCAAGAGCTATGAGTACCTTGACGAGGTGCTCAGCTGTGCAAAGACCTTCAAGGTAAATGCAAAGCGCTCTGATAAGGCTTTCCCCATGAAGTCTCCCGAGATCTGTATGGAGCTGGGCGGAAAGCTGCTGGAAAGGTTCCCGCATCTTACAGTTGACGTAAAGAACCCCGAAGTGACCATAACTGTTGAGATACGCGACGAGAACGCTTTCGTTCACGCTGAGAATATCAAGGGAGCAGGCGGTCTCCCCATAGGAAGCAGCGGAAAGGCCATGCTCCTTCTTTCGGGCGGTATCGACAGCCCCGTAGCAGGCTATATGATGGCAAAGCGAGGAGTTCATATCGCTGCCATACACTACGTAAGCCCGCCTTACACCTCCGACCGTGCTCAGCTCAAGGTGGAGCAGCTCTGCCAGAAGCTGACGGATTACTGCGGCGGTATCGCTTTCTACTGCGTTCCGTTCACTGAGCTGCAGGAGGCTATCAAGGATCACTGTCCCGAGGAGTTCTTTACTATTATAATGAGAAGACTTATGATGGAGATAGCTCAGCGCATTGCCGAAAAGGATAACTGCCTTGCACTTATCACAGGTGAGAGCGTGGGACAGGTGGCAAGCCAGACCATGGCAGCTATGGTCTGCACTGACGCAGCCTGCCGCATACCTGTTTTCCGTCCCTGTGTAGGCATGGACAAGACCGAGATAATCGAGATCGCGCGTAAGATAGATACCTTTGAGACGTCTATCCTTCCCTATGAGGACTGCTGTACGGTATTTACTCCCCGTCATCCGAAAGTAAGACCTCAGCTTGCAGATATTGAAAAAGCACAGAACAGCTTCGATTTCGAGCCGCTTATACAGAAGGCTGTGGAGAATACCGAGATGAAAACCTTCAATTATAGCGAATAATTCTTAAGTTTTTCACAAATTTATCACAGTTGTTTTGTATAATATTAACTAAAGCAAAGGCGGCGGTTTAGTGGTAAGCAGTAAATTTTCTGAATGTAATGCCGAAAAACTTGACAAAACAGTCAATGATGTTGTAAAATTATTAGAACAGAAAGGTCTGACCATATCTACGGCCGAAAGCTGTACAGGCGGACTTCTTTCAGAGCTTATAACATCAGTATCGGGCGCGTCTGCGGTCTTTGAGCTGGGGATATGTACTTATTCCGAGCGGATCAAGACCGAGTTCCTCGGGGTATCTGCCGGGACCATAAGAGATTTCGGTGTAGTCAGCGAGGAGACAGCTCTGAGCATGGTCAGGGGACTGAAGAAATGCTCAGGGGCGGACGTATGCGTTTCCGTTACGGGAGTAGCAGGTCCATCGGGCGGAACTGCCGAAACTCCTGTGGGAACGGTATACATCGGTTTCGATATTTGCGGCAGACAGTTCGTTTGCCTGCCCGAGCTTTGGAAGCTCAGTGACAGAAGCAGGGAGAACATCAGAAGATGTGCGGCTGCTTTTGCCTTTGAAACGATCGAAAAAATGCTGATGGAGGCGAGGACAGACTGATGAGCGAAAAGATGACCGACGGAATGACCGAGGCTCAGCGCAGAGCTGAGAAGATTAAAGCTATCAGAAGGTCTATCCACGGTGAAGCAGAAGTCGCTCCGACGACATATGACAATAAAGCGGATTCAGAGCACGGCGAAACTATGGCGGAGCGTATAATGCGCGCCAAGGAAAAACGCAGCTCTACTGCCGCTGATATACTTGACGAGCTTGATGAAGCCATTGCCAATGAAAAGGCTGCGGCTGCAAGACTTGCAGCTGAAAAGGCTGAGGAAGCTGCTGCTGCAGCAAAGGCAGGTCCTGATATATCGGATATAATCCCTGCGCTGGAATCTCCCGTACAAGAGGAGCTCCATGAGATAGCAGAGGAGATAACCGAGGATTTCTCGGAGGTGACAGCAGATGTTACCGAAGAGGTGCTGAACTTTACCGAGACTGCAGCGGAAGATACAGGATATTCTCAGGCAGAGGAGAACAGCGGGATCGACGTTTCCGACGTTATCCGTGAGGACGCTGCCGAGGATACGGTGATATTCACTCCTCCCGGTCATGACCGGAAAGAGGCTCCGCCGCCAGTTATGAGGCATGAGGCCGAGCCGCCAGTTATGAGACATGAGGCTGAACCGCCTGAAAGGGGTCATTCGTCACAGAAGCCTGCGGGCAGCAAGAAGAAAAAGAAGAAAAAAACACCGGCACAGCGCCTGCGCGGACTTTTCCCCGAAAAGGGCGACAGCGTCGGCGAGTGTATAAGAAAGATAGTATTCCTCGGCTCTGTTGTAGCTATATTCGTCTGCGGCTATTTTGTAGGTGACTATTACTATGATCTGTGGGCAAGTAAGCACAAGACCAGGGAGCTTATGGAAATATACGAAATATATGAGGACAGGGAAGCCCCGACAGAGGCTGTCGAGGATGAAGGTGAGAAGCGTATACGATATAAGGGTATGCTGGATGGAGCGCGCAAGCTCTGGGATCAGAACAATGATATCGTAGGAGTCATCACAATTCCCGATACTCCCATAAATAACCCTGTTATGCAGTCTGAGGATAATAATAAGTACCTCAATAAGAAGTTTGACCTCAGCGAAAACATAGCAGGTGAGCTCTTCCTTGACTTCAGAAATCACTTCGATGATGTGGGCGAGGATGGTTACCTGAAAACGGAAAATTCAGATAATCTTGTCATCTACGGCCATAATATGCTTGATGAGCAGATGTTCGGAAGCCTGAAATGGTACCAGAGACATGAGGATTACTACGGCAAACACCCTATTATCTACCTCAGTTCAAACTACGAGAAGTACACATATAAGATATTTGCATTCTTTATTGTTGATGCTTCGGACGAGACGGATACAAAGTTCGACTGCTGGAATATGCTCGACTTTGATAACGAAGGTGATTTCTACAACTTCGTCAACGAAGCAAAGAAGAGATCCCTCAGACTTACCGATGTGGACGTTAAGTACGGCGATCCTATCCTGACACTTTTCACCTGCAATACAACTCTTCCCGACGAGGAAAGAGGACGTCTTATTATAATGGCAAGGCGCGTAAGAGAGGGCGAGGATCCAATGGCGGGTACACAGAACAGCAAGGCAAATCCGAATATCAAGTGGCCTACCATATATTATGACGAGCATCCGGGCGAACGATATGATCCGGATGCGGAGTTCGTTCCCTACGGTTAATGGAGGCAGATGAATTATCAATGAGCAAAAAAAGTAAAACCATTGCAGCCTGCGCCGTGTGTGCAGCAGCTCTCGGACTCGGCGGTCTTGCCGTCTTCCTTAAAAAGGACAGGGAAGTGGTACCGACAAACAGTCTCGTTATTGAGGCTACTACCGAAGCAGCGTCCGATAATAAGTCTGTAGACGGCTGGATGGATAAAGTAAGCTATTCTCCTTCCGATAACGGCATGACGGAAAGAGCAAAGTCTCTCCTGAGGATAAACAAGGATATTGCAGGCTGGATCAAGATTGACGGCCTTCAGCTGGATTACCCCTTTGTAAAGGATCCCGGAGAGATAGCTGCAAACGATCCGTACTACGGCCCCGATGAATATGTTCCCGATGCTTATTACCTCAATCATGACCTGAACAGGAATATCCAAGAGGAGGGCACTCTCTACCTGGACTACCGCGATGAGTTCGGCAGCGACGAGAGTCAGCATTCGGAAAATCAGGTCATATATGGCCACGCTATGTGGAACGGAAATATGATGGGCTGCCTCAGAAGGTACCGTCAGGATTTTGGTTTCTACGAACAGAGCCCGTTTATACAGCTCAGTTCAAACTATAAAGACTACGATTACGTTATCTTTGCCTTTCTTGTTACCAGCGGAAGCTATAACGCTACCGATTTCCATTACTGGAACATGGAGGAGCTTGATACGGAAGAAGATTTCAATTTCTATATCGATTGCTGCAAACGCAATTGGATGATGGATACAGGAGTAGATGTAAAGTACGGCGACAAGCTGCTGACGCTCTCTACCTGCTATGCGGACGAGGATAATTCCCGTTTCCTTGTAGTTGCAAGAAAGCTCAGAGACGGCGAGGTCGCAGGAGACATGACAACTATCCAGCGCACTGAGGAGTGGAAAAAAGCTCAGAAGGAAAAAGAGAAAAATGACGCTGAGCACGATACACCACCCCAAGACTGACGATCAGCAGTGAGCAGACCTTATGATTTTTAAAGGAGATTGTTATGAAAATGCAGAAAACGCTTAGACGGGCGGCGGCTGCGGCTTCGGGAATACTTGTATTCGCAGCTTCTACCGGCATGGACACAGCAGATATAACAACTGCCGAGGAGGTAACTTCGGTTACGACATCTGAAAATGAAAGTACTGCAAGCGATAAAACGGAGCCATCTTCCGATTCCGAAACGGCTGCTTCCGAGGAAGAACAGAAAATGCCCGAGGACTGGACAAAGGCTGATGTCAGCGAATATGATTCCAGCCTGACGCTTATAAGCTATGAGCTCGCTACACCCGAAATGGCAAAGGTGGGCGAACCCGTCGATCCGTATGCAGGTCTTTCCGAGGAGGAGCGCAAGGCTCTCAAGGAAGCCGCTGCAAAGAAGAAAAGCGCACTGAAAAAAGGTACGCCGACTCTTTCAAAGAATGCTGCCAAGAGCAGGAGCAAGGAGCCTACGGCTGTTGAGCTCAAGACATCGGGGGCTTATGTGGGAGATATACCCGCTTCACAGCCCGATCCCAGTGTTGCTGCCGAGCCCGGACAGTTCGCCTTCGTTACCTACGGCTGGGGACACGGAGTGGGAATGAGCCAGAATGGCGCAAACTTCTATGCTGCTTATGCAGGTTGGACATATCAGGATATCCTCTTCCATTACTACCCCGGTACGACTCTTATGAATACAGGTCTTACCGATGAGGAAGAGCTTACCATTGCTCACGAGCCTGCCGGCGATACATTAAAGGTAGTCTCTGAGATCGTTAACCGTGAGGTGGGCGGAAGCTTCTCGTATGAAGCTATCAAGGCTCAGGCGGTTGCCGTATATACTTATATAAAGTATAACGGTGACGACTCAAAGGATCTGAGAGGCAAGCCCAATCCGCCGCAGGTAGTTATCGACGCCTGTGAGGAGGTTCTCGGTGAGGCGCTCTATTACGACGACAGCTATGCACTGACTGTATTCTCTGCTTCCAGCGGAGGCTGCTCGGCAAACTGCTATGAGGTATTCTATGCGGATTATCCCTACCTCAGAAGCGTGCCCAGTGATTACGATGCTGCCTTTGATCCCCACTGGGGCACAGTTACATATATGAGTGCCGCTGATGTAAAGAAAAAGCTAGAAGCAGGTTATCATATTACGCTTTCGGACGATCCCGGTAACTGGATACAGCCTGTATATTCGGATGAGACAGGCTATGTGACCGAAGTTTCCATCGACGGACAGATCACTGCAAAGGGTTATCCGTTCTCGATGATGCTTGGACTCAAATCATCCAAATTCAATCTTACATATACATATGATTGATTTATAAACGGCGATATGCCGCGTGTTTTACAGAACAAAAGAAATAAGTCTTTGGATAGGAGATAGAGTCAGTCTATCTATATCCGGAGACTTATTTCTCCTTTTTGGTGATAAAAGGTGAAGCTCAGTGGTAAAAAAATCCTGTAAAATTTCCAAAAAGGTGAAAAAAGGTGAAAAGCAAAGAAAAAATTTAACAAAAATAAAAACGTTTGTTTCGTTTCTAAACATCCTTTGATTAATCATTGAACAAAATCAACAAAAAATAGGCGATTTCTGTGTTAATGATTGTGAAATACTCCGTCTTGATATTCTACCCGAATAATGATAAAATAGTTTTAGGGTGAAAAAAGGTGATTGGATGTAAAAAATTCCAAATTAGGGTGAATCATTCCTAAGATCAAGGGAAAGAGAGGCGAAGTTCGATGGCAGATCTGTTGTGCGGTACTTATTACCCCAGTATAGATCAGAAGGGCCGTATGAGCTTCCCTACAAAACTCCGTGAGGTCCTCGGACCTGAGTTTTACCTTTGTCAGGGACATGATGACTCCTATATCGCCGTATATTCGCCAGAAGCATTTCAGGACTATTGTGATACCCTTAACTCCATACCCGGTAAGCAGGGAAGCGACATAAGACGTAAGCTCCTTGCAGGTGCAGATAAGCAGGTCCCCGATAAGCAGGGACGTATCTTCATCACCCAGCAGCTCAGAGACCACGCAGGCATCACCGATGAGGTGGTAGTAATCGGCGCGAACAGAAGAGCTGAGATATGGAACAAGTCCAAGTGGGAAGAATTCAACAGCAATATCTCTCAGGAAGAGATCAACAGTGTGCTTGATAAGCTGGTTATCTGATGCGAACGTTTTTGTCTTTGTTTCCGGTATGTACACCGGACGAAGGAGAGTTTTATTGAATGGAATTCAGCCATATACCTGTTATGCTTGAGGAATGTATTGAAGGACTCAATATCCGTCCCGACGGTGTCTATGTAGACGGTACCGCAGGCGGTGCAGGTCACTCCTCTGCAATAGCAGCCCGCCTTAATGAGAATGGCAGGCTCATAGCTCTGGACAGAGATCCCGACGCAGTCGCGGTTGCGACGGAAAGGCTGTCGGCGTTCAAGAATGCGAGAGTATTCCACAGGAATTACTCGGAGATCAGAGCAGTTCTCGACGAACTTGATATAGAATATGCCGACGGTATCCTCATGGATCTCGGCGTTTCATCATTTCAGCTTGACGAGGGGAGCAGAGGCTTCTCTTACCACTCCGATGCCCCGCTTGATATGCGTATGAGCAAGGAGGGAATGAGCGCAGCGGATGTTGTCAATACCTATTCGGAATCGGAACTTGCAAGGATTATATTTGAGTACGGCGAGGAGAAATTCTCCAGAAAGATCGCCTCGAATATCATCAGAGCAAGAGAAAACGCTCCCATAGAGACTACATTGCAGCTTGCAGATATCATCAGAGAAAGTGTTCCTCAGAAGGCGAGACGTGAAAAGAACCCATGTAAAAAAACCTTTCAGGCTATAAGGATCGCCGTAAACGGAGAATTTGAGCACCTTTCAAAAGGACTCGATGACGCATTCCACAGTCTGAAGGCAGGCGGAAGACTTGCAGTTATAACCTTCCATTCACTTGAAGACAGACTTGTTAAACAGAAGTTTGCCGAATGGTGCAGGGGCTGTATATGCCCGCCGGATTTTCCCCAGTGTGTATGCGGTAAGAAACCGCAGGGAAAGCTTATAAACAGAAAGCCGTTAGAGGCTAAAGAACAAGAACTCGAAAGGAACAACAGAAGCAGAAGCGCTAAGCTCAGAATAATAGAAAGGAGTGCGATAAGCAATGGCTGAAAACACTGTACGCTATTATAACGACGAAAGCTTTGATGATGCCGAGTTGGACGAGACAACCGAAACAGGCGGCACAAAGCATGACGAATCTGAGCAGAAGCCCGAGATACAGATGAGGAGCAACGAAGCCCGAAGCGGCTCTATCCTCATGATAGTTTTTGTATCAATACTGGCTGCCGCACTGCTTGGCTCGGTTATCTATTCACTTGATAAGCGCAATACCATGTATAACAAGGTAGCTGCCATGAATGAGAAGCTGGATACGGCCGAAGCCGAAAATGTAAGACTCCAGTCTGAACTCGACAGTAAGATGTCCGCAAAGAACATAGAAGAATATGCGCAATCGCTTGGAATGGTCAAACTCAATTCCTCGCAGATCACTTACAAAAAGATTCAGACAGGTGATGTCGTTACTATTCCGGAGCAGGAAAAAGGACTGATCGCGAAAATAAAGTCCCTTTTCGATAAATGCATGGAATATTTCAGAGGGTAGTACCAATATAAATATAACACATGGACTGCCTGTAATTAAAATGAACACTATCGGCAACGAAAAAAATATATATAAATGCCGAAGTTATATGTAGAACACGGAGATACAGCGGGTGATCGGAATAACGGAATTGCAGTTCCCGGACTTCGGGCGGAAATGAAGCCCGGGAGCGGCAGTCCCACGCTTGAATAGCGATAAATCCTTCGTCGTATCAAAACAAAAGGACATCCCAAAAAAGAAATAAAGATGTTCAGAGGCGGGGCACATGAATACCCTGCCTTATTTTATTATAGAGAAAACGCGGAAAGGAAGAATTCTGCTGTGATAAATACCAATCCGTCAAAAGCAATGAGGTTCAGAACAAAATTTGTGATGACCGCCGCCTTCAGTACCCTGTTTGCTGCGGTAGTCGGAAACTTTTTCAGGATCTCGGTGCTTGAGAATAAAGAATACCAGACAATGGCAAATAACCAGCACTTCGGCTCTATAAGCATATCTGCCCACAGAGGCTCTATATATGATGCCAACGGCTATGCCTTCGCCAAAAGTGCTACTGTATACAAAATATTTGTGGATCCGCAGATGTTCAGAGAGGATATGAAGACTCTGCAGAAGCGCATCGACAAGCGCAATACCGATAAAGCAAACGGTACATATACTCCCGTTTACGATGAAGATGGAAAGGAAATGAATGTACTGCCTGCATCTGCTGAGGAATTCAAGGAACAGGCTGCTAACTTTATCGCAAACAGGCTGAATATTACCTCTGAGTCTATAAAAAAGGCCATAGATGAGGACAGCCGCTATCATGAGTTCAACCGCCAGATAGAGAAGGCTGCTGCCGATGAAATAGCCGCTTACTTCGATGAAATGGGATTTGTTTCCGTAGGCTGCAAGGAGGATACAAAGCGTTATTATCCTCAGAACGAGCTTGCCGCTCAGGTAGTCGGTTTTACTTACGGCGGCGGAGCATATGGCGTAGAGGCTTCTTATAACAAATATCTCTCCGGAACTGACGGCAGAACAGTTTCGGCTGTGGATTCTCACGGCAAGGAGCTGCCTTACAGGTACTCAAAGACCTTTGAGCCAAAGGACGGTTCGGACGTATATCTTACGATAGACAGGGAAATACAGTATATACTGGAGAAAAATCTTGAGACAATGAGCAAGGATAGCGGCGTTAAGAACCGTTCGTGCGCTATACTTATGAATCCTCAGACAGGCGCGGTATACGGAATGGCTACCTATCCCAGCTTTAACCTCAACGAGCCCTTTGAGCTCTCCAGCGATATGCTGCTCAACAGGGTGTTTGTGGAGAATAAGATCGATAATCCCACGGAAAAGGATATTGAGCAATATACTCCCGAAGCCCGTGAGCGCCAGTGGAGAAACAAGTGCGTAAGCGAGCGATATGAGCCGGGTTCGGTATTCAAGGTAATCACCGCAGCCTCGGCACTTGAGGAAAAGGCTATTGATATTGACAAATTCTCTTACTGCTGCAACGGATTTGAGCTGCTCCCTGACGGTGAAAGGGAAAAGAGAATAAACTGTCATAAGACAGACGGACACGGCGTTGAGACCTTCCAGAAGGCTCTCACAGACTCGTGCAACCCTTCGTTCATGGCGATAGGAAAGGCTCTCGGAAAGGAAAAGTTCCACGAGTATTTTGAGTCCTTCGGCTTCCTTGAAAAGACGGGTATAGACCTTTATGCTGAAGCAAAGGGCGATATACCTCCTCTTGAGTCTACACCCGAAAGTAAGGCCATGACACATATCGACCTTGCATACTCTTCCTTCGGACAGTGTGAAACGGTAACTCCCATAGAGCTTATAACAGCCTGCAGCGCCGTAGTTAACGGCGGTTATCTGCTTCAGCCCTATGTGGTCGACAAGGTTGTGGATACAGACGGAAATATCGTTCTTAAAAACGAGCGTAAGGTAAGACGCCAGGTCATCTCCGAGGATACCTCCGAGAAAATGAGAAACGCTATGGAAAAAGTGGTCATCGACAATCTGAGCGGAAACGTTAATATCAAGGGCTATGCTATCGGCGGAAAGTCGGGTACTTCACAGCGACTCAGCGAATATGCCAACATAATGACAGATAACGATGAAGAGAATGAAAGAATACAGGAGTACGGAGCTTCCTATATGTGCTTCACTCCTGCCGGTCATCCCGACCTCATTCTTCTTGTGCTTGCCGATATGCCTTATAATTATGACGGTCTGTACTACGGAAGCAAGGTCGCTGTACCCTGTGCGGGCAATATCATGGAAGAGGTGCTCGATTACCTCGACAAGAGCCCCGAATACAGTGAGCTTGAACTCCAGAACCTCGATATAGCCGTACCTATGCTGAAGGGACTCTCCATTGACGAGGCGGAGAAGACTCTTGACGGTATGGGCGTAAAGCATGAAAAGTTCGGCAGCGGAATAGAGGTAGTAGAACAGTCGCCTCAGACAGGCAAGTATATTGCAAAGGACGGCTGCGTATACCTTTATACCGAAAAGGGAAATACCAATGACCTCGTAATGGTGCCGGATCTTTCGTACTGCACACCTGCACTGGCAAATGAGACACTTGCTACATACGGACTCAACTTTGTTGCAAAGAATATAGCAGGTTCGGATGAAAGTGCTGTGGTAGAGAGCCAGAGCATCGAACCGGGCAAAATGGTACAGCGAGGTACTACAGTAGAAGTAAAATTCAAGGTACAGCAGTTCGACGACTGATACAGAAAAAAGAGAAAAAGACAGGAGGCAGACAATATGAAATTACGCGATCTTATTGAAAATAACGCCGTTACAGCTATCGGCGATACAGAAATAAGCTCCGTGACCGACGATACACGCAAGGTGACTGAGGGCAGCCTCTTTGTCTGCGTGAAAGGTGGCAGCTTCGACGGACATACCGCCGCTGCCGAAATGCTGGAGAAGGGTGCTGCGGCAGTGGTCTGCGAGCGTGATCTGGGACTGGGCGACAGACAGATAATCACGGAAAATTCCAGAAAGCTCTACGGACAGATCTGCTCGGCGTGGTTCGGACATCCCGAGAAAAAGCTGAAAATGATCGGCGTCACGGGTACAAACGGTAAAACCACGATCACAAATGTTATAAAGTATATTCTCATGAAGAACGGCCACAAGACAGGTCTTGTGGGTACCATTCAGAATGAGATCGGGGAGGAGATACTCCATACCGACAATACTACGCCGATGGCTTACGATTTCATGGGGCTGCTGGCTAAGATGGCAGATGCGGGATGCGAGTATGTGGTCATGGAGGTCTCATCCTTCGGTCTGTGTCAGTACAGGATAGGCTCTTCTTATTTTGATGTGGCAGTATTCACAAACCTTACACAGGATCATCTGGACTATCACAAGGATATGGAGGACTACTATCAGGCAAAGAAAATGCTCTTTGACATCTGCGGCTGTGCCGTGATTAATTCCGACGACGATTACGGCAGACGTCTTTACGGTGAGACCGTATGTACGAAAAGGAGCTTCAGCGTAAAGGGAAATGCCGACTATTATGCCGACGGCATAAAGATAAAGTCCACAGGCTCGAGCTTCTGGTTCTGCAGCGGAGATAAATCCCACCTTGTTAAGACAAGAATGCCGGGAATGTTCAATGTGTCCAATATCACGGCGGCTATTGCAGCCTGCCTTGAAGCAGGACTTACCATAGACAATATCATTCCTGCCATCGAGGAATACAACGGCGTCAAGGGACGCTGCGAGGTCATCCCCACAGGACTTGATTTTACAGTTATATGCGATTATGCGCATACTCCCGACGCACTTGAGAATATACTCAGAAGTGTGAAGGAATATACGGAAAACGATCTTATCTGCCTGTTCGGCTGCGGAGGCAACCGCGATGCGGCAAAGCGTCCGAAAATGGCTCAGGCAGCGGCCAAATATGCCGATAAGCTTATCATAACCTCGGATAATCCGCGCAATGAAAAGCCAGAGGCCATAATTGACGATATTCTTGCGGGAGTAAAGGATAAGCCTGTGAATTACGATGTTGTCACGGACAGAAGAGAAGCTATATTTCATGCCTTGAAAATTGCCGAAAAAGGTGATATAATAGTTCTTGCGGGCAAGGGGCATGAGGATTATCAGATCCTTGCCGGCATGGAGCATATCCATTTTGACGAGCGCGAAGTGGTTGCCGAGGGGCTCAGGCTTCTCAAAAAATAAAAACTGGAGTTGTTATAAAAATGTCTTTCTGGGTAATTGATCTTGTAACTGCATTATTATCGTTTGTTATTGCAGGGGTGTCGGGTATATTCCTTGTGCCCTTCCTGCATAAGATCAAGTTCGGTCAGCCGATTAAAACTGAAGATGGTCCCAAGTGGCACGCCAAAAAGCAGGGAACCCCCACAATGGGCGGTTTCATGTTTATCATATCAACTGTGATAACAGCTATTGCTGCTTACTGGATATACAGATGGAAAACAGGGATAGATACTACGGATAAGGAGAGCTTCAAGCCCTTCTATATGCTTCTCAGCTGTATCCTGTTCTCGGCTTCCTTCGGACTTATAGGCTTTATCGACGATTATACCAAGGTTGCCAGAAAGAATAATGACGGACTTACTCCCTGGCAGAAGATCGCTCTTCAGCTTGTATTTTCAGTGGGATTCCTTGCAGCCGTACATTTCTTCGGCGACGGTTCCACCTGTATCGACCTGGGCTTCTGGAGATCGCCTTCACTGGGAATATTCTATTATATACTGATGATACCCGTGATAATCTATCTTACAAATGCGGTAAACCTTACCGACGGTGTTGACGGTCTGTGCGGTTCTGTCACATTTGTGGCTATGCTGATATTCACGGTGTGCTGTTCGATCCTGAAGCAGAACGAGATGACCTGCTTCACTATGGCACTGGCAGGCGGCTGCCTCGGCTTCCTGCTCTGGAACCTCAATCCCGCAAAATGTTTCATGGGCGATACGGGTTCAATGTTCCTGGGTGCAGCGGTAACAGGTGTGGGACTAATCCTTCACAAGCACCTGTTGCTTCTTCTTGTTGCTCTCGTGTATATCATCGAGGCTCTTTCTGTTGTTATACAGGTAAGCTACTTCAAGATAACCAAGAAGAAGTACGGAGAGGGCAGACGTATATTCAAGATGACGCCCATACATCATCACTTTGAAATGAGCGGCTTCAGCGAGTATAAGATCGTCATAACTTTTTCGCTTTGCAGCATTATTTTCGGAGTTCTGGGAATAATTACACTGCTGGTATTCTGATACAGCGAAAATCTTTCAGACCATAAGGAGGAAAAATGGCTGCAAGCAAAAATGAAAAGAAAAAGCGCCTTTCGGTTCCGAATCCCTTTTCGGGAGGCAGACGAGGCGATATAAGTCTGTCGTTCTTTGCTTATGTAATGATACTTCTTGTAGTAGGTATCGTTATGATGTCATCTGCAAGCTATGCGTGGGCTTACAGTGAGCATGGGGGCGACGGACTGTACTATGCAAAAAATCAGGCGAAAAATGCAGTTATCGGCTTTATCGCCATGGTTTTTTTTATGAAAATGGATTATCACAATTTCAAGAATCTTAAACTGCCTGTGCTTAAAAAGCTGAATATAGCCAGCCTGTTTTATATTCTTGGCATTGTGCTGCTCATAGCGGTTCTTCTTATCGGTAACGATGAGGGCGGAACCATGGGCGCACGGCGCTGGATAGACATCGGACCTCTCAATCTTCAGCCTTCGGAGGTAGCAAAGCTGGCACTGATCATCTTCTTTGCCTACAGTATGGAGCGTGACAGCGACAAAATGAACAGCTTTACCACGGGTATCGTGAAATATGCGGTGATACTCGGTGTGTATGTCCTCCTCATCGCCCTTGAGAAGCATATCTCCGGTATCATACTTATCGGTACCATAGCAGTTGCCATGATACTCTGCGGCGGTGTCAACAGGAAGCATTTCCTTGCACTGGGGGCAGGAGCTCTCGGCTTTGCCATTGCCTATATCTCATGGCAGGCTCATGTGCCGGACAGCTACGTTGCGGTACGTATAAAGTCATGGCAGAATCCCTTTGCCGACAAGCTTAACGAAACATGGCAGACAGCAAACTCCCTTATCGCTATCGGCTCAGGTGGACTTTTCGGTCTCGGACTGGGCAATTCGCGCCAGAAGTACCTCTATCTCCCAGAGACCAAGAACGATTTCGTTTTCCCCATTGTATGCGAGGAGCTCGGATTTGTAGGCGCGCTGGCAATAATCATCGTATTTTTCCTTCTTATAGTAGAAGGCTATTCCATAGCTGTACGCTGCAAGGACCGCTTCGGTATGCTCATAGCAGTTGGTATCACCACTCAGATAGGCATACAGACGGTGCTCAACCTTGCCGTTGTCAGCAATCTTATACCGAATACAGGTATCAGCCTTCCTTTCTTCAGCTACGGCGGTACGGCGCTTATAATGCAGCTGGCGGAAATGGGCATTATGCTCAATATATCCCAGCACAGGTATTATCCCGACGAAAAGCCGAAGGAGAAAAAGAAGAAAAGGAAGCAGAAAGAAGTAATCGAAGAAGCTAAAGGAGCATGAGCATGAAAGTACTGATAGCCTGCGGAGGCACAGGCGGACATATTAATCCGGGGCTTGCCATAGCAGATATGATAAGGAAGAAATACCCCGATACGGAATTCCTTTTTGCGGGAACTCCCAAGGGTATGGAGGCAAAGCTTGTACCCAAGGCGGGCTACAGGCTTGAGACCATCAAGGTGGCAGGTTTCCAGAGAAAGATCTCCCTTGAAAATATCGGCAGGAACGCCAAGGCTCTTGCATACCTTGCCACATCAGGCAGGAGGGCAAAGCAGATCATAGAGGGCTTCAGGCCGGATATAGCTATCGGTACGGGCGGATATGCGGCAGGTCCTGTTATACGCAAGGCTGCAAGGATGGGCATACCCACTGCTATACATGAGCAGAATGCATATCCGGGAGTTACAAACAAGCTCCTCTCAAAGGAAGTTGACTATGTTATGCTCACCGTTGAGGACGCCCTCAAATTTATGGACAAGAGCAAATTCAAATACAGCGTTACGGGACTTCCCGTAAGAAGCAACATAAACACCATGAGCCGCAGTGAATCCCGTAAAAAGCTCGGCTTCGACGAAAGTTTCACTATACTTTCATTTGGCGGCAGCCTCGGTGCAGGCTGTATAAACGAGACTATGGCAGAGGTCATCAAGTGGCACACGGGCAAAAAGCTTGCCATAAACCATATTCACGGTTACGGCGGCATGGGCAGAGAGACCTTCCCGAAGGCCATGAAGGAAGCGGGCATACCTCTCAAATCCGAAAGGCTCCGTATAACAGAATATATCAACGATATGGATATATGCCTTGCGGCGGCAGATCTTGTCATATGCCGTTCCGGCGCCTCGACTCTTGCAGAGCTTCAGGCTGCGGGAAAGGCTTCCATACTTATACCCTCGCCAATTGTTGCGGGCAATCACCAGTACCACAACGCTATGGTGCTCGGAAATGCAGGTGCAGCTGTGGTCATTGAGCAGAAGGATGTCACCAAAGAGCGCATGATCGCTGAGATAGAAAAGCTCTACGGCAATGCTGAAAAGGTTAAGGAGATGTCGGAAAATGCTGCAAAGCTCCACCTTACCGATACCAATGACCGTATCATGGCAGTTGTTGACGAGCTTCTGGAAAAGAGAAAAAAATGAGTTATGAAAATAAGGTCTCTGTGAATGGGACGATGCTTAATGTATATACCGAAGGCAGCGGCAGTGTGACAGTAGTATTCCTTTCGGGAGGCGGAGTCACCTGTCCTGCTCTTGAGTATAAGCCCATATATCGCAGAATGTCGGAGAAGTACCGCATAGCCGTCATTGAAAAGGCCGGTTACGGCTTCAGTGACAGCATGAAAACGTCCCGCACCGTGGAAAATCTCGTTGCCGAGGACAGGGAAGCTCTGCGTCAGGCAGGCATAGAGCCGCCGTATGTACTTGCGGCTCACTCCTATTCCGGACTTGAGACTGTTTACTGGGCAAATACATATCCCGAAGAGATTAAGGCTGTTCTTAGCATGGATATGGGTATACCAGATTATGCGGTATTGCAGGCAAAGGAGGTCACCGATGAAAAAAGGGACAAGCTCCTTGCAAAACAGCACAGACTTTTGAAGCTCATTGCAAAGGACAGGCTTTTTGCAAAGCTTATAAAAAACAAGGCTGAAAATGTGTCCGGGCTTCTTTCGGGCAGCGAGCTGACAGCCGATGAAAAGCAGATATACCGCAGGATGTTCTACAAGAACCTTGCGAATAACGAATATATTGAAGAATCGCGGCTTATGACCGCAAATGCCTCTGAGGCTGTAAAGACGGGAGTGCTGAAATGTCCGTGTTGCTTTTATATAAGCGACATGAAGGGCATGAGCAAAACCGTGACATGGCGTCAGGCAGGCATTGATTATGCCGAAAAATGCGGCGCTGAGGTACATCTCTCCGACAAGGGACATATGATGTACGCTTTTATCCCCGACGAGATGTCGGATACCTTTGAAAAATTCCTTACTGCGCAGGGTATAGGCGCAGAGTAACGGTCAGACCGCCTACAGCATACAATACATAAAAATGCTGTGAGGTGGTATGATGCAGAAATTTATAATAACAGGCGGAAAGCGTCTCAGCGGTGAGCTTGTGCTTCAGGGCAGCAAGAACAGCTGTCTGCCTATAATGGCGGCTTCTCTTCTTTGCAGCAGCGAATGTACGCTGCACAGCTGTCCGAAGCTTACCGATGTCTACGCAGCCTCGAGGATACTCAACTGTGTAGGCTGCAAATGCAGCTTTTCGGAAAATACCGCTGTAATTGATCCCGGAAATGTCAGCTGTACGGCGATCTCCGAGGAGCTCATGCGCGAGATGCGCTCATCCATAATCTTTATGGGAGCCATGCTCGGCAGGGCGGGAGAATGTATTGTCAGTGTTCCGGGAGGTTGCGAGCTCGGTCCGCGGCCTATTGATATGCACCTTTCGGCTCTCAGGAAAATGGGCGTTGAAATAACCGAAACAGGCGGTATAATAAGGTGCAGGACTCCTTCGGGCAGAGCTAAGGGTACAAGGATATCACTAGCGTTTCCATCTGTGGGAGCTACTGAAAACGTGATACTCTGTGCGGTCACCGCGGAGGGCGATACGGTCATCAACAATGCTGCACGTGAGCCTGAGATATGTGATCTCTGTGGCTTTCTCAGAGCCTGCGGAGCAGATATTGCGGGCGACGGCGGTAGCCGTATATTGATAAAAGGCAAACAACAGCTTCACGGCTGTGAATATACCATAATGCCCGACAGGATAGCAGGTGCCACCTATCTTTCCATGGTGGCGGCGTCAAAGGGCGAGCTCATACTTACAAATGCCTGTACTGCGGAGATGGAACCGTTTCTCAGTGTTCTGGAGCAAACAGGCTGTAGTATATATACATCTGATGACAGGATATATCTGCGCAGTGCGGCACGGCTGAAGGCGGTAAGAGACAGGATAAGGACAATGCCTCATCCCGGATTTCCCACCGATGCTCAGGCGGTGCTTATGGCTGCACTTTCACTGGCTGACGGTACCAGCGTATTTGAAGAAAATATCTTCGACTGCCGCTATCGTCACACGGGAGCTCTTATAAAAATGGGAGCGGATATACAGGTGCTCGGTAAGGTGGCTGTGGTAAAGGGAGCTGAAAGGCTCTTCGGCGCGGCAGCAGAAGCCACAGACCTGCGCGGGGGCGCGGCAATGGTCATTGCTGCTATTTGTGCAGAGGGAAGATCGGAGATTTCCCGTATCTGTCATATAGACAGGGGATATGAAAAAATTGAGGAAGCCGTAAGACTTCTTGGCGGAGATATGCGCCGCGTCTGAGGCAGAAGGATTTGGAGAAGATATGAAAGACGTCGAAAAAACAAATGTGGAAAGGCAGAACAGCCGAAAGAGGATAAGGCGCCGTAAGCGTATGATGAACGTTTACGGACTTGTGGTGATGCTGCTGGTAGTTACAGCTGTCATAACTATAAGCTATACCTTCCTTTTCAATATAAACGAGATACGTGTATCGGGCGAGTCTGATATGTACTCTGCGGAGGAGATAGTTTTTGCCTCGGGTATAAAGAAGGGGGATAACCTTCTTCGCCTCAACATCAAGGGCAGCGAACAGAAGATCCTCGATGATCTGCTTTACGTTGAGACAGCGAAGGTAGAGAGGGACTTCCCATCCTCTCTGGAGATAACTGTTACAAAATGTCTTCCTGCCTTCAATGTGAATTACGGCACAGGAACGCTGCTTGTAAGCAAAAAAGGAAAGATACTTGCAGATAACGGCTTCATAACAGACGGTCTGCCTATAATATACGGACTTGATCCTGCGGATAAGACACCCGGAAAGCCCGTATATTCCGAAAATGAGCATAAAAACGACGCATTTACCGCACTAATTTCAAGTCTTGTCGCCAAGAACGACAACAGCGTGATGAGCGTTGATCTCAGCGACGAGCACGCTATCATAGTGAACTATAAAAGCGGTATGATATTCAAAATGGGCAACTGGAATGACGTTGAGTATAAGCTTGCACTTGCCGATGAGGTAATGAAGGACGAAAAGGTCATGGGCAAGAAAGGCTATCTCACCATGATAGGCACAAATCAGTGCAGCTTCCGCGACAGCGACAAGCCTGTGGCAAACCCAGGTTCAGATCAGCCCACAACGGCTGTAAAGACCGATATTTACGGCAATCCCATTGATGAGGTCGGCGAACAGAATCCTGACATGGAGGAGGAGTTCAACAAGATAAATCAGAACCGTACAACCGCGCCTCCGCCTACTGAAATTGTTACGGAAAACAGCGGAAATAATGACGGCGGACAGTGGAATGACGATAACAGCGGCAGCGGAGATTATTATCAGGAACAGAATTACGGTGACACAGGCTACGGCAGCGACGGAAACAGCGGATACACCGACGATGGGAACTTTGTTGACAGCCAGTGGTGATGGTATAAAATATGTGCATAATGCTGTAAATGAACAGTTGGCAGCTGTTTGTTTCGCTGAAAATAAAAAAAATTTTGTATGCACTTGAAAAAAATGCTTCCGTATGCTAAAATATAAAGTGTATTTATAGAGTAATATATAAATTTGATAAATTTAGGATAATAAATAGTAGGAGGAGTTCAAATGTCAGATTTCAATTATGAGGAAACACTCGAACCCGATGTAAATATAAAGGTCATCGGTGTTGGCGGTGGTGGCGGAAACGCTGTTAACTGCATGGTGGATTCGGGTGTCAATAATATAGAATATATCGCGATAAATACAGATGCCAAGGCACTCAACAAGTCAAAGGCTACAACAAGGATACCCATCGGTGCAAAGCTCACAAAGGGCAGAGGCGCCGGCAACAAGCCTGAGATCGGACAGCGCAGTGCTGAGGAGAACCGCGATGAGATCGAGACACATCTCAAGGGTGCTGACATGATCTTCATTACTGCCGGTATGGGCGGCGGTACAGGTACAGGAGCTGCTCCTGTGGTTGCAAAGATCGCTAAGGAGATGGATATTCTCACAGTTGCAGTCGTTACAAAGCCCTTCCTCTTTGAGAGAGAGCAGAAAATGGCTCAGGCTGAGAGAGGTATCGCAGAACTCAGAAAGTACGTTGACTCCCTCATCGTTATTCCTAATGAAAGACTTCTCGTGGGACTTGATAAGCCACTTACAATGATGCAGAGCTTCGCTCTTTCAGATGACGTTCTCAAGACAGGTGTAAAGAGCATTTCCGACCTTATCGTTGAGGAAGGCTACATAAACCTCGATTTCGCAGACGTTTCCACAATCATGAAGGATGCCGGTTATGCTCATATGGCTATCGGTCACGGTACAGGAAAGGACAAGGCAAGAGACGCTGCAAACGCAGTTATCTCCAGCCCGCTTCTCGAGACATCTATCTCCGGTGCAAAGAGACTCCTTATCAATATTGCAATGTCAGAGGATATTCTTTCTTCCGATGTGGATGCAGCTACAAAGATGATTACAGATACTGCTGCTGAAGGTGTTGAGTTCATCTTCGGTACAGCATTCAAGGAAGATATGCAGGATGAGATGACTATCACAGTTATCGCTGCAGGCTTTGACGACGATGATGCACCTGTTCCTTCAACAGTTGCAGAATCCAATCCTGAGGAAGACATTATTCCTATCGACAATCCTCTTATCGATGGACTTGGCTTCGGCGGCACACAGGCAAGACCTGCTGCTCCTTCTTCAAGTCAGGATTACGATCTGGATGATATATTCAAAATGCTCGGCAACTAAACAGTAATATATGCGGTCCTTCGGGGCCGCTTTTGTTTTATGCTGCGGCTTGCGGAGACAGTTAAAAATAGCGTAATACCGACTTGTCAAAAGGTTTTGACAATGTTTTTTTGTCGGTGCAAAATGATTTTGGTTGCGGAAATAGACTGCATTTGCTATGATAGGATCAGACAAGGGAAGTACCCTTGCGGAAAGGAGTGGAACGCATGGAGCTGAGCAGCAGGATAAGAAAACTGAGAACTGAAAAAGGATGGTCGCAGGAGGTACTGGCAGAACGAGCGTATGTAAGCCGTCAGACTATCTCAAACTGGGAGACTGAGAAAAGCTATCCCGATGTTCACAGTCTGCTTATCCTCAGTGAACTCTTCGGCGTTTCCCTCGATGAGCTTATCAAAGGAGATGTTGATACTATGAAAGAGACCATTACAAAGAATGACGGAAAGAAAATGAAAAAGCTTTATAACCTTGCGGGTACCGTAACGCTTGCAGGACTGGCTTCGGCGGTCCTTGTCAGTGTACTGAACGGCGAGACATTAAGATTATTATTTGCCTTGCTTACAGGTGTGTTCCTTACAGTTACTTTTATAGCTTTTCATAAGATGGGGGAACTGCAAAAGGAGAACGATGTCCAGACATACCGCGAGGTCATTGCTTTCATGAACGGAGAGACTCTCGATGATATCGAAAAGGCCAAGGAACATGAAAAGCGGAAGGACTTGAATAAGAAACGTATTATAGCACTGGTTTGGATTTTCGGCATAGGAGCTGCAATTGAGGCCATTGTGTTTACGGTTTTGTTCCTTATGAGCCGCGGATATGTTTAAGCCTGAAAGGAGAGATGCCTTTGCATTCCTCCGTAATTATACCTGCAAAACTACAGCTTACGCGTTTCTGAAAGCTTTTGTGCAAAGCGGTGAAAAAAATAAGAGCTTCTTCCGGGCTTATGTTCATTGTTTTAATATGATGTAAAATATATGTCCATGAACTTTCTTTTTCAAAATTATATTATGTTTTTGTTACAAAAGTAATTTATATCTGCATTTATGATAAATCATCATACTGTTAAATAAACAAGTAGTATATTTTACTGAAATTTTATAGTAAATTGCACTAAAATAAGGCTGAATTTTCTACATTTCAATAGTTGAAATAATATAATAATTATGATATAATTTATTAAAGGCATAATCATCAGAACCTGTATTCGTGGGCTGTGAAGGCTTTTTTTATATGCAATATCACCAAAACAGACCTTCACAGTGGCTGAGTATGGGTTCTTATTCCTTAAATTTTTACCTCGGTTCTATCGAGGGGAATGGAGTGTACCATGAGCGAACCAACACCAACAGTATTAAGAGAAACCAAGATAGGTCAGAAGGGCTTTATCAAAGAGGATGTTATCACATACCTCGATGAGCTGAATTCCAAGATAGTTGCCCTTGAGGACGAAAATAAATCTTTGAAGGAAAACGGATCATCTGATCCTCAGGAAATCACCAAGTATAAAAACCAGGTGGAGAACCTTCAGGAGAAGCTCAATACCTCCAATAACGCTCTCAGAGCAGCTAAGAAGGAAAATGAAGAGCTTCAGAAAACTATCGCACAGCTCAAGGCTGCTGCTGGACAGGGCGGCGGACAGGCAAATGCTGCTGCAGCTGCTGCACTTGAAGCTGCTAAGAAGGAAATAGAGACTCTCAAGGAACAGCTCAGAGCTGCCGAGCAGAAGGCTGCTGCCGGCGCTGCTAATCCGCAGGCCAATGCACAGACAACTGCTGCTCTTGAAGCTGCTAAGAAGGAGATCGAGGACCTCAGAAACCGTCTCAAGGCTGCTGAGCAGAAGGCTGCTGCAGGTAATGCAGGCGGCGCTGCCGAGGGTGAGATCGCTAAGGTTAAGCAGGAACTCGCAAAGATTTCTGAAGAGCTGTCAGCTAAGAACAAGGAGCTTGCAGATAAGGATAACAAGATCACTGAACTCATTAAGAAGAACGTTGATTCCTCCAAGATCGGCGACGATCTCGCTAAGAAGGACGAGGAGATCAAGGCTCTCAACGCTGAGATAACCAAGCTCAAGGAAGAGTCAACAGATCCTATTGCTCAGATGGGCGCAATGTTTGCTGAGGCTCAGAAGAACGTTAACCAGATCAAGAATCAGGCTAAGCTGGACGCTGAGGCTGTTACAAAGGAAGCAAACGACAAGGCTGCACAGATCCTCAAGGATGCCAATATCGAAGCTGAAAAGGCTGTATCCAATGCAAATGCAGCTGCTGAGGCCTGCATAAAGGAAGCTAAC
This sequence comes from Ruminococcus flavefaciens 007c, assembly GCF_000571935.1. Lineage (GTDB taxonomy): Bacteria > Bacillota > Clostridia > Oscillospirales > Ruminococcaceae > Ruminococcus > Ruminococcus flavefaciens_F. The sequence goes on along the minus strand of NZ_ATAX01000003.1, from coordinate 78,031 downwards.
AATCAGGCTAAGAGCACTATTGATAACGCTAACTCACACGCTGATAAGGTAAACGATATGTCCAAGACTGTTCGTGAGATGCTCCTTACAGAGATCGAGAGCGTAAACAGCAAGTTTACAGACATCGCTTCTGTACTCAATAACCTCACAGGCCAGTGCTCAAGCAGAATGAACGAGGCTCAGAATATCATCGGCGAGGCTCGCAAGACAGTTGATGTTGCAAAGAACGATAATAACCTGAAGAAGGCTGAGGCTCCCAGAGCTGATTTTACTCCTTCAAAGGCTCCCAAGGCAGAGCTTTCCGATCTCCCTTCAGCTAAGGTAAGTGATGGAGACGGCAACCCTTTTGCTAATGTAGGCAATTTCAATAATGCCAACAAGAATAATAACAGCAGCGTTAATAACAATAACACAAACAATAACAACAATAATAATAACAATAATAAGCCCGCACAGGCACCTGCACAGAATCAGCAGAATAAACCTGTACAGGGTAACAAGAGTGCAAACTTCAACTTCGATATGGCAGAGCTTCTCAAGGCTGCCGAGGAAGAAGCTGCAAAGGAAAACTAATTTTATAAGCATTGTACCGATCTCCCTTCGGAGCGATCCGAGGGGAGACGGTAATATAAGTCCTGTATGGTAAAATGCTGATTGTTGGGTGGGTATCTTGCTTGATTTTGATCACGATCTGAATGAACTAAATAAGAAATCCGATGAGGAACTGGCTGTGCTGGGTAAGTCTGACAAGACTGCCGCGGCTGTTCTTTTGTCGCGCTTTTCCAGGCTCGTTTTTATCAAATCCGAGATTTTCGCAAATTCCGAGACCGACAGCGACGACCTTCATCAGGAGGGAATGATAAGCCTTCTGAAGGCTATTGAGGCATTTGATCCCCAAAAAGGTGTTAAGTTTGCCACCTTTGCCGAGGTTTGCATCGTCAACAGAATGAAAACTCTTACCCGCAAAAGCGGCAGAGAGCTCTCTTTAGGTGAGAGAATAGACGATGATAAGGCGGAAGATGTGCTGTCTGTGGAGGAAACTCCAGAAAGCATCTATTTTTACAAGGAATTTTTTTCCGAGCTCTGGAATAATATATGTTCTGTACTTTCACTCACCGAGCTTAATGTGCTTACGCTGTGTGTTCAGGGACTGAGCTATAAAAGTACAGCCGAAAAGCTTGGTATGACGGAAAAGGCCGTTGACAACGCTATGCAGAGAGCAAGGAAGAAGATACGTGCGGTAATGCACGATACAAACTGAAATATGGCCGTGTAGCTCAACCAAAGAGCGTTGTTTAACAAAGATGTGGGTGTAAATCCAACCGTGGTCGAAAAAATTTAAGCGAGGTATTGTACTATGTACGAAGACAAGACATTAGTTTGCAAGGAGTGCGGACAGGAGTTTATTTTCTCCGCAGGCGAACAGGAATTTTATGCAGAGAAAGGCTTCGTTAACGAGCCCCAGAGATGCAAATCATGTCGTGACGCCAGAAAGAACGCAGGCAAGGCTGAGCGTGTAATGTACACAGCAGTTTGCGCATCATGCGGCGGCGAAGCAAAGGTTCCTTTTGAACCCAAGGAAGGAAGAGCAGTTTACTGCAGCGATTGCTTTGCAAAAATGAACGAGGCATAAAATTTATGAGACCGAAAGCACAGTCGGAAACGGCTGTGCTTGGTTTTGTTTATGCGTACTGCTCCAGCGGTGCGCTATTTTTTAATGAGGTGCAATATGCTTGATAACAGATTGAAGAAAATCGCAGAGCTCGTCAGCGGCGAAGGTATCGCAGCAGATGTGGGTACTGACCACGCTTACCTGGCGGCAGAGCTTATAAACAGCGGAAAATGCAGCAGGGTCATAGCTTCCGATGTGAAGGAAGGACCTCTCGAGGCTGCAAGGAATACAGTTGAAAGGTACGGCATACAGGATAAGGTCGAGCTCGTACTTTCCGACGGACTTGATAATATAGATCTTAGCGGAGTATCTGATGTTATAATCGCAGGTATGGGCGGAGAGACCATTGCTGCCATAATCGATGACGTTAAAATTGATTCAATAGATAAAATGAATATCCGCTGGGTGCTTCAGCCTATGACTAAACCCGAGATCCTCCGCAGAAAGCTCTATGAGAATAACATGGAGATAACAGGGGAGTATGTTGCCGAAGAAGGCGATAAGCTGTATGTTATAATGACTGCGGAGTATAGCCCCTTCCCGAGAAGACTGACCGAAGCAGAGTCGATCTGCGGATTTTTCGACGATGAGGACGAAACAGCCAATAAATACCGCAAACGTGAAGCCGAAAGGCTTGAAAAGGTCGCGGACAGTCTTGAAAAGGCAGGCAGAGCCCCAGAGGCTGAACATTATAGGTCCCTTGCACAAAAAGTTATAAACGGTATCGGTGTTGAAAATGTTTGTGACGTTATTGATCACCTCAATGAGCTCTATCCGTTTGCTGCACAGGAGAAGTGGGATAATTCAGGTTATCTTGTGGAAAGCTCCGACCAGGAGTGCAGCAAGGTTCTGCTTTCTCTGGATATATCCTACGATGTTGTGAACGAGGCTGACTGTAAGGGAGCGGAGCTGATAATCTCCCATCATCCCGTTATATTCGAGCCCCGTAAGCGCATAGGACGCACAGATCCTGTCTACAGGCTTATCGAAAGCGGCATAGGTGCGGTATGTATGCACACTAATCTGGACATTGCGGCAGGAGGTACCAACGGAGTTATACTTCGTAAGCTCAGTGAAAAGCTTGACGTTAAGGGGATACCTGTGCCATTTGAGGAGCTTGGCGGCGGCAACTGCCTCGGCTGGATAATCAATCTGAAAGAGCCTGTGACTGTCAAGGAGCTTGCGGAGACCTGCAAGTCCATCTTCGGCTGTCAGTATGTAAGGACTACACGGGAGATCAATCCACTTGTGTCTAAAATTGCCTTTTGTTCGGGCTCGGGCGGTTCCATGCTGGATCTTGCCGCTGAAAAGGAATGTGACGCCCTGATTACGGGAGATGTCAAGCATGATGTATGGATAGACGCCAACAACCGCGGAATAGCCCTTCTTGACTGTGGACATTTCCACACGGAGAATATAGTATTATGGGAGCTGAGACGGGCTCTTGAGGAAAAGTTCCCGCAGCTTGACATCGAAATAGCAGAGCGCTCTGTTGATCCCTGCCAGTATGTCTGAGGTGGAAAGATGAGTGTTTTCATATGCCCTGTGTGCGGCGAAAAGCTTGAATTGACAGGGAATACCTATATATGCCCCAAGAGACACAGCTTTGACAGGGCTAAAAGCGGCTATGTGAATCTGCTTCTCTCCAAGCATACCGGAAAAACGGTCCACGGTGACAATAAGCTTATGGTGCAGGCCAGAAGGAGCTTCCTTGACAAGGGATACTATGCTCCTCTGTGCGAAGCTCTCTGCAATGCTGTTACTGAAAACTTCAAAGGCGGTACGATTATTGACGCAGGCTGCGGCGAAGGATACTACACAAGCGCAATTATTGATAAGCTTCAGCAGTATAATATTGCTGCGGAGGTCTGCGGTATTGATATATCCAAGGCTGCGGTTGAATACTGCGCCAAGCGGTGCAGGTCGGCAGAGCTTGCTGTAGCTAGTGTGTTCCATATACCTGCGGGGAACAGCTCCTGTGATATGCTGGTCACACTCTTTGCCCCCTACTGCGGCGATGAGTTCCGCAGAGTGCTGAAAAAGGGCGGAACAATGATCATGGCAATACCCTCGTCAGACCATCTCTGGGAGCTGAAACAGGCGATATATGATACTCCCTATAAAAATGAAGTGAAGTCCTATGAGCTGGAGGGTTTTGAGTTCGTTTCAGCCGAGAGGATCAGCTACGATATGGAGCTTGTATCTCAGGAGGACATCAACGCGCTCTTTTCAATGACTCCATACTATTACAGGACAGGCCGCGAACAGCAGTCGAGGCTGGGAGGACTGGGCAATCTGACCACAAAAGCTGATTTTGAGCTGCTTGTATACCGCAATATTTGATTAGAACACTGATGTGCAAAATGCTATAATTAAAGTGGATAAAATTGTACATATTACCGACCGGCAGCAGTGCTGAAGGCGTCGTGATATTCACAATATAAAGCAAAGGATTGATTTTATGGCTCTGGACGGAGCATTTTTATACGCAGTTAAAAAGGAGCTCCTGCCTCTTATCGGAGGAAGAGTTGAGAAAGTACATCAGCCCTCCCGCGAGGAGATCATCATCTCCATACGTACCAGAAGCGGCAGCAGGAGACTGTATATATCTGCAAATGCGGGCAGTGCCCGTGTGCATATAACCGAAAACAGCGTGGATAATCCCCAGACTCCGCCCATGTTCTGTATGCTGCTGAGGAAGCGGCTGGGCAGCGGCAAGCTGGTGGATATAAGACAGGACGGACTGGAAAGAATACTCTTTCTTGACTTTGAATGTGTCAATGAGATCGGCGATATAGTTACGGTAACTCTTGCCTGCGAGATCATGGGACGCTGCTCCAACCTTATTATAATAAGTGAGGAGGGCAAGGTCATCGACAGTATCAAGCGCGTGGACGAGGATATGTCCCGGGAGAGAATGGTGCTTCCGGGTATGAAGTACACCCTTCCGCCGAGAGATGACCGACTGAACTTTCTTACTGCCGAGGCTGACGAGATAAAGGCAAGACTTGCCGCAGCCGATACTAAGGAGCTCTCAAAGACCCTCATACGTATCTTTGAGGGCATATCCCCGATACTTGCGCGTGAGTGGGCGTTTTTTGCAGGCAGGGGAGTACATATTGAAAGCGATTCCATTACGGAGGATCAGCTTGACAGACTGCTGTTTACCATAAAGCGCACGCGGGAACAGCTTATAAACGGCGAATGCTGCTTTTCCGCTGTAAGCGACAAGGAGGGGCAGCTGAAGGACTTTTCCTTCGTCCGTCTTTCACAGTTCGGAACTCTTATGTACACAAAAGAGCTTTCGGGTGCTTCGGAGCTTCTGGACTATTTCTATTCCGAGCGTGACAGGTCCCTACGTACAAAGCAGCGTGCAAATGACCTGTTCAAGCTGCTTATGAACCTTACAGAGCGTACATCGAGGAGGATCTCCGTTCAGCGCGACGAGCTTACAGCCTGTGCCGAAAAAGACAGGGCTAAGCTATGCGGAGACCTTATCTCCGCAAATATGTACCGCATACAGAAGGGTGACAGCTCGGTCACCGTGGAAAACTTCTATGATGAGAGCTGTCCGCAGATGACCATAGAGCTTGATGTGAGAAAGACTCCTGCACAGAATGCCCAGCATTACTACAGCGAATACAAGAAGTGCGTGACTGCGGAGGAAAAGCTTACAGAGCAGATCAGCCGCGGTGAGGAGGAGCTTCAGTATCTGGAGAGCGTTTTCGACGCCCTTACCCGAGCTTCCTCGGAGAATGATATAATCCAGCTTCGTCTGGAGCTCCGCGAGCAGGGATACGTCCGCTATGCAGGCGGCAAGGCAAAGCCTCCAAAGGCGCTCCCGCCCATTGAGTACAAGTCCAGTGACGGATTTACCATACTTGTGGGAAGGAACAATAAGCAGAATGACCAGCTGAGCCTGAAGTTTGCCGAGAAGTCGGATATATGGCTCCATACTCAGCTCATAACGGGCTCCCATGTGCTTATACTTACCGACGGTGAGACGCCTCCGGACCGTACCATCGAGGAAGCTGCGGTGATAGCCGCAGTAAACAGCAGCGGCAGAGGCTCGGGACAGGTGCCGGTGGACTACTGTCTTGCAAGATATGTCAAGAAGCCCTCTGGGGCAAAGCCGGGAAAGGTAATATTCACAAATTATAAGACTGCTTTTGTCAAGCCCGACGCCGAGCTTGAACAGAGCTTGAGAGTTTGATATGAATAAAAAAATAGATGCGGATTTTTTCAGACGTGATGTTCTGGAAGCGGCTCCCGACCTTGTGGGGAAGATACTGGTGCATAGGCTGCCTGACGGTACAGAGCTCAGAGAGCGTATCGCCGAAACCGAGGCTTACCGCGGCGAGGAGGATAAGGGCTGCCACGCTGCCAAAGGGCGCACGAAGCGCACTGAGCTGCTCTACGGAGAGAGCGGTGTGATCTACGTATACCTGTGCTACGGTATGCACTGGCTGATGAATGTGATAACGGGAGAAAAGGATCAGCCCCAGGGCTTGCTTCTGCGTGCGGGCAAGCGCTTTGACGGACCTGCAAAACTGACGAAAAATATGAAGATCGACGGAAGCTTCAATGGAGTATCCCTTCGTGAAAATGAAGAGATCTGGTTCGAGGATGACGGATACCGTCCTGAGATAAGGACTGCACCGCGGGTTGGAATAGACTACGCTGGCGAGTATTGGAAGGATATAGAGTGGCGTTTTATCGACGGCAAGGAGTGATACTGTGAATATACGGTGTTTAGGATGTAATTCCATATATGACAGCAGTTCGGTTTTCAGAAGGGCTGCCAACGGAGAATATATGCTCATGCTGACAAAGAGCAGATGTCGTTTTGACATCAACGGGCTCTCCATGCGGACTCCCTCGGATGCTCTTATACTATGCGACGGAAGGCTCCCTGTGGTATACTCCGCTGAGGAGTGTCCTCTGGTTTGCGACTGGATATGCTTTGACGCAGCGGACGAAAAGGAGTTCATAGACTCCCTTGAGTTGATATACAACCGTCCCATAAGGTTTGCGGATACGGATTTCATATCTGAGCTTATGCGGAATATCGCATCGGAATACTATTCTCTTGGTTCCCGCAGGGGAAAGATGCTTGAAAATCTCATGCGTATCCTACTTGTGAAAATGGGAGATGCCATAAATAAAAATACGGACAGCGAGCAGACCACCGAGCCCCATTATGCCATGCTGGCGGAGCTGCGCGAGAAGATCTACCGCAATCCCCAGATGAAATGGAATGTGGATTCCATGGCGGCCTATGTGAATATGTCAAGATCATATTTCCAGCACCTCTACCGCGAAACCTTCGGCGTTTCATGTATTGCTGACGTAATAAGCGGCAAGATCGAGAAGGCGAAGGAGATACTCAGCGAGACAGGCTGCACTGTTTCACAGGTGGCGGCAATGTGCGGTTATGATAATGAGGAGCATTTTATGCGCCAGTTCAAAAAAATGGTGGGAGTTACTCCCACTAAATACAGAAAACAGGTCTGATCAGCTTCCGGCAGTATTTTTAAGAAGTGATAACCTACGATATAACGCCTTTTTCGTCGATTATTGCGCACTATTGTTCAAAAATTGCGGAATTTGAGGCTTTTTTGATACAAAATCATGAAAAATAGTAGACAACGAGTAAATAAAGTGCTATTATTAAATAAAAATAGTCACTTTTTTGCCATTTGTTTAAGCTGTATCACATTAAAAAGGATATGTGCAGCAGATGCCTTGACGCTCAAAACAACGTATCTGCGTTGAATTGTGCTTGTTTTACATTTCTTGTGACGTTTAAATCAAATTTTGGTGAATAATAAGCATACTTAAGACTATTTTAAGAAAACTTCTTTATAATATAAGCAAATGATACGAAAGGAGTGTGAGCTTCGTGCGGCGTGTTCGCATTGAAGGCAATTATGGCAATCAATACATTTGCTCGTAAGGAAATCAAATTCCTCCTTAATATGGAACAGTATCACGGATTAATGGAGGTAATATCGCAGTACATGAATCCTGATAAATTCTGTATCGGCGGCAAAGAGTACGGCATCTACAATATCTACTACGACACACCCGATGACTATCTTATCAGAGAATCGCTGGCAAAGCCTTATTATAAGGAAAAGATAAGACTTCGCAGCTACTATTCTCCCGCATCTCCCGATGATACGGTTTTTCTCGAGATAAAGAAAAAGATTGGCGGCATAGTTACCAAGAGGAGAGTATCAATGACTCTTGCTGAGTCTGACGCTTATCTGGCTGACCGTTCAAAGCCTGAGTGTACAAAGTATATCACAGAGCAGGTTTTCAGAGAGCTGGATGTATTCCTCAATAACTATCCTATCGCGCCAAAGCAGTATATCAGCTATCAGCGCGAGGCTTTCTTCGGAAAGGACGACGGCGACTTCCGTCTTACATTTGACAGAAAGATCACTGAGCGTCGTTATGATCTGGGACTCAATTATGACAGCTACGGCAATTACATAATCGGTGCAGATCAGAGACTTATGGAAGTAAAAGTATCCAATGCTATTCCGGACTGGTTGGTTGCAAAGCTTTCCGAGCTTGAGATCTATAAAACAAGCTTCTCAAAGTACGGCAGAGCTTATCAGAACTTTGTAAGGAGCCAGATCGAGGATGCTCAGCAGCATGCGGGAGGCAGAAGGATATATATATCGGGTATTTCCATGATAAAAAATAATATCATTATGAACAGGAGCGTATGAACTTATGTTTGAACACGGGTTTTTTGGCAATGTGCTTTCGAAGTATTATGAGGACGGTGGATCCGTTATCAACAGCAGCGGTTCAGGGCTTGGTACCATAAAGCCCGGCGAGTTCTTCCTTTGTGTGGGAGCCGCACTTGTGATCGGATTTCTGATCAGTCTTATCTACATCGTTACTCACAGAAAAGAGGGCTATTCTCAGAGCTACGTTCTGACAATGATCATGCTTCCGACTATAGTATCGCTTATACTTCTTCTCATCAACACAACGGCAGGCGCCCTCAGCCTTGCAGGAGCCTTCACTCTGGTGCGATTCCGAAGCGTTGCGGGTGATCCGAAGGATATAGCATACATCTTCTTCGCAATGGCTGCCGGTGTAGCCTGCGGAATCGGATACCTCGGATTTGCAGTAGTATTCTTTGTGATCCTTGGTGTGGTAATGTTCGTACTCAGCGAGACAGACTTCGGCGGATGCAAGAAGAGACATATGACTCTTAAGATCGCTATTCCCGAGAACCTTGATTATCAGGGTGTATTTGAGCCTGTTCTCCGCAGATATACAACATTCTACAAGCTCAGAAGAGTAAAGACTACAAATTTCGGTACACTTTTCGAACTTATATACAGCGTTGATGTTCTTGAAAACATCGATCAGAAGAAGTTTGTTGACGAGCTCAGAGCTCTCAATGGAAATATGACGATCAATCTCGTATTCTTCAAGTACGACGATAAGATCTACGAAAACTAAACTTAATAATTACTACCCTCTCAAGGAAATTTGTCAGACTTTCAGTGCAGATAGTCTGACAAATTTCGTATATACGGAAAAGGAGAGAAATATGAAATATAGAAGGATATTGACAGTTTTAACTGCTTTTATGGTAATTATAAGTGCTTATTCCTGCGGTAAGGATGCTCAAGATAAATCAGATGAACAGCAGCCTACTACTGTAACAACTCAATCGGGAAATAATTCTTCAAATAAACTGACCTGGGGGAAGAATAATTCACAGCAGCAACAGCAGAACAATAACGGTCAGAATAATCAGATGCAGCAGAACGGCACCCCAAACGGTCAGGGCGGAGCTCCTAACGGCGGAAACGGTAATCCAAACGGAAATTATCCCGGCGGAAATAATCCCAACGGATACAATAACGGGAATAACCCGTGGATGAGCAGCAACGGCAGCTCATGGGGCAGCTATAGCAGCGGCGGAAATCAGTCCTGGGGACAGTCAAGCGGAAATCAGTCCTGGGGACAGCCCTCGGGCAACGTCTGGAGCGGCCCTTACTACAACAGTCAGAACAATACAACACAGAATTATCAGTCTCCCAACAACAATAACGGGAACAATAACAACGTGAATACGACTACCCGGCAGAATAACGAAAATCAGAATACAACTACCCAGACTACCACTACTCTGGCGGTTACAAATACTACAAGGGCAACATCTCCTAATACTACTACCGCCAACCAAGGCGGGCAGACTCTGTCTGAATCAGACTATACAGCTGAGATAACTCTGGGTAATAACATAAGTGTAAATGGCAGCGGAGTGACCGTAAACGGTTCCGTTGTCACTGTTACGAGCGCAGGAAACTTCATCTTCAGCGGATATCTTGGCGACGGTCAGATATACGTAAATACGGATTCTCCAAATGATAAGGTGACTCTTATCCTTAACGGTGTTGACATCACCAATTCCTCGGGACCTGCTATCTTTGTTGATGAAGCAAAGCGTTGTACCATCAAGTTGAAGGACGGTTCTGTCAACTACCTTACCGACGGCGGAAACGACGCGGAAAACAACGGTGCTATATTCTCCAAGGATAACCTGAGATTCAAGGGCAACGGTGAAGTCTATATAACCGCAAATAATGCTCACGGCATCTCCTGCAATGACGATGTAGTGATCGAAAACGGTACATTCAGCATCATGTCCGTCAAGTCCGGCATTTTCGCTCATGATGATATTACCATCGACGGCGGAAGAATAAGGGTCAAGGCAGGCACAAACGGTATCAAGTCAAAGGGGACTCTCAATATCAACGGCGGTTATGCCGTTATCTCGGGAGGAAACAGGGAAGAAAAGAGCTCTATATTTGCCGAGAGCACATTCACCTATACGGGCGGTGTGGTATTTGCGGCAGGTAATACAGTATCTATCCCCCAGAATTACAGCAATTCCTTTGTTGTAGTCGAGCTGAGCGAAATTGCGGCTGCAGGTTCTATGGTAGAGCTCTACCTCAATAATTCGCAGCTGATGTCCTTTGATCCTCATAATGATTTCAGAAGTATTATGGTTCTCTCACCCGAGATCATGAGCGGTAATACATTCTATACCATTGTTAACGGAAACAAGAGCGGAGTTACTACTGTCATTGACGGTCTTAACTATGTTAAACAGTGAATATAAAAAGAGATTTTTGATAATAAAATGTAAATTTGCAATAACAGCGAACAAATTCACAAAAAATTGACAATAAAAAATTGAAAAAAAGTGAGAAAACTACACAATATTACATTTTAGTGCATAATTGTTTATTGCCAAATGAGCAGATATGCAATATAATAATATCAGCAAATGAAGATTATTGGTATTCAATATCAAGTACCCTCCCCTCTCATGTGCTTGATAATGAATATTGGTTCACTTGCACGCCATAGAAATAGTTTTGTCAAGTAATAAAACTAACCCCTTTCATTTGTAATTTTTTCATGTTTTCTATTCTCAATAACTTTTTTTAACTTATTGTCTATGGCTCGATCCACAGTGCTAAACGATTTTATCGTTTGGATCGATTATCCGCCCCTTGTGGGCGGCTTTTTTTACATCGTGAAACTTGCGTGAAATATTATATAATCCGCTTGACAAATTCTATAATCGGTGCTATGATATATATAAACAGGAAAGGAAGTGATGCAGCGTGAAAAAAAGCGTATACAGTCTGGTGCTCATGGACGATGTCATAAAGGCTGTTGACGATGAGGCCTACCGACTGGGCACAAGCCGCTCAAATCTTATCAATCAGATACTTGCACAGCATTTGTCATGCGTGACGCCGGAAATGCGTATGAGAGAGATCTTCGGTCAGATAGAGGAGCTTATGAGCAGCAGCTTCAGGATCCAGGAGCAGCGTTCTCCGTCGCTGATGACCGTGCGTACAGCCCTCGAATACAAATACCGTCCGACTATCAGCTATAAGGTAGAGCTTGAACGTTCTCCCGAGGTTTATCTCGGTACTCTCAGAGTGAATATAAGGACGCAGAGCGCTGCACTTATAGATATGTTCCACAGATTTTTCGCCTACAGGGCAAAGCTGGAAAACAGCTATCTTTCAAGACTGGGTATAGACAGCTACAGCTGCGAGATAGGCGACGGGAGCTTCTCGAGGAAGCTTATAAACACAGGGGCTCTTTCGGGAGAGCAGGCAGGTGAAGCAATAGGGGAGTACATCAAGGATCTTGACCGTGCTGTCAAGACTTATCTGGCAGCTCCCGAGAGCTTCGGCGAGAATGCTCCCATACTGGAAAAGAATTACCGTGCCCTTCTCGGGCGGTATATTATTTAGAATGTAAAAAAAAAGGGATAAATATGAATTATCAGAATGGAGGATATTATTATGAATGCAGAGAAATTGACTCAGAAGTCCATTGACGCTGTAAGGAAGGCTCAGAGCATTGCTGTTATGCAGTCAAACTCGGTCATAGAGCCGATACACCTCCTTGCAGGTCTTGTGCGTCAGGAGAACGGTCTTATACCTCAGCTCCTGAAGAAAATGAATATAGATGAAGATATTTTCGACAGCGAGGTGGAGAAGAAGATAAACGCCCTTCCAAAGGTAACAGGAAGCGGCAGGAGCAGTAATCTCGGTATATCCGCAGAGTGTGACCGTGTTCTCACGGCTGCCGAGGGTATTGCATCAAATATGAAGGACGAGTATGTTTCGGTGGAGCACCTCATGCTTGCTCTTATAGACAGCAAGGACAGGGACGTTTCGCAGCTTCTCGGTACCTTCAATATAAATAAGGATTCCTTTCTCAGCGCTCTTATGTCTGTCAGAGGAAATACGAGAGTCACCAACGAAAATCCCGAGGATACTTACGATGTCCTTACAAAATACGGACAGGAGCTTGTGGGACTTGCCCGCAGGAACAAGCTCGACCCAGTTATCGGCCGTGACAGCGAGATACGAAATGTTATCCGCATACTGTCAAGAAAGACGAAGAACAACCCTGTGCTCATCGGTGAGCCGGGCGTCGGAAAAACTGCCATTGCAGAGGGACTTGCCCTTCGTATCGTGGCGGGAGATGTTCCCGACAGCCTTAAAGACCGCAAGGTGTTCTCCCTTGATATGGGAGCTCTCGTGGCAGGAGCCAAGTACCGCGGAGAGTTTGAGGAGCGTCTGAAGGCTGTCCTCAATGAGATAAAGAACAGCAATGGTCAGATACTCCTGTTCATAGATGAGCTGCATACCATAGTAGGTGCAGGCAAGACCGACGGTGCAATGGACGCAGGCAACCTGCTGAAGCCTATGCTGGCAAGAGGTGAGCTCCACTGTATAGGCGCTACGACACTTAACGAGTACCGTCAGTACATTGAGAAGGATCCTGCGCTTGAAAGACGTTTCCAGCCTGTTATGGTGGACGAGCCAAGCGTTGAGGATACTATCTCCATACTCCGTGGCCTGAAAGAGCGTTATGAGGTATTCCACGGCGTTAAGATAAGCGATAATGCGCTCATATCAGCGGCTGTACTGTCCAACAGATACATCACTGACAGATTCCTGCCTGATAAGGCTATAGATCTTATTGACGAAGCCTGTGCGACTATACGTACAGAAATGGATTCCATGCCTACAGAGCTGGATGTTATCTCACGTAAGATTGTTCAGCTGGAAATAGAAGAAGCTGCTCTTAAAAAGGAAAGTGACAATATCTCTCAGGAGCATCTTGAGGATATTCAGAAGGAGCTTGCAGAGCTCCGTGAGAAGTTCAAGGGCATGAAGGCCAAGTGGGAGAACGAAAAGAATGATATATCTGCTGTTCAGAAGCTCCGTGAGGAGATAGAAAGGACAGGCGGCGAGATCGAAAAGGCTGAGCGTGAGTATGACCTCAACAAAGCGGCTGAGCTCAAATACGGCAAGCTGCCGCAGCTCCAGAAAGAGCTGGAGGAGCTTGAAAAGCAGGCCGAACATGATGTGGAGAACGGCAGACTGCTTCGTGACAAGGTAACTGAGGACGAGATAGCAAAGATTGTCTGCCGCTGGACAGGTATACCCGTTTCAAAGCTCATGGAAGGCGAAAAGGAGAAGATACTCGGTCTGGAAGGTCTGCTGCACAAGAGAGTCATCGGTCAGGACGAGGCTGTAACGAAGGTCAGCGAGGCTATACTGCGTTCACGTGCAGGCATACAGGCTCCCGACAGACCTATCGGTTCCTTCCTCTTCCTCGGTCCGACTGGCGTGGGCAAAACAGAGCTTGCAAAGGCTCTGTCGGAGATACTTTTCGACGACGAGCGCAATATAATACGTATAGATATGAGCGAATACATGGAGAAATTCAGCGTAAGCCGTCTTATCGGAGCGCCTCCTGGATATGTGGGATATGACGAAGGCGGTCAGCTTACGGAAGCAGTGCGCAGAAAGCCGTACTCAGTGGTGCTCTTTGATGAGATAGAAAAAGCTCATCCCGATGTGTTCAATATTCTGCTGCAGGTACTTGATGACGGTCGTATTACCGATTCTCAGGGCAGAACAGTGGACTTCAAGAACACTATCATCATACTCACATCGAACCTGGGCTCACCTTATATACTTGAAGGTATCGACGCAAACGGCGAGATAACCGACGAGGCGCGCGCACAGGTGGAGGGACTGCTGAAAACACAGTTCAGACCTGAATTCCTGAACCGTCTTGATGAGATAATCTTCTACAAGCCGCTGGCTAAGACAGAGATAATAAAGATCGTTGACCTTATGCTGGCTGACCTTCAGAAGCGCCTTGATGATAAGCATATACGCATAAATGTCAGTGAGGCAGCAAAAAACTACATTGTTGACTGCGGATATGATCCCAACTTTGGTGCAAGACCGCTGAGAAGATTTATACAGCGCAACGTTGAGACACTGGCGGCTAAACGTATCATTGGCGGTAATCTCTCCGCAGGCGACGTTATCGACATCGACCTTGATGTAAACGGCAAACTCACAGCGGACTGAGTACAATAATATTTATCTCTTTTCGGGCATGGCATTTATTGCTGTGCCCGTTTTTTATGCCTTCTATATATAATGAAAAAATGGGTAAAATTCAATGGAAAAACGTTGAAGAAAAATGACTTTTCTGAACTTTGTATAGTTGCACAAACATAGCAGCGAAAAATTGTGCATAATAATAGTGGGCGGAAGGTGTTTTTGATGGTTGTAAGGCGGCTGAAACCTTTATATTTCGGAATAAAACGACTGTTTTATACTATTTGTAAATCAAAAATCACAATTGTGAATTTTTTTCAACGGAAAATAGGCAAATTCTATGGCGGTTTTGAATAAAAACGGGGCTGTAAACAGCCAAATATAGGTGGATTTGTCATTTTTTCGGGATTAACTTGACAAATCGTTATAAAGGGTATATAATTCAATTGTAAAATCTTATTTATGGAGGATCATACTATGACAAAGACCGAATTAATCAGTGCAGTTGCTGAGAAGGCTGACTTCACTAAGAAAAACGCAGAGACAGCTGTAAATGCTATCATCGCTACGATCACAGAAGCTCTCGCAGGCGGCGAGAAGGTTTCCATCGTTGGTTTTGGTACTTTCGAGGTTCGCGATCGTAAGGAGAAGCAGGTAATCAATCCTCAGACTAAGAAGATGATGACTGCTCCTGCTTCAAAGGCACCCGCATTCAAGGCTGGCCAGGCACTTAAGAACGCTGTAAACAAGTAATTCTAAGGAGGAAATCATCATGCCAGATAACAAGACTGCAGAGAAAAAGTTAGAGACAGCTACTGCTCCTGCTGAGGAGAAGAAGGCTGTTGCTAAGAAGGCTCCTGCTGCTAAGAAGCCTGCTGAGAAGAAGGCAACTGCTGCTGCTAAGAAGCCCGCTGAGAAGAAGGCTCCTGCTGCTAAGAAGCCCGCTGAGAAGAAGGCAACAACTGCTAAGAAGCCTGCTGAGAAGAAGGCTCCTGCTGCTAAGAAGCCTGCTGAAAAGAAGGCAACAACTGCTAAGAAGCCTGCTGCTAAGAAGACAGCTACAGTTGCTGTAGAAAGCAAAGTTGTTATTCAGGCAAATGGTTTAGATGTTACTACCGCTGATCTCATTGAGAAGGCTAAGAAGCTTTCTGGTGAGAAGGATATAAATAAGGTTGATATTTATATCGTTATAGGTAGAAATAAGGTATATCCTGTAATCAATGGAATACCTAAGCCAGAATTTGATCTTTTCTAAGAATTATAGAGCTCCGCTTTAATGCGGAGCTTTTTGTATATGTTAATTGATAAGCCCCGCGGCAGCTGCCGCGGGGCTTGTTCGTTATGTTATTTCACCAAGATATATCAGAATTTATCTTTTTAGAATCAAACGTGCAACTCTGACATTTCCGTTCATTTCATCAGACTGAAGATAAAAACCGCATTTTTCTGTATAAAATCTGATGTTTTCACTTTTATCTGCCGGTGTTATTAATGAAAAGCTTTTCCAGTCACTATAATATGATTTTATGAATTCCACAGCTGACGTTCCGATACCCTTGCCTTGATATTCGGGAATAACACATAAACATCCGATCTCATATTCTCCTTTTTTCAATTCTTTGCAGGAAATGCAGCCTATGGGTTCGCTGTTATATATGATCAGGAATTTAGGATGCTCGATTATTGATAACTTCATCATTTCTATGGTCTTTCCGTATGCAGGACATTCACCGTATCTTATATAGTCCTTGTAAAATGAGGCGTTGTATATTTCTGTAAGTAACTCTGCATCTTCAGCGGCAGCTTTTCTGTATTCTGTCTTCATAAACATCAACCCTTTCATTTACAGCTTATGTGAGCCTTAATTATATCAAATTACACTTGTTTTGTCAACAGAAAATCTATATCAGCAGCGACTTTTATCTGCCTGCTTTCAATTGAACAGCCCCGAGGCAGCTGCCCCGGGGCTGTAATGATGAAGAACTGTTTCTTTAAGATTTATTTTTCTATCATGCTGCTCTTTCCGAGAAGGAAAAGCTGTATCTCAAGTGCATCGTCTGCTGTCATGCCGTTTCCGTCAATATCGGCGAATAAATGTCCTCTTGTTGTGAGGTGATGCTGCTCTGTTCCGTCCAAGCTGTACTTATCAGGGTTCGCAAGAGCCTGCATGATGAGTATTGCATCTGCAAGGTCAATACTGCCGTCGCAGTTGGCGTCGCCTTTTTTACCTGAGTATTTTACGATCCTGAGATCGCCTGCTACTAAATAGTTTGTCTTGGTATTGACCAGAAGAACACCTGAAACTATATCATCTTTAAGTATATGATAATCAAAATCATATCCGATCTTTGCGGATATGGAATCCATGTCCACACTGAAACCCTTACGGTTCCTGAGTTTGAATCCGTTATTTCCGCTGCCGTAGCTGAAGGATTCTGCTACTTCGTCCTTTATTTCTATGAATTTGTTGTCTGAATCCTTGGCGGATATATATACTTTGTAAGAGAAGTCGTTTGTATCGTACAGGGTCTTTTCGTATTCATCATCTTTGACATTCAGTGCGATCGTTTTTCCGCTGCCTATACTTATTATATAGGATTCGCCGCCTTTGAGCTTGCTGAAGTCGCTGATGCTGTATGTTTCACCGCTTTCGGATATTACTGTTATATACTTGGGATCGATTTTCACGGGCTCCCAGACATAGTTAGTTATTACGTTCTTAGCATTGCCCTTGTTGGAATATTTCATTGCACTGTGGTGAGCTTTGATCACAAGTCCGCTGAAATCAAACTCCTCGCCCTCTGTGTATACGATCTTTGTGGGAAGAGTCTCGATGGAGTCGAAGTGATCTACGCCTGTGCCCCATCTCCATATCTCAGGTTCCTCTGCTGTGGTGGTTGTTGTAGGTACTTCAGTTGTTACGGAGGACAGAGGTGTTGTGGTCGTAGTAGTTTCGGTTGTGACCTCTGTTGTCTCAGCATCGCATGAATCCTTGGCGGATACGTACACCTTGAAGGAGAATTCATTTGTATCATACAGGGTCTTTTCGTATTCATCATTCTTGACATTCAGTGTGATCACCTTTCCGCTGCCTATACTTATTATGTAGGATTCGCCGCCTTTGAGCTTGCTGAAGTCGCTGATGCTGTATGTTTTACCGCTTTCGGATATTACTGTTATATACTTGGGATCGATTTTCACGGGCTCCCAGACATAGTTAGTTATTACGTTCTTAGCATTGCCCTTGTTGGAATATTTCATTGCACTGTGGTGAGCTTTGATCACAAGTCCGCTGAAATCAAATTCCTCGCCCTCTGTGTATACGGTCTTTGTGGGAAGAGTCTCGACGGAGTCGAAGTGATCTACGCCTGTGCCCCATCTCCATATCTCAGGTTCTTCTGCTGTGGTGGTTGTTGTAGGTACTTCAACTGTTACGGAGGACAGAGGTGTTGTGGTCGTTGTAGTTTCGGTTGTGACCTCTGTTGTCTCAGCATTGCAGACTGTTACCTGGTATGAATCCCAGTCTGCTGCGGAACCTTCTCCGTACATGATGTAGATATTATATGTTCCCGGCTTTGTGTTGTCAAATTCCGAAGAATCGATGGTAAAATACTCGGAATCAAAAGGCTGGCTGAAGGTATCTCCAATCAGAGTTGAGCTGGTGATGATACCGTAAGCGTATCCGCCGGAGAGATCGAGCTCTTCACCGATGGTATATCTTGTTTTTGAAGGATATGACGTTACATAAAGAATGTAAGTACGGTCATCGGCGTTTTTTTCTTCGGGAGCTGCAACAGTCTTTATGCTCTTGCAGAGTACTACGTTATGGGTGTCGCGTGTATACTGTGAGCCCTCCATTACAGGCAGGTCATCATAATAATAACACATCTCTATGGTTTCGCCGACCTTCAGCTCGTGACCGAGCTTGTCATTAAAACGCTTTATATAATCCTTGGTGCCTATGGAGTACTTTCCGCTGTTTTCAAAAACGATGTACATAATACCGTTTTCGTTGAGTATTTCCTTGACTGTATCGGTTACGGTTGCTGTACCTTTGGGGAAACAATTATCAATAAGAGGATAGCAGTCAAAGCAGGACGATGCACCGCTTGCCGCATAAAAGTAATCTTCCTGTCTGAGTGCCTTGCCGCATACCTTGCAATGTCCGACGATCTCATCGCCTTCGGTAACATTGACGATAGCCTTTGACTCAGCGCCGTTCTTCACATAGGTGATAACGGCTGTTCCCTCTTTAAGGCCTGTTGCCATGGTACCTGTGGTGTCGAGTCTGATAACGTCCGAGGGCTCCACAGTCCATGAATCGGGAGTTCCTGTACCGCAGCACTGGATACGTACAGTCTTTGTCGCTTCGATATTGTATTCAGACAGGAGAAGTGCAAATGAATCGCTGCCTGCAATGGGTGAAGTGACCGTATCGGAGCTTTCTGCTGCGGCATAGTTGTTTTTCAGCAGAGTCTGTGTTCCGGACATCGGAGCGGCTGCAAACAAAGTCGATGACACAGCTGCTGCCATAGTGAATGATAATATTTTTTTGAATAGCATAAAAATACCTCCTTTACAATTTCATGCTTTCTATTACTTAGACGAGGCAGCTGATTAAAACTCTCATATTTTTTTTAATTTGCACAGAAAGCTATTGATTGATTGTGTGTATGTAAAAAAATCTAAAGTACAAAAAATCATCTAATGAGCATTATATGTCATTGAAAACTATACATTTCGGGGATATAATATAGTCAGTAAAGAGAAAAGAGTGAGGAATATGCCACTCACAGAAGGATATTGAATTGGAGGAATACCTATGAAAAATGTTATGCTCAGGAGGAGAACGGTTTCCGCAGTAACTGCGGCGGTAATGTCCTTGTCGGCAACTTTTGGCGCAGCTATGCCGACGATGTCCGTATTTACTCCGGGGAATGTCTTCACAGCCTTTGCAGCGGAGAGCAGTGTGAAAATACTGAGCTCGGCAGGCTTCGGCGAGGGTATGTATGCTGCATGGACGTCTGTATCAGGAGCGGAAGGATACAATGTCTATGTGGACGGTTCAAGGATAGACTCTATGCTTGTACGTCAGTACAGCGGTTATATGAGAGCCGACGCTCTCGGTCTGAAAGAAGGCGGCCATACCATGAGGATAGTTCCTGTCATCGGCGGCAGGGAGGATTCTTCAAAGGCGGCGGAAACAAAGGCGGCTGCCTATGCCCATGACAGAAGCGGCTTCGGCTTTGTGAACGGCAGTTCAAGCGGCGCGTACAACAGCGACGGTACACTGAAAAGAAATGCTGTTGTTGTATACGTTACAAACTCCAATAAAGACAGTGTTACAGCTGAGATCGATTCCACAGGAAAGGGAGCTTCTGCGGTAACGGGCGTTCAGAATATCATAACCGCATACAAGAAGGGGAAGGATACAAGGCCGCTGAATATACGCTTTATAGGCAATATCACCGATCCTGCGGTACTGCTGAAGGGTGACCTGATGGTGGATACCGTTAAGGCAGGCTGTACCATTGAGGGTGTGGGAAACGATACTGTGCTCAACGGCTTTGGTCTGGTCATAAAGAACTGCTCAAATGTGGAGGTAAGAAATCTCGGCTTTATGAACTGCGATAGCAGTGAGGGCGACAACTGCGGTCTGCAGCAGAATAACGATCATATCTGGGTTCATAACTGCGACTTTTTCTATGGTGACGCAGGTTCCGATGCCGATCAGGTCAAGGGCGACGGCGCACTTGATACAAAGACTTCAACCTATATCACTCACTCTTACAATCATTTCTGGGATAATGGAAAATGCAACCTACAGGGCATGAAATCGGAATCCGCAGAGAATTATATCACCTACCATCACAACTGGTATGATCACTCGGATTCCCGCCATCCCAGAATAAGGACCTGTTCCGTTCACTGCTACAATAACTATTTTGACGGCAATGCAAAATACGGCGTAGGAGTTACCATGGGAGCTTCATGCTTTGTGGAGAACAATTTCTTCCGCAACTGCAAGTACCCCATGCTGATCTCCATGCAGGGCTCGGACGATCTGGCGGGAGGCATATTCTCAGGTGAGGCAGGAGGAGTGATAAAGTCCTTCGGAAATATAATGACAGGTCAGAAGGCCTATACCTCATATCAGCAGAACAGTACCGATTTTGACGCTTACGAGGCCTCCTCAAGGACAGAAAAGGTAGGTACTTCCGTAAAGGCAAAATCAGGAGGTGCGGTCTACAATAATTTCGATACCTCTGGCATTATGTACAGCTATACCCCTGACAGGACAGAGGATGTTCCGGCTGTCGTTACTGCTAAGGCAGGACGTGTTGACGGCGGAGATTTCAAATGGCAGTTCAATAATGCTGTTGATGATGAGAGCTATGCGGTTAATCAGGCACTGAAAGCTGCAATAAGCTCATATAAAGGCTCTGTGACCGCTATAGGCAGCGGTTTCAGAGAGGATAATACAGCTGTACCTGTGATAACAACGACTGCTGTGAAGCCAGTTGTAACGGATATTACCACAACTACCACTGCTGCACAAATCTCCGCTGTTACGACAACGGCAACAGCTCCATATGTTCCTGTTTCGGGCAATTACGTGCATAACTTTACCGAAAACGGCACAAACAGCAGCTTTTACAGTATCTCGGGCAATCTTTCGGATGCTAAGGGGACTGTGGACTATGGCGGCAAGGTACTGACAAAATGTCTGAAGATAGAGTCGGCTACTGCCGTAAGCTTCAATGCTCCGTCAGGCGGCAGTCTTGTGCTGGTATTCGCGGAGCCTGCGGCTACAATAAAGATTGACGGCACAAAGTATACAGCATCGGGAAATGGTGTCATCACTGCAGAGCTTGCGACAGGGACACACAGCATATCTAAGGCGGATACGGCAAATCTGTTCTATATGGCATACTCGCCATCTTCGGGACAGGCTGATATCCCGTTCAACGGCAAGGCAGGCGATGTCAACGGCGACGGCGTGGTGGAGCTGGCAGACGCTATACTCATCATGCAGTCACTTGCAAATCCCGATAAATATAAAATAGCTCCCGAGCTTCGTACAAATGCGGACGTGGAGCAGAGAGGCAACGGTATCACGGGCTCTGATGCAGTAGCAATACAGAAGTTCCTTATCGGTTTGATAGAGTCTCTCCCTGAAGTTTAAGCCCATCTTACCCCCGGCAATTATAATGATAAAATGAAAGAAGGGACCTTACCATGGGTTCCTTCTTTCATAATTTAAGCAAGAGCTTAAATTATCACAATAATTTTACATATTGCACAAGCCGAGATTCTTGACATACAGCTTAAAAGAAGCTATAATAAAGTTGAAAGGTTATTGGCGAAAACCGAAAATAAGGAGGATACAGAACATGAAAAACAAACTTAAAAAGGCGCTGGCACTGGCGGCTGCGGGAGTTATGACAGCTGTACAGTTCGGTTCATCAGGTATGTTCACTATTGCGGCAGGTGAGGAGGCTGCCACTTCCTTCCCTTATGTCATCGAGGGCGAGAACATGAAGGGAGCAGACCTGTGGACAGCTATCTATCAGACAGAGATCCCGGGGTATTCGGGGGAGGGCTTCTATTATCTCACAGCTCAGCCCGCTTCATTTGAGGTGACTGTTCCCGAGGACGGTATGTATTCCATAGTTGTCAGCGGCGCTCAGATACTCAATAAGGAAGGCAGACAGCAGGCTGTAAAGATCAACGGCGTAAAGTATCTGACACAGGCTGCTTATTCAGATAAGTGGGTGGACTACGATTTCGGAATGGTCCGCATGAACAAGGGCGTCAATACTATCGAATTCATAAGTGAGTATGGATATATGGCTATAGATAAGGTTACAGTCGACAATGCAAAGTTCCCCGATCTCTCAAAGGCAAGCGGCACTACCGTTGACGCTGATGCTACTCCCGAGACTAAGGCGCTCATGGCTTATCTCAAGAGCGTTTACGGAAAGAATATCCTTTCGGGACAGCAGGAGATCTACGGCGGTGGTCACAGTATACAGACCACTATCCGCTATGACGCGAACTCAAATAAGTGCGTGGATTCCGACGGCGTTGAGTACGCTATAGACGAGGATAGCTGGGACAAGACAGAGCAGGGAGAAAAGTTCCCGTGGCACTGTCAGGGCGCTGACGGACAGGTCTATACATACAGCACCCAGAACCGCAACTACACCTACAACGACTATGACTATGAGGTAAGATACATCAAGGAGCTCACAGGGGAGGAGCCTGCTATCCGCGGCTTTGATTTCGGAAGCTACTGTCCCTGCTATGCCTGGGACGATGGCGTTGCACAGCGTATGATCGACTGGGCTAAAAAGAAAAACGGTATATGCACTGCTTCATGGCACGTTAACGTTCCTACGAGAAAGGCTGACTATACCCTCGGAGAGCCCCTTGACTTTTCACTTACCACCTACACGGAAAAGACTGATTTTGTCACTGCAAACTGTATGAAAAAGGGCACTATGGAGTATGATTACTTCCAGCTCTGCATGAAGAATCTCGCTGCTGAGCTGAAGAAGCTGCAGGACGAAGGAGTTCCTGTTATATTCCGTCCCTTCCATGAGGCTGAGGGCAATCCCAGCCGTACAGATGATCCTATTGACGGTTCGGGAGCATGGTTCTGGTGGTCAAAGGAAGGCGCGGTGGTTTACAATCAGCTCTGGACATTCCTTCAGGACACTCTTACAAATGAGTACGGACTCCATAACCTCATATGGGAGCAGAACCTCTATGCCTGGTCCGATAACTCTGCAAAGTGGTATTCAGGCGACGATAAGGTGGATATTGTCGGATTCGATAAGTATAACTGCCAGTACAACCGCCATGACGGCAAGCAGCAGGGCGTTCCCAACGAGGACGCCGAGGCAGGTATATTCTATACTCTGAATAAATTCGTCAAGGGTAATAAAATGGTATCAATGCCTGAAAATGACTCATGCCCGAGCCTTAACAATATGCAGGTAGAACACGCTTACTGGCTGTATTTCTGCCCATGGTACGATTCTGAGCAGGCTCACTTCCTATGCAGCAAGGAGTATCAGGATCCCGAGACCTTCACAGAGCTCTACAAAAGCGATTTCTGCATAACTCTTTCGGAGCTGCCGAAGGATCTCTACAAAGGGAGTTCCGAGCAGCCAAAAACAACAACTTCAACAACAACAACAACTACTACTACCACAACAACCACTGTCACAACTACTTCTTCAACAAGTGTGTCAGATGCGGGAGATATTGTCTACGGCGATACAAACTGTGACGGAAAGGTCGATCTTGCCGATGCAATACTGATAATGCAGTCTCTTGCAAATCCCAATAAGTACGGCGTAGGCGGTTCTGCTGAGAAGCATCTTACAGAAAAGGGAAGAGCAAACGGCGATGTGGACAAGTCTACAAAGGGACTCACAGGCGATGATGCAGTGCTTATCCAGGAGTATCTGCTCAAGAAGATCGCAACTCTTGATCCGAATGAAAGATAATGCTTTTTTAATAAAGACTGCTTCTCTGGCAGGAAAAAGAACAGGCAGATACTTCACATAATGAGGTATCTGCCTGTTTTTATGCTTTTCAAGCATCATTTGCTCTGAGACTTGTGTTGGTGCAGAGGTCGGTTATAACCTTTACGCATTCTGCTGCAAAGCCTTTAATATGAGTGTACGGCTTCTGCGGACGGGCGTTTTTTACGATATAGCTTGACAATACCTGAAAAATAGGTATAATAATTAAGAAGTATCATTTCAGGTATAGTTAAAGATGACGGTGCTGATAATAACATGAGCTGTATGTGTAAATATATTCGTACAGCAGAACATCTCACACGGTCGGAGCCGTTAAAAGGCTGAGCATGGTCTATTATGTCTCAGGTCCTGTCTTTATGCCGAGATATTCTTTGAAAAGCGCGTAAATATCTGGATAATTGTGCTTTGTACGCAGTGGCTTGAGATCGTTATCGGTAAAGCAGTGAGAGGAGCTGCCTTCAACGCAGAGCTCGCCTGTTTTTCTGCTGTAGATCTTGTAAGAGAGTTTAAGTGTGGTGCCGTTGAAGCCTGTTATCTCAGGATAGACCGCAAAAGGTTCGTCAAAGGTGAGAGGACGCTTGTAGCTGCACTCCACAGAGAGAACGGGCATGAGTATCCCTCTTGCTTCGATATCCTCAAAGGGCATACCTGCCTGTGCGAGAAAATGGACTCTTGTTTCTTCAAATATGCGTATATAGTTTGAATGATGCATTATGCTCATCTTGTCGGTTTCGTAATAAAAAACTTTTCTTTCATATGGTGCGATCTTATTCAAAATGATCTTCCTTTCCTTATTTTTGTATGATATAATTAACTGTATATAACAAGCTTTTAATCAGGGAGGCGGCTATGAAAATCAAAAAGCTTATCAGCAGTATACTCAGCACGAATGCGGCATTTGTTGTATTGCTTCTTCTTCAGATAGCCTTTATCATGCTGGCGGTAATGAGTCTGGGAGAGAGGTTCATATTCGTTTATATAGCTCTTATCGCTCTGGATATTATACTTGCCATATATATAACCAATAAGAACGATCCCGTCTCGTACCGTGTTTCGTGGATAATTATTATCAGTATCTTTCCTCTTCTCGGAGGCGTCTCCTATCTGTTCATAAAGGTCTCTCAGCAGTTCCCGAAGTCTCTTGATATGCGCAATCAGAAGCAGTCAAGAGAGCTTCTTGTGCAGGAAGACGGCATAATGGAGGAGCTTAGCAACAGCTCTCCCGACTCTGTTAATCTTGCCCGTTATGTGGCTGCCCACGGTCTTTATCCCGTATACAGTAATACTTATACGGAGTATTTCAGGCTGGGTGAAGCTCAGTTTGAAAAGCTCATAGAGGAGCTTGAGACTGCAAAGCATTTCATTTTCCTTGAGTTTTTCATCATATCCAAGGGTTATATGTTCGATGTCGTGTCTGAGCTGCTTATACGCAAGGCAGGGGAGGGCATTGATGTCAGACTTATGTATGACGGCATAGGCACGGGTATGCTCAATTCCGTCAAGCCCTTCCGAAAGCTTCAGGAGGGCGGAGTAAAATGCAAGGTGTTCAATCCCTTTCGTCCCATGATCTCTTCCGTGCAGAACAACCGCGACCACCGAAAGATAGTTGTCATAGACGGACATACTGCCTTCAACGGCGGAACAAATCTTGCAGATGAGTATATCAACCGTAAGGAGCGCTTCGGACACTGGAAGGATACTGCGATCATGGTCAAGGGGCCGGCTGTATGGAATTATACGGTCATGTTCCTTCAGCTATGGGAAAAGGCCGACAGCAGTGAAATGCTGAAGTATAAGCGTGATGACATACCTTTTTCGGCATTTATGACCAGCGACGGTTTTATACAGCCGTTCTCCGATTCCCCGCTGGATCAGGAGCCCGTGGGAAAGAGGATATACCTTGAACTCATAAACAATGCGCGCAGGACGGTACGCATAACAACTCCATATCTTATAATTGATGAGGAGATGATAAACGCACTGGGATTTGCTGCTAAAAAGGGCGTGGATGTAAGTATAATCACGCCGCATATCCCCGATAAGTGGTATGTTCATGCCATAGCATGGAACAATTACGCTACACTTACGGAAATGGGTGTAAAGATATACGAATACACTCCCGGATTTATCCATGCAAAGACCTGTGTCGCTGACGGCAGGACAGCTGTTATAGGTACGATAAACTTTGATTACAGAAGCTTTTATCTGCATTTTGAGTGCGGTTCGATTCTTTATGAATGTTCTGTGATAAAAGATATAGTACGTGATTTTGAAAGGACAGCAGAGGTCTCACATCTTGTTACCGCAGAGGACTGTGAAAAGCGTCCTGTGTTCAAAAAAATAGCAGGAGCAATACTGAATATGTTTGCTCCGCTGCTTTAATCTGTCAGTTCATCGGCAAGTATACTGTACACGCATACATCAACGATGCCCATATTATTACGGTCGGCGCGTCTCAGAGTGCCCTCGTATGACATACCGCATTTTTCCATTACACGGCCCGAAGCTTTATTGCGAAGGTCGTGTTTTGCTTCTATGCGCCCTGCGCCGACCTTTCTGATGAAGAATCGGATCACTTCGGAGAGCGCTTCTGTGGTATAGCCTGAGTTTTGAAATTTTGCGCCTATGCAGTAGCCGACCTCTATGGTATCGGAGGAGTTGTCAACTCTTGCTGCGGAAATAGTTCCTATTGCTTCGCCGACAGACTTTGGAATGATCACCCAGTGATACCACTCCTTGTCGCTGTACTTTTTTATCCAGAACTCAGCAAGGCTGCGCATTTCGGATATATCGCGGTGATGCTTCCAGCGCAGGAACCTTGTTACCTCGGGATCGCCTGTCCAGTTGCGGAAAGCGGCTTCGGTATCGGTATATTCAAAGCGCCTCAGAATGAGGCGCTTTGTTTCAAGTTCAACAGTTCCGAGATGTATCATATGCTGTTTCCTGTTCAGTCATGGCGCAGATAATGAGAGGTTCTCTTGCGCTTTTTCTTTTCGTACATAAGCTCGTCGGCCTGTGTTATCAGGTTGAAAAGAGTCTTTTCACGGTCAACTTCAGTTACTATGGTACCTATACTTGCTTCAATGGTATAGGGCTTTTTTATAATACTGTTTATATTGCTGAGCTTGATGGAGAATTCATTCTCAATAGTGGAAATATCCTCTTCGCAGGCGTCCGAGCCGATTATGATGAACTCATCTCCGCCGAAGCGGGCACAGATCTTGTTTTCGCGGCAGCATTCGTTTATGACGCTTGCAAGGCGCTGAAGTGAAAAATCGCCTTCCTTATGGCCGTAATTGTCGTTTATGTTCTTAAGGCCGTCCATATCTATGAAAGAGATCAGCAGCTTCTGCTGTCTCTCCTGACAGCTCCTGAACAGCTCATCGGCAGCTCTGATAAAACCATTTCGGTTATAGATACCGCAGAGCGGATCAATGACATACAATCTGTTCAGCTCGACTATCATGCTGTTGAGATGTAGCAGCTTGCTTATATTCTCGATGGAGTTGCTGATATTGAGTATAAGTGTATGACAGAGCAGGCTCTTTGTCGGGAATTTTGTATTGGTGAATATATAATATCCGAGGCAGCGCTCACGGAAGTGAAGGGGCAGAAAATAGCTTATATTTCCGCCGCCGCTCAGTGGAGCAGGCTGCATATCGGCACTGCTGAAGGTCTTCACGGGAGTGTTGAGCCCTTTTTCCAGTATCAGCGGAGCAGACATTTTCTCGGTATATCCGTGTGTCTGGAAGGTCTCTTCGGATATGCCCGACTCTGCGCCCGTGAATATCTTGTTCCAGTTATGGCAGAGGCATATGGCGAATCTGTCACATTTTATCTCATTTATGAATTTTGCAATTGTGCGGATATTTGAATCTGAGGTCTCGTTTTCCGCAAGCTCCGTGGTTATGCGGTTTATGAGAGAAATATCGGTCTTGCATATATTAACGGTCTTATACATATCAGACCTGTATTTATTGATGTCTATTATCTCCTCGGCAGCACAGCCGCAGCTCTCTGAAAAAACAGGCACTGCATCGAATACGGTGTTTTTTTCGGGCTTATTACCATTTATAAGGTCAATGAGTACCTCACAGGCCTTATACCCAGCATCTTCGAGAGGACGTGAAATAGTAGTCAGAGAAGGGAAATGATGTCTTGCGTTGTAGGTATTGTCAAAGCCTGTTACTATAATATCATCAGGCACCTTGTAGCCGAAGCTGCTGAGCTTTTCAACAGCTGCAAGTGCCATTGCGTCATTTGCGCATATTATCGCATCAGGACGTTCCTTTCCCGATGATATGAATTCCTCCACAGCATTGGAGCCGTCTATGGCTCTGAATTCACCGAAATATATCCTGTCGGGATCAACGGTAACGGAATGTTCTGTCATGACCTCGAGGAATGCATTATATCTGTCGGCAGCCTCCGGATTAACGAGAGGTCCGGATATGTAGTTGATGACCTTGGAGCTGTGTACTGTAATGATATGATCCACAAGCTTTTTCATGGCATTGAAATTATCAATGCTTATATTATAGAATTCGGGGCACTCGCCGAAGTCGAGAACTGTTACGGGAAGTCCCGAGTTTTTTGTCTTATTTATGATCTTTTCTTTCTCCACGGGATCGCTTATGGTATTGGACATAAGGATAACGCCGTCAAATTTATCGTAGTTTATAAGCGAGTAGATATTGTATTCACCTATATCATATTTCCTGCTTGAGAGAACTCCGCCGAATGCGCAGAAACATGAGACATTTACCATATGCTTTTTTGCACAGCTGGTTATTCCGTCGATAATACTGTTCTGGTATTCTTCATCTATTCCCGCAACGATAACGGCGATCTCATATATTCTGTCCATGGTCATCCCCCCTTAAAGTAGTTTGCATATCAAAGCTGTGTCAGTTGATTTTATTATTATAACATAAATTAATAAAAATAGCAACAGCTCAGAAAAAAAACTGTACCTGAAAATAGAAAGGACAGCCTGAGAAATGGCTGTCCTTTCCGAGGGATAAAATTGTCCTGTAATTATTTGATTTCTTCTACTCTTACATTGGAAATGTAAACAGTAGCTGTTGAACCTCTGTGACCGAGATTGAATTCCAGACGGCCGTTGTTGTCGTCTTTTTCCTTCATCTCAAAGTCGTAGGTGAATGTCTGTTTTTCGGGAGTTACCGTGAGCTTGGTATCCTGCAGATAGCGTATCCAGCCAGCCGAAGGAGCCGAAACGCATACTACTATATCGCGTTCCTCGTCGGCATAAGCATTAAAGGTTGCACGGTACTTCTTGCCCTTGATCATAGGAAGATCGGGCTGTACCAGCTGTACCGAGTAATCCTCGGTGCCCTCTGCCTCGGACTTTATTATTATCATATTGTCCTTTATCTCGGCAGAACCCTCGCCGCCGTTGAAGAGCAGGAACTTCCAGTTTACATCATCGGTGAGATCCTCTGCTTCGGAGAAATCGCCGTTGAAGATGAAGTTGCCGTCCTCAAGAGCCTGACGGTAGACCTTTTCGGGCTTCTTTACATTGGTATCGTATTCCGGCTTCTGATATACTCTTACGTAGTCTATTTCAAACTCAGCCTTGTCAAAATCTGTGGTAGCGTCGGGATTTCCCGGCCATGTGCCGCCGACAGCAAGGTTCATCTGAACGAAGAAGGGCTGATTGAAGGGAGCAGGGTAGGGCTTTTCATCTCCGCCCTTTTCAGCTGTGAACCAGTCATTGGCGGAGTGGTAGAGCTCGCCGTCGATGTACCAGCGTATCTCACCGGGTTCCCATTCCACCGAATACTCATGGAAGCTGTCTGCATAGGAGCCGCTTGTAAGGCCGTATGTGCCCTGTACCTCGCCATGGGGCTCACCGAAGTGTATAGTGCCGTAGGCTGTGCGGACGTCATTGCCGAGGACTTCCATAATGTCTATCTCGCCGCACTTGGGCCACTGTCCGTAGAAGCTCTCATCCTTCGGCATCATCCATATAGCAGGCCAGAGTCCCTGTCCTTCGGGCACCTTGGCGCTGACTACGACCTTGCCGTAGGTGAAATCGGTCTTGTTCTGGCCTGTTACTTTGCCCGAGGTGTAGTAATCTTTGCCGTTCTTGTCGGACTTTATAGCCTTGATGACAAGTTTTCCGTCACGGAGGAAAACGTTATCGGTAGAAGTGGTATATTCCTGAAGTTCCTCGTTTGTCCAGCCGGGTTCATGGGGCTCATAATTCCACTTGCTCTCGTCGAGAGCGTCGCCGCTGAACTCGTCGTTCCACAGGAGAGAATAGCCGTCCAGTTCGGGAACATCGACGACCTCGGGAGCAGAGGTAGTAGTTTCCGGAGTTTTCTTGCTCTGTGTTTCGGAGTTATTGTTACCGCAGCTTGCAGTGCCGGCAAGCAATGCGATCGCAGCCATAAAAGATAATGCTTTGAATTTTTTCATGTTTATTCCTCCTTTGGTATGAGGTTTGTTCTCTTATGGCATTATTATAACTTTTCACAGTGAAAAATGATAGCAAAATCAGGCGAATTATAGTAAGCACATGACATAACAAAACACGCTCCTCAAGGAGCGTGTTTTCCTGTCAGTATCATATCCTTCAGCTCATCCGGAGCATATATCTCCTCATGGCAGCCATATCGAAAACGTCGATAACTCCGTCCTCGCAGAAGTCGCCGTTCATGGGTGCGGCAAGACTGTTTCTGCCGAGGAGGAATCCCTGCATGGCAACAAGGTCTGCTATGTTCAGTCTGCCGTCATTGTTTACATCACCCTTTACAGCCTGCGGAGGAGCCTCGGCGCCTGTTATCTCCGAGTCTGTAAGAGCGCATTTGTATATTTTAAGGTTGTCGATACTGCCCTTGAAGCAGGTATCGTCTTTGTAGTAGGAATTGCCGATGTAGCAGGTCGTGCCCGAGCCCATATCTGCTATCTGACCGTGAGTCTCGGTGGTCTCAGCAACGAATTTGCTGTCTATGTAAAGCTTTGTTGTGGCGCCATTGAATACAAGTGTATAGTTATGCCACTGAGTACCGTCGGCGTCACGCTCTATAACGGTCTCATCGCGCCATGAATCGGTAGTCGCCGCAAATCTGAACTTATCCTTTGCAACACGGAAGAATACATACTTCTCATCGTTTTTGCCTGCGGCAAAGGTGAAGAAATTGCCCTCTGACTCTGATTTTATATCCATACTTACGGTATAGTCGCGGCAGCCGTCCAGCATACCTGCGGGGAACTCGGCAAATGCACTGTCGCTGCCGTTAAGATAGAGCACTCTGCCCTTCTGATCGTCCTGCTTTACAGAGGCACCGCTGCTGAGAGCAAGGTTTCCCGTATCGCCCTCAAAGTCAATATCTATGTAAGGCTTTGGCTTTTCCGCAGAGCTTACGGGAGTGCCGAATATTTTCATCTCATATATCTGAGGATTGTACCAGTTGTTGTCGGGATTGTTCTGGAGAGTGGCCCCCTTTACGTTGAGCCTTACATATCTTGCCCTGCCCTTGAGCATATCGCTGTTGAAGCCGTAGGTCTTGCTTACGACCTCACTGTTTTTATTGGTATGGTCGAGGAACTGCGTCCAGTTGATCCCGTCGGTGCTTCCCTCGACGGTATAGGTGTAATAGCCTTCAGAGCCCTTGCAGATATACCATGAGGTCTGTATATTGGCAAGGTCGCAGACCTGTTCAAGATCGACATGCAAATAAAACGGCCATTTTTTGTAATCTCCTATGGCATTGAAGGAGGACTGGTATGAACCGTCGATAGCCTTGGCAGGGGAGTTGCCGCCCTTTGCAGCCAGTGAGGATGAGGCGGGCTTATCCTGCGACAGGAGCTCGCCCTGCTGGACAGGGAAGAGATCTCCCGTAGAGGTATTGTACTTGAAGTACGGGCAATAGTTATAGAATGCGAAGCCCTTGTCAAAGTAAAGAGGGCACAGAGTTGTGCCGCTGGTCTCCGAGGCTCTCAGCCAGCGATAGGCGTGCATGAGATAGTTCTTGTCCTGCATATTGACGATCCAGCCCGACTGTGAGGAGAATGTGGAGGTATTGCCTATACTGCGAAGGTCGCTCCACTTGCCTGCAATATCCGTCGTAACGCTGTATGCACCGCTGCTGGGGTACCAGCCTGCAGCCTGTGAGGTGAAAAGAAAGTAATATCCGTCCTTCTTTATGAGGTTCGGGAACTCTCTGTACTGATCCTCAAAGAGAGTCTTGACCACCTTTGTGACGTCGCTGTAATCGCTGTTCATCTGGAAAATGTACATCGTAGCATTAGCGCCCTGACCCTCCTTATTGGCAGCCGCTATGAGATAGCCCGTACCGTCGTCGTCAAAGAATATGGCCATATCGCGCACCTGTATGCCAAGTGGGTTATACACATGGTGTACCGTGAACTGTCCTCCCGGAGTGCCTGTGATAACGAGGGCCTTTCCGTCACTGTAGCCGCTGGGCTTTTCCCAGTGCGCCCAGACAACGACCTTGTTCTTTGCTGGGATGTAGTCTATATGTACAGACTCTATCTTACAGCTTGCAAGGGCGGAGTTCTGTGAGCTGTCAGCAACATTTTTCTCATTTGAAAAGAATTTGCCGTCTCTTGAAGTAGTCTCCGCAAGGTAAATATCGTCCTTGCCTGCGTGTTTTTTCAGTGAGTAGCTGTAATAGGTATCTCCCACTTTGTAGCCGCCTGTTTCGTATACAAGGCTGCTGCCTTTCTGGTTATCGTAGGTGCTCAGTCCCGAGGGCAGAGTACAGGGCGTAAGCTCCTTTACCGATGAGAAGCTCTCGCCGTTTTTGTCTCTGACCTTCAGCTGATAGTAGTATGTCTGACCTAATGACATATCGTTGTCCTGCCATGAAGTGCCTGTTCCCTCGTATACGGGAAGGAAGCCGCTGTCTTTATCGTTTGAGCGGTACAGCACATAGCTCTGTGCGGAGAGTGTGGTAGCCCACTGGAGCTCTGCATGATCTGCTCTGCCGCTGTCCGAAACAGTGTAGAGATTACCCACGAGACCTATTTCAGCGGACACAGCTGCGGAAGCCTCCATGCCTGCTGCCGAAACTTCCCCTGACGAGAGAGGAGCAGCCGAAAGCATCAGTGCGGCGGCTGCAACAGCTGAAAGTATTTTTGAACTTAACTTCATTATGATCCTCCTTTATAATTAAATAACGATGCTGTTACCCTAATTATAGCATATTGGCATAAAAATAGCAATAAAAAAAGGACTGCCGTTTTACAGAGGCAGTTCCTTGATGTGCATATTTTTTTACAGCTTGTCCGCGAATTTTCTTATCTCCGCAGCAATTAATTCAGGTTCTTCCACATGGATATAATGACCGCAGTCCAATACCTCGGTCTCTGCACGGCCATTGGTATATTTTTGTGGAAGGAGCAGGTATTTCTCGGGATCACTCGGGAATACCTCAGCTGCCATTTTTTGTGATACGAAAAAAAGCATTGGAACAGAAGGCGGATCGTTTTTCAGCAGTGTATCCATATTCCTCTTGCACCATTCTGCTTCGTGGAGCATGGTCTTTGAGCCTCGTTTCGCGTATAATATGGCCAGGTACTGCTCCTTTTCGCTTTCTGTGAGATAAGGGGAGTTAAAGGCGTAATCCCAGCTGTCCTTTGGTGTGATGCGTGTGAGGCCGGAGTTTACCCAAAAGGCTGCCAGCTTGTCCGCGAAGATAGAATCTCCTGATTCTTCGTGGTAGCCCGGGATAGCAACATCGATAGCCGTTATCCCCTCGACTTCATCTGGGTACTTCTGAGCCCAGTATACAGCCTCAATACCGGAAGCTGAATGAGGACAGAGAATGTAGGGGCCTTCTATACCTGCCTTGCTGAGGGCTTCGCGGGTGTTTCCAAGAATAGTATCCACATCTCTGGGAAGTGTCGTTTCATCGCTGAAGCCGTAGCCGAACTTTTCGACAACAGCTATGCGGAAATCTCCCGAGAGCTTATCATAAAGAGGCTTGAAGTCAAGAATAGGTGAGGGAGTGCCATAGCCTGACATGAACACGATGGTATGGTCGCCGCTGCCCTCGGAATAAACGCACATTTGCCCGCCGTCAACCTCGACCATTTTGCCGAGAGGCTGTGATATGAGCTCCTTTTCCTTCCCGAGCATGATCCTGTGATATATGAAAAGTCCCAGCATGAAAAGCAGGATAAGACATATCAGCGCAAGGAGGCTTTTGCCTATGAATTTCAAACCTTTTTTCATATGTATCTATCTCTCCGAACGTGATTATTTTATGACCGCAAATGCCTGCTTTAAAGTCGCCGCGGATATTATCTCGATGTCGTATTCCTTCGGATCCACAGACGACATTGACTGCTTTGGCACTATGCACTTTGTGAAGCCCATGCGTTCAGCTTCGCGTATGCGCTGGACTATATGGGATACAGAACGTATTTCGCCGCCGAGACCGATCTCACCAAAGGCGATCAGACCTTCGTCTATCTGCTTGTCCATAACTCCCGAGAAAAGAGCCATAGCCACAGGAAGGTCGCCTGCCGGCTCGTCGAGACTGAAGCCGCCGACAATATTCAGGTATACATCGAGAGTTCCCATATATATGCCGAGTCTTTTTTCAAGAACGGCAATAAGTATGCTCAGCCTGTTGAAATCGAAGCCCGTAGCCATACGCCTTGGAGCCGAATAGCTGGTCTTTGCGGCAAGAGCCTGTACTTCGGCGAGTATAGGTCTGCTGCCCTCCATAACGCAGGCAACGCAGGTACCCGAAACATTATGAGGACGTCCTTCCAGAAGCATCTGCGAAGGATTTGTCACCTCACGGAGCCCCTTGTCCAGCATTTCAAATACTCCTATCTCGTTTGTAGAGCCGAAACGGTTCTTTACAGCGCGGAGTATACGATAGCTCTGGTGTCTTTCACCCTCAAAGTAGAGTACGGCGTCCACGATATGCTCCATGACCTTCGGACCAGCGATAGCGCCGTCCTTGTTGACATGGCCCACGATAATAATGGGAATCTCCTGATTTTTTGCGGTATGCATGAAAAGATTGGTACATTCTCTCACCTGGGTGAGACTTCCGGGACTGGAGGTTATCCTGCCTATGCTCATAGTCTGTATGGAGTCTATGATAGTAATGTCGGGAGCGCTTGAAGCAATGGTCTGAGCCACAGCCTCTGCGTCGGTGGCGGTGAGGATATAGAGGTTTTCCGTATCAACGCCCAGACGCTGAGCGCGGAGCTTTATCTGTCTTGCAGACTCCTCTCCCGAAACGTACAGAACAGAGTGATCCTCGCCGAGGAACTGACATATCTGTAAAAGCAGGGTACTTTTTCCTATACCCGGTTCTCCTCCGAGAAGAACAAGAGAGCCCTTGACGAGGCCTCCGCCCAGGACTCTGTTGAGTTCACCTATACCTGTATCGTAGCGTATATCGGTATCTGCGCCGATGTCCCCGAGTTCAAGGATACTTTCCGACAGATCGGGAGCTGCTCCCGAAGCAGCCGAGCTCCTCATAGCAGAGGAAGCAGGCTCGGCAATATCCTCCTCGAAGCTGTTCCATGCTCCGCAGGAAGGGCATTTGCCGTTCCACTTGGAGCTCTCGTAGCCGCACTGATTACAGGTGTAAATATATTTTGATTTAGCCATTTTTCATTCTCAAGTGAAAGCCTTTTCGATATTTTCGGCTGTAAGGTCGTATTTTCTTCCGCAGCGCATGGTGCTTTCTGATGGTGTGAAGCCGTTTATATCAGCTCCTGCCAGAGACCAGCACTGGATTGTGCCGAAGAAATCAGCAGCATAGAATATCTTTGCCTTGACATCGAAGCATATGCCGCCGCTGGCATCGGGTGAAGTGGAAAGCTCCTTGACTCCGTCGCTGTCAAGGTAGAGTATCTTGATCTCGGAATCATTGAGCATACCTGTTGATATAACCACCTCGGGAAGTCCGCTGAGATCAAGGTCAACTATCTCAAATGCAGCGTCCTTAAGCTCGGAAGCATTCATTACAGAGGCGGTATAGTCCTTGTAAAGCTTTTTCTGATCGTCGGTAAGTACCTGGCTCCAGCTCTCGCTGTAATGGAGCGCGTAATCTATAGCTTCATCTCCAAGGGAGAACTTTCTGCCCACCTTTATGGTGAAGGCCTCCTGATAGGGGAAGAGGGCTTCCTGATACCTTGTGAGGGAAACGTTCTCGTTATTGATCTCGTAGCGGATATGTGCGCCCGCAGAAGCACTGTCGGAATTATTGTAGAAGCTTATATCCGTGTTGAAGCTTCCCTCCTGATAGGTCTGATATTCGCCCATTACAAAGCCTTCGCCATTGTAGGAGAAGCCGATAGCATTGAGGGAGGGGATATAATCAAACGAACCGAAGGAACCCGACGTAGCGATGAGATCCGCTCTGCTGCCGATAAATCTGTATATCTCACACTGTGCCGAAACTTCGTCGGAGGGGGAGATTATAAGCTCGGGTACACCGTCGCCCGTAAGGTCGAGTATCTCGAACATGGCTTTATCCGTATATCTGTCGGAGTTCCTGAATGCGCTGAGTGTAGCGGAATAGGGCTCCTGCCAGTCATAAACGATCTCCGTGGGCTGTGATCTTACAGCAAGTGGATCTATCTCTGTGCTGGTGACCTTTTTTGTATTGCTGCAGCCTGCTGAGGCTGAAATGAAAGAAGCTGCTGCTGCAGCTGCTAATATTCTGCTGAATTTCAATGTTGCTGCCTCCTAAATATATATATGATCATTGTACCACTTTTGACGATCTGTGTCAATAAATATATTATTTCCGTATGTAAAAAATAATTGAGAAAAACTAAGGTTTTTCGTTGAAAAAGGGAGGCCTTTATATCATGTTTCCGGACTGATGAAGCTGCCGTGACTGATCTGCAACTTCAGCTCCCAGAAATATTTTCTTTTGCTCTGCGGGAAATCGTTCAGCACGCCGTGCTCGGGATCATAGAAGGTTCCCTCGCAGTAAAGGGACCAGTGCCAGCAGCGGGGAGTTTCAAGGCTGAGCATACACAGGGGAGGGAGCTCCTCCTTTGAGTACGCCTGTACCCTCTGATCCGATACGTCCACTCCGTGTTCGCGGAAGCAGCGCTTCATCTCTTTAAGGTCTGTTTCGCGGTGGTTGTTCAGGTACCGGCATATATATTCGGGAGTCTTTCCAAGGACCATTGCAAGCACAGCCTGCCCGCACTGAAGGTCGGTGGGCTCATGGATATAATCAATCTTCATTTTATCACCTCGTTCTATATTTTACCACATAGGTGAAATACTGTAAAGATGCTATTTTTGGTAATTTGTCCACCTATTCTTTGCTTTCTGGGTTGCAATAAGTCCTGTGAAGATGTATAATTATAAAAAATAGACTAAAATAACAATGGGGGAATTATTAAAATTATACACTTTGCACTTATGAAATGGTAATTTCATAATATATATATTCAGAAAGAGGGTATTAAAATGAGGGAAAAACTAATCCGAAGAACTGCGGGCATTGCTGCGTCAGTGTGCGTATTCATGCAGTCGGCCGTGCAGTTCACGCCCAAAGCTGTCACAGCTGACGCAGCAGTAAACTACACAAATGCTGCTGTCGCCAGCCGGGGAATGTCTGAGGGAGACGCTGTGATACGCGGCAGAAACGCAACTGTGGTCTATGACAGTACTCTCGGGTCGAATGTGCTGGATCTCCACGGTGACGGCTTCGGCAGCGGCTGGCTCCAGCTTCCTGCCATGTTCGGGGAAGGCTGTGAAAATGGTTTCAGCTTTTCGCTGAAATTCAGGCTGGACAGCGCAGCAGGGGATTATACCAGGCTTTACCAGTTCTCGCCCGTATCCTTTGGCGCAGGCTCTGCACCGAGCTATACTTCGCCTGATATTTCCGTTGATCTGAAGGATAAAAAGTCATACAGGACAAGCATTTTTGTGGGAAAGGGTACCACCACGGAGAATGACGACAGGCACAGAGCGATTTTCGACCTTGAAACAGCTCCCGACAGCGGTAAATGGCATGAGCTTACGGCGGTATATTCTCCTGATACCGCTCAGTTCTACATGGACGGAAAACTGCTCTCAACAAGCACGGCAGCAACGCTTTCCGATACCATGAACAGTCTGTTTTCCGAGGGAGTCCTGCCGTCCTATATCTACAATTCCATAGGTCATTCGGTATACTCAGATAATGATATAAATGCCTGTGTGGATGATGTTATGCTGTACGGCTATGCTCTGACAGCGGCTCAGGCAGCAAGGCTTCCGGATAATCCTCTTTACCGCTATACCTTTGAGCCTGATACAATAACAGAAGGCACAGCGTCTCCTGAGGAGGAAACTTCAAAAGCCCATGACGGCACAGTGCTTACAAGCGTTCCTTCACTTGAGACGGCTTCTCCAGACGGTTCGCTTATAACAAAGTTCTGGACAGATGCAAAGGGAAGCTTTTACTATTCGGTAAACAAGATAAGCCGCGGAACGGAAAGTACGGTCATTGAGCCTTCAAAGCTGGGGCTTGTGACCAATACGGAAGATCTTAGCTCGGGCTTTTCACAGAATGCTCCTTCAGCGGCTTCCGTTGAGCATGACGAGACGTATAAAATGCCCTACGGCAAGCATACCACCATACGCGACCATTACAACGAGATCTCCTTCCCGCTGAAGAAGGGCAGCTCTACACTGACTGTATATTTCCGCGTATACGATGATGGTATGGGATTCAGGTATGCCCTCGATCACGGCGCCACCATAAAGGAAGAGATCAGCCAGGTTATGTTTCCTTCAAAGAGTAAGTTCTGGGGCAACTGGCCAAATGCTACCTACGAATGGGATATGGTGGAGCTCCCGAAGGACAGGGGCAATGAGACAAATGCTACTTATTCCTGCCCGTATACAGGCGTTATCAATGATAAATTCTGGGTAACCGTTACCGAAGCAAGCGTTTTCAACGAGGAGGATCCCTACTGTGCAGGCTCCCTTCAGTTTGTGGGAGACTATCACAGTCTGCGCTTCAAGGGCGGCGTCAAGGTCAGCGGCATCACCATGGGCAGTGCTTTTCATACTCCGTGGAGAGCGGTCGTCATCGGTGATTCACTGGATCATATGGCGTCAAGCGATCTGATACTCAATCTCAATCCGCCATCGGTGATAGAGGATACAAGCTGGATACGCCCCGGCAAGACCGCGTGGTCATGGTGGAGCAGCGGCGGAGATTCTCCTGTTGAGTACCACACACAGAAGGACTATATCGACTTTGCTGCGGATAACGGTTGGGACTTCGTATGTCTCGACTTCGGCTGGGCACTCTGGGATGACAGCGAAGCCAAGGTCAAGGAACTCTGTGACTATGCTTCTGCAAAGGGCATAGGCATATACCTCTGGTACGGCGTTAACAACAAGGGACACTCGGGCTACAAGGACAGCAGGGGAAATCCAGCATATCCTTATTATTCGCTGCTTGACAAGGCAACTATAGTACGTGAGTTCAAGCGTATAAGAAGTCTGGGCGTCAGCGGCGTCAAGGTAGACTACTACGAGAGCGACACTCAGGAGACTATGAAGCAGATGAACCTCTGCGCAAAGATAGCTGCCGAGAATCATCTCATGGTACTGTTTCACGGCTGTACTGTTCCACGCGGCGAGAGCAGGACATATCCGAATATAGTATCCTATGAGGCTGTAAACGGCTCGGAATACTACAAGTGGGGCACAAGTCCGTCGCTGGCTAACAGAGTGTCCTACACATTCACAAGAAATGTGGCAGGTTCGGCTGACTTCACACCTACAGGCATACCCATATACGGCATAAAGGCTACAGCAGGCTTTGCTATTGCTGACGTTGTTACTATCGAGTCGGGAATACAGCATTTTGCACATTCTGTATACACCTATCAGGGCAACAAGGCACTGCCGTTCCTGAATGACGTTCCCGTAGCATGGGACGACATGAAAGTCATTGACGGCTATCCAATGCAGTTCAATGTTACCGCAAGGAGAAGCGGCAGCGACTGGTATGTTGGTGCCTCAACACTATCGGCAAGAAAGGTGAGCGTAAAGCTCTCGGAGCTGGTCGATGATGACGGAACATATACTGCGTATATCTTCGGAGATAACAGGGACGGCAGCGAGATAGAGGTGACCGTTCTCGAAGACCTTACAAAGGACAGCGTTATCGAAAGAGACCTTCTTGCCAACGGCGGTTTTGCCATGAAGATAACAAAGAGCGGCATGAGACTGACCACTCCTTACAGCAATTTCAGATTCTATGAGGCAGAAAAAGCAAAGCTCTCAGGCAAGGCTTCTGTGACCTCAGGCAAGGACGGAAAGTACAGTTCGGGCAATGCCTATGTCGGCTATGTCGGCGGCGGAGCAGATAATTATATCACCTTTGACAATGTTACTGTCGATAAGGCGGGAGAGTATAAGCTCCGCATATACTATGTATCGGGTGAAAGGAGAAGCCTCAGCATAGATGTGAACGGCTCAGTGGCTGCGACACTTGACGGACTGTACGCAAACAGGAACGACTGGTCGGGAATTGCCGCGGCAGATGCCACAGTAACTCTGAAAGCGGGCATAAATACGATAAAGCTCTACAATAACAGCGGATACGGTCCCTCTGTTGACAGGATCGCTGTTGCCATCCCCTTTGAGGATACGGAGGGCGACATAAATCTTGACGGGAACTTTAATGTTGCCGATCTTGTCTTAATGCAGAAATATCTTCTGAAGGCAGCGACATTCAATAAGCAGCAGGCAGCGGCTGCGGATTTGAATAAGGACGGCAATGCGGATATTTACGACCTTATTCGTATACGTCGTATGCTGATAAAATGAAATACCGTAAATGATAGTGTGCAGAAAAAGCCCGGAAGCATATTCAAATGCTTCCGGGCTTTTGTCCTTATGCTGTTTTAAACGTTAAAACTTACATTACGTCCCGGGATTAAGTGAAGCTACCTTCTTTATCAGGTATTCCTGTATTTTCATGGCGTCATTGGCGGTAAGACCGATGGTTTCTCTGTCTACGTCGCCCTGCTTCTTACCCTTCTCGGTGAGGGGCTTGTCTGCTGTTCCGTTTATGCCGTACTTATTGGGATTTGCCAGAGCCTGCATGATGAGTATAGCGTCGCTGAGACTGATCTCTCCGTCGCAGTTTGCGTCGCCGTAGAGCAGCTCCTCCTCGGGCTCTTCGCCGGCTTCTGCGATATTGTCGAAGTCAAGCCAGAGCATGACGTTTTTATTATCCGGAGCATAGGCAGGTGAGCCTGTATTCTGGGAAGCCAGCTCGGCAGCTGTGAGAGCCTTGCTGTATATCCTCATCTCATAGAAGTCAGCAAGAGAGTTTCTTCCTGTTTCGGGGCAGGCGCCGAGAGTGAGGTTATAGTCGGAATGAGCAACTCCGGACTGAGTGCCTGTTGCTTTCTCGCCCAGCATCTTTCCGTCACAGTATACGCGGAGCATATTGTTCTCTGCATCGTAGATGCCTGCTACCTGATGCTTGTTTCCAAGCCAGCCAGAGGGGGCGTCGCAGTAAAGACTGCGCCATTCGCCGCCTGCGTAGATGAAGAACTCGACGGAGCCGTTGCCGCCGCGGAAGCCGAAGGCGTAATCGCCCTTGCCTGTGAACATATTGAACTGCTGTGTGCCTGTGGGAACAAGAACTACCTCTGCGGTAAATGAATTTTTGCCTTCAAGAGCACTGTCCAGTGCGGCGTTATGAGGTATGCTCAGGGAGCCTGTTACATAATTGCCGTCGGCTGAGCTGCTGAGCTTTGCGCTGTTTCCTA
This sequence comes from Ruminococcus flavefaciens 007c, assembly GCF_000571935.1. Taxonomy (GTDB): domain Bacteria; phylum Bacillota; class Clostridia; order Oscillospirales; family Ruminococcaceae; genus Ruminococcus; species Ruminococcus flavefaciens_F. The sequence goes on along the minus strand of NZ_ATAX01000003.1, from coordinate 36,095 downwards.
TTGGGATCTGCAAAGCATTGCTGCTCTTGTCCTGTATCATCACACCGTCAGAGCGGCGTCTTGCGCTTATCTCGACTTTGTCGTAATCTGTCTTTGAAGCTGCAACGGGTATAAGGGTATATTTCCAGCTGTATGTCCTTGACGAAGGCAGGCGGTACTTTTCCAGTGTTGCCTGTCCGCAGGTAGCGCTTCCTGTACCCATTGAGCCGTAATCCACGCTGAGATATGTCTCAGAACGGGGACGGAGCTTATAGGGATGGTCTGCGTTGTTGAGATCCTCGGGAGTAAAGTGCAGAGCACTCGCTTCTACCGCGCCCTCAGCCGCTACGAGAAGATCATAATCGGGAGAGCCTGTCTTTACGGAGATCCATCTTACGTCAGTGAGATTTCCGCAGTCGTCAGCTTTCATATAGGGATAGAACATTTCCGACACTGTGCTGTTCCATATTCCGAGCCTGCCGTTGGTCTTTCTGTCGTTGAAGGTCTCTACGGGGCCGTTGCCGTACCAGCTTACCTCCTCGCTGTTTTCGGGGAGCTTCATTATTGAACCCACACGGAGGAAGTTTCCGAGGCCGGAACGTGTTCCGTCGACCTTGAACTCGATATCAACGCTTCCGTCGCAGTTAATGGTATAGATTATATCTACCTTTGTATTGCCTGCGTTGGTGAGGGTAAGGTGGGAGGTAACTGTCTTGGCGCCGTTTGCTCCGTCTGAAACATCTATGCCGTCACAGCGTGCGTCTTTCATAGCGCTGCGCCAGCTTGCGTCAAAGGATCCCTTTGCTCCCCAGCCGTTATCGTTCTCAACGTTTCCGCGCCAGAAATTGGGAGTCGGGCCTTCTTCCACAAGGGTGTTGCCCTGATAGGTGTATTTTCTCATAAGTCCCGTGGACTTGTCTATGATCATGTTGAATCCGAGACCTGTGGGGACATAGGAATCAGGTGTTTCCACAATGCCGACGCTGTCGGTGCCGTAGTTGTATTTTACTGATCTTCCGTTGGTGGTGAGCTGTACCTGTGCATAGGAGATCTCGGTGCCTTCGGGGATAAGATCGCTGCTCTTCTTTGTGGAGACAGAAAGCTCCAGCACCAGCTCATCGCCCGAAAGTAAATTACCGGGTACGGTGTACGGCACGGTCAGGGTGTTGCTTGTGAGGGGAGCGCAGGAGGCTCCGTCAAGAGTGCCCTTCTGGATGCTTATTCCGTTTTTCAGCAGCTTCCAATCCAGTATGAACTCGTTCAGATCGGCAAAATTGTTCTCGTTGTATACCGATATCTCGTTATTGGCGAGCTGTGAAGCATTTGCCGAGAACCAGAAGTTCTGATACTGGAACTTTACCTCTGCAAGCTCGGGCTGAGGAGTTCTGTCGGGGCTTACGAGGCCGTTTTCACAGAAGCTGTTATCGTTGGGCCAGTCGCCCCAGTCACCGCCATAGGCAAAGTACTTGCCCTTGCTGCTTTCGGGGGAAAGGTTTTTATGGGCGTAGGGCTCGGAGTAGTAGTCCCAGCTGTTGGCGGGAAGGGGAGTAGCTCTTGACTGGTCTGCCCAGTCCCATATAAAGCCGCCCAGCATATTGTCTGCGCTTCTTATAGCGTCCCAGTATTCCTTGAGAGCGCCTAAGGAGTTGCCCATAGCGTGGTCGTATTCGCACATAACATACGGCATCTTTCCCTTGCCTGCGTTATTCCATATGGAATCGGAGTTCGGGTACATATTGCTTCCCATGTCAACACCCATGCCGCTGCCCTGACCTTCACTGTGTACGGGGCGTGAGTAGTCGTGCTTCTTGAAGTACCAGATCATATCGCGGAACATTCCGCCTGCATCGTTGGGATTGCCTGTGTAAGCCATCTCATTTCCGATGGACCAGGCAACTATACAGGGGTTGTTCTTCAGACGCTTGTAGGCGGTGTCGGTTCTGTCCATGGCAAGCTCGTAGAAAAGGGCTTTGCCGTCGTTGTTGTCCATAAGGGCATGAGACTCCATATTGGTCTCTCCCATGACGTAAAGACCGTACTTGTTGCACAGCCAGTAAAGGTACGAATCGTTGCTGTAATGCGACGTTCTTACGGCGTTGACATTGTTGAGCTTCATGAGCCTTATGTCCTCGCGCATAGTTTCCTGCGAAACAGCCTTTCCGTTAAAGGGATCGGTGTCGTGTCTGTTGACGCCCTTGAGGAGAAGGCGTTTGCCGTTGATGGTTATGGGATCCCATGTTCTGGTGGTGACTCTGTATGAAGAATCCACCTCTGCGCGGGTAAAGCCGATGCTGCGGAAACCGAGCTGTGCGGAGAGTATCTCCTGCTCATTGCCGCTGTCATCGATAAGCGTAAGTACCAGAGCGTAAATGTCAGGGTGCTCTGCCGACCAGAACTTCGGATCATTTACTACTGTCTCGATCTTTGCTGTACCGCTGCTCATGGCTTTTACTGAAAAAGCGGCAGCCGTATTGTCTCCCAGTATATTGACTCCGTCCTCGTCAAAGGCCTCAGCTTTTACCTTCCAGCCGGATCTGTCATTGCCTGTGCGGTTGCGGATATCAAGATCTATGGTGAGGGAGGAGCTGTTCTGTGAAGTATTGACATCCGTATGTACGGTATAATCCCTTATTTCCACATCGGGAGCGCTTACAAGAAAGACGTCGCGGAAGATACCTCCGTCGTATATCATATCCTGATCCTCGAACCATGTGCCGTCACAGAATTTATGTACCTCAACCACGAGGTCGTTCTCGCCCTCTTTAAGGTAGGAAGTAATATCGAAGCGGTGTGGGCTGAATGAATCCTCGCTGTAGCCAACCGCATTGCCGTTGAGATAAACGTAATATGCCGATTCAACGCCGTCGAATTCGATATAGGTGTGTCTTCCTCCTGCCAGCATGGCGCTGTCGGGAGTGAATTTCTTCTTGTAGATACCCACAGGATTATAATTGGTGGGCGCCTGCGGAACAGGTACGTTGCTGTCGTACTTTGCCTGCCACGGCTGAGTTATATTTGAGTAAATAGGGAAGTCAAAGCCCTGACAGGTCCAGCTTTTGGGCAGCTGCACAGTTTTCCATACGCTTTCTGTGGGATCGTCTATGCTGCTGTTTTTCAGCGCATAGTCGAGGTGCCGCTCCGCCTCACCGGCATTCTGTACCACCGTAAGCTTCCAGTCTTCATCTGCTCCTGTGAGCATCTGGAGATACTCCGAATCCTCACGGGCATTGTAGTCTTTTACCGCTTTGATGGCTGCAGCCGTGCTCTGGTACGGTATGGGATTGCAGGACGAGTCCTCGCGGTTTACGGCAAAAACGTCTTCCGCTCCGTTTCTGCCAGTCCATTCGTTGCCGCTGAACTGCACTCCCGCTGCCTCGGTCCGTACAGGCGGCAGTGCCGACATGGACATAGCTGCCGTCATAATGGCAAGAGCTGCGGAAATAAATCGTTTCATAAGTTTTTCCTCCTTTTTAAAATTCCCCTGCTATATTTATTGTGCTGTGCTTATAAGATTTTGCGGAAATTCAATCTTATTATGTATAATATAACATAGAAATCGGTGGATTGCAACCTATATAATAAAGATATGGTGAAAAAATTACGGAATTATACTTTTTTTAGCTTGATTTTACCAAAAAAGCCCCCGTTTTGCTGTAAAACGGGGGCAATCTCAGTTGCTTTCAAGTATATTCTTTATGTCCTGCATACGTCTGTCCCATTCTGCACTCTGGTCGGCGCATTTTTTCAGATCGTCTGCAAGGAGGTTCAGCTGGTAGGGCGGGAGATCCTTCTTGTAGCGCAGTTTATGTTCAAGGCTTGCCCAGAAGTCCATGGCTATAGTGCGGAGCTGTACCTCGGCTTTCACGAGGCGCTTTTCGTTCTCAAGAAATATGGGGACTGCAACTATGAGGTGGAGGCTCCTGTAGCCGTTGGGCTTGGGATTGTTTATGTAGTCCTTTTTCTCAATGAGAGTTATATCGTCCTGTCTCAGGAAGCAGTCGGCAAGACGGTAGATATCCTGTACGAAGGAGCATACCACACGTATGCCTGCAATGTCGTTTATATCGCGCTCTATGGCTTCAACATTCCTGGGGATGTGATTCGTCATTATCTTTCGGAAGATGCTGCCGTAGCTCTTTATCCTTGATTGTATGAACTCTATGGGGTTGCTCTCGCCATTAAGTGAGAACTGCTCGTTTAGTACGCGGAATTTGGTCTCTATCTCCATAATTGCGCATCTGTAATATGTGAAGAACTGCTGCATCGGTATCATATTGTTTTCCACTGACTGGAGAAATTCTGCCTCTGACATATCGGCTTCCGTCAGCTCATGCAGCTTTCTTATAACATCATTATTGGAGTTCATGGCATATCCCCTTCGTTATTTAATGGTTTTATTATAGCATTTATTTGCTGAAAGGTCAATCATTTGTCTGACTTTTCATTTGTTTGACACAGAAATGCGGCTGTGTTATACTTAGCATATATCATCGTTAACGGAGGGGAAAACATGGCTTTTGATTTCAAAAAGGAGTATAAGGAATTTTATCTGCCCGGGAACAAGCCCGTGATCGTAACAATACCCGCTATGAACTTTATTGCAGTCAGCGGAAAGGGTGATCCCAATGACGGGGACGGGCAGTATAAAAGGGCACTTGAGATCCTGTACGGCGTTGCATATACCATAAAGATGAGCAAGATGACAGACTACCGTATCGACGGCTATTTTGACTATGCTGTACCGCCTCTTGAAGGTCTCTGGCGGCAGGAAGGCACTTCGGGAATTGATTACAGACGCAAGAGCGATCTTATCTGGACATCTATGATAAGACTGCCTGATTTTGTTACAAAGGCTGATTTCGAATGGGCTGCGGAGCAGGCGGAGAAAAAGAAGAAGCTGAACTGTTCTGAGGCAGTATTCATGACCTATGAGGAGGGGATATGCGTTCAGTGTATGCACATAGGTCCATATGATGACGAGCCTGCAACAGTTGCTCTTATGGACAGCTTTGCGGAAAGTTCGGGCTATGTGACAGACATAACGCTGAAGCGTCCTCACCATGAGATATATCTTTCCGATCCGAGAAAAACAGCTCCCGAAAAGCTTAAAACAGTTATAAGGCATCCTGTAAAGAAAATGGACTGAAAAGACATATATGAAGGAATATCCGGTGGGTGGCATAATGCTCTGATACAAGAGGGCACAAATTGTCGGGACAGATTATCCGTCTTTATGATAGAATAAAGTCACACCAATGAGGAGGAATGACTATGAACTGGACTGAGGGCATACAGAGTGCTATCGACTACATCGAGGACAATATCACGGAGGAGCTGGACTACTCTGAGATCGCGGCGCGGTCAGCCTGTTCGGCTTTCTATTTCCAGCGTATCTTCGGGGCTCTTTGCGGTATGACGCTGGGAGAGTATATCCGAAGCAGACGTCTTACGCTGGCGGGAAGCGATATTGTCTCAACAGACGAAAAGGTCATAGATATAGCCTTGAAGTACGGTTACAGCTCGCCTGACAGCTTTACGAGAGCATTTGCATCTTTTCACGGAGTAACTCCCTCGGAAGCAAGGCAGAAGCCAGCTGAGTTAAGGTCTTTTTCACGCCTCAGGGTGCAGATTATACTGAAAGGCGGAAATAGTATGAATTACAGGATCGTTGAAAAAGAGGAATTCACAGTTCTTGAAAAGGTGGAGCGTCACACAGTGGCCGGAGGTCAGAATCTTAACACTATCCCTGAGTTCTGGGGCAGAGCACACAGGGAAGGCGTGATCGATACCCTTCAGGGATATGCGTCGGACCGCAGCTGTATGCTGGGTACGTGCTACGGCAACGGCCATACGGACTGCGAGAAATTCGAGTACGGCATAGCTGTTCAGTGTGCGCCAGATACGGTAGCTCCCGAGGGTTATCGCGTAAACAGGATACCTGCAAGGAAATGGGTGGTGGCTGAGTGTACAGGAGCTATGCCCGATGCGATACAGCAGCTCTGGCATGAGATATGCTCGGAGTTCTTCCCTACGACACACTATAAGCCCACATACGAAATGGATATTGAAGTGTATTCTGACGGAGATATGACAGCTCCTGATTATAAGAGCCAGATATGGATACCCATTGAGTAAGGCGCACAAAATCCGATGATGATATTTGTGCATATATACAAAGATAAAAAAAGCTCTTGACTCTGACGTTACGTCATGGTCTATACTGTACTTACGCGGGAGGAGGTAATACAATGATGACGGTAAAACAGGTCAGCGACCTTACGGGAGTGAGTATACGCACTCTCAGGTACTACGATCATATAGGGCTTCTCAGTCCTGCTGATCATACGGAGGGCGGATACAGGCTGTATGACGATGCAGCTCTGGAGAAGCTTCAGCAGATCATGCTTTTCCGTGAACTTGAATTCCCTTTGAAGGAGATAATCCGTATTATGGAAAGCAGGAGCTATGACCGCAAAGCAGCGCTGGAACAGCAGATAGAGCTGCTGGAACTAAAAAAACAGCGCCTTGAGGAGCTCATCGGCTTTGCCCGCGGAATAAAGGTATTAGGAGTGAGAGCAGTGGATTTTTCTGCATTTGACACATCAAAGATCGACGAATACACAAAGCGCGCCAGGGAAAAATGGGGTGATACTCAGGCTTATAAGGAGTTTGAGAGTAAGAAGCGCTCCGACAGTGAAAACAAGCAGGTCATGGAGGACTTCATGCAGCTCTTTGCGGAGTTCGGCGAGCTGAAAAACGGCAGTCCCGAGAGCCCCGAAGCTCAGACTATGGTGAAGAAGCTTCAGGACTTTATAACCGAGCATTTTTACACCTGCACCGATGAGATACTCAGCGGTCTGGGCAAGATGTACGCCGCAGACGGCGAGTTTAAGGAGAATATCGACAAAGCGGGCGGCAAGGGCACAGCAGAATTTGCATCGGCGGCTATTGCGGTATATTGCGGAAAATAAGTTTCAGAAGGGCGGAATCTATCCGCCCTTTTTAATGCGTGATTCGTAATGTGTAATTGTAGGGGCGCTGCCTGTGCCAATATCATCGTAAAACGCGGGCGCCCCTATAATCTGTCATTATGGTTTTACGGTTATTAACGGGCGACGGGACGTCGTCACTACACTATTAACTTCCGGGCGCTCCTACAAGCTAACGGTTTAAGATATGACACATTGTGTCATGAAATATAAAAATTTACTGTATTATTTTGCATAGATATAATAAATGTAGACAAAAAAGTGGTAAAAAGATACAATAAATCATTGCAGAATTATGAATAAGCGTGTATAATAAAATGGATAGGGGACTTATGTCCCGAAATCGTGAAAAATATACAGGGGGAATTACAATGAACCTAAAACTAAAAAAACTGACGGCGGCAGCTGCTGCTCTTGCAATTGCAGTTACCTCCAACATCGGCGCAGGTCTTACAGCTGACGCGGCTTACGGAGTCGGCGGCAACGGCTCTGCTGTCATGGAGTACCTTGACCGCGGCATCTACGCTATCAAGTCGGGCAACGGTATGTTCATAAGCTGGCGCTTCAACGCCAATGACGATGACAATGCGGAGTTTCAGCTTTTCCGTGATGATCAGCTCATCTACACCAGTAAAGCGGGTGAAGCTACAAACTACTGGGACGCGCAGGGCAATTCAGGCTCAAAGTACCGCGTTGATACTCTCGTGAACGGCAGCGTGGTAAGCTCCGAGGACTGCCGCTTTACATCTGGTACGAACTACTTTGATATACCGCTGAAAAGTCCGGGAAGCATATACTCGCCCAATGACTGCTGCGCAGGTGACGTTAACGGCGACGGACAGTACGAGATAATCGTAAAGTGGGATCCGAGCGATTCACAGGATAACTCCAAGACTGGAAAAACCAGTAATGTATACATCGACTGCTATACCCTTACAGGCCAGCAGCTTTGGCGTATCGATCTGGGCAGGAATATCCGCGCAGGTCAGCACTATACACAGCTTGCTGTTGCAGACTTTGACTGCGACGGCAAGGCGGAGCTTGTAACAAAGACCTGCGACGGAACTGTTGACGGCACAGGCAAGGCAATAGGCAATGCCAGTGCAAACTATGTTGACAGTTCGGGACTCGTTCTTCAGGGACCTGAGTACATGACGCTCTTTGAGGGAGCTACAGGAAAGGCTCTGGACACTATTGATTTCCCTGTCACGAGAGGCGACGCTACCAGCAATACTGCCAAGTCAACATGGGGCGACAATTACGGAAACCGATGCGAGCGCTATAACTGTGCCATAGCTTATCTTGACGGAGTTCACCCCTCTGTTATCTACGGCAGAGGCTACTATACAAGACTTACCCTTTCGGCTGTGGACGTTGTGAACGGCAAGCTTTCAAAGAAGTGGGTATTTGATACAGGATTCAATACAAGCGATCCTGCTTACGGCTGCGGAAATCACAACGTAATGGTTGCGGACTTCGATAACGACGGCAGACAGGAGGTATGCATGGGCGCCTGCTGTATCGACGACAACGGAAAGCTCCTCTGGTCAACAAGACAGGGACACGGCGACGCTATGCACGTCGGCGATCTTGATCCCAAACGTGAGGGAATAGAGGTCTTTCTCTGTCACGAATCCGGAAATTATGGTATTTCTCTCGTTGATGGCAAAACCGGAAGTATCATCTGGCACTATGACGGCGATAAGGATACGGGACGCTGCTGCGCGGATAATATCATCGCAGGCAACAGCGGTGCTGAGTTCTGGGGCTCAAGGCCTGCATATAATGTATATGATGTCTCGGGCAAACAGATAGGCAGCAAACAGCCATCCACAAACTTCCTTATCTACTGGGACGGAGATCTTGAGCGTGAGCTTCTTGACGATATCTATATCACTGATGCAAAAGGCGTAGACCAGTATCAGACTATCTTTACTGCTTCAGGCTGTGCTTCAAATAACGGAACAAAGGCTGTACCATGTCTTACAGCAGACCTTTTCGGCGACTGGCGAGAGGAGCTCGTTCTCAGGACGGAGGATAACTCAAAGCTCAGAGTATGGTGCACAAATACCGAGACAAAGTACCGCATAACTACTCTCATGCACGATATGCAGTACCGTATGCAGTGCGGCTGTCAGCAGTCCTCATACAATCAGCCTCCACATACAAGCTTCTATCTCGGCACAGAGGCTCAGCTCCCTGAAAGACCGAATGTCAAGCTGAACAATACTCCTCCCGAGCCTGTGAACGGCAAGCTGGTGAAGAATCTCCTTGTTAAGGACAGCGCTAACTCAGGAGCATGGAAGCTCATGGAGTCCAACAAGACGGGCGGAGCTATCTACGGCGACAGAGACTTCACATACACAGCTCTACCCGCAGAGCTTGAAAACTGCGAGTATATCATGACAGCCTGCAACTCCAAGAATACGGATTCCGACCTTGCGGAATTCATAGCGGCGGAAAAGGCTGAGGTATACGTACTTGTCGATACAAGAGAAGAAGCAGCAAATTTAGTACCGTCATGGCTTAGCAGCTATACAAGAACAGACCTAACTGCAAAGTCAAGCAATGATGTTGATTTCGCGGCTTACAAAAAGACAGTTCAGGCAGGGGAGAAGGTAGTTCTCGGAACTAACGGCATGAGCGGAAATGTCATCAACTATACTGTATTCCTGAAGAAGCCCGAGACAGTTACGACCACTACAACAACTTCCGTGACCACCACAACAATGACCACTACCACTGAGCCTGAGATAACAATAACCGTCAACGGCGGTTACAATATCACAGAGGTACTCTCATATCCTTCAAAGACCATATATAATGAGGGAGAAAACCTCGATATGTCAGGAGTTTCCGTAAAGGCACGCTCTGTTACCTACTGGGAGAGCATGAGCAGCGCCAATTCAGGCGTGATCTACGGGGAGCCCGTTGTAATAGAGAATATCAGTCTCGATCCTCAGAGTGCAGTAATAAGCGGAGCAAACGGTGAAAGCCGGAATGGTTCTCAGCTGCCTCAGGTCAAAGAGGGAACCTATGAGGTTACTTATAACGGACAGTTCAATGCTGAGGGAAAAATGCTCACTTTCAATAATTTCAATTATGAGATAACCGTAAAGAAAAACGATGAGGAAAAAGCAGACCTGATGGGCGACGCCAACTGCGACGGTGTTGTAGACCTATCGGATGCTATACTCATCATGCAGGCTCTGGCAAATCCCAATAAATACGGTATAGGCGGAACTGCCGAAAAGCCTCTCACAAAGAAGGGTCAGCTCAATGCAGATGTTGATACTGCCACAAAGGGACTTACAGGCGATGACGCTGTCCGCATACAGGAGTACCTCCTGAAGAAGATCGCTACTCTTGATCCTAATGGTTGATAACTGAATAAGCGTTTTTCAACAGCGTCCGTGATGATATTTCGCGGACGCTGTGCTTTTTTCTGTTGACAATCCCGTAAATTTAAAGTATCATATTATTTATATCACCGAAAGTGCGGCAACGGAAAGGGCGGAAGAAAAATGAAGATAGTAAAGGCAGGAATTGCAGACCTCGATACGATACGAAGAATAGTACGGGATACCATAAGAGCGGTCTATCCACGTTATTATCCCAAGGGTGCTGTGGACTTCTTCCTTGCTCATCACAGCGATGAGAATATTATAAAGGATATTACGGCAGGAAATGTCTGCATACTCTTAAATGAGGAAGGTCAGCCTGCGGGTACGGTTACGACGGCGGAGAATGAGCTCAACAGGCTTTTTGTGCTCCCAGAATATCAGGGACACGGCTACGGCGGTGAGCTGATACGTTTTGCGGAAAATGTCATATTTGAAAAATATGACCGTGTGGTACTGTCTGCCTCTCTGCCCGCAAAAAAAATATACCTGAAAAGGGAATACAGCTGTACTGAATACAATATGACAGAATGTCCCAACGGCGATTTCTTATGCTACGACGAAATGATAAAGCTCAGGGACAACTGAGCAGGATTACATGACCATATGAAAAAGGCAGCTCCCGCAGGAACTGCCTTTTGTTTATCAGTCTATTCTGGTAAAGCGTCTTTGTTCGCCTGATTTGCCAACAAACATTGTCTTTGGTCTTGCCCAGACCTCATTGTCCTTAAGGGATCTGTATACGACGAGCTCTTCCATGGTCTCGCTGTGTCTTGCAACTGCGATCACTTCATATTCGTTGCCCTTGAAATGGCGGTATTTGCCGCCGATAACGATCTCTGTCTCTTTGTCCTCAACAACAGCTTCGTTGCGGGGCTCGGTATTGACTATATCGTCCTCCACGATTATCATTGCGGAATAAGGTCTCATGCGTACAGAAGCATTGCCGTTCTCGACCTTAATCGGCGTTGAAGTGAACACATCAACAAGGTGAGGCATATGGGTGCCGAAATTGAGATCGAAGTCGTAGTCTGCAAGATTGAGAGCAACATATACGGTCTGTTCACCAAGCACTTTCTTGAAAAGAAGCTGCTGATTTGTTATTATTATGCGCTCGTAGCTTCCTGTTCTGAGTGATGGATATGCGCGGTAGATTCGACCGAGCTTGACGATATGCCTGTACAGGGATACGTTTTCACGTTCCATATCCTGTAGATGCAGGCAGGGACGCAGATTATCGTCGGAATTGTTTTCCTTTCTGCCCTCGATGCCGTATTCGCTTCCGTAGTATATGGAGGGGATACCCGGCATGGTGTACATCAGTGTGTATACCAGCGGCAGATGCGCATGATTGTGGAGGGTGCTTGCCAGTCGGTTGACATCGTGATTGTCTACGAAGTTGTAGAGGTCGATATTGCGATAGATACCGCCGTTAGCGCCTGACTGGCGGTTGATGGAATAATCTATCTCAAAGTAATTCTTGTCATTGTGGGAGGACCATAAGCCCTTGTAGCATTCATAGTTTGTAACGCTGTCCAGCATCTCGGGATTTGCCCAGCGGTTGTAGTCACCGTGGATTATCTCTCCCATGAGCCAGAAATCAGGCTTCTTGCCCTTGCAGAAGCTGCGTATCCTCTTGAAGAAATCAAAGTCTATGCAGTCAGCGGCGTCAAAGCGTATGCCGTCTATGCCAAAGGACTCTATCCAGTAGTTAACTGCGTCTATAAGGTGGTCGCATACTCCGGGATTGCGGAGATTGAGCTTTACAAGATTATAGTGACCGTTCCAGCCCTCATACCAGAAAGGATCGCCGCAGGGACTCGGACCGCCGAAATTAAGGTTCTGGAACCAGCCGCAGTACTCGGAAGCCTGTCCTTTTTCCTGTATATCCACAAACTGAGGAAATTTTCTTCCTACATGATTAAATACGCCGTCAAGTATTATGCGTATGCCGTTATCGTGCAGTCTGTCGCATATAAAGCGAAAGGAATTATTATCTCCGAGACGGCGGTCTATCTTTTTGTAGTCGATGGTATCATAGCCATGCTCGACAGACTCGAATACAGGACCGAAGTAAACTGCGTCGACGTTCATTTCCTTCAGATGGGGGATCCAGTCAAGTACCTTGTCAAGGCGGTAGGTGACGTCCTCGCTTCCATCGTTGAATTTTGGTGCGCCGCAGAAACCAAGCGGGTAGATATGATAGATTATTGCGTTATCATACCAGTTCATAACAAAACACTCCTCTTTCTATTTGTTTGAGCCTTCCATATAATAAGACGCTTCCATATCTGCTACGTTCAGTGCCAACGCCAGCGGATACATTTCAAGCGCTTTTCCTATGGTACCTCTTTCCTCTGTACCGCCATATGAAAAGCCCATGTGGTAGCGTATAGCGAATGCTTCCTCACGGGTAAGACGGTTCTCGCCATAAAAGAACCCCGAGAGTATGTACACGGATTTCTCGCCGTGACCGTAGGGCAGGTTATCGTTTATAGTGTAAAATGGTACCTTTTCCCACTGGCCGGTTTCTTCATTCTTCTTGTTGCGCATTTCCGTTGTATAGAAGTCGATCTTGCATACATCGTGGAGAAGCGCTACAAGGGCAATGGTCTCTTCGGAATAGTCCATGCCGTACAGCTCCTTTGTGCGGGGACGTGAAAGATAGTCCTTCAGACAATGGTACACATTCAGGCTGTGCTGTACAAGCCCTCCCTTGAAGGAACCGTGGAAACGGGTACTGCTTGGTGCGGTGAAAAAGTCGGTGCGTTCCAGATACTCCAGAAGCTTGTCGGCTCCTTCACGTTTTATATTTTCTTTATAGATAGAGATAAATTCTTCTTTAGCTGTCATGATGAAACTCCTTACATAACTATACAAATATATTATACCACAAAATGTTATTAAATTCAATAGGCGTATATGATTTTTTTATGGATTATCACTATATTTGGAATTATAGCGCTTTGTAAGGAAAAAATACATCTCCGGGACTTGAATTTTTTTTTGAAATGTGGCATAATTAGTGAGTAGATAAGTGCAAAGCCGTGATATTTTCCCGGGGACAGCATCCCGCGGAGGCTCTGTGCATGGGCGGATACCTGCATCCGCCCGATATTGTTTATATCGGGGAGACTATGGCTCCCTGAAGTCTAACAGCCCTGTCAGGGCTGAAATACGGCGTCCGCTGCCGTAAAGCGGAAGTTAAGGAGGGACTTTATGTCTAACCAGCTTTGTATAGTCCTCGATTTCGGCGGTCAGTACAATCAGCTCATCGCAAGAAGAGTACGAGAGTGCGGCGTGTACTGTGAGATCAAAAGGTTCGATACACCTATAAGCGAATTAAAGGCGCTTGAACCTACTGCTATCATCTTCACGGGCGGTCCCAACAGCGTTTACGATCCCAGCTCGCCCCATATCTCGGAGGAGATCTTCAGCCTCGGTGTTCCGATACTCGGTATATGCTACGGATGTCAGCTCATGGCCTATACTCTCGGCGGAAAGGTAGAAAGCTGCGAGAAGAGCGAATACGGAAAGATAGAGATCTCGCAGAGCGGCGGAAGCCTCATCTTCAATGATGTTCCCGAGAAAAACGTTGTTTGGATGAGCCATACCGACTTCGTAAGCAGTCTGCCCGACGGATTCCGCGTGACAGCCAAGTCCGATGACTGCCCCTGTGCTGCATTTGAAGCTCCAGAGAGAAAACTCTATGCGGTACAGTTCCATCCCGAGGTAACTCACAGCGAATACGGCAAGCAGATACTCCATAACTTCCTTTACAATGTCTGCGGCTGTACCGGCGACTGGGTGATGGACGACTTTATCGAGAATACAGTGGCGAAGCTCCGTGAGCAGATAGGCGACAAGAAGGTAATACTTGGCCTTTCGGGCGGCGTTGATTCCTCAGTTGCAGCAGGACTTCTCAGCCGTGCTGTGGGAAAGCAGCTCACCTGCGTGTTCGTGGATCAGGGACTCATGCGCAAGGACGAAGGTGACTTTGTTGAGGAGACCTTTACAAAGCTTTTTGATATGAACTTTGTCCGTGTGAACTGCAAGGACAGGTTTCTCAGTGCTCTCAGGGGAGTTACCGATCCCGAGCAGAAGAGAAAGATAATAGGTACGGAGTTCTATAATGTTTTTTGGGACAAGGTAAGAGAGCAGGGAAGCGACGGCTTCTTTGCACAGGGTACTATCTATCCCGACCGTATCGAATCGGGCAAGGGAAATCAGGCAGGTCAGGGCAGTACTGCTGTTATCAAGACTCACCATAATATGGTGGAAAAGCCTGATGATATAAATTTTGCGGGAACTATCGAGCCTCTGGGCGACCTCTTCAAGGACGAGGTAAGACAGGTAGGCGAAAAGCTGGGTATACCACACGATCTTGTGTGGAGACAGCCCTTCCCGGGCCCTGGTCTCGGAGTTCGTATCATCGGCGAGATAACCGAGGAGAAGATAAAGATCCTTCAGGAGGCAGACGCGGTATTCCGTGACGAGATACGCAAGAGCGGCATCGAATCACAGCTCAAGCAGTTCTTTGCTGTACTTCCCGATGTCCGTACAGTAGGCGTTATGGGTGACCACCGTACATACGATCACCTTATCGCTATCCGTGCGGTAACTACGGACGACTTCATGACAGCTGACTGGGCAAGGATACCGTACGATGTTCTGGCAAAGGTGTCCAACCGCCTCTGCAACGAGGTCGAGCACGTAAACAGAGTAGTGTATGATATAACCTCAAAGCCCCCAGGAACCGTGGAGTGGGAATAATTCCCGAAGCGCCGCCAGTGGCGGAAGAAGCGAGGGAATTATTGCGCAGCGGTCGGAATATCCAAGGCGGGGAGCCCCCGCTGGCGACAAGAGCGCAGGAGATTTCGGGCACCGCAAGAGGGTGTTGCATTTGCCCGTTATGTAGCATATAAATAAAAGAGCTGACCGGAAGGTCAGCTCTTTTGGTTTTATTCAGATTTGTTATCATTTAAGGCCCTGCGAGCAGCTTCATTCCGCTCCGTTTCCGACCTCGGAAAAATGTATCTACATTAGTCTATCTTCTTATCCAGATACTGAATATCCATATCCACATCGCCTGCAATGCCGGGGATACGGCCGTAGGCGCTGGCCTGCCAGATGGCGTACTCGCCCTCGTAGTTCGTCTCGTCAACGAAGTGCGCCAGCCATACGGGATGCGAAGCCTTGGTTTTTTCGCTCCAGAAATTATTGAGGAAGTTCCTGCTGCTGTACAGCATTGCGGAATAGCCGTTCTTTTCAAGCTCGTCCGCAAAAGCTGCATATATATCATTGAGGTTCTTTATGCTCATGCCGTACTTCTGGAAGTTGCCGAACTCCTCCCAGTCGAAAGCCACAGGGAAGTCAAGCTTCCTGCCGCCGAGCTGCTCGACTATCCATCGTGCGTGTTCGCGGGCGCCTTCTTCTGTATTGTCGGTAGTATAGATGTAGACTCCCACATCGAGCCCTGTTGCTGTGGCGTTTTCGATATTCTGGCGGAAGTAATCGTCCATAGTTATAGCGCTGTAATAATATCCTATACGCATTATCACGAAGCTGCATCCGGCGTCGCGCACCGCGTTGTAGTCCACGTTGGTCTGCCATGCAGAAACATCTATGCCGAAGCGGACGTTATCACCGTCATACCGCGCTATAAAATCTCCGTAGTTCACGCGTGGATTGTTGTCCACTGCCGCAGGTACCTGATCTACAACGTTAATGGTTATATCCCATGTGGTAGCGTTGCCCGAGCAGTCCGTAGCTGTTGCGGTAAGCGGATATGAGCCGACTGTATCGGGATCTATATCACCTTCAAAGGTTAGAACGGGGTGTTTATCAAAGTTGTCCGCAAATCCCACATAGTCGTTGAGGTCAAAGTCCTTTCCAACCTTGTGAGCTGTGTCCCAGCCTGCATTAAGGACAGTGGGCGGAGTTGAATCGATAACGCTGTACTGAAGCTTCTTGCTGAATTCGTTGCCCTTGTAGATATACGGTATCTCCACTTCGAATACGCCTGTGTCATCGGTGTTGAGCAGGACCTCTCCGTCCTTGAGGTCAACATTCTTATCTGTTATGAAATCCTTGAGCTTGATATCCTCGTATACCTCAACGGTCTCTTTGCCATTGAGCAGGAGATCCGCAGGCGGTTCAGCCTTGGCAGTAGTTGTTGTGACAGCTGCCTTTGTTGTCTTCTGAGCGGTAGAAACAGTGCTTACTGCCGCAGTTGCAGAGGTCGTATTGACTTCCACCGTAACGCTGACGTTGTTGGTGACTTTTTTTGCACCGCAGCCTGTGAGCATAAGAGCTGCAAGTATGGAAAATATATATTTAAGTTTCATATCGTTCCTTTCGAGATTTAAAAACTGTATTACGAAAAAGTTATACTTTATTATAACACAGGCGGCGGTGAATGTAAAGAAAAATACTTGACTTTGTAAAAAAATAATGATATACTCATTTTACAAGGCGAAACTTTGAAAAGGAAGTGATACTCCCGAAGATACAGCTGCTGCATGAGCGGTAAGCGTATGTGTCGGAAAGTGCGGACGGTCGGAATTTAATGCGCGTACAGGCTGCAAAGGCGGTCTTTTTCGTGCTGTTTACTGATTGCTCTGCAAATAATCGTAAGCTGCCGCAGAGTGATCTGCGGTTTTTGTTTTATTCGCCTTGTTTATGAAAGGAGTATCATTATGATAATTGATTCACATCTCCATCTTCCGTGGGAGATAAAAGGCAAATCGGAAAAGAAAAAGGAGCTTCTGAAGAAAATGGAGCGCAATTCCGTGGAAAAGGGAGTTGTTATCGCCGATTCCGAGCTTGAAAGCGTTATCTGCTCGGCACAGGAGTGTGCGGAGCTTTTCAGAGGCAGTGATGATATTAAGGTGATTGCGGGTATAAGTCCTCTTATAAGCTTTAATGAGCAGCTGGAGCTGTGCAGGGAGCTTCTTACGTCACGGGATATTGCGGGACTTAAGGTATATACGGGACATGAGGCTTTTTACTGCGATGATCCCGCTCTTGTGCCCGTGTATGACCTTGCAGCGGTGTACAGAGTGCCCGTATTGTTCCATACAGGCTGGGATAATTCCGGATATGCCGCGCCTGAGCGCATGAGCAGGCTTGCTGCGGAGCGTTCGCAGAACACATTTGTGTACTGCCACTGTTTCTATCCCGACACGGAGCACTGCTTTGAGGTTCTGAGGGATCGCCGGAATGTAATATTTGATACCTCCTCATTTGCAGATGATGAAAAGCTTGTGCCGCAGATAAAGAGCTCTCTTGAAAAAGCCATAGCGCTTATGCCGGACAGGTTCATCTACGGCTCTGACTACGGAAGCTGCTCCATGGAGGCTCATATCAGATTTGCGGAAAGTCTTGACATCACCGCCTGTCAGCGCGGACTTTTCATGCACGGAAATTCCGAGAGAGTGTATGGCTTTTAAAATCAGCGGATAATGTTGCAGTCGGCGGCAGTGTGTGGTATAATAACTAAGTATGAAGGAGGCGAAGTAAATGGACTTTATGTGCAAGATGTGCGGCGGAATTATCTCACCCGATGATGATACCGGAGTATGCGAGTGCGAACACTGTGGTTCGAGACAGACTTATCCGCTGCGGTATTTCGGTGAGTATGCGGAAATGTACAACAGAGCCTGTGAGCTTCGCTTCAAGACGGATTTTGAAGGAGCCGAAAAGCTTTTCAGACGTCTTACGGAGGAGATGCCCGAGGAGTCAGAGGGCTACTGGGGACTGGTCATGTGCCGCTGCGGAGTTGAGTACGAGGACGATCCCATCTCGGGAATGAAGATACCCGTTTTCGGCGGAAGCGCCTTAGGCGATATAACTGCGGACGATGATTACAGGAATGCCGTAGCAAAGGCTGCTCCCGTACAGGGGGCGTTTTACCGCAGGGAAGCGGCAGCTCTGGAGATGCTCCGACGGGAAAGGACAGAGCAGGTCGGCACAGGTGAAAAGTACGATGTGTTCATATGCTGCCGTATCACCGACGAAAAAGGTACCTCTACGGTGGACAGCGTTATCGCAGACGAGATATATCATCAGCTCACAAGAGAGGGTATGAGAGTTTTCTATGCTCCCGGGGTACTGGGGGATATGCCGGAAAAAGACACCGAGCCCTATGTCAACGCGGCTATCGCCGTTGCGGGTGTATATCTGATAGTTGCCGCCTCTGCGGAAAGCTTCGGAGTGCCGAGGCTGAAGAGTGAATGGAGCAGATGTGCTGCCGCTGCTAAAAAAGACAGCTCAAAGCAGCTTTTCGTATGTATCAGGAACACGGATCCGCGGGATATTCCCGATGAGCTGAGACGGTTCACCGTCAAAGATGTAACAAGAATGGGCTTCCTTAGCGAGGTTATCAGAAGCATATATTCCGCAGATCAGAGCAGGGGAACGGGTGCTTCAAGAAATACTCCCGAAAAGCTCATCCGCCGTATGAAGATATTCCTCGGCGACGAGGATTTTGATGCTGCCGAGGAGTACAGCGACCTTATACTCGACGCTGATCCCAAGTGCTGGCAGGCGCATTATGTTCGTTTTCTTGCGTATAACGGCTGCCGCAACAGCAATGACCTTCTCAATGACAGCACTGTGCAGGGATTTGCTTATGATTATGCAGAGAGGTTCGGATATGACATTTCCGATGACGAATTTTTTCGTGCTCAGCTGGAAGATGTCTTCGGCGACTCCATGCGAAGGGCACTGAAATACTCTGAGGGAGAGGACAGAGTCAGGATGATGACGCTTTACGAGCGTCTTATAAGTGCTGTCCGAGATGCAGTTTTTGCCTGTGAGCAGGAAAAGGTCGAGGCAGAGGAGCAGGAGGAGCTTGACGAGCTGAGAAGACAGCACAGTGAGAAGGAAAGCAGCAGGGCTGCCGCAAAAAGGAAAAAGCAGCTCATACGCAGCCGCTTTCTCGGTTATATGGCAGCAGTTCTTTCACTGCTGTTTGTGCTCGCAATTAAATTCCACTGCAAATGGGCGATAGTCCTGATAGTTATAGTATTGGTAGTATCAATAGCCGTGCTTGCAGGGCTTGAAAGATGAAAAAGGAGAAGGCAGCCATAAGACTGCCTTCTGTCTTTATATAGATAAGGATATGCGGTGTATTATTTGTCCTCTGACTGTCGGAACTGGAGAGGAGTAAGTCCGTAATAGCTTCCGAAGAGCTTTACGAAATATGAGGTATTACTGTAACCTACATTTTCTCCTACTTCCTTGACGGAGATATCAGAGGTCTTCAGCAGCTCGGCTGCCTTGCTGAGACGGCTTGTTATGACATCCTTGTTTACGCTGACGCCGAAGGTCTCGGTATAAAGGTGCTGAAAGCGTGAACGGCTCAGTGAGAGCTCCTTTGCCATATCGTCAATGGAGTAGTCTCTGCCGGGCCAGCGGTATATGGAACGTCTGATCCACAGCAGCTTTTCCGAGTATATGCTTTCGTTATGATTGGGAAAAGTATTCTTTTTATGCAGCTTTTCCGAGGTCTTGTACATAAGGAGCCTGAAATAAAGGTCGATGGCTTTTTCCTTGTATGTATTTGAAGAATAGTGCTCAAAGCACATATTGCGTATCATTTCCGACATTTCTGTAATATCCGCGATCTCCACAGGACGGTCCAGAGGAATATTCAGATCATTCATCATTTTCTGTTCGGCCTCATCGGGGAAAAAGTGCATCCAGTCATCGAAGTATTCACTGCTGGCAGGATAGTAATACTGAGGGGTGAACGGTCTGTATATAATGAATGAATGAGATGAGAGTCTTATATCCTTGCCGCCTATCCTGAAATGCACAGGAGTTTTTACGATGAGCATAAGCCAGCTTTCTGTGCCGTTTGGCCTGTCTATACAAAAATTCTTGCCATGTCTGTGGTTATAACCTATTTCTGCCATATTCATAGATCTTGCCCCCCCTAAATATGATTTACGACTAATTATAACATAGTGTGCATAGTAATGTCAATAAATTTCAGCACAAAAGTGATATATAAAAACCGTATTTGCCGATAGTTGAAATTGTGGGGCGGATATGATATACTAAAAACAGTCTGGAGGCGATACATTGAGAATAAAAGAACTCACGGCAAAAAATGCCGCTAAGGATATATTTACGGGAATTATTATCTCACTTGTTTCGATACCGATCTCCATGGGATATGCGCAGGTATCGGGGCTGCCTGTGGTCTATGGATTGTACGGCTCCATATTTCCGATACTTGTATTCGGTCTGCTTTCCACCTCAAAGCATTTTATTTTCGGTGTGGACGCAGCCCCTGCTGCACTTGTGGGAGCATTTCTGGCCGCTGCAGGCATAGAAGGAGGCTCTGAGGAGGCTGTAAGAGTCATACCTGTTATAAGTCTCTGTGTTGGCATCTGGCTGCTGCTGATGGCTCTTTTCAGGGCTGGGAGAGTTGTGGCGTATATATCTACTCCTGTTATGGGAGGGTTTATTAGCGGTATATCTGCTACTATCATTTTTATGCAGATACCGAAGCTGCTTGGCGGGACCAGCGGCAGAGGTGAGATAGATGAGCTTGTAAAGCATATGATCATAACCTGCAGAGAGAGCTTCAATGCTCCGTCCGCTCTGCTGGGAGCAGCGGCGCTGGTGATACTGCTCGTATCAAAGAAGCTTATGCCGAAGCTGCCTGTATCCGTGTTCGTGATGATAGGCGGAGCAGTGCTCGGTTATACGGGCATAGCCCAAGAGCATGGTGTGGCAATGCTGGAGGATGTCAGCAGCGGACTTCCTGCATGGCGCCTTCCTGAATTTTCGTCAGCGCATTTTACGGAAATACTCACCACAAGTCTTACCGTTGCAATAGTTATAATGGCAGAGACACTTCTTGCTTCAAGCAGCTATGCTGCAAAAAACGGTTATAAGCTCGACAATGACCGCGAGATATTTGTTTACGGTCTGGGAAATATAGCAGCATCCATGACGGGCTGCTGTCCTGTAAACGGTTCTGTGTCAAGAAGTGCTATGGGAGAGCAATACGGCGGAAGCTCACAGCTGATGTCCGTGGCAGCATCCTTCTCAATGATGCTGATAATGCTTTTCGGCACGGGCTTTATAAAGTATCTGCCTGTTCCTGTTCTTACAGCCATAGTTATTTCCGCACTTCTGGGAGCTGTGGAGTTCCACCTTATGAAAAGGCTGTTCAGACAGGATAGGAAGGAACTGTGGATATTTTTCGGCGCTTTTTTCGGTGTGCTTGTATTCGGAACTGTTTACGGAGTAATGATAGGCGTTGTATGGTCATTCATAAGCGTTATTATAAATACGGCAAATCCCAAGCGTTCTTTCCTCGGGGTGATCGATGATCACGAGGGCTTTCACAGCCTTGAGAGGAATACATACGCAAGACAGCTGAAGAAGGCTGTTATTTACAGATTTTCGGGAAATCTTTACTTTGCCAATATCAATACATTCATATCTGACATTGAATCGGCACTTACGGAGCATACCGAAGCGGTGGTTATAGATTCTGGTGCGGTCTGCAATATAGATATAACCGCTGCCGACAGGATCTCGGAGCTGAACCGAACACTGGAAGAAAAGGGTATAAAGCTTTATTTTGCTTCGCATATCGGCTCCCTCAACGATCGTTTCCGTCAGCTGGGACTGGGCGGTATGGTCGAGGAGAGACGCTGCCGCAGGACCATCGCAGCCGCTCTTCTTGATGCAGGAATAAAGCCTCCATATGAAACGGCCTCGGCAGAGAAAAATGAAGTAAGGGAGCTGCCCGTCAGGAGCTTTGAACTGATAGAGTTTGAGTGGGCTTTCGGCATGGCTGCTGATGAGAAAATGGAGAAGTATACAGAACAGCTTCTCAGCAGTATAAACGATAATACAAGTGCAGAGGAGCAGCTGAGCAGTATAATAAGCGGTGAGCGCTGGGAAGGTATGGGCGATATGGATCATGAGGAGCTTCTCGTACATATACAGACTCATCTGAAGGAGCTTTCGGAAAAGCTCCATATCAGCGAGGAGCGCATAGAGGAAGCCATAGAGCTTGAAAAGCTCAGCCTTGCCGACAGGATATTCAAACGTGATCCCGAAGCACTGAAGGTACTGCGTGAGCATAACAGGCGCTTTGATGATTCATTGGAAAAGAATGATCCCGAGATGTATGAAAGGATGCTGGCTCACCGCCGTGAAGCGCTGGATAATCTTATCAGATCAAATCCAGAATATTCTGGGCTGATCGACGATTTTTACGGGAAATAAAGCGCTGAACGTTTGAAGCGTGCAGAATATATGGATTTGAGTAAAAAAACGTCTCACTTATAGTGAGACGTTTTTAATACTTGTTTTGTAAAAGGTGTGCAGACAACAGCTTTTAAGTAAATGGACCCGAAGGGGATCGAACCCTCGGCCTCTGCGTTGCGAACGCAGCGCTCTCCCAACTGAGCTACGGGCCCGTTATTACAGTTTTACTGCCTTATATTATATCATTTAAAGGTAGTCAAGTCTATTGCGGAATACGAAAGTTTACATTTTGTTCATATTATGGCGCGATAAGTATTGATCCTGTCTGTCAGAGATAAAGTGTCCGTGACACGTGATGAGTATTGTAAGGATAATATAAAATGTCAGATTTCAGGCACGGAAAAAAATTACGCCTCATATAAAATGAGGCGCAAAATAGCTGCGTGACTATCCGCTGGTGCCGGTGGCGGGGGTCGAACCCGCACGGTGTTGCCACCACGAGATTTTGAGAATTGTAGGCAACTTTGCAAATCGTTGCAGAGCTTTGCAGTTTACAGCAGATTGTTCCCTATTTTCGGGGCTTTACAAGCTCTCAAAATACAAACATACGAAAACACGGGAAATGCAAAAAATGAAAAAGAGGTTGATTTGGTAGAAGTGTGGTAGAAGGTAACGAGAACAAGGCTGGTAGAAAGAAAAGGTTGGTAGAAACGTGGTAGAAATCAAGCAAGGTTCACCACGGTAGAAAAATGGAAATCAACACATCGGCGTATATCGCTCTATGATGAATGTCAGGAGCGCTATACGCTAT
This sequence comes from Ruminococcus flavefaciens 007c, assembly GCF_000571935.1. Taxonomy (GTDB): domain Bacteria; phylum Bacillota; class Clostridia; order Oscillospirales; family Ruminococcaceae; genus Ruminococcus; species Ruminococcus flavefaciens_F. The sequence goes on along the minus strand of NZ_ATAX01000003.1, from coordinate 12,675 downwards.
TTTTATGCCCAAAACTGAATACTGTGTTAAGCGTTCCTCAGAAATGAGGGACGCTATTTTTTTACCTGTAAATCCGAAACACCACTATATGCAACGTGAATGATCACCGCTTGGCATAATATATTCGCCACTAAACACATATTTCGTCTCATTATTTGAGTTCAAATTACAGTATTTGAACTTTCTACCATTATATCACGGTGAAATAGAGCTGTCAAGGAATTTATTGTATTTATGTACATTTAAGGAGGACTTCCCTATGCCTGTAACTGAATCTATCTGTATTCCGGTCAGCAATGACCTGTCTTTTGCTGAAACTGCTATCATCACCAAGATGGCAAGCTATCCCGAAGCTGATAACTGCACAGCCGAAAAGATGCACTCCATGTTTCTCGGCAGTTCATACGATGAGATCAAGGCTACCCTTGAAGGTCTGAAAAAGAATGGTTATCTCATAAAGAACGCTGATGTTTATTCACTGAACAGAAGCAAGCTCCCTGAAATGGTGAGGCGTACAATCAGTTTCTGACACAAAGGGGTATCACAATGGCTGCTAAGGAAATGGAAAAGAAAAGAGGCTCATCAGTCTGCCGTGTGTTCAAGAACACCGCATACGCAGTAATGAGCAACTATCATCTGATGTCAACAGCGATCTCGCTGAAAGCAACAGGACTACTCAGCAAGGTGCTGAACCTGCCTGATAAGTGGGATTACTCAGTAAAAGGGCTGGCTTCTATCTGCAAGGAAAAGGAGTCTGCCATTGAAACCGCACTGGACGAGCTGAAAGAATACGGCTATCTGTGCGTGACTAAGCTGTTCCCTGATCAGACGGTAAACAAGAAGATCGGTTACAGATATGATTTCTTTGAATACTCCGCAAAGGATAAAACAGTACATATCAAGCCGACCGACTTCATAACAATCGAAAAAGCCTGTGGCAGCAACGGCTCTAAAGTGTGCCGTGTTACTAAAAACGCTAACTATACTGTCATGAGCAGCTTCTTTCTCCGCTCAAAGAACCTCAGCCTGAAAGCTATCGGTCTGCTTTGCAAGGTGCTTTCCCTCCCCGACAACTGGGATTACTCCATTGAAGGACTGACAGCTATATGCAAAGATGGCAGAACAGTTATAAAGTCAGCTCTGAAGGAACTGAAGAAATGGGGCTATCTCAAAATGACACGCTTAAAGCCCAACGAGACAGAAAGCGGTCGCTTTGAGTATGTTTACGACTTTTTTGAGTTTTCAGAAACAGATGTTCCCAAAGAGATTAAAACAGAACTTTCAACAGGAGATGCCAGAAAAAATAAGGCAGTCTCCAAAAAAAATGCCCGTCAAGGGGTATGTTCACAAGAGGCAGAAATTCAAGAGGAAGAAAAGCAAGGGGTAGAAAATCTGTCGATAGAAAATCGACGTCAATATAATACTAAAGACAAAACACAAAAAAAGAAAATATGTTTTGATGAAGTATCTATCAATCAATCCGTCTCCTGCGAAGAAAATCTTGAAAAAACAACATACAGCGACTCTGAGGACTGGATTGATGGATTGATGGCTGACAAAGCAAAAGCAGAAGCTCAGGTCAGAAAGAATATAGACTATGACGAATTTGCTGAATGGATCATGCTGTTCGGTAAAGGCGATACGACCGTAGCAGAGCTTAACAAGATCGTGAGAATGATCGTCAGAGGCATTTGCTCTGACCTTCCACGTCAGAAGATCCGTGATGAAGTATACACCCGAAAGGAAATCGCCACTGTCATGCTTGAAGTTGACAGAGAGTGCATCGAAAAAGCAATGGAGATCACACGCCAGAACTATGATGTCCGGTACAGGGACAGTTATTTCTTTTCTGTGCTGTTCAATATTGCTTACAGCAAGGATTTCACGAGAAATGACGAAGCAAGGGCAATTGACTATGACATAAAGACTACATTCAGAAGTTATGATGAATAACCACGCCAAAGGAGGTGTGAACACTGATCGCAACAGAGACAACAATAAAAGCTTCGGTTTTCCCCAGCTTTACAGGCAGAAATGTGCCGCTGAAAGAGATTGCTCAGGTCATTGGTATAGGCGTAGCATCTATCAAGCGAGGTCTGCGTGACAAAGAGCTTGATTTCGGATATGCACTAAGGATCGGTAATGGTGAACAGTACCGTTACCTCTGCCCTGACAAACAGGTATGGGAAAAGCTCGGATATTTCAATCCCGATGCCCAAACCGATGATACCGGGGAATCTGAGGAACAGCCTGACGGCTGAAGGGCCGCCGATGAGCTGTTCGGCAGTTTTCACGGTGAATTTGAAGCTATCGTCATGGATTTACTCGGTGACAGGATAGACAGAAAAACGCTTGATACCGTATTTTCTTCTTTTGACGAGCTTCAGGAGAACTATCACAACAAGCTCCGTGAGCTTTACGGAAAGGATGGTGAAAACCATGGCTAAGTCTATTATCACACAGGACGGCGATATCGTGAATTACGGCAATCTTGTTGCCATATACGTCGAAGATGACCTCGATGACGATGAAAATGTCCTCGGCTACGAACTCTTAGGTCTGACCGGAGGCGGAAAAGATGCTGATATTATTATCCTCGGAAGATTCTCAGATGCAGAATCAGCTCTGAAAGCCCGATATGAACTCATCTGCTGGCTTCAGTCCGAAGCATTCGGTACTTTTGAAATGCCGAAAACAGACAAAGGCGGTGATGCCTGATGCCTTCTGACTTTGAAAGCGGTACAAGGAAAACCATTGACCTGTCTGTGAAAGCTGAGAAGATCACATCTGATGTTCTCAGATCGGCAATGCAGGAGTTTTTGTCGGGCAAGGCTGAGAAAAAGGGACGAATGACCTACAAGCAGTTGCAGGCTAAGTCTCCGTCGAAGCTCGACAGCATTGAAGTAGATGACAGCAATATAGGTGATTTCCTGAACATCGCAAGGAAGTATGACATTGACTTCGCCCTGAAAAGAGATAAAAGCACTTCTCCGCCTACCTATCATGTTTTCTTTTCCGCTGCTAAAACAGAGGATTTCAAGAGAGCATTTACCGAGTATACGGATAAGAGCCGGGGCAAAAATCAACAGCGTGGCGAGATCACACGGGAAATGATGAAGAAAGAAGCGTCCCGTGTAACAAGTCAGCCTCGCCGCAAACACAAACAGAGAGAGAAAACAAGGGAGAACAGACGTTGATCTACGACTATTTCAAGTCCGCACCCGTTCCACGGGCAAGGGGCGATGATACTTTTACGGCAGTTTTTGATGCCGATACTGTGAGAAAGGATAAGACTGCTGTTTGCAGCTTGACACCAGAAAGCTCAAAAAGCTGATAATCAAGGCTGTTCCCTATATAGCTTTCTCTTATGTGGGCAACCTTATCGGCTTTGCGTACCGTACTGCTGAGGGAAACGGCTTTCAGGAGAAAGTCCTGCCCTTCATGAGCAATCTCGGTGTGGCGTTTTCACGCATCTTCCCCAGTTTACACCCGTTTGATCTTCTTTTCGGCTTGGTTCTTGCGGGTGTGATGAGACTCGTTCTCTATGTCAAGTCGAAAAACAGGAAGAAATTCCGTCATGGTGAAGAATACGGCTCTGCCGTATGGGGCGGTGAAAAGGATATTGAACCGTATATGGACTGCTCAAATCCCGATAACAACGTCATTCTCACGAAAACGGAATCTCTGACTATGGGAAAGCCCTCAGCTCCGAAGTATGCCCGAAACAAGAACATTCTTGTTATCGGCGGTTCAGGTTCGGGTAAGACGCGCTTTTTCGTGAAGCCGAACCTGATGCAGATGCACTCCTCCTATGTTGTTACCGATCCGAAAGGAACGGTGCTTATCGAGTGCGGAAAGATGCTCAGGCAGGGCCGCCCGAAACGTGTAAACGGAAAGATAGTATATCGCAAGGACATTAACGGCAATTATATCAAGGGCAAAGACGGCAAATACATACCTGTATATGAGCCGTACAAGATCAAGGTGTTCAACACCATTGATTTTGCGAAGTCTATGCACTACAATCCTTTCGCTTACATCAGTGAGAAAAATCGTGAAAAGGATATTCTCAAATTCGTTGAGGTTCTTATCAAGAATACTACTTCTTCTCAGCAGCCGTCCGGCGATGACTTTTGGGTGAAGGCGGAGAAGCTGTTATATACAGCATATATCGCTATGATCTTCACTATGTCACCCGTGGAGGAAAGAAACTTTGAAACGCTGATAGAAATGATAAACGCTTCAGAGTGCCGTGAGGACGATGAGGAGTTTAAGAACGCTATCGATCAGCAGTTTGAGTTTCTTGAACACTGGCTCGATAATGATTTCCCTGACGATTACGAGTTATCCGATAGCTATAACAAAATAAAAAAATTCAGACCGTCTGAGGAGCAGAGACGAATCGGTGCTTTTGCCCTCAAACAATTCAAGGCGTATAAGCTCGCCGCAGGAAAAACGGCTAAGTCTATCTTAATTAGCTGTTCGACAAGATTAGCGCCTTTTGCAATAGATGAAGTTTTGGAGATAACTTCGTTCGATGAACTGCACCTTGATAAGCTCGGTGACGAATTATCGGCGCTTTTCATAATCATCTCCGATACAGACGCTACATTCAACTTCCTTGTAGCGATCATGTATTCTCAGCTTTTTAATCTGCTTTGCACTAAAGCGGATAATTCCCCAGGCGGAAAGCTGAACTATCATGTACGCTGTTTGCTCGATGAGTTCGCCAATAGTGTGACACGTTCCGTACTGAAAAGGTGCGGCACGTAACAATAAAATGGTTACGTAGAACTATTATTCTGATGAATCGAATGAGGGAGTAACGTCCTGAAAGGTTCACGTTAAAACTACGGACGGCTATGCAGTGTGAAATGCAGAGGTCGTAAGCCCGTGGAAGTCGTGCGAGAGCAGTCCTAACGAAGAAATTTATTTCAGACGAGGAAAGTGCCGCAGAGGTGCGGTGTACTGCCCATAGTGCGGTCGGCGGTGCAATATGGTTAGTATGGCTTGAAATACAGCCCGACAAAAATCCGAGTGTACGGTTCTAAACGAATGACCGATAGAAATGTCGGGGTGCAAAATGCACGCAGGCGGGGTGGAGTAAAAGTTGTTAGTATGAAACTCCCTGTGCTGTTACAGGCGGCACGTATCCTGAGAATATCGAGGATAATGCTTGCAGGACTAAAGGATTGACCTAAGTTGTACCAATGCTAAGAATAATGGAACGTGGAAAGCAGTCCAGTCAGTGAAATTCACATTTCTATACTGATGTTCAGACGAAAGCGGAGCAATCCGTATAAGCTGATTCAGGACTGTGAGAGTAGTGCCACAGTACCAATGAAACGGTGATAATAAGTCGTGGAGGGATACAGGTCTGCACAGAATGCAATCGCACAATGCTATAAAATGATTCAATTACAGAATCTGCATTATGTTGTAGATGTTGACATCAAGGGATTTTTCGACAACATCAACCACGCAAAGCTGATACGGCAAATCTGGGCAATGGGCATTCAGGATTTGAAAGTCCTTGCAATCATCAAAGCAATGTTAAAGGCGGATATACTGTTCAATGACATTGTAACAAGCCCCGAAACAGGAACACCGCAGGGCGGTATTTTATCGCCGCTGCTGTCCAATATCGTGCTGAATGAACTTGACTGGTGGGTTGCCAGCCAATGGGAAATGATGCTGACAAAAGTCAACAGAGAGTACAGCAAGACCGATAAAAAGGGAAATGTTGTCATAGACAGGTCACAGAAATGGACGATGCTTCGGGAGAAAAGCAAGCTGAAAGAGATCTATATCGTAAGATATGCCGATGATTTCAAAATCTTTTGCAGAGATTATCACACAGCAAAGAAAACCTACACAGCCGTTGTGAAATGGCTGAAAGAGCGGCTCTCATTGGACATCAGCGAGGAAAAATCAGGAATTACTAATCTGAAAAAGAACTATATGGAATTCCTGGGCTTAAAAATACGAGCTGTGCCAAAAGGTAAGAAATTTGCAGTAAAATCGCATATGACCGATAAGGCGAAAAACAGAGCCAAAAAGAAAGTCGCTGAAAGCACAAAACGTATACTGAACCATAATGACCAGAAATCGCTTGATAAAAATATCAGTCTGCATAATTCATTAATATGCGGACTGCACAACTACTATAAAATGGCGACACACGTCAGTGCGGATTTCGCCGAAATCGGCTATCCGATTCAAAAAATGCTAAGTGGTGCAAATCACAACAGCAGGCAATGTTCGGTAGAAAAATCAGGTGAAATACGGTCAAGGTTCATCGCAGACAACTACGGAAAATCCAAGCAAATGCGTTGGATTCATGACAGACCAATTATTCCCGTTGCGTATGTACAGCATGAATACCCTAAGTACAAACGCAGAGAGATCAATAAATACGTTTTGAAAAATGAAGCAGAGTATCATGTTCCCAATTCTATCAGTTTTGAGATAATCCGTTATTTAATGGAAAACGCATATAAATGGGAAAGTATTGAATTTGCGGACAATATGCTTTCAAGGTACATTGCACAAAAAGGAAACTGTGCGGTCACGCATAAGCCCCTAAGACTTCATAACATGGAATGCCACCACATCAAGCCAAGACAAGGCGGACGGCGTGAAGATAACAGTTATAGGAATCTTGTCTTATTGTGTACAGAAGCACACAAGCTGATTACGGCAACCAGAAAAGAGACAATTGAGAAATACGTGCAGATGCTGAATCTCGATGAAAAACAGCTTGCGAAAATCAATAAATTCCGTAAACTTGCAGGAATGGCAGAAATTTAAGCTACAAAATCAAATTACAGTAACAGGGCTACATATGCACTAAAAAATATTCTGAAAATGATGGAACGCCGTGTGACGGGAAACTGTCACGCACGGTGTGGAGTGGGGGAAAATCTGGTGATTATATCAAAGGATTACCTATCACTATTAGGCGAAATTCCTCAGTTTGAGAAGCTGATAGCTACTATCCGAAGCCGTGAGATCTCTGCCTCGATCATACTGCAAGCTAAGAGCCAGCTAAAGGCTATATATAAAGATAACGCAGACACTATCGAAGGCAACTGCGACACGATGCTTTTCCTCGGTGGCAAGGAAAAATCCACGCTCAAAGAAATATCGGAGAGCTTAGGTAAAGAAACTATCGATAGTTTCAATACTTCCACGAACCGTGGACAGAGCGAAAGCTATGGAATGAACTATCAGAAGATCGGAAAAGAGCTGAAATCTCAGGACGAACTGGCGGTCATGGACGGCGGTAAGTGTATTTTGCAGTTAAGGGGTGTCCGTCCCTTTTTCAGCGATAAGTACGATATTACCCGTCACAAACAATATCATCTGCTTTCTGATGATGATCCGAAACAAGAGTTCAACATCGAAAACTACGTTAAGGGAAAAAAGAGGATGCGTTTGAGCCTGGCTTCAAGTGACAGCTTCACAGGCTTTGATGTTGATGTGACAGCCGGACAGGAAGTTAATACTGCTGATGCGACAGAAAAAGAAAATGCAGAAGCAGAAATATCTGAGAATACCGACGAAACAGAGATATATGTCGGATTCTCGGACAGTGAGGAAACCGAATAAAAAAAGAGAATCGGTTGAAGCTGCGGACACTACTTTATTTTATTTGAGGAGACTTTTTACCTATGAACGAACTGAATATTTCTGCGGTCGATACTGCCGCAATGGAGACAACTGCTTCCACCGAACCTAAGCACAAGTGGCTTTCCAGGTTCAGCCGTGTTGCTAAGAAGGCAACAATGTGTGCGACTGTCGCAGGTGTTATGATGAGCACCTGTACTACACAGGCATTCGCAGCAGGCACTGGTGCAGTAGATACATCTTCTTTTATTACTACTGCGTGTACCGTACTCAAGTCTGTTATCTGCCTTATCGGCGGCGGTGTATCCCTTTGGGGTATTGTAAATCTTCTTGAAGGTTATGGTAACGATAATCCGGGTGCGAAGTCTCAGGGCATGAAGCAGCTCATGGCTGGTCTTGGTCTGATCCTTCTCGCAATTATCCTCGTTCCTGTCCTCCAGACAATGATGACAAGTGCGGTGTAATCTGAATACCGAAAATTCAGAATGGAGACAAGCGTAACGGACGGCTGAACGCTATATAAATAACGCCGATAAATATAATTATGAAAGGTCGCTCATGAGGTGGGCTGTGGTGGGTATATGAGCGATATGACAGAATGGGTATAAATATCGGTTATCTGACAGCTAACCGTACAAGTGCAGGAGATGAGGTCTATACACCATTTTATGCGGTTGAACCGCTGACGGAGTTCCTGCCGAAGGATAAAAGAATATGGTGTCCGTTCGATGAGAACTGGAGTGCATTTTATCAGTATCTTTCGGAACAGGGCTATGAAGTGATACGTAGCAGTCTGCGTGAGGGACAGGATTTCTTTTCTTTTGAACCTGACAAATGGGATATTCTTGTGAGTAATCCGCCGTTTTCAAAGAAAAATGAAATTCTGAAAAGAGCATTTTCTTTTGAGAAGCCTTTTGCTCTGCTCCTTCCCGTGAACAGTATTCAGGGCAAAGCTCGGTATAAGATATTCAAAAATCAGATACAGATGCTATGCTTTGACGGGCGTGTGGACTATCATACCCGTCAGAATATGAAATGTACTACAAAGGGTAATCACTTCGGCTCGGCTTACTTCTGCCGTGACCTACTCCCCACTAAACTTGAATTACGGCAGCTTGTCAAATATGACAGACCTTTAGTCACTACCCCGATTGGAGGTGATGAATAATGGGAGTTATCAGCGATGCGATAGATGCTTTGGAGGACTGGTGTAAAGACCTGTTCAAAGACGGTATAACAAGCCAGTTCGACGGCATTTCAGACCTCCTGACTGACACCTTTGATCAGACCACGGGTTCAGGTTCAGGCGGTGGTCTTGTATCTGACTTCATAACTCAGCACCCTGCCAGCTTTACAGGCGGCGGTACAGGTGGAAGTACGATATGGACTACTATCGAAACGCTATGTAATAACGTGGTTGTCCCGATCGGTGGCTTCATACTGACTGTCATTCTTTTGAATGAACTTTGTCAGATGGTGCTTCGGGGAAACAACTTCAAGGACTTCGATGATTCGATATTCATTAAATGGATCATCAAAGCCTTATGCGGTGTAATCTTGGTTGCCAACACATATTACATCGCAAGCGCACTATTCTCGTTTGGCACAAATGTATGCTCCAGCGGACTGGCTACACTATTCGGCAGCGGTAGCTACTTATCGACACCGCTTGCGATCAATCCGTCAGCTCTAAGCGGTCTGAGCTTGGGTGAGCTGATGACGGTGTGGTTCATATCCCTGATTGTTCATCTCGGAGTGCTGATACTGATAGTTGCTATAGTTATCACACTCGCAAGCCGTATCATTGAGGTGTTTATGTATCTCAGCATTGCACCTATCCCTATGGCTACTATGATGGACAGCGGTGAATGGGCTTCTATCGGTAAGAACTGGATCAAACAGCTTCTCGCTCTTTCTTTCCAGGGATTCTTTATCGTTGTGGCTCTTGGTATCTTCAAGACATTATTCAGCAATGCTATCGTTTCTCTGAACGCAAGTTCGGACGGCGTTATTCTGCAAATGGGTATGCTTCTTGGTTATACTGCAGCACTTATCTTTACTATTCTCCGCACAGGAGCTATCAGCAAAAGCGTGTTTAACGCACACTAAAACAAGATCGGAGGTCAGAAATGGCACATTACGTTCCTATCCCGAAAGATCTGAACGATATCAAAGAGAAGTTCATCATGGGATTTACAAAGCGACAGGTAATATGCTTTGGTATCGGTCTTGTTTTAGGCGCACCTGTGTACTTTCTCACAAGAGCGTCTATCGGAATGTCGGGAGCTATATTCGCAATGGGGGCTGTCGCTGCCCCTGCGATACTCTGCGGCATATACAAGAAAAACGGCGTGTTCTTGGAAAAGCAGGTCAAGTTTATGCGTGAATACTTCACAAGACCACGAAAGCGGTATTACAAGGCAACAAACATCTTCGTATCTATCGAAAGACAGATCGAATACAACAGAATAAAAAAGAAGCTGAGAGATGCCGAAAGAAAAGGCGGTGCATAACGCTCTCAGCGTTTGCACTAACCCTCTCCTATATATAATAGTATGACTTTCGGTGTCTCCGCTTTTTATATGGAGGTCACCAATGGGCTTTAGAAAGAGAAATGCCAATAGAAGTGATAACCGAAGCAAGACGAAGGTTATCATGGGCAAGCCTGCCTCTGAACTTACAAAAGAGGAGAAAAAGGTCTTAGCAGCAAGGCTCGCTGAGATCAGGAGTGAAAACGGCGGTAAGAATACTGTTCAGAACACTATCCCTTTCCTGTGTATGTACAAGGACGGAGTGTGTCAGGTCAGCGAGAACTTCTTTTCCCTGACGGTCCAGTTCTTTGATGCCAACTACTCCATTTCGGAGTTTGATGAGCAGAACAGTATCTTTTCAAAGTATTGTGATGTTATCAATCTCTTTGACAATACGATAAAGTTTCAGCTCACCTTTGAAAATCAGAACAGAACAAAGGAAAAGCTGATAAAACAGGTGCAGATACCCGAACAGGACGATGATTTCAACGAGATCCGTAAGGAATACAGCAATATGCTGACCGATAAGCTGATGAAAGGCTCTAACGGTCAGTCAGCCCGTAAGTTCCTGACATTCGGTATCGAAAGCACTTCATACAAGGCAGCAAGAGCGAAGCTCATGTCGATAAAAAACGACGTAATCAAGGGCTTCAAGGCTTTTGGTGTCGAAGCGGAACTGCTTGACGGCAGGCAGCGCCTTGAAACGCTGTATTATTCGCTCAATCCTTACCGCAATTCCCCATTTATCTTCGACTGGCGTGAGATGCTCCGTGCAGGAATGGACACTAAGGATTTTATCTGTCCTTCCTCACTTAAATTCAATAAGTCCGATTTTGAGATCGGCAAGGCATACGGCTCTGTATGGGGGCTTAACATTCTCGCAGGTGAGCTGCCCGATGAGATACTCAAGGACTTCCTTGAAATGCAGAACCTTTTCTGCGTAAATATCCACGTTGAGCCTTTAGATCAGGTCGATGCACTGAAATTCGTCAAGAAGAAGCTCACCAATGTTGAGCAGATGAAGATCGACGAACAGAAAAAGGCGTCGCAGTCGGGTTATGATCCCGATATTCTTCCGCCTGCAATCAAGATGTACATCGAGGATATTGAAAAGCTCCTCGGTGATCTTAACAGCAAGAACGAGCGATTATTCCATATTTCCATAAGTCTCAGGGCTTATGCGAAAAGCAAAAAGGAGTTAAAGCTCCTTGCGGAAATGCTCAAGCGTACCTGTCAGAAGAACAACTGCATCATGTTTCCTTACGATTACCGTCAGGAACAGACACTTGTATCGACACTTCCGCTTGGATATAACGAAATTCCCGTTCGCCGTGAGATGCACACCAGCGGTATCGCTATCTTTGTGCCTTTCACTACAAAAGAGCTGTTTCAGGACGGACAGGCTACCTACTACGGCATCAATACGCTGTCGGGAAATATGATTCGTGCCAACAGGTCACGGCTCAAAAACCCGAACGGTCTTATCCTTGGTACACCGGGTTCAGGCAAGAGTTTCAGCGTTAAGCGTGAAATTCTCGACTGCTTTCTGACTACTATCGACGATATTATCATCTGCGATCCCGAAGGAGAATATTATCCGCTTGTATCGGCTCTGCACGGACAGCTTATCCGTATCGCTTCAAACAGCGAACAGCACATCAATCCTATGGATATAACCATTGACGATTACCTGTTCACCAATCCTATGGAAGTTATCGCAAACAAATCCGACTTTCTTATCTCCCTTTGTGAGATCATTGTCGGCGGCAGATACGGTCTTTCTTCTGAGGAGCGTTCAATTATAGATAAGTGCGTACAGCGCATCTATAAGAATTTCATCGAAAATGAGCCTGCTGTCGAGAAGATGCCGCTTCTTTCGGACTTACAGCGTGAGCTGAAGAATGAGGGTGAAGTCGCTCTGAGAGTGTCCAACTCCCTTGAAATGTTCGTAAACGGCAGCCAGAACCTCTTTAATCATCGTACCAACATTGATATGACAAACCGTATCATCTGCTTTGATATTAAGGAGCTTGGCAATCAGCTCAAAAAGGTCGGTATGCTTATTGTTCAGGATACGGTATGGAACAGAGTTTCCGCTAACCGTGAAAAGAAAAAGATCACTCGCTACTATATCGACGAGTTCCACTTACTTCTGAAAGAGGAACAGACAGCAAAGTATTCCGCAGAGATTTGGAAGCGTTTCCGTAAGTGGGGCGGCTGTCCTACGGGTATCACGCAGAATGTCAAGGACTTGCTTTCTTCTCAGGAGGTCGAGAATATCTTTGATAACTCGGACTTCGTGTATATGCTCAATCAGGCCGCCGGAGACAGAGACATTCTCGCAGAAAAGCTCCATATTTCTAAGGAACAGATGAAATACGTCACGAACAGCGGTCCGGGTGAAGGACTTATCCGTTATGATAAGGTTCTCCTTCCCTTTACAGACCACTTTCCTACGGACACTCAGATGTACCGCTTAATGACCACCAAGTTATTCAACTAACCGAATAATCGT
>NZ_ATAX01000002.1 GCF_000571935.1 Ruminococcus flavefaciens 007c | reverse complement strand
GTTTATTCGAGAAGTTATGTTATTCGAGGAGAGCGTAATAATTCTCAAAAACTGCGCATTCTTTAAACTCTCCCCGAATAACAATACGCTATTTACCATAAAAACTCTGGTATATTTTTAGGCTTATCCAAATCAGTATCCTTATCTTCATCGGTTGGAAACCATTTTTCATTCCAATCTTTGATCGAACTATCAATGGTCTGCTGAGAAATATCAAGATATACCTGAGTAGTCTGGATAGAAGAGTGTCCAAGAATATTCTTAACGATTGGAAGCGGTACACCTGCCTCAATCAAATGTGTTGCTGTTGTATGCCGCATAACATGAGGTGTGTACTTTCCGGCGTTAAACATCTCAGGATGCAACTCTTTTGCTTTTATTATGTATTTTTCAAAGATTTCCTCTACGCAGGAAACTGACATTTTTTCATTTCGCTGACTTGGAAATACATATGTATCAAGCTTATCTCTGATCTTACGGGAAGTGATGTATCTGTCCAGCAGCTTTGTTGTATCGGCAGTGATCTTTACTCTTCTGGCTTTTTCTCCTTTTCCGACAAGTGTAAGGATTGCATTCCCATTTTCACTGTGCGAAATATCTTTTACAGTAAGATCACAGATCTCTTGCGCCCTTGCACCGCTTGAATACATAACGGCCAAAACAACAAGATCTCTCCATCCGATTCTGGTGGTAGGATCAGGAAGTGAAAACAGCACTTCCAATTCAGCACGGGTAAATGAACAGCGCGGTTTTCCTTTCACTTTTCTGAAAGACTTCTTTGAAATACTGTTCAGACTGTTGTGAAAAACATAGCCGGCTTCGATGTTTCGGCTTTGAGCATAATCGGCAAAAGATGCTAACGCTCCTATTCGTTGCTTGGCTGTTGTCCGGCTGTTTTTCCTGTCATCAATAAGCCAGTCAAAAAAAGCAGTAAGCACATCAAAATCCAACATCTCAAAAGTGATCTGTTCCTGCTTTACTTTTCTTACTTCGTACAGAAATTGAAATAACAGACGGAAAGCACATTTATACGATTTTACTGTATTGATGCTGGCATTCATGGATTTCGGCAAATACTCTGTAAAGAAACGTCCGAGCAGTGACATAAAATCGTTGGATGCATTATTCTTCTTCATAATTGACCTCCACCTCCGGAATCAGTCCGTTTGTAAATCTTTCAAAACTGTCAAGGGTTTCCGATGACTGCACTCCTGAAAAACGCATATATTTATCAGTATCGATCATACATTCATGTCCGAGATATGTGGGCAAAAGAAGATCGTTCATATCAACCGGATGCCCCGATTTTTCAAGCTGATCCATAGATTTCAGAACAAAAACATGACGAAAACAGTGAAGGCACGCACCACGCTCTCCGAGTTGCTTTTTATGCTGATCTATGTTGCAGGCTTCGAGTATTTTAGCAAACCAACTGTCTATATTTCTTGCTGAATAGTGAGTCCCTGATTCCTTACTGGGAAACAAAAAAGCTTCCGGATCATTCATTATCCCAAGTGCTAAACAATAGCGTTCGAGTATCACGATGAGTGATTCGTGCATAGGTATTACTCTCTCTTTTGAGAATTTCGTGACTCTCAGATAAAGTGTTCCTCGCTTAAAATCAACATCTTTTCTTTTAAGTTCCATTGTTTCTCCAAGTCTTGTGCCGCAGCCATAAAGAATACGTAGGATCATAGGTATTATCAGTTCAAGATATGGATTGTGTTTACCCTTACATAGTTCTTTTAGATTATCGGCACATTTAAAGATAGCAGCCAATTCTTCGTCATTGTATATGTAGGGAATGTAATCGGATTTTACCTTTATTCTATCCGGCATAAAACTATGCATACCAATGCTATGAAGGTATTTTACAAAGCCTCTGACGGTACTGATTTTTTCGCTTCTGGTCTTACTTTTACCGGTCAATGTCAAAATCCACGAACTAATGAAATCCTCAGAAAGTATTTTTTCTGAATAGTTGTTAAGAGTCATAAACCGATCCAGCAGCAACAGATTTTTTCTGTCAAGTTCTGAAACATTTTCGCTGACAGCGTGCTTTCTAAGCTCTACATATGCCGACATTTCGTTAGCCAAAACACTGGTGAACATTTTATTCAGCCTCCTTCATTTTAAGCAGCTCTGCAAAATTACCTGTAGGTTCAGGAACAGGCAGGGCACAAAGCTTCATGCTTTCCATGTCGATCTTGACATAGTGTTTCAAGGCGTACTTTGTACCATGTCCCAAAACTTTACGAACTACTTCGGTAGACACCTTGTCATTAATCATATTGCTTGCAAGAGAAGATCTGAATATCCTGCTTCCATGTTTCCTTCCGTTAATATCAACGGCGGATTCCTTGATCCTTTCACCTATCATAGTGTTAATGGCCCTGTAATCGACAGGTTTATGTGGAATCATCAAGGTAAGAAAAATCTCTCTATACTCTGTATTCTGAGGACGAACATTGGTTATGTAATCAAGCAGAGCTGCCTTTATCTCTGGCAGCAGTTCAGCTTCCCACGGGTCACCGGTTTTTTGCTGAATGAATGATATTCGATTCATTGTAAAGTCAACATTATCAAAAGTCAGTGCGGCTATATCACAAGCACGAATGCCATAGCGTGATAAAAGAAGAATGATTGCAAGATTTCTTACACCATTGGGATTTGTGCAGTCAAGAGACTTCTCAATAGCGGAGACCTCTTCGGGAGAATATGTTGTTGGAAAAATCTCTTGTTTCTTGTGATAAAGCACAAGTCTTGAATAATCACGATCTACCAACCTGCTATTATAGAGAAATCTTAAAAAAGGGCCGATACGTTCCCAGTACCTCATGTGATTGAGTGAAAGAAAAGCATTTTGAACATTTGCTCCTGTAAGGGTACTGATATCTCTACAGCCAAGTTCGGAAAGGCTATGCAGAAAGCGAGTGCATATCCATTCTTTATACTGCAAGGTTGTCTCTCTATTTCCATTTTCTCGGCAGAAAGATAAATATTCTTCCAACACCTTTTGAAGATTGTCAGGAAGAACAAGCAGCGGAGAATGATATGACCACAAAGCTTCTCTGCCATCAAGTCCTAACAGCAAGCGATTAAGTTTTCCAACTATATTTTTGGCACGAGAAACTCGTGAAGGACATACATGAAGTTCATCTTTGCAGTATGATACAAGTTTCTCGCCTATCTCCGGATTATATTCTATGATATTATTCCTTTTCATGTAGGCAGAAAAAGTTTTAAGAATGAACTTCATGTCACGAAGTGTGTGTTTGCTGTAATGTTCTTTATCTATCAGTTCCAAGAGATGTGCCGACAGATCATCATAACAAACCATTTTATCCATACAGATAACCTCCTATCTGATATTTGCCGTTTTAGGCTTATATTCAGTATACCAGAGGTTTCTGTAATAAAAATAGTTATCTAAGGAGATTTTGAAAAAATGAGGTGTTTACAACATAATGATAATCTTCTCGAATATCTATACTTCTCGAATAAACCAAA
>NZ_ATAX01000001.1 GCF_000571935.1 Ruminococcus flavefaciens 007c | reverse complement strand
GTGCTTGTACCTGTGCTTGTTACAGTTGTATCTGTAGGACCTGTAACGTCTGTAGTTACAGTTGTAACTGTTACGTTAGTTGTTGTTGAAGTAGGAGCGGGCTTTTCAAATACGATAATGCTGCCGTCAACGGGCATTACATACTTGGTAATGTCATTTCCGTCCTCATCTACTACGTAGAGATCCTTAATGGAAACAGGGATAACTGTTCCGGGAGCTACTTCCTCGCCTACCTTATAAGTAAGCTCGATAACTACTGTTCCGTCGGGAGCAACGTGTGCTACACCTGCACCGTCTGCAAATACGAACTTATATCCATCCTTGCTCGGAATGATGTCAGCACCGTAACCTGACTTATCGCCGCTCTTTACAAGCTGAACGTCGCCGTCGGGAGTTACCTTGAACTGTGCACCTGCAATGCCGAGATTTGCAGCATTAGGATCCTTTACAGTGATCTTTAATGTTACCTCGTCGCCGGGATATGCAGCTACTGTGTCAACAACCCATGCGATAGAATCCTTAGGAACTACGATGGTAGTTGTTGTTAATGTTGTTGTGGGATTTGTAACAACAGTTGTTACTGTTGTATCTG